>CAWBWL010000007.1:0-1031282 GCA_963792485.1 uncultured Alphaproteobacteria bacterium
CCTCAATCCCATGGCTCGTTATGTTTTCATCACTGGCGGCGTGGTTTCTTCCCTCGGAAAAGGCATCGCCGCAGCAGCTCTGGCTGCGCTCCTTCAGGCCCGCGGCTACCGCGTGCGCATCCGCAAGCTAGACCCGTACCTCAATGTCGATCCGGGCACCATGTCGCCCTATCAGCATGGCGAGGTGTTCGTCACCGATGACGGTGCGGAAACCGACCTTGATCTTGGCCATTACGAGCGCTTCACCGGCCGCTCGGCCAACAAGCGTGACAACATCACGACGGGGCGCATTTACAAGGACATTATCGACAAGGAGCGGCGCGGCGATTATCTCGGCGCAACCGTGCAGGTCATCCCGCATGTGACCAATGAAATCAAGAACTTCGTGCTGGAAGGCAATGAGGAGTTTGACTTCGTCATCTGCGAGATCGGCGGCACGGTGGGCGATATTGAAGCGATGCCGTTTCTCGAATCAATCCGGCAGATCGGCAATGATCTGCCGCGCAATTCCTGTGTTTACATTCATCTCACGCTGATGCCCTGGATACCGGCGGCGGGGGAACTGAAGACCAAGCCGACGCAGCATTCGGTCAAGGAGCTGCGCTCCATCGGCATTGCGCCGGATATTCTGCTGGTGCGCGCC
Organism: uncultured Alphaproteobacteria bacterium; assembly: GCA_963792485.1. GTDB lineage: Bacteria > Pseudomonadota > Alphaproteobacteria > Rhizobiales > Rhizobiaceae > JANOYJ01. Next base: position 644 of record CAWBWL010000007.1, read on the forward strand.
GACCGGGAGATACCCAAGGAAGAGCGGCGCAAGCTGTCGCTGTTCTGCAATGTCCGTGAGAGCGCGGTGATCCAAGCCCTTGATGTGGCGCATATTTACGACGTTCCGATGGCCTATCACAAGGAGGGGCTGGACGCGGAGGTGCTCGCTGCATTCGGCATCGATCCCGCGCCAAAGCCGCGCATGGAGCGCTGGAACGAGATCACGCAGCGGATTCATAACCCGGAAGGCGAAGTCACCATTGCCGTGGTCGGCAAATATACCGGCCTCAAGGACGCCTACAAATCGCTCATGGAAGCATTGGCGCATGGCGGCTTGGCGAATCGGGTGAAGGTCAAGCTCGACTGGATCGAGTCGGAAATCTTCGAGAAAGAAGACCCGTCGCCATACCTTGAAAAGGTCCACGGCATCCTTGTTCCCGGCGGTTTCGGGGAGCGCGGCTCGGAGGGCAAGATTTTGGCGGCCAAATTCGCCCGCGAGCGCAAAGTGCCGTATTTCGGCATCTGCTTCGGCATGCAGATGGCCTGCATCGAAGCGGCGCGGAACCTAGCGGGTGTCAGCGGAGCTTCATCCTCCGAGTTCGGCGAGACCAAGGAGCCGGTGGTCGGGCTGATGACTGAATGGCTGAAGGGCAACATGCTGGAAAAGCGCCGTGCGGCGGGCGATTTGGGCGGCACGATGCGGCTCGGTTCGTATGAGGCGGATTTGAAGCGCGGCTCGCATATCGCTGAAATCTATGGCGATACGGTCATTCATGAGCGGCACCGCCACCGCTACGAGGTCAATATCGACTACAAAGAGCGCCTCGAAGCCTGCGGCCTCGTCTTCGCCGGCATGTCGCCTGACGGGGTTCTGCCGGAGACGGTCGAATATCCGGACCATCCGTGGTTCATTGGCGTGCAATATCATCCGGAGCTGAAGAGCCGCCCGTTCGAGCCGCACCCGCTATTTGCGAGTTTTATTGCGGCGGCGGTGGAGCAGGGGAGGTTGGTTTGAGCGGGCTATAATCAGAATTATATTCTTGTTTACCTGTTCCTTCTGATTGGTTGGCGGGAAGGCGTCACTGTTACCCCAAATTCAAAATCGCTCTGGCATTCCGGGCACTTATATTTATCTCTCTGGTAATAATTCCGTTCCACGAACTGTAAAACTGAGCGAGTTTTCTTCTCAAAGCACCTTGGGCAGGCAAGATGAATTGGTTCAACTTCTGCGTTTCCATCTTTCAATTCGTAAGCAAACGTTGATCCGCCCATATCTTTGAGGTGATACCTTGTCGCTGTGCTCTCCCAATTATTGAAGTTCGATATTTCGGACTGCAATCCTCGAATTTGCTCGACTAAGGATATCTGCTCAGATTGGGCGGTGGCTGCGCTGGCAAGCGCGTCAACAATGATTCTTTGCAACTCTATCGCTTTTGATGTGAAAACGGCTTGATCGCGAACGTCAACTAAACCTTTTACAATCTCAGAGGCCGTCTTAAGCGAAGAAACAGCTCCAGCTATTAGGGACATATCGACCATTGCGGACTCCTTGTTGGTGTCGCCATAATGAACCTTAAATGAGCTGCTTTGCAATTGTCTCGGACCCATAGGTGCAATTGGATAATCCTCTTAACCACCGTGAGTTCATTCCATGAAGCTTCAAGCCATCGTGTCAATTCTCAACTCAATTCGCCCAGCGCTTGAAGCCGAAGGCGTGCGGCATATTGCGTTTTTTGGTTCGCGGGCGCGGGGCGATTTTCGGCCAGACAGCGACCTCGACATTCTGTTGGATGTGGACTTGCAGAGCAATTTTTCTATTCTGGGCCTCGTTCGCGTCGAGCGGCTCACGAGCGAAGCGATTGGCGTTCCTGCCAACGCCTTTATGCGGCGCAGCCTTGACGAGCAGTTCATGGCGACGATCAGGCCCGATCTTGTTGAAGTTTTCTAAGCCAACTGTCCGCGTTTCAAAGAACCACAGACAATCCCGATCCCTCGGCGCTGCCCCTCATCCGCCCTTCGGGCACCTTCTCTCCGCAAGCGGCGGAGAGAAGGGGATGGCCGCCGACGGTGCAGCTCTTCCCTTCTCCCCGCCCCTTGCGGAGAGAAGGTGGCCCGAAGGGTCGGATGAGGGGCAGCGCCGAGGGTTGGAAGTTAGAATTCGAGGATGGCGGAACTCACTCCATCCGCCCCATATACGCCATCACCAGCGCCGCCATCCGCGCATCCCGCGCGCGGGCCGAATCTTCGCCGAGGATGACCGCGATCATCTGTTTGCCGTCGCGCTCGACCGAGGTCACCAGATTGAAGCCTGACGCCCGCGTGTAGCCGGTCTTGATGCCATTGGCGCCGGCGACCGTGTCGAGGACCTTGTTGTGGCCGGTGATTGTGCGGCCCGCGACGTTGAACTGCTTCAGTTTGAAATAGGCAAAGTGCTGGGGAAAGCGTTTGCGCAGCGCGACGCCGAGATGCGCCATGTCCTCCGCAGTTGTCACTTGGCCAGGATCGTGCAGACCAGACGCGTTGCGGAATGTCGTGCGGCTCATGCCGAGCGCGCGGGCTTTGGCGGTCATTTGCGCGGCAAAGGTCTGCTCGTTGCCGCCCAGATATTCGGCGAGCGCGACGGAGATATCATTGGCGGATTTGACGGTAATGGCGCGGATGGCCGTGTCCACATCAATGGACTGGCCCGCCTTCAGACCAATCTTGGACGGCGCCTGTCCGGCGGCGTTGGCGGAAATGGGGATGAGCGTGGTCTTGTCGATCCGCCCGCTCTGCAGTGCTTCGAAGACAAGATAAAGCGTCATCATCTTGGTGAGCGAAGCGGGATAACGCGTGGCGTTCTGCGAATAGCCATACAGCTCCTTGCCGCTGGACATGTCGATCACGACAGAGGCATAGCGCTCCGGCTGCGCGCGCTCAGACGCCTTCTTCGCATCGAGAACTTCCGAGGTCTGGCAGGAGGCGAGCAACAGCGCGGTTAGAACGACCGAAGCCAGATTGCGCAGAGATGAAACATGCTGGGTGAAACGCGTGGCGATCAACGCACAATCCTTCTGTCCAAGCCCCGGCGCGCGATACCGCGAATCAGGACAGTCCCGCAAGTGTCTGATTGCCACACTTGCAGTATTGGGGCGCTTGCGTTTCCCCATCGCCTCCTCTATAGCCCGCCGCATTCCACACACGGGGATTGGTTCGGTCCGGGAGAAATCCGGCCTGCGCCGCCGGTGGCACGCAAGTGTCAAACTCCGTGGAGGTTCAACCGGAAAGGACTTATATCATGGCGCTGCCAGAATTCAGCATGCGTCAGCTTCTCGAAGCTGGCGTCCACTTTGGGCACCAAACCCATCGCTGGAACCCGAAAATGCAATCCTACATTTTCGGCACCCGCAATAACATCCACATCATCGACCTCGGCCAGACCGTTCCGCTCCTGCATCAGGCGCTGAAGGCGATCTCCGACACCGTCGCCCGCGGCGGACGCGTGCTGTTTGTCGGCACCAAGCGCCAGGCGTCCGACATCATTGCGGAAGCCGCGCGCAGCTCGGCGCAATATTACGTCAACGCCCGCTGGCTCGGCGGCATGATGACGAACTGGAAGACGATTTCGAATTCGATCCAGCGCCTGCGCAAGCTCAACGAACTGCTCGCTTCGGAAAATCACGGCTTCACCAAAAAGGAAGCCTTGAACCTTGAGCGCGAGCGCGAGAAGCTTGACCGCGCGCTCGGCGGCATCAAGGATATGGGCTCGACACCGGACATCATGTTCATCGTTGACACCAACAAGGAAGCCAACGCCATTGAAGAGGCCAAGCGCCTCGGCATCCCAGTTGTTGCGATCATCGATTCAAACTGCGATCCGGACCGGATCGATTTTCCGATCCCCGGCAATGACGACGCGGCCCGCGCCATCCAGCTTTATTGCGACCTGATCGCCAGGGCCTGCATTGACGGCATTGCGCGTCAGCAGGGATCGATGGGCGTTGACATCGGCGCACAGGAAGAAGCTCCGGCTGAGCCGGCTCTTGACGAGGCACCAGCCGAAGCTGCGGTTGAGGCGGCAGCCGAGACGCCTGCAGAGTAAGAGCTGGGCGCCGCAGACTGTGCGGCCCCATTATTTCAGGTAAATTCCGGCTGCAGGATGCATAGAGCGCCTGCGGCCTTTTGCAAAAAGAGGCAAGACATGGCCATTACCGCCCAACAGGTAAAAGAGCTGCGCGAGATTTCCGGCGCAGGCATGATGGACTGCAAGACAGCGCTGACCGAGACCAATGGCGACATGGAAGCCGCCGTCGACTGGCTGCGCGCCAAAGGCATCACCAAGGCCGAGAAAAAGGCCGGCCGAACGGCTGCCGAAGGCCTGATTGGCATCGCCTCCTCCAGTCACAAGGCTGTCGTGGTTGAAGTCAATTCCGAGACTGACTTCGTCGCGCGCAATGACGGGTTTCAGGACATAGTCCGAAATGTCGCTGCAGTCGCGCTGACCACGGACGGTTCAACCGGGGCTGTTGCAGACGCCACATATCCTGGCTCGGAAAAGACCGTCGCGGCGTTCATTCAGGCCGCAGTCGGCACGATTGGCGAAAACATGAGCTTCCGCCGCTCGGCAATGCTGTCTGTCAAGGATGGCGTTGTTGCGACCTACATCCATAACGGCGTCGCCGACGGTCTTGGCAAAATGGGTGTTCTGGTGGCGCTCGAAACCGTTGGCGGTCATGATGAGGCGCGCGCTTTTGGCCGTCAGGTGGCCATGCATGTCGCCGCAACCAACCCGCTGGCGCTGACGGCGGAGGAAGTGGACAAGGCCGCCGTCGACCGAGAGCGCGCCATTTTCACCGAACAGGCCCGTGAATCCGGCAAACCGGACGCGATCATCGAAAAGATGGTCGAAGGGCGCATCCGCAAGTTCTACGAGGAAGTTGTGCTGCTCAAGCAGGCGTTTGTTCTCAACCCGGACATCACGGTGGAGCAGGCGGTGAAAGACGCGGAGAAGTCAGTCGGCGCGCCGGTCAAGATCACTGCCTTTGTGCGCTTTGCGCTCGGTGAAGGCATTGAGCGTGACAAGCCAGATTTCGCTGGAGAAGTAGCGGCTGCCGCCAAGGGCTGATTGGCTTCAGGCTGAGAGATTGAAAAGGGCCGGTGGCATTGTCATCCGGCCCTCTTTGGTTTTGTCGCGCGTCCCGCGGGCCTCTATTGGAATTTGACGCTGATCCACGGCGCGATCTGCCTCACCCGCGCTTGATCAAAAATAGTAAAGAATATTGCTCAATTGGCCGGTTTTTCCAGGATTGGCGCTTGCCGGAAGGGCACAGACGCGCAATAGATTTTCCGTCGCGTCATGACCTTCACACGGTCATGGTGCGGCCGGCGTGCGCCAAACGCCGATCGCGCGAGGGAGGAACGTGCGCCAGATGCCAAGCACCAGCGACGCGGGCTCCATGGCCGTGGATGAGACAAACGCTCCCACCCTGATCAGGGCGGAAGCGATTGAAAAATCGTTTCCCGGCGTGCATGCACTGAAGAGCGTGCGCTTCGATTTGAAGCCGGGCGAAGTGCATGCGTTGATGGGTGAGAACGGCGCTGGCAAATCCACCTTGATGAAAATTCTCTCCGGCATTTATCAGCCGGACAGCGGTTCTGTGGAAGTTGAAAGCCGTCAGGTGACGATCTCAGGCCCGCGCGCCGCGCAGGACCTTGGGATCAGCATCATCCATCAGGAACTGTTCCTGATGAACCATTTGACGGTCGCGCAGAACATTTTCATCGGCCGCGAGCCGCGCAGCGGATTTGGCATGTTTGTCGACGAAGCCAAGATGAACGTCGATGCGGCAGCGCTGTTCAAGCGCATGAAAGTCAAGATCGACCCGAAAACGGAAGTCGGCACGCTGACCGTCGCGCGCCAGCAGCTCGTGGAAATCGCCAAAGCGCTGTCGTTTAATTCCAAAGTGCTTATCATGGACGAGCCGACATCGGCGCTCAACGACACCGAGGTCGAGCATTTGTTCGGCGTGATTGCGGATTTGAAGTCAAACGGCGTCGGCGTTGTCTACATCACCCACAAAATGGATGAGGTGAAGCGCATCGCCGACCGCGTCACCGTGATGCGTGACGGCCAGTATATCGCCACGCTTCCGGCAGCGGAAACGCCGATTTCGAAGATAATTTCCATGATGGTCGGACGCGAGCTTGCCGACGCGACGCGCGCTGAAGGAACGCATGCGGAAGGGGAAGTGCTGCGAGTCACCGGTCTTAACCGCGGCAAGTTCGTCAAGAATGTCAGCTTTGCGCTGCGCAGAGGCGAAATTCTCGGCTTTGCCGGACTGATGGGCGCTGGCCGCACGGAGGTGGCGCGGGCGATCTTCGGCGCGGACCCAATCGACAGCGGCGACATTCAGGTTCACGGCAAGACGGTAAATATCAACAGCCCAAAGGATGCGGTCGGGATGGGTCTTGCGTATCTGAGCGAGGACCGCAAGCATTTTGGCCTCGTCACGCCGATGTCGGTGAGCGACAATATCACCATGGCGTCGTGGCCGCGCTTTACCTCCGGCAGACTCTGGATGCGTGATGCGGCGCTGCGCAAGACCTCGAGCGATTATGTCAACCTGCTGAAAGTCAAAACGCCGTCCGTCGATCAGGAAACACGGCTTCTGTCCGGCGGCAACCAGCAGAAGGTGGTCATAGCCAAATGGCTGCTGCGTGACTGTGACATCCTCTTCTTCGACGAGCCGACCCGCGGCATTGATGTCGGCGCGAAGGCGGAGATCTACAAGCTGCTGCAAAGCCTGGCCGCACAGGGCAAGGCGATTGTGGTGATTTCCTCCGAGCTTCCCGAAGTGCTGCGCCTGTCGCACCGTATTGTCGTCATGTGCGAGGGCCGCATCACGGGCGAGCTTGACGGCAAGACTGCGACACAGGAAGACATCATGCATCTGGCGACGCAACGCCAAGCCAAAGCGGCGTAAGGGGACGCTAATCAGATGACCGACACCACCCTCAGTTCGGCACAAGCGGCAGGTTCCGGCTTGTTCACAATGGCTGCGATGCAAAAAGTCGTGGCTTTTGCGGTGCTCATTCTGCTCTTGGCATTTTTCAGCATCTTTGCACCGAATTTTGCCGCCTGGAACAATATGGTCAACATCATGCAGGCGACCGCCGTCAACGGCGTCTTGGGCGTGGCGGTGACCTTCGTCATCATTTCCGGCGGCATTGATCTTGCCGTTGGCACCATGATGACGCTTACGGCCGTCATGGCAGGCCTCATTCTCACCAATTTGGGAATGCCAATGGCCGTCGGTGTAGTCGGTGCAATGCTCTCAGGCGCCGTAATGGGTGCCATATCAGGCTTCACAATCGCCAAGCTCAAAATCCCGCCCTTCATTGCCACGCTCGGCATGATGCAGATCGCGCGCGGGCTGGCGCTTGTGTTTTCCGGGGCAAAACCGATCTATTTCAACTCGACTCCGAACTACAATCTGATCTCGCCGGAAAGCTCGATCACCAATCTCATTCCGGGCCTTGAGGTTCCAAATGGCGTCTTTGTCATGTTCGGCGTAGCCATCATCGCCTCAATCATCCTCACCCGCACCATTTTCGGCCGCTATGTCTTTGCGCTCGGCTCAAATGAGGAGGCGGCGCGTCTGTCGGGCATGAATGTCGATTTCTGGAAGATCACCACCTACGCCTTGAGCGGGCTGATCTGCGGCGTTGCAGGACTTCTGGTCTCGTCGCGCCTCAACTCGGCGCAACCCGCTCTCGGCCTCGGCTACGAGCTGGATGCCATCGCTGCCGTCGTCATCGGCGGCACATCGCTGTCGGGCGGGCGCGGCACCATTCTCGGCACCATCATCGGCGCTTTCATCATGAGCGTTCTCACCAACGGCCTGCGCGTCATGGGCGTGCAGGAGGAGTGGAAGATCGTGGTGACGGGCGTTATCATCATCGTCGCGGTTTACGTCGACATCATGCTGCGAAGGAGGGCGTAAAAGAAGATTCTACCGAGAGTTACCAAACAGCCGTGATGGTTCACGGCACAGAATGAAACAATGGGAGTGAAACATGAAAAAGATACTCGTTGCATCCGCGTTCGCCTTGAGCGCAGCCACAATGTTCTCGTCAGCCGCGAAGGCAGAGGACGTCTACTTCCCGCTGATCGCCAAGGGCTTCAGCCACCAGTTCTGGCAGGCTGTTAAGGCCGGCGCCGAAGAGGCGGCAGCGGCAAACAAAGTGACCATCACGTTCGAAGGCCCGAACACGGAAGCGGAAATCGACAAGCAGACCGACATTCTGAACGCCGCCATTGCGAAGAAGCCGCAGGGCATCGGCTTTGCCGCACTCGACTCGCAGGCGCAGATTCCGGCCCTGCAGAAGGCCGCTGACGCCGGCATTCCGATCGTCGCGTTCAATTCCGGCGTCGAAGGCGACCTGCCGCTCACCACATGCACCACCGACAACATCAATGCCGCGGGCGCAGCCGCCGACAAGATGGCGGAAGCCATTGGCGGTGAAGGCGAGGTTGCGGCGGAAATCCACGACCAGACCTCGGCGACCGGCATTGGCCGCCGCGACGGTTTCGTCAACCGTCTCAAGGAAAAGTACCCCAAGATCACGCTCGTTGACATTAAATATGCCAATGACGCGCTGAAGGCCGCCGACGATATCAAGGCGACCATGCAGGCATTCCCGAACCTCAAGGGCATCTTCGCTTCGAACGAAGGCGCAGCCATCGGCTTAGCGGTCGCCAAGAAGGAAACCGGCTCCAAGATCGTCGCCATTGGGTACGATTCTGGCAAGACCCAGAAGGACGCCATCAATGACGGCACGCTGCTCGGCTCGATCACCCAGAACCCGGTCGGCATCGGCAAATGTGTCGTCGAATCGCTCGTCAAGGCGACCAAGGGCGAGAAGCTCGAAAAAATCATCGACACTGGCTATTACTGGTACGACAAAGCCAACATGGCCGACCCGAAGGTCGCTGCTGTTCTGTATGATTGATCTGCCGCCTGTCCTGCACAATGCGGGATGGGGATTCTTGAATCATCAACCCAAGATAAGCTGACCTCCCAGTCAGCGCCGGCCCGGAACAGCATGTCGCTGTCCGGGCCGGTCGCATTTATGCACCCACATCGCTGGAGCTTGCCGTGACAACGCAATGCCGTTGGTGTAACCGCGAAACCGGTATCAGCATCAAGGGTTCGCATGACGAAAGATCTCAAGTTCAAACGCGTCCTATTGAAAGCCTCGGGCGAGGCGCTGATGGGCGATCAGGGTTTTGGCATTGATGTGGCTGTGGCTGACCGGATTGCAGCGGACATCGCCGCAGCGCGCGCGATGGGTGTGGAGGTCGGCGTCGTCATTGGCGGCGGCAATATTTTCCGCGGCGTTGCCGTGGCGTCCAAGGGCGGCGACCGCGTGACGGGCGACCATATGGGCATGCTTGCCACTGTCATCAATTCGCTGGCGCTGCGCACCTCTCTGGTCAAACTGGGCATTGAGACCGTGGTGCTGTCCGCAATCGCCATGCCGGAGCTGTGCGAGGGGTTCTCGCAGCGGCAGGCGACGATGTACATGAATGCCGGCAAAGTAGTTATCTTTGCAGGCGGCACGGGCAACCCGTTTTTCACGACCGATTCGGCAGCTGCCCTGCGGGCGGCGGAAATCGGGGCGGATGCGCTGTTCAAAGGCACGCAAGTGGACGGCATTTACAGCGCTGACCCGAAAAAAGACCCGGCCGCAACGCGTTACGCCACGCTCAGCCATAAGGAAGTGCTCTCGAAAGGCCTTGCTGTCATGGATACGGCGGCTGTTGCCCTTGCCCAGGAGAACCATATTCCGATAATTGTTTTCTCCATTCACGAAGCAGGAAACTTTCCTGCCATTTTGAGCGGCGAAGGACGCTGCACGATCGTGACGGATCACTGACTGAGGGGTTTTGACATGAGCACGCAATTTGACATCAACGACATCAACCGGCGCATGGATGGCGCAATCGCTGCTTTCAAACATGATCTGGCCGGTTTGCGCACCGGCCGCGCCTCGGTCAATCTTCTGGATACAATCGTTGTCGACGCCTATGGCGCGCCGACGCCACTGAATCAGGTAGCAAACGTGACTGTGCCGGAAGCACGCATGCTTTCAGTCTCCGTCTGGGACAAGGCGCTGGTAGGGAAGGTGGAGCGCGCCATCCGCGATTCCGGCCTTGGCCTCAATCCAATCACCGATGGCATGCTCCTGCGGATCCCTCTGCCGGAACTCAACGAGCAGCGGCGTAAGGAATTGGTGAAGATTGCCCATCAATATGCAGAATCAGCGAGGGTTGCTATCCGCCACGTGCGCCGGGATGGTCTCGACTCGCTGAAGAAATATGAGAAGGACGGTCATTTGGGACAGGATGAGAGCCGGGCGCTTGCCGACAGGGTCCAAAAGATGACCGATGAATTTATCGCAGATGCGGAACGCCTCCTTGTGCAAAAGGAAGGCGAGATCATGCAGATTTAGGTGCGGGGAGGGGTCGGAGAACCAATGGGCGTTCCGGCTCACGTGGCGATCATCATGGACGGCAATGGCCGCTGGGCGAAAAGCCGTGGCCTGCCGAGGACCATGGGGCACAAGGCCGGCGTCAACGCCGTGCGCGAAGCTGTGCGCAACGCTTCGGACTTTGGCATCCAATATCTCACACTCTATGCTTTCTCATCAGAAAACTGGTCGAGGCCTCCGAGCGAAGTCTCTGATTTGATGGGGCTTTTAAAACTTTTCATTCGCCGCGATCTGGCGGAGCTGCACAAGAGCAATGTCAAAATCCGTGTTATTGGTGAAAGGCAGACTCTGCCTTCGGATATCAAATTGCTTCTGGAAGACGCCGAGCGCCTCACGCACAATAATGGCCAGCTTAATTTGGTCATCGCTTTCAACTATGGCAGCCGCGATGAAATCACGCGCGCTGCACGGGCTTTGGCCTTCGCAGTCATGCGCGGAGAACTTACACCAAACCAGATCACCTCTGACCTGCTCTCGAAGCATCTTGATACAACGGACATTCCTGACCCGGAACTGATCATACGCACGAGCGGCGAAATGCGGCTGTCCAACTTCCTTCTCTGGCAGGCAGCGTATTCCGAGTTTGTCTTCCTTCCGTGCCTTTGGCCGGACTTTAGCAGAGACAGTTTCGCTGAGGCACTCGACATTTATCAACAGCGCGAGCGGCGGTTCGGCGGCGTGGAGGCGCGGGTATCGTGAGCAATTCAAATGCGGCAAACACTGGTTTGTCCAACCTCCAGACCCGGATCATTTCAGCCATTGTGCTGGCTGCCATAGCGATTTGGGCGACATGGATGGGCGGATTGCCGTTCCGCGCGCTGGTCGCGATAGGCGGAGTGCTGGTTTTCTGGGAATGGCAGTCGATTACAGGTTATGACAGATACGGCGTGCTGGAGCTGGCCGCGCCCGGTGCAATCGCGGCATCAGCCTTTATGGTGATGGCTGATTTCCCCATGCTGCAAAGCGTAATCCCTGCCGTCTTCGCGATGCTCTTTGCAATTGCTGCGGCGGTGCGGCGCGGTGTGCCGTTCTGGTTTCCCGCAGGCGTTCCCTACGCCTTGTTGCCGATTTTGGGCCTGACAGCGCTGCGGGACAACAATGCCAGCGGCCTTTACGCCGTGGTGTTTTTGTTCTCGGTCGTCTGGGCAACCGACATTTTTGCCTATTTTGGCGGGCGCGCTCTGGGCGGACCAAAACTGTCCCCGGCGATCTCGCCAAACAAAACATGGTCAGGAGCCTTGTCCGGAGCATTTGCTGCCATTGCTGCGGGGTTTTGCGTGGCGGTTTGGGCGGGGGAAAGCAATCTGACGTTTCTCGCCATCATGGCCTTGGCTCTGAGCATTGCCTCTCAAGCTGGTGATTTATTTGAGTCTTATGTCAAAAGGCGGTTCGGTCTGAAGGATTCTGGCGCGATCCTTCCCGGTCATGGCGGCGTGATGGATCGCGTCGATGGATTGATTGGCGCAACAGTGGCGCTTTATGCAGTTTGTGTTATTTCCGGATATGGAACGCAACCGTCAGCGCTGTTGTTTCCATAAAATGCCGAGCAGATTCCGAGCCTTCGCCCGGGTCCGGCCAAACGGAGAAATTCTCTTTGAGCGATACATTGACCGGCTTGTTCACAGGCAATTCGTTTTTCCTGACTGTCATCGCCTTTCTTTTTCTGCTGACGGTCGTGGTTTTTGTCCATGAGATGGGCCATTACCTCGTTGGACGCTGGTGCGGGATCGGCGTCAAGGCGTTTTCAGTTGGCTTTGGTCCGGAATTGATCGGCTACACGGCAAAGAGCGGCACGCGCTGGAAGATTTCGGCTATTCCACTCGGCGGCTATGTGAAGTTTGCCGGAGACGAGAACGTCACGAGCACGCCGGACGCTGCTGCGCTTGAAGCCATGTCGGACGCGGAAAGGGCCGAGGCGTTCCATCTGGCGCCCGTTTGGAAGCGGGCACTGACGGTATTTGCCGGACCCTTTGCCAATTTTCTTCTGACGATTGCGATATTCTCAATCTTCTTCGGAATTTACGGGCGTGCAATCTCTGACCCTATTGTGGCGCGGGCCGTGCCGGGAAGCGCGGCGGAGGCTGCCGGATTTCTGGCGGGCGACAAATTTGTGCGGGTGGATGGCGAAGAGGTCCGCACATTTGCGGATGTTCAGCGCCATGTCGGGCCAAGGGCAGGTCAGCCCGTTGCGTTTGTCATGGAGCGTCAGGGCAGGGAAGTCAGCCTCACGGCCATTCCGAAAGAGACCGAAATCACCGACCCGCTTGGAAACAAGGCAAAGATTGGCATTATTGGCGTGGAGACGGACAAGGATGCGGGCAAGTTCCGGATTGAGACCTTTTCCCCCATCGCCGCTCTTGGCGAAGGTGTCAGGGAATCACTATTTATCGCCGGACAGACAGGGGAGTTTCTGAGCCGCCTTGTGCGTGGCCGCGAGGATCGCTGCCAGCTTGGTGGGCCGGTCAAGATCGCCGCTCTGGCCGGAAAGGCTGCGGAAAGGGGCTTCGCCTGGTTAATCCAACTGACGGCATTGCTCTCAATCGGGATAGGCATCCTTAACCTTCTGCCTATCCCGCCGCTCGATGGCGGTCATCTCCTGTTTTATGGCATTGAGGCCATAAATCGGCGTCCAGTCAGCGAAAAACTGCAGGAAATCGTCTATCGCATCGGCGCTATGGCGGTTTTGACCTTTATGCTGTTCGTGATTTTCAACGACCTGTTTGCCTGTTAGTTCAAGATGTTAACAGGCCCAGACAGCGGATGTTTACCATGTGTGTTGATTTGCGTGGCGCATCGGTCACGCGCCCGACAAGAAGTAAACGGATTTTAACCCTGAACCTTGCTTGTAAGGCAAATATGGGTAAAACGATCTGAACTTTCGCGGGGGTCCTCCGCGCGACCACGAATCGCATAGGGTTGAGCATGCCGATGAAGGCCAAAAAGAATTTGTTGTCGGCAGTTGCCGCTGTCGCGTTGATCGTATCGGCATCGCCAGCTTTCTCGGCATTTTCCAGCATTGATGTGCGCGGCAATCAGCGCGTCGAGGCGAGCACTATCCGCGATTACATCGGTGTGAAGCCGGGCGCCCCGTTCGGCGCTGGCGATATAGACGAAGCGGTGAAGCGGCTGTTCTCGACAGGACTTTTTTCCGACGTGCGTATCCGTCAGTCAGGCAGCGTTCTGATTGTCGAAGTGGATGAGCTTTCGGTGGTCAATCAGGTGATTTTCCAAGGCAACCGGAAAATCAAGGACGCGGCCCTTAACGGCCAGGTTCAGATCAAGCCTCGCGCGGCTCTTGACGCTAATGTGATTGAGCAGGACGCCGAAACAATTCGCGAAGCGTACAGGCGCATTGGCCGCGCTGATGTGGTTGTCGATTCCAGAACCATGGATCTGGGCAACAACCGCGTGAACGTTGTCTTTGATATCAAGGAGGGTGACCGCACCAAGATCGCGACCATCAATTTCGTCGGCAACAACGCCTATGGCGACCGCCGGCTTGGTGAAGTCATTTCGACCAAGCGCTCCAACTTCATGTCATGGCTTTCGCGCAATGACGTTTATGACGAGGACAAGCTGCGGGCAGATGAGGAACTGCTGCGCCGCTTCTATTTCAACAAGGGCTATGCTGATTTTCAGGTGATCTCATCGACTGCCGAGCTCGACGAAGCCACCAATAAATACACGATCACCGTCACGGTGGATGAAGGTGAGCGTTACACGTTTGGCAATATCAGCGTTGAGAGCACGGTGGACGGGCTTGACGGTGAAGTGCTTCAGCGCAGCCTCGAGACGCGCACTGGGAAAGTCTACAGCGCCAAGGATGTTGAAGATTCGCTGCTCGCCGTGTCAGAGCAGGTTGCGGGCAAGGGATATGCCTTTGCGCAGGTCACGCCGCGCGGTGACCGCGATGTGGCAAACCGCACAATTTCCATTGTTTACACCGTTGACCAAGGCCAGAAGGCCTATGTCGAGCGGATCGACATCCGCGGCAATGACAAGACCCGCGACTACGTCATCCGCCGCGAGTTCGACTTGTCGGAAGGTGATGCGTTCAACCAAGTCATGATCCAGCGCGCCAAGCGCCGGCTGGAACGGCTTGGATTCTTTGACAAAGTCGAGATTGCGACTGCGCCCGGCACTGAGCCGGATCAGATTGTGCTGATTGTCGATGTTGTGGAGAAGTCCACTGGCGAGTTCTCAATCGGCGCGGGATATTCAACTGGCGGGGAAAACAGTGGTCCTTCACTGGAAGGCTCGGTCACTGAACGCAACTTCCTCGGTCGCGGACAGTACCTGAAACTCGCTCTTGGCGGCACGCAAGACAGCCGGACCTATACGCTCTCGTTTACCGAGCCTTACTTCCTCGGCTACCGGATTGCGGCAGGTTTTGACATATTCAAGAATACCAACAACTACTCCGGTTATGATCTTGACCGCACAGGCGGAACAATACGCTTCGGTCTGCCGATCATGGAGCATTTGTCGGCGCAAGTTGCCTACAATCTCGTTTCCGATGATTATCTCGATGATGGAGACACAGGCACCGCTTATCCCGCATTCATTCCGCCAGCAGGAACATGGATCAAGTCTTCGGTCAGCGGCACGCTGGTATGGGATTCGATCGACGATAAGAACAACCCGCGCGAGGGCATTTTTTCGCGCTTCACCACCGAGTTTGCTGGCATTGGCGGTGACGCCAAATGGGTCAAGTCGACCGTCAAGGGTTCTTATTATCAGACCATCTCAGAGGATCTGAGCCTCGTTGGAATACTAACGGCGGGCGCAGGGCACGTATTTGCACTCGGCAGCCCAACCGTGCCATCTGACGCTACTGGCGGAATATTGGTTGGCGACTTGTTCCGGGCAAACAGCGATATCGTCCGCGGCTTCAAGAATGCCGGATTCGGGCCGACCTATACGCCGAGCGGTGATTTCATTGGCGGAACGACCTACCTGAATGCGTCGGCTGAAATGCAGTTTCCGATGCCGGTTCTGCCGGAAAGCATAGGCATAAAGGGTGCCGTCTTCGCCGATATAGGAACCTTGTTTGGCACACCGTATGCGGCGGATGTCTCCAATGACGCTTTGGCGTTCCGCTCCTCCGTGGGTGCGAGCTTGATATGGGCATCGCCGTTTGGTCCGTTGCGTGTTGACTATGCCATACCGGTCATGAAGGAGGCTCATGACAAGGAGCAGAACTTCAACTTCGGCATTTCAACCAAGTTCTGATTTTTCGCGCCGGGCTGTTGTTGGGATGCCCAAAGAACAGTGTGGTTGAAGCGTTTGATGTCTGAGTCCGCAATCTTTCACAATGCTATCCCCATGAGCGTGGCGGATGCGGCTAGGCTTTCGGGCGCGGTTCTCGCAACGCCTGAGCGCGCTGCAACCATGCTGACGGGCATGGCGTCTGTGGAAAATGCGCGCTCCGGCGATCTCACCTTTGTCTCGGCAAAATCCCTGCCGGAAAGCCCGGCATGGCGTAAGGCGGCTGCGGTCATTTGTCAGAAAGAATGCGCCGCCTCACTGCCGGCGGGCATAGCCGTGCTTGTCTCTTCGAAACCAAAGGACGCTTTCGCGCTTATCGGGCGCGCACTCTTTCCAACAAGCCTGCTTCCCGAGATATTTGACCATGGCGCCAGTCAAATATTGGGGTTCATCGCGCCTGATGCACAGATCGAAACCGGCGTCCAGCTGTTGCCGGGCGCGGTGATTGGTGCGGGAGCGTCCATTGGCGCGGGCAGCGTTATCGGGCCAAACGCCGTGATAGGCCGGGGCTGCAAGATCGGCCGCAATTGTTACATTGGCCATGGCGCGACCATCTCGAATGCACTGATTGGAAATGATGTTATTCTGCATCCCGGTGTGCGGATCGGTCAGGACGGATTTGGATTTGTCCCGGGAAAAGCCGGGCTTGAGAAAGTGCCGCATATAGGCCGTGTCATCGTACAGGACGGCGTGGAAATCGGTGCGAACAGCTGTGTGGACCGGGGCATGCTGGATGATACGGTGATCGGCCAGGGCACCAAGATCGACAACCTCGTGCAAATTGGCCACAATGTGCGCATTGGCAGGAATTGCGTGATCGCGGCATTGAGCGGCTTGTCGGGAAGTGTCACGATTGGCGACAATGTCATGATGGGCGGGAGCGTCGGCATTGCCGATCACGTGACAATCGGGGATGGCGCGCAGCTTGCGGCGAGATCAGGACTGATGCACGACATTCCCGCCGGCGAAAAATGGGGTGGAACGCCAGCGCAGCCGATCAAGGAATGGATGCGGGAAGTCTCGCGCCTGCGCGCGATGGCCCGGGAGAAGAAAGGTAAGGGGGCATGAGTGAAACTGCGGCCAGATCACTCGAAACAGCGGACATTCAGCGCATCTTGCAAGTGCTCCCGCACCGCTATCCGTTCCTGCTCATCGATAGGATTGTGGAGATCGACGGCGATAATTCGGCGATCGGCATCAAGAATGTCACGATCAACGAACCGCACTTCACCGGGCATTTTCCGGGCAAGCCGATCATGCCTGGCGTACTTATCATCGAGAGCATGGCTCAGACCGCAGGCGCTCTGGCGCTATTGTCGAGAGAGTCTCACACACCCGCTCTTGTCTACTTCATGTCGATAGAAAATGCGAAATTCCGAAAGCCCGTGGTTCCTGGCGATCAAATGCGCATCCATGTGCAAAAGACCAAGCGGCGCGGCGGACTCATGAAGTACAGCTGTGTCGCAATGGTCGACGGGCAAAAGGTTGCCGAGGCGGAAGTGACCGCCATGCTCATTGACAATGACGGGTCAGCTGATGCGGGGGATGAGACCACATCTTGAAAATTCATCCCTCAGCATTGATAGAAGCCGGCGCAAGAATTGGCAAAAATTGCGAGATCGGGCCGTTTTGCGTTATCGGTCCTGAAGTGGCGCTGGGAGAGAACTCCCGCTTGGCAAGCCATGTTGTCATCATGGGCGCAACCACTATTGGACCAGAGGCAAGGATACACTCCCACGCCGTACTCGGCGGAGATCCGCAAAATACCGGTCATAAGGGTGGACACACAACCTTGACGGTTGGACGGAACTGCCTGATACGCGAAGGCGTGACGATGAACCGCGGCACTGACATGAGCATTGGCGACACCAAGGTCGGCGACAATTGCATGTTCCTGGCATACTCACATGTCGCGCACGACTGCCAGCTTGGCGATTACGTGACGATGGCAAATACTGCCGGGCTGGCCGGACACTGCACAGTCGGCGACCGCGCCATTCTGGGTGGCGGATCGGCCGTACACCAGTTCTCCCGCATTGGAAACAATGCCTTTGTCGGAGGCCTGGCGGCCGTTGCCCATGACGTCATTCCGTACGGCACAGTCATTGGCAATCACGCCTATTTGGCCGGGATTAACATAATCGGGATGAAGAGGGCGGGCCTTCCACGGTCTGAGATTCATGCGATCCGGCACGCGGTTAAATTGCTTTTTGACCCCGAGCATACAATGAAAGAAAACATCCGGCGTCTGGAAGATTCTTTTGACGGCTCCGAGACCGTCAAAAAGCTTCTGGACTTCGTTTCGGTTGAAGGAAAGCGCGCCTATTGCACGCCACAGCGGGGCGCCGGCATCCATGATGACGCGGCCGACGACTGAACCCGCGCAGGCATCCGCCATCGGCGCTAAGCCCGACATTGTGATCATCGCTGGCAGCGGATTGCTGCCGCAATTGCTGGCGCGCGAGCTCGCCGCGCACGGAAATCCGCCGCTTGTGATGGCCATAGACGGCGAGGCGGGCGAGTGGACACGTGATTATCCGGGCTTTCGCGCAAAAACTGTGGAAGTCTCCCGCGTGGTGAGAGAATTGAAATCGCTGGGCATCCGCCGCGTCGTGCTGGCAGGGGGGGTGCGGGGGCGTCCGGACTGGAGCGCGTTCCGCCCGGACTGGTTCCTACTGACAAACGCGCCCGGCATTTATCGGGCCCTGCGAAGCGGAGATGATGGACTTCTTCGCGTCGGGGTCAGCCTGCTCAAGAAATACGGCATGACTGTCGTGGGAGCCCATGAGATCATGCCTGATCTGCTTACTCAAGCTGGAACGCCCACCAGCCGCAAGCCAGACAAATATGACCTTGTCGATATCAAATGCGCGCATCACGCCGCGCGCACACTCGGCAGTCTGGACATAGGGCAGGGCGCTGTCGCCGTCGGAGGCCGTGTTGTGGCGGTTGAGGGCGCTGAGGGCACGGACTCCATGCTTGAGCGTGTGCGCCAGATGCGGCAGGACGGCAAGATCAGCGCGAAGGCGCGCGGAGTCTTGGTGAAGGCCGCCAAGCCGGGGCAGGAGCTGCGCGCGGACCTGCCGAGCATCGGGCCTGACACGATCCAGGGGGCAGCCGATGCAGGATTGGCGGGCATTGCTCTGGAGACGGAACGCTCTCTAGTGCTGGACTTTGCTAGAACAATTCAGCGTGCCAATGAGCACGGACTTTTCGTAAGTGGCATTGCCCCCGGAGATGACGCGTGAGCGCAGCCAAGCCTATCAAAATTGCGTTCGTGGTCGGCGAAGAGTCGGGGGATATGCTTGGAGCTGACCTCACTCGATCACTGCGCGCGCTTCATGGCACGGACGTCAGAGTGATCGGTGTTGGCGGTAACCGAATGCAGGCGCTTGGCTTGGATACACTGTTTGATCCCCATGAGATCGCATTGATGGGCATCAGCGCAGTTCTGAAAAAATTGCCCCGTTTGCTTGGCCTTATCAGGACTACGGCAGCAGCAATTGCTGCCGAAAAGCCCGACTGCCTTGTGATAATTGACAGTCCCGACTTCACCCACCGGGTCGCACACCGCGTCCGCGGGCTGAACCCTGGGATACCCATTCTCAACTATGTGTGCCCGAGCGTCTGGGCTTGGCGGACCGGCCGCGCCAAGGCGATGACCAAGTTTGTTGACGAGGTTCTGACAATCCTGCCATTTGAAGCAGCGAGCTTACAGGCGCTCTCTGGTCCTCCCGCAACCTATGTCGGTCATCCGCTGGCCAATGACGCGCAGATCCTTGCTGCCGCGAAAACGCAGGCGGCGCGGGAGCCGGACCGCTTTGCCGACTGGCAACGGCCCATCACGCTGCTGTGCTTGCCTGGATCGCGCCAGACGGTCATGCAGCGGCACGCTGTGCTATTTGGCGAAATACTCAAGGAATTGAAACTGCGCGGACGCAGCGTGGAAGTCGTTGTGCCGACGACAGAGCGCCTGAGAGCGGGGCTGGAGAAGCTGACGGCGGCTTGGCCGTTCCCGGTGCGGCTTGCGGTCAATGAATCTGAACGCGCATCGGCGTTTTCAACGGGAGACGTGGCGCTGGCCTGCTCTGGCACAGCGACCCTGGAACTGGCGCTGTGCGGCATTCCAATGGTCTCGATCTATCAGACAGACCGGGTGATGCGGCTTGCGCGCTCGATGATCAAGATTTGGACCGCCTCACTCCCGAACCTCATCGCCGATCAGGTGGTCGTGCCCGAATATATCGACGAAATGATCAGACCCGGTCTGATCGCGCGGCAAATCGAAGCTCTCGCGCGGCCCGGAGCAGCGCGTGAGGCGCAACTGCATGGGTTCGAACTTGTGCGCGAAAGGATAGCGACGGAACGTCCGTCCGGCGAACTGGCCGCCGAGCGCGTCTTGTCGCTCATTCAAAACAGTAACGCCAAATCAGTCTGTTAGGGTGTTTTCCTAACTCACTTTCGCTTGGCCATCGCAACAAAATCGCGCTGTGGAGCACCCGTATATAGCTGGCGCGGGCGGCCAATTTTCTGATTTGGATCCTCAATCATTTCCTTCCACTGCGCGATCCATCCAACTGTGCGGGCAAGGGCGAACAGCACGGTGAACATGGTGGTCGGGAAGCCGAGCGCCTTCAGCGTGATGCCGGAATAGAAGTCAATGTTCGGATAAAGCTTTTTCTCGATGAAATAGGGGTCCGTCAATGCAATGCGCTCAAGCTCCATGGCGACCTCCAAGAGTGGATCGTCCTTGATGCCGAGCTCACCGAGCACTTCATGCGTTGTGCGCTGCATGATCTTAGCGCGCGGATCATAGTTCTTGTACACGCGGTGACCAAAACCCATCAGGCGAAACGGGTCGTTCTTGTCCTTCGCCTTGGCGATATATTCCGGAATGCGGTCGACCGTGCCGATTTCAGCCAGCATTTGCAGCGCCGCCTCGTTGGCACCGCCATGCGCAGGACCCCAGAGGCATGCAATGCCGGCGGCAATGCATGCGAAAGGGTTTGCGCCTGAAGAGCCGGCAAGGCGCACGGTGGAGGTCGATGCATTCTGCTCATGATCTGCGTGCAGGATAAAAATCCGGTCCAGCGCGCGCGCGAGCACGGGGTTGACCGTGTAATCCTCGCAGGGAACTGCGAAGCACATGCGCATGAAATTGGAAGCGAAATCCAGATCGTTCTTCGGGTAAATGAACGGCTGGCCAATGTGATATTTGAACGCCATCGCTGCAATCGTCGGCAGTTTTGCGATCATCCGGATTGAGGCGACCATGCGCTGGTAGGGGTCTGAGATATCGGTTAAATCGTGGTAGAATGCAGACAGCGCGCCGACAACGCCAACCATGACCGCCATGGGATGCGCGTCGCGCCGGAAGCCCCGGAACAGAAACTGCAACTGCTCGTGCACCATGGTATGGCGCGTGACCCGCGTGTCGAAGTCTTCTTTCTGCGCCTTGGTCGGCAGGTCGCCATAGAGCAGAAGGTAGCAGACCTCGAGAAAATCAGCGTGTTCGGCCAACTGGTCAATTGGATAACCGCGATGCAGAAGAATGCCAGCATCGCCATCGATATAAGTGATGTCGGACTCGCAAGCCGCAGTGGAGGTAAAGCCCGGGTCGAATGTGAAGGCCCCAGTCTGCTTGTAAAGCGGTGCAATATCAATCACATCCGGGCCGATTGTCCCTTTGCGGATCGGCAGTTCAATTGTCTCGGCGCCAATGGTTAAAGTCGCGGTGTCAGCACCCATTTTTTTCTCCATTTGCGCAGAGTTCTATCTGGCATTTTTTGCACTGCAACAAGTTTCTTGCGGCTTATCGCATTTGCGAAGATGCATCAATTTATCATATGGAAGTAGCGCGAGGCTGGCGCAGATCGATGACTTCGCGGACGGTTAAACGCCGTGACGTTTCCAGATTGATCGTATGGCCGGTAACGATACCACACGCTCGTGGAGCGCTTTGAGGTTTGGATGGCGCTTCAGTAAGACTTCCATGTCGAGGTCCCAGCTGAGCAGCATCGCTGCATAAAGATCAACGGCGCACATCTCCTCACCGAGAATGTACGGACCGCTGGCAAGCGCATCTGAAAAGGCGGACCATTCCAGTTCACTGCGCTCAAGCGCCGCGGCCTTTACGCCTGCAGCCCCGCTGGCATCGGTTGAGTAACGCTCAGGATAATAGACGCGAAGCCCTGTCATGTAGTTGTTGGTGGCGAGGTACACCATCCAGCGCAGATAGAGGCCGCGATTTGGATCGGTGGGGCGCGGTGCAAGCCGGGCCTGGGGCACGATGTCGGCCAGGTGGAGCAAGATCGCCGCCGACTCGGTCATAATGCTGCCGTCGGGCAAAATGAGCGTCGGTATCTGGCCGAGCGGGTTGATTGCGAGAAGTTCCGCAGGCGCCTTGCCTTTCCACCTGCCGAGCTCAACGAGCTCATATGGCATGCCGGTGAGCTCAAGTATCGCCTCGCAGACACTCGAGCCTGAGCCTGCGCGCCCATAAAGCTTGTACTTTCCGGTCATCGAATCTGGTCCGCGATCCGGCCCAAGGCTTCTTCGCGGCCCAGCACCTCAAGCACGTCGAATACGCCCGGAGACGTTGACCGCCCTGTAAGCGCGGCGCGCAGCGGTTGGGCAATCTTGCCGAGCTTCAGGCCTCGCTCTTCCGCAAATGCACGCGCCACCGCGTCCAGCGCCGCAGCGCTCCATTCTGGCGCTGCGCTCAGGACGGGGTGGATATCGCGCAGAAGCGCTTTGCCGTCGGTGTCCAGCAGCGCGGCGGCTTTCTCATCAAGCGGCAGGGGCCGCTGCGCGATCAAGAATTGTGCGCTGTCAGCCAGTTCCACCAATGTTTTGGCGCGTTCTTTAAGGCCAGGCATGGCTGCCGCTAACTGACTGCGGCGGGCAGGCTCGGCGAGATTCGCCGCCGCTTCCCGATTGGACAAAAAAGGGATTGTCTGAATCAAAACGTCTGTCAAAGCATCCGGCTCAGCGGCGCGCATATGGTGGCCGTTCACCGCCGCGAGCTTGTCAAAATCAAATCGCGCCGCGCCCTTGTTGATATCCTTGATATCAAACCACTCGATCATCTGGGCCAGCGACATGATCTCATCGTCGCCATGGCTCCAGCCAAGCTTGGCGAGGTAGTTGAGCAGGCCCTCGGGCAGATAGCCCATCTCCCGGTAGGCCTCGACGCCCAGCGCGCCATGTCGCTTGGAAAGCTTCGCGCCATCAGCGCCATGGATGAGCGGGATGTGGGCCATGACGGGCACATCCCAGCCCATGCCCTGGTAAATGACCGTCTGGCGCGCGGCATTGGTCAAGTGGTCGTCGCCGCGGATGATGTGGGTGACGTCCATGTCGTGATCGTCCACGACCACCGCATGCATATAGGTCGGATTGCCATCGGAACGCAGCAGGATGAAATCGTCGAGATCCTTGTTCGGGAACCGCACTTCGCCCTGAACCACATCGTTTACAACAGTTTCGCCAGTTTGCGGCGACTTTATGCGGATGACGGGCTTTACGCCTGCGGGCGCTTCCGAAGCGGGCCGATCACGCCAGCGTCCGTCATAGCGCGGCGGCCGGCCTTCGCTGGTGGCGCGTTCGCGCATCGCGGTGAGCTCTTCAGGCGTACAATAGCAGTAATAGGCCGCGCCGCGCGCCACCAGCTCTTCCGCTATTTCACGGTGCCGCGCGATGCGCCCATATTGTGAGACAGGCTCGCCATCCCAGTTCAGCCCCAGCCATGCCAGTCCTTCAAGAATGGCGGCAGTCGCCGCTTCTGTGGAGCGTTCGCGGTCGGTGTCCTCAATGCGCAACAGCATCTTGCCGCCGGTGTGCTTGGCATAGAGCCAGTTGAACAGCGCGGTGCGCGCGCCGCCAATGTGCAAATAGCCGGTGGGCGAGGGGGCGAAACGGGTGATGACGGGCTTGGACATATTCTCTTCTTCAGTGCAGCTGGTTGCGCACGCAACCGTGTGGATTTAGCGTTGCGGCTCCTGTAGCATGGATGAGTTAGGGCGCAAGCGCAGCAGCAGGTAAAGCGCGATGGGGGAGATCAGGGACGGCTTGGTTGACGAGCGGCTGATGCTGCGCCCCGATTTTGGCGCACTTGTCGGTGTTGACAGCGCGCCGGTGGCCTTGGCCCCTGAGCAAGGTAACACCCGCCTTGTGGGCAAGCTGATAAGGTCAGTTTTCACTCTCCGCCTGCCACGGATCAGAAGCCAATTGGCTGAACTGACCGAACTTGAAGTTGCGCGTGGCACACTCTTCAATCTCTTGCCGGTGTTCATGGGCATCGGGGCGATCTTCTATTTCGCAACGGCGTCAGAGCCCGCCTTCAGCCCAATCGTGCTTATGCTTCTCTTTTCGCTTAGCGCATCACTGCTCGCCGCCGACCGACCGGTTATGCATAACCTGTTCGTGGCAACGGCAGCCTTGGCGGCGGGGATGATGTTTGCCAAGGTCGAGACCGTGAGCCGTCAAACCATTCTGCTCGGTGAGCAGATAACAACCCGCGTGACCGGAAGGGTGTTGTCGCTGGAAGCGACGCCACGCGGTCAGCGGGCGGTCATAGAAGTTCTGTCCACCGAACGGCCTCAGCTGAAATATCAGCCTTCGCGGATCAAGGTCACGCTCAGAAAAACTCCGGACGGTCTCAAACCGGGCGATGGCGTCAAGGCATTGTTCCTTCTGCGGCCACCCAGCGGGCCGGTTCGTCCGGGATCATTCGACTTTGCCTTTGACAGCTATTTCGACCGTATTGGCGCCAATGGTATCTCGTTGTCCGATGTGGAGGCAGTCAACACAGTGGCGCCCGGACCAGCGCAGCGGCTGCTCTTTTGGTTCGAGCGCCAGCGGGTCGCGATTGCTGCCAGGATACGCACGCAGATCGGCGGGCAGAGCGGGGAAATGTCCGCGGCGCTGATCACGGGTCTCGCAGGCGGGATCGACGCGCGCACCAATGACGCGATGCGCAGTTCCGGCCTTGCCCATGTGACATCCATATCCGGGCTGCATATGGCGCTGGTCGCGGGATCGGTGATGGGCAGCATAAGGCTGCTTCTGGCGCTGTTTCCGCAGTTCGCTTCGCGTTATCCAATCAAGAAATTTGCCGCAGCCTTCGCGCTGGCGGGGGCACTGATCTATCTGCTGCTGTCAGGCGGCGGCGTGGCGACAGTGCGCAGTTTTATCATGCTGGCGGTGATGCTGGTCGCCGCTTTGTTTGACCGCGCTGCGATCACCATGCGCAATCTAGTGATTGCGGCCATCATCATCCTTGCATTTGCCCCGCATGAAATCATGGGGCCAAGTTTTCAGATGTCCTTTGCCGCCACGGCCGCCTTGATTGCCTGTTATCAGGTCTATTCCGAATGGCGCTTGAAACGCGCGGTCAGCTACCAGATCAGTCATTCCTTGATGCAGCGGTCATTGCGTGTTGGCGGCGTGTTTGTGCTCGGAATTCTTGCAACCTCACTTGTCGCGGGTCTCGCAACAGCGGTTTATTCGGCATTTCATTTCAACCGCATTGCCCCGCTCGGGCTTGCCGCAAACCTGATTGCCATGCCCGTGGTCTCAGTCGTTGTCATGCCGATGGCGCTTTTGTCGGTGCTCCTGATGCCGCTTGGCCTTGAGGCTTGGCCGCTGTGTTTGATGGGTAAGGGGGTCGACTTTATGCTGGGCGTCGCGGACTGGATCGCGGCAATGTCAACCAATGGCAATTCGGGCACTATGCCTGTTCCGGCACTTGCGCTTTTCACTGCGACAATTCTGACATTCTGTCTGTTGAACACCAAATTGCGACTGGCGGCGCTTCCGGTTGCTGCGTTGGCGCTGGCATGTGTTTTCAGCCGGACGGTCCCGGACATCGCAATCTCCGAAGATGCAAAGCTTGTTGCGGTGCGGGGCAGCGGAAATGCGCTTACGCTCAACCAGACCCGCCCGAACCGTTTCACCTTGGACAATTGGCAACGCGCCTACAGAGCGCCCGCCATCAACAGCGCCTCCGGGACCTTCAATTGCGGCGAGGGATTTTGCACGGCCAAGAATGAAACCGGTATCAGGGTGGGGCACTTGACTGAGAAGGAGCGGTTTGAAGACGCCTGCCAGGCAGTCGACCTTTTGATCGCCGCTGTTCCGCTTGAAAAAGATCGCTGCGCCGACAATGGAGCTTTTGTTATTACCGCCCGCCAACTCGCCCGGCAGGGCGCGGCGGAAGTCCGTGTTGAAATGGACGCTGCGGCCCGCCCGCGCTTCAGCTTGACTTATTCAATCGCCAGCCTTGAACGACCTTGGCAGCGACACCGCCAGTTTTCCCGTGCCGCGCGGAACATGGAGCCTTATGTGTCAAAGAAAAAGGCCGAGCCGCAGCTACCTGCATCTCCGCCCGGTCTTGACGCAAGGCTGAGCGCTGACTAGCGCTGCTGCTTTTGGGCAAGGTGCGTCATGCTTGACGTCTTTAATCTCGTCATCCCCTTCTTTGGTCTGATCTTCCTCGGCTTTGCCGTGGCCAAATGGGTCAACCAGCCGGTGGAGGCACTGGGCTGGATGAATGTGTTCATCATCTACGTCGCGTTGCCGGCACTGTTCTTCAAACTCATTTCGGAAACACCCGTCGAGCAGCTCACGTCCTGGCGTTTTGTGCTGACAACAACGTTCACGACGTTTTTCATTTTTCTGCTGATGTTTTCGATAGCCATGCGCAGAACGGGTGGGGAGATTTCTGAGTCCACAATTCAGGGTCTTGCCGCCGCCTATGGCAATATTGGATATATGGGGCCGGGGTTGGCGCTTTTGGCGCTGGGTCCCGCCGCGACAGTGCCGGTGGCGCTGATTTTCTGCTTTGAGAACACGTTGCATTTTGTCGTCACGCCGACGCTGATGGCTATGTCCGGCAAGGACAAGCGGCCCAAAGGTGAACTGGCAGCTGAAATTCTCAAGAAGGTCGCCCTGCATCCCTTTATTATTGCGACGTTTTTCGGTGTTTTGGGCGCGGTGTTCGAAGTCAGGCCGCCAGAGCCGGTTTCACGGTTGATCAGCTATCTCTCCAACGCCGCCGCGCCGTGTGCGCTGTTTGCCATGGGCGTTTCGATGGCGCTCAGGCCCCTGAACCGGATACCGGTGGAGCTTGGATTTATCTTGCCCATCAAGCTGATTATTCAACCCGTCCTTGTCTATGTTCTGCTCAGTTGGATCGGGAATTTCCCGCCGGCGTGGATTTACGCGGCGGTTCTCATGGCAGGGCTTCCGACGGCAACCAATGTGTTTGTTCTCGCCCAGCAATATCAAGCCTGGGTCGAGCGCGCCTCGGCTTCGGTGTTTGCCACCACCTTGAGCTCCGTGGTGACCGTTTCCGGCCTGCTCTACGCGATCACCAAGGGCTATCTGCCTGCAGACTTGTTTCCCGGATAGGCGAAAGCAGACTTCAGACCAGCGCCGGGCCGCAGACCTTCCCGCATGAAGGCGCCCCTGAGCGGGGCAATCGCGCCCAAAGCGGCAAGGCCAAGGCCGCGCGCAAGCTGCACCGGCAGAAATCCGGTCAACAGTGACCGGTTCAGCAGATCAACAGCGCCGGATCGCAGGAGAATGTCCCGACGCCGCGCTGCATCGTACCTGGTGAGCGCTTCGTCTGAGCCGGGATCATCGCGAAAACTGGACGCTGTTGCGACGCATTCTTCGACGTCCCGCAGTCCGAGATTGAGCCCTTGCGCGCCGATTGGGGGAAATACGTGCGCAGCCTCTCCGGCCAACATGATGCGCCGGGCGGCGAAACGCGAGGGGGTCTGCGCTGATAACGGATAGAACTGGCGGGCCGAATCCACCATCACTTTGCCCAGCATGGACTGCATTTTTTCTTCCACGCGCAGGGATAATTCCTCGTCGGTCAATGCGCCGATGGCATCCACGTCTCCCGGCGCCATGACCCACACAAGGCTTGAGCGGCTGCCGGGCAGGGGAACGATGGTGAACGGGCCTGACTCGGTGTGGAACTCGGTGGAGATGTTTCTGTGACCGCGTGTGTGCGCAAACGTCAGCACCATCGCCGTCTGCGGGTAGGACCACGACTTGAGGGAAATCCCGGCGGACTGGCGGGCGAGGGAGTTGCGCCCGTCTGCTGCCACTACAAGCTTTGCCGAAATGGCTTTTCCACCGCCGAGCTGGCAAACCGCCGCGCCTTCGCGGTTTTCATAGCGCTCGACCGGCATGTTGAACAGTTTGATGTCATCGCGCCCGGCGACCTCTTGCTCAAGTGTGCCAAGCAAGGCCTCGTTTGGCATGTTCCATCCAAAGGCGGATTCCTGGATCTCGCTGGCGTTGAAGACAACCGGTCTGGCGCGCACAAGGCGCGAGGTGCCGTCAATGATCTGCATCGAGGCAAGCGGCGCGGCATGACCTTCCAATGATCGCCAAACGCCAAGACGATCCAGAAAGGCGATGGCCGGAGCCATCAGGGCCGTTGTGCGCGCATCTTTCGACAGGCGCTCGGGTCCGGCGAGTGCCACGGCAAATCCAGCATTCGCCATGGCCAGCGCGGCTGTGAGCCCTGCCGGACCGTTCCCGGCAACAAGGACATCGAAAACAGGAGGGTGTTTCATGCACACATCATGCGGGACAGCCATCTGCCATGCAATTGCGCAAATTGTCCCGATGCGCGGCCATTCATATCACATCTTTGCGGCTTCGCCAGAAAGTGCCATAGGGCTTGTGCGATGACGAAAAACCCGATCAAGCGGATACGAGGCCAAAAGAAGGTGACCTGGCCACAGGCCAAGGCGTTTTCCGTTCATCTTTTGACAGCTTCCGGCTCGTTTCTCGCCTTCCTGTCCGTTGTTGCGGCGAGTGAGCAGCGCTGGGCGGCGATGTTCTGGTGGCTTGGCCTGGCGCTCTTCGTCGACGGAATAGATGGGCCAATCGCCCGGCGGCTGCAGGTAAAGCTTGTTCTGCCGAACTGGAGCGGAGATACGCTCGACAATATCATCGACTACGTCACATACGTCCTCATTCCAGCTTTTGCGCTATACCAGCGCGGGTTCATGGGCACTGGCCTGTCATTCCTCTCGGCCGCAATCATCGTCGTCACCAGCGCGATCTATTACGCTGACACCGGCATGAAGACGAAGGAGAACTTCTTCAAGGGCTTCCCGGTTGTCTGGAACATGCTGGTGTTCACGCTCTTCATCGCTGAGCCGGGCGAATGGGTGGCGTTCGCAATTGTAGTCACGGCGGCTGTCCTCACCTTCGTTCCGATCAATTTCCTCCACCCCGTGCGCGTTCAGAGGCTGCGCAGCGTCAATCTTGCGGTCTTCCTGCTCTGGTGCGGGTTTGGCGCGGTCGCGCTCTTTCTCTCCTGGGGCGCGCCGCCCGCCAGCCCAATGCACGCTCCCTATTGGGTCAAGATTGGCATGGCCGTGACCAGCCTCTATCTGTTCTGCATTGGCGCCGTTATGCAGCTTTTTCCAAATCTCGGGCGCAGGGAGAGTTAGGTGGTGAAGGCTATTGTCATCCGCAGCCATGGCGGTTCTGAGAAACTGACGTTGGAAGAGATTGATTTGCCTAGTCCAGGCGAAGGCGAAGTGCGCGTGAAAAACCATGCCATCGGCGTCAATTTCATCGACGTCTATTTCCGCACCGGGCTATACCCCGCCCCAAACGGACTGCCGATGACTCCCGGCAATGAGGGCGCGGGCATTGTGACTGCCCTGGGCTCCAATGTGACCACACTCAAGGTCGGCGACCGCGTCGCATACGCCGCAACGCTCGGATCGTATGCCCAGGAGCGCAATATTGCCGCCGACCGGCTTTTGAAGCTTCCGGACAACATCTCTTTCGAGACCGCCGCGGCGATGATGCTGAAAGGCATGACGGCGGAGTATCTTTTGCGCCGGACATTTGAAGTAAAGCCCAGACACACGGTGCTGTTCCACGCCGCAGCCGGCGGCGTCGGACTGATCGCCGGACAATGGGGCCAGCATCTTGGTGTGACCATGATCGGCACCGTTGGCTCTGAGGAGAAAGCCGAGCTTGCGCGCGCGCATGGCTACAGCCATGTGATCAACTACAACACAGAAAACTTTGTCGAGCGCGTCAAGAAACTGACAGGCGGCAAGGGCGTTGACGCCGTGTATGACTCCGTCGGGAAGACCACGTGGCTTGGCTCGCTCGATTGTCTTAAACCGCGCGGCATGTTCGTGACGTTCGGCCAGTCAGCCGGGCCGATTGAAGGCTTCACGCTGGCGCATCTGGCGCAACGCGGCAGCCTGTTTGCGACCCGGCCGAGCCTGTTTGCCTACACGGCCAGCCGCGCCGACCTGGAACTCAGCGCGCAGTCGCTGTTCGATGTTGTTGGGTCCGGCGTTGTCAAAATCAATGTGAGCCAGCGGTTTTCTCTCACCGAGGCAGCAAACGCACATCAGGTGCTTGAGGGACGAAGAACGACCGGATCGACCATCCTTATTCCTTGACACCAATTTGAGCGAAAATTTTCAACAGCCACACAGCCAATCTGCCCTTTCCAAGCGCGCGCCATTCGGCCTAAGGTCAGGTCCGGGATTTGGGCGCGTCATCGGGAAATATGGACACATTTGTTTCATCCGCCGACAATGAGAACTCTGCTCCGCGTGAGCAATCTCACAAAGACTTTCGGATCGCTCAAGGCGAATGACAGCGTCAGCCTTGAAGTCAGGAAAGGAGAAATCCATGCGCTTCTGGGCGAAAACGGCGCAGGTAAATCGACGCTGGTGAAAATGCTGTTCGGCGCGCTGCAGCCGACATCCGGCGAGATTACCTGGAAGGGCGAAGCCGTCAGCATCAATAGCCCGGCTGCCGCGCGCAAGCTTGGCATTGGCATGGTGTTTCAGCACTTCTCGCTGTTCGAAGCGTTGACTGCGGCGGAGAACATTGCGCTGTCGCTCGACAAGACAACCCCGATCTCGGAAATCGCCGGAAAAGCCAAATCATTATCAGAAGCGTATGGCCTGCCGCTCGATCCGCAGGCGCTGGTGGGCGATTTGTCTGTCGGCGAGCGTCAGCGCATCGAGATCATCCGTTGCCTCTTGCAGGAGCCCGAACTGATCATTCTGGATGAGCCGACGTCGGTGCTGACGCCGCAGGAAGCCGAGCGCATGTTTGTGACGCTCGAACGTTTGCGCGACGAGGGCAAGTCAATTCTTTACATCAGCCACCGGCTCGGCGAAGTGAAGCGGCTCTGTCAAGCAGCCACAGTTTTGCGCCATGGCAAAGTGGTGGGGGCGTGTGACCCGAGAGTTGAGACGGCTGGGTCTCTCGCCCAGATGATGGTCGGCAACGAGATTGCAAGCGTGTCCCGCACCAGAAAGTCAACTGGCGGCGATAAAATATTGTTATCGTTGAACAATCTGAGCCAACCACCGTCCGGTCCGTTCTCGACATCGCTCAAGGAAATATCGCTTGAGTTGAGAGCGGGGGAAGTTACCGGCATTGCTGGCGTGGCTGGGAATGGGCAAGGCGAGTTCTTCGACGCCATATCCGGCGAAGTCACGCACCACAACGCTTCAGCGATCACCATCAACGGCAAGCCCGCCGCACATTTGGGCGTTAATGCGCGCCGCATGATGGGCGCCAGCTTCATCCCGGAGGAGCGGCTTGGCCACGGCGCCGTGCCTTCGATGAAACTCTCAGACAATCTCTTTCTTTCCCGTGCCAAGACTGACGCCCGCGCCTTCATGCGCGGCGGGATGTTGAAGCTGATCAATGGCGGTGTGATTTCGGCCGCTGCAAAGCGCATCTCCGAAAAAATGGATGTGCGCAAAAGCGCGGAGGACCCGGAAGCCTCAGCGCTGTCCGGCGGCAATCTGCAAAAGTTTCTCGTGGGCCGCGAGCTAGACCGCAGCCCCTCCATCCTCGTCATCAACCAGCCGACCTGGGGCGTGGATGCAGGAGCATCGGCGCGCATACGCCAGTCGATTATCGACATGGCGCGCGCTGGCTCGGCTGTTCTGGTCATCAGCCAGGATCTGGACGAGTTGTTTGAAATTTCGGACTACATTGCCGTCATGAACCATGGGCGCTTGTCGGAACCAGCCCCTGCCGCGCAAATCACGCTGGAACAGATCGGCCTATTGATGGGAGGCGCGGCCGCATGATCTCGCTCGAGCTCAACAAACGACCGCAGCATTCCGCCTTGTTTAGCGCTCTCTCGCCCTTCATTGCGTTTGGCTTGACGCTTGTGCTCGGCTTCTTCCTGTTTCTGCTCGCAGGAAAAGACCCGCTGAACGGGCTGCACGTCTATTTTGTCAAGCCACTCAGCGAAATGTGGTCGCTGCATGAGCTTGCCATCAAGGCCGGCCCGCTGATCCTGATCGCGGTAGGCCTGTCGGTCGCATACCGGTCAAACAATTGGAACATCGGCGCCGAGGGTCAGTTCATCGCTGGCGCATTGCTCGGTTCGATGCTGCCCATCATGTATCCGGATGTGCAAGGCTGGTATGTGCTGCCCCTGATGCTGATCATGGGCATGATCGGTGGCGCGGCGTTCGGCGCCATTCCTGCCTTCCTGAAGGTGAAGTTCTCCGCCAACGAAATTCTGACATCTCTCATGCTCGTTTACGCGATCCAGCTTTTCCTCGACTGGATGGTGCGCGGGCCTTGGCGCAATCCGGGCGGCACGAACTTTCCCGAAACCCGCGCCTTCCATGAGTGGGCGGTGTTGCCGGAAGTCATGTCAAGCTCCGGCCGGGCGCATTGGGGGTTCGTTTTTGCCCTGATCGCAGCGGTCGTGATTTGGTTTGTTGCGTCCAAAACCCTCAAGGGCTTTGAAATCAAGGTGCTGGGCGCTTCGCCGCGGGCAGGGCGGTTCGCGGGTTTTTCATCCTCCCGCATGGTCTATTTTGCATTCCTCGTCTCCGGCGCTTGCGCAGGGCTCGCGGGGATATCGGAAGTTTCCGGCGCCATCGGCAAACTGCAGCCCTCCATCTCGCCCGGCTACGGCTTTACCGCCATCATTGTCGCCTTCCTCGGCCGTCTCAATCCGCTTGGCATTGTCGCCGCAGGCCTGGTCCTGGCGTTGACGTATCTTGGTGGCGAGGCCGCGCAGTTTGAACTTGGCATTTCGGACAAACTCGCCCGCGTGTTCCAAGGCATGCTGCTCTTCTTCGTCCTCGCTTGCGACACGCTGATCAATTACCAGGTCAGACTTTCCCTTGGCACGGGCCATGCGGCCGGCAAGGCGGCGTGAGATGGAGCTGTCACAAGCCATTCTCTTCACCATCGCGACCGCCGCGACGCCGCTCCTCATTGCTGCACTTGGCGAACTTGTGGTCGAGCGCGCGGGCGTGCTCAATCTTGGCGTTGAAGGCATGATGGTCATGGGGGCAGTCTCCGGCTTTGCCATTGCGCAAATGACGGGATCACCCTGGATCGGAATGCTTGGCGCAATTCTAGTGGGTGCGCTATTCTCTCTCTTGTTTGGGGCTCTGGCGCTGTCCATGGTCACAAACCAAGTCGCAACCGGTCTCGCTCTGACTTTGCTCGGCCTGGGTCTGTCTGGATTGGTCGGCGAGAGTTTTGTCGGCCAGGCGGGCATCAAGCTTCCCTACCTCTATGTCCCGGGTCTTTCGGATATCCCGCTGATCGGCAAGCTTGTGTTTGGCCAGGACCCGATATTTTACCTTTCAATCATGCTGACAGCCGGCGTTGTCTGGTTCCTGTTTCGCACCCGCGCCGGACTGACCCTGCGCTCTGTCGGCGACAGCCATGCATCAGCGCATGCGCTCGGCATCAAAGTTGTCCGGATCCGCTATCTCGCGGTCATGTTTGGCGGCGCCTGTGCCGGGCTTGCCGGGGCGCATTTGTCGCTGGTTTACACGCCGCAATGGGTGGAGAACATGACTGCTGGGCGTGGCTGGATCGCGTTGGCACTTGTTGTCTTCGCGTCTTGGCGGCCATGGCGGCTGGTCGCGGGCGCGTATCTGTTTGGCGCGGTATCGATTGGCCAGCTGCACGCACAGGCTCTGGGCCTTGGCATACCCTCACAACTGCTTTCGGCCTTGCCTTACCTTGCCACTATCATAGTATTGGTTTTGATTTCCGGAAACCGGCGATTAGCAATGATGAACACACCGGCCTCGCTGGGGCGGCCGTTTGTACCAGATCGCTGAACTATAACAATGGGATAGCTCCAAGCGTCACTGTAACAGAGAAGGTTAAGAGCAATGAAGAAACTACTCGCTGGCTTGGCCACAGCCACATTCATGATGTCCGCCGGGGCATCATATGCACAGGAGAAAGCAAAGGTCTGTTTCCTTTATGTCGGATCGAAAACCGATGGCGGCTGGACACAGGCGCATGATGTTGGCCGTCTGGAACTCGAAAAGGCGCTTGGCGACAAGGTCGAGACTGTGTTCGTCGAAAACGTGCCCGAAGGCCCGGACGCAGAGCGTGCGATTGAACGGTTTGCCCGATCCGGATGCAAGCTCGTCTTCACAACGTCTTTCGGCTTCATGGACCCGACGGTGAAAGTCGCCGAGAAGTTCCCGGACGTGAAGTTCGAACATGCGACCGGCTACAAGAGCGCGGCAAATGTGGCGACTTATAACTCCCGCTTCTATGAAGGCCGGTATATTCAGGGCAAAATCGCCGGGAAAATGTCGCAAAAGGGCGTTGCCGGCTATATTGCCTCCTTTCCGATCCCGGAAGTGGTGATGGGCATCAACGCGTTCCTCCTCGGCGCACAGTCGGTCAATCCGGACTTCAAGCTGAAAGTGGTCTGGGCCAACACCTGGTTTGACGCCGGCAAGGAAGCCGACGCGGCCAAGGCACTGATCGATCAGGGCGTGGACATTATCACTCAGCACACAGACTCCACCGGTCCCATGCAAGTTGCCGCGGAGCGTGGCATCAAGGCATTCGGTCAGGCTTCCGACATGATCGGCGCTGGCCCGCAGACGCAGCTGACCGCGATCGTCGACACGTGGGCTCCTTATTACATCAAGCGCACACAGGCTCTTCTGGACGGTAAGTGGGAAACCACCGGCAGCTGGGACGGCCTCAAGGACGGCATCCTGACCATGGCGCCATATACCAACATGCCAGATGACGTTAAGGCGATGGCCATGGAGACCGAGGCCAAGATCAAATCCGGCGAACTCCATCCTTTCACCGGCCCCGTCATGAAGCAGGACGGCACGGAGTGGCTAAAGGCAGGCGACAAGTCCGACGACGGCACACTGCTCGGCATGAATTTCTACGTCAAAGGCGTGGACGACAAGCTGCCACAGTAAGCATTGGCGCCAATCTGAGTTAGGGAAGGGCGGTCGCAGTGCCGCCCTTCTCGTTGGCAGATAGCCCGGCACGGGACGAAACATTGCCAAGGAGGGCTCCGGGCATCAATGGGAATCCCTTTGATGGGTGTTACCTAGTCAAGCCGTGCCGGAGCAAAGAGGCGAGCTTTCGAGCACGGCGCCGGA
Organism: uncultured Alphaproteobacteria bacterium; assembly: GCA_963792485.1. Lineage (GTDB taxonomy): Bacteria > Pseudomonadota > Alphaproteobacteria > Rhizobiales > Rhizobiaceae > JANOYJ01. The sequence goes on from CAWBWL010000007.1 coordinate 35,868, forward strand.
ACTGCGAAATCCGGAGTGACGCTGCAGACAAGCCGATTGACAGGTTGAGCAGTCGCACCTGCGCCGGCCCGCCTTCTAGGGAACCGTACAGACGGAAGGAGAGGCGGAGAGGCCCGGATGGTTTGAAGCGGAAGACGCCAAGGTCGTCGGCCCATTCGGTTTCATGTGCAATCCGGACGCACCCATCCGCAAATTCGAGGCGGAATGTGCCGCCCTCTACGCCATAAGGGCAGGGGAACTGCCGTTGTTCGCCGCCGACCTGCGCCCGCGAACTCGCTTGGCCGCCGAACACCAAGTCGTGGCTGACGATAATTTGTTTCTCATCAGCGTCAGTGGCGCACAATTGCACCATGACGAACGCCGGACTGCGTGGCATCTCGTCAATCGCGTAGCGGGCCTCTATGATGGCCGGTTCCCTGATGGGCTCAGATATATCGGCGCAGCAAGTGGCTGGCGCTGTGTGTGACCATCTGCCGATTCGCAGCAGGACCTCGGAGCCTTTGGCGGCGGCATAGGACGAATTATCAGGCGAGTGGACGGTGAGAGAGAGGGCGGTCGGCCGGAACCGCGACGGCGCGGTTGCAAACGGGAACGGGACAGCTTCGGTCCGATAGTGCATCTGCCGCGCGGGCGATTTAGTTGGCGGGGCAGGATGCTGCAGATCGTGCCAGATGGGGCCGTCGAAATGCCCTTCGAGGCCATGTTCCATTGAGTGGCGCACGGTGCGCATGGCGTCCTCAATGACCGCCATGGTCCGCTCGACGTCCTCTTCAGTGTGCGCCAGGGATGGCAAAATGCGGGGCATGCGGATGAATATGCCGTTGCGCATGCAAACCTGCGCAAACAGGTCTTCGGCCCCGCGCTGCGTCAGCCGCCCGCCACCCTTTATGCGGAAGTACAACAGCGCGGGATGGGCGGCCAGCTGCCAGTCCAAACCGGTGCGCTCAGCCGCCTGCGCGAACCCATCGCGCATCAATTCGCCAATCTTGCGCAGGTGCCCGCTGACATCCGTTTGCCGGAATATGTCGAGCGTGGCGCGGCCTGCTGCAAGCGAAAGGCCGTCCCAGCGGTAGGTCATGCCGAAGTTCGCCTCGGGCATGTGCCGCATCCATTTGCGCGGTCCGACCACTGCGGAGAGCGGCATGCCGTTGGCGATCGCCTTGGCGAGGCATGTCAGATCGGGCCGGACGCCAGTGACCTCCTGCGTGCCGCCGCGCGCCACGCGGAATCCGGTGACAACCTCGTCGAAGATCAACAGAGCGCCGTGGCGGTCGGCAAGCTGGCGCAGTCCGCGCAAGAACTCGGGGTTGGGGTCCTCGTAACGCACCGGCTCGATGACGATCGCCGCCACTTGCGGGCCGTGGCGCTCCATGAGCGCGGTTGCCGCGGCCAGATCGTTGAAGGGGAAAGAGTGGACGAGTTCCCGATAGGCTGCAGGGATGCCGGCGCTGTGCGGCTCGGCCGCCCATGACCAGTCCTGGAACCCGTGATAGCCGCATAAGACAAGATGCTCACGCCGGGTGACAATCCGGGCCAATTTGACGGCCGCGGAGGTGACGTCAGTTCCATTCTTGCCGAAGGCCGCCATTTCGGCAGTTGGAACCAGGGCGCACAATTGCTCGGCGACATCGATCTCAAGGGTCGCCGGCTGCGACAGGTTGACGCCGCGGTCGATCTGCTCGCGGATGGCCTCGCATACTGCAGGATTGTTGTGACCGAGCGCCACAGCGCCGCCGGACATATACCAGTCCAGATATTTGCGGCCCGAGGAATCATGGAAACTGGCGCCCAACGACCGCTCCGCGTAGAAGGGATAGATGCCGCGCGCATGGTGCACGGCCAGCGTGCCGGGGTAGGACGGTATCGCAAGGACGCGGCGGCCGCGCTCCACATAATCGGCGGCGCGGCGGGTGGCCTCGGAGTCCTCGAAGATATCCGGTCCTGCCCAGCCATTCACGGTCTTGGCCAGCCCCGTGCGCAGGGACTCACTATCGGTCAACTCAAGCTTGTTGCGCAGGATGGCAATAAGGTTCTGCATCGCCGGCTTGGTGCGCCGCAGCCGAAAGGCGAGTTCCTGGGCCTGCTTCTCCAGCGTAGCCACGACTTCCTGCAACTCAATTCGCGGCAGGAAATAAAGACTCAGCTCCTCCGGATCGGCCATGGTGTTCACGTAGGCTGACGCGCCGTGTTCCTCAGCGAGCAGCAGGAAATCGGCGAACTCGTGCCAGTTCGAGCGCATGGGGCAGAAGTTGAAGATCAGCCCTCCGCCGTTGGCGCCAACGCGCCGGCCAAACTCCTTGGCATTTTTCAGCATGGTCTCGAAGGACGCCCCGACGCGTATCTGTTCGACGGTTTTGGCGGTGGCGCCATCAAACGAAATCGCGATCGTCATGCGCAGCTTTGCGAGCATCTCCTCGACGCGCTCGTTAAAGACCATCCCGTTCGTGTTGACGTAGCAATGTATGCCGCTCTGCATCCCGATCAGCATGTCCCAAATCCGGTAGCACTCCTTCTGAGAGAACGGTTCGCCGCCGAGGAACACCGCGCACGCCACCCGCTCCAGATATTTGCGCAGATCCTCGAAAAACTGGTCTCCGTAAACAGACCGCAAGGGCGGACGCTTCTCGCGGCGCGCGCGGATCGCGGACGAGTAGTCGCCGGAGCACATCACGCACTGCAGGGCACAGGTGTTGGCGAGATTGAACTCCAGCCGCGACGGCCACTCCGGCTCGGTCTGATAAATCGGCTCCATGTCGTAAGTGCGCACGCTGTCAGCTGTAATGTAGTCGCCTGCGGCGATGTAGCTCGAGCACACCGCGCAACCCGCCGGGTAATCAAACCTGCGCAGCGCGTCGACCATGGCCCGCCGCACGGGCGAGTGCCATATCTCATCCAGCCGCTGTGTGCGAATGTCGCCCAATACAGTGGCGGGCTTGCGTCCGCACGAAAGAACCTTCCCTGTCGGATGAAAAGACATTGTCCGCACCGGTGCATAGCAGCCAAGGCGCTGCGCCGTGGGCGGCAAGAGACGAAACGCCTCGAATGCAGCTATCTCCCGGTCGCTAAGCTGCAGGGTTGGCTCGAGACTTGTGAGGCCGCTGGTCACGCGATGTTTTCCAAATGCGGGATTACCGGCTGGTAGCCAAACCTTGCAAAATCATAGAACGACCACAGATCGACAAGCTCTTTGCTCTCGGGCGTGAACTCGTCGAAACCCCGATTGTCGGAGCTGTTGAACCTGGGAAGATCATCCGGGACGTCAAACCCAAGCGCGCGCAGATCCTGCGCCAGGCTCTCAACACGGACATAGTGAGTGACCTGGATTGGCGGACGTCCATCGAAGGGGGATTCAACGGGCGTCAGCATCGAAGTAATGGTGGCGTTGAAAAAGCCCCAGCGAGGGGCCAGAACCATCTGGCGCAGAAAGTCTACAAAAGACAAATGCGGCACCGGCCAATATTGCTTGTAGTGGCCATAGAGCGAAGCGGCTCGCGTGTAAGGGTGGCGAATGCTCACCGCGAAGGTGTAGCTCTCCAGCCGGCTCCACACATCCCAAGGCATGACGGTGGTGTGAATATCCACGCCTCCGTCGAGCTGCGGACCGATGATGCTCATGCATGATTGTTTGGTCAATAACTCATGGAGTGTGTTTGAAGCACACTTCGGCGGCGTGAACAGGACCAACAAACGATCAAGCGAGTAGATCATACGCTGCCCTTTGAACAATGCGGCCAAAATGGCGGCAACGCGCTCAGATACTTCCTATAGTTCACGAGCGCCGCTTGCTTTTTTGTTCGCAGGGCCTGTGAGTAACGTTCCTATACTGGCGGGAAATCAGCGACTTGGCAAGTTCGCCCAAGTAGACCCAGTGAACAGACACTCGATTCGGGTGCAAACGCCGGCGGCGACCAGGTCGCCGCTATTCCTGGCGACGGCGATCCGGACCTGGAACTCGTCGACCTGAGGGTTGAAGTCCCGCGCGGTCAGGCGCTGGCCCAGCAGTTGCAAACAGTGCATCTTGGTCTTGATGCGGCCTCGGCGGTGGTATCCATTCCATTCGAATTCTGTGAGATCAATGGGTCCCGCTTATGGGTATGTTTCTGTTGCGCTTCAGTCGCCTTCTGTTCCTTTCGCTTCGTTCCAGAGCGCTTCCATTTCTTCCAGGCTCGCCGTCCCTAGTTCCCGCCCAGACGCATGGAGACTGTCTTCGATATGTCGGAAACGTCGACGGAACTTGGCATTGGAGAGTGTCAGGGCGTTTTCTGGATCGATCTTCAAATGCCGTCCAAGATTGACCAGCACAAAGAGCAAGTCGCCATACTCGTCACGGGCGCGCCGCGCGTCGCCGCTTGCAATCTCGGCACGCAGTTCACCAATTTCCTCTTCTATCTTGTCGAGAATTGGGGCGGCGCTATCCCAATCAAAACCGACCTTTGCGGCGCGTTGCTGCAGTTTCAGCGCGCGGGTGAGGGCGGGCAGGTTTGACGGCACATCATCAAGAAATTCCTTGTCAGGTTTGGCGGGAGCGCCTTTTGCGGCCCGACGGGCCGCTTTTTCGGACTTCTCCTCAAATTTGATTTTATCCCAGGCGCCTTTGGCCAGGCCCACAGTCCGGGCGTGTTCATCGCCAAACACATGCGGGTGCCGGCGAATCATCTTTGATGTGATGCGCTCTACAACATCCTCAAATGAAAACGCCCCATTTTCGGACGCCATCTGCGCATGGAACACGACTTGCAGCAAAAGATCGCCGAGTTCCTCGCACAAATCGTCCAGATCATCGCGCTCAATGGCGTCGGCCACCTCATACGCCTCTTCGAGCGTATAAGGAGCGATGCTCCGGAAGTTCTGCTCCAGATCCCATGGACACCCGGTGACAGGGGCGCGCAGAGCTGACATGATTTCGAGAAGACGTGAAATATCTCTGGAAGGTTTCATACAACCATCTTATCGGGATAAAGTCGGCCCCGCGACCGGCCAATTTGCGTTCGTTCGATTTACGCACATGTTCGCTTCCTTCTGCGGCCAAGCAAGATAGACTGACCAAGACAGACTGACACGGAGCATCAAGGAGCCTCGCGCGGCATGCACGCAATGATCATCGGCGCAGCGGGAATGCTTGGACGGAAGCTCGCCCAATCACTCGTGTTTGGAAATGACGCCTGGCAGGCCAAGCTGACAAAGTTGACGCTGGTCGATGTCCTGGAACCGTCCCGCTTGCCCTCGGACCTGCCGCAAGACCTTCTCACCGCCGACTTGTCCATACCGGGCAAGGCAGCAGGTCTTGCTGCGGCTCGCCCCGATATCATCTTTCATCTCGCCGCAATTGTGTCCGGCGAGGCAGAAGCAGATTTTGCGAAGGGGTATCGCGTCAACCTGGATGGTACGCGAATGCTGTTTGATGCGATACGGGAGGAGGGGAGGCGTGCCCCCTATTGCCCGCGTCTCGTTTTTTCCTCATCTATTGCGGTTTTTGGCGCCCCGTTCCCGGAAATGATCGGCGATGAGTTTCTCACTGCGCCCCTGACAAGTTATGGGACGCAGAAAGCAATCTGTGAACTTTTGTTGGCAGACTACTCCCGCCGCCGGATTTTCGATGGGATCGGTCTGCGCCTGCCGACGATCTGTGTGCGACCAGGCCTGCCAAACAAGGCCGCGTCAGGTTTTTTCTCCAACATAATTCGCGAACCGCTCAAGGGCGAGGAAGCGGTGTTGCCAGTTGACCCTTCGGTGCGTCATTGGTTCGCCAGCCCGCGCGCCGCGATCGGCTTTCTCCTGCACGCGGCTTTGATTGATCTGGAACGAGTTGGACTGCGCCGCAATCTGACAATGCCCGGCATCTCGGCGACAGTGGCCGAGCAGCTATCGGCACTCCAGCGCTTTGGCGGGCCAAAATCCATCAAACTTATCCGCCATGAGCCAAACCAGGAAATCCAGAAAATCGTCGCCGGCTGGCCGTCAAGCTTCAATGCCCGCAGGGCCACCGCATTGGGGTTCAAGGCCGAAAACAGCTTTGATGAGATCGTCAAAGTCCATGTTGATGATGAACTGGCGTTCAGCCCCTGAACTTGCGGCTACATATATAAATCACATAACATGGATTATGGAACTGTTAGATCAGATCAGATGAGCAATTCCACCACCAGCCCGTCATATCCAGGCTCAATATGGTCCGGCGTTTCGGCATAGACCTGATCATAGTCCAACGGAGTATGCATATGAGTAAAGATTGCGCGGCGCGGTTTGAGCCTTTCGATCCAAGCCAATGATTGTGCGAGTGAAATGTGTGTCGGATGCGGCTTGTACTGCAACGCATCGATTATCAACACATCAAGCATGGCAAGGCGTTCAACCGTGCTCTCCGGAAAATCACTGACATCCGGGCAATAGGCAAGACGACCGATGCGAAAACCCAGGGAAATCATGGAACCGTGCTGCTGGGGCAAAGGCTCAAAGTCAATCGGTCCGCCGGGTCCGGATATCGAGAATGGAGCATGGTGCTCAATGCGGTGGTCGGCAACAATCGGCGGATAGTAGCTGCCGGGTGGCGTCTCGAAGCAGTAACCGAAACCCTGCCGTAAACGCTGCGATGTTTCCGCGTCAGCGTAAATGTTGATGCGCTGCTTATTCTCAAGCCAATAGCCGCGCAGATCGTCAATACCGTGAATGTGGTCTGCGTGAGCATGGGTGTAAACGACCGCGTCAAGCCGCCTGACGCCCGCAGAAATCATTTGTTGGCGAAAATCGGGCCCAGTGTCGATTACGACAACCGTTCTGTCTCCGTTTTCGCGAATGCGTTCGACCAGCATGGATGAACGCAAGCGCTTGTTTTTTGGATTGCCGGGATTGCAGGCACCCCAATCGCCGGTGATCCGTGGCACGCCTGGCGAGGAACCGCAGCCGAGCATTGTGAATCGCAACATGTCAGCCATCGCCGGCGTCCGGAACCAGGCTGCGCGGAACTTTTGTGAAAAGCCGAAAGAAGTTCTCTGTCGTAAGCCTGGCGATTTCGTCCTCGTTGCTGCCAAGTTCCCCAGCTAAACACTTGGCAGTTTCAATAACATACGACGGTTCGTTACGCCGACCGCGATGTGGCGGCGGTGCGAGGTAAGGCGCGTCCGTCTCGATGAGCAAGCGCCCGGGCGGAACAATTCGGGCAATCGAGCGGAGGTCTGCTGAGTTTTTGAAAGTCAGTATCCCGGAAAAGGATACATACCCGCCGAGATCAATGCCGGCTTCGGCAAGGCGCGCACCAGAGGAAAAGCAATGGAGCAGGAAGGGGAAGGCGCCCTTCCCTGTTTCTTCGGTCAAAATGCGCTCGACGTCTTCGTCTGCATTGCGCGCGTGTATGACCAGCGGCAGGCCGGTGCGCCGGGCGGCTTCGATATGAACCCGGAAACCTTGCGCCTGCGCTTCCCGTGGCGCCTGGTCGTAGTGATAATCGAGCCCCGCTTCGCCAATGGCCACGCATTTTTGATAGGCGGAGAGCTGGATGAGCTCGTCTGCAGTCACATCCATCTCATCTGCGGCATGGTGTGGATGAGTGCCGACCGAACAAAACACATTGTCATAGCTTTCTGCCAGCCTGCGGATTTGATCAAACCGGCGCACCCGGGTGGATATGGTCACCATAAGTTTCACGCCGGCGTTCGCAGCACGGCGCATGACCTCGTCGCGGTCGGGCTCAAAATCCGGGAAATCAAGATGACAATGGCTATCGACAAGCATGCTAACGGACGTCTTCGCTCTTATCGACATAACGAGGGAAAATGGGCTCGGGCGCCGGCAGCGTGGTGCCGGAAACCAGCTTGTGCTCCTGTGCCAAATGCACGAACTGCCGTTTGTCTTGTGGCACAGCCAGAACATCGAGCAGCTTTTCTGCGGACCCTGGCATGAATGGCTGCACAAGAATTCCCACTTGCCGCAGAACTTCCGCCGTCACAAATAATACCGTTTCCATGCGTGAGAAGTCAGACTTGCGCAGCGCCCATGGTTCCTGCGCCGCAAAATATCGGTTTGCCTCCGACACAACGTCAAAAATCGACGCGAGCGCCGTGTGTATGGCCTGGCCTTCCATGGCAAGCCTCGCCGCTGTATACGCCCCAGCGGCAAGTTCGAGAATCGCCTTGTCGGCATCGGTGTACGGGGCGCACTTCGGGACCCTGCCCTCGCAATTCTTTGCGATCATCGATAAGGAGCGCTGCGCAAGATTGCCGAGATCATTGGCAAGGTCCGCATTCGTGCGATGCATGACGGCCTCGTTGTTGCATGATCCGTCCTGCCCAAAAGGTATCTCCCGCATCAGGAAATAGCGGACTTTATCGAGGCCAAACTGTTCGATGAGGGCAAATGGATCAATGACATTGCCTACGGATTTCGACATTTTCTCACCGTCGTTCAGAACAAACCCGTGCGCGAAAACGCGTTTGGGCAGATCGACGCCCGCCGACATCAGAAATGCCGGCCAGTACACAGCATGAAAGCGAACAATGTCCTTGCCGATTATGTGCATGGCTGGCCAATAGGTCCAATTCTCAGCGTTCACGTCGGGGTAGCCCGCCGCTGTCAGGTAGTTTGTCAGCGCGTCAACCCAAACATACATGACGTGCCCATTGGCACCAGGAACCTTAATGCCCCAGTCAAAGGAAGTCCGGGAAACGGAAACGTCTCTTAGCCCTGACTTGACGAAACTGGCGACCTCGTTGCGTCTCTCGGCAGGTAGAACAAAGCCGGGATTGGTCGCGTAGAGTTCAAGCAATTTGTCGCCATAAGCTGAAAGCTTGAAATAATAGCTTTCCTCTTCAACCCACTCGACAGGAGACCCCAAAGGCTCTCGTCTTATGCCATCGCCGCCAAGCGTCGTTTCGCCTTCGTCAAAATAGGCCTCCTGACGGACAGAGTACCAGCCGCCATATTTGCCGAGATAAATGTCTCCATTGGCGACCATACGCGCCCACAATGCCTGGCACGCAATTGTGTGCCGTGTTTCCGTGGTCCTGATAAACTCGTCATTAGAGCAGTTCAGCGATTTCAGCATCTGACGGAAAACAGCGGAGTTCTTGTCGGCCAACTCAATAGGCGAAAGATTCTCCTTGAGCGCAGTTTGCTGCATTTTCTGCCCATGCTCATCCGTTCCGGACAGGAAGAAGACGTCCTTTCCCTCCAGCCGCGCAAAACGCGCAAGAACATCCGTCGCAATTGCCGTGTAGGCGTGCCCGATATGTGGCACGTCGTTCGGATAAAAGATTGGCGTGGTTATGTAATATTTTTCTGTCATGGCTGGTTCTGAATGGGCTTTGCAGCCAAATAGACCATGCACTTTGCGAAAGCTACAGAAGCCCTGCCGAGAATTTTGCCTGCAGCGCCGCGATCAACCCGAATATCGTCTGTTTACGATCCAGATTGAAGCGCTGCGCGTCCGCCAACATCGCGGCCGTATCACGATTGAATTCGGAAAGTTGCCGCGCAATTACCGTTTCGCCCGAACCTGCGTGCCGCAGAGCGGCAGAACCAATCCTCGAAAGCAGATGATCCGTCAGAAGCTGGTATTGAGTATCAGCGTCCCGGCCGCTCATGGCATCGCCAAGCTTGCTGGCCTCCTCTGCGCCAAATATTCGCGACTTAATCAGTTGGTCCGCCTTCCTGACGACTTCCAAGCCGCCGAACGCCGTCAGTGTCAGCGCACGGCGGACACTGCCTTCAGCCAGAGTGGCGAGGTCTTCGTCCATTGCCTCGCTGCCGGACGCCGCAGCAGTTACAGCAGAAAGCAAATCATCGCGCCGCAGCGCGTTGAAGTGAAGCGTCTGGCAGCGGGACCTGATTGTTGGCAGGAGGCGGCCCGCGCCATGGGAAACCAGGATGAATATGGTGCGAAGCGGCGGCTCTTCCAGGTTTTTCAGAAGCGCGTTCGCCGCAGCAGCGTTCATGTCGTCTGCCGGATCGATAATCACGACGCGATAGCCAAGACCAGTATTGGTCCGCGACAGGAAATGGCCGATGCGGCGCACTTCGTCCACGGTCAGCATTGTCTTGAACTTTTCTGTTTTGGGGTCAAACGGTCGCGTCAAATGCAGGACTTGCAGATGGGTTCCGTTGGCGAGCTGCCGGAAGTCAGCACCGGCCTGATCAAGCAGCTGCAATGAGCCAGGAGCGTCCAACGCTACCGGAAAAGCAAGCAGGTGCTGCGCCAGATGAAATGCCGCTGTCGCTTTACCAACGCCGCCAGGTCCCTCAAACAAAAGCGCATGATGCAGCCGGCCAGTGCAGTAACTTGCCGCCAGCAAATTCAATTGTGCGTCATGACCGTACAAAACCTGCGTGAAGACCGGCGCGCGAATGCCGTCCAGAGTGTCGTGTTGAAGAGGGGCGTCAATGGCTGACACGAACATCCTCCCCGGCCTGCCGGTTGCGGCTTTTCACCAATTCGGTGACCTCACTGAGGATGTCGCGGGCCACAATGTCTGGTTCCTGCGCGGCATTGATCAGTTTGCAGCGGTCTGGCTCGCTGCGCTGAATGGCAAGGAAGGCTTGCCTGCGCGCATTGTGAAGCTCCAAGGTTTCCTTCTCATAGCGGTCAGCGGGAGCAGAACTGCGCAGAGCCGCCCGGCGCAGGCCTTCTGCCGGCTCGATATCCAGAATGAGCGTCAAATCCGGCTTCATGCCATTGATCGCAACAGTCTCAAGAGGCCTCAGGAAGTCAGCTCCGAGCCCGGCTTCTGTGCCTTGATAAACACGGGTGGAATCCATGAACCGGTCGCACAAGACGATCTTGCCGCCCTCAATTGACGGTCGAATGACTTGTTCGACATGATCTGAACGGGCGGCTGCAAAAAGCATGGCTTCCAAGGCGGGGCCAAGTGGTTCGGCTGCCCCTGAGAGGAGAACATGACGCACCGCTTCAGCGCCCGGCGAGCCGCCAGGTTCACGCGTGACGACAACGTCAAGCCCGCGCGCGCTCAAGGTCGCAGCAAGACGCTTAATCTGGGTTGACTTTCCAGCCCCCTCCCCGCCCTCAAATGTGATAAACAGCCCGCGCACAGATTTTCCGTATTTGAATAGGCGCGACCATAGGCGGGTTATGCAAAATGCTCAATTGACTGCAGCACGCGGCGCTGTGGACGAACACCCCGCTAAAGCGTCCGGAACCAGCCGGTCATGAGTTCATAGGCGGCGCTTTTTGCCCGCTGCGGCAAATTTCCAGTTGCAACGCTCTCGCCCGCAAACACGGGCGCCTCGCGCAAAAGGCGCTCGCCAACAAATATCTGTAGTGTGCCGATCTCCGCTCCCGCCTCTACAGGCGCATTTACGGGTCCGTTGTAGATAACCTTGGCATTCAGCAAATCGGCATTCGCCACGGGTACAAACACCGAGACTGCTCCCTTGGCGACCAAATTCAAGCCTTGCTTCATACCGCCGAACACCAGCGCCTCGCCCACTGTCTCGCCTTCAGGAAATAATTCGCGCTTCTCGAACGCACGGATACCCCATTCGAGCATTTTGCGAGCCTCTTCGGCACGTTCCCGCTCACTTGCCATACCGCTGAGCGCCATGAAAAGCCTTCGGCCATTGCGCGCTGACGATCCAACAATGGCGTAACCGGACTCTTCGGTGAACCCTGTTTTCATGCCGTCTGCACCAATATCCATGGAGAGAAGCGGATTGCGGTTGCGCTGCTTGATCTTGTTCCACTCAAACTCACGTTGACCATAAATAGGGTAGAATTCCGGGTATTCTTTCCAGATATGCCGGGCGAGTGTGATAAGCTCGCGCATCGTTACGACCTGACCTTCAGCGGGCAGCCCTGTCGCGTTCTTGAATACGGATTTTGACATTCCAATCTGCCTGGCTCTCAATGTCATGGCCTCGGCAAATTTCTCTTCAGTGCCAGCAAAGGCCTCGGCGAGCGCAATGCAGGCGTCGTTGGCGGATTGGATGACGACGGCATACATCAAATCATCCAGCCGGATATCCGAGTCAAGTTTGGCAAACATGGTAGAGCCGCCGGAACTCGCGCCGCCCGTCCTCCACGCATTTTCGCTTATATGGATGAGGTCATTGCGGCTGCGCTCGCCGGTGCGCAAGGAGCGAAAAACCATCTCCATAGTCATCAGCTTTGCGAGTGATGCGGGCGGAATCTGCTTGTCGGCGTCCTTTTCAAAAAGAACAGTGCCGGTTTCGGCATCAATGAGCAGCGCCTGCCTGGCGCGCGTTTCGTAAATTTCAGCGGCAAAACAATTCGCAACAAAGATTTGCGCAATAATTATCAGCCCGGCGAAATGCTTCATTTTCACCTCGCCCCAGTAAGAAGTGCCCCTTGCATTCATACCCTACAACAGCGACCGGCGCGCATTCAACCTGGAAATTATTGCGTACCGGAATGCAGCGCGCGCCCGGCGCAATTAAGACCTCGCTCCAGACCTCCGCGAAGCTGATTAACCCAGACGCTTTACCACACCGGCAAGTCCCGCTTTAGTGCGGGCGCGCGGTCGTCTATTGTTTTTCCCAAAGCACATGAAGGAATCCAAAATGGCGAACATCCAAACCGCCCTGCCCGTTGTTCACGAGCGAGATCCTTACAAGAACTCAAAGAGCCTGGAATTTGGTTTCAGAGCGCGGCGCTTTGAAGAAATCCGTAAGATCATACAAGCGGTTTTGGACGAAAAGGGCCATGCTGATATTCTCGATCTCGGCGGTTCGGAAAAGTATTGGCTGATTGGCGCTGACTTCCTACGCGCCAACCGACACCGGTTGAAGTTCACCATCGTCAATCCGGAAGTTCAGGAATCAAGCGATACTTCCCTTTTTACCTTCCTTGCAGGCGACGCATGTGATCCGGCTTTGTTTGAAGGTCGGCGTTTTGACCTCGTGCATTCAAATTCAGTGATTGAGCACGTCGGCGACATTGAACAGATGCGCCGCTTCGCGAAAAACACGCGCAGGCTCGGCGACCGCTATTACATGCAGACGCCCAATTTCTGGTTTCCCTATGAGCCGCATTTCCGTTTCCCTGGCTTTCAATGGCTGCCAGCAAGTGTTCGCGCCTGGCTGATGACAAAGCGGGGGCTTGGATTCTTCGCCCGGCAAACGAACTGGAAAGAAGCGCTATATCATGTTGATTCTATTCGGCTTTTGTCGGTTTCTGACGTTCGTGCTCTATTCCCGGACGCCACGGTCAAACGCGAATGGTTTTTAGGGCTTCCAAAATCGATTATGGCCATAAAGGGCTGATACCTACACCAGTTCGACATCCACCACACCGGGAACCGATTTCATAGCCGCAGCGCTTTGCGGCGTGAGCTTGTAGCGGTTTGGCAATACGATCTCGACCTCGCGCTTGCCGTTCTCCTGAATAATGATGAAACTCGCCGTATCATCCCCCTTGGCGGCAAAAAACGGAAAGAGCGCTTTAACGGGGCGCTCATCGCGCAGAAACACCCGCAGCGTCTTTTGCTGTTTGCCCGCTTCTTCCTCAAGTGTTTGCAGGGTTGAAATACGAAGGCTTATGCCCTCAGGCCGGTCTTCAGCAGTGGCCGTGATGACGAAGGATCGGCCTGCGATCAGATTATCACGATAGTGTGCCAACATTTCCGAGAACAAAACGCCTTCAAATTGTCCTGTGGCGTCCGAGAACTGGATAATTCCCATTTTGTTGCCGGTCTTCGTGCGCCGTTCCTGCTTGCTGATCACTGTCCCGGCAAGGCGGCCGGCACTTGCTCCCTTTTTGACGGCGAGAGAGAAATCAGCCCAATTTTGAATCCGCATCTTTTCAAGCACTGACTTGTATTCATCCAGCGGATGCGCCGACAGATAAAAGCCAGCGGCGTGATGTTCACGCATGAGCCGCTCGGCGACCGGCCATGGCGCAGTTTTTGGAAGCACTATCTTTTCGGCAACAGCAACCGCTCCCGAGCCAAATATGTCCGATTGTCCGCTCTCGCTTTGAGACTGCAATCGTTGCGCAAGTCCAAGCATCCGATCTGATCCGGCAGCAAGGGCGGCTCGATCATGTCCAAAACTGTCAAGCGCACCGGCATTTATCAAGCTTTCGAGAACACGCCGGTTGATAATCTTGGGATCGATCCGCTCGCAAAAGTCCTCAAGGCTCGCAAAAGGCCGATCCGCCCGAACAGTGGCAATATGATCCGCTGCCGCTTCACCGACACCTTTCAGCGCGTTGAGCGAGTAGAATATCTTGCCCTCGCCGACTTCAAAAATGCGGTTTGAGGTTTGCACCGAAGGTGACACAACATCGATCCCGATGCGCAGCGCGTCTTGTCTGAACTCGCCGAGCTTTTCCGTGTTGACCATGTCATAAGTCATGGAAGCGGCGAGGAATTCGACCGGATAATGCGCCTTCATGTAGGCGGTCTGATAGGAAACCACCGCGTAAGCGGCGGCGTGGGATTTGTTGAAGCCATAGTCCGCGAACTTCGCCAAGAGATCGAAAATGGTGTTCGCGCGCGCCTTGTCGATGCCGTTGCGCTCGGCGCCGCGTACGAAATCCTCACGCTTCTGCGCCATCTCCTTCTGGTCTTTCTTGCCCATCGCGCGGCGCAGAATGTCAGCGTCGCCCAGCGTAAATCCGGCCAGAATCTGCGCCACCTGCATCACCTGTTCCTGATACACAATGACGCCTTGAGTTCTCGGCAAGCAGGCCGTCAATCATCGGGTGGATCGACGCAATCTCCTCTTCCTTGTGTTTGCGGGCGTTGTAGGTCGGGATGTTTTCCATCGGACCCGGCCGATAGAGGGCAACGAGCGCGATAATATCCTCTATGCGGTCAGGCCGCATGCCCAGCAGCGCCTTGCGCATACCTGCGCTTTCCAGCTGGAAAATGCCGACGGTTTCACCGCGCGACAGCATGGCATATGTTTCAAGGTCGTCCAGCGGCAGACGGGCAAGATCAATCGCGATGCCTCGTCGCGCCAGAAGGTCGACTGCCAATTTCAATACTGTCAGCGTCTTGAGGCCGAGAAAGTCAAATTTGACGAGGCCGGCATATTCAACACCCTTCATGTTGTACTGGGTGACCGGCATATCTGAACGCGGATCGCGGTAGAGCGGAACCAGCTCGGATAATGGCCGGTCGCCGATCACGATGCCTGCGGCATGAGTCGACGCATGGCGGTAGAGGCCCTCGAGCTTCTGCGCGATGCCAAGCATGCGCGAGACAATCGGCTCCCTGTCGATTTCCTCCTGGAAACGCGGCTCGATTTCGATGGCCTTGCCGAGAGAAACCGGGTTAGCCGGGTTTTGCGGCACAAGCTTGCAGAGACGGTCGACCTGACCGTAGGGCATTTCAAGCACCCGGCCCACGTCCCGCAAGACCGCCCTCGCCTGCAGTGATCCGAATGTTATGATCTGCGCGACCTGCTCGCGGCCATAGCGCTCTTGAACATAGCGAATGACTTCGTCGCGCCGTTCCTGGCAAAAATCGACGTCAAAGTCCGGCATGGATACGCGGGACGGATTGAGGAAGCGCTCGAACAGCAGCGAAAACTGCATCGGGTCGATGTCAGTGATGGTCAGCGCATACGCCACCAGCGAACCGGCGCCGGATCCGCGTCCTGGACCAACGGGAATGCCCTGTTGCTTCGCCCATTTGATGAAGTCGGAAACGATGAGAAAATAACCTGGAAAATTCATCTTCGCGATGACGTCAAGCTCAAACTCCAGCCGCTCGCGATAGCCGTCTTCGGTGATGCCTCCATTCAGCCCGTTGCTGGCAAGCCGCATTTCAAGCCCTTCGAGAGCTTGACGGCGCAGCTCCAAGGCTTCCGCATCAGGGCCCGAAGCAGCGGAAACAAATTTGGGCAAGATCGGATCGCGCTTGCCGGGGAAAAAAGAGCAGCGGCGCGCAATCTCGACCGTGTTGTCGATCGCCTCCGGAACATCGGCGAACAGCGCGCACATTTGCGCCTGCGTTTTGAGGCCGTAGTCCGGATTGAGACGCCGGCGGGTGTCCTGCGAGAGCAATGCGCCCTCGGCAATGGCCAACAGCGCGTCATGCGCCTCATAGTCTTCGGGCTTTTCAAAAAAGGCCTCGTTCGTGGCAACAAGCGGCAAACCAAGCGCATAAGCTAGTGAAACGGTCTCTGCCTCGACCTCAGCGTCATAGCCGCTCTGCCTGCTGATCTCGACATAAAGTCTGTTGCCAAACAGCGCACGCAGCTTGACCAGGCGGGCACGCGCCTCCTCAGGTTCATCCAGAACGACGGCGCCAACAGGCCCGCGCGCACCGCCTGTCAGGCAAATAATGCCGCTGGACGCGGTGCTAAGCCAAGTCTCTGACAGGCCGACAGTTTTGCCGTCTTCGCTTTCCATGTAGGCGCGGCTGACAAGCCGCATCAGGTTTGAATACCCCTCTTCCGTCGCTGCGATCAGCACAAGCGGCTGCCCTGCCTCATGGGTGGCCGAGGATGCGGGAGATCCGGAAAACGAAACCGTCAATTGACAACCAATTATTGGTTGCACTCCGGCTTTCGTGGCCTTCTGTGCGAAATCGAGAGCGCCGAAAAGATTATCCGTGTCTGCAATCCCAACAGCGGGCGCGCCATCCGCTACGGCGAAATCGGCAATCTTTGACACCGAAAGCGCGCCCTCCAGCAAGGAGAACGCAGAGTGAACCCGCAGATTCACAAAAGCCCGGAGAGCACCAAGCCCTCTCAACTCAGCGACAGGCGCCCGCGTATCCGTCATGACAATAATCCGATTCCTAACCGGGACTATCGCCAATGCCGCGCAGCAAATCCATCGAAAGCTGCGTCAGAACGGGGATTCAAACATCAAATCGCGCCGACCCACATTGCGAGCGTGCACAAAAACAGGGATACGGAAACCAGCGAAAGGACATCTTGAAACAGACCGGTCATTTGTTCCTCCAAAATACACTATATGTTCTATATATGTTCTATTTGTGGAATGTTGTCAACTAGCCATGCAGGCCCGACTTATTCATTTCCCGCCAAGGTTCTTTTGCAAGCGTCCGGGAGCCCGTTACACTGCTTTCGCTGTGCCTTCGCTTTTGCGCTGCGCGATGTTGGTGCCAGCCGCCTGCCGGGTGCTCGAACTTTGCCTCGCTGTTGAGGATCACGTTGCCAAAGCGGAGCATGTTCCCGTAGCAGACGTGGTCATGTCCGTTCCAGACATCCGTGCCCGCGCGGTCCCGTGCGTCGGCTGTGAACAAGAATGGCTGACAGCTGAGCAGGTACAAGCCCGTCAAATGCCGATAGAAGCTAAAGGAAGTCCCGAGGGATGGTTTGGGAATAGTCCCGCGCGAAGATCAAGCGCTCGTTCTCATAGGCCTCGACACGCCCACTCAGATGAAAATCGCAGGCGGTGGACGTCATGGAGGCAAATGCTTCCGTTCGAATATTCCAAGCGTCCCGCTTGAGTGTCTGGGTCCAATGGGCGCTACCGCTCGCAGAAAGCGGGTCGTCTGGATGAATACGCCACTCCTCCCTTGCCGAGCTGCCAGTGCATAGCCCATGATCCGCGTCATGGACCTCGCCAAAGTCGTCAATGATTTTGAGGACAGTCTCGCCTGTGGCGGCGTCAGTCTGTGTTTCGCGGCGATTGGAAGGCGCGCGCAGGACTTTTCTGTCCCACGGCGCCGCCGCCGCCGGACATTCGAAGGAATGGTCCGGAGCGGAGCATGCGGCCACGACGGGCAGTGTCAGCTGCCCCCCGTAAATTTCAAGCTCTGCGGTTGAAGGGCTAGGCCAAATGAGGGGCCAATATGCGGAAGAAATGGCGATCCGCAGCCTGTGCCCGGCAGGCATACTGTAAGCGATGTCGTCCAGCCGCAGGGTGACATCAAAAGGCCTTCCGGGCTCGATGAGCACCGGCTGCACGTGACCTTGGCTGTGGCAGAGATTCAAGACGCCATAGGTGATGCGGGCCGAGCTTCCGTCCGGACGCAGATCACACAGGCGCACGGCGAGTTGTGCTCTTGCAGCGTCGGCGCTGACCCGAAGTTGAATAACCGGCGCCCCGGTGATGTCCAGCGGCGCGGCGAGCGGCGCAGTGTCAAAACATGCGGATAGTGCGTCATCGCCGGTTTGCTCGCCGGGCATTTCCGGTCCCAGCCAAATCGCGCAATACTCGCCAGACGCCGCGCCGCAGTCAGCCGGAGATTGTATAAATATATTCAGAGCTTTGAGCGGTTTTGTTTCCGAAATTTTCTGCCCAGCCGACAGGTAAAATGTCCGTTCAGAAATCTCCGGCGCAGGCCAATCGCGAAAGCCTTGCCAATGTCCGGGCCGCCCGTCGTGCCATTGTTTGGGCGGGAGCGAATCCATGAGGTAAACACGCATGGCGGGATCGTTCTCGACGCCAGTCGAGATGCCTTTCAACCAGCGGTCCCACCAGCGCAGCGCTTCCTGCAGAAAGCCGATCTGCGGATGCGGCACGGCAAAATGCGGATATTTGTGGATCCACGGGCCGACAATGCCCTTCACCGGGGCCTGGATGCCCTGCACCAACCTCGAGACGGCGTTTTTGTAGGCGTCGCCCCAGCCACCGACAGCGAGCGTCGCCGCCTTGATTTTCGAAAAGTCCTCGCATACCGAACCGCGTTTCCAATAAGCGTCCCGCGTCTGATGTTTCAGCCAGACCGCCGGGAGGAACGGCTCGATCTCCAGCCTTTCCAGCCACATCTCCCGCCACTTCTCCCCAACAATCATCGGGTCCGGCGGCCGCGAGGAATAAGAAAGCATGGTTGCGCCCCAGCCGAGATTTTCATTCAGAAGACAGCCGCCCTTGTAATGAATGTCGTCGGCATAGCGGTCATCTGTCGAGCAGAGCGTGATGATCGCATCAAGCCCCGGCGGCTGCATGGCGGCGACCTGCAGCGCGTTAAAGCCGCCCCAGGAAATGCCCATCATGCCAACTTTGCCGGTGCACCAAGGCTGTTTCACAATCCAGGCAATGACGTCGCAGGCGTCCTGCAATTCCTGTTCGTCATATTCATCCAGCATCACGCCTTCGGAATCGCCATTGCCGCGCATGTCCACCCTGAGGCACGCATATCCATGACCCGCCAGATAGGGATGAGTCAGGCAGTCGCGCGCGGTGGTTCCGTCGCGCTTGCGGTAAGGCAGATATTCAAGAATGGTTGGAACCGGCTGATGTAAAGCATTTTTCGGCATCCAGACCCGCGCCGACAGGCGGCAGCCGTCCGGCATGACAATGGCCATATCGGGATATTCGACGGTTTCGAAGTGGAACTCCGTCACTGTTTTCATGCACGACTCTGACCAACATGGCGGCCGAAGCCTTCGGGCTTGGGAAGCGAAGCATGCATGGAAGCGTAGCCAGCCAGTTTCCCCGCCACTTCGCTTGGCGGCAGGCTTGATGCGCCATCCGACACGTGCAGCAGGATATGCTCGCCGGTTGCATACAGCGCGCCGCCGGCCGGGTCCGACAATGCATGGAAAAGGTGGAGCTTTTTGCCTTCGCCGCTCATCACCTGCGTCAAGACTTGCAGCGGCGCGCCGAGCTTGGCTTCTTTCAGATGGCGGATATGGGTTTCAACCGTGAAATAGCTTGATCCCGCCGCCGCCGTTTCCGCCGTGATGCCGATCAGGCGCAGGAAAGCGTCAGTGGCGTCGCCGAAGACGTGCAGGTAACGAAACTCGGTCATGTGGCCGTTATAGTCGAGCCAGGCCGGGTTCACCTTGGTTTCCAGAGTTATCATCGGCTTGTCCGAGGGCCTGATCTCAGCGTCGGCCTTGTGTCCGGCCCAGAGCCGGTCCTCGAACTCCTTCAACAGCTTGCCCGCGCCCCAGCCCTCGCCGCCGCGCGCGCCTTTGAGGCCGTGCAGTATGGCGACGAGGTTTTCATCGCGGATGCGCTCAAGCTCGCGGATCGAGAGACCTGCCGCCTGTTCGTCGGACTGGCGGGCGATCTTGTTGACAAGATCATCGTCGAGGTCCGGCACATCGGTCAGCTTCGACCATGGCCATTTGAGGCAAGGGCCGAACTGGGCGAGAAAGTGCTTCATGCCCGCCTCGCCGCCGGCGATGCGATAGGTCTGGAACAGGCCCATCTGCGCCCAGCGCAGGCCGAACGAGTAGCGCATAATGTCGTCCAGCGTTTCGACATCGCAGATATCGTCCTTGATCAGCCACAGCGCCTCACGCCACAGCGTCTCCAAAAGCCGGTCGCCGACAAAGGCCTCGATCTCCTTCTTGAGCACGACACCCTTCATGCCGATTTGTTCATAGATTTCCATCGCTTGCGCAATTTGGCTTTCACCGGTTAGTTTTCCGGGAACAAGCTCGACCAGCGGCAGCAGGTAAACCGGATTATAGGGGTGCGCGACAAGCAGCCGTTCAGGGTGGCGCATTTCGGCTTGCAGGTCGCTCGGCAAAAGCCCGCTTGTGGAAGAGCCGATGATTGCGTCCGTCGGCGCATGCTTGTCGATTTCGTTCAAAACCCCGCGCTTCAGCTCCAGCCGCTCCGGCACGCTTTCCTGAATGAATTCAGCATTTTGAACGGCTTCCTGCAGCGTTTTGGCAAAGGAAAGACGTCCTGCTTTCGGCAAAGGCGCCGATGTCAGCATGCCATAGGCGCGCTCGGCGTTGGCCACAACCTCGCCGACAATACGCTGCGCATCCGGGTGCGGATCGAACAGCTTCACATCAACGCCGGAAAGAATGAGCCGCGACACCCACCCCGCCCCGATCACCCCGCCGCCGATGCAGGCCGCCTGTTTTATCTGCATCTATATCTCCGCCAAGTTTTCAACCATTGCTCATCCAAAGCCGCGCCGACTATGGTTCTGTGCAGCCGCGCCCTACAACCCCATCGTCGCCTTGGTCTCCAGATAATCATGCAGCCCGAACTCGCCATATTCGCGCCCGTTGCCCGAGTGTTTGTAGCCGCCAAACGGCGCGAAATAGTCGAAAGGCGCGTAGTTGATCTCCACCTGCCCCGCTCGCAAGAGCCGCGCCACGCGGCGGGCGCGGGCCGGGTCTGAAGTCTGGAGATAGGCGGCGAGGCCGTACTCGGTGTCGTTGGCGATGCGGATGGCGTCTTCCTCGCCCTCGTAGCCGACCATTGTCATAACCGGGCCGAAAATTTCCGTGTTGGCGATGGTCATCTGCGGCGTGACATCGGCAAAGACAGTCGGGCGCACGAAGTAGCCGCGGTTCAGGTGCTCTGGCCGTCCCGGCCCGCCGGTCACCAGCGTCGCGCCTTCGCTGATGCCAATCTCGATCATTTTCTGGATCTTGTTGAAATGCTGTTCGCTGACCACGGGTCCAAGATTGGTGCCCGCGTCACGCGGATCGCCAACTTTCAGCGCCTCGGCGGCGCGCTTGGCGATGTCTGCGGCCTCGCGCATCTTGCCGAACGGCACCAGCATGCGCGCCGGGGAATTGCACGACTGGCCGCTATTGTTGAAGCAGTTGGCAATGCCGCCTTCAATCGCTTCGTGAAGATTGGCATCGTCAAACACGATGTTGGGCGAGTTGCCGCCCAGCTCCTGCGCCACGCGCTTCACCGTGCCTGCGGCAAGCTTGGCCACCTCAATGCCGGCGCGGGTCGAGCCGGTGAAGGACATCATGTCGATGAGCGGATGCGCCGACATGGCCGCGCCGACATTCGGACCGTCGCCATTGACGAGATTGAACACACCTGCCGGAACGCCGGCATCATGCAGAACCTCGGCGAAAATCAGCGCGTTCAGCGGCGCGATTTCGCTTGGCTTCAAGATCATCGTGCAGCCGGCCGCCAGCGCAGGCGCCACTTTGCAGGTGATCTGGTTGATCGGCCAGTTCCACGGCGTGATGAGGCCGCACACGCCAATGCCCTCGCGGCTGATCATTGTGGAGCCGCGCATTTCCTCGAAGGGAAAATCCTCCAGAACCTTCACCATGGTCGCGATATGATCATAGCCGGACTGCGCCTGCGACGTGCGCGACAAGAGCGAAGGCGCACCCATTTCCATTGTCATGGCGGCGGCGATGTCGTCGAGGCGCTTTTCAAGCTCGTTCAGGATCGAATTGAGAAGGTCGATGCGCTGCTTGCGCGTTGTGATGGAGAAGGAAGGAAAGGCGGTCGCCGCCGCCTGCGCGGCGCGGTCCACATCAGCTGTAGCGCCCATGGCAATGCGCGCCACCGCTTCTTCCGTCGCTGGATTGATCACATCGGCGAACTTGGGCTGCACCGGATCAATCCAAGCGCCGCCAATATAGAATTTTTCTGTTTGCATGGCTTTATCTCCCTTGCCCGCCGGGTCCGTTTTACTCATCGTCTGTTTCAGACAAGGCCACCGCTTGCGCAATTGCGACGTTTGCCAGTGCTTCCCGCCTTGGCTGCCGATATTCCTGCCAGCCCAGGAAAAGGCCTGAGCAGATGATAACCGCGCTGCCGATGATTGTTGTCGTCACCGGCACGTCGCCAAAAAGCTGCCAGCCGAACAGGATTGCCCAGATCATCGCCGTATACTCAAACGGCGCAATGAAGCTGGCTGGCGCGGCGCGATAGGCTTCGGTGTAGGTGAAAAATCCGGCTGCAGTCGCGATCACAAAGCCGCCGAACAAGAGCCAGTCCCGCGTCGCTGGCATGACCCAGGCGCCGGTCAGAAAATGCAGACTTGGATGCGCGTCGCTGGCAAAGCGGCCCGAGCCGAAAATGATCGAGGCGGCAAGCGCCACCAGCATGTAGCCCATTCCGCCAAAAATCGCGGTGACAAGCGGCGGCATGTCAGGGCGGACGCGGCGCGTGAAAAGATTGCCGAGCGCATAGAGAAAGGTTGCCGCCAGCGTCACGAGCGAGGCCGGCTCAAACAGGCTGCTGCCTGGCCGTATGGTGATCAATACCCCGGCAAAACCGGCAAGCGCGGCGAACCAGCGCCACGCCTGCACTTCTTCGCGCAGCATGAGGCCGGACAGCGCGACGACAATCAGCGGCAGGGCGAAATAGATCGCCATTGCGTCGGCCAGCGTCATGGCGGCAAGGCTGATGTAATAAAGCGCGCTCGCCGCGCCGAGCAGTAGGCCGCGCGCAACGACCGGCCACATGCCTTCCCAGCGGAAGCGAGCGAACGCGCCGGTGAAGAGGCCGATCAGCGCAACAAGCGCGACGGCAAGCGCGCACCTTATGAGCTGAAGCTGGTGAAATGGGTAGTCCGCGCTCAGATATTTGATAAAGGCGTCCTGCAGCCCTGTCAGGAATATGCCGATGGACAGGATTGTAACGGCCCAGAGCTTGCGGTCCTGATGCACTATCGCCCCTTCCAGACCGGCTCGCGCTTCTCCGCAAAGGCCTTGAACCCCTCCATATTGTCCTCAGACCCGTAAAGCGCATCAACCGTCGGCAGCCTGCGCTTGGTCACCAGCTCCATCGCCTCCATGAAAGACTTGTCCTCCGCCTCACGCGCCACCTCCTTGATGGCGGCGAAGACGAGCGGCGGGCCGGAAGCGAGAAGACGGGCCACTTCCCAGACGCGGTCCAGAAGCTTTTCCTTCGGCAGAACTTCATTGACCAGGCCCCAGCGGTGCGCCTCGGCCACATCCATCCAGCGGCCGGTGAAGAGCAGGTCCATCGCGACATGATACGGCATGCGTTTCGGCAGCTTGATCGTCGCGGCATCCGCCAGCGTTCCGGCTTTGATTTCAGGCAAAGCGAATGAGGAATGGTCCGCAGCGTAAATGAGGTCGCAGGACAGCGCCAGCTCGAAGCCACCGCCGACCGCCATGCCGCTGACAGCGGCGATGACCGGTTTGTTGAGACCGGGCAATTGCTGAAGGCCGCCGAAGCCGCCCTCGCCGTAATCGCCATCCACCGCATCGCCACCGGCGGCGGCTTTCAGGTCCCACCCGGCGGAGAAGAACCTGTCGCCCGCCGTTTGCAGGATGGCGACGCGCAGGGTTGGGTCGTCGCGGAAGGCGGCAAAGGTTTTGCCCATCAGGCGCGAGGTGGCCAGATCAATGGCGTTGGCCTTGGGGCGATCGAGCGTCACTTCAAGGATTGCGCCTTCACGGCGGGTTGTGATGACGTCGCTCATGATTGCTCCTTCGCCAGCCGAACCAGCGCATCCACTGCCACCGCGTCTTTGGCGCGCACAATCAACGGATTGATCTCTATTTCTTCAATAGACGCGTCAGCCAGCATCAGCGCGCACAGCTTTGCGGCAATCCCTGCCGCAGACGCGCTGTCCGCCTTGGCGCGGCCACGATAGCCGTCGAGCAGCGGCCAGAGCTTCAATGAATTCATTGCCAAAAGAATTTCCGCTTCTCCCACCGGCAGAACCAGCGTCACGGTATCTTCAAGCAGCTCCGCCGTCACGCCGCCCATGCCGATTGTCAGCGTCACGCCATATATCGGATCACGGCGAAGGCCGATCAGCATTTCGGCGATGCCGCCGGTTACCATTTCCTCGGCAAGATAACCGATGGCGCCTTGCATCTCTGTCTGACCATCCAGCGAAGCGAGGCCAAGCCGCACCGCGCCCGCTTCACTTTTGTGGGTCAAGCCAAGGCCTTTGAGCGCCAGCGGCGCTTGAAGTGCGGCGGCCTTGTTCTTGAGATCATTCAGTGATTTCGCCTCCACGCCCTTCGGAACTGGAAGACCGGCATTCCCGAGCAAGGCCTTCGCTTCTGCTTCGGATAGCAGAACGGTCTCCCGCGCCCCGACGCACGGGGCGGGCCGCCAGCCCGGCGCGCCGGACGGAGTCTGGGCGGCCTTAATGGCGGCGAGCGCGGTTTCGAGACCCATCAAAGGCGCGATGCCTTGGTCCCTCAAAGCAGCAGCCTGCTCTTCATCTAAATTCTCAGGCAGCGAGGCGACGGGAAAAGCAGGTTTCCCAGTGGTCTTCGCCGCCGAAATGATGGCGTCCAGCGCGGGCTGATAGGACGAGGGATCGCAGCGGTCGGGGCGCGGCGGGTCGATGATGAAGAGGCCCGCGTCATAGCCAGACAGCATGGTGGTGAAGACATCTATGGTGCGTGGCCCGTCGCCCCAGATGAACGTGTGATAGTCGAGCGGGTTGGCGATGGTGACGATGGGACCGAGGATTTCGCCGAGCCGCTGGCGCTGTGTCTCTGATGGCGGTGGAAAATTAAGACCCAAGGGCGCGGCCAAATCCGCCACCAGCCCCGCCTCGCCGCCCGAGCATGAAAGCGAGCAGAGGCGCGCGCCGATCTGCGGGCCGTGAACATGGAAAATCTTCAATGTTTCAATGAGTTCCGCCGGAGAATTCACTTCGGCAGCGCCACATTGCCGCAGCAATGCCGACGAAGCCGCGCCACCGCCTGCAAGCGCAGCTGTGTGCGAGGCCGCTGCATCGCGGGACGCCTCCGTCTTTCCGGACTTTATGACAACGACGCCCTTGCTCGCCGCCCGCGCCGCTTCTGCAAACGCGGCGAATGCCCCCGCATCGCGTATGCCTTCGACATACATGCCGATAGCGGTGACCCGCTCGTCTGAGATCAGCGCGCTGGCAAGCTCCCCGAGGCCGACCGCCGCCGCATTGCCGAGACAGGCGACATAGGCAATGGGCAGGCCTCGCTTTTGCATGGTCAAATTAATGGCGATGTTGGACGATTGCGACAGGATCGCCACGCCGCGCTCCGCCCGCCTGCCGCCATGCTGATCCGGCCAAAGCAGCGCGCCGTCGAGATAATTGATGAGCCCGTAGCAGTTCGGCCCGAGCACCGGCATCGTCCCCGCCGCCGTAACCAGCTTCTCCTGCAGACCCCCTTCCCCCGCCTCCATCCAGCCGGAGGCGAAACACACCGCCCCGCCGGCGCCCATGGCGCTGAGTTCGGCGACAACATCAACCGTCGCGTGGCGGTTGACGCCGATGAAGGCAGCGTCGGGCGGCGCGGGCAGGTCTTTGAGCGAGGGGTAGGCCTTGAGGCCGCCTATTAATGGCTTAGTTGGATGAACGGGCCAAACCGGTCCCGCAAACTCCAACTTGCGGCATTGCGCGATGACGTTTTCGGCCCAGACCGAACCGAGCACGGCGATCGATTTCGGGCGGAGCAGGCGTTCGAGGCGGGTCATAGAGCGACACTCTGCAAGGCTCGGCGCGAGGCGCCCCTCTCTGTCCTGTCGGACATCTCCCCCGCGAGGGGGGAGATCGGCGCTCCGCCGCTTTCGCGTTTGCTTGCGCCCGTGCAGGAATTAGGGAAGACGGTCGTGAGCGATCTCCCCCCTCGCGGGGGAGATGCCGACAGGCAGAGAGGGGCGGCTCGCGCTGAACTTTCCTTCATCCTCCCGGCACCCCAAGCAACTCACTTGAATCGACTGGCCGCTGGGTTTCGCTCGTCCCCTGCCAATTCCCCACGAGCTTTTCTATTTCCCCCGCATACTCCGCCACCGCGCCAACGCCCTTCGGCGTCAGCCCATAAATACCGGTCGAGACGCGCTCAAACCAGCCATAATGATCATCCGCCATAATCGGTCGCGCGCGGGCGACGCCGCTGAGCTTGGCCACAAGCGACGCCTTCAGCGGCCCTTCCCGCATCAAGACGCGCAGGCACTGCAGCGCGTCCTGGCGATACGCCGTCACCAGCCCGCGCCGCGTCGCACCGCCATTGTTCGGATCGCCCACCCGCCGCGCGAATTCGCGCAAGAGCCGCCCTTTGCGGACTTTAGATTGGCGCGGCCTGTAAGGCTCGGGGTCGGCGTGAGTTTCGACGAAGCCATCCTCCATCCGGACGGTGATCGAGACCGAGACCCAAGCGGCGGCACAGCGCTTTGTTGTCCGCAAGCGCTTTGGAAAACAAGCGCCCTGCCCCGCGCGGCACGGCGATATAGACTGCGTCGGTGATGGCTTGGCGGGCGATCGCCTGATGGAACAGGGAAAGGGAAAACCCGATCTTGAGCTCGACAATGACCGGCGCCTTCGCTCGCCGCGCACCGCCACCACATCCGCCGCGCCGATCTCGCCCTTGACGACGTAGCCCTGGCCTTCGAGCATGCGCTTGATGGGCGGCGTAGAGGTCGGTTTCTTTGAGCGAGGCGGCCATGTACGCGATCAGCCCCGGCGATGTGTAAGCATGGCGTTCGACCGAGTATGGCGCGAGGCGCCCCCCTCTGCCTGTCGGCATCTCCCCCGCGAGGGGGGAGATCGCTCACCACCGCTTTCGCCAACTTTCAAGTTTGGCGATTGGCGAAAACGGCGACACGTCGATCTCCCCCCTCGCGGGGGAGATGCCGACAGGCAGAGGGGGGCGCCTCGCGTTGAACTATCCATCACCCCCCCGCTCCCCGCAGCAATTGCCTCGAAATAATATGCCGCTGTATCTCGCTCGTCCCCTCCCAAATCCGCTCCACCCGCGCATCGCGCCATATGCGCTCGAGCGGCAGATCGTCCATCAGGCCCATGCCGCCATGGATCTGGATCGCCTCATCGGCGACGAAGGCGAGCATCTCACTGGCTTTGAGCTTGGCCATCGCCATGTCGCCCTCCGTGGCCGTGCCCTGCTCAAATTTCCACCCCGCTTCCAGCGTCAAAAGCTCCGCCGCCTTCAGTTCCATCGCCATGTCGGCGAGTTTGAAGGAGACGCCCTGGAATTTGCCGATCTTCTGCCCGAACTGCTCGCGTTCCGCCGCATAGGAAACGGCAAGCCCAAGCGCCCGCTCGGCGCGGCCAAGACAGGTGGCGGCGACTTGCAGCCGCGTGGCGCCGAGCCATAGGTTGGCGACTTCAAAGCCTTTGTGCACCTCACCAAGCACGGCTTCTTGGCTGACGCGGCAATTGTCGAAATCGAGGATCGAGTTGGTGTATCCCCGGTGCGAGACGTTGCGGTAGCCGTCGCGCACGGTGAAACCGGGGTGGCCCTTGTCGACGAAAAAGGCCGTTATGAGCTTTTTCTTGCCCTTCGGCGTCTCCTCCTCGCCGCAGGCGGCGAAGACAATGGCGAAATCCGCCCTGTCGGCATGGCTGATGAAATGTTTGGTGCCGTTCAGCACAAAGTCCGAGCCGTCGCGCAAGGCGGTCATTTTCATGCCGCGCAGGTCCGATCCCGCGCCGGGTTCGGTCATGGCGAGACAGTCGGACTTTTCGCCCTTGATGCAGGGAAACAGATATTTTTCGCGCTGCTCCGGCGTTCCGGCGAGAAGAATGTTGGATGGACGGGCCACGCAGTTCCAGTGCAGCGCATAGCTCGTCTTCCCCAGCTCCTTTTCATAGAGCAGCCAGGTCAGAAGTATCGAGCCCCGCCCCGCCGACTTCTTCCGGCATGTTGGCGGCGTAGAGGCCGGCGGCGATCGCTTTGGCCTTGAGTTCCGCCACGAGCTCCGGGCGCAGGACGCCGGTGCGCTCGATCTCAGCCTCGTGCGGATAGAGTTCGGTTTCGACGAACGTGCGGGTGGTGTCGATGATGAGGGATTGTTCGGAAGTGAGGGAGAAGTTCATGGGCTCGTCCCGTGGCAGAATTTCGGTGACAGTTTACTAATTAATTTCGGTGACAGTTTACTTAATTCCCCAGCGCCTGCGCGGGGCGAAGCCTCAGTGAGGGAATTAAGTAAACTGTCACCGAAATTAATTAGTAAACTGTCACCGA
Source organism: uncultured Alphaproteobacteria bacterium (assembly GCA_963792485.1). Lineage (GTDB taxonomy): Bacteria > Pseudomonadota > Alphaproteobacteria > Rhizobiales > Rhizobiaceae > JANOYJ01. The sequence goes on from CAWBWL010000007.1 coordinate 64,389, forward strand.
AATTCCTCACGCCGCCATCCCCCGCTTCACCAACCCAAGCCGCTCCCGCACCTCCCCCGGCCCGATCACCCTTGCCCCCATATTCTCCACAATCGTCACCGCCCGCTCGACCAGCTGCGCATTGGTCGCCAGCACGCCCTTGCCGAGCCACAGATTATCCTCCAGCCCGACCCGCACATTGCCGCCGGCCAGCACGGCGGCGGCCACATAGGCCATCTGGTCGCGGCCGAGCGTGAAGGCGGACCAGGTCCAGTCAGCGGCACATTGTTGACCATGGCCATAAACGTGTTGAGATCGTTCGGCGCGCCCCAGGGGACGCCCATGCAGAGCTGCACCAAGGCGTCTGGCTTCAGCACCCCCTCCTCCACAAGCTGTTTGGCGAACCAGAGATGGCCGGTGTCAAACGCCTCGATCTCCGGCTTGACGCCGAGCGCGGTCATCATGGCGCCCATGGCGCGCAGCATGCCGGGCGTGTTGGTCATCACATAATCGGCTTCGTTGAAATTCATCGTGCCGCAGTCGAGCGTGCAGATTTCCGGCAGGCATTGCCTGATATGCTCCATCCGGTTCGACGCCCCGCCCATGTCGGTGCCCTGCGCCTTCAAGGGCAGCGGGTTTTCCACATCGCCGAACACCATGTCGCCGCCCATGCCAGCGGTGAGGTTGAGGACCACATCGACCTTTGAGTCCCGGATGCGCTCAGTCACCTCGCGGTAGAGATGAACGTCCCGGCGCGGCTTGCCGGTTTCCGGATCGCGCACATGGCAGTGGACAATCGCGGCCCCGGCCTTTGCCGCATCAATCGCCGCATCCGCAATTTGTTTCGGCGAGCGCGGGACATGCGGCGAGCGGTCCTGCGTGCCGCCGGAGCCTGTGACGGCGCAGGTGATGAAGACGTCGCGGTTCATGGCAAGCGGCATGGCGTTCCCCAGAATCGCAGTATTCAACACTCTGCGATTACCGGGAAGCCCCTCATGCGACGTGTTTCGCCGCTTCCGCCTCCCCGCGCGTCTTCCACAGCGAATAGACAATCCCCGCCGCCAGAACGCCCACAGTGACCGCCAGCGACAGCGCCGTCGGTATTTTCACCCCGAGCGGAACCAAGCTGACCTTCATCCCGACCAGCACCAGCAGCGTCGCCAGCGAATATTGCAGATAGGCGAAGCGGTTCATCGCCGAGGCAAGCGCGAAATACAGCGAGCGCAGGCCGAGAATGGCGAAGATGTTGGACGTGTAGACGATGAATGTGTCCTGCGTGACCGCGAAAATAGCAGGAACGGAATCGACGGCGAAGATGAGGTCAACAAACTCGACCATGATCAGCGCGATCAGAAGCGGCGTCGCCCACAGAACTTTCCTGCCGGTCTTAATATCTGGCAGGCGCACGATGAATTTCTGCGCGTGCAGCTCTTTGGTGATGCGCAAATGGCCGCGCATCCATTTCAGCAGGGCATTGCTCTCCATATCCGGCACATGCTCGTGTTTCATGAACATGCGGATACCGGTGAAGATCAGGAACGCGCCAAAGATGTACAGTATCCACGAGAAGGACATGACCAGCGCAGCGCCGACCCCGATAAGGATCGCGCGGAAGACGATCACGCCCAATATGCCCCAGAACAAGACCCGGTGCTGATATTTGCGCGGAATCGCCAGCGCGCCGAAGATTGTGGCGATGACGAATATATTGTCCATCGAAAGCGACTGCTCGATGAGATAGCCGGTGAAGAATTCGAGGCCCGACTGCGCGCCGCGTGATATCCATATCCATGCGCCGAAGGCGAAGGCGACGGCCATGTAGCAGCCGTAAAGGATGAAGCTCTCCCTTGCTTCGATCTCCTTGTCCTTTTTGTGCAGGACGCCAAGGTCAAACACCAAAAGGGCAATGACAATCGAAATGAAGATTGCCCAGAAATAAGCCGGAGTGCCGAGAAAATCTGCGTATAGCGCCGCTTGGAGTGACTCCATTGCCGGGACCTCATGTTTCGTGTTGCAACTACGAAACAACTCCGACATCGCGGTGACACCAAATATCACCGCCAGAGGGGCCCGGGCGCCGTTACGGGAGAAATGAGGCAGGTCGGCCTAAAATTCAAGGGCAAGGAACGAATAAGGCGCAGGTTTACAGTGTGAGTGGCACCACATGCCCGTCCTTCAAGGTCACGCGGCGGTCCATGCGCTTGGCAATCTCGTGATTGTGCGTGGCGATCACCGCCGACAGGCCAGACTGACGCACCAGGGCTTCCAGCGCTTCAAAAACATAATGCGCGGTGCCGGGATCCAGATTGCCCGTCGGCTCGTCGGCGAGCAGCAGCAGCGGCGCGTTGGCGACCGCTCTTGCGATGGCGACGCGCTGCTGTTCGCCGCCGGACAGCTCAGACGGGCGGTGCGAGGCGCGGGGACCGATCTTCATGTAGTCCAAAAGCTCCTGCGCGCGCTCCGCCGCCGCCTGCTTCGTCAGGCCGCGCAGCATCTGCGGGATCATCACATTTTCAAGCGCAGTGAATTCAGGCAGCAAATGGTGGAACTGATAAACGAAGCCGATTTCGGCGCGGCGCACGGCGGTGCGGGCGCCATCATCCAGACTTTCGCATGCACGCCCGTTCACCGTAACTTTGCCCGCGTCTGGCCGCTCCAAAAGGCCGGCCGCATGCAAGAGCGTGGATTTGCCGGTACCTGACGGCGCCACCAGCGCCACCATCTCGCCTTTGGCGACCGAGAAGTCCGCGCCCTTCAATATGTCAAGCGCGGTCTCGCCCTGTTTGTAGGAGCGCACAAGCCCTTTTATTTCGAGAACGTTTGCGCCAGCCACTATTCATACCTCAGCGCTTCAACCGGATCGAGCTTTGCGGCGCGCCAGGCGGGGAAAAGTGTGGCGAGAAAAGACAGAACCAGCGCCATCAGGATTACGCTTGTGGTTTCGCCTGCATCCATCTTGGCTGGGAGTTCGGAGAGGAAATAGAGCTCGGGATTGAACATCACGGTGCCGGAGAGCCAAGAGAAGAACTGCCGTATGCTCTCAATGTTGAGGCAGACGATCACACCGAGCGCGACACCCGCCAGCGTGCCTGTGATGCCGATGGCCGAGCCCGTCATGAGGAAGATGCGCATGATCATGCCGCGCGTCGCGCCCATGGTGCGCAGGATCGCAATGTCTGAGCCTTTGTCTTTCACCAGCATGATGAGGCCGGAAATAATGTTGAGAGCCGCCACCAAAATGATCAGCGTCAGGATCATGAACATCACATTGCGCTCGACCTGAAGGGCGGAAAAGAATGTCTGGTTGCGCTCGCGCCAGTCGGTCAAAAGAAGTGGCCGTTCGGCTGCGGCTTCCACAAGCGGGCGCAACGCATCCACCGCATCGGGATCATTGGCAACAATTTCAATGCTTTGCACCCGGTCTTCCGAGTTGAAATAGAGCTGTGCTTCAGCAAGAGGCATGAAGACGATAGCCGAGTCATATTCCGACATGCCGATCTCGAATATGGTCGTGACCGGATAGGCCTTCTGCCGCGCCGTAGTGCCAAGCGGCGTCACGTCACCCTCGGGAGAGGTGAGCGTAATCATGTCGCCAACACCAAGGCCAAGGTTTTGGGCAAGCCGGGAGCCGAGAGCAACGCCCTCTCCTTTGGCAAAATCCGCAAAGGAACCCTGCTTCACCGTGTCGGAGATCAACTTGATCTTGGCGATGTCATCAGTGCGGATGCCGCGCACCAACGCGCCAGTTCCAACGCCGCGGGTACCGGACGCCAGCGTCTGACCCTCGACGACCGGAATTGCGTAGGAAACCCCGTCCAAGCCGCTGAGCTTTTTGGACAATTCCTCGTAGTCCGTCAGCGGGCTATCCTGCGGCTGCAAAATGAGATGGCCGTTTATTCCGAGGATGCGCTCAAGCAGCTCACCGCGAAACCCGTTCATGACCGCCATGACGATGATCAAAGTTGCGACACCGAGCATGATGCCGATGAAGGAGAAGCCGGCAATCACCGAGATCACCGCTTCTTTGCGGCGCGAGCGCAGATAGCGCCAGGCGACCATGCGCTCGAACTTCGAAAACGGCCCTGCCCCGTCCGGCAATACGGCAGTGTCGCTCATGAGGCTCCTGTGATCCTTTTGATGGCAGCGTCAACGCTGAGATTTTCCTTGGCGCCAGTCTTGCGCACTTTGATCTCGATTTCACCCGAAGCGATGCCGCGCGGGCCTATGATGACTTGAAGTGGAAGGCCGATCAGGTCGGCGGTGGCGAATTTAGAACCTGCCCGCTCATCCGTGTCATCGAGCAGAACATCAACACCGGCCTTTTGCAGCGCCGCGTAAATCTTCTCCGACGCCGCATCACAGGCCGCATCGCCTGCCTTCATGTTGATGATGCCAACATTGAACGGCGCGATGGCGTCGGGCCAGATTATGCCGTTCTCGTCATGCCCGGCTTCAATGGCCGCAGCGACGACCCGCGTCGGCCCGATGCCATAAGAGCCGCTGTACACAGTGTGTTCCTTACCATCCGGCCCCATGACTTTGGCGTTCATGGGGTCGGAATATTTTGTTCCGAAGTGAAAAATATGCCCAACCTCAATGCCGCGTGCGCTGATCTGATCATCAGAACTGATGTTGTTCCATGCGGCCTCATCATGCATTTCAGATGTGGCGGCGTAGGGCGTTGTCCAGTCCTTGACGATCTTCGCCAACGCGGCGTTGTCGCGAAAGTCTGTATCCGCGCCGGGGATCGGCATATCGAGAAAGTCCTTGTGGCAAAATACTTCAGACTCTCCGGTGGACGCCAGGATGATGAATTCGTGGGAAAGATCGCCGCCAATCGGGCCGGTATCGGCGCGCATTGGGATGGCTTTCAGGCCCATCCGGTCGAATGTGCGCAGGTAAGCCACAAACATCCGGTCATAAGCGGCCTTCGCGCCGTCAAAGTCGAGGTCAAACGAGTAGGCGTCTTTCATCAGAAATTCGCGCGAGCGCATTACGCCAAAACGCGGTCGCACTTCGTCGCGGAATTTCCACTGGATATGATATAGATTGAGCGGCAGGTCCTTGTAGGATTTGACGTATGAGCGGAAAATCTCCGTCACCATCTCTTCATTAGTCGGCCCATAGAGCATGTCGCGCTCATGCCGGTCCTTGATGCGCAGCATTTCTTTGCCATAGGCGTCATAGCGCCCGCTCTCACGCCACAGATCCGCCGACTGGATTGTAGGCATCAGAATTTCATTGGCGCCGGCGCGGTTCTGCTCCTCGCGGATGATTTTGGAGACCTTGTCCAATGCGAGTTTGCCGAGCGGCAGCCAAGAGTACGAACCCGCTCCCTGCTGATGAATAAGCCCGGCGCGCAGCATGAGCCTGTGCGAGACAATTTCGGCCTCTTTGGGATTCTCTTTGAGGATGGGCAGAAAGAAGCGGGAAAGACGCATGAAAAAGCACCGGCGGGCGTTTGAATGACAAGGGGAATCGCGCAGAACTGCGGTTTTCTTGGGGCTGTGTAGCCGCTTCGCAAACCCTTGCAAACCCGGCGCGAAACACCAGCGTGCCCTTTATTTTTGCAAGGTTTTTTCCATCCGGTCAAAGATTGGGCGAATTGATCACTTTGTAAGATTTAACGTGACAAGACTGCAACTATCCGCTAGTTTTTTTGCATAATAAAAACGGCGGGAAATTCCGCCTCTTCACGCGGTCAAAGTCTTGGGAGGATGCGATTCTGGCGCGATAAAACGCTGCCGCCGGTGAAAGCCGGGAACTGGATCGACGCGTAAAATGAGCAAGGCGAAAGCCTTGCTTTTTTTTGTCTGGTGATCCGTCAATTGCGGGATGGCAAGAAGTTCGGCAGATCGTCGAAGCTGAGGCCCCGGATCGCATAAAGATAGTAGAAGACTGCAAAAATGGCGGTGGCGATTGCGGTGTTGATGAGCGCCACGCGCCACATGTGCCGCCCCGCCGGCGCGCTTGGCATTGTGCCCGGTTCGACAGTGCCGGACTCATCCTGTGTGCTCAAGCCAAATGACAGCACTGCAAACAGCGTGACCCACCAGATTGTGAAGTAGATCGCAAAAGCCGAAATTGGGTTCATGCCTGCTCCAGCTCGATCAAGGTTCCCATGAAATCCTTCGGGTGCAGGAAAAGCACAGGCTTGCCATGCGCACCAATCTTGAGTTCGCCATCGCCAAGCACCCTTGCGCCACCTGCCCTGAGATGATCGCGGGCCGAGATGATGTCTGCTACTTCATAGCACAGATGATGCATGCCGCCGGACGGGTTCTTTTCCAAAAAGGCCGCAATTGGCGAAGTCTCACCCAGCGGCTCCAAAAGTTCGACTTTTGTATTGCCCAGATCAACAAACACCACCGTCACGCCATGTTCCGGCAGCGCCTGCGGCGCTGAGAGATTTGCGCCGAGCATCTGCCGGTATTGCGCGCAGGCTTTTTCCAGGTCCGGAACAGCGAGCGCAACGTGATTGAGCCTGCCGAGCATTTCAGACCTGCGTGACGAACACCGTGACGATCGGCTTCTTGCCCCAGGCAGCCTCGGCGGCCGAGCGGACGGCGCGGCGCATGGCCTCGCGCACCAACTCCAAGTCGCGGCGCTTGACTCGGGGGATGGAGTCAAACGCGCTCATGGCTGCGTCGAACAGCTGATCATCCATGTCCTCACCTTGAGCGTCGAGTTCCGGCAGGCCGAAGGATTCAAGGTCCGGATCGCCAACAATGTTGAATTTGTCATCCACCGTCACGGCAAGGCCAACATGGCCGGAGAACGACAGCTTGCGCCGCTCGCCAATGCCCATTTCTTCGAAGTCGCCGACCAGCTTGCCGTCCTTGTAGATGCGCCCGGTGGGGGCGTCGTCTATCACTTCCGCCCGGCCTGGCGCCAGGCGCAGCATGTCGCCATTGCGCACGCGGGCAACTTGGCCGATGCCCTCGTTTGCGCCAAGCTCCGCCTGCGCAGTCAGATGCGCCGCCTCGCCATGCACCGGCACCAGAATCTGTGGCCTGACCCAAGAATACATCTTCTTCAGCTCATTGCGGCGCGGATGGCCGGAAACATGAACCAGCTGTTGCTCATCGGTGATGATCTCGATGCCCTGATCGATCAGCTTGTTCTTGATGTCGATAATGGCCTTTTCATTGCCCGGAATGGTGCGGGACGAGAAAATCACACAGTCGCCCGCCACGAATTTGATCGAACGCATTTCGTCGTTTGCAAGCTTTGCCAGCGCGGCGCGGGATTCACCCTGGCTGCCGGTGAGGATGACAACGCAGTTCTGCCGGGGCAGAGTGGCGAAATCGTCCTCGGAAAGCGTCTCCGGCAGGCCTTCCATATAGCCAAGCTCACCCGACACTTCGAGCATTCGCTTCATCGAGCGGCCGAGCACAATAACCGAGCGCCCTGCATCCCGCGCTGCACCCATGACGGTGCGTATACGGCCAACATTGGAGGAGAAGGATGTCACGGCAACCCGGCCCTTGGCGTCAGCGATGATCTTGGTGAGGTTCTCGCCCACGGCTTTTTCGGACGGGGAATCCCCTTCGCGCATGGCGTTGGTTGAATCGCACATCAGCGCTAGAACGCCTGTGTCGCCGAGCTCGCGGAAGCGCTTCTCGTCGGTCGGCATCCCCATCGAAGGCGTATCGTCGAGCTTCCAGTCGCCAGTATGAACGATTGTCCCGAGCGGCGTTGTGATCGCCAGCGCCACAGGCTCGGGGATGGAATGGGTGACGTTGATGGCCTCGATGCCGAACGGGCCGATGTTGAACTTGTCGCCCACCTTGTAGATCGTCAAGGGAATCTTCTCTACGCCCTCTTCGAAGAAGCGCTTGGCTTCCAAAAGGCCGGCGCAGAACGCCGTGACGTAGACAGGAACACGCAGGCGCGGCCACAGATCCATCACGGCACCATAATGATCCTCATGTGCATGGGTGATGACCATGCCAAGAATATTGGCTTTTTCACCCTCCAAGAAGCGGATGTCAGGCAAGACAAGATCCGCGCCAGGAAGGTCCGGGCCGGGAAAGGTAACGCCGCAGTCCACTATGATCCACTTGCGGACACTCGGCGGACCAAAGCCGTACAGCGCCATGTTCATGCCGATTTCGCCAACGCCGCCGAGCGGCAGGAAGACGAGTTCGTTATTGTCCTTAGTCATTCTGTTCCTGACATAGATGTAGCAGACGGAAAGAAGACATCGCCTGCGGATATAAATCTTGTTTGGCCGTTTTGCAGGGTCAATACAAGCCGCCCCTGCCCGTCAATATCGTCAAAGCGTCCGTGAACCGGGCCTGATGGCAGGTTTATGCTGATGGCCTCGCCCAAACCGCGCGCCAGGCGCAGCCATTCGGCGCGGATTTGCGGGAAACCGCGACCGTGATCCCACGCATCAAGGGTCATGGCAATCGAGGACGCGAGAACTGGAAAGAGCGTATCGGGCGAAGCGTCAATACCGAGTTGTCCCAAATCGGTCGCCTGGTAAAGCGCTGGCTCCGGATGATGCGCGCAGTTGACTCCAATGCCGATGGCAACGGCAAGGCGCCCGTCCGCAAGCGCTGCGCTTTCAAGCAGGATGCCGCAGATCTTCTTGGCATCCACCAGAATGTCATTCGGCCATTTGATCTTGAGGTCATGACGCGCCATGTCCGGCAGCCCAGCAAGAGCAGCATGCACGCCGCAGGCGACAGCGAGCGGCAAGGTGCCGAGCGCAACAGCGTCGCGGGCGGGATCAATCAGCAGGAGCGATGCGAACAGATTGCCGGGCTCAGAGACCCAGGAGCGGCCCTGGCGGCCCTTGCCTTGACCTTGGCGTGTTGCAGTGATCCAGAGCCTGCCGGGGTCGCCATGCCGGGCGGCAGCGAGCGCATCGGTGTTGGTTGAGCCAGTCTCGCCGCGCTTTTCATGACGAAAACCGGGCGCTCCGGCAATGGACGCGAACACGTTCAGTTGAAGAAGGCGCCCGCCGCCGCTTGCGCCACAAAGGCGATCGGGCCACCGATGACGACGTAGAACAGAACGAACGCGCCAGAAACGCCGAGCACGGTGCGCAGCTCAATCGGCATTGGCAGGAAGCCTTGGCGCGATTCGTCGAACCACATGATCTTGATGATGCGCAGATAATAGTACGCACCGACAACGGAAGCTAGAACGCCGATGACAGAGAGCGCCACGAGTTCAGCCTGGATGGCGGCGAGGAAGACATACCATTTTGCCCAGAACCCGGCGAGCGGCGGAATGCCAGCCAGCGAGAACATCAGGATGGTGAGAATGATCGCCATGATAGGATTGGTTTTTGACAGCCCGGAAAGCTCACTAATGTCTTCGACATTGCCAGCGTCCTTGGTGCGCATGCCAAGAATGAAAGCAAAAGTACCGAGCGTCATGAACAGATAGATCAGCATATAGATCGCAACACCCTGGACACCGCGCTCGGAGCCAGCGGCAAGACCGACAAGTGCAAACCCGACGTGACCGATGGAAGAGTAGGCCATCAGACGCTTGATATTTGTCTGGCCAATAGCGGCGAACGCGCCGAGCAGCATGGAGGCGATGGAGATAAAGACGATAACCTGCTGCCAATCAGCTTTGACCGGCATGAAGCCCTCCATGACCACGCGCACGAGCATGGCCATCGCCGCCATTTTCGGGGCTGCGGCGAAGAAGGCCGTGACCGGCGTTGGCGCGCCTTCATACACGTCCGGCGTCCACATATGGAACGGCACGGCGGAGATTTTGAACGCAAGCCCGGCGAGAATGAAGACGAGGCCGAACAGAAGTCCCACCTGGCGCTCACCGCCCTCAAGTGCTGAGGCAATAGCGGCGAATTCGATCTGGCCGGTAAAACCATAGACCAGCGAAATGCCGTACAGCAGCATGCCGGAAGACAGCGCGCCGAGAACGAAATATTTGAGCCCCGCCTCAGTGGATTTGGCGCTGTCGCGGTTGATGGCGGCGACCACGTAAAGCGCCAGCGACTGGAGTTCGAGGCCCATATAGAGGGCAAGCAGGCTGTTGGCCGAGACCATCAGCATCATGCCGAGCGTTGACAGAAGCACGAGAACCGGAAACTCGAACTTGTTGAAATTGTCCTGATCCGCAAATCCGATCGACATCCAAAGCGTCACGAACGCGCCGATCAGCACCAGCAACTTCATGAAGGCGGCAAAGCTGTCATTTGTATAGGACCCGTTGAAACCATCGGCGACCGGCGCCTGAAAGGCCAGATATCCAGCGAGCGCAAGCACGGCGAGAGCCGCCCAGCATGTGATTTTGAATGTGTCGCCACGCAGAAATACACCCAGCATCAAGAGCGCCATGGATCCCACGGCCACCACCACTTCCGGCGCGGCGAGGGAAAAACTGGCGGAAAATTCAGCCAACATAGATGCGCCCTCGTCTATTTAGCCGCCAGGGCGGTCTGGTTGGCAGTGGTATAGTCGGCAATCAGCGCGTCAACGGAGACTGCGGTCACGTCAAACACGGGTTTTGGATAAACCCCGTAGAAGATGACGAGAATGACCAGCGGATAAAGCATCGCCTTCTCACGCGTCGAAAGGTCAAGCAGGCCCTTCAGGCTCTCCTTGTCGAGCGTGCCGAAAATGACACGTCTGTAGAGCCAGAGCGCATAAGCTGCTGATAGAATGACGCCGAAGGTCGCGAAGAAAGCCACCCAGGTATTGACGCGGAACGCGCCCATCAAAGTCAGGAACTCGCCGACAAAGGAGGAGGTTCCGGGCAGCCCGACATTGGCCATGGTGAAAATCAGGAATGCCACGGCATATTTCGGCATGTTGTTGACGAGCCCGCCATAGGCGGCAATCTCGCGTGTGTGCATGCGGTCGTAAATGACGCCGACGCACAGGAACAGCGCGCCGGATACGAGGCCGTGGCTGAGCATCTGGAAAATGCCGCCCTGGATGCCCTGCGCGTTGGCGGCGAAAATGCCCATTGTGACATAGCCCATGTGCGCGACAGACGAATAGGCGATCAGCTTCTTCATGTCCTCCTGCATCAGCGCCACCAGCGAGGTGTAGATGATGGCGACGATGGAGAGGGTGAACACGAACGGCGCGAACATATCGCTTGCCAGCGGAAACATTGGCAGCGAGAAGCGCAGGAAGCCATAGCCGCCCATTTTCAGCAGGATTCCGGCCAGAATAACCGAGCCTGCCGTCGGCGCCTCCACATGCGCGTCCGGCAACCAGGTGTGCACCGGCCACATCGGCATTTTCACCGCAAATGAGGCGAAGAACGCAAGCCAAAGCCAAGTCTGCATGGAAGCCGGGAACTCGTACTTCAGAAGCGCCGGAATATCGGTCGTTCCAGCCGTCCAATACATCGCCATGATGGCGAGGAGCATCAGCACGGAACCAATGAGCGTGTAGAGAAAGAATTTGAAGCTCGCATAGACGCGCCGCTTTCCGCCCCACACGCCGATAATGATGAACATCGGGATGAGACCGGCTTCGAAATAGACGTAGAACAGCACGATATCGAGCGCCGTGAACACGCCGATCATCAGCGTTTCAAGGATCAGAAAGGCAATCATGTAGGCCTTGATGCGGCTTTCAATCGCCTCCCAGCTTGCTGCAATGCAAAACGGCATCAGGAATGTGGTGAGGATGACGAACAGCATGGAAATGCCGTCGACGCCTACATGATAGCGGATGCCGGAATCAAGCCATGGCTTGTTCTCGACAAACTGGAAGTCGGCAGTTGTGATATCAAACCCGGCCCAGATCAGCAGGGAGACGAGGAATGTGATGACGGTGGTGAACAGCGCGATCCAGCGGATGTTCCGGCGGCCAGCCTCATTGTCATCGCCGACGAACATCATCAGCAAAACACCTGCCAGCGGCAGGAAAGTGACAGTTGAGAGAATGGGCCAGCCGGTCATTGCAGCATCATCCAGGTTACGAGCGCCGCAACGCCGATCAGCATGGCGAAGGCATAATGATAGAGATAGCCGGTCTGCAGTTTGACCACGCGCGCGGTGACGTCGCCGACGCGCGCCGAAATGCCATCCGGCCCCAGTCCATCAATGATCGCGCCATCGCCCTGCTTCCACAGGAAGCTTCCAAGCCATTTGGCCGGTCGGACGAACAGGAAGTCGTAAATCTCGTCGAAGTACCATTTGTTGAGCAGGAATTGGTATAGCCCGTGGTGACGCGCGGCCAGGAGTTTCGGCGTTTGCGGCGAGCGAATGTAGAATTGATAAGCAAGCAGAAGGCCAGCGAGCATTGCGATGAACGGCGTCCACTTCACCAGAGCCGGCACATGGTGGAACTCTTCAAGGATATGGTTTTCCGCACCGGTGAACAGCGCGCCCTTCCAGAATTCGGCATATTCGTGCCCGAAGAAATAGCCTTCAAACAAAACACCCGCCAGCAGCGCCCCGGCGCCCAGAATGTAGAGCGGCACCAGCATGACATTCGGCGATTCATGGATATGGTGCATCACGTCATGACTGGCGCGCGGCGTGCCGTGGAAGGTCATGAAAATCAGGCGCCATGAATAGAAAGACGTGAACAGGGCGGCGATGGCGAGCAGAGCAAATGCATAGCCTGCCGCTGGATTGTGCGAGGCGTAAGCGGACTCCACTATGATGTCCTTGGAGTAAAAACCTGCTGTGCCGACTACTCCCGGAATACCCAGCCCAGTCAGCGCGACCGTGCCGATTATCATGAGCCAATACGTCTTCGGAATATGCTTTCGCAGACCGCCCATGTTCCGCATGTCCTGCTCGTTGGACACCGCATGGATGACCGAACCCGCTCCAAGAAACAGCAGCGCCTTGAAGAAGGCATGAGTGAACAGATGGAATATCCCCGCGCCATAAGCGCCGACGCCGAGCGCCACGAACATGTAGCCGAGCTGCGAGCAGGTGGAATAGGCGATGACGCGCTTGATGTCGTTCTGCACAAGGCCAACTGTTGCAGCAAAGAATGCGGTCGTCGCGCCGACCACGGTCACAACTGTCAGCGCGGTGTGCGACAGTTCAAAAATCGGCGAAAGGCGCGCGACCATGAACACGCCCGCAGTCACCATCGTCGCGGCGTGAATGAGCGCGGAAACGGGAGTTGGACCCTCCATCGCGTCTGGCAGCCATGTGTGCAGGAGGAATTGCGCGGACTTGCCCATCGCGCCCATGAACAACAAGAGCGCAACGATGGTGATCGCGGACTGCTTGTCGAGCTGATAGCCTAGGAAGTTCAGGACCGTCTGGCCCGTGTCGCCTTCAGCGGGAAGGTATGTTGCGGCATTCGCAAATATGTCGCTGAAGTTCACCGAGCCGAACAAAACGAAAATGCCGAAAATACCGAGCGCAAAGCCGAAATCGCCGACGCGGTTCACCACGAACGCCTTAATGGCGGCGGCATTGGCGGACGGCTTCTTGTACCAGAAACCGATCAGCAGGTAAGAGGCCAGACCAACGCCTTCCCAGCCGAAGAACATCTGCACGAGATTGTCAGCCGTCACCAGCGCCAGCATGGCGAAGGTGAACAGCGACAGATAGCCGAAGAAGCGCGGCCGGTCCGGGTCGTGGTGCATGTAGCCGATGGAATAGACATGCACGAGCGACGACACGGTGTTGACCACGACCAGCATCACGGCGGTGAGCGTGTCGACGCGCAGCGCCCATTCCACATTCAGATTGCCAGACTGGATGAAGGACATGACCGGCTGGACAAAAGCCTCGCCATGCCCAAGCGCCACATTGAAGAACACGATCCACGACAGCACTGCGGCAATGATCAAAAAGCCGGTCGTCACATATTCGGACGCTTTCGCGCCGATGGACTGGCCGAACAGGCCCGCAATCAGGAAGCCGATCAGCGGCAGGAAGACGATGGCTTGAACCATGGCCGCGTCAGCCTTTCATCATGTTGATGTCTTCAACCGCGATGGTGCCGCGGTTGCGGTAGAAAACGACGAGAATCGCAAGACCGATAGCCGCCTCGGCTGCGGCCACGGTCAGCACGAACAGCGCGAAAATCTGACCGGTCAAATCATTCAGCGCTGCGGAGAACGCCACGAAGTTGAGGTTGACCGCAAGCAGGATGAGTTCGACCGACATCAGGATCACGATGACGTTCTTGCGGTTCAGGAACACGCCGAAAACGCCGAGCGTGAACAGGATCGCTGAGACAGTGAGATAGTGGGAGATGCCGATGGTCATGACTAAAGCCCTGCCCCCGATTTGACTTTGATGACTTCAATTGCGGTCGCCGGTGTGCGGGCAACCTGGATAGAAACATCCTGACGTTTGACGCCTTCCTTGTGGCGCAGCGTCAGCACAATGGCGCCGATCATGGCGACCAGAAGCACCATACCCGCGATCTGGAAGTAGAGGATGTAATCCGTGTACAGAATATCGCCGAGTGCGGCGGTATTGGAGCGGGTGCTGACGGGCGGCGTCGGCTGTGCGGTGGCCGTTCCGAGCTTCGGCGCAAACACGGTGCCGCCGAGAACGATGATGAGCTCGGCAGCGAGGATGATGCCGACCAAGCGCGCCAATCGGCGCATATTCCAAGCGCGCCCTTCTTCAGCTCAGCAAAATCCACATCCAGCATCATGACGACGAACAGGAACAGCACCGCCACCGCGCCGACGTAAACGACGAGCAGGATCATCGCGAGGAACTCGGCGCCGGTCAGGAGAAAAAGCGCTGCGGCGTTGAAAAAAGTCAGGATCAGAAACAGAACCGAATGCACGGGATTGCGCGCGGCGATCACCATGAAGGCGCTCGCCACGGCGGTGAAGGCGAACAGATAAAAGAATATCGCCTGCAGGCCTGTCAGCATGGGTTCCCCCGGTTCATTATTCTTAGATTTTCACGACTCCCGTCCTGAAAACCGCGTGTCTCTTAAGACAGGCGCTTCTGCCCGTCCACCCTCAAAACCTCAGCGGTAGGGCGCATCCGCCGCAATATTTGCCGCGACTTCCCGCTCCCAACGGTCGCCATTGGCCAAGAGCCGCTCTTTGTCATAATACAACTCTTCACGCGTCTCCGTCGCAAACTCGAAATTCGGGCCTTCGACAATGGCGTCCACAGGGCAGGCTTCCTGGCAGAAGCCGCAATAGATGCATTTGACCATATCAATGTCGTAGCGCACCGTGCGGCGCGTGCCGTCATTGCCGCGCGGACCTGCCTCAATGGTGATCGCCTGCGCCGGGCAGATCGCCTCGCAGAGCTTGCAGGCGATGCAACGCTCCTCGCCGTTGGGATAGCGGCGCAGCACATGCTCGCCGCGGAAGCGCGGGCTCACCGGGCCCTTTTCATGCGGATAGTTCAACGTCGCCTTCGGCGCGAAAAACTGGCGCATGGCGAGGAAGAAGGCGCTGACGAATTCCGCAAGGAGCAGCGATTTTGCGGCTTGGCCGAGAACTGACATACGTTTCTCCTTAAGCGCTTAGGCCGGTGAGTTTCAGGAACGCCGCAGTCGCCACGACCATAAACAGCGAGATCGGCAGGAACACCTTCCAGCCAAGCCGCATCAGCTGGTCATAGCGGTAGCGCGGCACGATGGTCTTCACCATCGAGATCATGAAGAACACAGCGCAGAGCTTGATGACAAACCAGATGACGCCCGGCACCCAGGTGAAGGGCGCGAAGTCAAACGGCGGCAGCCATCCGCCCAAGAAAAGTATCGTCATCAGCGCGCACATCAGCAGGATCGCGATATATTCGCCGAGCATGAACAGGAGGTACGGCGTCGAGGAATATTCGAGCATATGGCCGGCGACCAGCTCGGACTCCGCCTCCACCAGATCAAACGGCGGACGGTTGGTTTCGGCGAGCGCCGAGATGAAGAAAATCACAAACATCGGAAACAGCGACAGCCAATGCCAGTCGAGCATCGTATTGGGCAGGCCAAGCCGCGTGCCGAGGCCGTCCTGCTGCGACAGGACGATGTCGCTCATGTTGAGCGAGCCCACGCAAAGAAGAACCGTGATGATGACAAAGCCGATCGAAACTTCATACGACACCATCTGCGCCGCCGAGCGCAGCGCGCCGAGGAACGGATATTTCGAATTCGACGCCCAGCCGCCCATGATGACGCCATAGACGCCGAGCGAGGACAGCGCGAACACGTAGAGAATGCCGACATTGATCGAGGCGATCTCCCAGCCCTGCGCCACCGGGATCACGGCCCAGCCGGCAAGCGCCAGCACTGCGAACACCAGCGGCGCGAGAAGGAAGACACCTTTGTTGGCGCCGGAGGGAATGATCGGCTCTTTCACGACGAACTTGAGCAGGTCCGCGAAGGACTGCAGCAGTCCCCAAGGGCCGACCACGTTAGGCCCCCGGCGCAGCATCACCGCCGCCCAGATTTTCCGGTCGGCGTAAAGGATGAAGGCGGTGAACACGAGTAGCGCCACCAGCAGCAGCAGCGACTGCCCCGCAATCCACAGGCCGGGTATCGACATAGGTTCCGATAAATCCGTCCATGTTCACTCCGCCGCCTGTTTGAAACCGCCTGCCGCCAGCGCAGAGCATTCGGCCATGACGGCGGAGGCGCGGGCGATGGGGTTGGTGAGATAGAAGTCTCTGACCGACGACGCGAATGCGACCTTGCCGATTTTTCCGCCGAGTTTTGCGGCATTGGCGACATCCGCCGCCGCGCCGGGTTTGACGCCGTCAATATCGGCGAAGTGCGGATACTCAGCATAAAGTCTGGCGCGCAGCGCGTTCAGCGAATCGAACGGCAGACGTCGGCCAAGCGTGTCTGACAAGGCGCGCAGGATGGCCCAGTCTTCTTTGGCCTCGCCCGGCGCAAATCCCGCCCGGTTGGTCATCTGCACGCGGCCTTCGGTGTTCACGTAAGTTCCGGACTTCTCAGTGTAGGCCGCGCCCGGCAGGATGACATCGGCGCGGTGCGCGCCATTGTCGCCATGCGTGCCGATATAGACAGTGAACGCATCGCCGATTTTAGTTGTGTCAATTTCATCCGCGCCGAGCAGGAACAGCACATCCATCGCGCCCACCATGCCCTTCACATCCTTGCCGGACTTGCCCGGCACAAAGCCGAGATCAAGCCCGCCGACGCGCGAGGCGGCGGTGTGGAGAACGGCGAAACCGTTCCAGTCATCGGTGACGGCGTTGACGTTGATGGCGAGCTTGGCGGCAAGGCCGAGAATGGCCGCGCCGTCCGCGCCAGTCAAAGCGCCCTGCCCGACAATGATCAGCGGCTTCTTCGCGGCTTTCAGCGCCTTGAAGAATTTGCCATTGCCCTCAGCCAAATCCTTCAGCGTCTCCGCGCCCGGCGCCGAGCAGCTCATAGTCATAGCGCAGCTCGCCGCCCTCGCCGATCACGCCAATCGGCATGCCGTTGGCGCGCCAGGTCTTGCGGATGCGGGCGTTGAGGACAGCCGCCTCGAAGCGCGGATTGGAGCCGATGATGAGCAGCGCATCGGCTTCTTCAATACCTTCAATGCCGGGATTGAAAATATACGAGCCGCGCCCCAGCGACGGATCCAGCGCCGCGCCATCCTGGCGGCAGTCGATGTTTTCCGAGCCGAGGCTTGCCATCAAACTCTTCAAGGCAAACATTTCCTCGACCGAGGCCAGATCGCCGGCAATCGCGCCAATCTTGTCGCCGCTTGTTTTGGAGACCGCTTTGGCAATCGCCTCAAACGCCTCCGGCCATGTCGCAGGCTTCAGCGACCTTGCCCTGCCGCACATAAGGCCGGTCCAGCCGCTGCGTCTTCAGTCCGTCCCAGATGAAGCGGGTCTTGTCGGAAATCCATTCCTCATTCACCGCCTCGTTGATGCGCGGCAGGATGCGCATGACTTCGCGGCCGCGCGTGTCGACGCGGATGGCCGAGCCGACCGCGTCCATCACATCGATGCTCTCGGTCTTGTTCAATTCCCATGGGCGGGCGTTGAACTCGTAGGGCTTGGAGGTCAGCGCGCCGACCGGGCACAGGTCAATCACATTGCCCTGCAATTCGGAGGTCATCGCCTGTTCGAGATAGGTGGTGATCTCGGCGTCCTCGCCGCGCCCCAAAAGCCCAAGCTCGGTGACGCCGGCAACTTCCGTCGAAAAGCGGACGCAGCGCGTGCAGTGGATGCAGCGCGTCATGATCGTCTTGACCAGCGGGCCGATATATTTGTCTTCGACCGCCCGCTTGTTTTCCTTGTAGCGGGTGGAATCGCCGCCAAAGGCCATGGCCTGGTCCTGCAAATCGCACTCGCCGCCCTGGTCGCAGATTGGGCAGTCAAGCGGGTGGTTGATGAGCAGAAACTCCATCACCCCTTCGCGTGCCTTTTTGACCATCGGCGTGTTGGTGAAAATTTCCGGCAGTTCGCCGTTCGGGCCGGGGCGCACGTCGCGCACGCCCATCGCGCAGGACGCCGCCGGCTTTGGCGGTCCGCCCTTCACTTCGATAAGGCACATGCGGCAGTTTCCGGCCACCGACAGGCGCTCATGGAAACAAAAGCGCGGCACCTCAGCCCCCGCTGCCTCCGCCGCCTGAAGCAGTGTGTAGTGGTCGGGAACCTCCACCTCAATGCCGTCTACTTTGAGCTTTGCCATTATTCAGTTCCCAAAAGTCATGCGCAGCGCTGGCTTTGCCAGAGCTTGATATGCGGCAGGTGCGACCAATTGAACGCATAGCTGCTGTTGCCGTGAAGGTCGAGATGGTCAAGCCGCTCTTTGGCTTCCAAAAGCGTCGGGCGGTGCCCTTCCTCCACAAACCACATGACAAAGTGATGCGATTTCATGGCATTGAACCATTCGGCCTTGCGGTTGTAGAACTTCTTGTGAACCGTGTTCCAGACGAAATGCTCCAGCTGCTCAGCTGATTCCCAAACACTCAAATTCGCCGCAGCGTCCGGCCAGGGGGTCGGCAGGTGGAAAGCGCTGCCGCGCTCGTCCTTGTGCATCCAGACATAGCCCGGCATCGTCGCCGCGAGGCCATTGATGCGCGCGAGATTGTCCATGAAATCCGCAATGCGCGGGTCATCAAGCGGATATTTGGGGACGGCGATGTTGAGTTCAGCCAGATGCATTCAGCCCTCCGCCCTTCGCTTCGCCTGCCCGCGCCAGTCGTCGCGGATGACGCGGCCATTCAGTTGAAGGTCCTGGTCGATCTTGGCTGCATCGTCAGCGGACCATGAGGCGATTTGGGCAAGCGTGACAATGCCAAGCTTGTTCAAGAGTGTTTCGAGCTTCGGCCCGATGCCGGATATGACTTTCAGGTCTTCCGGCTTGGCGGACGCAGGCTGGACTGGCTTTGAAGATTTGGCTTTTGCGGCAGTCTCGAAAGACAGAACTTTCGCCGTTTCCTTCGCCGCAGGTCTCACCGTCTCCGCAGCTTTTGCCGCAGGCTTCGTCTGCGCGTCGCTTTGCCCCGCCGTTGCGAACGCCTGCGACATCGCATCAAGCATATGCGCCGTCATCCCAAGCCCGAACGCCGTCCATGCCATGGCGAAAGCCATGGGATTGGCGGGGTTGAGCGGGGCTTTGTCGCTGGCGGTCAGACATCGGCCTTGCCTTCATAAGCCTTGAACAGATCAGACACCTGCACACCGTTGATGGACATCCCGGTCAGACGGCAATTTTCGATCATGCAGCCGGAGAGGTTCGCATTGGCGATTGTCGTCCCGGAAAGGTTCGCGTCGTTCACTTTCCATCCCAGACAAGTTAGAATCATTGAAGGAAGCGCCAGAAAAGTTGACTTGATTGAAGCTCGTTCCAGAAAGGTTGGCGTCATTGAACTGCGATCCCGAAAGATCGGCATCGTTCGCATCCAGTTTTTCCGTGACCCGGTGAAGTTTCATCTCCCCTACTCCGCCGCCTGCAAAGCCGGAACCTCATGCGCATTCCGCGAAAACTCCGCGATCCGCCGCTCAACTTCGGGTCGGAAATGCCGGAACAGGCCTTGGATCGGCCAAGCCGCCGCGTCGCCGAGCGCGCAGATTGTGTGGCCTTCGATCTGCTTGGTCACATCGAGCAGCATGTCGATTTCGCGCACATGCGCGTTGCCGGTGACCATGCGCTCCATGACGCGCCACATCCAGCCCGTGCCTTCGCGGCACGGCGTGCACTGGCCGCAGCTTTCATGCTTGTAGAAATAGGCGAGCCGGGCGATGGCTTTCACAATGTCGGTGGACTTGTCCATGACGATGACAGCCGCCGTGCCGAAGCTCGACTTGATATCCCGCATCCCATCGAAATCCATCGGCGCGTCCAGGATCGACGCGCCCGGAACGAGAGGACAGGACGAGCCGCCCGGAATGACGGCGAGAAGATTGTCAAAACCCCCGCGCACGCCGCCGCAATGTGTGTCGATCAGTTCACGGAAGGTGATGCCCATCGTCTCTTCGACGGTGCAGGGATTGTTCACATGGCCGGAAATGCAGAACAGCTTTGTGCCCACATTGTTTGGGCGGCCAAAGCCTGAGAACCAGCCCGCCCCGCGCCGAAGGATGGTTGGCGCGACGGCGATGAACTCGACATTGTTGACAGTGGTGGGGCAGCCATAGAGGCCCATATTGGCCGGGAATGGCGGCTTGAGGCGCGGCTGGCCCTTTTTGCCTTCAAGGCTTTCGAGCAGCGCGGTTTCCTCGCCGCAGATATAGGCGCCGGCGCCATGATGGACGAACACATCCATGTCCCAGCCCATCTTGTTGTTTTTGCCCAAGAATCCGGCTTCGTACGCTTCGTCGATGGCCAGCTGCAGCGCCTCGCGCTCGCGCACATATTCACCGCGCACATAGATATAAGCCGCGTTCGCGCCCATAGCGAACGAAGCTACGAGGCAGCCTTCGACCAAAGTGTGCGGATCGTGCCGCATAATGTCGCGGTCCTTGCAGGTGCCAGGCTCGGATTCGTCGGCGTTGACCACCAGGTAATGCGGCCGGCCATCCGAAACCTTCGGCATGAATGACCATTTCATCCCCGTCGGGAACCCCGCCCCGCCACGCCCGCGCAGGCCCGACGCCTTCATCTCATTGACGATCCAGTCGCGGCCCTTGTCGAGAATGGCTTTGGTATTGTCCCAATGCCCGCGTGACATAGCGCCTTTCAGCGACCGGTCATGGATGCCGTAGATATTATTGAAGATGCGGTCTTTATCTTGAAGCATTATGCAGCTTCCATTTCCTGCGCATGAACACCAGAAGTTCGTTTGGACGCCATCCAAGTGCACGAGCCTGTTTCAGTGACAAGCGAGACTGTCACCGATAGCAAGGCCACTATCGCGATCGAATGTTGCCACTTTCAGTAATCACATCGCCAAGTACAATCCGCTGGAAACCCCAGTCAATCCTATCACAAAGGTCAGAATGCAGTCCAGAAGTAAATATCATGCCATCTCAATGGCGTCCTCCAAAAAACCATTGAGAAACACGGGAAAACACAGTATCCAAGATGAGTTGCAACTACGGCGGCACCTTACGATTTTCAACCAACCAAAACTCGTGCCATGACAATAAGCGCTGAACCCAAGACAAACCCGACGAGGCTCGAATGAACGAGCCGCAAGACACATAGTAATGCGGCAGGATCTTGATCTAGCTCTGAGCGAGATATCGCCGTGAGTTGGAGAAACATCTGTCTCTACCTCACACCGGCTTTTCGCCAACGGCGCTGTCCGGCCGCCAGCCTTTGGCGAGCTTCTTGCACTGCTTGACCCATTCATCGCGCGCGGCGCGGCCTTTGAAGCCCTCAAGCCGCTCGTCAACCCAGGCGAGCTCGGCCTTGCCCCAGGCGGCGATCTGGTCGAAATGCCAGACGCCCATGCCGTTGAGCATTTTCTCCAGCTTCGGCCCGACGCCCCAGATGAGCTTCAGATCGTCGCCCTTGCCCGCGCGCGGCGCCTTGAAAAGCTCCGGCGCGCGTTCTTTGGATGTGGCCGCTGGGGTGGTCATAAGTGATGCGGCGTCCTGCGGCTTGGAAATGGCCGCATGCGCGGCATCGCGCTGCTTGCCGCCGCCGGTGGCGGGGATTTTGACGGTTAAACCGCGCACGGAGGTGCCGCGCATTTTTGGCGCTGGCTCAACCGAGGCCTTGGCGTCATTGGCGGCCAGCACCGGCGCGCCCCTGGGTCCCTTGATCGCAGCGCTTGTCTCAATCGCCGCCGTTTTCGGCAAAGCGGCGTTGCTGGTCATCCCGGCGGCGGCAGGCGGCTGCGCGCTGCGGGCCGGCGCTTTGGCTTTTGGCGCGGCCTTGTTGTCATTGAGCGAGGTCAGCCCGGAAACCGGCGCGGAATAGATGCGGCTGATCTGCGGACCGGGCGTTACGCTTGCGCCCTTCCCTGCCTCGAACGCATCAATGATTTCCTCCAGCCGCTTCGGCGTCAAATCCTCATAAGTGTCGTTGAAAATCATCACCATCGGCGCGTTGACGCAGGCGCCGAGGCATTCGACCTCTTCCCAAGACAGCGTGCCCGCCGCATTGGTGTGGAACTGGTCGTGGTGGATTTTCGACCTGCACACCGCCATCAGATCTTCCGAGCCGCGCAGCATGCAGGGCGTCGTGCCGCAGACCTGCACATGCGCCTTTGTGCCGACCGGCTTCAGCTGAAACTGCGTGTAGAACGTCGCGACTTCCAGCGCGCGGATGCGCGGCATGTCCAGCATGTCGGCGATATGCTCAATCGCCGCCTTGGTGACCCAGCCCTCCTGCTCCTGCGCCCGCATCATCAGCGGGATCACGGCGGACTGCTCGCGGCCCTTCGGATATTTCTTGATCTGCGCCTTGGCCCAAGAACCGTTTGCCTTGTTGAAAGCGAAGGCGGCGGGCTGGACGGCGGCATCGGCGAGGCGGCGGACGGACATGTTATACCGGGCTCAAAGTTGACGGGGTTGCATAGAACCAGAGCATGAAGGCAATGCCGGCGAAACCGGCAGCGAGACCGGCGAGCCAGCCATACATCACGTTCTGCGTGGCAAGGGTGATCCGAAGACCGATGAACAGCGCGATAAGGCCGAGCGCGCAGCCTAGGAGGCCCATGCCGAGCGATGTCTGAACTTTCGGCAGAATGCCCGCTATGGTCCAGGACTCAGCGTTGAACAGGCCCAGCACCACCGACATGCCCAGCACCGGCGGCACGACGTTCTTGGCGTGACGCAGGAATTCGGTGCGGAGGTTGAAGGCGGGGTTCATTATGCGGCTGGCTCCCGCAAGAGGTCTGAAACGGAGACTATTATTCCCGGCGGAGTTAGCTCAACTGAGCCGGATGTCAAAAACGTGGTCTCAACTTTTTCGGAAGAACTTTGCCGCCGGTGATGAACCACTCGGCCCCGGTCTTCGAACACGATGAGATAGTGGCAAACTGATTTGATCGCAAAGTAGTCAATCAGCTTCTCGTGCACGTCGCGCGCCTCACTTGAAGGAGACACAACCTCGACCACGATTATCGGGTTTGGAAGAATGTACGCTTCGGGATCCGCAGGACCGCAATTCACCACCGCGTCAGGCAGCCGGTAGTTCTTGTCATCAGGAGATACGCCAATTCCGTCCACATATGACCTGCAATCAACTTTGGCGGTTTTGATTGCATTTTGAAGCGCGGTTACCACGCGCATCTTGGCATTGTTATGCCGAATTCTGTCGCGGCCCATTGCATAAGCGACGCCGTCCACCAGCTCAAAACGCGTGTCTTCCCCCTGCTTTTCCCACCAAGAGAAAAACTCAGGCAGCGCCATGCTGGTTTTCGGCAGCGCCCCCATCACCGGTCCACCTCGCCAAACACAATATCCAGCGAGCCCAGCACCGCCGCCACATCCGCCAGCATGTGGCCGCGGCAGATGAAATCCATCGCCTGCAGATGCGCGAAGCCGGGGGCGCGGAGTTTGCAGCGGTAGGGTTTGTTGGAGCCGTCGGACACGAGATAGACGCCGAACTCGCCCTTCGGAGCCTCGACGGCGGCGTAGACTTCGCCTTCCGGCACGCGGTAACCTTCGGTGTAGAGTTTGAAATGATGGATCAGCGCCTCCATCGAGCGCTTCATCTCGCCGCGCGACGGCGGTACGATCTTGCCGTCCATGGACGAAACCGGGCCGGCGCTTTCCTTGCCGAGGAGAAGGTCAACGCACTGGCGCATGATGCGGGCTGATTGGCGCATTTCTTCCATGCGGATGAGATAGCGGTCGTAATTGTCGCCGTTCTTGCCGATGGGAATGTCGAACTCCATCTCGGAGTAACATTCATAAGGCTGACTCTTGCGCAGATCCCAAGCCGCGCCCGAACCCCGAACCATGACGCCGGAAAAGCCCCAGGCCCAGGCGTCCTTGATGTCGACAAAGCCGATATCGACATTGCGCTGCTTGAAAATGCGGTTGCCGGTCAAAAGATCGTCGAGGTTTTTCACCGTCTGCAGAAACGGGTCAATCCACTTGCCAATGTCTTCGACGAGTTTCTGCGGAATGTCCTGATGCACGCCGCCGGGGCGGAAATAGGCCGCATGCATGCGCGACCCAGACGCGCGCTCGTAAAACACCATCAGCTTTTCGCGCTCTTCAAACCCCCAGAGCGGCGGCGTCAAGGCGCCAACGTCCAGCGCCTGCGTCGTCACATTCAAAAGATGCGACAGGATGCGGCCGATCTCGCAATAAAGCACCCGGATCAGCTGCCCGCGCTTCGGCACCGTGATGCCCATCAGCTTTTCGACGGCGAGCGCGAAAGCATGCTCCTGGTTCATCGGCGCGACATAATCGAGCCGGTCGAAATAAGGCACCGCCTGCAGGTAGGTCTTGGTCTCGATCAGCTTCTCGGTTCCGCGGTGGAGAAGGCCGATATGCGGGTCGACACGGTCCACGACCTCGCCGTCCAACTCGAGAACGAGGCGCAAAACACCGTGGGCCGCTGGATGCTGCGGGCCGAAATTGATGTTGAAGTTGCGGACGGAGGTTTCAGCCATGACAACACGCTCCAGACAAGGAGTGAGTAGTGAATAGTGAGTGGTGAGTAGTGGTCATACGCCTCTGAACCTATTCGTCCGCCTGCTTGCGCTGAACCACCCGAATGAGCGATCTCAGCATTTTTCCGTTCTCTTCGCTGGCCGCAAGCAATTTCGCTGCGCCCGCTTCCGTCAGGAGTCCAACCCGCTTGGCAATCAAAATGTGCGTCTCCAGTTCTTTCAACGAACCCTGTGCGATTCGTAAAAATTGCACAAACGACCCGCGATTTTCGCGTCCATACCCTTCAGCGATATTCGCCGCAATTGACACCGCAGCCCGCCTAATTTGTGATGTCAAACCAAACATTTCTTCCTTAGGAAATGTCTTGGTCAGACCGTAACTCAAAACCGCCAGCTCAATTGCCGACTGCCAAACTTTCAGATCCTGATAAGAGGCAATCTTTCCGTCCGACACAAACCCTACTCACTACTGACTATTTGCTACTCACTGTTTCGCCTTCTCATCACCGGGAAGCACGTAGTCCGTCCCCTCCCATGGGGAGAGGAAATCGAACTGGCGAAATTCCTGCCGCAGTTCAACCGGCTCATACACGACCCGCTTCACTTCATCGTCATACCTGACTTCAATGAACCCAGTCGTCGGGAAGTCCTTGCGCAGTGGATGCCCCTCAAAACCATAATCTGTCAGCAGCCGCCGCAAATCCGGATGGCCAGTGAACAGGATGCCATAGAGATCATAGGCCTCACGCTCGAACCAGTCCGCACCGGGAAAAACGCCCGTGACCGACGGCACAGTTGAATCTTCGTCCGTCCGCAGCTTCACCCGGATGCGGGTGTTCTTCGTCGGCGACATCAGGTGATAGACGACCTCAAAGCGCTGCTCCCGCCCCGGATAGTCCGCGCCAGCCAGATCAATGAACGAAAAAAACGCGCAGTCCTTGTCATCGCGCAGGAATGTCAGCACCTCAATGATCGAGGCCGCATCGGTCTCAAGCGTCAGTTCGCCAAACGCCATTTTCGACGAAATCTTGTCACCGAATTTCTTGCCCACCAATTCGCCAAGGCCGCTCAAAATTTCGCTCATGGCCTATCTCTCAATCGTGCCGGTGCGGCGGATTTTCTTTTGCAAAAGCAGCACGCCGTAGAGCAGCGCCTCCGCCGTCGGCGGGCAGCCGGGAATGTAGATATCGACCGGCACAATGCGGTCGCAGCCGCGCACGACGGAATAGGAATAGTGATAATAGCCGCCGCCATTGGCGCAGGAGCCCATGGACATCACGTAACGCGGCTCGGGCATCTGGTCATAGACCTTGCGCAGCGCCGGGGCCATTTTGTTGGTCAGCGTTCCGGCAACGATCATCACATCCGATTGGCGCGGGCTGGCGCGCGGGGCAAAGCCGAATCGTTCGGCGTCATAGCGCGGCATGGATGTGTGCATCATCTCGACCGCGCAGCACGCCAAGCCAAACGTCATCCACATCAAGGAGCCGGTGCGCGCCCAGGTAACAAGCGCCTCGGAGGAGGTGACAAGAAAGCCCTTGTCGGAAAGCTCGTTGTTCAGTTCGCCAAAAAACGGATCATTGGCGCCGACAGGTTTGCCGGTGTTCGGGTCGATAATCCCTTTGGGCCGTTCGGCGACCAGCGTCTGTCCGGTCAATCCCATTCCAGCGCTCCCTTCTTCCATTCGTAAACAAAGCCGATTGTCAGCACGGCGAGGAACACCATCATGGACCAAAATCCGAACATGCCAATCTGACCGAATGACACAGCCCACGGAAAGAGAAAGGCGACTTCCAAGTCGAAAATGATGAACAGGATCGAGACCAGATAAAAGCGCACGTCAAATTTCATGCGCGCATCGTCAAAGGAATTGAAGCCGCATTCATAAGCAGAGAGCTTCTCCGGGTCAGGCGCGCGATAGGCAACAAGAAAGGGCGCCACCATCAAGGCAAGGCCGATAACCAGCGCAACGCCAATAAAGATCACGATTGGCAAATATGAGCTCAAAACTTCATTCATGGCGCACCCCGAAGCGAAAGGCTTCCCAACAATGAGCAGGACCGGCGCACAATACTGCGCTCACCCGCTTCTGTGTTCGGTCCGGCGTAGGTTCAAGGCCCAAGCTGAATCGCGGCGAGGGTTATCCCACCCGCCGAATCCGCGCAAGGCTGAACCAGCGATTCACGCTGTTCCGACTCCCATAAATGCAGCAATGGCCAAGAAAATCAAACACTCAGGGGGAAAGTCCGGACCGGCCGCTCAGAGGTGCGTCCTGGTTTTGATCTTGACTGGCAGGAATACGAATGGTGGGCGATGAGAGACTCGAACTCCCGACATCTTCGGTGTAAACGAAGCGCTCTACCAACTGAGCTAATCGCCCATTCGTGCGCGGTTCTCTATGCGGTTCGCTTGCCGAGTGCAAGCCCTTTGCGAGACAAGTTGGTGCGTGACATAGGGGTTGGAATTCAAGCTGATTTTGACCGTTCGATTGCTTGACAGTTACACCGCCTGCCCCTAAACGGTCGCTCACGTGAACGGGCCTGCCTGTTCGCGATACGGAAATGCGCGGGTGTAGCTCAGTTGGTTAGAGTGCCGGCCTGTCACGCCGGAGGTCGCGGGTTCGAGCCCCGTCACTCGCGCCATTTCCCCTTCCCTCTCCCTCAAATAGCTCGGTGCAAGCGCTTTGGCGCATCAAAGAAAAATGCGTGGCATTCGCGCCACGCACTCTCCGGACCATGGGGATGGGCATTACTATTTTGCCGGACGGCCATCCTTGCCGAACCGGTGAACTTTGCCTGGCTGTGGTGAAAGCTGCACAGTTTGATCAAGCACAATCGGAGTTGTGCCGTTCTGGCGAACGATCAGCGGCTCGGACGATCCTACTTCAACAAATATGTAGCTGTCAGAACCGAGCTTTTCAGTGTGCAGCACTTTGCCGCTGACCTCGCCACCCTTGGCGACGACGTCGATATGCTCGGAGCGCATGCCGATTGTGTCGCACTTATAAGGCTCGGCGAACTTCCCGGAGAGGAAGTTCATCTTGGGTGATCCGATGAAGCCCGCCACAAACAGGGAATTCGGCTTTTCATACAGCTCGATCGGCGAGCCGACCTGTTCGACAATGCCATCGCGCAGCACACAGATGCGGTCAGCAAGCGTCATGGCTTCGACCTGGTCGTGCGTCACGTAGATCATAGTTGCGTTCATGCCGTGATGCAGCTTGGCGATTTCAAGCCGCGTCGCCACGCGCAGGGCGGCGTCAAGGTTGGAGAGCGGCTCGTCAAACAGGAAGACCTTTGGATCGCGCACAATGGCGCGTCCAATGGCAACGCGCTGACGCTGACCGCCGGAGAGCTGTTTCGGCAAGCGGTCCAGATATTGCCGGACCTGCAACATATCAGCTGCCTTCTCCACCCGCTTGCGGATATCTTCCGGGTTTGAATTGGCAAGCTTCATGCCGAAGGCCATGTTGTCGTAGACGGTCATGTGGGGATAGAGCGCATAAGACTGGAATACCATCGCGATCCCGCGCTTGGACGGAGCAAGTCCGTTTACCCTGACGCCATCAAAATGCAGATCGCCGGAGGTAATGTCTTCGAGGCCAGAGATCAGGCGCAGAAGCGTGGATTTCCCGCAACCGGAGGGGCCAACGAACACCATAAACTCGCCGGACTTTATGTCGAGATCGACGCCTTTTATCACATCGATCGCGCCAAACGACTTGCGGACATTTTTGAGAACGAGATTTGACATTTTTCCCCTCCTAGCCTTTGACGCCACCGGCGGTCAGGCCTGAAATGATCTTGCGCTGGAATATGAGAACGAGAACGATGAGCGGAACGGTCACGATGACCGACGCTGCCATGATGGGACCCCAAGGCACTTCGTACTGCGTCGCGCCGGACAGAAGCCCAATTGCCACGGGAACGGTGCGCTGCTCATTTGACGAAGTGAACGTCAATGCAAAGAGGAACTCGTTCCACGCGCCAATGAATGCGAGCAAGCCAGTTGTAACCAATGCGGGCCACATCAAGGGCAGAAACACTTTCGTGATGATGACCCACGGCGTAGCCCCGTCCACAATGGCAGCCTCTTCAATTTCAATCGGCAGGTCCCGCATGAATGTGGTAAGCACCCAGACGGTGAACGGCAAAGTGAAGATCGTGTAGGAGAAAATAAGCGACCAAAGCGTGTTGTGCAGCCCGAAAAAACGCACCAGTTCAAAAAGGCCAGCCAGAACCGCAATCTGCGGGAACATTGACACCGCCAGGATCGTCATCAGCAGCAGGCCACGCCCCCGGAACCGGACTCTGGCAAGCGCGTAAGACGCCGTTATCGCAAGGAACAGCGCCAAGATCACCACGGAGCTGGCGACAAACACCGAATTGAGAAGATTTCTAGGAAAGGTGCCCGTGTTGAAGACGCCAACATAGTTTTCAAGACTGATCGACTTCGGCAGATAGTTGATTTCGAAGATGGCGGTGCCGACTTCAAACGATGTCAGGATTGCGTAATAGAATGGAAACACCGCAAAAATGACAATCGCAACAACCAGCGCATAAAAGGCAGTTGATTTGGCGTAGTCCCAATACATCACCGGTCCCCCCCATCAAACCTGACTTTGCCCAGCCACATGTAAAGCAGCGTCATGCCTGTCAGCAAAACGAACAGCAGTGTCGCCTGCGCCGATCCGTAGGCGAACTTGTCAAAGTCAAACAGGTTTTCGCGCGCAATCACTGAAAGTGTTTTCGTACTCGAACTGTTTGGCGTCAGGACATAGATCAGGTCAAAAATACGCATCGCATCCAGCATGCGGAAGATCACCGCAACCATGAGCGCCGGACGGATAAGCGGCAGCGTCACTTTGAAGAACACTTTGACCGGATGAACGCCGTCGATTTCCGCCGCCTCGTAAATGTCTTTCGGCACCATTTGCAGTCCGGCCAGAATGAGCAGAGCCATGAATGGCGTAGTCTTCCAAACGTCAACCATGAGCACTGCGAACATGGCTGTGTCTGCAGTGGCTGCCCACGCGATCGGCGCGTCAATCAAGCCAAACTTGACAAAGATGTCGTTGAGAATGCCGAACTGATCGTTGAGCATCCAGGACCACATTTTCGCCGAAACGATTGTCGGGATCGCCCAGGGGATAAGAATGGCTGCCCGAACGAGCCCGCGTCCTTTGAATTCAGCATTGAGAACAAGGGCGACAATAGTGCCGAGTATCGTCTCAAGAATAACTGATACGAACGAGAAACGGAGCGTGTTCCACAGCGCATTCCACCATGCAGGGTCCGCGAGCGTGCCGCCCCACAAGACCTTTCCGCTCTTGAGCGTGGTCCATCTGAGATAGTTGTCAAAACCAACGAAATCCGCGCCATAGAGATTGGTCAGTGAGGCGTTGGTCATGGAGAAGTAGATTGTGCGATAGAGCGGCCAACCGGCCACCACTATAAGCGCGACAATCATCGGAACAAGGAACCAGCGGGCGGCGCGTATGCGCTCTGCCTGAAGTTCGGAGCGCTGGCCAGAGGCAGCAGCCGTTCGTATTGGAGTGGACGATTTCAACGACTGCGGTCATGCCGTAACCTCATGGAGCGGAGTCAGACAAACTTTAAGTCAGTCGCCCGCCGCAAGAATGCATGAAATCGCGAAGGGCAATGTTGATAGGCAAAAGGGGTGCGCCGCGAGTGGCGCACCCAGACCGGGAGGAGCCGGTTATTCTTACCAGCCAGCGCCCTTGAGCTCTGTCAGCTTGGCTTCCAGAAGCTCAAGGTTTTCAGCACCTGTGCCCTTGCCGGACAAGGTGTCGTGGACAGCAGACCAGAACAGCGAGGACACCTCGTTGTACTTGACTTTTGTCGGAGCCGACGGACGCGGAACGGCATTCAAAAAGACTTCCTTCCAGCGCGGGATAATTGGCTGGGCCTTGGCAATGTCGGCGTCGTCATAGAGGGAGATGATCGTCGGCAGGCTTGAACCGATCAAAGCGCGCTGTTTCTGAACCTCTGCAGAAGCCAGGAACTTGGCGAACTCGATCGCCACGTCCGGATTCTTGGAATATTTGGAAACAGCCACGTTCCAGCCGCCGAGTGTGGCAGCTGACCCGCCGCCCTCGCCGCCCGATGGCAGCGGCACAACGTCAAACAGGCCTTTGACTTTCGAGTCATCGCCGTTGCCGAGCGCGTAGGCATATGGCCAGTTGCGCATGAACACGGCGTTGCCAACCTGCCAGACGCCGCGGGACTCTTCTTCCTGATAAGCAAGAACGCCCTCAGGCGATATTTTGCCGATCCAGCCCTTGACGCGATCAATCGCGGCAGCGGCCTTTTCATTGTTGATTGAGATCGTGCCATCCGGCTCGACGATCTGTCCGCCGCCGTTCGACTTCACCCACTCAAGGGCGTCGCAGGTCAGGCCCTCATAGGCGTTGCCCTGGAACACAAAACCATGCATGTCCTTGTTGCCGGCCTCGCGTTCCTTGTTCTGGATTTCCTCGGCGATCGCCGCCATTTCGTCCCATGTCTTTGGCGGCTGCTTGCCATACTTCTCCAGAAGGTCCTTGCGGTAGTAAAGCGCTGGCGCATCCGTGAAGATTGGCAGAGCGACGAGCTTGCCGTTGGCCGTCTGGGATTCAATGATCGACGGGAAGTGCAAGGCTGCGACATCTTTTGCCGCCTCGGTCAGATCAAGGAACTGGTCGGCAAGCTGCGGGGCCCAGATCACGTCGGTCTGGTAAACGTCAACGTCAGCATTGCCTGCGGCAAGCCAGAGACGGTACTGGCCGAATTGATCAGAGGTTGAAGATGGCATCGGAACAATCGTTACCGTATTGCCGGTTTTCTCTTCCCAAGGCTTGATCAGGTTTTTGAAGTTCTCGATGTCCTTGCCGGT
The DNA here is from genome assembly GCA_963792485.1 of uncultured Alphaproteobacteria bacterium. Taxonomy (GTDB): domain Bacteria; phylum Pseudomonadota; class Alphaproteobacteria; order Rhizobiales; family Rhizobiaceae; genus JANOYJ01. Next base: position 96,141 of record CAWBWL010000007.1, read on the forward strand.
AGCGCCGGACACGAAATTGATATTGGCGGCAAAAGCAGCACCAGATGCGAGCATTGTGCCCGCGATGAGGCCTGCGACTAGAGATTTCATGTACATTGATTTCCTCCCAATTGTACTTCGTGCTGCTTTGGGTTTTACACCGGCGGCTGCAACATGTCCTCCCGAGACACCGCCGGAGACACACAGGCCGGAGCCGGTGCAAAAGCGGCTTTGAAAGCGCTTTAAAATATTAAGTAACAAGTAGGGACTTCTTGTCAAGCGCTCGCGCTCAAAGCCAATGAGATATTTTGTGCCCGCGCCATTGGTAGCCATAATAAAGATATTACGATCAACGTCTTAAAGGGCAACGCCCATGTTCGCCCAATCCTCGTTTCTTCGCTATCTTGCCAAGCGCCCATAAATGCAGCAATCTTGGAATTTGATAGCGCTTTTGATTTTGACGACGATGTCATCTTCGTTGAAACGTTACAGATAGGCAACCGGCTCCCTATTCAACGAGGAGCAGAGGGAAACAGGGCAGGAAAATGAACCTCAAGGAGTTCTCGCGGCTTGTCGGTTTGTCGCAGACAACCGTCAGCCGGGCGCTCAGCGGCTATCCTGAGGTCAAGCCGGAAACGCGGGAACGTGTTCAGGAAGCGGCCCACAAATTTGGCTATCATCCAAACCGCAGCGCAATCGGTCTCGCGACTGGGCGCGCGGGCGCAATCGGCATTGTCTTTCGCGAAGACACCGAGTTCGGACCGCACATCAACGAGTTTCTGCGCGGTCTCGGCAGACGGTTGAAGGAAGATGGCGTCGACATCCTGATGACGATGGTGGATTCAATTGAGGCAGAGATTCGGACCTATAAGCGCCTCGCGGCAAGCAAACGGGTGGACGCTGTCATCCTGCACTCACCTCTCCTGAAAGACAGCCGGCTCGCGCTGTTGGAGCAGCTGCGCCTTCCATTCATTCTTCATGGCCGAACCGAACACGCCGAACCCGTCGCATATCTTGACATTGACAATTTCGGCGCAATAAAGCGCGCGACGTCCCACCTTCTGGACCTTGGCCACCGCCGGATCGGCATGATCAACGGGCTGGCTGGCCGCACGTTTTCGGAACACCGCGAAAGCGGTTATCTGACAGCTTACGCAGAGCGCGGATTGACGCCGCGCGAGGGGCTGATCGGCAATGGCGAGTTTACCGACGAAATCGGTTTTCGCATCATGCAAGGCTTTCTGGAATCGCATGAGCCGCCGACCGCGGTGCTTGCCGGGTCAATGATGTCAGCTCTTGGAGCCATGCGCGCAATCCGTCTTGCCGGCATGCAGCTTGGAAGGGACGTTTCGCTGATCGCGCATGACGACGTGTTCCCCTACCTCAACGCCGACAATATGGTGCCCCCCGTATCGACAACAAGATCATCAATTGGAGCAGCGGGAACGCGCATTGGCGAACTGGTGATGCAACTTTTGACCGGACGACCCACAGCCGAGATTCACGAAGTCTGGCCGGTTGAGCTGGTCTTGCGCGAGTCTACTGGCCCGGCTCCCTTGATGCTGGCGATGGCCTGATCAGCGGTAACCCGCCTCGCCTGCCGCATGCAGTTTGCCGCCGCGCTCGACGATAGGCTCCAGCGCCTTTTCAACCGGCACGTTGGGCGCATCATGGATGGAGACCTGCGTTCCGGCCGGGTTGTATGCCCACTTCACCGAGTTGCGCAGAACCTTTTGCACGTTCGCGTCATGATAGCTTGGGTAGGTCTCATGACCGGGACGGAAGTAGAATATATTCCCGGCGCCTCTTTTGTAGGTCAGGCCCGACCGGAACACTTCGCCGCCCTGGAACCAGGAAATGAAGACGGTTTCCAGTGGTTCCGGCACCGCAAATTGCTCGCCATACATTTCCTCGTTTTCGAGTTCAAAGTATTCGCCCAGCCCCTCGCAGATCGGATGGCGGGGATTGATGACCCAAAAGCGCTCGCGCTCACCCGCTTCGCGCCATTTCAGCCCGCAGGGCGTGCCCATCAGCTTCTTGAATATCTTGGCATAATGCCCGGAATGGAGCACGATGAGCCCCATCCCTTCCCAGACGCGCTTGGCAACCCGCTCGACGACTTCATCGGACACCCCGCCATGATCCTTGTGCCCCCACCAGAGCAAGACATCGGTCTTGTCGAGGCGCGATTGCGGAAGGCCGTGCTCCGGCTGCTCCATTGTTGCCGTGGTGGCGCTGATGGCGCGGTCGGTGTTCAGCGCATCGGCGATCGTGTTGTGCATGCCGTTGGGATAAATGTCCGCGACCACCTTGTTTGTACGCTCATGAATGTTCTCGCCCCAGACGACAGTTTGAATAGCCATGTTTGTTCTCCCAGAAAATTCGACTGATCCACCAGCGCGGAAAATGCGCACATAGATGCCGGCCAAGAAATTGAAAGCGGTTTCAATTTAAAGCTAAAACGTTTGCGCGCGTTTCGCAAGCGTGGCTTTGAAAAGACTCTAGCCGCGTTTGCGCGCCTCGCGGAACAGTCTGGCCAAGCGCCGCTTTTCAGCCGCATCGAACGCAAGTTGAGCCCGGTGATGACGGGCAAGCAGGCTGCGAACCACACTCCTCGATTTGCGAACGGTCACATCGCAGTTTTTTTGCGGCGGCATGGCTTTAAGTTCAGCCTCCAGCGCCCGCGCCGCCGCCTCGCCAATTTTGAGATGCGCCCGCTCATGCAAACGGGCATAGGCTGCGTAGGCGTCAAAGCCGCGCTTGAGGTTGGACGCGGCTCCCGTCCGGTCCTTCCACCGCGGCAAAGTGATATTTGCCTCGACCTTGATTTTGGCGGTGCCGATCCTGCAGCCTCTCGAGTCAACCGCCGGAAGCACCGAGACCGGCACAAGGCGCAGCTCTATCGCCGCGAAAGCGTGCCCGTTCTGCGGGCTGTTCTGCCTGATGCTGCGGTCAAGCGACTTTTCGGTGTTGCCCTTGATGTCGTAATAGCCGGTGGTGACGGTGGACGTTGTGCAGGCGGACAAGAGGAGTGGAGCAAGAAGAATCAGGCGGCGGAAGGACAAGCTGCACCTCGTGGTTTGATCAATTGCAACTTTGGCACGGCGCTGAATCTCGCACAATCGCTTTGGAAAAAGAAAAGCCGGGCACGTGGCCCGGCTCAACAAGATTTGAAAGCGCGGCGTTCAGTGCGCCACGCTTGAAGCAGAGTCATCCTCCAATATCAGCACTGGCGCGGTCACAGGCTCCACCCACTCAATGGCAATCGGCTGGCGAACCAGCGCATGGGTCAATACTTCACTCGCATGGCTGACAGGAATTATTTCCATGCCGTTCTTCACATTGTCCGGGATTTCAGCCAGATCCTTGGCGTTCTCCTGCGGAATAAGCACTTTCTTGATCCCGCCGCGCAGGGCTGCCAGCAGCTTTTCCTTCAGGCCGCCGATCGGAAGCACCCTGCCCCGCAGCGTGATCTCACCGGTCATGGCGACATCCGAGCGGATGGGAATCCCGGTCAGGATCGAGACGATGACCGTCATCATCGCAATTCCTGCTGACGGCCCGTCCTTTGGAGTCGCCCCTTCAGGCACGTGCACATGGATGTCGCGTTTGTCGAACAGCGGCGGTTCGACGCCGTAGTCAAGCGCCCGCGATCGCACATAGGAAGCAGCAGCCGAGATCGACTCCTTCATTACTTCCTTGAGATTGCCGGTCACGGTCATGCGGCCCTTGCCGGGCATCATGACGCCTTCAACCGTCAAGAGCTCACCGCCGACTTCCGTCCACGCAAGACCTGTGACGACGCCTACCTGATCCTCGGTCTCAGCCGAGCCAAAGCGGAACTTCGGCACACCGAGATAAGTCGCAATGTTGTCAGCACCAATCGTGACCGACTTCGACTTGGTCTTGATGATCTCTGTCACCGACTTGCGGGCCAGAGTCATCAATTCGCGCTCAAGCGACCGCACGCCGGCTTCGCGGGTATACAGCTGAACAATTGCCCGCAGCGCATCGTCGCCGACGATGAACTCGCTCGCCGTCAGGCCGTGATTTGCGAGCGCCTTTGACATCAAGTGCCGCTTGGCGATCTCGATCTTCTCATCTTCAGTATAGCCGGCAATGCGGATGATCTCCATCCGGTCCATCAACGCTGGCGGGATGTTGAGCGTATTGGCCGTCGTCACGAACATCACATCCGAAAGATCATATTCGACCTCCAGATAATGGTCCATGAAAGTCGAGTTCTGTTCCGGATCCAGCACCTCAAGCAGCGCGGACGACGGATCTCCGCGGAAATCCTGGCCCATCTTGTCGATCTCGTCGAGCAGGAAGAGCGGATTGGACTTCTTTGCCTTTTTCATCGACTGGATGACCTTGCCAGGCATGGAGCCGATGTAAGTGCGGCGATGGCCGCGGATTTCGGCCTCATCCCGCACGCCGCCCAGCGCCATGCGCACGAACTCACGTCCTGTCGCCTTGGCGATGGATTTTCCAAGCGAAGTCTTGCCGACGCCTGGAGGTCCGACGAGGCAGATGATCGGGCCTTTGAGTTTGGCAGAGCGGCTTTGCACCGCCAGATATTCGACAATGCGGTCCTTGACCTTGTCGAGACCGAAATGATCCTCGTTCAGCACCTTTTCGGCAAATCCCAGATCGTTCTTGATCTTGGAGCGCCGGCTCCAGGGCAGCGAGAGAATCCAGTCGAGATAGTTGCGCACAACCGTGGCCTCGGCAGCCATCGGGCTCATAGTGCGGAACTTCTTCAGTTCCGCCTCCGCCTTCTCGCGCGCTTCCTTGGTCAGCTTGGTCTTCTTGATGCGGGCTTCAATTTCGCCCGCCTCATCCTTGCCGTCCTCGCCGTCACCCAATTCCTTCTGAATGGCCTTCATCTGCTCATTCAGATAATATTCGCGCTGGGTCTTCTCCATCTGGCGCTTGACGCGCGAGCGGATGCGCTTCTCAACTTGCAGAACCGAGACTTCCAACTCCATATGGCCGAGGGCTTTCTCAAGCCGGGTTTTGACGCTCAGCGTCTCAAGCATTTCCTGCTTGTCGGCAATTTTGATCGACAAATGTGCCGCTACCGTATCGGCAAGCTTGGAAAAGTCATCAATCTGGCTGGTGGCATTGACCACATCCGGCGATATCTTTTTGTTGAGCTTCACATAATTTTCAAAGTCGGCAACCACTGAGCGCGACAGCGCCTCCAGCTCCACGCTGTCGTCAGCCCCCTCTTCGAGCACAGCGACACTGGCTTCGTAGAACTCCGAACGGTCCGTAAACTGCCCAATTTGCGCGCGCGCGCGTCCCTCGACCAGAACTTTCACAGTTCCGTCGGGCAACTTCAAAAGCTGAAGGACTGAAGCAAGCGTTCCCACGCGGAAAATCAAATCCTGCGACGGATCGTCGTCCGTGGCGTTCTTTTGGGTTGCCAGAAGGATCATCTTGTCGCCGGACATGACGTCCTCAAGCGCGCGGATCGATTTTTCGCGCCCGACAAACAGAGGAACGATCATATGGGGGAAAACGACGATGTCGCGCAGCGGCAGGACGGCATATTGCCCGTCAGTTATGCTCGCAGCCGATTTTAGCTTTGCCATTTTATTGTCCTTTCAAAGGCATCACCCGGACATATCCGCTTCGTCTCCGCAACGCAGCCGGCGAAACGAACCCGGTGACACCCCTATTTGGAGTAGGCATGCACGGTATTCAAGCTCACGGCTGACAAGCAAACACACAAATCGCCTGTCTGACAACGGAGTCCGTCACTCAACGCAGACTTACGCAAGAGGATAGAGAGTCAGCGCATTAGGCGCTGACATTGGCCTTTTCGTCGCGGCGCTCGGAATAGATGTAGAGAGGACGGGCATTTCCATCAACAACTTCGGACGAGATGACGACTTCCTGAACGCCATCCAAAGCGGGAAGCTCGAACATGGTGTCGAGCAATATGCCTTCCATGATGGAGCGCAGACCGCGCGCACCGGTCTTGCGCTCGATCGCGCGGCGGGCAATGGCGCCCAGCGCATCCTCGTGGAAAGTCAGTTCAACGTTCTCCATTTCGAAGAGACGTTGATATTGCTTCACGAGCGCGTTCTTGGGATCAACGAGAATCTTGATGAGAGCCGGTTCATCAAGATCTTCAAGCGTCGCCAAAACCGGCAAACGGCCGACAAATTCAGGGATAAGACCAAACTTCAGCAAATCTTCCGGCTCAACGGCGCGGAACAGATCGCCCGTGCGGCGGTCCTCCGGCGAGGAGACGTTGGCGCCAAACCCAATGGACGTCTTGCGCCCGCGATCCGAGATGATCTTTTCAAGGCCCGCAAACGCGCCGCCACAGATGAAAAGAATGTTGGTCGTGTCCACCTGCAGGAATTCCTGCTGCGGATGCTTGCGCCCGCCCTGCGGCGGAACGGAGGCGACCGTGCCTTCCATGATCTTCAGCAAAGCCTGCTGCACGCCTTCACCCGAAACGTCGCGGGTGATCGACGGATTGTCGGACTTGCGGGAAATCTTGTCCACTTCGTCAATGTAAACAATGCCGCGCTGCGCACGCTCGACATTGTAGTCAGCGGACTGAAGCAGCTTCAGAATGATGTTTTCAACGTCTTCACCGACATAACCGGCTTCGGTCAAAGTTGTGGCGTCAGCCATTGTGAATGGCACGTCAATGATGCGGGCCAGCGTCTGCGCAAGCAAGGTCTTGCCGCAGCCGGTCGGGCCAATAAGCAGAATATTGGACTTGGCCAATTCGACGTCATTGTTCTTCGACGCATGCGCCAAGCGCTTGTAATGATTGTGCACGGCAACTGCGAGCACGCGCTTGGCATGCGGCTGGCCGATCACATAATCGTCCAGAACCTTCATGATTTCCTGCGGTGTCGGCACGCCTTCGCGCGACTTCACCATCGAGGTTTTATTTTCCTCGCGGATGATGTCCATGCACAGTTCGACGCATTCGTCGCAGATAAAGACGGTCGGTCCCGCAATCAGCTTGCGGACTTCATGCTGGCTCTTGCCGCAGAAGGAACAGTACAAGGTGTTCTTGGAATCGCCACCGCTGCTCACTTTGCTCATTCAACTGCCCTTTCGCAGCGGCAGATGATTTTGCCGCGTTCGCCACTTTGCCGGATATAACGCTGTCCGGCGGATTTCACAAGAAAAACGCCCGATATGCACGCCGGCCACCCAAGCTTATACGCAATTCCATCCCTTGTCACAGAGCTTGCACGTGGAAACTCAACAGAGGCTTAACGCAAGCCGCTCATTTCATTGAGCGAATCGAAACTTTGCAAGAGTGGGCGGCAATCGATTGGCTGTCCGGCCCAGCCAGCGCAGTTACGACGCTGCCGGCGTCTCGCGTTCCGTCAGAATCTTGTCAATGAGACCGAACTCAAGCGCCTGATCTGTCGTCAGGAAGTTATCGCGCTCGAGCGCCGTGTGCACCGCATCATAGTTCTGGCCCGTATGCTTCACGTAAATTTCGTTCAGCCGGCGCTTCAAGCGCTCGGTGAACTGCGCATGGATCATGATATCGGTCGCCTGACCCTGATAACCTCCGGACGGCTGGTGCACCATGATGGAAGCATTTGGCAGCGCAAAGCGCATGCCTTTGGCGCCTGCGGTCAGCAACAGGGAACCGGCAGAAGCCGCTTGACCGATGCAAAGCGTGGAGACCGGCGGCTTGATGAACTGCATGGTGTCGTACATGGCAAGCCCCGACGTCACCACGCCGCCGGGCGAGTTGATGTAGAGGTTGATCTCTTTCTTGGGGTTCTCCGCCTCAAGAAACAGCAACTGCGCGCACACAAGCGTGGCCATGCCATCTTCAATCGGCCCTGTGATGAAAATGATGCGCTCCTTGAGGAGGCGGGAAAAAATGTCATAAGCCCGCTCGCCGCGATTGGTCTGTTCGACCACCATCGGCACCAGGTTCATCATTGTCTCAACCGGATCACGCATATTGCAAATCTCCCAATCCATGGATCAGCAAAGCGTTGCCAACTCACCTTGCCTGAATATGGGGGCTAGATAGGATGCGGCAAGGCGACTGCGCAAGATGCGCGCAGGCGCATGGTTACCCGTTTCGTTCAGATCAATATCCGCTCAGCGCTGCTTACGCTGCGGTAAGGCCCTGAAGCTCTGACAGATCGTGCTGCATCTGGCGCAGAACGTTTTCCTGGGCGTCGAGTTTGCGAAGACGCTCAATGCACTGGGCGAGCGAGACGCCATCCTGCGGATCAATGGCAATCTTGCCCCGCATCAGGGAATCAAGCGGATAGACCTCGCTGTCGGCCGAGCTTTCGTACCGGGCGCGAAAGCCCGAGCGCTCACGGCGCACTTCGGCCATCACGTCCTCAAGCACCTTATCGAGGCGCTCGATGCGAAAATCATCATTCTTGCGGTCCCGCTCCGGGCTTCTGACTTGGAACTTGGCTTTGGACATTGTTACTTCCCCCTCAAGGCTCTTGACCTGTTTGAGCGCAAGTCTGGACGCCGAAAGTTAAATCAGGGTTGCGAAGATCACTGCAACTTCGACAAAATCGCCATGAGATTGCAGATTTATGGGCAGTGCGTCTAAAGTCGGCGATGGATTCCAAAGAAGATTACCTCAAATTTGACGGGGCGCCCCGCCATTTGCAGCTCAATCCGCATGAGCCGCGCTTTTTCCATAACCCCTACGAAGCCTATGCGCATCTGCACGGGCTTACCCAAAGTTTCTTCTGGGAAGAATTCGGCTTCTGGTGCTTTTCCGGTTTTGACGATGTTTCAAAGCTGCTGCGGGACCGCAGGTTTGGCCGTGAAAACCCGGACGGGCCACCCTCGCCCCAAGCGCAAGGCTCGCCGCGCCATCATGTCCGGCACTTCGATGCACTCGAAGAGCACTCCCTGCTGGAGCGCGAGCCGCCGGTGCACACACGGCTGCGCACCCTTGTGCAAAGAGCGTTTGTCTCCCGGCAAGTCGAGCGGCTGAAGCCGAGGCTTGAGATGTTGTGTCAGGAATTGATCGATGGGTTTGAATCATCCGGACAAGTCGACCTCATCCCGGCCTACGCCTCGCCCCTGCCCGTCACAATCATTGCGAACATGCTGGGCATTGACGAAGCCATGGGCCCGCAATTGCTTGAGTGGTCGCATGCCATGGTGGCGATGTATATGCATGGGCGGACACGGATGGTCGAAGACTTGGCGGATGCGGCCTCGAAGAAGTTTGGCAACTTTCTTCGGGAGGAGCTCAAGTTCCGGCGTGGCAGGCCAGGCGAGGACCTGCTGAGCCTGCTCGCCCTTGCCGAAGCTGACGGGCAAAAGCTAAGCGAGGATGAGCTGATCTCCACAGCCGTTCTGCTGCTGAATGCCGGCCATGAAGCAACCGTTCATCAGACAGGCAATGCGGTGAAGGCCCTGCTTGAGCATGTGGCACATCCGGCAGACCTGTTTGGTTCCGACGAGGCGGTAGCGCGCATTGTGGAGGAGGCGCTGCGGTTTGATGCGCCGCTGCATATATTCACGCGTTACGCCGCTTTTGACATGGAACTTGAAAGTGCAAGTGGTCCCATCGCGTTGAAGAAAGGCGAGAAGATCGGACTGTTGCTGGGCGCGGCCAATCGTGACCCGTCTTCCTTTTCAGGGCCGGATCTGTTCAATCCCAAACGGGCGGACCAGAAGAATGTCAGTTTCGGCGCTGGCATACACTTCTGCATTGGCGCGCCGCTGGCCCGGCTGGAATTGCAGGTCTCGCTCAAAACCCTGTTTCAGCGCTTGCCTGGCCTCCGGCTCGCCTCGCCTCCCAGATATCGGGACAGCTACCACTTTCACGGCCTGGAACGGTTGGACCTGAGTTGGTGATCAAAGCCTGATCACATATTCCTTGCGCGTCGTCTCGATCACTTCCCAAGTTCCCTTGAACCCTGGACGTAAAATGAAACTTTCGCCGGCTTCGACCCTCCGGCTTTCCCCGCCATCTTCGGTGACAACCGACACGCCGGACAGGATGTGGCAGAACTCCCATTCATCGTAGGAAATGCGCCATTTACCCGGTGTGGATTGCCAGATGCCGCAATAGAGGCCGTCGCGTTCCTCAATATTCCAGGTCGTGTGCACCGGATTGCCCGACAGCACTTTGACTGCATCAGGGCGGCTTTCCTCCATTTTCACAGCGTCTGATGTGATTGATACAAAGCGCTCAACGTCCATTTTCCCGCCAATCCCTGTGATCGTTCAATTTGTCTCGATTGCTTTCAGGCCGTTTGCATATTTCCCGTGTATGACGCCTCGACACTTCCTGACTTGTTTCAAAAGGACGACCCACTCATGGCCGACGCCAACGCACGCCGCACGAAAGCGATCATTGTTCTTGTCAACGGAACGACGCTGAGAGGCGATGTCATTTGCGGCGCTTCCGGACGCCTCGAGAGTGTCATTTACGATCCCAACGCCTTCATCGAATTTGACCCGGAAGACGGCGCAATCAAATTCATCGCCAAGCAGCAGATCTTGTCGGTGGAAGCCGAAAAGTTCGTCCGCCAGCAGGCAGCATAAACTACAACATCTTGCTGAGCGCCTGCTCAAGATCAGCGATAATATCCTCGACATTCTCAAGACCGACCGACAGGCGCACCACATCCGGACCCGCGCCTGCGGCTGTCTTCTGCGAGTCGGTGAGCTGCTTGTGCGTGGTGGACGCCGGGTGAATGACAAGGGAACGCGTGTCGCCGATATTGGCCAGATGCGAGAACAGCTCCAAGCCCTGCACCAGCTTGACGCCTGCTTCGTAGCCGCCCTTGACGCCGAAGGTGAATACCGAGCCTGCGCCCTTCGGTGAATATTTCTTGAGCAGCTTATGGGTCGGATCGCTTGGCAACCCCGCGTGCTGGACCCAGGTGACTTTCGGATGCTTCTCGAGCCATTCAGCGACTTTCTGCGCATTGTCAGAATGGCGCTGCATTCTGAGAGGCAGTGTTTCGATGCCTGTCAGGATCAGGAAGGCGTTCATCGGCGCGATGGCGGGCCCGAGATCGCGCAGACCCAGCACGCGGCAGGCGATGGCAAAGGCAAAATTGCCGAATGTCTTGTGCAGCTCAACACCGGCATATTCCGGCCGGGGCTCGGACAACATCGGATAATTGCCAGATTTTGACCAATCGAACGTGCCGCCATCGACAATGACGCCTCCCATGGAATTGCCATGGCCGCCGAGGAATTTGGTCAGCGAATGCACAATAATGTCCGCGCCATGATCAAAAGGGCGGATGAGGTAAGGCGTCGCCATGGTGTTGTCGACGATGAGCGGCAGACCGTGCTTGTGGGCGATCTCCGCAATGGCTGCGATATCCGTTACGCGGCCGCTGGGATTGGCCAGGCTTTCGATGAAAATGGCGCGGGTCTTCTTGGTGATCGCGGACTCGAAGCTCGACATATCTTCCGTGTCGGCCCATTTGACGTTCCAGCCAAAGCTCTTGAATGAATTGCCGAACTGGTTGATCGACCCGCCATAGAGCTTGCGCGCGGCAACGAATTCATCGCCCGGCTGCATCAGCGTGTGAAAGATCAACAACTGCGCCGCATGGCCGGAGGCGACAGCCAATGCCGCCGTGCCCCCCTCCAGCGCCGCCACCCGCTCTTCGAGCACGCCTTGCGTGGGGTTCATGATGCGCGTGTAAATATTGCCAAATGCCTGAAGCCCGAACAATGACGCGGCGTGGTCCACATCGTTGAATGTGTAGGCCGTGGTCTGGTAAATCGGCGTGATGCGCGCATTTGTCGTAGGATCGGGCTTGGCCCCGGCATGAATCGACAGGGTTTCAATTCCGGGCGCGCGTTTTGCCATTTTATCCTCCACATTTTGGCTTGGCCGATGAAACGTCAGTTCTCGGGATTTGGCAAGCCTTCCGCCGTCGCTAAAGCTGCGGGGCGACACGTCCCGGTGCCCGATCCTGCAAAGCTGTGATGGCGCGAGGCAGGGCCATGCCCAATCCCCCGGAAGGCTTTCGCCTGCCAGGTTCTCCGCCAAAACTGCGGAACTGCGTCAGACCCAAGGCGGCTTGGGCGGCGAGAGGATTTTGAAGGCGATTGAATGGACTTCATCCAGCAGCAGTTGAGCCTCGCTCTTTGCATGCCGGTTCTTCTGAAAACCGGGCGCATAGCCCGGACGCATCGGCGACAGGCGCTGCGGGCGCATTTTGGTCTTGGTCTTGATCGCATATGCGCACAGGGCCAGAAACCGCAGATAGCGCTGCACGGAGCCGGGCATGTCCTGGACCGCATTATGCAGCGCCTGCAGCCGCTGCCACAGCCTCACCGCCCCGACCGGCGCGCAGCGCACGGGATCCGGCAGCTCTGAGGGAAACGGCTTGATGGAGCCCGGATCGAGTTCCGGTCCCCAATAGTCCCAAAACGATTTCATCGGATCAAACATGTTGAACACAGGCGTGCGCGGTGCGGCGTCAGAGCCTGCGGTCTCGTCAGAACCGGCAGCGGCATCAGCGCTTTCCAGATCATCCGTATTTTCTGAAGCATCAGCGGCGGCGGGCAGAGCAGCCCCTGCGGGAGCCGTTCGCGTTACGAGCGGTTCAAAAGCAAGCCCGCGCGCGGCAATGATGATCAGCCGGCGCATGGCGGCCTCGGCCGGCACCAGGATCAGCATCACAGCCCGCCAGACATAACGCGGCAGCGTGCGCTCAAAAGGCTCGGACCCGATCACCTCGCCCGGCACAATGCGCGCCAGCACAAACATGTCCGCGATAATGCGGATCAGAATGTCCCGGTTGCGCTCAACGCATCCTGCCCAGTCAAAACTCACGGCGTCCCTTTCAGACACAAACCAACGGGAGACATCATGACGCAGAACGGGAAGGCGGGGATGAGAATATTTTGGGGCATTGATTTTATTGGGATAATTCGTGTCTTGCCGATTTCCATCCCCGGGGGTTGGAAATGTGGTATCGCGCGCGCATGCGCCTCACGCGCCGCCTTTGGCAAGCCGGTCTCTCAATGACGCGGCAGCTTGCTTAGTCATCGACAATTCAAACGCGATGCCGCCGTCTTTCTTGTTGGACCGCTTGATGATTTCAGCGTTGTCATAAATCCAGCCGAGATGCTGCATCTGCGATGCGGCAAGATTGACTCTGACGGTTTCTGTTGTTCCTGCGACGCGGCTCTCAACAAGGCCCAGCAGATCAGCAAGCCCCTCTCCCGTCACAGCGGAAACCGGCATGCCCGCAAGCAATGATTTTTTGGTCATGCTCAACGAGCTGAGCAATTCGCCCCGCTCCGCTTCGTTGACAAGATCAACCTTGTTCCAGACTTCGACAACGCGCGCATCGTGCTCGCTGTCGATGCCAAGTTCTGCAAACACTTTGCCAACATCGTTTGCCTGGGCGACCGTGTCTGGATCGGAGATGTCTCTGACATGCAAGATGAGGTCGGCTTCAACCACTTCCTCCAGCGTCGCACGGAAAGCGGCGACAAGCTGGGTGGGCAGGTTTGAGATAAAGCCCACCGTGTCGGACAGTATGCAGATACCCCCATGCGGCAGCTTCAGGCGGCGCAGCGTGGGATCGAGTGTCGCGAACAGCATGTCCTGCGCAAGCACTTCAGCGCCGGTCAGACGGTTGAAGAGCGTCGATTTGCCGGCGTTCGTGTATCCAGCCAGAGCGACAACAGGATAGGGCACTTTCTGGCGCTTGACGCGGTGCAGTTTGCGGGTGCGGGTGACCTGCTCAAGTTCGGCTTTCAGCCGGTCAATGCGGTCCTGCAACAGCCGCCGGTCTGTCTCGATCTGCGTTTCGCCCGGCCCCCCCATGAAGCCGCCGCCGCCGCGCTGCCTTTCAAGATGCGTCCATGAGCGGACAAGGCGGCCCTTTTGATAGTTTAAATGCGCAAGCTCGACCTGAAGCACGCCTTCCTTGGTCTTTGCGCGCCGGCCGAAGATTTCGAGAATCAGGCCTGTCCGGTCAATGACTTTGGCGTTCCAAGCCTTTTCGAGGTTGCGCTGTTGAACAGGCGTCAATGGATGATCAACGATCAAGAGACCAATGTCGTCTTCGGCGGCGCGGGTTCCGAGCTGCGCGACTGCGCCAGAGCCAAGCAAAGTTGCAGGCTTTGGCTGGGACAAAGGCACGATTTCACTGAATGCGATATCGAGGTCAATGGCGAGCGCAAGGCCCCTCGCCTCCTCCAGTCTCGCCTCAGGGCTGCGCGCAGCGCCGTCCCCCGCAGACCTTCCGCGCTTGATCACCGGCACGATCACCGCCGCACGCATGCGCGGCGGCGTTACATCCTTGGAAGAGACTGGCTTCTTGCCTTTTGGAGAAACGCTCAATTGTCCTTGTCGGCGTCTTCGCCCTCAAACATCTGCACCGGCATGCTGGGCATGATTGTCGATATGGCATGCTTGTAGACAAGCTGCGAATGCCCGTCGCGGCGCAACAGCACACAGAAATTGTCGAAAGAAGTGACGACGCCGGTCAGCTTGACACCATTGACCAGGAAGATCGTGAGAGAGTTTTTTTGCTTGCGGACCGAATTGAGAAAAAGGTCCTGAAGATTTTGTGACTTTTCAGCCATGATTTTATTGTCCCTCTGGCTCTTCCTGACGCAAGGGACACGCCGGAAGTCCGTCTTTTAATGTTTAGTTCTGCCCCTGCCAGATGCAAATAAACCGATGGTTGCCGGTTGTGATTTTGGGGTTATCAGGCTCTGATTTTTTCCGCAACGTCAAAAAACGCATCCCTGAGTGAAAGTGAAAGGCTGCCAGGACTTCCATTGGCCACCGGTGTTCCATCTATGGACACAACCGGCATAACTAGTGTGGTTGCGGCGGTTATAAAGGCTTCACGCGCTATTTTAGCCTCTTCAACTGAAAACTCGCGTTCCTCAATTCGCAGCTTCATTATGGCGGCGAGATCAAACAGCGTCGTTCGTGTCACTCCGCGCAATATGCCATGCTCCGCAGGGCGCGTTACCAGCGCGCCATCCATGGTAACGATCCATGCATTTGTTGCGGCTCCCTCCTTGACCATGCCGCGCTCATCGACAAACCATGCTTCCGCCGCCCCGTGTTCCTTGGCCTTCTGCCGCGCGAGCACATTGGGAAGAAGGCCGACAGTCTTGATGTCCACGCGGTCCCAACGGTTTTCCGGGACGGTGATTACGCCAATCCCCTTTTCAGCCTTGGCGCTGGCAGCTTTCCGGTCGCCGTGCTTGGCAGTAACAACGAGGGAGGATGGCGTGTTTTCGCCCGGAAATACATGGTCGCGCCTGGCGACGCCGCGCGTGACCTGCAGATAGAACATGCCATCTCTTACGCCGTTGCGGCGCACGGTCTCGCGGATAACATGGATCAGCGCGCTGCGGCTCAGGGGCCGCTTCATCGAAAGTTCCCGCAGCGATCTGTCGAGACGCTCAAGATGGCGGGTCAGGTCAACGATGTATCCCTCACGAATTTCGCAGACCTCATACACGCCGTCGGCAAACTGGTAGCCGCGGTCCTCGACGTGAACCTGCGCGTTGCGGTGCGGCACATAACGGCCATTCACATAGGCAATTCTTGACATTTGAAGCTCCCTGCCCCTTCGAGTCCGTTTGGAAACTCCGCCTGACCGGCCATCTGATGCGATTTTCTGCGCTTCCGGTGCTCACGAACTTGAGTTCACTCCGCTCCGGTTCTCGACAACCGCACAGCTGACTCGACCAGCCGAGTTTCCAAACGGACTCTCACACGCCGAGCGATTTCAGTTTCCGGTGCAGCGCCGAGCGCTCCATGCCGACAAACTCCGCCGTGCGCGAGATGTTTCCGCCAAACCGGTTGATCTGGGCGATGAGATATTCCTTCTCGAACAATTCCCGCGCCTCCCGCAATGGCAGCGCCATGATATGCTGGTCGCTCTGGTTTGGCGCGCGCGGCAAAGTGTCGCCAACTTCCGCGGGCAGCAAATCGGCGGTGATGACCGAACTCTCATCCTCGCCCCGCGCCAAAATCAAGAGCCGCTCAATATTGTTGCGCAACTGCCTTATATTGCCCGGCCAGGAGTGTGACTGCAGAACCGCCATGGCGTCGTCGCCGATCTGCCGGATCTTGATGCCGGACTGTTCCGCCACCTGATTGGCAAAGTAGCTGATGAGCGCGGGAATATCCTCGCGCCGGTCAGACAGCGGCGGCACCATGACCGGGACCACGGCGAGCCGGTGGAACAAATCCTCGCGGAACCTGCCTTCCGCAATCAGTCCCTCCAGGTTTTGCGCGGTTGATGAAATGAAACGGACATCGACTTTGACCCGCTTGTTGCCGCCGACCCGCTCAAACTGCTGATCGACCAGGACGCGCAGTATTTTGCTCTGGGTTTCCTTCGGCATGTCCGCGACTTCGTCGATGTACAAAATGCCGCCATGCGCCTCTTCGAGCGCGCCAATGCGCCGCTCGCCACCGGTCATTTCCGTGCCAAACAATTCGATTTCCATACGCTCCGGCGTAATTGCAGCCGCGTTGACAGCCACAAACGGACCGTTGGCGCGGCCTGACTTGGCATGAATGGCCCGAGCCACCATCTCCTTGCCGGAGCCGGAAGCGCCGAAAATCATGACCCGGCTGTTGGTGGGCCCGACGCGGTCCACGGTCTGGCGCAGATGGTTCATGGCGAGAGAATTGCCAATCAATTCAGCGCTGTCGCTGCTTTTCTTCTTGAGCTCACTCACTTCCCGTTTAAGGCGGGAGTTCTCGAGCGCGCGCTCCGCCACCAGCACCAGCCGGTCCGCCTTGAACGGCTTCTCGATAAAATCATAAGCGCCGCGTTTGATCGCCGAGACGGCAGTCTCGATATTGCCGTGACCGGAAATCATGACGACCGGCAGGTTCGGATGCACGGCTTTGACTTCGTCCAAGAGCGAGAGGCCATCCAGCCTGCTTCCCTGCAGCCAGATATCCAGAAACATCAAACGCGGCAGCCGCTCGGACAGCGCGGCGAGCGCGCTGTCAGCGTCGCGCGCGGTGCGGGTGTCGTAACCCTCATCGTCGAGTATGCCCGCAACGAGATCACGGATGTCTTGTTCATCGTCTACAATCAGAATGTCAGCGGCCATGTGCAATCAACTCATTCACTTCAGGCATTTCCTCCGTCTTGGCGGCCTGATTCTCATGGCCAAGATCGGGTTCCAGCGGCGCAGCGCCCGCAACGGACAGCGGGAACACCATCCGGATGAGCGCGCCGCGTCCGTTGTAGAAGCTCTCGTCAGCATCCATCAGCAGCAAGGTACCGTGATGGTCTTCGACAATTTTTCTGACAATGGCCAGACCCAGGCCCGTCCCCTTCTCGCGTGTTGTCGTGTAGGGCTCAAGAAGGCGCTGACGGTTCTCCCGCGGCAATCCTTTGCCATTGTCCATCACGTCAACGGTCATGTCGGGGCCCGCGACTTGCGCGCGGATGACAATGTGACCCGGCTCGGACGAATCCTCGGCAAACCGCGAATCGATGGCCTCCGCGGCATTCTTGATAAGATTGCCAAAGGCCTGGCCCAGCATCCGGTGATCATAGCTGCCAAGCATGGGCGCATTGGCGATCTGCCGTTCAAACTTGATCTCGGGACGGCTGACCTCGACGAGAAATATTGCTTCCCGCAGCGGCTCGCGCAGATCGAGAGGCTTGAAAGTGGGAGCGGGCATGCGGGCAAAGCCTGAGAACTCATCGACCATGCGTCCGATGTCGCCGACCTGGCGGACAATTGTGTCGACGCACTGGTCGAACACTTCCCGGTCCTCGGTGATGACCTTGCCGTAGCGGCGCCTTATGCGTTCCGCAGACAGCTGGATGGGTGTCAGCGGGTTCTTGATTTCATGGGCGATCCGCCGGGCGATATCGGCCCATGCCGAGGTGCGCTGGGCTGTCATCAGATCGGTGATATCGTCGAGGGTCACGACGTAAGAATGGTGAGCGCGCGAGGATCCTTCCTCCATGGTGATCTTGACGTTGAGCGTCCGGTCAAGCCCCTTGCGGTGAATGGCGGCCTGCTCGATATAGACGCTACGCGCCGTGCCGCGGGCACGCTCGAAGACAGCGCCAATTTCCGGAGCGATGACGTTCAGTTTCTGCCCTGTCACCGTTTGGCCCGCGACCGCCATCAACTGCTCGGCCGGCCTGTTGATAATTGAAATCAGGCCATCTGGATCAACGCCAATAATGCCTGCAGACACGCCACCCAAAACGGCTTCGGAAAACCGCCGGCGCTCATCGATCTGGTCTTTGGCGGACATCAGTTCGTTGCGCTGGCTTTTCAGCTGCTGGATCATGTTGTTGAACGTGCCGGACAAGGAGGCGACATCGCCGTCTGAACGGCGCACTGGCACCTCCACGTCAAGATTGCCTTGAGCCACATCGTCGGCAGCGCCGATCAACAGGCGTATCGGTCGCACCAGCCGGTCTGCAACGGCGATACCGGTCCAGATTGCCGAGAGTAGAACCACAAGCGTCAAGCCAAGATACAAAAGTGCGAAGGCGATCTGTGTCAGCGTGCGGTTGGCCTCCAGGCCGTTGTACTCGGCGGTATTGGCTTGCACGATCTGCACGGCCTTGATGAGCTCAGGATCAACAGTGCGGATTGTGTAGAGGAACGCGTCGTCAATTTCCTTGAGTTTCAGAACCGCGCCGACAAGGTTGCGGATGCGCGGCGGAATCAGGACAGGCTTGCCATCCTCAGCGGTTTTGACAACTTCAATGGGAACGGCCGGCAGATCCAGATCCGTGCCGGTGTTTGCCTTGAGAACGACCTCCCCATCCGCCCGCACAATCGAGGCGCCCACCAGGCCGCGGCCGACACTTTGCCGGTCCAGGAGCTCCTGAAATCCATTGCGATCAAGGCTGTAGAGCGTGCGCGCCGCATCAAGGTCCACCGCCATGGAAAGCGTTGTGCCCTGAAGGTTACGGGCGTTCTCTTCGACATAGGACTGAGCGATGTTGATTGAGGAACTGACGATTTCCTTGGTGCGCACCTCAAACCAACGGTCGAGACCGACATTCAAGGTAAAGGCCGCAACCAGCGCCACGGCGACGGCCGGCACGGCCGCAACGAGCGAAAACAGCGCGACAATGCGCACATGCAGCCGCGCGGCGGCGCGCTGGTTCTTGCGGGCGGTCAGAATGCGCCGCACTTCGCGGATGATCAGGCCGATCAGGATGAGGATCAACACGCCATTGGCAACGGCCAGCAAGGTCGTGATTTGTTCTGTCGGCCGTATCGGAGTGAGGCCCATCAGGATGAGGAACGACAAAACGGCCACGACAAGCGAGGTGATGACCGCTACCAATCCGGATTGCGCAAGCAGCTTTCGCCCGTCTGAAGGGGCAGCCGCTTTCACCGGACTATCCGCCGTTGCTATTTCCGCATTCATTTTCGCAAGATTCGCTTGTTCCACCCGATCTCGTTGCGAGTTTGCAACACAATGTGGCGATTTTACAACAAAGACTTCGCCTGAACGAAATCACAAATTCTGACAAGAGCGCGCAAACTCAGCTGCGGGCGGTCCGGTAAACGGAAATGCCAAGCTCGCGGATTTTCTTGCGCAGCGTATTCCGGTTGAGTCCCAAAAGCTCCGCAGCGCGAATTTGGTTACCCCGCGTCGCGGTCAGACACGCCAGCAGGAGCGGTTTTTCGAACTCCGCCAGGACGCGGTCGTAAACGCCGGGCGGCGGCAGGTCATCACCGAACTGGCTGAAATAGCGCTGCATATTGTGCTCTACCGCTTGACCGATGCTCACATCGCCGTCTGCCATCGTCAAAGCGCCGGACGGCGAGGATGTTCCCCGCTCGACCGCCAGCTCACTCTGAATGATCTCCGCACTGATCTCGTCCTGTGGATAAAGGGCGGCAAGGCGGCGCACCAGGTTTTCAAGCTCGCGCACATTGCCAGGCCATGCGTATTTCTTCATGAAATCGAGGCCCGGCTGCGAGATGCGTTTGGAGGGCAAACCCTCCTTTTCGCCGAGGAAAAAGAAATGCCGCGCAAGGTCCGGCACGTCCTCGCCGCGTTCGCGCAGCGGCGGCAGGCGCAGCGGGACAACATTCAGCCGGTAGTACAAATCTTCACGAAACTGGCCCTGCTGAATGAGAAGCCGCAGATCCTTGTTGGTGGCAGCGACAATGCGCACATCCGTTTTGATTGGCGTGCGCCCGCCCACAGTTGTGTACTCGCCTTGCTGCAGGACGCGCAGCAGGCGGGTCTGCGCCTCCATTGGCATATCGCCGATTTCGTCGAGAAACAGCGTTCCGCCCTCGGCCTGTTCAAACCGGCCGGTAGAGCGGCTCTGTGCGCCAGTGAAAGCACCCTTCTCGTGCCCAAATAGTTCCGACTCGATCAGATCGCGCGGGATGGCCGCCATGTTGATGGCAATAAACGGTCCGTTCTTGCGCTTGCCAAATTCATGCAGTGCATTGGCAACCAGTTCCTTGCCGGTGCCGGACTCGCCGAAAATCAAGACTGTCAAATCCGTCTGCATCATCCGGGCGAGGACGCGATAAATGTCTTGCATCGCTGCCGAACGGCCAATTAGCGGCATGTTCTCGGCGGGTTCTTCCTTATGCCGCCACTCATTCTGTGGCTTCGGCTCGGACAGCGCCCGCCCCGTGATACGGACAAGTTCGGTCAGATCAAAGGGTTTTGGCAGATAGTCATAAGCACCCTTTTCAGAGGCGCGCACCGCGGTCATGAACGTGTTTTGCGCGCTCATCAAAATGACCGGCAATTCCGGACGCATCTTCTTGATGCGCGGCAGCAGATCGAACGCATTTTCGTCCGGCATGACGACGTCCGAGATAACGAGATCGCCGTCTCCCGACGACACCCAGCGCCAAAGCGTGGCGGCGTTTGAGGTGACGCGCACTTCGTATCCTGCCCGTGACAACGCCTGGTTCAGCACTGTGCGAATGGCCGCATCATCGTCGGCGACAAGAATTGTGCCTTTGCTCATAGGGCGGACTGCTCCAGCTGGTTTGGGTTGTCATCGGCGGTCTCGTCGCCCTTATAAGCGGGCAGCATGATGCGGAATGTCGTGCGGCGCGGCTGTGAGTCACACTCAACCACGCCGCCATGGTCCCGGACGATCTTTGCGACCAGGGCAAGGCCAAGACCCGTGCCATTCGGCTTGGTCGTAATGAACGGATCAAACAGCAGCGGGATGAGATCAGCAGGAACACCGCCGCCGGTGTCATGCACGCAGAACTCAAGCGGCAGCGAGACGCGGTCGCGAATCCCCGGGACCGAGAGGCGGATACCGGGCTTGAACGCGGTGGTGAGCGTGATCTCGCCCGCCTCGTCCTGCCCGATTGCTTCGGCCGCATTTTTCACAAGGTTGAGAAACACCTGCACCAGCTGATCGCGGTTGGCGTGAACGGGCGGCAAGGACGGGTCATACTCTTCAACAAACTTGATGTGACTGGCAAAGCCGTTGCGCGCGATTGATTTCACATAATCGAGCACCACGTGGATATTCACCGGCTGGCGCGCGATAGGCCGCTCGTCAGAGAACACTTCCATACGGTCAACCAGAGAGACGATCCTGTCAGTCTCGTCCGTGATCAGGCGCGTCAGCTCGCGGTCGCTGTCGCTCACCACAGATTCCAGCAACTGCGCAGCGCCTCTAATACCCGAGAGCGGATTTTTGATCTCATGCGCCAGCATGGAGGCAAGGCCGGTCACGGAACGCGCGGCGCCGCGATGGGTCATTTGCCGGTCAAGTTTGTCCGCCATCGACCGTTCCTGAAACATGACCGAGACAATGCCTGGCAGTTCAGGACAGGGCGAAACGTAAAGGTCAACAATGCGGTCACTGCCGAGGCGCGGCGATGAGACATCCACTCGATATTCATTCACAGGCGCCATGCCCTCGCGCACCTGTTCCACCAGCGCCATGAGCGGGCTGCCAAAGGGCACCAGGCCTTGCAGTGTGCTGCGCGCCAGCATGGCGCGGCTCATGCTGAAAAACGCTTCCGCGTCGGCGTTGGCGAAGACAATATGACCGGCAGTATTTACCAGGATGACCGCATGGCGAATATTGTTCAACGCGACGGCGGCAAAGTCCGGGGCAGCCGAGATGGGCGGGAGTCCCTTCATGCTGCGAGAGGCTCCACGACGTTGACGGAAGCTTCGAAATTATAAAAAACCTCTCGCAAGTGTTTGATAACATTTGCAGGCTCAACAGAAGTCATAATGATTTGACGCATGTCTGAATCGGTGTCGGGTGCGTAGTGGTCCAGATACCAGCCCAGATGTTTGCGGGCGTGACGCACACCGGTCTGAATACCGTAAAGCGAAATCATGCCTTCATAATGGGCGATGACATAGCCGGCCAATTCCGCAGGTCCCGACGGTGCGAGGCCCGCATCACCGGCAATTTCACCAGCGAGCCAAGGCCGGCCGTAGCTCGCCCGGCCAATCATGACGGCGTCCGCTCCGGACATTGCGAGGGCGAGCTTTGCATCCTCCGGCGAACTTATGTCGCCGTTGACAACCAGCGGCACAGAAACAGCTTCCCGCACTGCACGCACCGCGCCCCAATCCGCTCTGCCCTGATAGAACTGGCAGCGCGTACGGCCATGCACGGTGATCATCCGCACGCCGGCTTCCTCGGCGCGTTTGGCAAGCTCAGGCGCATTTATCGTCTGGCTGTCCCAACCAAGGCGCATTTTCAGCGTCACGGGAACTTTGACTGCATTCACTGTCGCTTCAATGAGCATGAGCGCATGGTCAAGATCACGCATCAATGCAGAACCAGAGTAACCGCCGGTGACCTTTTTCGCCGGGCAGCCCATATTGATGTCGATGATCGCCGCGCCCAGCGCTTCAGCGCGTTTAGCCGCTTCTCCCATCCAATGCGCTTCCCGGCCGGCAAGCTGAACGACGTGGTGTCTCAGTCCGCCGCCGCTGGCGCGCAGCTCCAACTCAGGATGACTGCCGCAAAGTTCGGCGCTGGCCACCATTTCCGACACGACCATGCCCGCCCCTGCGCGCTCGGCCAGACCACGAAACACGATATCCGAAACGCCCGACATCGGCGCCAGAAAAACCCGGTTCGGCAATGTCACGCTGCCCACGATGAGAGGCGCTGCGAGAGTTGCAGCGCTGTTCACCGGAATCCTTGTATTGGGGTCCAACAGCATGATTAATTCTTATGCATTTCCAAATTCGCCTATTTCATAGCCAGTTTAAGTTCGGCCCGCAAGAAGCCGTATTTGAATTCCAAGCCGGAAAACATCAGGGACATAGCCTTCCTTGCCTTTGGCGACGGCTTGTCTATGAGGTCATTCGGGCGCAAATGCGGGGCTTCAAGGTTGCCAACTCAAGGGGCAGAGAAAAAAGTTGCTGTGGTGCTGGTCGCCGCCGGCCGGGGCGAGCGGGCGGGTTCGGCGTCTGAGGGTCCCAAGCAGTATCGCTTGATCGGGGGGCGCAGCATCATTGCGCGTACGCTTGATGCACTGTTGAGCCACCCATTAATAGGGCACATCGTCGTGGTCATTCATCCAGATGATGGCGACCTTTTCAGCCAGACTTGGACGGGAGCGCGCAATCAAATCTCGATCGTTCACGGCGGGAAGACCCGCCAGGCTTCAACCTATCAGGGACTTCTGGCGCTTCAGGAACTCTCGCCGAAATACGTGATGATCCATGACGCCGTCCGGCCGTTTGTGGATGAAGCGCTGATCAATCGGATTTTGGATTCGCTCGAGAAAGGCGGCAGCGTGATCCCCGCGATGGCCATCTCCGATACCATAAAACAGGTCGATTCTGCGCTGCTTATCGAGGCGACAGTGCCACGCGCGCACCTTTACGGCGCACAGACGCCGCAGGCCTTCAGCTATGATGAAATTCTGGCCGCGCATGAGAGCGCTTCTGCCGCCGGATCGCTCGGATTTACAGATGACGCTTCAATCGCAGAATATTTCGGCATTCCCGTGAAAATCGTCGAGGGATCGGCCGAAAACATCAAGCTGACATGGAAGCGCGATATAGAAATGGCTGACCAAAATCTCTCCGTCCGCTTCCCGGATGTCAGGGTTGGAAATGGGTATGACGTTCACGCTTTTGAAAAGGGAACGCACGTCACTCTCTGCGGCGTTGACATTCCTCATTGCGCCAAGCTCGCCGGCCATTCGGACGCTGATGTCGCGCTCCATGCCCTGACCGACGCGCTGCTTGCCACGCGCGGGGCGGGCGACATCGGCACGCACTTCCCGCCTTCGGACAAAAAATGGAAGGGGGCGGCTTCAAAGATATTTGTCGAATACGCTGTCCAATTGGTCAAGGATGCAGGAGGCCGGATCGCCAATGCCGATGTGACATTGATCTGTGAGGAGCCGAAAATCGGGCATCACCGCGAGATGATGGTTGCCAAGCTTTCAACCATGCTTGGCATCGATCCAGGGCGCGTATCGGTCAAGGCGACAACGAATGAAAAGCTTGGTTTTATCGGGCGCGGTGAAGGCATAGCAGCGATTGCCACCGTGAGCGTTGTTTATCCGGGATCTTTGAGGTGAGCCTGTTTCCTGACGACTTATCCACCTCTGCGGCCAAACTCCTCGAAGACTGCCGCAGGCGGGCGATCACATTGTCAACGGCCGAGTCCTGCACCGGTGGGCTCCTGGCGGCTTGCTTGACTTCCATTGCAGGCTCCTCGGACGTCTTTGAAAGCGGGTTCGTCACTTACTCAAATCAAAGCAAAATGAACCTGCTTGGCGTCACGGCGGGCACGCTGGAGGCGCACGGGGCTGTCTCGGCTGAAACCGCAGTTGAAATGGCACAGGGTCTCTTGCGCAACTCAAGAGCGGATATCGGCATCTCGATCACAGGCATCGCAGGTCCGGGCGGCGGCAGCAATGAAAAACCGGTCGGACTTGTTTATTGTCGCCGTTGCAGCATGAATTCAGGTTCGGACCGCTGCCCCGCAATTCAATCCAGATCGAAGCAGTGCGTTCAGCGCTAGGTCTCATCATTTGAGTA
Organism: uncultured Alphaproteobacteria bacterium; assembly: GCA_963792485.1. GTDB lineage: Bacteria > Pseudomonadota > Alphaproteobacteria > Rhizobiales > Rhizobiaceae > JANOYJ01. The sequence goes on from CAWBWL010000007.1 coordinate 121,102, forward strand.
TTCCGTCTGTACGTTTCGTGCCTTGGCTGTCAGGAACTTGCCAGCGCTGAACGGCAACATCGCTAGGCGTTGCCATACCGCCGTGTTTTGCCGCACGGACAGACCAAGTGCGTTTCCGATCGCGCCAACCACGCTTTTCAACTCGAAGATCAGCACACCGTCATCCAGCTTCGCATATAGAATCAATCGAACGATCAGCGGATACGGATGTATCAGAATATCGATTCAGTGGAAGCGACAGAGAGGCGGTCAGAATCGGAGCGCTAGATCGCCGATATCGCAAGCGCGCCGTTGAGAACCTGCAAATTGTTGTAATCTGACAAGGGATGAAGTGACGTCTTCATATCGATCAGCGTGAGCACGCCAGCGGCGGTTGCCGAAACTGCAATCGCAGCAACGACACGCCTGCTTGGCTGATCGCCTCGAAAGACTGGGATCGTCAGCAAAGAGACTATAAGCAGCAACGGATACTCTGCGATCCATGTGAAAATGTGCAGTGCAATCAAGCTTGAAAACACGCCGCCCAAAACACCGCCGACGGACATGCAAAAGTAGAACTCGGTGAGACGGGCCGCATCTGGCCGCCGCGCCGCCAACGCGCCATGCGCGCACAGCGCAGCGGCAAAAAACGTCAGAAAATGTGCGAAAATCTGAACGACAAGCGACGAATGGACCGGGTTGAGCGTAAAGTAGAGCAGCGCGATGATGAGTATTGGCGCAACCCTCTCCACGAGCCAATGCGGAATAAACGGACGCTTCTGAAACACTATGACAAAGGTCAGCAGGAACAGTGCGAGAGGCACAAGCCAAAGGAATGGCGCAGCCGCAACGTCCGTTTGCACATGCGCCGTGACCGCCACCAGCAGGGCGGAGGGAACGAATGCGTAACCAATCCACGCCAGTCGTTCGCGCCACTGAGCCCCGGCGAGGTTTGAGACGGAGGCGCAAGGCACCGCTTCGAAAGCTGACAGACTGCTTGTGGCGCGCAGTGAAACCGACAGATAACCGCTGAGCCCGATCAACGCCATGAGCAGCAGGAAACCTACGCTCCAAAGCGCATTTTGCTCTGGCAGCGTCGCAAGCGGCTCAAACAAGACGATGTATAAAATGAGGGAGGCGAAGCTGCCGATATTGCTGGCGCCATAGAGAAAATACGGATCATGCGCTTGTGCATGTCCCGTGCGCGAAAACCAGCTCTGCAGGAGCGAGCTGTTGGCTGAGACGGCAAAGAATGGCAGTCCGACAGAGACACAAAAGAGGCCAATTAGCCAGACCGCCTGTGCCTCTTCAGGCGGCTTCCGCCAGGCTTCGGGTATCGCGATTGGCAGGGCGGCCGCCGCCACAATCAGCACCGCCAAGTGGACATATACCGCAGTCTTCAGAGTGAGGTTTTTGGTTAATAGATGCGCGTATCCATACCCGGCCAGTAAAACCGCTTGAAAGAACACCATCGCAACCGACCAGACAGCGGGTGATCCTCCGAGCTGCGGCAGCACCATTTTGGTGAAGAATGGCTGAACAGAAAATAGAAGAAACGCGCTCAGAAAGATGGTCGCGGCCATGACTGGAAGGACGGCTTTGGCTGACCATTGGCCGATGGCGGCGTTGCTTGTCTCGGCAGTGTGCGACATTGATATCCCCCAGATTCGCTGAGAAGATATTCTGCATTTCTGAAGATATGATTGCTGTGGTTGCATCCGAGATTCTAAGAACCGCCGGCAATTCCGCCGACACCATAAATCTTGTTTGCCCGCTCTTCAAACGCCTGACTGAACTTTCGGAAAGCGATGTCAAACATTGAGCCCATGACCACGCCGAGCATTCTGCTCTTGAATTCGTAGTCAATGTGAAAATGCACGTTGCATCTCCCCTCACCCGCCGCCTCAAAGCGCCAGCGGTTGGTGAGGAACTTGAAGGGGCCGTCGATATATTTGGCTTCAATGATCAACGCTTCGCGGTCGAGAAGCACCTGGCTGGTGAAAGTCTCCCGGATGAGTTTGTAGCCAACAGTCATATCGGCAAGGAGCAGTTGTTTGCCCTCCCGCTCCTTGCGGGATTTTACGGTCAGAGCCTCGCACATCGGCAGAAACTCTGGATAGCTTTCAACGTCCGCGACGAGATCGAACATGTTCTCATCGCTGTGCGCAACTGGGCGGACTGTGTCAAAGGCGGGAATTTTGCCGTCTCACACGGATCGGGCGCTGGCGATGTCGCGCGCAGCCTTCAGCCTGGCGAAGTCCTCGCCCGCGTGATGGGACGAGCGCGTCAGCGGGCTTGAGGCCACAAGATGAAAGCCCTTGGTCAGACCTATGGTTTGGAAGGACTGAAACTCCTCGGGCGTCACAAAGCGGATGACCGGATGGTGTTTTTTCGAGGGTTGCAAATATTGGCCGATCGTCATGAAATCAACGTCTGCCGAGCGCAAATCATCCATCAGCTGCAGGACTTCATTTCGCTCCTCGCCAAGCCCGACCATGATGCCGGATTTGGTGAAAATCGTCGGGTCCAGCTCCTTGACGCGCTGGAGCAGGCGGATTGAGTGGAAATAGCGCGCGCCGGGCCGGACCTTGAGATAGTTCGACGGCACGGTTTCGAGATTGTGGTTGAACACGTCCGGCTTGGCCGCAACGACGATCTCGAGCGCACCGTCCTTGCGCAGGAAGTCAGGCGTCAGAATTTCGATGGTTGTGCGCGGGGCGGCGAGGCGGATTGCACGAATGACATCTGCAAAATGCTGTGCCCCGCCATCATCAAGATCGTCACGGTCAACCGATGTTATGACCACATGCGTGAGACCCATATCCTTCACGGCCCGGGCAACGTTTTCGGGTTCGTTCGCATCCACCGTTGTCGGAATGCCGGTGGCGACATTGCAGAACGCGCAGGCACGCGTGCAAATTTCGCCAAGTATCATGAAGGTGGCGTGTTTCTTTTCCCAGCACTCGCCGATATTGGGGCAGCCAGCCTCCTCGCACACCGTCACAAGATTATGGGCACGCACGATCTCGCGCGTTTCCTGATAGCCCCGCGAAACCGGCGCCTTGACCCTGATCCAGTCAGGCTTGCGCAAAACTTCGCTGTCCGGCCGGTGCGCCTTCTCAGGATGGCGTAACTTCAGGCTTGTGTTGTCGAGAACGGTGACCATGCATGCACCCGCAAATACTGCCGCTTTCTAAGCGAGGATGTCAGGGCTGTCGAGTGCACGCTGTGCATGTCAGGTCACGCGTTGACGCACGGTTTACCCTTCTCGTTTAGACTGAGAAGTCGCCGAAGGAACCCGCTCATGAGCCGCGTGACAGTCGCCGACATTGCTGCGCCCGGACACAATAGCTTCGGCCTCGTGAGATTGCTGGCCGCGCTCGCGGTCATTGTATCGCACGGCTATGTGATCACAGGCGGCATTCACGCCACAGAGCCGCTCGAGGCACTGACTGGCTATCCGCTTGGGGCACATGCAGTGCACGTCTTTTTTACGGTTTCGGGTCTTCTGGTGGCCGCGAGCTATGATCGCAGTCCCGGTGTCGCGCGCTTTGCGCTCGCCCGCATGCTGCGCATCTATCCAGCGCTGATCATGGTCTCACTGGCCACTTTTTTTGTTGCCGCACTATTCCTGTCAACCGCAACGCCGTTTGTCATCTTTGCCTCGGCAGGCGGCGGCTTCTTCGCCAAAATACTTGTGGCACTGTCCGGCGGAGCCGAAATTGCCGGTGTCTTTGTGAACACGCCGGTTCCGCACGGCGTTAATGTTCCGCTCTGGACGCTGAAATATGAGGTCATGTGCTACATTTCGCTGGCGCTGTTGATGGGCTTGGCGCATCGATTCGCTGCGATCAAGCCGATCTGGATTTCAGCGGTCATCCTTGCCGTTGCCGGGACTTGGATGCTTCGGAGTGTTGCCTATGATGACTCCCATCTGATTGACCATGTTGCCCGCTTTTCGTTCGCATTCTGGATCGGCGTTCTGGCTTGGCAGACTCGTGCGCGGGTCCCGGTGGGTGCCGGGCCGCTGATCATGATCCTGGCTCTTTCTGCCGTCTCAATCGCGCTCACGCTTCCGGTAACGCTGCATCTTATCACGCTTGTGTCTGGGTATGGAGCGCTTGTGGCAAGCCGGTTTCATTATGGCGCTCTAACCGATTTCACCGACGAGAACGACTTGTCTTATGGCGCTTACATTATGGCCTGGCCGGTTCAGCAGACAGTCGTGCAAATGTTTCCGGCAATTTCCCCGCTGGGCAACGCGCTCGCCGCAACGCTCATCGTGCTACCCCTCGCCTTCCTGTCATGGCGACAAAATCGAGAAGCCCGCGCTTCACCTCAAGGAACAAATATGCAGCGCTGTTGCCCGGCGCGTTGCCGCGCGTCCGAAGCCTAAACGCGCGTGCCCTGCTCGCGCTTGCCGAAAAACCACAAAATGATCAAGGCGCCTGCAGTGGCGACGACGAGGTTTCCAACGAAGCCGTAAAAATGCAGGCCGAGCAAGGCCGCGAGCGCGCCGCCGACAAACGAGCCGGCGATGCCGACCAGAATGTTGGTGAGCAGGCCATGATGCCGGTTCATCGCCCTTTCGGCAAACCAGCCCGCCAGAAATCCAATGAAGAGCAGGCCGAGAAACCCGACGCCCGGCATGGTCATGATACCCATGGGTTCGTTCATCATTTTCAACTCCTTCGCAAGTTCAGGCAATCAGCCGCGCCAGAAGCACGACAACGATTGCGCCGACTGTAGATGTGATGATTTGGGAAAGCAGCGCATTGCCGCCAATATTGATGCCAAGCGCGCCAAAGAGATAGCCGCCGACAAATGCGCCAATCACGCCGGTGATCAGGTAACGGACCAACCCGCCGCCGCCAACGATGAAGCTTGCCAGAAAACCGGCCACAAGTCCGATGGCGAGGAAGATGAGAAGTGATCTGGTGTCCATGATGATGCTCCTGCGATGCCCTCTCCGGTCTGAGCGGAAACATGTCACGATAAGCATTGCGCGCCAATCAAAATCTTGGAGCGTTTCCTGTTTGCAAGTCATTCAAGGTTTGCAGGAACTGCTCTCAGTCTTGACAGCCATTCGGCCAAGGGTAGCAAAATCACCGCGAGCCCTGCGAATATCAGCACCGATCCTGCCAGTCTGAGGGGCGTCAGGGTTTCGTTCAGCAACAGATAAGCTGACAGGCCGCCAAACACCGGCACCAGAAGCGCAAAAGGCGCTGCAACGCTGGCGGAGTAGGTCGAGAGCAATTTGCCCCACATCATGAAGCCGGCCCAGGTGGAAAACACTACGGTGAAGCCAAGCGCCGCAAGTGAGATGGGCCGCACGGTTTGCCAGCTGACCTGCCAGGCGTCCCACCCTTCAAAGCCAAGCGACAGGGCGAAAGCGGGTAGGATCGGCACAAGACTGGCCCAGGCCACACCCGACAAAGTGCCGAAGCCAGCGGCGGGACCGGCTAGCTTGACGGTGAAATTGCCGACCGCCCAGCTGGCTGCTGAGAGAATAATGAACAGCATGGCAATGCCGGGAATGCTGGTGCCCTGGCCGACGGTCGAGGCAATGGTTGCAAGACCCGCAAGAGCGATGGCACCGCCGATGATCTGCCTGGGCTTTGGACGCTCCCCGAGAAGCACAATGGACAAGAGGATCGTCAAAAACACCTGCAATTGCAGCGTGACCGACGAGAGCCCCGCCGGCATGCCAAGTTTCATCGCCGCGAAGAGGAGAATATATTGGCCGAGGAATGTGGTCAGGCCTACAATGATCAGGTGCCTGGTTTTCATGCCCGCAGGCTTCGCAAGCGCCAGCACAGGCAGGCACGCGAAGAGAAAGCGCAAGGCTGTGAGCAACAGCGGCGGAATGTCTTCCAGCGCCACTTTCAAAACGACGAAATTGAAGCCCCAGATGGCAGCGGTGATGAGGCCAAGCATGATGTGAAGCGGGCGCATAAGCGGTGGCTACAGCGTAAGCTGCGGCCAGACAACGCATTTATTGTCATGGGTATGATCACCAGAACACATGCACGCCGCACATTTGGGCAGTTCGCCCCTCGTCTGCTCCATCAGGCATTTAGCACTTTGCCATAAGCATCCAGCACGCTTTCCTTCATCATCTCCGACAGCGTCGGGTGCGGGAAGATGGTGTGCATCAGCTCTTCCTCGGTGGTTTCGAGGTTCATGGCGACGACAAAGCCCTGGATAAGTTCGGTGACTTCCGTTCCCACCATATGCGCGCCGAGCAATTGCCCGGACTTCTTGTCGAAGATGGTTTTGATCAGCCCTGATCCTCGCCGAGCGCGATGGCTTTGCCATTGGCCTGGAATTGGAAGCGGCCGACTCTGACATCATGCCCGGCTTCCTTGGCCTTGGCCTCGGTGAGGCCGACCGAGGCGACTTGCGGGGCGCAATAGGTGCAGCCGGGGATCATCAGCTTGTTCATTGGATGCACATTGGGCACGCCGGCGATTTTCTCGACGCAGATGACGCCCTCATGCTCCGCCTTGTGCGCCAGCATCGGCGGGACCCGCGACATCGCCAATGGCATAGACGCCCGGAACATTGGTGCGGCCATAGCCGTCAATGACCACGCAGCCGCGGTCGGTCTTGATGCCGAGCGCCTCAAGGCCGAGGTTTTCGATGTTTCCCTGCACGCCGACGGCGGAGATCAGCCTGTCTGCGGTAATCTGCGAGGACTTGCCGTCCTTGGTCTCGACCGTGGCCGTCACCGAGTCCGCGCCCTTCACGACTTTGGTGACCTTCGCGTCCGTGATGATCTTGAGTCCGGATTTCTCCAACATCTTCCGGGCGAAAGGTTGAGATTTCCACGTCCTCGACGGGCATGACATTCGGCAGCAGTTCGACGACCGTCACATCAACGCCCATCGCATTGTAGAAGCTCGCAAACTCGATGCCGATGGCGCCGGAGCCCATGACCAGCATCGACTTCGGCTTGGCCTGCGGCACCATGGCCTCGAAATAGGTCCAGATCAGCTTGCCGTCCGGCTCGATGCCCGGCAGCGCGCGCGGTCGGGCGCCGGTGGCGAGGATGATGTGTTTGGCGGTGTAGGTCCCCTCGCCCAGCGTGCCTTTTGGCGCCGGAATCTGCGGCTGCATCGGCGCTTTTTTTGTCGGGCTGACGATGATCTCGCCGGGCTTGGTGAGCTTGGCCTCGCCCCAGATCACATCGACCTTGTTCTTCTTCATCAAATACCCGATGCCGCCGTTCAGCCGCGCCGAGACGCCGCGCGAGCGGGCGACGACGGCGGAAATGTCTGCCGTGATGGTGCCCTCCAGCTTGAGGCCATAATCCTTGGCGTGTTCGGCGAAATGCAGGATCTCCGCCGAACGCAGCAGCGCCTTGGTCGGGATGCAGCCCCAGTTGAGGCAGATGCCGCCCAGATGCTCGCGCTCGACAATGGCGGTCTTCAGACCCAAGCTGCGAAGCGCGGATCGCCGCCACATAGCCGCCGGGGCCGGAGCCGATGATGATGACGTCATAGGAGTTTGCCATGGGTTAGCCTCTGTTCTGCGCTCAGGCGAGCAGTGATGAAACAAGCGGGGCCAGAGCCTCGCCGAGTTTGCGTGAATTTTCCTTGGACAAATGCACGCCGTCATTCGGATCGCTTTCGATCACCGAGCCGGCGTCGAAGAACGGCAGATTGAAAAGCTCCGCCAAATTCTTGTATTCCTTGCCAAAAAACTGGCTTTCCTTGATGGCGTGGCCGAACATTTTGTCAAAGTCCGACAATTCCGTGCGCACCAGAGGCGGCGGGGCCATGAGCAGAAGTTTCGGCGCGTCAATCTCCGCGCCCCATTGAAACCGCTGCACAATTTCTACGAGCCGCTGCATCCCCCGCCGCGCATCCGAAGCGCGCGACCACCAGGGATGTTTCATGTCGTTCGAGCCGAGCATGATGATCACGAGGTCGAGCGGTTGATGCGAGGACAAGAGCATCGGCAAAGCTTTGGAACCATTGCGATTCTCGTCTACCAGCCAGTCATCATGCACCGTCGTGCGCCCGTTCAGCCCTTCGGCGATCATGCGCACATTGGGGCCAAGCTTGGCGGCCAGCGCATTCGGCCAGCGGTTTTCAAACGCATGGCGGTCGCCCGGTGACGGCTTCATAGCCCCAGGTGAGGGAATCGCCGAAGGCGAGGATGGTTTTCAATGGCAAATCCTAGCTTAAAGGTTCACCGGGACGACCAGATTGGCATTTTGGGCAACGGCGAATATGTTTATCACAACCGTTCGCACCATATTCAGTCCCGCAATCCAAACATTCCATTGCCCAAATAAATTGGTTGCCATAAGTCGTTGACCGATTTTGTGTATTTCCCACTATGCGCTGGTTTCTCGGATTTATCTCGCCAGAACCAAATGCCATCACACCATCTTTCTATTCGACTTCTCAACATACCGCTTTGAAGCGCCACGGGCTTCCAATTAAATCCCTATCGTCCGCGCATTGATCACCCCTCAATTACGATCTCGACGTTTTCAACAGGCTGTCCATTTTCTTTTCCAGGGCTTCAATGCGCTCTTCAAAATCTCCGGTGATGAACTTCGACATCATCGTGTCGGCTGTCAGCGCATGCCGAAAGCTTTTCTGAGCCAATTCAATGTTATCCAACCTCTTGTTGACGTCGGTGAACCGGTCGTCAACACCTTGGAACCCCTCCTTTATCTCCTTGCGGATTTCGCGGAGCATGGGAATCATCATATCTTTAGGATCGGACATTATTCACTCCCGCCGTAGCAACAGCACTCAATATGGCGCTTTCGGGCCAATTTTGCATCCCTCGGTATCAAATCACACCAGCATGCTCATCGGGTTCTCGATATACCGCTTGAACGCCCCCAAGAGCTCCGCCCCCAGCGCCCCATCCACCGCCCGGTGATCCGTTGACAGCGTTACGGTCATCACATTGGCGACCGCCATCACGCCCTTTTTCACCACCACCCGCTCCTCGCCCGCGCCGACGGCCAGGATCGTGGCGTGCGGCGGGTTGACGACGGCGGCGAAGTTTTTGACGCCCATCATGCCCATGTTTGAGACGGCAGTCGTGCCGCCCTGATATTCCTCTGGCTTCAACTTGCGGCCCTTGGCGCGTGCGCCGAGGTCTTTCATGGCGTTGGAGATCGCCGACAGGCTCTTCTCCTCCGCCGCGCGGATGATCGGCGTGATCAGGCCGCCCGGGATCGACACGGCGACGCCGACATCGGCGTGCTTGTGCTTGACCATGTTCGTGTCGGTCCACGAGACATTGGCGTCCGGCACGTCTCCGAGAGCCAGCGCCAGCGCCTTGATGACCATGTCGTTGACCGAGAGCTTGTAGGCCGGAACATCGCCATTCTCGGTCTTTTTCACCGGCGCGCTGGCGTTCAACTGTGCGCGCAGCGCCAGCAAGGCGTCGAGTTCGCAATCGACCGAGACGTAGAAATGCGGAATGGTCTGCTTGGATTCCTGCAGCCGTTTGGCAATCGTCTTGCGCATGCCGTCATGCGGCACGAGTTCGTAGGAGCCTTCGGCGAAGAGCTTCAGCACAGCGTCGTCCGCCATGCCTTTCGGCGCGGCAGCTGGGGCGGCAGTGGCAGGAGAAGCTGCTGCGGCAGGGGCGGCCTTGGCTTCACCTCCGGCAATCGCGGCTTCCACATCGCTCTTGACGACCCGGCCTTTCGGCCCGGAGCCGGCAATCGCGGAAACATCAACACCAGCGTCCTTGGCAATGCGCCGGGCAAGCGGGGAAGCGAAGGTGCGCTCGCTCCCCACCTCCCCCCTTGTGGGGGAGGAGCCGCCGGAGGCGGCGGAGGGGGGTGGTGAGGAAGATGCTGCGGGTGCGGAAGGCGCGCTGGAGCTTTTTTCTGGAGCGGCGGCACTTCCCGCGCCACCCCCATCCGGCCGCTCCGCGTCCACCTTCCCCGCAGGGGGGAAGGCTGGAGCCCCCACTTTCTCCCCCGCCTCGCCGATCACCGCGATCACCGCATTGACCTTCACGCCCTGCGTTCCCTCAGGCACCACAATCTTCAGCAGCGTTCCCTCATCGACCGCCTCGACTTCCATCGTCGCCTTGTCGGTTTCAATCTCGGCGATCACATCGCCGGACTTGATGACATCGCCCTCCTTCTTTAGCCATTTGGCAAGGTTGCCCTCCTCCATTGTGGGCGAAAGGGCGGGCATGGTGATGTTTGTGGGCATGGTCGAGCCTCGGTTTCATGAAGGGTTTGAAGTGTCGAGCGGCCAGAGCTCGCTCAGGGGAAAAACAATCTCGTCGAAAGGGACGGCGCGGACTTCATCCTGGCCGACAAAGGTCGCAGCCAAAAGCCAGTGTCCCGCCGTCAGCTGAAACACTTCCAGCAGTTTGCTTCTCGGATCAAGCAGCCACAGATAAGGCACGCCCGCCCCGGCATATATATCGCGCTTTGCGTTGCGGTCATACCGCTCCGTGGCGTCCGACAGGATTTCACAGACCCAATCCGGCGGCGTTTCGACATAGGCGGTTTCCGGCATCACGGGCAGCCGCTCGCGCCGCCAGCCCGCAAGATCGGGAACAACGATATTAGCTCCAAAATGCAGTTCGGGCTCGCTCATGAATATCCAGCCGCCTGGCCCGCCCTCGCCACGCTGAAAGCTCGGGGAAAGGCGGCCTCCCAGCGAACTTGCGGCAACGGCGTGGCGCGGCGTCGGCCTCGGATGCGTGACCAGCGCGCCATGGATGATCTCTGCCACCAAGTTGGGCGGAACCGCCGCGAGGTCGGCGTATGTCGCCAGTCGTTTTGCGGGTTCAGCCATTAGCTCTTCCTACGCCCCGGCTGGCAGGCACAAATTCTTCGTCTTCAAAGCCATCGCTGCCTCCTCTGGCGAAACGGATGTTCGCCAATTCCCAATCTGCGCAATGCGGCCCGCAGGACGCCGTAATTTTTCCAGTAGGCCAGATGGGCCTTCAGGACGTTCTCAAAAATCTCACCGCTGTCGGTGAGAAACCGCGCGGCGCATATCTCCTCAACTTTGTCCTCTGCCCGGCGCGGCAGCGTCACATCCATCTCCAGTCCCAGCCTCGCCAGCGCCGAGGAGGCCGCCATTGCGGCGCTCTGTCCCCTGCGCATGAGGTCATGGTTCATCAACCCTCACTTGTACGTCACAGCCTTCACCGCCGCGACAACCTCGCCGACATTGGGCAGCGCCAGCTTTTCAAGCGTCGTCGCATAGGGCATCGGCACGTCCTTGCCCGCAATCGTGATGACCGGCGCATCGAGATAGTCGAAGGCGCGCTGCATGATCTGGTTGGCGACATGGTCGCCGACCGAGTTTTGCGGATAGCCCTCTTCAATCGACGACCGCCCTGCCCGTCTTCATCACCGAGGCGATGATCGTGTCATAGTCGATGGGGCGCAATGTCCGCAGGTCAATGATTTCCGCGTCAATGCCGAGCGTCGCCAGCTCGGCGGCGGCTTTGACTGTGTAGGTCATGCCGATGCCGAACGAGATCATCGTCACATCCTTGCCGGTTTTATGAATGCGCGCCTTGCCGATGGGCAGGACGAAATCATCCATTTTCGGCACGTCAAAGCTCTGGCCGTAGAGAATTTCATTCTCGAGGAACACGACCGGGTTCGGGTCGCGGATCGCGGCTTTCAAGAGCCCCTTGGCGTCCGCCGCCGAGTAGGGCTGGATGACTTTCAGGCCGGGAATGGACGAATACCAGGCTGAATAGTCCTGACTGTGCTGCGCGCCGACGCGCGCAGCCGCGCCGTTCGGGCCGCGGAAAACTATCGGCGCGCCCATCTGGCCGCCGGACATGTAAAGCGTCTTCGCCGCCGAATTGATAATGTGGTCAATGGCTTGCATGGCAAAGTTGAATGTCATGAACTCGACAATCGGCCGCAGCCCGGTCATCGCCGCGCCGACGCCGATGCCGGCAAAGCCGTGTTCGGTGATCGGCGTGTCGACAACGCGGCGCGGGCCGAATTCGGCGAGCAGCCCTTGCGTGATCTTGTAGGCGCCCTGATATTCGGCGACTTCCTCGCCCATGATGAACACATCGCCATCGCGGCGCATTTCCTCGGCCATCGCGTCGCGCAGAGCTTCGCGGACAGTGGTGGCGACCATCTCGGTGCCGGCGGGGATGGACGGATCGGAGGCAGCCTGTTGAACGGGCGCGGCGACGATTGGCGCGGCGGGGACGCTTGGAGCCTTCCCCCCTGCGGGGAAGGTGTCGCCGGAGGCGACGGATGGGGGTGGTGAGGAAGATGCTGCAGTGGCAGAACTGGCGGCGGCAGCATTTCCCGCACCACCCCCATCCGGCCGCTCCGCGTCCACCTTCCCCGCAGGGGGGAAGGCTGGAGACTCGCCCTCGCCCGCCAGCACGGCAATCACCGCATTGACCTTGACGCCCTCAGTGCCTTCGGCGACCAGAATCTTCGCCAGCGTGCCCTCGTCAACCGCCTCGACTTCCATCGTCGCCTTGTCGGTCTCAATCTCGCACAGCACATCGCCGGACTTGACCTTGTCGCCCTCCTTCTTGACCCATTTCGACAGCTTGCCTTCCTCCATGGTCGGCGAAAGCGCTGGCATCAGAATGTCTGTCGGCATTGTTTCCTCACCTTCGGAAGCGGGGCGTTCGCTCTCAATCTTTGTCGGTTGAATAAGTCAGAGCGTGATATCCGTCCAAAGCTCCGACGCATCGGGCTCAGGATCGGCCTGGGCAAAATCCGCCGAGTCGGCGACGATCTCGCGCACCTGGCGGTCAATCTCCTTCAAATCGTCCTCAGAAGCCCATTTCTTCTCCAACAGCCGCTCGCGCACCTGCTCGATCGGGTCATGGTCGGAGCGCATTTTCTGCACTTCGTCCTTCGAGCGGTATTTCGCAGGGTCAGACATGGAGTGGCCGCGGTAACGGTAGGTCTGCATTTCGAGAATGACCGGGCCCGCGCCGGAGCGGCAATGTTTGAGGGCCAGTTCGCCCGCCGACTGCACGGCGCGCACATCCATGCCGTCCACCTGAATGCCGGGAATACCGAATGAAAGGCCGCGCTGCGAAAAGTCCGTCTGCGCCGATGAGCGCGTCACCGATGTGCCCATGGCGTAGCGGTTGTTCTCGATCACATAGATGACCGGCAGCTTCCAGAGCGCCGCCATATTGAAGCTCTCATAGACCTGGCCCTGATTGGCTGCGCCGTCGCCGAAGAAGGTCAGCGCCACATTGCCGTTCTCGCGGTATTTGTTGGCGAAGGCGAGGCCCGTGCCAAGCGAGACCTGCGCGCCGACAATGCCGTGGCCGCCGTAGAAGTTCTTCTCCTTGGAGAACATGTGCATCGAGCCGCCCTTGCCTTTCGACAAGCCGCCGCGCCGCCCGGTCAGCTCAGCCATGATGCCCCGGTCCGACATGCCGCAGGCGATCATGTGCGCATGGTCACGGTAGCCGGTGATGAGCTGGTCGCCGTCTTTCAAATTCATCTGCAGTCCGGTGATGACCGCTTCCTGGCCGATATACAGATGGCAGAAGCCGCCGATGAAGCCCATGCCGTAAAGCTGGCCTGCCTTTTCCTCAAACCGGCGGATGTGCAGCATCATCCGGTAGGCGGCGAGTTCCTGTTCCTTGGTGAAGCTGGCCGGCTTTGGCGCGCTGAGTGTTTCAATCCGCGCAATCAGCGCATCAGCCTTCTTCGCCTTGGCCGCCATGGTTTGCTCCCTGAAAACTCTTGATTTTCAACGACCATAACATTCAATTTTTCGGGTGCAAGACGGCTAATTTCATGACTGCCATGCATCCATCACAACGAAGCACGTGCAGCATTAACTTGATTTCGATTAACTACTGATCGAATGGCCGCAGAATGACCAGTTCGCCGGGCTGCGCCAAGTTCAGCGCCCGCCGTGCCTGCTCGTCAAGCATGTCCTTCTCAATTGAACCATCGCTGAGCAACGCCACCTGCTGCTGCAGCGCCTTCCGCTTGTCAGTCAACACATCCAGCTTGGCCTGCAGCTGGCTGGTTTGCTCTTCAACCACGTGCTTTGAATAGAGACCATTAGCGCCGTAGAGTGCGTGGTAGCCGAAATAGCTGACAAAGAGCGCCGTCAAAACAGGCAGAATTAGACGCGGCGCGGTATTGCGGCGGCGATGACGTGTCCACAAAGCGGCGACTCCGTGCTGGAAATGCCGCACCATATGAACGCGGCATGCTTAATGAAGCGTTAGGGCCGGGGCCTTCACGCCGCAAAATGTTCCGTCTCGCCGCCCTCTTCGGCGTCCGGCTTCAGAGCATCGCCACGCAAACCTTGCACTGCCAAGTTTGCTACAACGTCGGAGAACGAAGCTGGACGACCGAACAAATAGCCCTGCATGGAAATGCAGCCTTCACGGGTCAAGGCATCCGCCTCCGCGCCGTGCTCAACACCTTCTGCGACAACATCCACGCCAAGATCCTGCCCGATGCCCAGAACCGCGCGCACAATTGCAAGGTTTGCCGGATCATTTGGCAGGCCGGCGACAAATGAGCGGTCGATTTTCACCTTGCTGAATTTGTAACGCTGCAGTGAAGTCAGCGAGGAATAGCCTGTGCCGAAATCATCCAGAGCCAGTTGCGCGCCCGTGGAAAGCAAGTCGCTCAGAACCTTCTCGGCGATCATTTCGCTCGACAAGATGACGGACTCTGTCACTTCGAGAACCAGGCGCTTGGCATCCAGCCCGGTCTCGATCAGGGACTCGCGAAGGTTGGAGACGATGCTGGTCGAGCGAAACTGATTTGGCGAGACATTGACGGCGATCTGAATATGATCCGGCAGCAGCACCGCCTGCGCGCAGGCGCGCCGGATGGCCCAGTTGCCCAGTTCCGTCATCAAGCCCGCTTCTTCTGCAACAGGAATAAACTGCGCGGGCTGGAGGAAGCCCCGGACAGGATGGTTCCAGCGCATCAGGGCTTCGAAGGCTTCGATCGCGCCCGTATTCCGGTTGACAATCGGCTGGTAGAAAAGCTCCAGCTCATCGGCCAGGATCGCACGCTTGAGTTCAGCCTCTATCTCTTGCTGCTCGGTGCGTTTGGATCGCAACTCACTGTCAAAGAGATGATAGCCCAATCGTCCGGACATTTTTACTTGGTACAGGCTGAGGTCGGCATTGGCCAAAAGCTCTTCAAAGTCTGCCGCATGCGCCGGAAATGACGCCACGCCAACGCTTGCGCCGGTCATGATGTTGCGGCCGAAGATTTCGACCGGCTCGCGCAATGCCTCGACTACACGCCCTGCCAGAACTTCAATATCAGACTGGCGAAACCGGCCTTCCAGCAAAAGTGCAAACTCATCCCCGCCAAGGCGCGCCACCAGGGCAACGTCTGCGGCGATTGCCAGCAGCCGCTCCGCCGCGGCCTTCAAAACCGCATCGCCCGCCGCGTGGCCAAGCTGGTCATTGACCTCTTTGAACCGGTCAAGATCAATCGAGAACAGGGTGCAGGCTGAGTCCGCGCTCACTGTTGCCTTCTTCAGCTGGTTCATGAAACGGAAACGGCTGGCAATGCCCGTAAGCGCATCGACATTGGCCTGGCGTTCAACCAGCGTCATGGCACTAATGCGCTCAGTGGCGTCCTGGATCGTGCCTTCGATAAAGATGGCATTGCCGGAGCGGTCGCGCACATACCAGGCGTTCTCGGTAATCCAGAACCGCTCGCGGGTCTTGTGCTTGTAGACTTCAGAGACGAAGTCGCGCACGCGCCCGTCGGCCAGCATGCGCCGTTTGAACTCCTCGCCCCTGTCTGGATCAACATACCAAGCTCCATGCTGGCCGATGACCGAGGTCAGATAGGCGTCTTCGCTCTCATATCCGTTCAGAGTGGCGAGCGCCGGATTGCAGCGCACAGGGGTGCCGTCCAGTCTGTCGCGGTAAATGCCACATACGGCGTTTTCAAACAGGCTGCGGTATTCGGCTTCCACTGAGCGCTAAGTCATGTCCGACGCGCCGTCGAGCGATCCCAGTTTTTCAAGCATGAAGGAGGGCAGCGTCTGAGTTACGCCGTGCAGCACCTGGTCGATTTCATGGTAGGCGTCCGACACGAGCCCCAGCAGTTCGGTCCCGGCGTCCTGCGGATCGCCTGCGAGCAAGGTCTCAAGCTGCCGTTTCAAGCGCGGATGAAATTCAGACACAGGCATGCGCTCCGCAGCAATGGCGGCCTCTCAAGGCAGAGCAATAAAACAGGCGCATAATCCCCGGAATGACCCCAATACGATGCGACACCTTAGCCTGCTCGGCTTTTATAAGGAGTTAAGATGCCTTAACCGTTTTAGTTGAGTTGGTTGCAGGTGCCGCTATTCCGTAGACGCCTGCAGTCCTCTTACTGGCGCGCGACCAAAGCATTCAATGCCGACACTATCTGATCTCCGCATTCCCGGGGGCTCAGTTTGCTCGAATCGACTTCCAAATCATAATCCGGGCCATCATGGACCGCCCTTTCCCAAGCAAGGACAATGTCTGGGATGCATCCGTCAGGGGTGAAGCCAACATAGCTGGCGTTACTTGCCTCACGTCTGCGCATGATTTCTTCGATACTGCACCGCACGCCAACAATCAGCGTATCCAGTCCATCAAGGCAACTGGCGCAGATCTGCCAGATGCCGAGCGGCCGGGAGTAGCCATCATGTATTCCGATATCTGCGACGATGTTAAACCCAAGCCTGGCGTGCGCTGCCATGCTTTTGAACAGCGCGGCGTAAAGCGCCGGTATTTCGCTTTCAAGTTCCGGCCTCTCGCCGCCGGGCCTCAAGCCAATGCCCGGCTTTAGCCGCTCCGGGAGCGTGGCCATGTGGGAATCGACGCCGATATTGAGCCAATGTCCGCCGCCAAGCTCTTGAATGGCGCGCGCGATGCTGGTTTTGCCAGAGCGCGGCACGCCATTCAAAATGACGATGCGGCCGGGCGGGGTCACCGGACGCGCAGGATGGACCTTCCGGCATATTTCGCCTGCGTGCCAAGGCCTTCTTCAATGCGGATCAGCTGATTGTACTTCGCTGTCCGGTCAGAGCGCGCGAGCGAGCCGGTTTTGATCTGGCCGCAATTGGTGGCGACCGACAGGTCGGCAATGGTCGAATCCTCCGTCTCGCCGGAGCGGTGCGACATCACGGCAGTGTAGCCAGCCTTGTGCGCGGTCTCAACCGCATTCAGCGTCTCAGTCAGTGTGCCAATCTGGTTGACCTTGACGAGGATCGAATTGGCGATGCCCTTGTCGATGCCTTGCTGCAAACGCTTGGTGTTGGTCACAAACAGATCATCGCCGACAAGCTGGGTCTTTTTCCCGGCAAGTTCGGACAGCATTTTCCAGCCGTCCCAGTCATCCTCAGACATGCCGTCCTCAATGGAGATGATCGGGAAATCGGCGGCAAGCTTGGCGAGATACTTCGCCTGTTCCTCGGACGAACGGGTGATGCCGACGCCCTCGTAAACATACTTGCCGCCCTTGAAGAATTCGGTCGCCGCGCAGTCGAGCGCTATGCCGACATCCTTGCCGGGCTTGAAACCGGCCTGCTCGATGGAGGAAACCACAAATGCCAGCGCGTCTTCGGCGCTCTTGAGATTGGGCGCAAAACCGCCCTCATCACCGACATTGGTGTTGTGGCCGGCTTCCTTCAGGCGCTTCTTCAGCGTGTGGAAAATCTCCGACCCCATGCGCACAGCCTCTTTCAGGCTCTCCGCGCCGAACGGCACGACCATGAACTCCTGGAAGTCGATCGGATTATCGGCATGCATGCCGCCATTGATGATGTTCATCATCGGAACCGGCAGGATATGCGCGTTCGCGCCGCCGACATAGCGGTAAAGGTCCATGCCGGCGCTTTCTGCGGCAGCTTTGGCAACGGCGAGCGAGACGCCTAGAATGGCGTTGGCGCCGAGCCGCGCCTTGTTCGGCGTGCCGTCGAGCTCGATCATCGTGTTGTCGATATGGCGCTGGTTTTCAGCGTCCATCCCGCCAACCGCATCGAAAATCTCGCCATTGACCGCGTCAACCGCCTGCTGCACGCCCTTGCCGAGGTAGCGCGCGCCGCCATCGCGCAGCTCCATCGCCTCATGCGCGCCGGTCGAGGCGCCGGAGGGCACCGCGGCGCGGCCCATTGAGCCGTCTTCGAGAATGACATCCACCTCCACCGTCGGATTGCCGCGGCTGTCCAGAATTTCGCGTCCGATGATATCAACGATGGCGGTCATGGGTCTCTCCCTGCTAAATCGATTAAATCTTGAAGCGGCTATTAGCGGCTTCTTTCAAAACTGAAAACTGATTTGTTGAAGATTCACGTTTCGACACAAGCGGTCATCAGAATTCATTTCCGGGGCCTTTCCCGTGACGCAATTGGGCAGTCAACTCTCACGTGGCGGGTGGGTTATCGACCGGGATTTGCCGCAAGGCGCATTCCGATCCCTAACCAACCGGAGGGACGCTATGGACCATATTGCGGGATTTTTGAGCCTGTTTCTGATAGGCGCGGCGTTTTTGTCATCGTGCACTGCGCCGGAGACTCCCAAACAGTCCGTTCCCTCGCCAGTCTATCTTTTGACCGAGTGAGGCGCGCAGGGGCGTGGCGAAAGCCGCGCCCCTAGCTTTTTGCGACAGCATCCAGCGCCATCAGTTTTTCAACCAGACTTGGCAAGTCCTTGAGCGCAATCATATTCGGCCCGTCCGATGGCGCATTGTCGGGGTCCTGATGCGTTTCGATGAACACTCCGGCCACCCCGACCGCCACAGCTGCCCGCGCCAGCGTGCCAACAAACCGCCGCTCGCCGCCCGAAGAAGTGCCCTGCCCGCCCGGCTGCTGCACCGAATGTGTCGCATCGAAGATCACTGGCGCTCCGATTTCGGCCATGATCGGCAGGGAACGCATGTCCGAGACCTGCGTGTTGTAGCCAAAGCTGACGCCGCGCTCAGTCAGCATCACTTTCGAATTGCCCGACCCCGTCACCTTTGCCGCGACATTCTTCATGTCCCAAGGCGCGAGGAACTGGCCCTTTTTGATGTTGACGACCTTGCCGGTGTTGGCGGCGGCGATCAGAAGATCGGTTTGACGGCAAAGAAAAGCTGGAATTTGCAACACATCGACCACTTCGCCAACGATCCGGCACTGCTCTTCCGTGTGCACATCGGTCAGCACCGGAAGCCCAAACTGTTCGCGAATGTCTTCGAAAATCCGCAACGACTTTTCCAACCCGATCCCGCGTTCACCGGAAATCGATGTGCGGTTCGCCTTATCAAAGGATGATTTGTAGACCAGCCCGATCCCCAGCTTTCCCGTCATCTCCTTCAATGCACTGGCCATCATGAAGGCATGGTCGCGGCTTTCCATCTGGCAGGGTCCTGCAATCAGGCTCAGCGGCAGGGCGTTGCCAAACTTGACGCCATTCAGCGCGATGATTGCATCGGGCCCGCTCATTGAGCGGCCTCGAAAATGTAGGCCGCGCCTTGGCCGGTCTGCGGCTTGACGATCAGCTTTTCGCTGCGCTCGGTGAAGTCAACGGCACGGGACTTCAGGAGATATTTCGTCCGCGCAAGATCACTGACCCCAAACACAATGCCGCGCATCAATATCCCGCGCCGCTCCCCATGGGTGTCCAGGTCATAGAACGCTTTCAGCCCGGCATGGGTCAGAACCGAGAGTCTCGTATTCGGCAGCTGCACATCCATGCCAAACGAATGCGCCTCGACCTCGCGCTCATTGGCCACCGTTTGCAGCAAATACTGAAAATCCGTCGGGTTCGGCTCACTCATCATGACGGACTTGATCGAGACCGCGCCATTCTCATGCGCGGTCAGCTTTGACCGGTCGGCCTTGGGAACATTGATGCGCTGGCAGGTGAAGAAGAACGAGTTCGGGCGAGCGCAGATCAGCGGCACACGCCAAGCGGAAATCCATCCGGGCTTTCGCACCCTCTGGCGTGACAAAATCGCGGCCGAAATCAAGGATATTGCCTGCCGAAACGCCGGCGCTCTCAAACTGCCTGTGATCGCCTGCGGCGTCATCCGAGCCGACAACAATTGCCGAAAACCCCTCCTGTCCCTTGCGGAACCGGAAGGCGGCATCGCGGGCGGTGAAGACATTGCCGGCAAGTGTCTGAGCTTCGGCTGTCTCGCGCTGACCAATGGCGAGAGGCTCCAGGAATGTCCCGTCGGCAAGATAGACGCAGGCATTCTCGGTGCCAAAGGGGTGCACGCCCTTCGGCGCCACGATAAACCCCAGCCGCTCATGCCGCTCCTGGCTGACGGCAAGGTCCAGTGTTGGAAGAACAAGGTGATCTAGCGGGCGCGGGCGGGGAAGCTGTGTCATGGCGCGGGTTTGCAATATCGGGTTTCGATTTGCAAGAAGCCGCTCAGGCGAAGAACGGGTTCTTCTCGACAATTGGCGTCAGCCCGGCATTGATCTCATCAATCTTGGCCTGCATCCGCCGTCGCATCTCTTGTGCTGCCTCATCGGCGCTGCCTCGCCATGCATGCATAGCGACCGGCTGCACCAGACGCAGGATTGCCTTGCGTGGACCGACGGGCTGCGGCACGAATTTGTTGAATGTGTCTTTGAAGGTCCCGCTGCAATAGTCGTTGCGGATGCGCTTAATATGTTCAGCGATTTCTTCTTGCGAGATTTGCGGGCGCGCAAAGGCAAAGTCGCCGACACGTCCGGCCCGGAACAGCATGTCCGCCAGCCGCTTCAAATCCTTCGCTTCAGGGCTCCCTTTGTCCAAAGTCCGAAGCTTGCGCCGCACCAATCTCGCAAAATCTGCATCTGCCGCCTCATTCAGCAATCCGGCAAGCTTTTGCCGGATTGCATCGAGCACCAGTCTTTGCCGCTCGCGATAAGGTGCGCTTTCGCCGGCAGTCAGGCCGAGTTCCATCTCATCGCGCCGCAGCAGGGCTGAATAAATCAGAAAAACGCGCTGTGCGAGCCCTGCCCCGTTCGGCGTCTTGATGCGCAGCCGCTGTTCAACATAAGCGCATTCACGGGCGAGTCCGTTCGTCACGTCATTCAGAAAAACGAGTTTCCAGACGATAGGCGCGACAAAGCTCTCGAAGTCCGCATCGACTTGCCTGCCCCGCTGCAAGGCGTCCATGGCCATTTCTGCGGCACCAGAAAAAAGCGGCCCGACATGATTGCCGTGCCAGCCGACCGATCCTTCCGGATGCAAAAGCACGCCATGACCCAGCACGGCCCAATTGATCGAATATTCCTTCGCCTTGCCGCCATCGCCCGGTATCTGGGCAATCAGATTATTGGCAAGCCAGAAGCGCTGCGCCAGATCGCCGAGGCCATTGACGACGCCGTGCGTCGCCCAGCAGGCGGCGAGCTGCGCCGCATGACTGATGATTTCCTTGTCGATCATCCAGTCAGTGAAGAATTCCGGATGGTTCGGTGTGATGAAGGTCGCTTTGCCCTTGCCGCACAGCGCCGCAAGCCCGGCCTTATCCTCATCCGGATAGTCCCAGACGCGGATGTCCGAGAAGCCCTTGATACCCGGAACACGCCCGAGCACAGGAATTGCGCGCACGAAGCGGGATGCCGCCGAGCATCAGCCAGCGGTTCACCCCGTTCAGAAAACGGATAAAGCGGGCGTTCGGCTGCGGTTCGACAAAGACGTCGAGCTTGGCCATTCGGATTCAGGAATTACTGGGGTTTGCAGTCTTGCGGCTTGTCATAGACCTTAAGGTCCACGAGCTTGCCGGTCATCGAGAAGTCGCCATAGTCCATGACAAGATCGCGCGTAATGCCGTTGTCATAGAGCTTGAAGGCAATCTGATAGACCGGCAAGCCCTCATTTTCCTTCTCGTCCTCGAAATAGGACATTGACACTGGCCAATGCGGCGCGGATTTCAGATCCTTCAGCGGCGCCTCATCATCGGCGGCGTCAGCAACCGTCGGCGTTGCCTTGTCTTTGCCGATGATGACTGTCGTGGACAAAATCTTGTTCGCATCGTCCGAACCGTCGAAAATGGATGTTTCGTAAAACGTCTCGCCCTTTTGCGCCTTGGTCAAAAGCTCCAGGAGGTGCTGAGTTGGAAACTGCGTGGCAGCCAGTTCCAGCTTTTCTTCCTTGGGCTTTTTGAGGTCAACCTTGACGCCGCTCTTGTCGAGCGTGGCGTTGCCGACGGTCTCGGTGTCGAGCTGCTTGTCGACAAAGCTCTTGGTCAAAAACCGGAAGGCGGAACCGTCGCCTGCTTCGAATGTCGTGGTCTGCTGATCGGTCAGACGCACCTGCTCGCCATTGTCGATTTGCGTCACATAGCGGAATGTCGTGGTGAACCCTTCACAGGCCGAACCGTTGAACTCATAGACCATGCGTCCCTTGATGCCGGTGATGCCCGAACGGTCGGACGCGTTCTTCAGCTCAAGGTCATAAACCGCGCGGTGCGGCAAAAGCGCTGAGGCGGACGCCGCAGGTGCGACGCTCGCCGCGCCAACCATCAAAACAGACGAGCTCAAGAGAAATAGGGCATGACGCATTACGGGTCTCCAAACCTGACGCTCACTTTAAAAATTGCGGTGGCAAAAGCGAGGCGAAAATGTGAGCATTCAACGGATTTCTAGAAAACAAACGGAAACCCGATGCCAAACGCCATAGATGATCGCCTGAAAACCCTGAACATAGTCTTACCGACCCCCGCAGTCCCTGCTGCGAACTATGTTTCTTATGTGATGTCCGGCAATCTTCTGTTCACCGCCGGACAGTTGCCGTTTGTTGATGGCAAGCTTGCGGCAACCGGCATATTGGGTCGCGATATCGATATTGATACCGGCAGGGCGAGCGCGCGCCAGTGCGGGATCAACATTCTGGCGCAGGCCAAAGCTGCTTTGGGCGATCTCGACCGGATCACCCGCATCGTCAAGCTGACGGTGTTTGTCGCCTCAGCGCCCGACTTTGTCTCGCAGCCGCAAATCGGCAATGGATGTTCGGACTTGATGGTGGAAGTTCTCGGCGAGAATGGCCGCCATGCGCGCTCCGCAGTGGGCGTCGCAAGCCTGCCGCTCAATGCGCCGGTGGAGATTGAAGCCGTGATCGAGTTCGCGTGAAGCCGATGACGCGTCAAAGCCCCGCCGGTCTCTCCTGGCTCACCGCCCGCCCGATTGCCCATCGCGGCCTGCATGACGGCAACAAGGCAGTGTGGGAAAATACGCTGAGCGCCTTCTCGCGCGCCATTGTCGCCAATTACGCCATTGAATGCGATGTGCATCTGTCGAGCGATGGTGTGCCGGTCGTCTTTCATGACGCCGATCTTGAGCGCCTTACCAGCGAAAAAGGCATGGTGCATGACCGGACCGCAGTTCAGCTTTCCAAAATCAAGATTGGCGGCACACAGGACCGGATCCCGCTTCTGTCGCAAATGCTGGCTTTGGTGGACGGCAAGGTTCCGCTGGTCATCGAGCTCAAGGGCGACCCGGGCCATGATGACGGCCTGGTGGCTGCCGTGGCGCGTGAGCTTTCAGGCTATAATGGTCAGGCCGCCATCATGTCGTTTGAACACCCGCATTTGCGCCGCTGCGCCAAAGAAGCGCCGGGCATTCCGGCTGGACTGACAGCGGAAGGCGTGCATGATCCGGACATTGAAGCGCATTTCTCGATGCTGGCGCATGGCATCAGTTTTGTGTCCTACAATGTCTATCACTTGCCAAACCGGTTTGTGACCTTTGTGCGCGAGCGGCTGTCGCTGCCGGTGATCACCTGGACGGTGCGGAACGAGGACACGCTGAAGAAGACATATCAACACGCTGATCAGGCGACTTTCGAGGGCTTTGCCGCCTAGCCGGAGTTCAATGCTCACCGGACGCCGCATCAGGGCATATGAACGGGCGCTTGCGCGGGCAAGAATGCAGCCTATCTTGCTGCGATGCACATGTTCGGCAAATCCCCCTCCGCCTCCAGCCAGCTGACCGCCAAAATCGTTGGCGGGGCAAGGGCATTTACTGAAGCCGAGTGGGGATCTCTTTCGGGCGCGGAATGTGGAGCGCCAGACTATAACCCTTTCATTTCACATGCTTTTTTGGCGGCTTTGGAGGATTCAAACTGCGTTGGCGGCCGCTCCGGCTGGCGGCCACAGTTTTTGCGGATCGAACATGAGGACGGCAGTCTTGCCGGGGCTGTCCCGGCTTATCTCAAGAGCCATAGCCAGGGCGAATATGTCTTCGACCATGCATGGGCGGACGCCTTTGCCCGCGCTGGGGGCAGTTACTATCCGAAGCTTCAAATCTCTGCGCCTTTCACGCCTGTCACCGGTCCAAGATTGTTGACAGCCATCGGGCAAGCGGCTGATATCATTCAGTCTTTCGAGGCCGCCTCAATCGCGTCCGCAGTGCGGCAAATGGGCATCTCCTCAGCGCATGTCACCTTTGCCACGGAGCAAGAAGCAAAGCGCCTCGAAGAAAATGGCTTCCTCCTGCGCAATGATCAGCAGTTCCATTTCAGGAATGATGGTTATGCCAGCTACGACGATTTTCTAGGAACGCTCGCCTCCCGCAAACGCAAGGCTCTGAAGCGCGAGCGGCGCGAGGCTTTCGCCAATGAAATCAAGATCGTATGGCTGACTGGCAAGGATTTGACCGAGAGGGTTTGGGACGATTTCTTCGCCTTCTACATGGACACCGGCAGCCGCAAATGGGGTTCGCCCTATTTGAACCGCGAATTTTTCTCGCTTGTCAGCGAGCGTATGGCGGATGACATCCTGCTGGTGATGGCGCAGCGCAACGGCCGCTACATTGCGGGCGCGATCAACTTCATTGGCTCAGACCGGCTCTACGGTCGCAATTGGGGCTGCATTGAGGATCATCCCTTCCTGCATTTCGAAGTCTGCTACCACCAAGCCATTGATTTTGCGATTGAAAGGAAGCTTGCCGTCGTTGAAGCCGGAGCGCAGGGCGAACACAAGCTGGCGCGCGGATACATGCCTGTCACGACATGGTCCGCGCATTATATCGAGCATCCGGGCCTGCGCCGCGCGGTTTCCGACTATCTCGAGCACGAGCGCGCCCACGTCGCAGCCGCTGTTGAGGAACTGGCCGGATACGGACCTTTTCGCAAAAGCGATGCGCAGGGCCGGGAGAATTGAGGCTGTTCCAGGCCGAAATTCATCTTTTCTTTTTTATCGTCTGTGATATCAGAGCCGCGCCGCCCTTGTAGCTCAGTTGGTAGAGCACCTGATTTGTAATCAGGGGGTCACGAGTTCGAACCTTGTCGGGGGCACCATTTTCTTCAGGATTTGAAGAGTTCATGTGCCGCAGAATGTGCGCAGCACTTCTTCGCTCTCCGCAGGCGGCGCTGCGTATTTTCCGAATCGCGGCTGTTCGGCGAATGGTTTTTTGAGAACCTCCACAAGCGCATGGAACAGCGAAAAGTCGCCTTCATCCTCTGCGGCGCGGATAGCCTGTTCGATACGGTGATTGCGCGGGATATATTTCGGATTGGCGGCATTCAAGGCTGCCATAGTCTTCGTGCTGCCCAGCCCGTCCGCCTGCAGCCGCGCCAGCCAACTCGCGTGCCATGCATCAAAAGCGGCAATATCCGTGAAGTTCTCCCGGAATTTGGCAGCCCCTTTTGGTCTCACAATCGATCCCAACGCTCTGAAACTATTGGTGAAATCCATCGAATTGGTTTCGAGAAGCGAGAGCCAGTTCAGTGACCAGTCTGCTGTCATGCGGTTGCTCACCTTGTAAGCCGAAGCTTGCGGCGCATACCGTCCAAAAAGTGCCTCTCATAGTGAGCGGGCCATGCCGAGATCAGCTCATTGGCCAGTTCCAGCGCCCTGTCCTCATTCTCATCGAGCAGCGGCGCCAGGGTTTCGGCCAGCCGCGCCAAATTCCACTGCGCAACCGCGCTTTGATTGGCATAGGCATAGCGGCCAAACTCATCAATCGACGAAAACACCTTGCGTGGAATGTAAGTATCGAGAAAGGCACAGGGACCGAAATCGATGGTCTCGCCGGAAATGGCCATGTTGTCGGTGTTCATCACGCCGTGAATAAAGCCGGCGCACATCCACTTCGCGATCAGCGCCGCCTGGCGCGCAATCACAGCCTCAAGAAGAGCGGCGTAGGGCCGTTCCGCGCCTTTCACCTGCGGATAATGCCGGTCAATGGCATAATCGGCCAGCCGTTTGACCGATGTCATGTCGCCGCGCGCGGCGAAGAACTGAAAAGTGCCGACGCGGATATGGCTGGCGGCCACACGCGTGAACACCGCGCCGGGCTTTCCGGTTTCGCGCTGCACCCGCTCGCCGGTCAACACAGCCGCCAGCGCCCTTGTGGCCGGAATGCCAAGCGCGTGCATGGCCTCTGAGACGATATATTCGCGCAGCACCGGACCCAAGGCCGCCCGGCCATCCCCGCGCCGGGAAAATGGCGTCGGCCCTGCCCCTTTCAACTGAATGTCTCGGCGCTGACCGTGCCTGTCGAGCACTTCGCCCAGCAAAATCGCCCGGCCATCGCCAAGCTGCGGCACGAAATGGCCGAACTGATGCCCGGCATAGGCCATGGCCAGCGGATCAGCGCCGATCGGGAATGGCATTGCCAGAGAAGAATGGCGGCCAGTTCATTTTCAGGAGCCCCTGATTGAAGGTCCAGCTCCTTCGCGAGCTCGGGTTGAAAGCGATGAGACGAGGCGCGGCGACATGCGCCGGGCTGACACGCAAATACATGCCGTCCAGATCACGCGCATAGCTGTTGTCGAACGAAAACAATGCGTTTGCCCTGTTTTCCTCGACAGTTTTCGCCTGAGTTATCGCCTGTGCTGTCACCCTAGACGCTTTCCTGCCTCAGCCGTCCAATCGCTTTTTCCTGCATGCACCCAGGCATCATCTGCATGAACTCGATACGGTTGCCGTCCGGATCGCCAACCCAGCATTGCCAATTGCCATCGAGTCCGAGTTTGGGTTCATGAATGAACGCGACGCCTCGCGCACGCAGGTCCGCAGCTGTTGCCTGCATGTCCTCAACTTGCAGGCAGAAGTGATTGATTGCATTGGCATTCCAGCCGGGGGCCACGTCACCCTCCCCGCCGGGGAAAATCTCGATGAACTGGTCATCCGTCATGCGCAGATAGACGAGCATCAGCGAGCCGTCCTCGTGATTTATGCGCATCATTTCAGCAAAACCCAGCGTGTCGCGGTAAAAGGCAAGCGAGCGGTCAAGGTCCTTCACCTTCAGCGCGGCGTGGGCAAGGGATTTGATTTTCAGCGCGGACCATCTTCTTCTCCATGATTTTGCGCAGAGCTTACACATTATTTCAAACCATGCTAACGGCCCGCCGCATTCCAAGGACTTTTGCCCATGACCGCCGCTCCCCGCATTTCTTTTGTCTCCCTCGGCTGCCCGAAAGCCCTGGTGGATTCCGAGCGGATTATTACGCGGCTGCGGGCCGAGGGCTATGACATCACCCGCAAACATGATGGCGCGGATATGGTGATCGTCAATACGTGCGGCTTCCTCGATTCCGCCCGCGATGAATCGCTTGACGCCATCGGCGCGGCGCTCAGTCGGAAAACGGCAAGGTGATCGTCACCGGCTGCTTGGGCGCCGAGCCGGATGTGATCCGCCAGCGCCACCCAAACGTTTTGGCCATCACCGGACCCCAGGCCTATGAAAGTGTGATGAGCGCCGTGCATGAGGCCGCGCCGCCCGCCCATGACCCGTTCATGGACCTTGTGCCGCCGCAGGGCGTCAAGCTGACGCCGCGCCATTATGCGTACCTCAAGATTTCCGAAGGTTGCTCCAACCGCTGCTCGTTCTGCATTATTCCCTCTTTGCGCGGCGACCTTGTGTCGCGGCCCATCGGCGAGGTCTTGAGAGAAGCTGAGAAGCTGGTGGCGGCGGGCGTCAAGGAATTGCTGGTCATTTCGCAGGACACCAGCGCCTACGGGCTCGACATTAGATATGCGGAAAGCCCGTTTCAGGACCGTTCCGTCAAGGCCAAATTTCTCGATCTGTCGCGCGAACTTGGCCAGATGGGCGTGTGGGTGCGCATGCACTATGTCTACCCCTACCCGCATGTCGATGATGTGATCCCGCTGATGGCCGAGGGCAAAATCCTGCCCTATCTCGACATTCCGTTTCAGCATGCCAGCCCCGCCGTGCTCAAAAACATGAAGCGTCCCGCGCATCAGGGCAAGACGTTCGAGCGCATCGGCAAATGGCGCGAGACGTGTCCTGACCTTGCCGTCCGCTCGACCTTCATTGTCGGCTTTCCTGGCGAGACCGAGGAAGATTTCGAGATGCTGCTCGACTGGATGGATCACGCCAAGATCGACCGCGCCGGGGCGTTCAAATATGAGCCGGTGCGCGGGGCGAAGGCCAATGATCTTGGCCTGCCGCTGGTGCCGGAGGAGGTCAAGGAAAGCCGCTACAAGCGCTTCATGGAGCGCCAGCAGCGCGTATCGGCCGGGCTGTTGAAGAAGAAAATCGGGCTGCGGCTGCCGGTGATCATCGACAAGGCCGATGGCCTGTCAGCGACCGGCCGCACCAAATATGATGCGCCGGAGATTGATGGTTCGGTGCATGTGACCAGTCGCCGGCCGGTCAGGGCGGGTGATATTGTGACGGTCAAGATCGAGCGCAGCGACGCGTATGATTTGTTTGGGCACGCAGTCTGACAAAGACAGCGTCACGGCCAATTGGCTGAAGCCCGCGCCAACACCCCCGCCGCCCTGCCGGGACGCCGTCCAAACTGCCGGTCAAGTCAGCCGCCGCCCCTTACGACGTATCCTGCTCCTTCCGCAGCTCGCGCAGAAAATAGCAGCAGTCGCTCAGGACCCGGTCAACTTCATGGATCTGTTTCTTGCGATGACCCAGCGGATAGCCGGGACGGATGGTGGAGATGCGCGAGCCGCGTTTGCGCGCGGTGAGTTTGCGGATTTCGAGTAACATCTTGCCGCGCCAGCGCACATAGCGCCGCGCTTGTCTGGGCAGCGTTGCCAGCGCGTGTTTGAACGCTGTAATGCGCCGGATGAGCCGCGCGGCGTTGATCGGGTCCTCGCCGGTGAGGGGAACCGGTTCGGGCGGAAAATACGGCGTGGACCAGCCGGGAACGCTGATGCGCGGAAACGAGGTGGGCCTGCCCTGGAACGGCTTGCGATCGCCGGGCCGGGCGAAATGCTTGAGCGGCTCGATCAGATTGAACACCGGAATGCGCGCTGGCGTATCTGAAGCCGCATCTGAAGCGCGCTCCATCTTCTTCAGCTTCGCCGCCAGTTCCTTCGGGAACGGGCCGCTGGGCGTAACCTTCAGCACAATGCCGCGCGCGGCAATGATGATCAGCCGGCGCAGCGCCGCTTCCGCCGGGCGCAGCAGGATCAAGATACGCCGGTAAACCCGCCGCGTCAGCACCGTCACCGGCACACCCTTGTTGAGACCGGCCATGAAGAACATCTCTGTCATGACAAAGAACAAGTCCCGCGACTGCCGCTCGATGACGCCTTTCCAGTCAATATCCGACATGCCCTGCCTTTCCACACACGGGGCGGATTATGGGGCAGGATGGAAGGGGTGGGATAAGTATTTTTTCTGGCGATTGAATTTGCTCAGAAAATTCGTGTTCTCATCCCACAGTTGGGCGTTTCAAGGAGCAGGAATCCTTGGCGGCTCGCGCCGGGCGGTGGTCTGGCATGATTGCCTGGCGCTGCGTTTGAAAGACGGTGTGACTGACTCTGCCTCACCTGTGTTGCTGCGCAAAACCGGCGCTCACCTTCCTGGTGCGGGGAAGCAGATTGCCTGCCCCTTGTGCATCCCTCTCAGACATTTTAGGTTGCATCAACTTCCGCAAGGGCCTCTCCCATGAACATCGACATCATGTCCGCCTCTTACATTCAGGCGGAGCGGATCATCCGGGTTGAGACGGCTCTGGGGCCGGATGTGCTGTTGCCGGAGACGGTTGAGATTGTCGAGAAGATCGGTTCGCTGTTTGAGATATCGGTTGCGGTCAGGTCGAAGAAGACGGATTTGACGCCGCAGGAGCTGGTCGGCACGCTGGTGGATGTGTCGCTGGAGACCGGGCAAGGCACACGGCGGACGTGGAATGGTCTTGTGGTGGAGATGGTCGAGGGACCTGCGGTGACGCGGGGCTTGCGCGCCTATCATCTCATCATCCGCCCGCAGCACTGGCTTTTGACGCAGCGCTCCAATTGCCGGATCTTTATCGACAAGACCAGCGTTGACGTGGCGCAGATGCTGATGGGCGAGCACGGGCTGAAAGCGCCTGTGGTCAAGGGCATCGTCACCGATCCGGAGCCGCAGCATTATTCGGTGCAGTTCAACGAGACGGACCTCGCCTATCTGACGCGGCGTCTGGAGGAAGACGGGATTTTCCACTGGTTCGAGCATGAGGGCGGGGCGATGGGGGCGGTGGCGGCAACCCACACGCTGCATCTGTCCTCGGATGTGTCGGGTTATACAACCGGTCCCGAGACCGAGATCCGCTTTGCCATGGGCTCGACCGACCGCAACCACATCTCCAAATTCGAGAAGCGCTTCCGCTTTGTGCCGGGCAAGCGCTCTGGCGCGGACTGGAACCTTCTGACCCCCGGCGGCGTGCCGGCGGGCGAGACGCCCAGCCTGATCAAGCTGCCGAAGAACGAGGCCTATGATCTGTATGAATATCCGATGATCGGCGGCTATGGCACGGGCTCGGCGTCGCAGGCGATCAGCAACGCCCGCGTCGAGCAGCAGTCGAAGCTCAGAATGCAGGCGGCCGAAGCCGATCATGAGCGCATTGAGGGCCATTCCAATGTGAGGACGCTTGCTCCGGCCCGAAGGTTCAAACCCTATGATGTGGCCAACCCCTCCAACACATTCGAAGAGCATGTCATCTTCGAAATCATCCACACCGCCCGCGACCGCTCTTACGAGACCAATGCCGGGGACCCCGAATACAACAACGCCTTCACCGCCATCCCCTCAAGGGTCCCCGCCACTCCGCACCGCACAACGCCACGCCCGCGCATTGACGGCACGCAGATCGCGCTGGTGGCAGGTCCCGAGGGCGAGGAAATCCACCCGGACGAATATGGCCGCATCAAGCTGTGGTTCCCCTGGGACCGCACCGCCAAGAAAGACGGCAGCGACACCTGCTGGGTGCGCGTTAGCCAAAACTGGGCCGGCGCCGGCTGGGGCGGCCAGATCATCCCGCGCATCGGCATGGAGGTCATGGTCACCTATCTCGACGGCGACCCCGACCGGCCGGTGGTGACGGGGGTGGTGCCCAATCCGAGGCAGAAAGTGCCGTACGCGCTGCCGGAGCATAAGACACGGTCAGTGTTCCGGACCAACACGCATCAGTCGAAGGATCGAAAAAAGTTCAATGAAATTCGCTTTGAAGACAAGTCGGGTGCAGAAGAAATATATGTGCACGCGCAGAAGGATTTTTACACTGCAATCGAAGACTCCAATGTAAAAATTGTTGGGCAGAAAGACTACAATATTGTGGAAGATTCCCAGAGCAATGTTGTGAGGGTAAACAAGGAAAACCAGATCGGAGCAATAAATTCCGTGCAGGTTGGCTTGATTGATATCAAAACCGTTGCGCCAATCTCAACAGGACTGTCTCTGATTTTCAACCCACTTAAAAAGGACAGCTCTTGGGGTGAGTTTGACATGGTCGACTTGCTAAACAAAGCCAAGCTCGGTGTCGCAAGCCTTGATAAAATCTATGAGCCCTATTCCGCCGTAACGCACGTGCAGGGTAGCTTCATCGTGACATCTCAATCTGACCAGAGATTCAATGCTGCTGGCAATTGGATGATTGATGTCAAGGGAAGTGAGCACATTGATATTGCGGAAACATCCAGTGTTAATGTCGATAAGTCGAGAACCGTCTCGGCAGGTGAAAATATGGAGTATTATGCCGGGAAAACCTTCATCATAGGTTGCGGAGAGTCCTCGATTGAACTGAAAGAGAATGGTGAAATAAACATAATAGGTAACAATATAAAGCTGAACGGAAAGAAGATTGAACTGAATTGACCGGCAAGATCAAGTTATTCCCCCTCATCGCCATCATATTGGCGGCCATTGCGGCGGTTCTCTCGGTTTCCTTATCAACCGAGGCCAAAGCAGGTTGCCTGTTGGAGACATTGGACCGGGAAAGGCCCAATTTCTACAGCGTTCCCGAGACTTACAAATTTTTGGATGCGTTAAAAAGGCAAGGGTGCGCTGGAATATCTGCCGAGGACTTTGATCGAGTGGTCAATGGTTATCAGCTCAATCTAGTCTCCTTCGCCATCCTGGAGGGTCGCGTGACGGACGCCTCGGAGCGCCTCGCACCTGAAATGATCTCCAGCTATGTCGAAAAACTTTCGGCGTCGGAGGGTGGCGTGAGCGTAAATCTCGTAGTTACCTTGACAGATATTTTGTACGACTCTTGTTCAGGGTCCGAGCGCTGCATCGTCGAGCATGTGCAGCGTGTCGTGGATCGGCGGACGCTTCTCGGCGAAGCTGGCTGTGTGTTTGGCATGAATATAGCATGCAAAACGACTCAAACCGTGAATGACTTCCAGCTTAACAGCATTTCCATTGAACAAAAGCCGGACGCTGCACGTATCGGAGCCGCCCGGCAGAACTACTTTTGTGAACGCTATCGCTACTGCTCGAAATAGCAGCCGCCAACGAGGACAATGAGATGGCAGCATTAGGTGATGGATCGTCCGTTTCCTCAATTCCATATGAGCAATCGGATGAGTTTCAGAATTTAAGACGCACCCCTTCCGTAGATTTTCATAAGGGGCACGGCATTTCCCAATGGTTCCGTGGTACGGTTGGTACAAATTCAACGGTTTCTTTGCATACCAGTCCGGTCTCCTTGAACTCTTACTCGATGGGACTGTTAAGCGGCGGAACATCAACACTTAGAATATCAGCCAGCAACAACTCGTCCATGACCGGCGCAGAGCTGTCAGACAGCAATGGCAAGAAACCCAAACCCGGACTCGGACCTGCTCGACAGGCCATCGAGCGGGTAAAAAAACTCAACAAGATACAATCAATTATCCGTGCGCCGATCGACCAAAATCTGGAGATGGAGATTGCATTTGGCAGTTACCATAGTTCAAACACCTGGAAGGGAACCTATACGAACGGTGGTACGTACGAAATCATCACACAAGGTGTGGCACCCGTTGCCTTGATAAGGTTGACTTGCAGAAATCCGCTAAACCCTGGCTGGTTCAATTTTCAGGCGGCCATTCACATCAAACCGCCTGCGACAGCGGCGCCTCATGCCTCGCCAGCGAAGAAAAACTCGAACCAAATGGATGAGCTACGGCGTGGATTTGGTGAGATGATCAGGAACATTCAGTCCGGTCGTGATCCCTGGTAGTTGGAGGTAACCTAACTCCCGTCGAATTGTTCTCAACCATGGTTAGCTGGCACGCTGGGCAATGACGTGATCCCCATCTTCCCTTCAGTTTAGCTGAGAGTCTTGGGGTTTCATTTGTGGTCTCAAGCGGCCAGTTTTTCCAGTGCCTTTTTCATTGCAAATTCGACTGGCGGGATGTTGCACAAAACCGAATGCGCTCTGTTGTGAATGTAGTCCTCCCTTCATGCGCTAATGACTGAGCGGGCCTAGGCGAGTGAAGTGAACAATGTCTCATTCAGGCATACAAACCCTGGAAACTCTAAAAGCTGCTGGATGAAACTTCAGTGGCAGGTCAAGCCGCTCATATGCAAACCTAAACCCGCACCCCGCCCCTCACCCTGTAGCTTGGCGCATACATCGTCACCAGCTCCTCGGCCGCCGTCGGATGCACCGCCATGGTGCGGTCGAAATCGGCTTTGGTGGCGCCCATTTTCATCGGGATGGCGAGGAGCTGGGCCATTTCGGCGGCATCGGGACCCATCACATGCGCGCCGACCACTTTCTGGCTGTGCGCGTCAACGACAAGCTTCATCAGCATCTTTTCCGCTGCGCCTGACAAAGTTGCCTTCATCGGGCGGAATTCGGCGCGGAAAATGTCGAGATCGCCAAATGTCCTGGCAGCTGCCTCTTCCGACAGGCCGACAGTGCCTATTTCAGGCCGTGTGAAAACGCCGGTGGCGATCATGTCATGATCGGGTTTCAGGGGATTGTTCCGGTAGAGCGTGTCGATGAAGCACATGGCCTCGTGAATGGCGACGGGCGTCAGCTGCACACGGTTGGTCACATCGCCGACCGCATAGATATTGGGCTGCGATGTGCGTGAATATTCATCAACGATGACGGCATGCAGATCGTCCATCTTGACGCCAGCCGCCTCAAGGCCGAGATTTTCCGTGTTTGGAAGGCGGCCAACGGCGAGCATGACCTCGTCGGCGTCAATCGTCTCGCCGTTCATGAGGGTAGCGTGCAGCCTGCCGCTCGGCGCGCGCTCGACCATTTCGAGCACCTGCTCGCAGATGATGCGGATGCCTTTGTCCGTCATGGCCCGGTGGAGGCCGTGGCGCAGATCGTGATCGAAACGCGACAGGATTTCCTTGCCGCGATAGATCACAGTTACCTTTGAGCCGAGGCCGTGAAAAATATTGGCAAACTCCAGCGCGATATAGCCGCCGCCTTCAACGACGATGGATTTCGGCAGCGCTTTGAGATGAAACGCCTCGTTGGAGCTGATGCACAGATCATGGCCGAGCAGCGCGTTGTGCGGATTGGGCCGCCCGCCTGTGGCGACAAGAATGGTCTCGGCGGTGACGCTCTTGCCGCTGCTCTTGAGCCCAATTGTGTGCGCGTCGAGAAGCTTGGCGTGGCTGTCGAAAATGGTGGCATGATGGTTTTCAAGCCCTTTGCGGTACAGGCCTTCGAGCCGCGCGATTTCCTTGTCCTTGGCAGAAATCAGCGAAGGCCAGTCGAAATGTGACTCGCCAACGGTCCAGCCATAGCCCTTGGCATCGTGGAAATGCTCGGCAAACTCCGAAGCATAAACGAGGAGTTTCTTCGGCACACAGCCGCGAATCACGCATGTGCCGCCGAACCGGTATTCCTCGGCAATGCCGACCCGCTTGCCCATGGACGCGGCAACCCGCCCTGCCCGCACGCCGCCCGAGCCGCCGCCGATGACGAAGAGATCAAAGTCGAAATCAGTCATGAATTGCTCCTGAGAGTCCGATTGGAAACTGCGCCTGGACGGCCATCTGATGCGATTTTCTGCGCTTCCGGTGCTCACGAACTTGAGTTCGCTCCGCTCCGGTTCTCGAAAACCGCACCAGATGACTCGACCAGCCGAGTTTCCAAACGGCCTCTGACAAAAGGCATACGCGCAGGATCAGAAAAAACAAAGCCCGGCGCGAGCCGGGCTGTGTCAAATCTTGAGGAGACGCAGTTTACTTCTTGGGCTTTTCGCTTTCTGCCGGCGCTGCGCCCTCTGCTGGCGCCGCGCCTTCCGCCGGGAGTTCCGCGGGGGCCGCCGCTTCCGCAGCAGCCTTGACCTTTGTGGCAACGGCCTCGGCAAGATCACGGGCAACGCCGGTCTGCCATATGTTGGCCGCCTCGATCACCTTGCGCGTTGCAAGCGGGCCTTCGGAAATCAGCCTTTTGCCGACATCGGAATTGTAGAAGGTGGCGATTCCGTTGAGCTCATCAACAGTGAATATATTGGCATAGGCGCGCGCAGCTTCGTTTTCGAGGTCGCCACGGCGGGCGGCCATCTTGACCACTTCCTCGTCAACAGCCGACGAGATGGTCGTCTCGAGATTTGGATCCTTCTGGATCATCTCGCCCTTCAGCGATTCCGCAGCCTGCGGCAGAATCACGTCGAACTGGTCTGTCGCCTTGATTGCGGCGATGGCGGCGCGCGCGGCGGCCAAATGCTCAGGCGTCGGATCGGCGGCAGCCGCGAGCGAGGAAATGCTCATCAGCGCCAATACCGAAGCTGCCCGGGCAAAACGCAGGGCCGATTTCGTCAATGTCATGGTGTTCATACTCTCTGGTTTATCATTTTCTTAGCGTCACAACGCCATCCCGGCCAGCGACAATAGCGAGTTTCGCCAAATTCAAAAAGAGGCCATGCTCAACCACGCCCGGGATGCGATGCAACGCGGCAGACAGGGCTTCTGCATCGCGAATACGGCCAAAAGATGCATCAATTATGTAGTGTCCGCCATCGGTCTCGAATGGTTTTGAGCCGGATTTGCGCAAGGTGAGCGCGCCTGAAAGGCCAAGCAGCGAAGCGGATTTCTCAATGGCCAGCAAGGTTGCGGCAAGGCCGAACTTGTTGACTTCAACGGGCAGGGGAAAGGCGCCGAGCGTCTCAACGATTTTCGACTGGTCCGCAATCACGATCATGGACTTTGAGGCTGCTGCCACGATCTTTTCCCGCAGCAGCGCGCCGCCGCCGCCTTTTATCAGGGTCAAAGACGCGTCGACTTCGTCCGCGCCGTCAATGGTCAGGTCGAGTGCGGGCGCTTCTTCAAGAGTGGTGAGCGGCACGGCAAGTTCGGCGCAGAGCGCTGCCGTGCGCTCTGATGTCGGCACGCCGATGACAGATAGCCCCGCAGCCACTTTCGCGGCGAGCAGGCGCACAAATTCCTCGGCAGTGGAGCCGGTGCCTATGCCAAGCCGCATGCCCTGCGTCACATGCGTGAGCGCCTCGGCGGCGGCGGCGATTTTTAAGACTTTCGGGTCCATAGGAATGCAGCCAGTGAATGTGGCGCTTCCTTACACAGCCTCACTTCACGCGCCAACCCCTGCCCTTGCTTGAAATCCAAGTGTCGGTTAACCCCGCGCCAGCAACGGAACTGAACCATGGCCCAGCCAACACTAGTCTTCGATCTGGACGGAACGCTGGCGGACACCGCGCCGGATCTGCTGGCGAGCCTCAACCATTGCCTTGAACTGGAAGGCATCGAGCCTGTCGATCCGGTGACGCTGAAATCCTATGTCGGCCACGGCGCGCGGGTGATGATCGAGCGGGCGTTCACGGCACGGCAAAAGCCGCTGGCAGCGGACAGGCTCGATGCGCTGCAGGCGCAGTTTCTCCGGCACTATATCGCGGAAATGCCCGGAAAGACCGCGCTCTATCCGGGC
This sequence comes from uncultured Alphaproteobacteria bacterium, assembly GCA_963792485.1. Lineage (GTDB taxonomy): Bacteria > Pseudomonadota > Alphaproteobacteria > Rhizobiales > Rhizobiaceae > JANOYJ01. The sequence goes on from CAWBWL010000007.1 coordinate 158,071, forward strand.
GTGCGGCGCGTCATGGACGACTTTGCCGGTCTCGGCTACGGGCTTGCGATCTGCACCAACAAGCTCGAAGGGATGTCGGTCCGCTTGCTGGAAGGGCTCGGCGTCGCCCACTATTTTGCGGCCATTTGCGGCGGCGACACCTTCACCTACCGCAAGCCCGATCCCCGCCATCTCTGGGAAACCATTGTCAGGGCTGGCGGAACTCCCGGCCGTTCCGTGATGATCGGCGACTCGCGCACGGACATCGACACGGCCAAGGCCGCCGGCATTCCGGTGATCGCGGTCGATTTCGGCTATTCAGACCGGCATGTGCGCGAATTCGAGCCAAGCCGTGTCATCTCGCACTTTGACGAGGTCACGCGGGATGTTGTCGAAGGCCTGCTGCGTGCCTCGGCGCTTTAGAGCGCCGAACGCTCAACTGAAATCACCCCGACTTGTCCTTCCACGCCCCGGACTTTGTCGCGCGATACTCACGGTGCTAATTGGAAAGATAGGTCGCGCTGACCCGGTAGGCGATTTCCTCAAACGCCTTTTTCAGCGTCGCAGCGTCTTTGGCGTCAAAATAATGCGACTTGTCAGTGGCGCAGCTTTCAACGACGTCTTTTGCCGTCGCTGACAGGTCGGTGCCAAAAGAGATGGTGAAAATCTCGACTTCAGCGCCTTTGGCCTGATTGCAGGCTTGAAGCGTCCAGTCATTGGTCTGGCCTTGAGTGGTGGAGAAGTCGGCGTCGGAGGCCGAGATTCCGCGATGGGTTGGCGCGCCCGGCAGGTCGGCGACGGCCTGATTGTCGCCATCGGTCATGAGAACCATGATCTTGCGCAGCTTCAGATCATGCGCTGCGGTTTTCACATCGGTGAATGGCACCTGTTTGCTAAGCGTCCGCAGGCCCCACATCACGCCTTCCGGAATGTATGTGTTGCCATTGGTCCACAAATTATTGATGGAGGACATGACTTTGTCCTTGTCGTTGCTGAGCGTCTGCAGCTCCGCCGCGCACCAGACATTCATGATGCCGGGGAATTTTGAGGACGGCGAGGAATCGCGCAGGTTCAAAGGCTCCTGCCGCGAGCCGACGCAGCCATGCCAGCTGCTGGCGCCGGTGGGGTAGCAGATTTCATACTGCGGGCCGTACTCGTAATCGCATTGTGTTTGCGGTACCATTGCGCCGTCAATCTTCACCAAGACCTCACGGCAATTGGATGTGCCAATGACGTTCTGCGTGTTGTAGCAAACGTTCCCCGTTGCGGCGCTGTCAGCGGGAACATCAAGCCAGGATTCATTGCGCCGCGACGTCCCGACATTGACGTACTGGGCAAACGGAACCACCGAGACGCGAGACAACGGGGCAAGGGCCGGATTGTCAAATATTGCAGACGCAAAGCCGAGCGCCGAAAATTTGAGGGCTTCAATGCGCTTCACGTCGCCCTTGGGCGGATTGAAATAGGTCCCCTCGGGATCCAGTTCGTCCGAGCTGTTGCCGGTGTAAGCCTCCATCGACTTTGTGGTGTCGAGCACCAGCGCGATTTCGAGGTTGGTGTTCTGACCAATTGTCACGGTCGAGGTGGTGGAGATTTCAACCCGGTCATGGCCGAATATGCCCATGATGAAGACCGGTGCGCTGACATGGGCGTCAATGGTGAGCTCCATGTCCTTGACTTTGATGCGCTTGATCAACGGTTCGGCTTCGGAAGCCGACTTGTTGAAATTTGCTGTCAGAAAGCCGAGAATGGTCGCATTGTCAGGCAGTTCACCGGTTTTCTTGTAGTGCTTGGCCGCAAACAGCGCCGCAGCATCATTGGCGTCGCGCAATCGCGAGCGCGTCTGGACTGCGTAGGAATAATCAATTGAAAGCCCGACTGCCGCAAGCAATGGAAGGCTGAGCAGCGACATCATGATCGCAAACTGGCCAGAGCGGTTTATTCCAAATTGACGAACAAGCAACCGAAACGCCATGATCAGACTACCCTGCAATAACCGGCTGGAGTTTATCTCCTTGAAATGAATATTGTCTTTCCGGTTCGCGGTGATTGCCGGCCTTCATCTCAAGACTTCATCAACCAATAACGGCGCGCCGGCATTGCCTAAAATTGAGGCACTTGTTTCGCTTGCATTCATTTTGGGAAATGATTTCATGGCTTTCGTCACAGGAGCCATGCGTTGAACCCGTTTGACGAAATGCTGGTAGGGGAAGGCGGGGTCAGGCGGCCTTACCGCAAGTATGACACCTGGTTTTCGGGACAGGAGCAAAGCCAGCTCAGCGGCAAATCCAAAGACGCGGAACGCGCGTTCCGGCGCACGGGCATCACCTTTGCAGTCTATGGCGACGAGCAGGCGAGCGAGCGGCTGATCCCGTTCGACATCATCCCGCGCATTATTTCAGGCTCTGAATGGCGAAGGCTCGAACAGGGGATCGAGCAGCGTGTGCTGGCGATCAATGCGTTTCTGGATGACATCTATCACCGGCAGGAGATTGTGCGAGCCGGGCGCATTCCCAAAGAGCTGATCTATAATAACGAGGCGTTCGTCCCCGAGATGATCGGCTTCCGCCCGCCCGGCAATGTTTATACGCACATTATCGGCGTCGACATTGTGCGCACCGCCGAGAACCAGTTCTATGTGCTGGAGGACAATGCCCGCACGCCATCCGGCGTCTCCTATATGCTGGAGAACCGCGAGACGATGATGCAGCTGTTTCCGGAGCTGTTTCAGCAATGCAAGGTGCGCCCGGTCGAAGACTACCCGAAGCTGCTGCGCCAGTCGCTCTCCGCCGTCAAACCGCAGAGCGCGCCGGACCGGCCGACGCTTGCAGTGCTGACGCCGGGTATCCATAACTCCGCCTATTTCGAGCACGCGTTTCTCGCCGATCAGATGGGCGTCGAGCTTGTCGAAGGCTCGGACCTGAAAGTGATGGACGGGCACATCGCGATGCGCACCACGCAGGGCTACCGGCAGATCGATGTGCTGTACCGGCGCATAGATGACGCGTATCTCGACCCCCTCACCTTCCAGCCGGATTCGCTGCTGGGCATTCCCGGCATCATGGATGTCTACCGCGCCGGCAATATCACCATCGCCAACGCGCCCGGCACCGGCATTGCCGACGACAAGGCGATCTATTCCTACATGCCGGAGATCGTCGAGTTCTACACCGGCCGCAAGGCGATCCTTGAAAATGTCCCGACCTGGCGCTGCGCCGAGGCGGACAGCCTCAAACATGTGCTGGAGAACATCAAGGATCTGGTGGTGAAGGAAGTTCACGGCTCGGGCGGCTATGGCATGCTGGTGGGGCCGACCTCGACCAAAGCGGAATGTGACGCGTTCTGCCACAAGCTTCGAAACAATCCCGGCAATTACATCGCCCAGCCGACCTTGGCGCTGTCAACGACGCCGATATTCACGGACGCAGGCCTTGCGCCGCGCCACGTCGATCTGCGCCCCTATGTGCTCGTTTCCGACCGCGTGCGGATCACGCCGGGCGGGCTGACGCGCGTGGCGCTGAAGGAAGGCTCGCTCGTGGTGAACTCAAGCCAGGGCGGCGGCACGAAAGACACCTGGGTTCTGGATGACTGACGGACATCACATGCTGCTGGGACGGATGGCGAACGGATTGTTCTGGATGCACCGCTACATTGAGCGGGCCGAGAACATGGCGCGCCTTGTGGATGCGGGCCTGCGCATGGCGCTGACTAAAGCCTCCGGCGCGCCGGAGGAATGGTCCTCCGTGCTGATGAGCGCCGGAGCGGATGAGGGCTTTCACGCCAAATATGATGAGTACAGCGCCGAGACGGTCGCCGATTTCATGCTGCGCGATGTCACCAACCCGTCAAGCGTCGTCTCCTGCATCAATGCAGCGCGCACCAATGCGCGCATGGTGCGCACCGCATTGACGCGCGAGACGTGGGAGAGCGTCAACGAAGCCTGGATGAATCTGCGCACGCTTTTGTCGGGGCCGCTGCTGCGCAGCGAAATGCCGGCTGCGCTTGACCGGATCAAACGCGAAACCGCGCTGATCCGCGGCGCGTTTGTCGGCACCATGCTGCGCAGCGAAAATTTCTATTTCTCACTGCTTGGCACCTATATCGAGCGCGCTGACAACACGGCGCGGATCGTCGACGTCAAATATTACGTTCTTCTGCCGTCCGTCGCCTATGTCGGCTCCTCGCTCGACAATTACCAATGGGAATCGCTGCTGCGCTCGGTCTCGGCGCACCGCTCCTACCGCTGGGTCTATGACGCGGAGTACAAGCCCGCCAATGTCACGGATTTTCTCATCCTCAACCAGCGCATGCCGCGCTCGCTGGCGTTCTGCTACCGCAACATCGCCGACAATCTTGGCCGGCTCGCCGATGACTACGGCGCGCGCGCCGAACCGCATGAGCTCGCCGACATCACCTTGGGGTCGCTGCAGAGCCGCACCGTGTCACAGATTATCAACAGCGGGCTGCACGAGTTTCTGCTGGAGTTTATCGGACAGAACAACAGGATCGGAAATTCCATCGCTGAAACTTATAACTTCAACTAGCTGATATTTAAGAGAAACATGCTCCTCAAGATCCGCCACGTCTCGCAATATACCTACGACATCCCAGTGCCCTATGCGCTGCAGCGCATCCGTCTGACGCCGCAGAGTTCGGCGAGCCAGAAGGTGCATGACTGGCAGGTGGATTATCATGGCGCGACGCGCGAGGTGCTGTTCCGCGACGGGTTTGGCAATTTGACGGAGCTGGTGCGCAGCGAGCGCAATGCCCATGATGTGACCATCACGGTCGGCGGAACGGTAGAGACATTCGACAATGCCGGGGTTGTGGGCGAGGATCATGGCCCGACCCCGCTCTGGACCTGGCTGCGCCAGACGCCGCTGACAAGGCCGGGCCCCTCAATGCTGGCGTTATCGCAGGAATTGGACGTCGGCGCCGCGCGGCTTGAGCTCTTGCATGCGCTGCTCGACAAAGTGCATGAGAAGATACGGTTTGTGGTCGGCGCGACAGATGTGACGACAAACGCCGAGGCCGCGCTCAATGCCGGAGAAGGCGTGTGTCAGGACCATGCGCATGTGTTCGCCGGCGTGTGCCGCCAGCTTGGCATTCCGGCGCGCTACGTCTCCGGCTATCTGTTGCTTGAAGGAACCACCGACCAGGCGGCGAGCCATGCCTGGGCCGACGCATTTGTGGACGGGATCGGCTGGGTCGGATTTGACGCGGCCAATGGCGTGAGCCCGGACGGGCGCTATGTGCGGCTCGCCACCGGCCTTGACTATCGTGACGCCGCCCCAGTGTCAGGCATACGCCACGGATTTGGCACAGAGAGCCTTGCGGTCAATATCAATGTGGAGCAGTAAACGGTCCGGGCAAATACGAGATTCGAGCGGGCTTGCATGACTTATTGCGTGGGTATGAAACTGGAGGCGGGTCTGGTTTTCATGTCGGATACCCGGACAAATGCCGGTGTCGACAACATTTCCACATTCCGCAAGATGTACACCTGGTCCCGGCCGGACGAACGCGTCATCGTGCTGATGGCCTCTGGAAATCTGGCGACAACGCAGGCCGTGGTGAGCCTGCTGGATGAGCGGACGAAAGCGGTCGCCGACCGCCACCCGTCACTGCTCGAAACGCCGTCGATGTTTCAGACCGCAAAGCTCGTGGGCGATACAGTGAAAGAAGTCATCAAGGGCGCGGGCACCGAAGGTCAGGACTCCGAAGGCGCATTCAACGCCTCCTTTATCTTGGGCGGTCAGATCAAGGGCACCGACCCGCGCCTGTTCCAAATTTATCCGGAAGGCAATTTCATCGAATCCTCGACCGACACGCCTTTCTTCCAGATCGGCGAGCACAAATATGGCAAGCCTATCCTCGTGCGGGCGTATGATTCAAAAATGACGTTTGCCGAAGCGGCCAAGCTGCTGTTCGTTTCGTTTGACTCTACGCTCAAGTCGAACCTGTCCGTCGGCATGCCATTTGACTTGCAGTTTTACGACAAGGACTCCTTGAATGTCGGCGCGAAGCGGCGGATCGACCGCGATGATCCGTACTATCGGCTGATCTCGGAAGGGTGGTCGAGCGCGCTCAAAAGCGCCTTTGCGAGCTTGCCGAGCTATACGGGCTGATCAACCGCGATCCCGCTTGCAAACCCGCACAGGTTGAGGCTCACTGCAGTCCTTGGGCAAAGGGAGGGTGAAATGAAACTCGGGCAATCTGCGATTATCTTGGCGGCCGGCATCTTCGCCGCAACCGCAACGTCAGCAAAAGCGGAAGAAACCGGCTGGCTCACCGGCTACAAGGCCCTCTCGACGTTCAGGGGCCTGGAGCGGCAGGGCTTCATGCCGGTGAAAGTCCAGTGCCGGGACAGCAATAAGCGCGGCCTCAATCTTTGGGAAACCGAATACAACATCACCGTGGCGAAGAGGCCGGCGGACCGCTTCTACTACTGGGCTGTGGGCGATTCTTATGGCCGCATCAAAGTGAAGGCCGAAAAAGAGGGCTACCGGCAGGTGAGCCTCAGTCAATACACGCGCAAGAAAAGCGGTCTGACCATACGCTGCGCCATTTGGCAGAAGTGAGCGCCTTCACAAACATTTTCGTGAGGCGATTGACCAAAATCGCGCGGCAATTAAGTATCTGGCGAATCACCACTGAGGGACCATCGTGCGGAAAACAATCTCTAGACTTTTTGTTGCCTTTGCCCTTCTCGTCCCAACCATCGCCGTCCCTGTCTCCGCGCACGCCGAAAGCGCCTTTGCCCGCTTCATTCAAGGCGGGCAGCCGCGCGCCAAGGGCGGCAAATTCGCATCGGACAACTCGCCCATTCCGCGCCAGACTGTGCGCTATGACAAATCCGTGCCTGCGGGCACGATCATCATCGAAACCGGCGAGCGCCGCCTCTACTACACGCTCGGCAACGGCAAGGCGATCAAGTTCGCGGTCGGCGTCGGGCGCGAAGGCTTTGAATGGGCGGGCACAAACCGCATCACACGCAAGGCCGAATGGCCGGGCTGGACGCCGCCCGCCGAAATGCGCGCCCGCGTCAAGCGCGAGGAAGGCCGCATCCTGCCGGTCTATCAGCCCGGCGGTCCCGGCAACCCGCTCGGCGCCCGCGCCCTGTATATCGGCTCATCTGTCTACCGCATCCACGGCACCAACCAGCCCTGGACGCTTGGCCGCGCCATGTCGTCAGGGTGTATCCGCATGTCGAACAATGACGTGAAGTTTTTGTACGACAAGGTGGGTATCGGCACGCGGGTGATCGTGCGGCGCTGAGAGGCGCCGCCAAGCCCGCTGTGCGGCGGTGGCCAACCACGATCTTTGACTTCCCAACCCAATGACATGCGCAATCCGCATTGACGCCGTCGGCCAATCGGCCTGTATCTGGCGTATAGGAATCCATGCGGCAAAATGGCGAAAGGTTGGGTCAATGGCGTCAACGGCAAAGACATCCCTGCGGCAGCGAAAGCGTCCTCTTTCCGAGATAGAACAGGAAGTTCTCAAGCTTATCGAAAACAGCGAAGTGATTTCGCGGGACGTCACCCCCGAATACAAGGCCGAGGGCGGCTTTGGCGGCGTCCTCGCAGACCGCATCACACTCTGGGCAGGTTCGTGGACGTTTATTCTGATTTTTCTGGCGGCACTGGCGGTCTGGGCGCTCTTGAATACCAAATTTCTGGGCAATCGTGCCTTTGATCCCTACCCTTTCATCTTCCTCAACCTGATGCTTTCAATGGTCGCGGCCATTCAGGCGCCCGTTATTCTCATGGCAGCAAACCGCCAGGCCGCCCGCGACCGGATCGCCGCGCGCCATGACTACGAGGTCAACCTCAAGGCAGAGATTGAAATCATGGGTCTTCATGAGAAACTGGAGGAACTGAAGCTTCGGGAAATCGAGGAAATCAGAGCGACGGTGTTGGGACTATCGGAGGCGCTCAAGGAGATGAACGCCAAGAGGAAAGAAGGTAGCTAACCATGTTCCGGGCGCACATCTCAGGCTGCCGCAGCAAGTAATTTCGTCGATGCGAACTCTCGAATTGCCGCGAAGACGTTCGCATCCGTGATGATCCGCCGGTGGCCAAGCCCGTCAAACGACTTAAGGGTGACATTGGGATTGTCCCGCGCCATGGCTTCGGCTTCCGAAAACGCCACTTCCCGGTCATCCGGCGCGTGGATCACCAGAACTTTGCCACTGAATGACTTGATTTGATTGGAGGAAACGAAATCAGAAAGCGGGCGGCCGGCGAGCTTGTGAATACTGTTTTCCATGGCTGCCTGCGCCTTCATGCCCAAGCCGAAAAAGCGCCCGACCCCGGCAAACAGATCCGGCATGGAGACAGGCGCGGAGATCGTCACAAGTCCCGCCGGGTTAAGCGTCCGCGTTCCGGCAATCGCCCCTGTCACCGCGCTCACACCGACAGCGCCGCCAAAAGAATGGCCGATAATCAGATCGAACGGCCCGAGCCAGTCGGCCGCCGTATTGGCGGCCTCCACGCCAAGCTTCAAATTCAGCCGCCTGCCGCTTGAGCCGCCATGGCCTGGCAGATCGAGGCCAACAACGTCCCATCCATGCGCGGTCAGATCTTCGATCATCAAAGCCATCAAATCGGTGCGCGAGCGCCAGCCATGAACGACTATTGCTTTGCCTTGTTTGGGCGCGTCCGGATTGGCGCGGAACTGGTGCGCCATGACGCAGCCGCTTGATATCTTCAGCCGGTGATGGCGCGCCTTGCGCATGATGGACGAGGCGCGCTCAATCGCCGCCTTCTCCTTGCCGCTTGGCTTGCCCGGATCGGCTGTGCGGCAGAACAGCTCGAACGCCGCGCGGCCCGCAAGGCCCGGAAACACCCGCCCGCCTTGACCCAGAAGAAATCGTGTGACCATTTGACCGGAACGAGACATCAGAGGCTCCTCTGGAATAGTTCAACAATGAACAGTATTGTTCAACCATGAACAAAAAACAAGCCTTGCCCTGGGATAATCCACTATTCAAGAACTGGGTCGCGCTGGTGCGCGCGCACAATGCGGTCGAGCGCGCCCTCTCCCGCGCGTTGCAGCCGCTCGATCTCAAGACAGCACATCTTGATATCCTGTTGAATCTCTTCCGTTTTCCCGGCCTGTCGCAGCACGACCTCGCCCGAAAACTGCTCGTCGGCCGCTCGAACATGAGCATGCTTTTGCCACAGATAGAAAAGCGCGGGCTCTTGACGCGCACTGCAGATGCCAAGGACAAACGTGTGCTCAGGCTGGCGCTGACGGAAGCGGGGCTGGATCTCACGCGCAAGGCCATCGATATTCATGTGGCGCTGATCGAAAAGGTTATGGGTGCGTCGAGCCAGGAGGATTGCGATGTGGTGGGCGACACGATGCTGCGCGTCGTGGATATCCTGCGGGAAACGCACTAACCCCGGCTGAGCCCCTTTCCCGCCAGCTCATCCAGATAGCCCTGCCACATCTCCCCGCCCCGTGTGCCAAGCTCATACAGATACACCCAGGTGAATATCCCGCTGTCATGCCGGTCATCGAACACCAGCCGCACCGCGTAATTGCCGATCGGCAGAACCTGCGCGATCTTCACATGGCGCTTGCCGGGAACGGTCACCCGCTGCTCGGGCGAATGACCCTGCACTTCGGCCGAGGGCGAGAGAACGCGCAGCATTTCGGCGGGATGGGTGAAACTCTCGCCGCTTTCAAATGTCACGGTCAGCGCGTCCTTGGTCTTAGACACGCGCAGTTCGCTTGGCCAGGGTTTGGTATCGGACATTGATAACGCCTAGCCGCAGAGATAGAGTGCGGCAAGACAAATCCGGCTTTGACATGAACGCACCCTTCGCATCCCCGGCCAGCATGATCGACCCGTTCGGGCGCGCGGTCACCTATTTGCGCGTTTCGGTCACCGACCGCTGCGACTTCCGCTGCACCTATTGCATGGCCGAGGACATGGAATTTCTGCCCAAGCGCGACCTCTTGACGCTTGAGGAGCTCGACCGGCTGTGCACGGCCTTCATCGGCAAGGGCGTGAGGAAGCTGCGCCTGACCGGCGGCGAGCCGCTGGTGCGCAAGAACATCATGCAGCTGGTGCGCTGCTCTTTCCCGGCACCTGAAGTCCGGCGCGCTGGAGGAGCTGACGCTGACCACCAATGGCTCGCAGCTTGCGAAATATGCGCAGGAGCTGGCCGATTGCGGCGTCAGGCGCATCAATGTCTCGCTCGACACGCTGGACCCCGCCAAGTTCAAACACATCACCCGCTGGGGCGACATATCGAAAACTTTGGAAGGCATCGATGCGGCGCAGGCGGCGGGGCTTGAAGGTCAAGCTCAACGCCGTTGCGCTGAAAGACTTCAACGACCAGGAAATTCCCGATCTGATGCTCTGGGCGCATGGGCGCGGCATGGACCTGACGCTGATCGAAACCATGCCGCTCGGCGAAATCTCCGAGGACCGCACCGATCAATATCTGCCGCTCAGCCAGATGCGCGCCGCGCCTTGCCCAGCGCTTCACGCTCAATGACATCCCGTACAAGACCGGCGGCCCGGCGCGCTATGTCGAGGTCGCGGAAACCGGCGGCCGCCTCGGCTTCATCACGCCGATGACGCATAATTTCTGCGAAAGCTGCAACCGCGTCCGCCTCACCTGCACCGGCACGCTCTATATGTGCCTCGGCCAGGAAGACGCAGCCGATTTGCGCGCCCCGCTGCGGGCCTCGGAAGGCGACGAGCTTCTGTCGGCCGCGATTGACGAGGCGATCGGGCGCAAGCCGAAGGGGCATGATTTTGTCATTGACCGGGTGAGCAAGAAGCCGGCGGTGGCGCGGCATATGAGCGTGACGGGGGGGTGATCTCCACGCCGTCGCCATAGGGGTGAGGTTCCTTTCGGCGCTCATGTCGTCGAACAGCAGCACCGCAATGGCAGGAACGCGGCCAGCCGATGGCGATCAATTGCGGGGATGTTTGGCCCGTTCGTCACAAGCACTCCCCTTACCGCGCGACAATTGCCGCCCGCTGTGCATCGCAGGCGGCCAGCCGGTGCGTCGCCGACCGCTGCTTCACCTCGGCTTCCGTAAGGCAGCCACGTCCGCCCGCCTTGCTGACTCCGTTGACGAACAGGTCCGCTTCCTCCGCGCGGGCGAAGCCGCCTTGATCGCTGACATACTGCTCACCCGACCAGTTTGAATCCAGAGCCGCGAGCTTCTCCGCGCTGGCCCTAGCCTCATCGATGAGGCCGAGATAGGCGGCGGCGGCCGCGCGCATCGCCCAATCGTAGGGCACAGGATTGGTGATGCGCTTCGCGTAGACGAGGGCCTTTTCAAAGTCCTTGCCCAAGAAATAGACATCGCGGGCCATTGGCACGTACCGGTAGGGATGGTGCGGATTGAGCCGCGGCGCCCGCTCAATTAATTCAACGCCACTGTCCGGCTGCCCCGAGCCAGCGGCTGCCGCACGCGCCGGAGATCGACAGAACATCGGCATTGTTGGGCGCAAGTTCTTCCCCGCGCCGAAACTCCGGCGCCGCCTTCTCAAACTCGCCACTGAAATGGCCATTGCCGCCCCAGGCGCGAGATGCCTTCGCCGTCGCCGGGATCAAGGCTGCCTCCGCCCGGCTAGGCGGCGGCCACTATGTCGTCCATTGTTTTCGCGACGTTGTCGGTGAGAACCCAAATAGACATAAAAGTTGTTAAATCCACGCCAGCCCGACATAGGACCGCGCGAAATCGGGATCGATGGCAACGGATTTCTTGAACAGATCTTCCGCCTTGTTCCGACTCCTCACGCGTCAAGTCTGTTGGCGTCGTATAGGCCAGCAAATAGAAGTCGAGGGCTCTCGAATCCTTGGCTTGGCTGCTTCGGCAATCCGCAGTTCGGCGCCGTTGAAGATGCCGCTGGTAGCCCATGAGGGTCGGCAGCGATCGATCCGTCATTTCCGCTTCAATGGCGAACTGGTCGCCTCCTGGCCGGTCATAGCGCTCCGCCCAGACATGATTGCCGGTTTAGACGTCGATGAGCTGCGCGGTGGCGCGACACGTTCGCCCGCATGCTCGACACTGCCCTCCAGTGACGATACGCGCACGTTGAGCTCACTGCCCGATCTGGCGCACATCGACATCCCGCCCCTGATAAGCTTCGGTCGAGTTGCGGGCGATCACCTGCAAGTCCCTGGAATGCGACAGATCGGTCGATGACGTCCTCGGTCAATCCGTCGGCAAGCGGTCCCACCGCTCGTCGCCGCCGATATTCTTGAACGGCAGCACGGCGACCGCCGGCCTGCCGCAAATTCCTGTTCGGCAGGATTCGCCGGCAAAGAAAGCGATGGCAAGCGCGGCAATCCCGGCTGCGGCCGCGCACATTCGGCCGAACGGGTCTTTGGTTTCGCGAGCTAACGCGCTGAGCAGGCCGCCTCAAGCACATATCCCCGCTTCGGCACGGTCTTGATGATCAGATGTTCATCATCGCCCAGCGCCTTGCGGATTTCGGCGATGCACTGCACCAGACTGTCATCGGTCACCGCGATATTTGGCCAGACGGCTTCCATGAGCTCGTCCTTGGTGACGACCTCGCCCGGTCTGCCCGCCAATTCTTTCAGCACAGCAAGCGCCTGCCGGCGCAGCGTCACGGGGGAGCCGCCGCCATTGGTCACCGTGCCGCGCCCCCAGTCGATATGATGCTGGTGGATTGCAGACGAAAGTTGAGCTTTAGACACGTCGGACATGCCGTTGCCATCCCTGCCCAAGGTCAATCAACTAGCATGAAATGTTCATCTTGTCACAATCCTCGCCGCAATTCGGTCTGTTCGCTTTTTTCTCGGAAGATTTCGTCCGCCGATTTGTGACGCGCCGCCCGCATGGCTGTCAGTCTTCAGGCATTCGGCAGACCCAGCGTGGCCGATTTCTTCAAGGAGAAACATCATGAACACCCGCACATCCATACTCGCCGCCTCAATGCTCGCTTTGACCGCGGCAGGCGCTTCGGCGGCAGACTTTCCCAAAAGCGGCAGCACGAAAGCGACGGGCTACTGGACGCAGACCATTGCTTGACGAACTTGATGGCTGGGAGGCCGACTGGCAGCCGAACCTCAATGTCGGGATGGGCGTTATCCGCAACGAGACCGAGGGCGGGCCTTTCGACAAGTCCTTCATGCGCTGCATCGGCCAGGACGCGATGGCCGCCGGGAAATATTTGACCAATGGGTCCTGCACCGAAACCGACGCGGCAGGCGACAAGATTTTCATCACCTATAACGCGGAATCATTCACATTCGCCGGCGGCACCGGGAAATACAAGGGCATCACCGGCGGCGGCACTATCAAGTTTGAAACCGTCTTCCAAGGCGGCAAGATTTGGGCGGGCATTGCTTCATTACGAGAAGCATTGGGAGATCAAGTGATATTGGGGGCCGGTGTTGGCGCGGGTCAGCGCCGGCTCGTGCAAATAGCCATCGAAAGGACATTCCCATGCGGGGCTACAGCGAGTTCAAGGGCTGCCGGACGCGGCTTGACTATGACGCGGACTCCAGGAGATTTGCCGCGCGGCGGGTGGACTGAACCCAATCGCGGGCGAGCCAAGCGCCTGCCGGGCGGGCTGAACCGGTTCGCGCGGAACGGCCAATATTCAAGGCAATGAAACCGTCTCAGTGTCCGGCGCCTAAACCGGCAGCAACGGCGGCGCGGCATTTGAGTGTGACGGGTGGCGGCTAAATCTTCAGCCACTCTTCCGGCAGCCCGGCCTTCCTCAAATCATCCAGATATTCGCTCAGCATCGGCTCGGCGAATTTTGGGCGCGGCCGGAGGGCCATTTGGCTTCCTTGGCGATCGTCCAGCCGGGATAGCGCTGAAGATGCCTGGCGATGTCCGCTTTTGCCTCGTCCAGCCGCCCTGCCCGCGCCAGGCATGCGGCGCGCAGGATTTCGCGCGGCTGCGCCCAGGGCGCCGGCATGCGCTTGAATGTCTTGAGCGCCTCTTCGGGATTGCCTTGAAAATAGTGAACAAGACCAAGGTGTTCAAAGTAAAAGCTGACCGGCGCGGTGTCGCGCGGGATGGACTCCTCGAGCCAGAGCCGCGCCTCCTCAATATGGCCGGCGCCGATCAGAACATAGGACAGATAGCCGCGCGTGTAAGGATCGAACGGAACAAGCTTGACCGCCGCGCGCGCGCCGGCAACGGCGGCGTCGAAATCGCCATGGCAGAAATAATGCAGCGCCGCCATTTGCCAGCGTGAAAGGAAGGATTCAAGCGGCGATTTGTTCTGCGCCGCCCGCGCCGCAGCCCCGAACTCCCAGGCGGCGTCCGCATCGGCGCCCGGATCATCCGACCAGCCGAGTTCGATCATGTTCACATGCGTCCAGGAGATCATGATGCGCAGCAAGGTCGAACCTGGAAACTTTGCCAAGCCCTCGGCATAAATCTGCCGCGCCTTCAGCGTGTGCTCACGCGAAAAGCGGAAGAACCACCGGTCGCCGCGCAGATAATAATCATACTCCTCCAGCGCCGCGTCCGGCTTTGCCCAGGCCTGCGCCTGCTCCTTGCGGCGGATCTGGCCCCGCAGGCCCGCCACAACATTGTAAATGCGCACGCCAATTGATTCCTGCGCGTCAATGTCATTGCCGCCCTCGTCAAACCGGTCGGCCCACACATGATCGCCTGTTGCAGCGTCAATCAGCTGCGCCGACACACGCAGCCGCCCGTCCGCCCGGCGCACGCTGCCTTCCATGACATAGTCGGCCTGAAGCTCGCGGCCCACATCCTGCACGCGGACCGGCTTGTCATAGGCAAAGCTTGACATGCGCGAGATTACCCGCAGCGTCGGGTAGCGCGACAGAACCGTGATGATGTCGTCAGCGATCGCCTTGCCATAATGGTCCTGGGCCGGATCGCCGCTCATATTGACAAAAGGCAAAATGGCAATGGCGGGCTCCGCGCTTGCCCGGGGCGCCTTCAGCGCAGCTTCGAGCACGTAGCCGCGCTTCGGCACGGTTTTGACAATGACATGCTCGTCATCGCCGAGCGCCCGCCGGATCTCCGTGACGCATTGCACCAGACTGTCATCGGTCACCGCAAGCCCTGGCCACACGGCCGCCATCAGCGCATCCTTGCTGACCAACGCGCCCGGCGATTCCAGAAGCAGGCGCAAAACCGCGAGTGACTGCGGCCGAAACGCAACGTCCACGCCGCCATAGCTGATCACCCCGCGCTGCAGATCAACATGACGCGAATTGATCCGGACCGCCCGCGGCTCGGAATATGATGACGGCGGCGAAGTGGCCATGGATGCAAGTTAAACCCGCCCAATTCGGTCCGCAAGCGCGTTTCACGCGTAACTTTTCGTGTTTTTTCGTGAATGCTCGGCCCTGCTTCGGCGCGGCTTCGTGACCCAGCGTCAGCAATGGAGTCATAGCAGTGTCATCGAAACCCGGGGCGCTGGAGTTGAGATGATGAAAAGCTTGGAAGATTTGAAGAATACGCGCACCCTGTTCTCATTCAGTGACGACGCAGGCAATTTCGTAAGCTGGCGGCTGCCCGACGGGCTCGCCGCCTCCATCAACGCCGCAGTGACCGCAGCGCGCAAGACCGAGCGCAATGAGCGCCGCCCTGCCTCAGCGCGGCCCACAGCCCGCAGCGCATTCGACATTTGCCGGACGCGAGACGAGTGTTATGCGCGCTGATGGCCTGGTGCGGGAGGTTTATCTCCTGCATCCGCCACAGACCACAGGCCTCGATGAAAAACTGCGTGGCGCATGGCGCTCATTGCACAACCGCATGCGCGGGCCAGGCGGCTGGTACAATGCCGGTAACGGCATCGGCATCTTGACCGGCCTTGCCATGTATTTCGCCGCCGCGGCACAAAGCGCTGGCGCGGCGGAAATCACCTTCAGCTATTTTGCAGGCACTTCAAGCGCATTGGCGATCACGATGGCGCGGGGCTTTTTCATCGCCGCTGGCGAGTGCTATTATCTTGCGTGGCGTGATGGGTTTCCGCCAGTCGCGCGTTTGACAGTTCTAGGCGACTTTCTCTCAGGCATTGCCGCCCTGATACTGGGCTATGGCCTGTTCATTCTCGGCGAGCCCGTTCTGGCGATGGCATCCGGCCTGCTTCAGGCTGCCGGCAAGTTCGGCAGCGCCTTTGACGCCCGCAGCCGCAGCCCCAGACGGCAGCTTGCCTTCAGACTTCTTGTTCTTTTCAGCCGCGTCCCGGCGCTTATCCTGTGCAGCCTCGCGCTCGTGCGGGGCCTGCCTGCGGCATTTGACGGCGCGTGGCTGCCCGCAGGCCAAGCGGCGTCGTTTCTGGTTTGTTATCTCATTTGGGTGAAGGCGGATTGGCTGCTGGTGCGGGCACAGTAAGAACACGTCCACAAAATTGAGAATTCTGCAATTACTGCGAGAACCATTGATTACTCGTCCAAATTGTTTAGGGTGATCTAATAAATCAAGATTTGGGCCTAACGAAGTGACCTGCCACTAAGGATTTCCTCCAAAGGCAATTAGAGTCCGGCCCTGACGCAGGAGACGGACGATGAAGAAGAAGCGGTTTACCGAAGAGCAGATCATTGCTGTTCTGAAGGAACATGAAGCCGGAATGAAGACGGGCGATCTGGCCCGCAAGCATGGCATCTCGGAAGCTACGCTGTACAACTGGAAAGCCAAGTTCGGCGGCATGGACGTGTCTGAGGCGAAGCGGCTGCGGGCTTTGGAAGCCGAGAACGGCAAGTTGAAGCGGCTGCTGGCGGACAGCATGCTGGACAACGCAGCGCTGAAGGAGCTTCTGTCAAAAAAATGGTAGGGCCCGCCGCCAAGCGTGAAGCTGCCGCCTGTCTGAGAGAACAGTTCCAGATGAGCGAGCGGCGGGCCTGTTCTGTCATAGCTGCCGACCGCAAGATGATCCGCTACCGGTCACGGCGACCACCGGAGACTGAGCTGCGCGAGCGGCTCCGCTCCCTTGCCAATGAGCGCCGCAGGTTCGGCTACAGGAGGTTGTTCATCATGCTCAGGCGCGAGGGCGAGCTATCCGGCATCAACCGTATCTACCGGCTCTATCGCGAGGAAGGGCTTGGCGTGCGCAGGCGAAAGGGCCGCAAACGTGCCGTTGGCGTGCGTGCGCCCAAACTTGTCGAGGCAAGACCGAATGCAAGATGGTCACTCGACTTCGTGCATGACCAGATGGCTAATGGCCGGCGGTTCCGGGTCTTGAACATCACCGACGACATCACCCATGAATGTCTGGGTGCCATCCCCGACACCTCGATCTCAGGCAAGAGAGTTGCGCGCGAACTCACCGCCATCATCGAACGCCGGGGCAAACCTGGCATGATTGTCAGTGACAACGGAACGGAGCTGACCTCCAACGCCATCTTCGCCTGGTGCAAGGACCACAAGATTGACTGGCACTACATCGCCCCAGGCAGGCCCATGCAGAACGGCTATGTCGAAAGCTTCAATGGCAAGATGCGCGATGAACTGCTCAATGAGACACTGTTCTTCAGTCTCGATCACGCAAGATCAATCGTTGCCGCCTGGATGGACGACTACAACACAACGCGACCGCACTCATCACTGGCCTACCAGACACCAGCCGCTTACGCCGCAAAATTCGCCGCAACAGGCCGCCAAGCTCCGCCCCTCCGCGGCTCCGCACGCCAGACTGTTGCACAGCCCGCCCAACCGGGCATACAAACGCTGGAGACTCTAAAAGCTGCCGGATGAAACTTCAGTGGCAGGTCAAAATTTATAAAGACGCCTCCAGAACCCAGTACGGAATCTTTGTTGTCATGAACTATGGCGATTTGGGCAATAAGCTCGCGAAGATAAAGAAAATTCGCCAAGAAAAGCTAGATCGCGGCGAACGCGCCTCTGAGATAATAGTGATTGACGCAACCCAAAAATTATCAGCAAGTAAGCGAGTATAATTCAGTTTGCAGTTTTTGTCGCGTTCTCGAACTCCAACTGCTACCCCGCAATCCCCACCGTCACACTCCCCGTCCAACCCGCCGCATCGCCGTTCACCTTGATCGTCTGCGCCGCGACCTGCTCCGGCGTGTTGTCCGCGAAGATGCCGTCCTGTTCGAGCGGGCGGCTGTTGGCGAGGTTGGTGACGCTGGCGGCGTAGGCCTCGCTTCCCTCATACACCGCCTTGCAGGCGTCGGCGGGCAGCGCGAATTGCGAGATGAGCAGGCTCGCATCGCCGCTGACCGCCTTCTCCGCGCTGTCAAACACCTCGAAATGAATATGCGGCCAGCGACCGGCATAGCAGCCGGGAAAACTGGTCGTGAAGCGCACTTCGCCCTTTTCATCGGTGATGCCGACGCCGCGCAGATAGTTGCTGTCGTCGGTGTCGTAGAGCGAATAGCGGCCTTGCGCATCGCAGTGCCAGATATAGACCGCGCGCCCCGCGAGCGGCGCGCAGGCGTTCGACACATTGACAACGGAGATCGTCAGATCAAACTGCGCGCCTTCAGCGACGGGAGTCATGCCGGCGAAGCTTGTGCGGATGTCCTGCCGCACCACGCCGCTTTGCGTGAGAACATTGACGGTCTGGCCGGCCTTCGCGTTGGTGCCGTCGCCGGGAAAGGGTCCGGCGGTCTCGGCGGGGTCTTTCACGCACACCGCGCCGTCGGCGGCGTTCGCCGTCATGTTCGCCTCACCGCCACCGAACGGGTTGCAGCCCGCCAGCACCGTCAAGGCGGCAAGGCCGAGGACGCGGCGGCGCTCCATCAGCGTGCGCAGGTCGAAGGCAAGGCCGTGATCATGGTCGTGTTGGGCGTGGGTCATGGCGGGCTCCGGTTTGGAAGGCTGTATCAGCGCATGATAGGAGCATGAGAAGGCTCAAATCAGGGCAAGCGGGCGGCGCGGCGCATTAAATTAATGTCATCTGCCGACGGTCACGGGACGGACACATCCTCCAAGCGCCTGCCGCCTTTGCCCGGGACACTCAGCCTGGTTCCCCCGGCGCGGGTGATATCGCCGCTGACGGGCGCGCCAAGATCAATTGTCTTAAGCTCCTTCACTTGCCCGCCTTGAAGCGTCATGACTCGCAGCCTGGTGCGGTCCGCGGACGGCACGATAAGGTCCATCTGCCCGTCGCCATTAGCATCCAAAGTGGCGGAAAGGCCTTGGGCGCGCGAACCGATGAAATGATTGGAGAAGCCCTGCGCCGCCGCGATGCGTGTCAGCCTTGAACCCTCCAGCTGCCAGAACTGCAGCTCGCCGCCAATATGAGGCGTCTTGACCAAGGAGATTTCCGGCCCGCCGTCGCCGTCATAGTCGGCAATGCCCGCAATGTTGAGCCAGCGGTTGGCCTGCCCGATATAGGCGGTTTTGGCGAGGAGCGCGGGCTTTGAATCCCTGATGCCATAAACCGCCAGCGCGCTGCCCTTTTGCAGGGACGACAGGATGGCGATGATTTCCGCATGGCCGTCGCCGTTCAGATCGGCAAGGCGCGGCGTGATGTCTTCAAAGACATGCTGATCATTTAGCAAAAGCTCGACTGTCTTTCCGTCCGCCAGCTTGACCGTCAGTGCGCCGCCCTCCACCGCGTCGCCCAGGACACCATGGTCATAGCGGGTCGCAGGGGATGAATACCAAGCTGCTCGAACGGTCCCGGAATTGAACCGCGCGACACCGCCATCTGGAAGTCGTTCTGATGCGATGGCGGACGCGGCGAGCGTGAGCCAAATTATGGCAAGGCGATAGATCGCGGACATGAAGGCTATGACTTTCAGACGAGGCTTATCTCGAACCCCTAATCCGGCAGCCGTCTCACAGGCCAATCACGACTGCATCACTGCGCGGGCATGGCTGAGGGCCGACCCCGCGCCCAATCCAGCGCCTTCTGCCCGATATCCCGGAATTTTGCGGACGCGCTGTTGAGTTTGGCCAGCCATTCCGGGTCAGGCGTCTGTCCTTCAACCGCGCGGAAATACACATCCATCAGCGCCGCAATTGCGAAAGGTTCCAGAAGCGCGGCCTTGAACGCCCAGGCAAACACAATCGCCAGCACAAAGGCCCAGCCGCCCATCTGGCCGGGATAGTAGTACAAAAGCCCGGCGGCCGGGGCGAGCATGAGGAGGAATACGAGGATCGAGATAATCCACATGAAGATGGTCAGCCAAATGGCATTTTTCAGCATGGTCCGCCCGTTCTGCGCGTAAAGTACGATGCCCTCCTGCGCCGTCTCCCACGGGTTCTGGCTGCCCGTCTTGATATTGTAGCCGAGAATGATTTCATCGACGAAAGTCAGCGACATGCGGATGATGGAATTGATGAAACTGATCAAACCGCTGAGCCCAGGGATCGGCAAGAAATTGGCAATGCCGCCAAGGAGGCCAGTTATGGTTCCGATGACGCCCTTGATGAGCTGGTCAAGGGCAAACAGCACATTGGTTTCCATGAACCGCTCGCTCACGACCTGCCTGCCATAGGCGATCTGCCCCTGCCCGCCCGGCACATCCGCGCCCTGCATGATCCGCACCATCGCTGCGATATGGCCGGCCTTGACGATGTAGAGAATATATTCGCGCACCCAGTACAAGACGACGGACACAAGCACGAACCCGAAGATGGCGCCCCAGATGGCAAAGCCGCCCTGCGCGTCAGGATCGCTGGATATACGTCCTATGCCATAGCCGATCGCGCCGCCGGTTCCGGTGGCGGCGATGTAAGCGATGGTGATGCCAAAGAAGACAAGCATCCGCAACAGAATAAAGGGAAACGTTTTCGCCATCAGGCCAAACGTGCGGCCAATCGAGAAATCCCACATGCGAATCGCCTCCCGCGCAAAGATGCGCGCCCCATGGGAAATTTAGCGGAGATTGGGCGGGGCGGCAAATTGTTGAGTGATGACATGATTGACAACAGTCGGCAGTGATGGCATGATTGACAACATGGATGCAGAACTGTTTCGCCGGAAAAAGTTCACTTTCGACGATGGGTCGACGGGCGAGATCGTCATTTGGGAAGTGCCCCATCCCGTCTTGGGTAGTACGCACCACTACAAGTACCGGCTCTACTTTGGACGCGACGGCAAAAGGATTGTCGGTTTTGACAATGAGCGAGGCAAAGGCGACCACTGCCACCTGGATGGAATTGAGCTGCCTTATTCGTTCACAACGACTGACGCGTTGGTTAATGATTTCAACTCAGAAGTCCTGAAAAGGAGAAGAAAATGACTCAAGCTTTAGTTCAGGTACGCGCAGACATTGACGCTGCGTTCGCGGAAGAAATCGAGCTCACGAAAGAAGCAATGCGAACGGGAATATCGAGTGAACCAATCGTATCCTTCACTTTTGCCACTTTAGCGCAAATGTTTGAGGTCTTTACCGCCAATCGCTGGGACATGATTCAAAAACTGCAGGGCTCAGGACCTTTAAGCGTGCGCGGTCTCGCTCGCGCGCTGGGACGAGATGTGCGGCGCGTTCATGATGATGTCAGCGTGCTGTTGGATTGGGGTATCATTGAGCGTAACGATGATAACAAAGTGTTCGCGCCATACGACCATATCCACCTGAGCGCTGACATCCGCGCCGCCGCCTAGCGCCCGATAATCTCCGTCGCGGCAATCTGAATGCCGAACCCCTCCAGCCCGACATAATGCCGCTCGCGCGAGGCGATGAGCCGGATCGAGGTAACGCCGAGGTCTTTGAGAATCTGCGCGCCAAGGCCGATTTCGCGCCATTCGTTTTCCCGCTCCGCCGCTTCGGCATGGCCCTCAGTGCCCGCCGTCTGGCGGGTGTTCTGCGCGTGGCCGACGCCGACTGAGCCCTCGCGCAGATAGACGATGATGCCGCGCTTTTCGCGGCCCATTTTCTGCATGATGGCGGACAGTTCCTGCGGCGTGCCGAACACATCCTGCGCCACATTTTCCGGATGCAGGCGCACGGGAACATCCTGCCCGTCGCGGATGTCGCCATAGACGACGGCCAGATGCTGCATCGGGTCCCATGGCAGCGAATAGGAATGCGCCTCGGCCGGCCCGCCATCGGTATCGATGTTGAACGTCGAAATACGCTGGATCAGCGTTTCCTTGCGCTGGCGGTAAGCGATCAGATCGGCGACCGAGACCTGTTTCAGCCCGTTTCTCTCCGCAAAGCCCGCAACCTGCGGCCCGCGCATCACCGTGCCGTCATCATTGATCAATTCGCAGATCACGCCGATGGGCGGCAGCTTGGCGAGCCTGCACAAATCCACTGCCGCTTC
The DNA here is from genome assembly GCA_963792485.1 of uncultured Alphaproteobacteria bacterium. Taxonomy (GTDB): domain Bacteria; phylum Pseudomonadota; class Alphaproteobacteria; order Rhizobiales; family Rhizobiaceae; genus JANOYJ01. The sequence continues at coordinate 180,232 of CAWBWL010000007.1, forward strand.
CGTATGGCCGGAGCGCATCAAGACGCCGCCTTCGCGGGCAATCAGAGGGAAGATGTGGCCGGGCCGGACAAAGTCCGAGGCGCCGGAGTTCGGATTGGCGAGATTGCGCGCAGTGAGCGTGCGGTCATCGGCGGAGATGCCGGTGGTCGTGCCATGCTTGTAGTCAACGCTGACGGTGAACGCGGTCGTGTGCGCCGAGTCGTTCTCGGCCACCATGGGCGCAAGGTTCAGGCGCTTGGCCTCCTCGCGGGGCATGGGCGTGCAGACAATGCCGGATGTGTGGCGCACGATGAAGGCCATTTTCTCCGGCGTGCAGTGCACGGCGGCGACGATCAGATCGCCCTCATTCTCGCGCCCGTCATCATCAGTGACAACGACAATCTCACCTTTTTCAAAGGCGCGGATGGCGTCAACAACGCGTTTTTGGTCATAGGCCATATTGTTCTTTCTAACGGCCGGTCTGGCCGCGATGACGCAGATAATGGTCGGCGATGGCGCAAGCGACCATTGCCTCGCCAATCGGAACGGCGCGAATGCCAACGCAGGGATCGTGCCGTCCCTTGGTGATCACATCAACCTCATTGCCGTCGGCGTCAATGGATTTGACTGGAATGAGCATGGACGATGTTGGCTTTACCGCAAAGCGGGCCACGATTGGCTGCCCCGTCGAAATGCCGCCGAGAATGCCGCCGGCATGATTGGACAAAAACACCGGCTTACCATCGTTGCCCGCCCGCATTTCGTCGGCGTTCTCGTACACCGGTCAACCGCGCGGCATTAAAGCCTTCGCCGATCTCAACGCCTTTCACCGCGTTGATCGACATCAGATTTCCGGCAATGTCCTGATCCAGCTTGGCATAGACCGGCGCGCCGAGGCCGACCGGCACATTGTCCGCAACGACTTCAATCACCGCGCCGATCGATGAGCCGGCTTTGCGAATCCCGTCGAGATAGTCGGCAAACACCGGAACCGAAGCCGGGTCCGGGGAGAAGAACGGGTTGTTGCCCACCTCTTCCCAGTCCCAGTTGTTCCGGTCGATTTCCTTTTCGCCCATCCGGATCAGCGCGCCGCGCACGAGCATGCCCGGCACGATCTTGCGGGCAATCGCGCCCGCCGCCACCCGCGCTGCCGTTTCGCGCGCCGAGGACCTGCCGCCGCCGCGATGGTCGCGGATGCCGTATTTGGCGTCATAGACATAATCGGCATGGCCGGGGCGGTAGCGCTTGGCGATGTCGGAGTAATCCTTCGAGCGCTGGTCGGTGTTTTCGATCATCATCGAGATCGGCGTGCCGGTCGAGACCATGGTCACGCCATCGTCCCGCATCAACACGCCGGACAGAACCTTGACCAGGTCCGCCTCTTGCCGCTGCGTTGTGTATTTCGACTGGCCCGGACGGCGCTTGTCCATGTAGCCTTGGATTTCCGCTACTGTGAACTCTATCCCCGGCGGGCAGCCGTCCACCACGCATCCGAGCGCCGGCCCATGGCTTTCGCCCCACGTCGTGACGCGAAAAAGGTGGCCGAAGCTATTGTGCGACATGCGCAAAAATCCCATGTTGAGCCCGAAGGCCTAAGGGCGGCGTTCTATTTGTCTTAACCCTTTCCTGTCAAACGCGCCGGATTCCTGTTCCGGACAGATTGCAGTAAAGATTTCGACACATTCGTCGTGTTTGAGGGGCTCCATAAAGTGCGTTTGATAACAGAAGCCGTCAGGCTCGCCAGATCGGGACGATCACGAGGAACGAACATGTTGAAGAATTATCTGTTTTTGATCGCCGCCCTGCTGTTTGCCTTGCCAAACACCGCGCTTGCCGACGAGATCGAAGGCAAGATCGCCGCGATTGACGAGGCCAACCAAACCCTCAAGCTTGACGACGGCTCGGTCTACAAGCTGCCGGGCGAGTTCGACTATTCGGTCATCGAAAAGGACATGCAGGTCATGATTATTTTCGACGTGTCCGGCGAAGACAAGATGGTGACGGATATCGAGCTGGCTGAATAGCTGCGCTGGCGTTCGGATAGTTGAGAGGGCGGTCGGGTGGGCCGCCGTTTTGCATGATGCGCCAGTGTGATAGAGCAAACTTATGAAACCTTCGCTCGCGCTCGAACAGAAACGCCAGATGATCCGGGATATGGTCAACCGCTACCCGACGCGCAATCCGCGCGTTTTCGGCTCGGTCCTGCATGGCACCGACACGGAGGAGAGCGATCTCGACATTTTGGTCGACTCTCTGCCGGGCGCTTCGCTGTTCGATCTCAGCGGATTGCAGCACGATCTTGAAGACTTGCTTGGCGTCAAGGTGGACGTCCGGACGCCGCAGGAATTATCTCCCATCTTCCGTCCGCAAGTGCTCTCCGAAGCGGCGCCGCTCTGATGGAACCGAGACTGGCCGCGGATTTGTATGCGCTGCGGCGGTCTTGCCAGAACGCCATGGCCTTTCTTGAAGGCGTGAGTCAGGAACAGTTTCTCACCGACCCACTTTTGCAGCACGCCGTTACCATGGCGCTTATCAACCTTGGCGCGGCGGCCGGAAGGATCGCGGATCGAAGTCCGATTTACGCCGCCTCCAAACCGCTCGTTGAGTGGCGCAAGATCAGGGACATGCGCAACAGGATCGCCCACGGCTACAATGAGTTGGACTTTGATATGGTCTGGAGAGCCGCCAAGGAAGAAGTGCCGGAATTGTTGAAGGCGGTCGGCAGCGATTAGAATTCGGGACATAGCAAAGGCTTACCTTACTCCACCCAGCCCAGCACGCCCTCCTCCATCTTCAGCACCCGGTCCTGCACGATCTCCACATTCGCCGCCGCTTCCGGCGCCATGCCGTTGACGATGTGGAACAGCACCCGGATGACGCCGCCATGGGTGACGCAGATGGTCTGGCGGTTTACGGTGCGCAGCCATTTTTCGATCCGCACAGCGAGCATCGCGTAGCTTTCACCGTGTTTGCCCGGCGGAACAAAATTCCATTTGTCCTTGTGCCGCGCATCGAGAAGCTCCGGGCTCATCATGGAGATTTCCTTGATGGTGAAGCCCTGCCAGTCGCCGAAATGCACTTCCAATAGTTGCGGCTCAATGCGGTAGGCGGCGGGGTCGAGGCCCATGCCCTTGCGGATGCGCTCCATCGTTTCACGGGTGCGCTTCAGCGGGCTGGAGATGAACTCATAATTGCGCGGGTCGGGAATGAGGCCTTTCAGAAACAGGCCATTGCCGTCCGCCTGGCCCCTGCCCGTTTCGCTGAGGTCGGCGTCATATTGACCCTGGATGCGCCCTTCAGCGTTCCAGTGCGTCTCGCCATGGCGCGAGAAATAGAGGCGCGGCGTATCTTTGAAAGGGAAAGCCAATCAGGCTCAGTCCTTGACGACCGAAATGTCCGGCGCATCCACGGCCTTCATGCCAACGACGTGGTAGCCGGAATCGACATGCATGATTTCTCCGGTCGTGCCGCGGGACAGATCAGACAGGAGGAACATCGACGCATCGCCCACTTCCTCGATTGTCACCGTCCGGCGCATTGGCGCATTGTATTCGTTCCATCTGAGAATATAGCGGAAATCGCCAATGCCGGAGGCGGCGAGTGTCTTGATCGGTCCGGCCGAGACCGCATTGACGCGGATGTTCTTCGGGCCGAGGTCCACCGCAAGATACTGGACGCTTGCCTCCAGCGCCGCCTTGGCGACGCCCATGACGTTGTAATTGGGCATGACCTTTTCAGCGCCGTAATAGGTGAGAGTCAGCATGGACCCGCCATCAGTCATCAGCTTTTCAGCCCGCTGGGCGACAGCGGTGAAGGAATAGACCGAAATCAGCATCGTCTTGGTGAAATTGCCCTCGCTCGTATCGACATAGCGGCCGGTTAGTTCATCCTTGTCGGAAAAGCCGATCGCATGGACCAGAAAGTCCAGCTTGCCCCAAATACGTTCGACTTCAGCAAACACCGCGTCCATCGTCGCCGCATCCGTCACGTCACAATGACCGACAAGCTTGGCGCCAAGTTCTTCGGCCAGCGGCTCGACGCGCTTCTTCAGCGCATCGCCCTGCCAGGTGAAGGCAAGTTCCGCACCCTGGTCCGCGCAGGACTTGGCTATGCCCCAGGCGATGGAACGGTTATTGGCAACGCCCATGATAAGGCCGCGCTTGCCTTTCATCAGGCCATTTCCAACGCTCATGCTCTGTCTCCCGGATATCCCAAGCCGCCTATTGCACAGCCGGCTTTCCCCATCAAGCGCGATGCGGGTTCACGCGCGGCTAGAAGAATCCCGTCGAAGTGATTTCGCTGCCGAGAAATGTCTCAAGCTGCGGGTCGCGCTCGGATGGCAGCATCAGGCGCACATGCACCAAGAGATCGCCATGGCCGGAATCGGATTTCGGCATGCCCTTGCCGCGCAGGCGCAGCACCTTGTCGGAACTTGACCAGGACGGCACCATGATCGCGATCTTGCCGGTCAGCGTGTCCACTGGAACCTTGGCCCCAAAAACAGCCTGTTTCAGAGAAACCGGCAGATCGACATGCAAATCGGCGCCCTCACGGCGGAATTTCGGATGCGGGCGTATCTGGATGGTGGCGAGCGCGTCGCTGCGCTTGCCAAACCGGTCGGCATTACCCTGACCGCGCAGGCGGATCACCTGTTTGTCTTCGACACCGCGTGGCAGTTTCACAGACAGTTTACGCCCGTCAGAGAACTTGGCGTCCACGAGCGCCTCGCGCGCCAACTCTTCCAACGTTACATGCAAGTCAAAGGAAAAGTCAGCGACTTTCGTCGGCCCTTGCTCCCGGCCCATGCCGCCTGCGCCACCAAAGGTTGAACCAAAAAACTCGCGCAGCATGTCGTCCGATCCGGCAAAGCTTGATCGGGTCTGGCGCCCGCCCGCCGATCCCGGCCGCGGCCCAAAGCCTTCAAATCCGCCATGGCGCGGCTTTCCGGCATTGTCGATGGCGCCTGAGTCGAACTGGCGGCGCTTGTCCTTGTCGCCCAATATTTCATAGGCCTGGTTGATCTCGGCAAAGTTTTCCTTCGACTTCGGATCGTTCGGGTTCTGGTCCGGATGAAATTTTTTCGCAAGTTTGCGATATGCGGACTTGACCTCGTCAGAGTCCGCATTTTTCGTCACGCCCAATACCGTGTACGGATTGCGCATTCTCAAAGAGCCTTTCGCGAGGCGTCGCGGTTGGAATGAGTGAGTCTCACCGCGCTATATGGCGATTCACACAAGAATTGCCAGTGGTTTCAATACGTGATGCTAGAGCGCATCAAAACTCAACACCGACCATTGCCCGTCATCGTTGAGACAGGTTTTGCCGGTGAACAGGGAAATCCCTTCAAAGCTTTCGCGCGAGGTCTCAAACTTGCGGCAGACGCGCCCGTCCTGGTTGGCCTCGGCAATGCTCGTGACCTGACCGCGGCTGCCTGTGTCCTGATTGGCCCATGACAGCGGCTTGCCGCCTGAGGCTTCAAGATTGGCCGACGAGACCGCATTGCGGATGGTGGCGATATCCGAAATGGCGTCCTGATCAGAGATGGCGTCGTTGGAAACGGAGCCGGTCACGATTGCCGGATCAGCTTCCGCCTTTTTCATGGCATTTCCGCTCAGCCCGCATCCGGACAACAGGACCAGTGCGGATAAAATGACGGCGTGCATGTGCAAAAGCGTTGGCGATGCTCTATAATTCACCAAGCCACCGTTTTCCGGCACATCACGAACAGACACATCCCGGCCCACAAGCCAACCCACAACTAGGACTCCCAACCACACATCATGAGCGCCACAGTGTTAAAAAAGCGTGACTTCACGCAGGAAAGTGATCCCTTCAGCTTGTTTGACGTGTGGTTGAAGGAGGCGGGCGTGTCGGAAATCAACGATCCGAACGGCACCGCGCTGGCCACGGTGGACGCGTCCGGCCTTCCCAATGTGCGCATGGTTCTGCTCAAGGATTTCGACGAACGCGGCTTTGTGTTCTATACGAATTTTGAAAGCCGCAAGGGCAGCGAAATCCTGTCCTCCATGAAAGCGGCCATGTGTTTCCACTGGAAATCGCTGCGCCGGCAGGTCCGCATCCGTGGACCGGTTGAAATTGTCAGCGATGCGGAAGCTGACGTTTACTACGCCACGCGCCCGCGCCACAGCCGGCTCGGAGCTTGGGCGTCGGCCCAGTCACGCCCGCTTGAATCGCGCGCTGTGCTGGAAAGCGCGGTCGCGGCGCTTGATGCTCAATATCCAGGTGATGACATCCCGCGGCCGGCGCACTGGTCGGGCTTTCGCATCATGCCCTCAATCATCGAGTTCTGGGAGGACGGCGAGTTCCGGCTGCACGACCGGGTCGAATTCACCCGCACAGGCGACGGCTGGACCAAAGCGCGGCTGTATCCATAACGTCACCAACCCGCCCTTGGGGACCCTTTGAGAATTCGCCCGGCTGAATCAGATGGTGCGTATTTTAAGGCCCGAAGCGGAGCGAACTCAAGTTCGTAGGCACCGGAAGCGCAGAAAATCGCATCAGATGGCCAGTCGGCTAGGGCTATCAAAAATCAACCATGTGGCAACGGCAAGGATCATCATGTGAGTAAAGAACGTGCGCTGACCATCGCCTTTTGCGGCATTGACGGCTCAGGCAAATCGACGCTCGCCGACAGGATCTTTGCATGGCTCAAGGACCGGGGGATAACGGTCAGTCTTCACAAGGCGAGAACCGGGCGGAGCGGAATTGAACGGCTTGGCAAGGGCGATGTAACGGCCATTGCAGGCGGCGAAGGCGCCGTCCTGATGATGACGGCAATCGCCTTTCAATCGATCAAGGATTCAAAGCCAGCCCGCCGCATTTCAGGGTCCGTGCTCATTTACGATCGCCACACGCCATGTGTGCTGGCGCTTTGCCGCATGTATGCCCCGCAGGCTGAGAATAAGGTCCGGGCCTTTGTCGATGCACTGCCGAAAGCGGATGTCACGCTTTACGTTGCTGTGCGTCCCGAAATCGCCGCCGAACGGCTTGCGCGGCGCGGCGGCGGCGCGAAAACTCTTGAATTCCTGCAAGGTTTTGACGCCGCTTACAGGTCGCTGCCCGAGGCGGCTGAATTCGTCATGGTCGATGGTTCGCAAAGCCCAGACGAGGTTTTCGCGGACGTCTGCGAGTTCCTAACGCTGCATATCGGCAAATTGGGGACCGCGCGCGAGGGCCGTCCGGTCAGCCCTTCTTCCGGCTCATGAAGGCCATGAAAGCGTCCCGCGCTTCCGAGGATCGCAGGCGCTCTGAAAACAGTTTCGCTTCCTCATGAATGCGCGCCACCACTGTTTCTGGCCTGGCCTTCATCAGGCGGCGCGAGATTTGCAATGCCTCCGGCGCACGGCTTGCGACCTTTTCGGCAAGCGCAAGCGTTTCCGCCTCCAGCGCATCTTCGCTGGTGATCCTGTAGATAAGGCCGGCTTCAAGGGCATCCTGCGCTGAAAACCCCTCCCCCAGCGCCAGCATGGCGAACGCCTTCTGGTGCCCCATAATGGCTGGGACCAACAGGCTTGACGCGGCTTCCGGCACCAGTCCGAGATCAACGAAAGGCGTGCGGAACAATGAGCGCGGCGTTGCGAGAGTCAGGTCGCAGTGCAGATGCAGCGTTGTGCCGATGCCGATGGCAAGCCCATCGACGCCGGACACCACCGGCTTTTTGAGTTCGGCGAGCGCTTCGAGGAAATGGATGACTTCCGGCATCTCCCCGCCACTCGTCGCATAAGCGAGGAAATCCTGCATGTCATTGCCAGCAGAGAATGCGCCCGGCACGCCGAGGAAAACATGGCAGCGGATTGCATCATCCGATTCAGCGGCAACAAGGCCCTCGCGCATGGCATCGTACATCGCCCGCGTAATGGCGTTCTTCTTGTCGGGACGGTTCAGCCGGATAGTCTGAACCGCGCCAAGGCGTGTGATTTCAATATGTTGGGTCATGGAGCTGCCAGTTTGATTCAAGCTGCTGCAAGCGCGGCGTCTGCGCCCTGGAGCAGGCTTTCCGCGCCGTTCTGGACATGGTCGCGCAGCGCCGCAGTTTCAGCGAGAGCGTTCTTGGCGAAATAGCGGAACAGGGCGATGCGGCCAGCATCGCCGCCTGCCAGCGCGCCCTTGGCAAGATAAGCGCCACCCGCCGCCAGCGAAACCAGCCGCAAATAGGGCGTTGCGCCGGCGAGCGCGATATCGGTCTCGCCCTTCTTGATCTTGCTTTGCAAAAACCCTGTCGCGGCCACCGCATTGCTGAGCGCGGCGTCAAGCTTGTCTGCTGCGCCACCCAGTCCCGGAAGATTGGAGCGGCGCACGTCTTCGGCAATGCCGCCAAGCTCGGCCAGATAACCCAGCACATGCGCACCGCCGCCAAGCGGCAGTTTGCGCATGACAAGGTCAATGGCCTGAATGCCGTTTGTGCCTTCATAAATCGGCGCGATGCGGGCGTCGCGCATGAAGCGGGCGGCGCCTGTCTCCTCGACAAAGCCCATTCCGCCGTGGATTTGCACGCCAAGCGAGGCGACTTCCATGCCAACATCGGTGGAAAACGATTTGGCGAGCGGTGTCAGCAGGCTGGCGCGGTCAGCCCAATGGGCGGCGTCCGGCCCTTGCTTGTGCGACATGTCGATCGCGTGGGCGCAGGCGTAGCAGAGCGCGCGCGAGACCTGCGTCATCGCCTTCATCTGCATCAGCATGCGCTTGACATCGGGATGCTCAATGATGGGGCTCATGCCCTCGCCCGTCCAGCCGGTGGCGCGGCCCTGCTTGCGTTCTTTCGCAAACGCCAGCGCCTTCTGGAATGCCGCTTCCGCAACTGCCAGACCCTGGACGCCGACGGCGAGCCGCGCATTGTTCATCATGGTGAACATGCAGGCGAGACCGCGGTTTTCTTCGCCGACGAGGTAGCCGATCGCACCTTTGCCCACATCCTTCGAGTGGCCGTCGCCATAGATCATCACACAGGTCGGCGAGCAGTGGATGCCGAGCTTGTGCTCTATGCCGGAGCAGAACAGATCATTGCGCTTGCCGGGATTGCCGTGCTCGTCCGGCAGAAACTTTGGCACGACGAACAGCGATATGCCACGTGTGCCGGCAGGCGCATCCGGCAGCCGCGCGAGCACGAGGTGAATAATGTTGTCGGTAATGTCATGTTCGCCGAAGGTGATGAAAATCTTCTGGCCGAATATCCGGTAGGACCCGTCCGCCTGCTTCTCAGCCCGCGTGCGCATCGCGCCCAGATCCGAACCCGCCTGAGGTTCGGTCAGGTTCATGGTCCCGGTCCACTCGCCGGAAATCATCTTTGGCAGATATGCCGCCTTCAATTCATTACTGCCGTGCGCGGCGATCGCCTCCACCGCCCCCATGGTCAGCGTCGGGCACAGCGCGAAGGCAATCGAGCACGAATTCCACATTTCCAGCGCCGCCATCGACACCATCAGGGGCAGGCCCTGCCCGCCATATTCAACCGGCGAAGCGATTGCGTTCCAGCCGCCATCTTTCCAAGCGTGATACAGCTCTTTCCAGCCGTCGGGCATGGTGACAACGCCATCCTTCAGGCGCGCGCCGATTTTTTCCGCAGGAACCACAAGCGGCTCAACTTCTTCAGAGGCAAAACGCGCCGCTTCTTCCAGAACCGCATCCAGCAGATCTCCGGTCAGATCGCCAAACGCGCCGCTTTGCAAACCGGCTTCAATTCCGGCCACGTGCCGCAATGTGTGACTGATCTCGCGGACGGGGGCTTTGTACATGGACAATCCTCAATGAAACGGTGAAGTTTTGGAGTATCTCACCTTGACGTAAACGTCAATTATTTGGCGATCAAAGTTGAACGCTTTTGCGGTTTACCTGTGCTTAACCATAACAGCGCATCCTTTTGGGCTTGTGGGGCAGAGTGTGGGCAGTGCCGAGCGTGTGTTCAAAGGTGACGGGAATTTTGGTGAGCGGCTTGATTGCCGCAGCGCCTGTTACTGCCTTTGCCGACACTTCCGCCAATTCCGTCTGGAATGACAAGTCGCGCGCGCTGGTGCTCGATGGCTACGAATATAACAGCTTTGATCTCGATCAGATCGCGAAAAACGAGCGTGTTGTCGCCTTCATCCACAAGAGTTCTGACGGCATGCCGCCGCGCTGGGGCTGCCCGCAGGCGAAGAACCAGATCGAAAAGGATCTCTGCAAAAAGGACTGGAAGGTCTATTCCGTCGGCAAGGAGCTGTTTCAGGCCCGCCGCGGGCTTGCCAAATCGCTTGGGCTCAAATGGGGCGCCTATCACCTGGCGCGTCCCGGCAATCCGCGCGAGCAGGCAAACCACTTTCTGGAATTCGCTGATCCGCAGCCGGATGATCTGATCGCGCTCGACATTGAAGACAATGATCCGTCCAAGTTCATGTCGCTGGAAGACGCCGAAGAGTTTTCACGCCATGTCTATCGGCAGATTGGGCGTTATCCCGTCCTCTACACCAATGGCTCAACCGCCAAGTTCATCGCGGATAACAGCCAGACCTATCCGCTTTTGTCCCGGATGCGGCTTTGGTATGCGCGCTACAAGCCAGAGATTGTCGGACATTTCCCAAAAGGCAATTGGGACAATTACGCGCTCTGGCAGTTCGCCAGCCAGGTCAATTGCGGCCATGACGCCTGCCCCTACCGTATCAACGGAACCGGCAAAGACATCGACATCAATGTCTCGGCCCTGAGCGCGGACCAACTGCGCAAGGCCTGGCCGCTGAACGGTCTGGTGCCACAGCGCGGCAAGTCCACAAGCCGCGACTGGCCGCATGTCCTGGTGGCTTCCGCCTCCGCAAATGCATCGACTGTTTCCGGCTACGGGCTCTCGGTCTTCAATTGGGCCAAAGCCAATATGCCGAAGAAGCCTCCGGTCCCGATGTTCATCCCGGACTATGGCATCGACATACTCGAGACGGCATCGGTCACTGTCGCCTTCATTGACGACAAGGTTCAGCGGCGCTGTTCACGGATAATCTCCCGCCATCCAATGTCAGACCGGTAAAACCCTTCCGGCCAGTCAATCTCGTCCACCGCCGCATAGGCCTTTTCCTGCGCCTCCAGCGTGGTCTTGCCGAGCGCCGTCACATTCAGCACGCGCCCGCCACTGGCGATGATCTCATGCGCCCGCGCCGCAGTGCCGGCATGGAAAACCTTGACCCCATCATGCAGATCCGCCGCGCCGAGGCCGCTGATGACAGTGCCTTTCTTCGGCGTTCCCGGATAGCCATCAGCCGCCATCACCACCGTCAGCGCCGCCTCGCTCTTCCAGCGGATGGACAGATGCGCCAGCTCGCCATCAACAGCGGCGTTGAGCAGCACCAGCAGATCATCCTTCAGCCGCATCATCAGAACCTGCGTCTCCGGATCGCCGAAGCGTGTGTTGTATTCAATCAGCTTCGGCCCGTCTTTGGTGAGCATCAATCCGGCAAACAGCACGCCTGAAAACGGCGTTCCCCGCGCCGCCATGCCGCGCATGGTGGGCTCGATGATCTGCGCCATCACGCGTTCTGCAAGTTCCGCCGTCATTGCACCGGTCGGCGAATAGGCGCCCATGCCGCCAGTATTGGGTCCTGTATCGCCATCGCCGACGCGTTTGTGGTCCTGCGCCGAGCCGAGAGGCAGCGCGGTCTTGCCGTCGCACAGGCAGAAGAACGAGACTTCCTCGCCTTCCAGAAATTCCTCAACCACGACCTCCGCGCCTGCGGATCCAAATGCCCCGTCAAAACACGCCTCGACCGCACCCAACGCTTCTTCCACCGTCATCGCAACGACGACACCCTTGCCCGCCGCAATGCCGTCGGCCTTCACGACAATCGGCGCGCCCATCCGCCCGACATAGGCCCTGGCGTCGGCGGCATTGGTGAACCGCTCATACGCGCCGGTCGGGATGTTGAATTCGGCGCACAAATCCTTGGTGAAGCCCTTCGACCCCTCCAGCTGCGCCGCCGCCCTGGACGGGCCGAATACGCGGATGTTCTCAGCCCGCAGCGCATCCGCAATCCCCGCCACCAGCGGCCCCTCCGGCCCGACCACGACGAGACCGATTTTCATATCCTTGCAAAATTCAATGACTGCCGGATAGTCGTCCGTGTCGAGATTGGCCAACTGCGCGCATTCGGCAATTCCCGGATTGCCCGGCGCGGCATACAGCGTGTCGATCTGCGAAGACTGCGCCAGCTTCCATGCCAGCGCATGTTCGCGCCCGCCCGAGCCGATCAGGAGAACATTCATCGCGCATCCCTCTGTGTCTGGCAGGGCGTTAGGCGGCAGCGCCGCGCCGGTCAATACTTGACCTTCCCGCCATCGCCTGCAACGAGGCGGCATGGACGAGATTCAATCCACAAATGCACAAGGCCGGGTGATGGACGCCCCGTCTGGCCATTGGGTCTATCGCATGCTGCCGCGCAGGCTCTGGCCCTATGCGCAGTTGGCGCGATGGGACCGGCCCATCGGCTGGCAGCTTTTGCTGTGGCCGTGCCTGTGGTCCGTCATGCTCGCCGCCACCGCCGCGCCGGAGCGCTATCGCGGCAATTACACCTGGCCGCAGCTTCTCTGGCACGTTATCCTGTTCTTCTTCGGCGCCATCGCCATGCGCGGCGCGGGCTGCACATGGAATGACTTTCTCGACCGCGACATTGACGGCAAGGTCGAACGCACACGCTCGCGGCCCCTGCCCTCCGGCCAGGTGACCAGCAAACAGGCGCTCGCCTTTCTGGTTCTCCAGGCGCTGATCGGCCTCGCCGTGCTTCTCAATTTCAACCGCTTCACCATCCTCCTCGGCGCGGCGTCGCTCTTGATTGTGGCGTTCTATCCCTTGATGAAGAGAGTCACCAACTGGCCGCAGCTGGTTCTGGGATTTGCGTTCTCCTGGGGCGCGCTGGTAGGCTGGGCGTCGTTTCGCGAGAGCCTCGACCTGCCCGCGCTGCTGCTCTACGCCGGAACGGTCCTGTGGGTGATCGGCTATGACACGATCTATGCGCATCAGGACAAGGAGGACGACGCGCTCGTCGGCGTCCGCTCCACAGCGCGGCTCTTCGGCGACAAGACACGCTATTGGCTGATCGGTCTCTACGGCGCCGCCCTCATGCTCTTCACCGCCGCCTTCGCCGTAGCCGCCGTCCCCATGCCCGCCCTCGCCGGCCTCCTCGCCGCCGCAAGCCATATGACACGGCAGATCCGCACGCTCGACATTGATGATCCCGAGCAGTGTTTGAAATTGTTCAAGTCGAATACAATGGTGGGGCTGCTGATTTTTCTGGGGCTGGTGGCGGGGGCGGTGTGGGTTTTGGTGAAGCCGCTGGTTTGATCGTCGTTGCAAAAACTACCCGGTCTTGATACCAATATTTGGTAGCCGTAACTTTGGAGCTTTGGCATGGGCAAGAACACATCAGTCGTTCTGGGCGAGTCTCAGGAACTCTTTGTCAAAAGCCAAATCGCCAAGGGCAGATATGCGACCATGAGCGAGGCGGTGCGCGAGGGACTGGGCTTGCTTGAACAGCGTGAATTGCACCTCGAGCAATTGCGCAAGCTGATTGCCGAGGGTGAAGCTTCGGGAGACTATCAGGAAGTCGACTTTGATGAGCTGCTCGCCGATCTGGAAGCGTGATCTTGCGCGTCAAATACTCCGCCGCAGCGCGCAAGGACCTGGTCGAAATCAAGGCTTGGACGACGAACAGGTTCGGTCCTACTCAAGCCGCCGCCTATGTTCGCCAAATTCAAGCGTCCGTACAGCTGATTGCGCATAATCCTGGACTTGCGCGCAGTGCCGCAACTGTCAGCAGCGGCATCCTGAAAACCGTCGCCGGTTCACACATCGCCTACTTTCGAATTGCGGCCGACAGCTTACTTGTTATCCGCATCCTTCACGGGAAAACGGACGCGATGAAGTGGCTCTAAATTGAGCGTGTGGGTCCCGCTCACTCAAACGAAATAATCTCGTCCCCGTTCACCACCAGCCGCAGCCCCAGATCCCCCGTCTTGCGGCGGGCCAGAAACCTTGGGCGGCGCTCGCTGAGATTTGCGTGCATGCGGCGCGGTTTGACGGCTTGCGTCTTCACCTTGCCGATGGACTCTTCGAGCGGATGGGCGATGCCGTCGGCCTCGACCAGCATCATCGGCAGGCCGAAGGCTTCGGACCAGGCGCGCCAGTCGGCGGCGATGTCGTCGAAATCATCGGCGACCAGCAGCGGCACCGATAATTGCGGGTCATTATGCATGAGTTCGAGCGTGACGGTCACCTCGCCCGCCTCGTCTTCAATCGCCCGCGCCGTCACGCCCTGGAATGCCTTTGGCGGCAGGGCGATGGACATGGGCAGATTGCTCTGCGGCAGATAGCGTTTGATGACCGCGCCGCGCTGATCAATGGTGAATGACACGTCGCCATTGGCGTCGCGCGTGGCGTAGCTCACCGCTTGCGGCAGATGGAATGGGTCAAGCCGCATATTGCGGCCCGCCCAAACGGGCTTGCGTGCCTGGTTCATGACTTCACTTCCCTGTCACTCTTGAGAGCCGGTTTTCCGGTCTTCCCTTTGGGCCGTGTTTGCTGGCCTCGTTGACGTGACAATAGGCGGCGACCCCCTCTAACCGGCTTAAATAGTTCGGTTAAATTTTCACTGCTTTTCCATGTGGTTACCGGAATGCGACCGTGCGGGCGATTGCGAAAGGTCTTGTCAATCTGAATGAAGATTGACCGGCTTTTAGATTAACTTTCCGGGGTTCATAATGCCGTTCGGGTCAAAAACACCCTTGATGCGGGCCATCAGATCGAGCGCCAGCGGCTGTTTGTAATGGGCAAGTTCGGCTCTTTTCAGCTGCCCAATGCCGTGCTCGGCGGAAATCGAGCCGGAAAATTCATCAACGATGGCGTGGACAACAGAATTCATCTCGTCCCAGCGGGCAAGGAAAGCGGCTTTGTCCGCGCCGATGGGCTGGCTGATATTGTAATGCAGATTGCCGTCGCCCATATGGCCGAAGGTGACGAGCCGCGCGCCGGGAATGAGCGTCTCCACCGCCGCGCCGGCCTTTTCGATGAAAGCTGGAATCCTGGCGACCGGCACGGATATGTCGTGCTTGATCGAGCCGCCTTCGGGCTTTTGCGCAAAGGAAAGGTTCTCCCGCAGCGCCCAGAACTGTTTCTGCTGGCTCTGGCTGGAGGCAATGACCGCATCCACAATGAGTCCGGCACCAAGCGCTGTTTCCAGCACCTCTGCCATCGTGTCCGCTGCGTCTTCCGGTGAGCGGTGCGAGGAAAACTCGATCAGCGCGTACCAGGGCGCATGCGCCTCAAACGGCATGCGCGCGCCTGCAATGTGTTTGACAGCGAACTCCATGCCAATGCGGGCGACAAGCTCGAAGCCGGTCAAAATGCCCCCCGCCTGCGCGCGATTGAGGAGCATCAACGCTTGTTCCAGGCTCTCAATACCCACCCAGGCGACCGCCCTGCCCTTCGGCTGCGGGAACAGCTTCAGGACCGCCGCCGTGATGACGCCCAGCGTTCCCTCCGCCCCGATGAACAGATCGCGCAGATCATAGCCGGTATTGTCCTTTTTCAGCCGCGACAGCCCGTTCAGCACCTGCCCGTCCGGCAGCACCACTTCCAGCCCAAGGCACAGCTCGCGCGCATTGCCATAGGCCAGCACCTGCGTGCCGCCCGCATTGGATGACAGATTGCCGCCGATCTGGCAGCTTCCAGCCGAACCCAGCCAGAGCGGAAACAGCCTGCCCTGCGCCTCCGCAGGCGCTGGCCAGCGTTTCCAGCACCACTCCCGCCTCCGCCACCACGCAATTGCCATCCAGATCAAATTCGCGGATGCGGTTCAGGCGCGACAGCGATAGGATCACTTCGATTGCCGCTTCCGTCCGGAGTCTGCCCGCCGACTAGGCCCGTATTCCCGCCCTGCGGCACAATCGCCGTGCGTGTTTCGTTGGCGAGCTTTAGAATGGCGGAGACTTCCGCCGTCGAGCCGGGTTTCAGCACGAGCGGCGAGCGGCCACGAAACTTGTCGCGCTGTTCGGTGAGGTGAGGCGCGATGGCACCGGGATCGGTGAGCGCGTGCTTGTCGCCGACAATGGCGGCGAACTGAGAGATGAGGGCCGGTGAAAGCATAAGTCGCCTGTCGGGGTTTTACGAATGGCGCGAGGCGCCCCTCTCTGTCCTGCCGGACATCGCTCCCGCAAGGGGGGAGATCGCTGTGCCGCCGCTTTCCCCATTTCTTGCACTGTTGAAGGAAGAGGGAAAACCGTGACGCGAGCGATCTCTCCCCTCGCGGGAGAGATGTCCGACAGGACAGAGAGGGGCGCCTGGCTCCGCCTTTGCCAATATCTAGAACCAGCGCCCCTCATTGTCCACGCGGCGCGGCGGCGCGGCGCAGGCGATCGTTGATTGCCTCGCCCAACCCTTCCTCCGGTATTGGCGCGACGGCGATGCAGCCTGCCCCGCCCGCATCCAGCCGCCGCAAATAGGCAAACAGATTCGCCGCCGCTTCACAAAGATTTCCAGATGGACTGAGATTCAGCATCGCCTTGGCGTGTTCCGCCCCCGGCGTTTGCCTCTCGCCAAAAGCCAGCAACGCCTCGCCTTCATTGACATGCGCAATATTCATGCGCAGCGCCGCCTTCGGCGCATAATGGCTTTCCAGCATGCCCGGCGCTTCAATTGCGGCGCGCTGGTCCATGCGAATGAGCTTCAAGCCAAGCGCCGCTTCGATCTCCTCCGCCGCCAGCCCGCCGAGGCGCAGGAGGAATGCCTTGCCGTCCTCCACTTTCACAATCGTCGATTCCAGCCCGACTGGCGACTGGCCCGCCATCCAGAATCAGCGGCACGCTGGCCCCGAGATCAGCGTTCACGGCTTCCGCCGATGTCGCGCTGATGCGGCCTGAGACATTGGCGCTCGGCGCGGCGAGCGGCTTGCCAAGAAGCGTGATGATCTCGCCTGCCACGCCGCGCGGCATGCGCAGGGCAATCGTCGCCAGCCCCGCCGTCACCAGTCCGCTCACGCCCGCATTTTCACGCAAAGGGACCACCAGCGTCAGCGGCCCCGGCCAGAATGCGGCCGCCAGCCTGCGCGAGAGCGGATCAAACACGCCATACGTCTCCGCCATGGCAACGCTCGCCACATGGCAGATCAGCGGGTTGAAACTTGGCCGCCCCTTCGCCGCATAGATTTTGGCAACCGCCAGTCCATTGGTCGCGTCCGCCGCCAGCCCATACACCGTCTCGGTCGGAAGGCCGGCAATCTCCCCCATGCCGAGCAGCGCGACGGCGCGGGCAATGCCAATGGCGTTTGCGGGGAGGATTTCGCTCATGGCCGGTGTCCTATCGAAGCCCCGCGAAATGCGCAAGAAAGCGCCGGATTGCCTCAAATTTGAATCAATCCCGCAAAGGGATCGCAATCAACCTCGTGTAAGAAGAAGAGGACGAAATCCGGTGGAGACCCATTATGGCCCGTTTCACGCGCCTTTTCCTGGCGACTGTTTGTTTGCTGACATTTGCGCAGAGCGCCGGGGCGCGTTCTGTCGAAATGGTGGCGGATACGCCCAAGGCCGAGCAGGCATCGGTCCTCTATTTCGGCAAGCCGCTCGATTGCAAGATCGACACTTGCCCCAAGAAAGAGGAAGAGACCGCGGCCCCTGCTCCCGTCAAGACCGACAAGCCGCTGGTTGACGCCTATGGCATGCCGACGGGCCTGCCGGCACTGATCCGCGGCAGCGAGACCTCGCAGCAAGTCACGGTGTCAGTGCCGACGCAAGGCAAAACCTGCCGAGTCGAGCATCATCCTCCAAGTCAACCTCTGACGCCGCCCCTGCCAAGAGCAGCGGACAGGCGGCAGGCGATCCCAAGGCCGAGTAGCTTCAACCCGCAATCTTCGAGAAGTCGGCGACCCTTGCGGTCGCCCTTCTTATTTCCGCCAGCAGCGCCAGCCGGTTGAGCCGCACTTTCTCGTCGGGGTCGTTGACGAGAACTTTCTCAAAGAATGAATCAACCGGTTCGCGCAGCGCGCTCAGCGCATGCATCGCGCCGGAATAGTCTTCCTTTTCAATCGCTTGCCCGGCAAGGTTCGAAGACTGATTCAACCGCTCAAACAGCGCCGTCTCCTCCGGCGCGCTGAACAGCGTCGCGTCAATCACATGCCCAACCACCGCCCCCTTCTTCTCCTCCGCCGCCAGAATATTCGCCGCGCGCTTGTAGCCCGCGACAAGGTTCTTGCCGTCCTCGGTGTTGATGAAGGCGGTCAGCGCCTCGACGCGGCGGGCGATGGCGAGCAGGTCGTCCGCCTCCGACGTGATGACGGCGTCGATCAAATCATGCCGCGCGCCTTGGTCGCGGAGGTAGACTTTGAGGCGGTCGTGGAAGAAGGCGAGGAGGTCAGAAATGACGTCAATGCAGCGCACCCACGGCAACTTCACTTCACCGGGGGTCGCACTCACTTGCACTCGCATTCGATCAACTGTTGTCGGTGCAGTTGCGTCGATGATGTAAAAGCTGGTTGGATCTAGATCGGGTTCTCGCAACATCAAGCAAACCGCCATCGGGTTCGAATACTTCAAAGGGATATGCAACGAACTCGTCGTTTTCTATTGCAAATATCTCGCCCCTACGCCAAGCGCTGATAATCAAGCTGTGAAAAGCAATTTCTATCAAGCCACGCAGGCTCAAGTCTAACGTTCCGCTCCAGTACGACCGAGTCATCCCCAGCGCCGCCCTTCTCAGCGCATACGGGTCCTTGCTCCCGGTCGGCTTCTCGTCAATCGCCCAGAACCCCACCAGCGTGTCGAGCTTGTCCGCCAGCGCCACGGCAATGGCCACCGGGTCGCTCGGCACCCGGTCGGCCGGCCCTTGCGGCTTCCAATGGTCCTCGATAGCCGCGCAGACGGACGGGTGCTCGCCTTGCAAGCGCGGCATATTTGCGTCCGATCAGGCCCTGAAGCTCGGGGAACTCGCCGACGACTTCAGTTTGCAGATCGGCCTTGCAGAGGATGGCGGCGCGGCGGGCGAGCGCTCCAACCTCCCCCCTTGCGGGGGAGGTGGCCACGAAGTGGCCGGAGGGCGGGAGTCCGTCGGCGCTGCCCCCCTCCGCTGCCTTCGGCAGCCCCTCCCCCACAAGGGGGGAGGTTAGAGCCGCAAGCTCCTCCGCCAGCCGCGCAATCCGCGCCACCCGCTCGCCCTGCGTCCCAAGCTTCGCATGAAACGTCACATTCAAATGATCGAGCCGCGCCATGCGCTGGTCGAGGGGCTTTGACAAATCCAGCCCGAACTTCTCCGCCGAAGCTGCCAAGTCCTTCAAATCCGGCACATTGCCCTGATCCGTCTTCCAGAAATACAGCGCGTCGGACAACCGCGCCCGCACGACCTTGCCATTGCCCCGCGCGATCTCCGCGCCGTGGTCCTTGGCTTCGATATTGGCGACGAGGATGAATTTATTGGAGAGCCCAACCTCCCCCCTTGTGGGGGAGGTGCCGCCGAAGGCGGCGGAGGGGGGGAGTCTTGGATTCACTTCCCCCCTCTGCCCGCTTCGCGGGCGTCTCCCCCACAAGGGGGGAGATGGGTCTGGTGACAAAACATTTCTGGTTCGTCTTGATCGTCAGCCGGATCACTTCCGCCGGAATGCTGAGATAATCCGCCTCAAACTCGCCCATCAGCACGACCGGCCATTCGACCAGCCCGGAGACTTCCTCCAGCAGCGCCTCATCCTCAATCAGTTCCAGACCTTGCGCGAAGCAGAGATTTTTGGCGTCTGACAGGATGATCTGCTTGCGACGTTCGGCGTCGAGCACGACCTTGGCCTTTTCCAGCTTGGCGGCATAGTCCTCGAAACGCTTGACGGTGAAGGCGTCCGGCGCGTGGAAGCGGTGACCGTAAGTGGTATTTCCGGAACGGATGCCGTCCACCTCGAACGCGACCAGAACCGGCTCTTCCGGCTCCGTGCCAAGCATGCAGATGATTGACTGCAGCGGCCGCACCCAGCGGAGCGAGCCGGGTTTTTCCGAGGCCTTGCCCCAGCGCATCGATTTTGGCCAGGGGAACTCGCGGATGATTTTCGGCATAAGCTCAGCAATGATGTCGCTGGCCGCCCTGCCCGGCTTTGAGATCAGAGCGACATAAAAGTCACCCTTTTTCGGATCGCTCTGCACCTGCGCCTGCGAAATGTCGGAAAGACCCGCCGCGCGCACAAACCCGTCAATCGCCTGTTGCGGCGCGGAGACGGACGGACCCTTGCGCTCTTCGCTGATGTCCTTCGAGCGTCCTGTCAGCCCGCGCAGGTCAAGCGCCAGCCGGCGCGGCGTCCAGTATTCGCGCGCCGCCTCATAAGTCAGCCCCGCCTCGACCAGCCCGTCCGTGACAAGCTTCTTCAAATCCCCCGCGGCCTTGCGCTGCATGCGCGCGGGGATTTCCTCGGAGCGGAGTTCTAAAAGCAGATCGGGCATGATGGCTCGCGGTCAGGAATTATTGCGCGCGTCTAGCAAGCCGCCCCCTTGTTGTCACCCAAAAGAAAAGGGGGCGCCCCTTTCGGAACGCCCCCAGGAGGAGGTCTTCACCTACCCCTTAGCCGCTAGTCCTTTGGGAGGATGACTGCGTCTATAACGTGAATGACGCCATTATCGGCGGCAATGTCGGCCTGCGTGACCTTGGCGCCGTCAACGGTGACGCCGTCGGCGCTCTTCATGACCTCGATCATGTTGTCGCCGCCTTCCTTCAAGGTCTTCACCTCGGTCTTGCCGTCAGCAATGTCGGCAGCCATGACCTTGGCGGGCACGACGTGATACGACAGGATCGCGGCAAGCTTGGCCTTGTTCTCCGGCTTCAACAGGTCATCAACCGTTCCGGCCGGAAGCTTGGCAAACGCCTCGTCAGTGGGCGCGAAAACTGTCATATCCTTGCCGGTGGCCAGCGCGTCGGCAAGGCCGGCTGCTGTTGCGGCTGCGAGCAAAGTCTTGAATGTGCCCGCGCCGTTTGCCGTTTCGACGATGTTGGCGGCCAAAGCGCTCGATGCGCCCAGCGAGAGGGCAAGCGCGGTGCCTAAAAACAACTTCTTCATGGAAAACTCCCTGTTTCGGTTTGTAATCTACTTCGGCCTCATATCGAAACCGATAACTTATAAATTAGGGTAGAGTCCGAATTGTTCAATTTTAAAATTGTCATCTTTTGATAAAAATATTTTTATATTGTGAGTGATCTGATTTTTACCGGCACCGTATTTCCCAACTTTTGAGTTGTATTTTGTTCTGAAAATGAATAAAAAGAAAGGCGTCAATTTGACGCCTTTCTGTTGTCACAATTCTGTCAAAATCGAAGGTGGTCAGCTTTTCGGCAGCATGACGCTGTCGATGACGTGGATAATGCCGTTGTCCGCCTTGATGTCAGCCTTGATCACCTTGGCGTCATCCACCATGACGCTGCCGCCGCTGCGGCGCACAGCGAGCGTGCGGTCGCCGCCCTGCTTGATCGTGCGCACATGAATGGGACCGCGCGGGATCTGCCCGGCCGAAAGCTTGCGCGGCAGCACATGGTAAGACAGGATCGCGGCGAGCTGGTCCTTGTTCTCCGGCTTCAACAGGCTCTCCACAGTGCCTGCCGGAAGCTTGGCGAACGCTTCATCGGTCGGCGCGAACACCGTCAAATTCTTGCCCGTCGCCAGCGCGTCGGCAAGGCCCGCGGCCTGCGCAGCGGCGATTAATGTTCCGAACGTTCCCGCGCCCTGCGCTGTTTCAACAATATTGGCGGCGGAGGCCGCGCCGGACAGCGACAGCGCCAAGGCTGCGCTCAAAATAAAAGACTTCATGTTTCTCTCCCGTACTGAGATTGGCCTGCTTCACGCAAGCTCGTGATCACAGCGATCCCGATGCAGCCTTTACGAGGCTTGAATGTTCCGGATTGGGATAAGTTTCACCCTCAAACGTCACTTTATCTTGCTAAAATGTGATTGATCCAAACGCTTGGCAGATCGTAACGCCGCAGCTTTTTCGCCGGTTCGCCGGGCCAAATCCGTCACATGCGCGTGAGCGTGAACCATTTGCGTGACCGCCGCGACAAAGCGGTATGACCACGTTTCGCACATATCTGCACGCACTTTGCCTCGCCGCCCTCCTGGCGACCCATGCAGGCGTCGTTCACCCCGACCCTATCCCCGGCATCCGCCGCGCCGTCGAGCGGCTTTCAGACGCGCAGTTCGGCAGCCTGCCGGTGTCGGAACTGGGGGTGCTGGGATAAATCAGGCCGCAGGAAGCGCCTTGTGCGAACCATCGCAGAATGGCCGGCTGTTCGTCTGCTTGCAGGCGCAGAAATATTTGGTTTCACTGGCCTCCGCCGTCCACATCAGCGGGCGGAAATTGGTTCCCGCATGTGATCCGTCGCAATAGGGCTGGTTTGCCGACTTGCCACAGGCGCACCAGAAATACGAGCTGCCCTCTTCCACATCGACCGCAATCGGCCCCTCGCCTGCCACCTGACCCTTTTCCACGCTGCGTCCTCCCGGTTACGTCGGGGCATAGTGGACCACTATGTATGAGAAAGCAAAAGCCCGGAATGGAGTGACGCAGCGTTCAGGAATGGGCGACGGCGTTTCACCCGCTCAATCCTCCCACTCTTCCCGAGGCTGAAGCGGATTGAACCAGCGGGCAACAATCAGGATCAACATGGCGGTCAAATCCGGCCAAGCATCTATCAGGACAAGCGCGGAGGGCACGGCGTAGAGGGAAGCGGCAAGCGGGATGGCGAAGAATGCGAACATCAGCCACCAGAGAGTTTCGGCAAGGCCGGGCTTGCCGATGCGCCGCATGTGCCAAAACAGCGCTGTGAAGAGCGCAAAAATGCCGAGTGTGTACGCCGTCTGCAGTGACAGATAGGTGGTATCCAGAATATCGGTCATAACGCCTGTGTCGAAGCCCCGCCCGCATCCGTCTTTAAAAACGCCTCGCCGCATTCCTTCGACAGCGCCCGCACCCGCTGGATATAGCTCGCCCGCTCCGTCACCGAGATGACGCCGCGCGCGTCGAGCAGGTTGAAGGCGTGGCTGGCCTTGATGCACTGGTCATAGGCGGGCAGGACCATTTTGTGGCGCGGATCATTGGCGTTCGCGCCCGGCGCCCCGGCGGCAAGCAGCGCCTTGCACTCGTTCTCGGCGTCCACAAAATGCCGCAACAGCGTCTCAGTGTTGGCGAACTCGAAATTATGCCGCGAATATTCCTGCTCTGCCTGCAGGAAGACATCGCCATAGGTGACTTTCTCATCACCCTCAAGGCCGTTGAAATTCAGGTCATAGACATTGTCGACGCCCTGCACATACATGGCGAGGCGCTCCAGCCCATAGGTCAACTCGCCCGCGACGGGCGCGCATTCAATGCCGCAGACCTGCTGGAAATAGGTGAACTGCGAGACCTCCATCCCGTCGCACCAGCACTCCCAGCCCAGCCCCCAGGCGCCGAGCGTCGGGCTTTCCCAATCGTCCTCGACAAAGCGGATGTCATGCAGCAGCGGGTCAACGCCGATGGCGGCGAGCGAGCCGAGATACAGCTCCTGAAGATTGGACGGGTTCGGTTTCAGGATCACCTGATACTGGTAATAATGCTGCAGCCGGTTCGGGTTCTCGCCATAGCGCCCGTCCTTGGGGCGCCGCGACGGCTGCACATAAGCGGCTTTCCATGGCTTTGGCCCAAGCGCGCGCAAAGTGGTCGCCGGATGAAACGTCCCTGCCCCGACCTCCATGTCATAAGGCTGCAGAATGACGCAGCCATGGTCCGCCCAATAGCGGTGGAGCGTCAGGATCAGGCCCTGGAACGAGCGGGAGGGGTGGTTGGAGTGAACGTTGTCAAGCATTGGTTTCAGTTTGGATTGCGGGCACTTCGATCTCGTTATCAATTCGCTCTTTAGCTGCTTTTCGAAAATGCGACCTCAAAATTTTGAGCTCAGCTTGGTCCAATTCTCGACCTAGCCGTGTTCGAACCAGTCTTAGAAGGCGTTTGTCTGTGTCTTGGGGGACGCCGCGCTCTGTTTGCCAAAATGCGCTGAGTCCCTGCAGTTCAGGAACTGTGAGTTCTGATGAGCCTTGCAACGCCGCCTGCTCTATTGTGCGGGTACTTTCGTCTAATGTGGCGTTCGGGCGAACTGGTCGGGCCGCGTTGCCATCTGAAGTCGACTTTGTCACTCTTGCGGCAACAGGCACTTCTGCTTGTTCCGGACGAACTGCCAAGAAACCTCCGATCAGATCGGGCATCCACTCGGTTGTTGTGTCTGCTTCCTGCATCAGAAGGCGCGACTGTGATCCCCTTGATGGATGCAGACCGAGCAGATGTACCCGCACTCCGTAGGTCTGCGCAATTTGAACCCCTACGCGAATATCCTCATCACCCGACAGCAATAACGCATCAGATATGGACTTTTGTCTCGCCAGCTCAATCAAGTCGGTGACAATTAGAGAATCAACGCCTTTCTGCTGACCATGGCTGTTAATAAGCCCAAGCCGCAGCTTCACGTCATCGCTCTCAGCCAGAAGCGATTGATCGTTGTTGGGCCTTCCTGACGCTGTAAGTCCGTCATACCAATAGATGCGAAGTAGAGTGCAGGATGGCGCTTTTTTAAGTGCCAGGGCCTTTAGGAGGTCAATCACGGCGACCGGATCAAGTGACAGTACTGACCTTGATTTCTTGCCGTCGGAGATCGCGGTGCTGCCTTGGGCAAACAGGTAACCTGCGTCGACAAACACGGCCACCCTATTCATACTCACCCCCAAAATAGCGAAGGCTCCCTCAGGAGCCTTCTTATGCCGACGTAGCCCTATGGTGTAACGGGATCCGCCGGAGTGCCAACTATATACCACTTGGGAGTGCTTGGTTCAAGTACCTAGCGTATGTCCTGAACCTTTCTCAACCATCAAAGGCCCAACAGTCACTTGCCCGCATTCGCCTCCGCCACAAGCGGTTCGCCCGCGGCAAGCTTTGCCTTGATCTTGGACAGATCAGGCTCTTCCGGCTTGCCGTCGAGCGCGTGCTGCCACTGGAAGCGGGCTTCGAGCTTGCGGCCAACGCGCCAATAGGAATCGCCCAGATGATCATTGATGGTCGCGTCTTCCGGGCGCAGCTTGATGGCGCGCTCGAGTTCGCGCACCGCGTCGTCAAACTTGCCGAGCCGGTAATACGCCCAGCCGAGCAAATCCACGATATAGCCGTCATCGGGCCGCAACTCGACCGCCTTGCGGATCATGTCGAGCGCTTCACTCAGATTCTTGTTCTGGTCGACGTATGAATAGCCGAGATAGTTGAGCACCTGCGGCTGGTTCGGATACAATTCCAGCGCCTTGCGGAAACTGTCCTCGGCTTTCGGCCAGATATCCTGCTGCTCAAAGGCGATGCCGCGCTGATAGAAAATGTTCCAATGGCTGCGCAGCGGCGTGGTAATGGCTGCAACTGCGCGGTCATAGACGGCGCCGGCGGATTTGAAATCCTTCTTCGCCCCATACACGCCGCCAAGCGCCAGATATCCGCGCGTGTCGGTCGGATCTTGATCAAGCAGCGCGGTCAATTGCTTGACCGCCTCATCCTGCTTGTCGAGATCAGCCAGATTGAGCCCGGTCTGCAATTGCGCAGCGCGGCTGAACGGCGATTGCGGCGGCACGAGCTTGTAGAGATCAATTGCCTGCGCCTGCTGGTTCATGTCTTCGGCAAGTCCGGCCAATTGAATGAGCGTCACATCCGCGTTCGGGCGCGCGGCAAGCGCAAGCTGCAAATAGAGCGTGGAGAACGCCTCCGAGCCCTCGCGGCGGATCGCCGTGCCGAGCCCGAACAGCACTTCGGCGACGCCCTCGCGCGGGCTGCCTATCATGGGCGGCACAGCAGCGCTTTCGCTCACCGCCTTGCGCAGCGCCTTCAGCGACGGACGTTCCGGGGCAAAGTCATCTCCCCTGTCCAGCACACCGAGCGCCATGTCCTTCTTGCCGAGCCGCGCCTTCAAGCCGGCATAAGACTCAATGAGCCGCAGCCACGCCTCCGGCGCAGCGCTCGCGTCCGGGCTGTCGAGCGCATCCTGATAGGCCGTCTCGGCCGCGTCAGTGCGCCCGGCCGCGTCAAGGATCAGCGCCTTATGGATGCGCTTGAACAGATCATACCAGTCCGGACCCTGCAGGTCTGCAATCGTCTTCAGCGCGCCATCCGTGTCCTTTGCGCCCTGCTTGACCCAGGCCATCATCAGATTGGAGATCAGCCGGTCAAGATCACTTTGCAGCGACAGCTTCAACAGCGCTTCGGCCTGGATATAATCGGACTTGTTGACGGCATTGACCGCAAGCGCGACGCGCGAATAGCGCTCAATTTCCGGCACAGCCTTCAGCCGCTCCGCATAAGGCAGCGCCCGCTCGAAATCGCCCTTGGTGAGCAGCGCGACCATCAAATTCTTCTGAAACTCGGTATTGCCCGGATCAAACCCCAGCGCCTGCTCATAAAAAGCAATCGCCGCGTCAAAATCATTATCGCCTTGAGCCACCTGCGCCGACAGGATCGCGCCCGAGAGCGAGGAGGCCTTGACCGGCGTCTGGGTGTCAGCTGCCGCAGGAGCAGCCGCGTGACCGGCACTGGCAATAGCTAGCACAAAGCCGCTCACACACAAAACTTGGACTAATCGCTTCAGCATGGTTTCTCGCCCTGATTCCCGGTACCCCCAGTCTATCGCAACAGACTGGTTAAGAATGGTTTTTTTGAGGGTGAGCCGCGTCTTGCGAAAAGCCAACGATTTGGCTTTTCGAGCGGCGAACGCCCGGAGCCATAGCGAAGGGTGGGAGCGTTATCCCATCACAAGCATTTTCTCCGTCCGCAGCGCCGGGATTGCGGCTCGCCGGCAGATTTGCCGGTGGACCGGGCGGCAAGAGCGAGTCGATCACATCGTCCTCCAAACTCCGCGCCCGGCGCCCCTCTGTCCTGCCTGACGGGCGGCCCGGCGCCAGGCGCCCCTCTCTGTCACTTCGTGACATCTCTCCCGCGAGGGGAGAGATCGGCGCTCCGCCGCTTTCCCCTTTTCTTGCACTGTTGAAGGAAGAGGGAATGCCGTGACGCGAGCGATCTCTCCCCCTGCGGGAGAGATGTCCGACAGGACAGAGAGGGGCGCCTCGCTCCGGGGTTTCGTATTCCGTGAATCCCCAAATCCGGGGATGGAATCACGAATGCGCCCAGCAAAATCAACGCCCTTCAAAAATACTCATCCTACATCCCCAGACTTGCCCCATAATCCGCCCCGTGTGTGGAAAGGCAGGGCATGTCGGATATTGACTGGAAAGGGGTGATTGAGCGGCAGTCGCGGGACTTGTTCTTTGTCATGACAGAGATGTTCTTCATGGCCGGTCTCAACAAGGGTGTGCCGGTGACGGTGCTGACGCGGCGCATTTACCGGCGTATCTTGATCCTGCTGCGCCCGGCTGAAGCGGCGCTGCGCCGGCTGATCATCATCGCCGCGCGCGGCATTGTGCTGAAGGTCAGGCCCAGCGGCCCGTTCCCGAAGGAACTGGCGGCGAAGCTGAAGAAGATGGAGCGGGCTTCGGATGCGGCTTCGGATACGGCGTCGGATAAAGCGGGGCGCATTCCGGTGTTCAATCTGATCGAGCCGCTCAAGCATTTCGCCCGGCCCGGCGGACGCAAGCCGTTTCAGGGCAGGCCCACCTCGTTTCCGCGCATCAGCGTTCCGGGCTGGTCCACACCGTATTTTCCGCCCGAACCCGTTCCCCTCACCGGCGAGGATCCGATCAATGCCGCGCGGCTCATCCGGCGCATCACCGCGTTCAAACACGCGCTGGCAACGCTGCCCAAACAGGCGCGGCGCTATGTGCGCTGGCGCGGCAAGATGTTACTCGAAATCCGCAAACTCACCGCGCGCAAACGCGGCTCGCGCATCTCCACCATCCGTCCCGGCTATCCGCTGGGCCATCGCAAGAAACAGATCCATGAGGTTGACCGGGTCCTCAGCGACTGCTGCTATTTTCTGCGCGAGCTGCGGAAGGAGCAGGATACGTCGTAAGGGGCATGGAGCTCCGCTTCATCAATCACTCCACGAATGGCTGGCGCTGCCGCAGCGCCGGCCCCGTTGGCGCGCGCCGTTGCGAGAGCGGCCCGGATGGGCCAAAACTCAAGAGATTTTTACTGTATCCAATTGGTTTTGCTTGATTTTACCAATCAAAGGCGTGTGCCATTCCTGAGGCGTCTCCACCTCCCCCGTGAACCATTGAATCAGATCGCGGTCGTCAATTTTCAAAAGCGCGCCAAATTCCGACAGCTCGGCCTCGCTCAATCCCTCCAGCTCCCGATCCGCAAAATGTCCCAGAATAAGGTCCAATTCCTTGATGCCGCGGTGCCAGGCGCGAAATTTCAGCTTGCGCCGCGTCAAGTCAAGTTCAGCGCTGGAAAGCGGGTTGCCGGTCATGTCGCGATGCCAATCAAAGGAGGTTAGGCTCTATAGCGTGGGAAACCACGCCTGTCAGCCTTGCCGCCCGCGTCTTGTCAGGTCATCTTGGCGCCATGCGACCCGATATCCTCAATCCGCTATTCGTTGGCATCTCCGCGCTTGATGGCGTCGGGCCAAAGGTGGCGCTGATGTTTGCCCGCCTGCTCGGCAGCGGCGACGGTACCGAGCCGCGCATTGTCCGCCTGATCACCCATCTTCCCCACGCCGTGATCGACCGGCGCAAGCAGCCCGGCATCGCATTTTCGCCGGAGGGCGCGATTGTGACCCTGAAGGTGCGCGTTGACCGCCATCAGCCCGCCCCGCGCGGCAAGGCCAATGCCCCCTACCGCGTTTTTGTCCATGACGAGACTGGCGAGCTTGGCCTCACCTTCTTTCACATGAAGCAGCCATGGGTCGAGAAAATGCTGCCCATCGGCGAGACCGTCATCGTCAGCGGCAAGATGGAATGGTTCAACGGCCGCCCGACCATGGTTCATCCGGATTACATCACCCCCGAAAGCGGCCTCGACGCCCTGCCCCTGGTCGAGCCGGTCTACCGGATGAGCGAAGGCCTGTCGCCGAAAACCATCCGCAAGGCCATGGGCCAGGCCTTGGCACGCGTGCCGGACATGCCGGAATGGATGGACAGCGCGCTTGCCAAAAAACACTCCTTTCAGCCGTTCAAATCCGCCTTGAGGGCCGCGCATCAGCCTGCCGATCCCATTGATATCGATCCGCAATCCGCCGCCCGCCGCCGCCTCGCTTTTGATGAACTGCTCGCCGGCCAATTATCGCTGGCGCTGGTCCGGTCAAAAATCCGCAAGGTTCCGGGCAAGGCGCTCACTGGCGACGGCATGATCCGGGCGCGGCTGAAGCGGGCAATCCCCTATGAGCTGACCTCATCCCAACAGATTGCGCTCGCCGAAATCGCGGCGGACCTGTCAAAACCCGACCGCATGCTGCGGCTTCTCCAAGGCGATGTCGGCTCCGGCAAAACCGTGGTTGCCCTGTTTGCCATGGCCCAAGCCGCCGAGGCCGGGGGCCAGTCCGTGCTGATGGCCCCGACCGAAATCCTCGCCCGCCAGCATTTGAAAACAATTTCTCCGCTCGCGGAAGCTTGTGGCATGCGGGCGGCAATCCTGACCGGCAATGAAAAAGGCCGCGAGCGCGAGGAAATCCTGAACCACCTAGCAAGCGGCGATATCGATATACTGATCGGCACGCATGCGGTCTTTCAGGAGGGAGTCATCTACCGCGACCTCGCCTTTGTCGTGATCGATGAGCAGCACCGGTTCGGCGTGCAGCAGCGCCTGCAGCTCGCCGCCAAGGGCAGCGCGCCACATATGCTGGTCATGTCCGCCACCCCTATTCCGCGCACGCTGGTCCTGACGGCTTTTGGCGAAATGGATGTGTCCAAACTCACCGAAAAGCCTGCCGGACGCCAGCCGATCAAGACAGTGACCGTCCCCCATGAGCGGCTGGACGAGATCATCGGACGGATCGAACATGCCGTGCGCGAGGGCGGCAAGGCGTACTGGGTTTGCCCCCTGGTTGAGGAAAGCGAAGAAAGCGACGCCACCGCTGCGGTCGAACGTTTTGAAGCGCTGAAGCAGAATTTTGGCCATAAGGTCGACCTTGTTCACGGCCGGATGACAACAATTGAGAAAGACAAGGCCCTGAACGGTTTTCGCGATGGAACATCCAGAGTTCTAGTCGCGACCACTGTGGTCGAAGTCGGCGTTGATGTGCCGGACGCGACGATCATGGTGATTGAACACGCCGAGCGCTTTGGCCTGGCGCAGCTGCACCAATTGCGCGGCCGGGTCGGGCGCGGCGACCAGGCCTCCACCTGCGTTCTTCTCTACAAGGGCCCGCTCAGTGAGACCGCCCATGCGCGCCTCGCAATCCTGCGGGAAACCGAGGACGGCTTCCGCATTGCCGAGGAGGATCTGCGCCTGCGTGGCGAAGGCGAGCTTCTGGGCACACGCCAGTCCGGCATGCCGGCTTTCCGCATGGCCGATCTGTCGGCGCATGGCGATTTGCTGGAGATAGCCCGCAATGACGCGCGCTACATTGTTGAAACCGATCCGGAACTCACCAGCGGACGCGGCCAGGCACTCAGGGTTTTGCTTTACCTGTTCGAGCGCGACGAGGCGGTGCGCTTACTGCGCGCCGGCTAGCGCCTTCTTCATGTCGGCTTTCGCCTGATCGGCCAAAGCCTTTGTTTTGGCATGATATTCCGGCGCGACCATGCCAACGGAAATCAACAGCTTTGCCGCATCTTCCACCGACATGGACAAGGGAATGATCTCCGAGCGCGGCACATAGACGAGATAGCCGGTTGTCGGATTGGGCGTGCAGGGAAGAAACACCGGCACGGTTTCATATTTCTCATCCAGCAAGGCCGAAACTTCCGATTTGACATTGCCGCCAATGAACACCAGCGACCACAAATCCTTGCGCGGATATTCGAGCAGACCCACCTTCTTGAACATGCTCTCCTTGTTGGACAGCACCGTCTCGAATATCTGCTTCAGCGCCTTGTAAACGCCGCGCACCAAAGGCGTGCGGTCAAGAAGGTGCTCGCCATAGCGGACAATCGAGCGTCCGACGATATTGGCCGCGAGAAACCCGACTATGGTGATGACAAAAGTCGCTACGAGAATGCCAAAGCCCGGAATGGCGACGGGCAGATAGGTGTCGGGATTGTAGACGTCCGGCAGATAAGGCTTCACCCAGCCATCCACCCATCCGATCATGGATTTGACAAGGTATGCGGTGATCGCAAGCGGGGCGCAGATGATGAGCCCGGTCAGGAAATAGTTTCGAAGCCGCAGCATGCGGAAATAGCCCCAGTTGATCTGCCCCAATTATGAGGCGTTTGCGGCTTTCTTACAGGAGACGCGCGCGCCTCACCATTCAAATTTCGACCTATTCGACCGTGACGGACTTTGCCAGATTGCGCGGCTGGTCAACATCGGTGCCGACCAGAACAGCCGTGTGATAGGCGAGCAGCTGCACCGGAATGGAATAGATGATCGGCGAGATGATCTCGGGCACATCCGGCATGACGATGGTGTGCATGGTTTTGACCGTCGAAATCGATGCACCCTTCTTGTCGGTGATCAGGATCACCTTGCCGCCGCGCGCGGAAACTTCCTGCATGTTCGAGACAGTTTTTTCGAATATCCGGTCGTGCGGGGCGATGACAATGACTGGCATGTCCTCATCGATCAGCGCGATCGGGCCGTGTTTCAATTCGCCCGCCGCATAACCCTCGGCGTGGATGTAGGAGATTTCCTTCAGTTTCAGCGCTCCTTCCATGGCCAGCGGAAAGTTCACGTCGCGCCCGAGATAGAGCGCGTGTTTGGCTTGGCAGACATCTTGGGCAACCTTCTGGATTTCACTGTCAAGCTTGAGAGCCATGGCGGCGTAGCGCGGCGCTTCGGCAAGATGGCGCACAAGCGCCTGCTCCTCCTCCACGCTGATCCTGCCGCGCGCCCGCGCCGCATGGATGGCAAGGCTCGCCAGCACTGAAAGCTGGCAGGTGAATGCTTTGGTGGACGCAACACCGATCTCCGGGCCGGCAAGCGTCGGGAAAATGATCGAGGCTTCGCGCGCGATGGTGGATTCGCGCACATTGACGACCGCGCCGATCTGCATGCCCTGCGCTTTGCAATAACGGAGCGAGGCAAGCGTGTCGGCGGTCTCGCCCGACTGCGAGACAAACAGAGCCGCATCGCCCGCCGACAGCGGCATTTCGCGGTAGCGGAATTCGGATGCCACATCGATGTCGACCGGCAGCCGCGCCAGACGTTCGAACCAGTATTTGGCGATCAACCCGGCATAATAGGCCGTGCCGCAGGCGGAGATTGCCAGCCGGTTGATGCGGGAGAAGTCGATGCCGCCTTCAAGGTTCTTCGCCGAGCCATGCGCGAAGTCGATGTAATGCGACATGGTCTGCGAGATCACTTCCGGCTGCTCATGGATTTCCTTCTCCATGAAGTGCCGGTGATTGCCCTTGTCGATCAGGAATGACGATGCGCTGGTTTTCGTCTTCTCGCGCGTGACCGGCTGATCGTTTTCGTCGAAGATTTCAATGCTCTTGCGCGACAGCACCGCCCAGTCGCCTTCTTCCAGATAAGAAATCATGTCGGTGAACGGCGCCAGCGCGATGGCATCCGAACCAAGGTACATTTCACCCTCGCCATAGCCGATGGCCAGAGGCGAGCCGCGCCGCGCCGCGATCAGCATGTCGTCTTCGCCGTTGAACAGAAATGCGAGCGCAAACGCGCCGCTGAACGCTTTCAGCGACTTTTTGACCGCGTCTTTCGGTGCAAGTCCCCGGTCCAGCTCACGGGTCACATACTGCGCAATAACCTCGGTATCGGTATCGGAATCAAAGACATAACCGTCCTTCTCGAGATCCTGGCGCAGCTCGGAGAAGTTCTCAATGATGCCGTTGTGGACAATGGCGAGTTTCTTGGTCGCGTGCGGATGGGCATTGCGCTCGGTCGGCGCGCCATGTGTGGCCCAGCGGGTATGGCCGATGCCGATATGGCCCTCGAGCGGTTCGGCGCGCAGGCGTTTGTCCAGATTGGCAAGTTTGCCCTCGGCGCGGCGGCGGGTCAGCACCCCATTCTCGAGCGTTGCCACGCCCGAGGAGTCATAGCCGCGGTATTCGAGCCGCTTCAGCGCATCGACAAGCAAAGGTCCAACCGGCTCAAGGCCGACAATGCCCACAATCCCGCACATCTTGTATCCCCTTAGAATCCGGCCTGCTTTCAGCGGGTCTGTCCCGCATCAGCGGCGCTTTTGCCGGACAGTTAGAAAACTCCGCCCGATTCGGCATAATCACTTTCAGTGTCGCTGCGTTACTGCGGCTGCGCCATAACATCTTGCGGAAGGAAATGGGTTACCGTCTCAGCTCTTCTTCTTGGCATCCTTAATGGCCCGGTTGCGCGCGTTCAGCAGCTCCGCCATGCCCGGCTTGTTGGCCTGGCGCGCTCGGGCAAATCCCACGGCCCCTGCCGGCACTTCCTGCGTGATCACGCTTCCTGCCGCGATCAGCGCATTTTCGCCGATCTTGACGGGGGCGACGAGGGCGGAATTTGAGCCGATAAACGCCCCTGCCCCGATTTCGGTCAGATGCTTGTTGAAGCCGTCGTAATTGCAGGTGATGGTTCCAGCGCCGATATTGGCGGCCGCCCCGACGACAGCATCGCCGATATAAGTCAAATGATTGACCTTGGCGCCCTCGCCGATTTTCGCATTTTTGATTTCCACAAAATTGCCCGCCTTGGACTTGCGGCCCATGTCAGCGCCGGGCCGCAGCCGCGCGAAGGGGCCTATCTGCGCGCCTTCCGAAACCGTGGCGCCTTCCAGATGGCAGAACGCATGAATGACTGCGCCACCAGCAATCTTCACGCTTGGACCAAACACGATGTTCGGCTCCAGAAGCGTCTCCGCGCCTATCTCGGTGTCCCATGCGAGCCAGACCGTTTCCGGCGCGATCATCGAGACGCCCGCGAGCATCAACTCCCGGCGACGTTTGGTCTGAAACAGCGCTTCGACTTCCGCAAGCTCAACGCGCGTGTTTACACCCAGAACCGAGGCGGCATCGACCTCAATGGCAATCACCTTCTTGCCGCGCGAGCGGGCAATCTCGACAATATCGGTGAGGTAATACTCACCTTTGGCGTTTCCATTGGTAATGGCGTCCAGCATGGGCAGCGCGTCGCGTCCTGCAATTGCCATCAGCCCGCCATTGCAGAAGCCAATCTGGCGCTCGTCCGCCGTCGCGTCCTTGTGTTCGCGGATTGCGGTGAGCTCGCCCTCCTGCTCGATGAGCCGGCCATAGCCGGTGGGGTCCGACGGACGAAAGCCCATGACCACGACTTCCGCCCCGCCCGCAAGTTTCTCCCGGGCGAGCGCCAGCGCGCCGCCATCGATAAGCGGCGTGTCGCCAAACATCACCAGAAGATCGTCATAACCCCTGGCAATCGCGGACCTTGCCGCAAGCACAGCGTGGCCGGTGCCGAGCCGCTCCGTTTGCAGATGCACGCTGACATCCTTCACCAAAGGCCGAACCGCCGCTTCGACCTGTTCGGCATCGCGTCC
Source organism: uncultured Alphaproteobacteria bacterium (assembly GCA_963792485.1). Classification (GTDB taxonomy): domain Bacteria; phylum Pseudomonadota; class Alphaproteobacteria; order Rhizobiales; family Rhizobiaceae; genus JANOYJ01. The sequence goes on from CAWBWL010000007.1 coordinate 214,754, forward strand.
GACAACAAGCGCGACATCCGAACCGCCCGCAGCCATGGCTGCACGCGCGACATGGCCAACCATGGGCAGGCCGCCGACCGGATGAAGCACTTTGACCATTTGCGACTTCATCCGCGTGCCCTCGCCCGCGGCCAGAATGATTGCGAGACAGGTGCGGTTTGCCATGTTCGGAGAATCCAATTGATCGCCAGCATTTAGAGTTTGTTTTGAAATTCGAAATGCCGAGTCGAAAATGGCGGTTTTCGAGCATCGGAGCGGAGCGTACTTTTAGTACGTGAGCACCGAAGCACAGAAAAACGCCATTTGCAGACCGGCAGGGCGAGTTTCAAAACAAACTCTTAGCGCAAGAGGCGTTAAAAATGGCTGATTCTTGGCTGTCAGGCCAGCTTGGCGAGCGAAGGGAAGGCTTCAAGTATCCAGAATGACATCGCCTGCATGCCGCCGGTCAGAAACAAAAGGCCGGAAATGACCAGCAGGACGCCAATTGTCTTCTCGACCTTGCCAAGGTTTCCACGGAAGCGCTTCATGAAACGCATGAACTGCCCAGAGAAAAGCGCAGCGATCAGGAACGGAATGCCAAGGCCGAGCGAATAGACCAGCAGCAGACCCGCGCCCTCGCCCACCGAGGCTTTTGAGCCCGCCAGCGTCAAAATCGGCCCGAGAATCGGGCCGATGCATGGCGTCCAGCCGAAGGCGAAGGCAAGCCCCATGACATAGGCGGACAAGGGGTTGGCTGGTGAGGCGCCTGCATGCAGCCTTGCCTCGCGCGACAGAAATGGAATTTTCAGAATTCCCAGAAAATTCAGGCCCATGGCAATGATGACAAGGCCTGCCACGGCGCCGAGAATATCCTGGTACTGCCGCAGAAACCGGCCAATCCCGGTCGCGCTCGCACCGAGCGCCACAAAGACGGTTGTGAAACCCAGCACAAAAAGCAGCGAGGAGAAAATCAGGGCCTTGCGCGCAGCAGCATCCCTGCCTTCGGAGAAATTCTCGACAGACACACCCGCCATGTAGCACAGATAGGGCGGCACAAGCGGCAACACGCAAGGTGACAAAAACGACAGCGCCCCGCCGCCAAACGCGCTCACATAGGAAATGTCGATCGCCATTTCGGCCTTGCCCTGGATGTTTCAGGGCCCCAATAGCCGAGGCGGCTCTCAAAGCAAACTCACCTTTGGGTTTGCTTGGCGTGATTACAACGCGGATGTCCTTGCAAGATTGGCGCAAGTGCTGAAAATGAGCCAGAATCTGACGGAGCAAACCATGCATGCCTCCTATGAGAACACCAATATTTTCGCCCGTATTTTGCGCGGGGAGCTGCCGTGTGAAAAAGTCTATGAGGACGATGGCGCGCTCGCGGTGATGGATATTGCGCCGCGGTCAAAGGGCCATGTGCTGGTCATTCCCAAACAACCCTCGCGCAACCTGCTGGATGCGGACGATTCGGCGCTGGCGGCTGCGCTTTCAGTGGCGCGCAAAGTGGCGAATGCCGCGATGAAGGCATTCCGGGCAGACGGCATCATGCTGGCCCAGTTCAGCGAGGCGCCTGCCGGTCAAACCGTTTTCCATCTGCATTTTCACGTCATCCCCCGCTATCTGAATGAACCGCTTAAGGCAGCTGAAGGTCCTATGGAGGACCAGGCAGTGCTGGCCAGCCTTGCAACGCAGCTGCGTTCACATCTTCAGGACGCCGCCTGAGCCATCCAGCGCGGCTGCTTCTGCCGGCTCAATTGCAAGAGCGCCAGGGCAGACAGTTTCATCGAGACAGCAAATATGGCAAGGCCACCCAGCACATCCATCAGATGATGACCGCCCTGCACAAGTATGGCCGGTATCATGACAAGGTTCACTGCAATGAACACCGGCAGGACCCTTCGGTAGCCTCGCATGAACCAGACGGACAGGCAGGCCATCACCGTGTGAAAGGACGGAAAACCAATCAAGCCAAGCGCGTCCTTGGGCGTGATGTAACTCACGCCTTCCCTGCCAAGCCGCATCAGCTCCGCTCCGTATTCGGTGCCGACGATGATCGGCAAGGCGGCCTGCGCATCCGCCGGAAATGTCTCTGACGCGGACGCGCCGAAGGTCGGGAAGACGCTCCAGACACAGATTGTGCCCATTCCCGCAATAACGCCTGTCAGCAAAAAGCGGTGAAGCTCGAAGGTCCGGCGCGTGAAGCCGAGGATCAAGATCACCAGCAGAAGCTGGGGCATTGAGCTCATATAGACAAAACGCAGAAGTGCCCCGAACCAAACGTGATTGGCCATCCAGGAGATAAAGTCTGGCCATGAGTAGCCCAGCGCAGCGTCCATCCGGATCAAGACATCATCATAGGGGCCGAAGCGGATGGGCAACAGCAAATAGTTGAATACCGAGCCCACAAGCGTGAAAACTATGAATAGACCGGCTGCGGTGGTTGCCAGCGCAATGCCCTCGTTCTGCCGAAAGCGCCGGTAAAACTGGCCGATGGCGATCATCGAACCGCCAGTTGAGAAGGCCGCCAGATATCCGGCAACGTCGACGCTGACGCCCTTATGGGCGATCAGCGCCGCGTCAATGACTGCCAATGCCAGAATTACATTGACGATAAAGCGCTCGGCGGGCAGCAGCCGCATGTTCAGAACTCCTGGGATACCGCGATGGGCGAATGGGGTGCGGCCTGAATTGACCTTGGCCGCACAAACAGCGGCGCTGAACTGGAAGCGACCCTGCCTGCAATCCAGACGGCGAGTGCGGCGACGGCAAATCCGGCGATAACGTCAATCACATTATGCGCGCCATGCAGCGGGATGGCGAGCAGCATGAACATGTTCCAGCCAATCAGCGGAATGCGCATGAAGCGCACTTTTCCGGCATAAAACACGACCAGCAGCGCCATGACCGTGTGAAAGGAGGGGAACCCGACCATGCCGAGCTTCTGGCCGGGGGTGAACTGGCTGATGCCCTCATAGCTCAACTGCACAAGCTTGAGGCCGTATTCCCTGTCGAGCTTCAGATCGACAATTGAGGATATTTCCGGCGGCAAAGGCTGGAATGCCACGGGTGTTGAAGAGGGAAATAGCGACCAGATGCAAATGACAATCAGCCCGCCGGTGAAATTGGCAAGGGTCAGCTTGCGCACATCCTCCGGACGGCCTGCAAGGCTCAGAAGAATGAGCGCCAGCACGATCTGGATAAAGGTGCTGCCATAGACAGTCTTCAAGAATGCACAGAAGGCGGGATATGCCGACATTGCAATCACGTAATCGGCCCAGACGAAGCCCATTGCACCGTCAATATTCGCCAGTATCTGGTCCATTCCATGGAACCGGTAAGGCAGCAGCATTGAGTTGAACAGAACCAGTGCCTGGCTTCCCAAGAGAAGAAGTCCAAAGGCCGTGAAACCCGCAGCAGCGCTGTCGCGGCCCTCTAGCCGCCGGTAGAATTGGCCAAGCCCGATCAGAATGGCGTCAAGCGCGAACATGAAATCATAATGGCCGACACTGACGGAAATATCCTTGACGTATGAAAGCGCGGCGCACAGCGCGAACAGCACCGCCGTAACCAGAAGCATGAACTTCTCAGACCGCTCAAACCGCATCAAAATGCCTCAACGCCGCACCCATCTTGCGTCCCGAGCGCTTAACATTCGGCTAAAGCGGTCTTCTTTTGGCGCGGCTTGAATGCAATAGTTGCGATCAAACAGCAGGCGCGGCGTTGAGCGGCGCTAAACGGGAGAGAGATCGTCATGCCACAAACAACTTCCATCACAGAACTTGTTGATTCCATGACGCTTTCCGAGAAGGTCTCACTTTTGTCCGGCGAGGATTTCTGGTCTCTGCCCGCCATTGACCGGCTCGGCATTGGCAAACTGCGCGTGACGGACGGGCCAAACGGGGCACGCGGCGGCGGTTCGCTGATTGGCGGAGTCAAGGCCGCAGCGTTCCCGGTTGGAATTGCCATCGGCGCCAGTTGGAATGTGGATCTGGCCGAGGAGATAGGCGCGGCCATCGCCGACGAAGTGAAATCAAAAGGCGCGCATGTTTCGCTGGCGCCCACCGTCAACATTCATCGCACCGTCACCAATGGCCGCAATTTCGAGTGCTATTCGGAAGACCCGGTTCTGACCGGCAAGCTCGCGGTTGGCTACATCAAGGGCATGCAGGCAAAGGGCGTTTCGGCGACGATCAAGCATTTCGCCGGCAATGAGAGTGAAATTCAGCGAACGACAATGAGTTCCGAAATTGATGAGCGCTCCATGCGGGAAATTTATCTCATCCCGTTCGAAATGGCAGTCAAGGATGCCGGAACTTGGGGCATCATGTCCTCCTACAACAAGATCAATGGCACTTACGCTGCCGAGAACCACTGGCTGCTGACCGAAGTGCTGCGCGGTGACTGGGGCTATGACGGCATCGTCATGTCAGACTGGTTCGGCTCCCGCTCGACAGAGCCAACCGTCAATGCCGGTCTTGATCTTGAAATGCCCGGACCGACCCGCGACCGCGGCGAGAAGCTGATCAAGGCGGTTGAGGACGGCAAGGTCAGCCAGGAGCGCGTGCGCGACAGCGCGTTCAACATTCTGCGCCTGATGGAGCGAACCGGCGCAATCAACGATCACCGCCCGCATGAGGAATTTGCCGACGACCGGTTGGAGCATCGCGCGCTCATCCGCCGCGCCGGAGCAGAAGGCTCGGTGCTCTTGAAAAACGAGGGCAATATCCTGCCGCTCGCAAAAGCGGCTCCCGGAAAAATCGCCGTCATCGGTCCGAACGCCAAGGTCGCCCAGATCATGGGCGGCGGCTCGGCGCAGCTCAACGCGCATTACCGGGTCAGTCCCTGGCAAGGCCTCATCCAGACTTTGGGCGGCACCGAGCGGCTGGTTTTTGCCGAAGGCGCGGACAACAACAAGTTCGCGCCGCTGCTCACTGGCGCGTTCACCGCCGAGTATTTTGACTCGCGCGATTTGTCCGGGCCTGTTGTTCACACTGACATCATTGAAAATGTTCAGCTATTCATGTTCGGACGCCTTGCCGACGGCAAGGTTGACCCGCGCGCGTTTTCGATGCGCCTGACCGGCACATACATTCCGCATATTGGCGGGGAACATGTCGCAGGGATATTCTCCACCGGTCCGGCGCGGGTACTAGTCGACGGCGTTGTTGTCGGAAACGCGTGGGATGATTGGAAGAACGGCACGACTTTCTTCGAAGAAGGCTGTGATGAGGCAACCGGCCGCGTCGAATTGCAGGAAGGCCACGTGCATCACGTCGTGATCGAGTTTGCTTCAAAGGAATCTGTGACCTTGAGCTTCTCCGCCCTGCAGGCGGGTCTTGGAAAACCGCTCGGCGATGCTGACATCACTGCGGCAGTGACTGCGGCAAAGGGCGCCGAAACCGCCATTATCTTCGCAGGCCGCAATGGCGAGTGGGACACGGAGGGCGCGGACCTTCCGCACATCAAGCTGCCGGGCCGCCAGGACGAGCTGATCGCCAAAGTCGCCGCAGCCAACCCGAACACGATTGTGGTGCTGCAGACCGGCGGGCCAGTCGAAATGCCATGGATAGACACCGTCCCAGCGGTTTTGCAGGCTTGGTACCCGGGACAAGAAGCCGGAAACGCAATAGCCGATGTTCTGTTTGGCGACGCTGAACCCGGCGGGCGTCTGCCACAGACTTTCCCGGTCAAATGGGCCGACAATCCCTCTCATTCACAGGACCCGGAAGTGTACCCTGGCCACAATGGCAAAGTCCGCTACGAAGAAGGCCTGTTCATCGGCTACAGCCACTACGACAAAACCGGCATTGCGCCGCTCTTCCCGTTTGGACACGGACTGTCCTACACCAGCTTTTCATGGTCGAACCTGCGGCTGGAGGCCGACGGTGAGAATGTCATCGTGTCGCTCTATGTCACCAACACTGGCAACCGGACCGGCCAGGAGGTCGTCCAGATTTATGTGGAAGACATCGCGCCCATTCTGCCGCGCCCGCACCGCCAGCTAAAGGCGTTCTCCAAACTTACACTGAGCCCCGGCGACACGCAGACTGCCCGCTGTCTGTTGAAGCCACGCGACTTTGCCTTTTATGACACAAAATCCGCAAGCTGGATTTCGCGCAAGGGCGAATTCACAATCCATGCAGCGGCCTCTGCTGCGGAAAATCGCCTGAGCGGAACCGTCTTGCGGGAGAGTGAGTGGAGGGAGAAAGCGCGCAAATAGCGCGCCTACTTCTTCTTGGCCGGCAAGCTTGGCACGGATGACTTGGCCTTGCGCAGCTCAGCGCCGACCGGCTCCGGCAGAGGCTTTGCCTTCGGCTTGGACTTGCCTGCAGTCTTGGCCTTGCTTGAGGTTTTGCGCGGCGGCGGCAGCGCTTCCGGCTCGCGCTTCGGCATGATCTTGGCTTCCGCCTGCTCGAAATCGAGTTTCAGGACCGGCAGACCTTCAGCATTTGCCTCAACAGAAACAGAGACTATGCCACCCTTCTTCAACTTGCCAAACAGGACTTCATTGGCGAGCGGCTTCTTGATGTGCTCCTGAATGACACGGCTCAGGGGACGCGCGCCCATGCGCTCGTCATAGCCCTTGTCCGCAAGCCAGGCGACCGCTTCGGGCGTCAGATTGAAAGTGACCTGCCGCTCAGAGAGCTGAGCCTCCAGCTGCATGACAAATTTCTGCACCACCTGATGGATGACCGGAACCGGCAAAGCGCCGAACGGGATGATCGCGTCGAGACGGTTGCGGAACTCCGGCGTGAACAGCCGGTTGATCGCTTCCAAGTCGTCGCCCTCGCGCTTGGTCGAGCCAAAGCCGATGGCCGCCCGCGCCGCGTCAGACGCGCCGGCATTGGTGGTCATGATCAGGATGACATTGCGGAAATCAATCTGCTTGCCGTTATGGTCGGTCAGCTTGCCGTGATCCATGACCTGCAAGCAGGATATTGAACAGATCCGGATGCGCCTTCTCGACCTCATCAAGCAGCAGCACGCAATGCGGATGCTGGTCGACGCCGTCGGTCAAAAGCCCGCCCTGGTCAAATCCAACGTAACCGGGAGGCGCTCCGAGCAGGCGCGAAACCGTGTGCCGCTCCATATATTCCGACATGTCGAAGCGCAGCAGCTCAACGCCCAGCGACTTCGCCAGTTGCTTGGCAACTTCCGTCTTTCCGACGCCCGTCGGGCCGGAGAAGAGGTATGAGCCTATCGGCTTTTCAGGTTCGCGCAGACCAGCTCTGGCAAGTTTGATCGCCGAGGCCAGAGCCTCAATCGCCAAATCCTGTCCATAAACAACACGCTTCAACTCCGCCTCAAGGCCGGCCAGCACCGTCTCATCGTCTTTCGACACGGTCTTCGGCGGAATGCGCGCCATCGTCGCGATCGTGGCTTCAATCTCGTGAATGCCAATCGACTTCTTGCGCTTTCCAACCGGCAGCAACATTTGGCTCGCGCCCGTTTCGTCAATCACGTCGATGGCTTTGTCCGGCAGCTTGCGGTCATGAATGTAACGGGCTGACAGTTCCACCGAAGCCTTGATCGCTTCGGAGGTGTACTTGATCTTGTGAAAGCTCTCGAAATACGGCTTCAGGCCCTTCATGATCTCGATTGCGTCCGGGATGGACGGCTCGGCTACATCGATCTTCTGGAAACGCCGCACCAGCGCACGGTCCTTCTCGAAGAACTGACGGAACTCCTTGTAGGTCGTCGATCCAATGCACTTGATCGCACCGTTCGACAGCGCCGGCTTCAACAGGTTCGAGGCATCCATCGAGCCGCCGGAGGTTGCGCCGGCGCCAATGACAGTGTGAATTTCATCGATGAACAGAACCGAACCCGGCAGGTCTTCCAGCTCTTTGACCACCTGCTTCAGCCGCTCTTCAAAATCACCGCGATAGCGCGTGCCGGCCAGCAGCATGCCCATGTCGAGCGAGAAAATCGTGGCTCCGAGCAAAACCTCCGGCACGTCGCCTTCGACGATGCGCTTTGCCAAACCTTCAGCGATGGCCGTCTTCCCGACACCGGGATCGCCAACATAGAGCGGATTGTTCTTGGAACGGCGGCACAGAACCTGAATGGTGCGGTTGATTTCGGCATCGCGCCCGATCAATGGGTCGATACGTCCGGCCTTCGCCTTCTCGTTTAGATTGACGCAATAGGCAGAAAGCGCGGACTGCTCTTTCTTGGAGCTATTGTCGCTATTGCCAGTATCGGCTGGCCCGCCCTTGTCGGAACTATCCTCTTCGCCCGTCCCGCGCGCGGTGCGGATTTCCGATGCGCCTGGGCGTTTTGCAATTCCGTGCGAAATAAAGTTGACCGCGTCATAGCGCGTCATCTGCTGCTCTTGCAGAAAATAGGCGGCATGGCTCTCGCGCTCGGCAAAGATGGCGATCAGCACATTGGCCCCGGTCACATCCTCGCGTCCCGACGATTGCACATGAATGACCGCGCGCTGGATGACGCGCTGGAAGCCGGAGGTCGGCTTTGAATCTTCATCATAGCCCGTGACAAGGTTCTCAAGCTCTTCGTCGATATAGCGGGTCAGGGATTTGCGCAGCTCGTCAATGTCCACATTGCAGGCCCGCATCACCGCCGCCGTGTCGGTATCGTCCAGAAGCGCCAAGAGCAGATGCTCAAGCGTCGCATATTCATGGTGGCGTTCATTTGCGAACGACAATGCCTGATGCAACGCACGTTCAAGGCCTTGGGAAAAAGCGGGCATTCAATTCCTCATTTCTTTTCCATCACGCATTGCAGCGGATGCTGATGCTGACGGGCAAAATCCATAACTTGGCTGATCTTGGTTTCAGCGACTTCATATGTGTAAACGCCACACTCTCCCACGCCATTCTGATGCACATGCATCATGATCATCGTGGCCGTTTCACGGTCCTTCTGGAAAAAACGCTCCAACACGTGAATGACGAACTCCATCGGCGTGTAATCATCATTCAGCAGCAAAACCCGGTAGAGGCTGGGCTTTTGCGTCTTGGACTTTGTCCGGGTCAGAACCGCCGTGCCGCGCCCGGTTCTGCCGTCGCGGTCTCCGCCCTCCTGCATGCGCGGATGAATATGTCGGTCTGCAGTCATTTATATTCCATACCCAAATCGGCGGGCTCGGGCACAGAGCGCGATACGACGCCTGATGTAGTGACTCATCGTCTAATTTTAAGCCCCCTGCGCCGGGAAACAAGCCCGGACTGCATCAAAAGCTTTATCTTCAAATTCCAGCACGAATCTCTCTCCAGCTAACTGTTTGGTAACGACGATTGCATAAGACTTTCACGGACGGACTCTTGTTGGGTCCTGTGTGTTCCGTGTTCGTGTAACGAGTAGAGTGTAGCCAGTGCGTACAAATACCTTCGGACTTGCCGCCGCATCGCGATTTTTTGCGCGCTCTTTTGTCTCCCTCGCCATCGCTGCAACACTTTTCAGCGCCAATGGCGCGCAGGCGGCGACTTCCAAATACGCAGCCATCGTCATCGACGTGAACAGCGGAAAGACGATGTTTTCGGCCAGCGCCGACGCGCCGCGTTATCCGGCCTCTCTCACCAAAATGATGACCATTTATCTGCTGTTTGAGGGCTTGAAGGCCGGCAAATTCAGCAAGCACACGCCGATGCCGGTCTCACAGCACGCGTCCTCGCAGGCTCCATCAAAGCTCGGTTTGAAACCGGGCCAGCGGATTACCGTTGAGAATGCAATCCTTGCGCTCGTGACCAAGTCCGCCAACGATGCCGCCGCAACGTCCGGCGAGTTCATGGGCGGCAGCGAAGCGCGGTTTGCCCAAATCATGACATCCAAGGCGCGCCGCCTCGGCATGTCGCGCACCACCTTTCGCAACGCGTCCGGTCTGCCCGACCCGCGCCAGCTGACAACCGCCCGCGATATGGCAACGCTAGGCATGGCGCTGCGCGCGCATTTTCCGGAATATTATGCCTATTTCTCCACGCGCAGCTTCACCTATGGCCGCAGCCGCATGGGCAATCACAATAAATTGCTCGGCCGTGTCGCCGGCGTGGACGGGATCAAGACCGGCTACACCCGCGCATCCGGCTTCAACCTTGTTACCTCGGTCAAATCCGGCAATCGTCATCTTGTCGCGGTTGTCATGGGCGGTGCCTCGGGCCGCGCCCGCGACCAGCACATGGCAAGCCTTGTCAAGAAATATACGCCCAAAGCCTCGTCCGTCAGCACCTCCACTTTGATGGCGCGTCTTCTTGGCAAGAAGGCTGCTCCAGTTCCAGCCCCTGTCGTTGAAGACGCCGTGGCAGAGGTCGAAGTCGCCTCCGCAACAGAGATTGCCGAGACGCCGGCAAATGTGCCGACCCCAGTTGAAAAGCGGATCGAGGAACCTCAAGAACTCGCCTATGCCGCTCCGGTTCCAGTCAAACGCCCGGCAGTCGCCATCGCGTCAGTCACGGAAGCAACTGCGGACGATGAGGACGCAGCTGAAGACGAGACCGCAAAGACAGAGACGCCAGCAACCGTTGATCCGATCACAACAGCTTCCAAAGACAATAATCCTGGAGGTTGGGTGATCCAGATCGCCGCAGCCGACAGCGAAGCGGGCGCGCGCAAGATCCTGTCAAATGCAAAGTCCAAAGGCGGCAAGGCTCTCTCAAGGGCAGAGCCATTCACGCAGTCTGTCGAGAAGGGTTCGGCAACGCTTTACCGCGCCCGCTTCTCCGGCTTTGAAAACAAGCAAGTCGCATGGAACGCCTGCGCTGCGCTGAAAAAGCAGAAGATCAGCTGTTACGCACTGACCAACTAAACGCACTCAGGGCTTTGGGAAACTAATCATGGCGGGCAAGCAAGACATCTCGGGCTTCGTCGATCCGGCTTTGGAGCAGGACCGGCCCCGGGCCAACACGCATCCTTTGCGACAGGCTGCGATGCGCCTTGCGGATATCGGCCGGGCTGGCTCCCGGCTCAAGACCAAGGATCTGATAGGCCTCCTCGTCAGCCATGGCGCCCGCGCCTGGCGCTCGTCCCTGCCCGCCGTCGATGTGCGCGTGCGCGTCACCACGCCAGCCGGGCACGCGGCGGTCAAGATACGTCTCCATTAGCGCGCGGCTCTCGGCATCCTCAGCCATTTTATCATGCAGGGCCAAGAGCGTCTCCGGCGCAAGCGAGGACAGTTTGCGTCCCTCCTGTTCGCCAGCCAGAACCACCCCGTCCATTTGGCTGCGCCCGCTGCCGACTTGCAATTCCAACCATGAACTGCGGATGAGCGGTGTCTGACTTGAATTTTCCGGAGAATTCTTGCGCCGCGCGCGCATGAACAAAACGATGGCCGGGATGGCCAGAAGGGCTCCCGTCCCGGGCCGCCCGGCCAGGGCAAACGCCACTGCCAACATTCCCAGAGCGGCGGGAACAAGCATCCTGAGCGCAGAAGCCAAGGAACGCGCATCGGCGCGCGCCAGTCCGGTCAAAACCAGATAGGCCGACCCCGCAAGTAGCAACAGACCGATAAAATAGGGCATTGTCTTTCCGCTTGCGCGCTCCCTTACCAGAGAAATGCGACTCTTGGGTCAAACAATCAAGGGCAGAACGTCAGGCGGGGTGTCCGAGCTCAAACGCCTGAACGCACGCTCAATGCGCAAATATGTTCGGCATTTTGAGCGGACGTGAAGAGCTCTCGAGCCAGGACTGCCTCATTTCCGCGCGCTTGCGGTTGAGTTCATCCACTGGGAGCCGCAGTGTTGAGATCAGCTGCCGGATCTCTTGCCTGGCGGCAAGATGTGACAGCGTTGGCTTGGTGCCGAGCACATGTGTGTCGAAATCATCGATAGCGGTGAGGCCTATCGGAAAGAACTCGCGGAAAACCACCCGCTCGGAAATACCGTCCGCCGTCCTGAAACCAAGCTTCATGGCAAGGCTGCGCAGGCAGGTTTCGACCTTCGCCTCATTGCGCGAACTGATGCTGGACAGCCGGTTGCGCACAACCACCCAATCGAGAATTTTGTTATCCACCTGCCGCCGCTCCCGGCGCGCATCGCGCACGGCGGAGGCATATTGCGAAACTTCGATGATTTCGTAGCTGACAGGGTCGACCTTCGCCAAAACGTCGAAATCCACAAAGGAGTCGTTGATGGGCGTGATCAGCGTATCGGCGACAAGATGCGCCAGCCGTTGCAGGAATGTGTCCGAGCCCGGCGTGTCGATCACCACAAAGTCATGGCTGTGCTGCACCGAGGCCAGATGATCGGAGAGCCGCTTGTATTCCTCGTTCTCAATGTCCGAAACGCTGTCGCCGTAAGCGCGCTCGACGGCATAGTGCTCGGGCAGGCCCAGCTTGCGGCCCGATTCCAGCGACCAGCGGCGGCGGTTTTCAACGTAACGGGTCAGAGTCTTCTGGCGGCTGTCGAGATCAATGGAGGCAACTTTGAAGCCAGAACGCAGCAGGCCGGCTATCACATGCATCGACAAGGTCGACTTGCCGCTGCCGCCCTTTTCATTGCCACAAACAACCACATGGGCGCCCGCACCCATGATTTGCTTTTCGCTGCCAGACTTGTTTGACACCAGCATACACGCACCCTCAGCGCGTTCCTTAGCAAATTTCGCAACCTTCACAAAGTGTTAAGTGATTTACCCATGGGAAGGCTGGAATGATGGTTAAAGCGAATAGGCTGACGCCTGTCACAAAAGCCCGAGCGCGGAGAGTTCGCGGCGCATGTGATCGGGCATCTCGGCAAGCTCTGATGCTGAAGCGCCGAGGTCGCGCGGGGCATCTTCAGGCTTCAAATAGCGCCAGCCTTGGAAAGGCCGCCTTGGCTGCCATTGGGTTGGAATGACGCCGTCTTCAAACACAATCCGGCAGCGGCCAATGCCTTCGTCGTCTGTAAACGGCACAATATCGATGATCTTCTCGCGGCACTGCACATTGCCCTTGATGATCCAGTATAGCGAGCCGCCGTCCAGAATTTCCGCCAGGCGCTGCGGCACCATGCGGGTCACGTGATAATGGTTGAGCGGCTGTCCGGCAGCGCGTTTTTCAGCGCGACGCATGGCAATCCAGCCTTCAAGGTCGGCAATCGACTCGCAGCCTACGCAAAGTTTGAGAATGTGAAGCGGCATAGAAATGTTCTAACGCGCTGAGGCCGGGTGGCAAGCCGGACTTTCAGCACTCCACCACATTGACCGCCAACCCGCCCTGGCTGGTCTCCTTGTAGCGCTCATCCATGTCCCTGCCCGTCTGGCGCATGGTTTCAATCGCAGCGTCAAGCGGCACGAAGTGCGAGCCATCGCCCTTGAGCGCCAGCGAGGCGGCGGTTACCGCTTTGACCGCGCCCAGCGCATTGCGCTCAATGCACGGCACCTGCACCAGCCCGCCAACTGGGTCGCATGTCATGCCAAGATGATGTTCCAGCGCGATCTCCGCCGCATTCTCGATCTGCTCCGGCGTTCCGCCCAGCACAGCCGCGAGGCCGGCTGCGGCCATGGCGGAGGCAGAGCCCACTTCACCTTGGCAGCCGACTTCGGCGCCTGAAATGGACGCGTTCGTCTTCAAAAGCCCGCCGATGGCGGCGGCGGTGAGCAGGAAATTGCGGATGCCCGCAGCATCCTCCGCATCGTGAAAGCGCAGATAATATTTCAGCACTGCCGGGACCACGCCCGCCGCGCCGTTGGTGGGGGCCGTGACGATCCGCCCGCCCGAGGCGTTCTCCTCATTGACCGCCATGGCGTAAACGGAGAGCCAGTCATTGGCGAGCAGCGGGTTGGGCCGGTTCGTCTGCCAGTCCGCATTGAGTTTGTCATGAATCTGCTGGGCGCGCCGCTTCACCTTGAGCCCGCCCGGCAGGATGCCGGAGGCACCCAGACCCCGTTCGATGCAGCCCTCCATTGCGCTCCAGATTTGGTCGAGGCCCTTGTTGAGCGCATCGCTGGAGAGATGCTTCTCCTCGTTCGCCCGCTTCATATCTGCAATGGAAAGCCCGCTCTTGCGAGCCATGTCGAGCATCTGCGCGGCAGTGGCAAACGGATAGGGCACGCTTCCAGCGCCGGATGCAGTACCCTTCGATTTAGACGCGGAGAGTTCGTCCGATGTCAAAACGAACCCGCCGCCGACAGAAAAATAGCTCACCCGCAAGAGCATGCGGCCATCGCGGTCCAACGCGCTGAACGACATGCCGTTGGCATGGCCGGCCAATGGCGTCTTCTTGTCAAACACCAAATCCGCGGCCGGATCAAAAGCGTAGGCAGGATGCCCTGGGGGCGTTACTCGCTTGGTCCGCCGCACCTCTTCCAGAATGCCGTCCACCCGGTCAGGATCAATTGTCTGCGGCAGCTCCCCCGCAAGACCGAGGATGATGGCGCGGTCCGAACCATGGCCGATGCCGGTATAAGCGAGCGAGCCATGCAGGGAGACGGCGATTTTCTCCACCTTTGCGCCATAGGGACGCGGCCAGTCGCCGTTCATGATTTCATCGAGAAACCGGCTCGCCGCCGTCATCGGCCCCATCGTGTGAGAACTCGACGGCCCGATGCCGATTTTGAACAGGTCGAAAACTGACAGAAACATATGAGGCGCCAAACTTTCCGTCATTGTCCCGCGATCCGCGGCCTGCCCCGCTCCGCTCCGCGACCCATGCTGGCATTGCAGCGACAGCATCCTGTTTTGACGTCCTCGTCAAGCTAATGTGAATCAGTTTAAGAGCGCGGATCAGGGAAACGCTCATGGACGCTGCAATGACATTCGGAACGCTCGACGTCGCCGCAGGGCTTTTGTTCATCATCACCTGGCTCGGCTTTTCCTTCCTCACCGATGGCCGCCCCCTGCCCCGCCAATCGCTGACATGGCTGATGAACCGCGAACGCCTGCGCTGGATGGACACAATGATGACGCGCGAGCTGCGGGTGATCGACACCTCAATCCTCGCCGGACTGCAGCAAGGCACAGCGTTCTTTGCCTCCACCACCGTCTTTGCGATCGGCGGCTGCTTTGCGCTGATGAATGCGTCCGATCAGGTCATTGCGGTCTTTCGCGATCTGCCGGTGTCCTTGCCCTCGTCGCGGACCATGTTTGAGGCGAAGGCTGCCGGCCTGTTGATGATTTATTCCTACGCCTTCTTCAAATTCGGCTGGGCATACCGCTTGATCAATTATTGCTCGATCCTGCTCGGGGCGGTTCCGCTTATTTTGAACCACGAAAAAATCACGGATGACGTGCGCAAGGCCGCTGCCAAGGCGGCGCATTTCAGCACGCTTTCGGGCAAGCATTTCAATGCGGGCCTCAGAGCCGTGTTCTTTTCCATCGGATTTATGGGCTGGTTCGCCGGCCCTTACGTCTTCATTGCCTCGACGCTGTTCATCTTCGCGGTTCTGGCGCGGCGGCAGTTCTACTCCAAGGCCCGCGCCGCGCTGCTTGAGCCGGGCGAGTAAGCTCACATCGTCCGTGGCAGATAGCGCCAGACCAGAAACGCGGCGAGAAACATCAGCACCGACAGCGACGCAAACACGCTGCCCAGCCCGAACCATGTCAGCATGATTGCATAAACGAATGACGGCGCAAGATCGGAGAAATCCAGGTAAGTCCTGTAGACAGCAGTCATCGCCGCACGCTCGCGCGTCTTCACCGAGCGCAGAAATGGTGTTGACCCCATCGCATCAAGCCCGGACGCGCAAATCGTGCCGGCAAGCAGAAGCGCCGCCGAAACCATCGGCAGCTCCGCTCCAGTATAACCCGCCAGTGCGAGCAGAAGACCGCAAACCGCAAAGCACAAGGCAATGGAGCGCCGCAGACTGAAGCGGTAGGCCGCCCGCGCCCAGAAGAGCGATGTGATCAGCATGACATTGCCAAGTGATGAAAACAGCCCGCCCGCAAGTTTCCCCTGCCCTGTCGCGACCATCAGGATCGGCCCATAGACGAAAAAGGTCGACCAATAAGCTGAACGGGCAAAGGCGATGAACCAGGCGAGCCGCAAGCGCGGCTGCGCGAAGAAGTGGCGCAGATTGGTGAGTGGATTGGCCGGTTTCTGCTTGGCTGGCTGGATAGGTGATCCGTCTGACAGGCGGAAATACCAGAACGCCGCCGCCAACAGCAGGGCTGCCCCGCTCGCCGCAGCGCTTGCCGCCCAAAGCCCGAATGCCTGGTAAAGCCACACGCCCAGAAACGGTCCAACCGACCATGCAGGCGTGGAAGACGCCATGCGCAAGGATTCAGTACGAACCAGATGCTCTTTGCCGACATTGTCCATGATGTAGAGGCTTAAGGCGATCGACAGGCAGGCGCTGCCGAACGCGCGCCCAAACATCGCCACAACTTGGCCGGTCATCGTGAAGGTCGCAAGGCCGATCGCGCCAATGACAAGGCTTGCCGCGCCCAGCGTGTAGACCCAGCGCCGCGCGATCACGGCTATCAGCATTGGGATCATCAGCGACGCCGCCAAGCCAGCAAACGACACCCAGGTGTAAAGCACGCTGACCTTTTGTTCGCTTTGCACAAGTTCATAGGCCGTGATCGGAATGACCGAGGACACCAGCCCGCGTGCGGAAGACTCCAGCGTATATAGCAGCGCGAAAACGCCCGCCCCGTCCGGCGCTTTCCTGTGAACTGGCATGGCGGCTGCTTTGTGCGACAATGCGATTCGATCCTCGCGTAAACTATGTGCAGAAACCTCGAAAGGCCGCCACGCTGAATACGACACGCATCCCGCTCATCGACCAGCTGCGCGGCTTGGCGCTCGCCGCCATGGCGACCTATCATTTCACCTGGGACCTTGAATATTTCCGCTATGTCGATCCTGGCACGGCGACCGCCGGACCGATGAAATGGTATGCGCGGGCCATCGCCTCGACCTTCCTCATCCTTGCCGGCGTCAGCCTAGTCCTCGCGCATCGCGAGCGGATCAATTGGCGCGGCTTCGGCAAGCGTTTTGCCTTGGTGGCCGGCGTCGGCGGCGCTGATCTCAGTTGGCAACTGGTCCTTTATGGGCCGCGGCTTCATCTTCTTCGGCATTTTGCACCAGATCGCTGTTGGCTCGTTGATCGGCCTCGCGTTCCTGCGCCTGCCGTTCTTGATCACGCTTCTCGTTGCCGCAGGCATGATCGCAGCCCCGCTTTATCTGCGCAGCGCCGCCTTTGACGCGCCATTCTGGTGGTGGCTCGGCCTGTCGGGCATCGACCCGCCCAGCAATGATTATGTGCCGGTTCTGCCTTGGACCGGCATGGTCCTGATAGGCATTGCGCTCGCAAGGCTCGCAGTGCAGCGCGGCGTCTTTGCAAGACTTTCAGAAGCGGTCGATCCTGCGCCATCCAGATTTGGCAAATGGCTTGGCATCGCCGGACGCCACAGCCTTGCCATTTATCTCATCCATCAGCCGCTGCTGATAGGCGCCGTCTATCTGTTTTCCCTTCTCGTTCCCGCGCCTGCGGTTGACCAGAACCTACTCTACGCTTCATCCTGCAAGGCCAATTGCGAAACCAGCCGGGACGCGGGTTTCTGCGAAATGTTCTGCGCCTGCGTAAAGTCGCGAATGGAAGATGCAGGCTTGTTTGACGATCTGATGTCTGGAAAACTCAATCCGCAGAGCGACCCGGCGGTGCTGGGCGCAGCGGATATCTGCACAGCGGAGGCGGAGCAGAATGGACAGTAAATTCAAGGACACGCCAAACCGCCTGCCCTGGCCGCCAATGATCTATGCCGCGGCGCTGTTTCTCGGCGCCATTTCCGGCTATTTCCTGCCGGTGCCTTGGCCAGTCTCGCCCACGTCCGACTTTCTCGTCGCCATAGGCGGCCTGATGATCGCCGCAGCTTTGTTCATCGATTTCAAAGCCATGCGGACGATGGCAAACGCCAAGACCACGATCATGCCGAACAAAGGCTCTGATCACCTGGTGACCAAAGGCCCCTTCGCCCTGTCCCGCAACCCGATTTATCTCGCCAACACCCTGATCACCATTGGCGCCGGCCTCATGTTCGGCATCGTCTGGTTTATCCCACTGGCATTTATCGCCGCATTCCTCACACAAGAACTGGCGATCAAGCGCGAAGAGGCGCATCTGGACGCGCGGTTTGGCAAAGCGTTCCGGGACTATGCGAAAAAGGTGCGGCGCTGGATTTAGGTGGTTACCCCCAGCTCCGCCAGCCGGCCAATACAGGCCTCATCAACGGCATCCAGCTCGCTCAGCGTCTCTTCAAGGTCCTTGCGCTTCTGCCGCAGTTCGGCGCGCTTTTCCTCAACGCGCTTCATCATCAGTCTCAGTTGGCCGGATTCGCCGGGCGGCTCCTTGTACATCTGAATGATTTCGCGAATTTCGGAGATTGAAAAGCCAAGCCGCTTGCCGCGCAATATCTGCTTCAATATCTGCCGGTCGGCTGGGCGGAACAGCCGCGTGCGGCCGCGCCGCACGGGATTGATCAGATGCTCATCCTCATAGAACCGAATGGTGCGGGTGGAGATTCCGAACTCGCGCGTCAGATCGGTGATGGAGTAAAATTCCCGCATGGACATAGAGAATCCTTGTTTTTATTATGGATTTCTCTTTGGCCATGCCTTACGTAAAAGTCAATCAGGGCGTCGCGTGCACCTAGCCGTGAATATTGAACGACAGGAGTTTCGTGAACCTGACTGCTAGTCGCGCACGAGGAACGCCTCGGTCGCGCCCGCCTGCCAGCTTGCCTCAAGCAGAGCGTCGGTCGATGCCGGGCCGTTCTGCGTCAATGTCAGCGTCACATTTGCGCCGGACACTTCGCTCGCCACTTTACCAAGCGGCCTAAGCGCGCGGGCAAGCCGTTTCGCCTCTGCCTTCGGGAATGTGCCAACGAGCACAAACTCGCCTGCCAAAGGCGCAACAGACGCCCGCTTCTTCCAGGATTTCCTGATCTTTTCTTCCGTCAGCCCCATGGCCTTGAACGGGGCCGAGGCGCCGTAAGCCGCGTCAATGCGTTCGCTCGCATAGGCCGCCACCCAACCGGCCTCGCCATTCATCGCCACTGGCGACGGCTCAATCGGCTCTACGATGGGTTTGTCGGGCACAACGGGACCAACGACCGGAACATCTGCCGCCTGCAGAGCTTCAAACGGGTCAGCCGGCGCGGCGGTCTGTATGACTTCCTGGCCCTCAAACGCGGTCGCGCTGTTGACGCCTGGCAGCCCTTCAGGCGCCTCAGCAGATGCAACCATCACATTTGGCTGAAGGGCATCGCCCGCAGGCGCGCCGTTCCCGGGGGCAAAGGATGCCAGAAGATACGCATCGTCCCGGCCGTCCAATGGTGCGCGCCCGACATATTGCACGCGCACCTGCGCAACGCCGCTGCCGGTGTAATCCAGCATCTGCGCCGCGCGTTTGGACATGTCGATAATGCGCCCATGCGCATAGGGTCCGCGGTCATTGACCCGGACAATGATCGAATGGCCGTTCTTCAGATTGGTGACTTTCGCATAGCTTGGCAACGGCATCGTTGGATGCGCGGCGGACAGCTGGTGCATGTCATAAATTTCGCCATTGGCGGTCTTGCGGCCATGAAACGCGTCGCCATACCATGAGGCCATGCCGGAGCGGTCATATCCCTGATCTTCCTTGGGATAATACCATTTGCCGCGGATCTTATAGGGTTTGCCGACCTGATCGCGCCCGCCTCCGCGCGGCATGCGCCGCATCTTCACGCCCGGAATATTGGCCGCCGCTGCAATCACGCGCGGACTTGCCTTCACGCCATATTCCTTCTCGGCGAAATATTCCTTGGCGCGCGGCTGCGGCTTGGGAACATAAGTGACTTTGACGGGGTCAGAGGCGCAGCTGGCGAGATAAGCCGACAGGCACAAAAGCGATAAAGCGCGCGTCCAGCGCTTGGCCGAAATGCGCGCCGACGGGCCCGCCGCATCCAATTTACTGTTCACGCTGTCCCCTTAATGCAGCGCCGCAAGCCCCCTCGCAGCATCACATCCAATAACCGGCATTCTTTGACTTTGAATTAAAACATTGTGGCGGTTAGAAGACAAAATTGTGACTGGGCACTGTGCAATGCCTCTGCCCTGTTTTTGCTTGCATTTTAGCTGATTATTTCGCAATGCGGGGCATCAGGAGGGGTGGCCGAGTGGTTTAAGGCAACGGTCTTGAAAACCGTCGTGCGGGAAACCGTACCGTGGGTTCGAATCCCACCCCCTCCGCCACAAATTGACTCCACGCTGTTTCCCTTGCATCCATGACGGTCAGTGTAATGCCCGGACGATGAGCGCCCGGTTGAAATGGCCGCATACCGCATGACCAAACTCGCCTTCATCTCCTCGGACGCCGCCGAAGCCCGCAAGGCCGCCATGAAGCTCAACGAGCAATATGGCGGCGTGCCGGTGACAGAGGCCGACATCGTGGTTGCGCTTGGCGGCGATGGGTTCATGCTGGCGACGCTGCATGCCAACATGAATTCCGGGCGCAAGATTTACGGCATGAACCGGGGTTCCGTCGGCTTCCTGATGAATGAGTTCAAGGCTGAAGGGCTGCATGAGCGGATTGCCGCAGCTACGCCGGAAACCATCAGACCGTTGGAAATGACCGCGATCAATACTGTGGGCAGGGCCTTCAAGGCCTATGCCATCAACGAGGTTTCGCTGTTCAGACAATCCTACCAGGCGGCCAAGATCGAAATTTGGGTGGATGGACAGCAGAGGCTCGATGAACTGATTTGCGACGGCATCCTGCTCGCAACGCCAGCCGGCTCGACCGCCTATAATCTGTCAGCACGGGGCCCTATCCTGCCGCTTGACGCGCCATTGCTTGCGTTGACGCCTGTGTCTCCGTTCCGCCCGCGCCGCTGGCAAGGCGCTCTCCTGCCGAACACAGCTGTTGTCGAGCTGAGGATATTGGAGCCCGCCAAACGTCCGGTAAATGCGGTCGCAGACCATAACGAGGTCAAATCCGTCACTTCAGTCACGATTTGCGAGGCGCGCAATTCCACGGTTGAAATGCTGTTTGACGCAGACCATTCATGGGACGAGCGCATTCTGGCAGAGCAGTTTCAAAACTGAACCGCCGCGCAGCGAATGGAATTCTTGACAAATCGTTGACATTGCACGCAATGCGCCGTAACGGCAGCCGCAATTGGGCGGGCGCATTCGGCGAACGGCCCCCTGCGCGAACCGCGCATTGTCCCTGGCCCTTAGAGCGCCAATGAAAATACGGACCTAAATTCTACGTGACCACATTCTCTGATCTCGGTTTATCCGACAAAGTGCTTGGCGCCATTGCTGACGCCGGCTACACAATCCCAACCCCCATCCAGATCGGCGCCATTCCCCATGCAGTGGCGGGCAAGGACGTTCTCGGCATTGCCCAGACCGGCACCGGCAAGACGGCCTCGTTCGTCCTGCCCATGCTGACGCGGCTTGAGCGCGGGCGTGCCCGGGCGCGCATGCCGCGCACTCTCATTCTTGAGCCCACCCGCGAACTTGCGGCGCAGGTTGAGGAAAACTTCATCAAATACGGCAAGAATCACAAGCTGAACGTCGCCCTTCTCATCGGCGGCATGTCTTTTGATGAGCAGGACCGCAAGCTGCAGCGCGGCGTGGACGTGCTTATTGCGACACCTGGCCGGCTGCTTGACCATCATGAGCGCGGCAAACTGCTGCTCACCGGCGTCGAGATCATCGTCATTGATGAAGCCGACCGCATGCTGGACATGGGGTTCATTCCCGACATTGAGCGCATCTGCAAACTGATCCCGTTTGGCCGTCAGACGCTGTTTTTCTCCGCGACCATGCCGCCGGAGATCACCAAGCTGACCGAGCAGTTCCTGCACAGCCCCGTCCGCGTTGAAGTCGCGCGCGCCGCGACAACGGCCAAGACTGTCACGCAGCGCCTCGTCAAAACGGGGTCCAAGGATTGGCAGAAGCGCGATGTGCTGCGCAATCTGATCCGGGCCGAAGAATCAGAGCTGAAAAACGCGATCATCTTCTGCAATCGCAAAGTGGATGTGCAGGAACTGTTCCGGTCGCTGGTCAAGCACGAATTTGACGCGGGGGCGCTGCATGGCGATATGGACCAGCACGCGCGCATGGCCATGCTTGCAGGATTTCGTGACGGCAAACTCAAGCTGCTTGTCGCGTCGGACGTTGCGGCGCGCGGGCTTGATATCCCGGACGTGTCGCATATCTTCAACTTTGACGTTCCCATTCATGCCGAAGACTATGTGCACCGCATCGGGCGCACCGGCCGCGCCGGGCGCTCGGGCAAGGCGTTCACCCTCGTCGACAAATCGGACATCAAATATCTCAACGCCATCGAAGCGCTGATCAAGGAAACGATTGAGTGGCACGATGGCGATCTGTCGACGCTGGCGCCGGATGACACAGCCGATGAGCGTCCGCATCGCGGCCGCAAGCCGCGGGAGAGTGAGCGTAAGGGCGAAGGACGCGGACGCCGCGGGCAGCCGGTGCGCGAAAGGTCTGCGGCTCCCGCGCCCGAAGCAGCCGAGTTGGCTCCAGCCGCTGCTTCAGAACCGGTCGAGCGCCCGCAGCGCGTCGCAGCGCCAAAATCCGAACAGCGGGAAGCGCGCGCCCCGCGCCCGCCCCGCCAAGACTTCAAACCCGACCGGAACGCCGCGCCCGAAAAACGCGGCTACCGCGACGATCTCGGGCCTGCCCCAGTCGGTTTCGGCGACAGCTTGCCTGCCTTTATGACGATTGAAGGCAAGTCCTGAAGCGGCTCACCCAAGTGCGAACCACCACGTCGCAATTCCCAAGAATCCGATGAAGCCGACTATGTCGGTGATCATCGTCACAAAAACGCTTGATGCCAGCGCCGGGTCCGCGCCGGCCTTGTCAAGAACGAGCGGAATGAGAATGCCCGCAAGCGCGGCGGTGAACAAATTCACCATCATCGCCGCCCCGATCACAAATCCAAGATCACGCTGACCGAACCACAACGCAGCCGCCGTTCCGATCAAAAGCGCGAACAGAAGCCCGTTGGCGAGACCAATCAGCGCCTCGCGCCGGATGACGCGGGCGGCGTTGTAAATATCAAGATCGCGTGTCGCCAAAGCGCGCACAGTCACCGTCATTGTCTGCGTGCCCGCATTGCCGCCCATCGAGGCGACGATCGGCATGAGGATTGCGAGCGCCACCATTTGACTGATCGATGCATCGAATAGCGAAATGATGGACGAAGACAGAAGCGCGGTGCCGGTGTTGACCAGGAGCCAGGGCCAGCGAGACTTCGCCGTCTCATAGAAATTGTCCGAGATCTCTTCATCGCCCACGCCTGCCAGCAGGCGGATATCCTCATCCACCTCTTCCTGCAGAACGTCGACAACATCATCAATGGTCAAAACGCCAACCAGCCGCTCGCCTTCATCGACAACGGCGGCGGACAGCAGATTATATTGCTGAAACAGCTGCGCCGCCTCTTCCTGATCCATGGTTGCGGGAATGGCGTGCCGGGTTTCGTGCATGATGTCGGCGATTTTGACGCTGCGCTTGGTGCGCAGCAAGCGGTCAAGATCAACGGCGCCGGTTAATTTGAACGAGGGATCAATAACGTGGATTTGCGAGAAGCGGTCTGGCAGCTCATTGTCGTCGCGCAGATGGTCAATGGTCTGTCCGACCGTCCAATAGGCCGGGACCGCGACAAACTCCGACTGCATGCGCCGTCCGGCTGAATCTTCCGGATAGTCGAGCGCCCTGCGAAGCCGAGCGCGCTCCGGAAACGGAAGCTTGGCAAGGATCGCCTCCTGCTCCGCTTCATCCAGATCTTCAAGAATGTAGACGGCGTCGTCCGAATCGAGTTCCTGAACCGCGTCGGCAAGCTGTTCGGCGGCCAGATTATCGACGATCTCCAGCCGCATTGCCTCGTCAAGCTCGGTTAGCGCCGCAAAGTCGAACTCCTTGCCGAGCAATTGAATAAGCGCATTGCGCTGCTCCGGCTGCAAGGCTTCGAGCAGATCGGCAAGCTCGGTCTCGTGCAGCCCCGACACATCCTGGCGAAGCGTCAGCATATCGCGGTCAGCGATCGCAGCGCCAATATGGGCCTTGTAGCTCAGTAGAATTGTGTTGTTTTCGTCATAGATCGACGCATGCGGCTTGGTTTCGCTGGTTTCCGGGGCGCGCTCATCGTTCATCGTCCGCGCTCCTTTCCCTTACTGCATTGCCGCATGAGTGAAGCTGTAGCCGCTAATTTATTGCAATTCAAAAGCTTTCTGCCCCGCAAAAGCGAGGACACAAAGCCATTGAAGAAGAGAATGAGGAATTCTGAGAAAGTGCTGGTGCGGTCGAGAAGACTCGAACTTCCACGAGTTGCCCCACAGCGACCTCAACGCTGCGCGTCTACCAATTCCGCCACGACCGCACGCACCGGATGCCGTGTGAACGGCTGGCGGCATGTAGCAAATCGGTTTTGGCGAAACAAGCGGGCGCGGGAAGAAAGTTTCGCACTTCCCTTCTCCCCGCCACTTGCGGGGAGAAGGGACTTCCGCCGAAGCCGCCAAGGGTCCATAATGGCCCATGGACCAATCCGCCCTCCCCGTCTCCCGCAACTCTCTTGAGATCAGCTTCCATCCGGCTGAAGGCTCGCCGCCGGTCGAGTGGCGCGTGACAGACGGATTGACGGATTACGCGAGCGCAGCCGCCTTCATGGAAGCACGCGCAATTGCGATCCGCGAGGGTTCCGCAGGCGAGCTTGTGTGGCTGGTCGAACACCCGCCCCTCTACACGGCTGGCACAAGCGCTAATGCCGCTGACCTGATCCTTCCCGGCAAGTTCCCCGTCTTTGAAACCGGCCGAGGCGGCGAATACACTTATCACGGGCCGGGTCAGCGCGTCGCCTATGTCATGCTCGACCTGAAACGCCGCCGCGAGGATGTGCGCGCCTTTGTGGCCGCGCTGGAGGCTTGGATCATCGCAACGCTCGCTACGTTCAACGTGAGGGGCGAGCGTCGCGAGGACCGCGTCGGCGTCTGGGTCAAGCGCCCGGACAAGCGCGCTCTGCCGGACGGGTCCGTGAGCGAGGACAAGATCGCCGCCATCGGCATCCGCCTCAAACGCTGGGTAAGCCTGCACGGCATATCACTCAATGTTGAGCCCGACCTGACCCACTATGACGGCATTGTGCCTTGCGGGATATCGCAGTTTGGCGTCACAAGCCTTGCAGACCTTGGCCTTACCGCAACCATGAACGATACGGACATTGCGCTGCGCCAGGCCTTCGAGAAAATTTTCGGGGAATCGGCGTCCGTCTGAAACTTCGGCGCCGCGCGGGCCGTTCCCCAACCAAGGCGACCAGACCTGACGCCTCGGGAACAGGGGAATTGAGATGTCCAGCACAGAACCAGATGCCGCGCCGGTCAAGGGACCGCTGATTTACAAGCAGAGCGGCTGGACGCGTATCACGCACTGGTCCTGGGCCATCTGCCTGTTCTTCCTCATGCTGTCGGGCCTGCAGATCTTCAACGCCCATCCAAAACTCTATTTCGGCAATGAATCCGGGTTTGAATATGAAAACGCCGTGCTCGACATCGGCGCGCGGCAGAACGGCAGCGACGTCATCGGCTACACCAGGATTTTCGGGGCCGAGTTTGACACAACGGGCGTGCTCGGCGTGCAGGGCGATTCCTCGCTGACCCGCACAGTCCAAGCCTTTCCCGCCGCTCTCACCGTCCCGTCCAACCGCAGCCTCGCAACCGGCCGGGTGATCCACTTCTTCTTCGCCTGGACACTCGTCATAACGCTTGTCATCTGGGCCGCTGCCAGCCTCATCAACGGCCATCTGCGCCGCGATCTCGTCATCACCGGCACAGACCTTAAAAACCTGCCGCAGGACGTGAAAAACCATGCGCGGCTGAAGTTCCATCACAAGCGCGACTACAACGTCCTGCAAAAGCTGGCCTATGCCGGCGTGCTGTTCATCCTGCTGCCGCTGATGATCCTGACCGGACTGTGCATGTCTCCCAACTTCAATGCCTCTGCGCCCTGGCTTCTCGACATATTCGGCGGTCGCCAGTCGGCGCGCACCATCCATTTCATCACCATGCTGCTTCTCATCGGCTTTTTCATCATCCACATGCTGATGATCCTCGCCGCCGGTCCCATCAACGAACTGCGCTCCATCATCACCGGCTGGTACCGCACCGACCCTCTGACCTTGAAGGACCACTGACATGACCGGCTTCAATCTGAACCGCCGCGCCTTCCTGACGCGCACCGGTCTTGGTGTTTCCGCCCTCGGCCTTGCCGGCTGCGACATACTCGACGGACTGAACGAACGCGACGCAAAGGCGCGGGATTTCTTCGAGGGGGCCAATAAGCTCAGCTACCGCGCCCAGCGCCTGCTCGGCGGCGGCCATACTCTTGCGCCTGAATACACAATGGCGGACATCAAGCAGAGCCAGCATCCGAACGGCGTGACCGCGCCGGACGATCAGGATTATCTCGACCTCGCCGCAAGCGACTTCGCCGGATACAAATTCACGGTCAAAGGCCTGGTCGAAAAGCCGCTGGAGTTCACCCGAGATCAGCTCACCGCTATGCCGTCCCGCACCCAGATCACAAGGCATGACTGCGTCGAGGGCTGGAGCTGCATCGCCAAATGGACCGGCGTTCCGCTCGGTAAAATCCTCGATGAAGCCAAACCAAAACTCGAAGCGCGTTTCGTCGTGTTTCATTGCTTCGACACGATCGAAAAGGGCCTGGGCGGTGCGATCAAATATTATGAGAGCATCGACATGATCGACGCCTATCATCCGCAGACCATCCTTGCCTACGGCCTCAATGACAAACCGCTGCCTGTGCCCAATGGCGCGCCGTTGCGGGTGCGCATCGAGCGCCAGCTTGGCTATAAGATGGCAAAATACGTCCACACGGTCGAGCTCGTCTCAAAATTCACCGGCATCGGCGAAGGAAATGGCGGCTATTGGGAAGACCGGGGCTATGACTGGTATGCAGGCATCTAACCGAACTGCGAGAGGCCCCAAACCGCGCCTGAGGCGTGGGCAGTAAATGTCGCGAAGAGACCGGCTATGATTGCCCGGCGCTCCGTCACCGACATCGGCGTCAGGGCATGGCGGGGCTTGAACGAAGCGCCATTGGTCATGACGCTCAGCAGCGCGAAGATTGCGGCAACCGGCAGGAGGACCGCCGGCGAATATCCGCAGAAAAAGCCGAGCGCCAGAAGTGCGCCAAGCATTGTGAACGATGCAACAGCCTGCGCAAGCCGTCCCTCAAACACCTGCCGGATCACTTGTCCCCCATCAAACTTCCAGACGGGGATGAGATTGGCCAGATTGAAGATCGAGCCGATCAGGCCGAATGATGCGACTGCCGCTGCGATCTGGTTATGTCCGGAGGAGAGCGCCAGCGGATAGATTGCGATGCAGGCGGCGACGGGGAAAACAGAAAATCCCGCCCCCATCAGGGCAGAGAACCCAACCTCGAAGTGCCGGTCATAGGGCCTGCCGCCGAGCGCAATGCCGCCGAGGATCGGAATAAAGATCATCCGCGCGGATTTGTGGCCCATAACCCGGAACGCAAACATGTGTCCGAATTCGTGCAGGGCGACGACCGCAGTCAGAGAGGTCGCAAGCACCAGTCCGGGCGTTGTCAGCCCAAAGAACGGCCAAATCAGAAGCGCTGAAATGACAGCCATCCAGATTTGGGTAATCGGGCGCTCAAACAGACCAATGCTCTTGTAGCGGCCGCTTTCACCCCAAATCTTGAGGCCCAGAAGCTGGCGGCGGATTTTGAAGTAGCGGAAGCCGAGGAACGCGAAACCGCGGTAACGGTCCGTCTCGGTGACAGTCACATAAGTGGCGCCGTTCTCGCTGGTGATGTCGACAGTCTCGCTGTAATTTTGCCAGAAAGACGGATCCAGGCTGCTGTCATCGGCAATGCGCAGCGTATAGGATTTTCCCTCTGTCAGTTCGTCAAGCCTGACCTTTCGCGCGATCGGCTCGCCATTGCGGTCGTCAAAGGAAATCCGCAGCGTGCCGAATTTGCGCGTCCCCGGCTCAAGCTCGGACGAAATGATCGTGCCATTCCAACCCGCATGTTCGCCAAACGGAAACAGCGCGGCCCACAGACGCTCTGGCGCACATTAAATCTTGATGGTGCGCGTAACTGTTTTCATGCCAAGCGGTATAGCGAGCAGGAGCCAGATCAGGCCCAGATTGAGTGCTGTCAGAAACAGCATCTGAAAAACGCTCGAATATTGCATGACACCAGTCTATTGTTTTTGTTAAGAATTAAGCGACTTTTGCGAGCAGTGGTTCCAGCGCCGGATGAATCTTCGGCAACTCGGATTTGAGGAATTTCAGCAAGCTGCGCTCATTGTCGTGCAGCACCCCATCCCGTCCGATCCGCTCAGCCAGCCATCTGGCCTCTTCTTCGTCGACAATTGCAGTCATTTCCATTCCGGAGACGTATTCGGCATTCTTCTGAGCAAATGCGTCCTCCAGTGTCCGCTCCTTGCCATAAGCATTCTGGAGCGCGGAAAGACCGCCGGAAACCATGCGCGAAAAGACGCCGCCAATATTGACGCTGGTGTCTTCGACCCACTTTTCCTGGCGCAGCGCTTCTTCGCGCGAGGGCGCTTGGTAGCCAGACACGCACAAAATGAAGCTGGCAACCGCCTTGGTGAAAAGGTCATGCCATTGCGGGTCGTTCAATGCTTCGGCTGTCTGATCGTTGAGATCGAACAGGACCTCAACTTCCTGCCTGGTCAGGCCAACCCCGCCCTCGCCGCCAAACGCATAGAGAATGCGCCGCAGCATGCCAACGTCCTCACTGGAAATATGCGGCTTGCCGCCATCATTGGCGAGCACGCTTTTGGCAACGGTCCGCAGTCCGAACTCGGACAGCTGTTCAGGGGCTGACTTTGCCTTTTCGAGCACATGCGCCAGAACGCTGGCGGCAGTCCTTGGATCGCTCGCTTCCAGCGTCTTGCGCAGCCAGACGGCGTTGTCCTGCGAGATGTAACCTGACGGGCGCTCCTGATGAACGATGTAGTCCGAGACCGCCTCGTTCATGAACATTTTCCATTCAGCGCATGAGTCTGTGCAGGCCTTGTCGAGATCGAGAAGCATCTGCGCCTCGCCGCGCGTCATCACGCCGTCGGCGAACACATCGCGGCGCAAATCCAGGACATTTTCGGCGGTCAGCCGGGCGGAGCTCATCAATTGCGCCAAAAAGGCATCCAGAATCATTTCAGGCATAAACCGCTTCCCTCAAGACAAAGACAAATCCCAAGTACCCCTGTTAACAACTCCGCTTTGCCAAACGGATAAGCGTTATGGTTAACACCATGTAAATATTCGCTAATTTCCGCATTGCACCGGCCATTGGCCGGTCAGGTGACAATGTACTTCACCTGAGTTGGAAGAGGTCTTCCGCGTGGATAACCCCAGCTGGTTTGCGGGAGAGAGCCGGGCAACCGGACACCGAAGAAATGCTTGTCAAAGCTCAACTGGCGTCAAAAATCGGCGACATTATCAAGCATCGCAAATGGAGCCAAACCCAGGCGTCGGACGTTCTCGGCATGCCGCAACCAAAGCTTTCAGGCCCTTGCGCGGCCAGTTTCGGGGAATAAGCGAGGCAAAAATGCATGAATGCCTCGCAAAGCTCGGCGGCGATGTTCAAATTGTGGTTGGAGGGTCGCGTCGCAGCTTGTCAACGGGAACTGTAAAAGTGGTTTTCGCCTGACGGGCGCGCCTAGCCCTTCGTCCGCGCCCTTGAGCGTCCGCCATCAATGGCGATGACCTGACCAGTGATCCAGCTGCCCGCATCGGTCAGCAGCGTTTCGGCTATCCCCGCCATATCCTCGCCCACTCCGGTGCGCGGCAGCGCATGCAGCGCCGCGACGGCTTTTGCCACCGCCTCATTGGCCATGATCGGCTTGGCAATCCCAGAATCCGTCAGGCTTGGCGCAATGGCGTTGACCCGGATTTTCGGCGCAAGCTCCGCTGACAGCGCCCGCGTCAGTCCCTCAATGGCGCCCTTGGCCATGGACACAGAGGCATGCAGGGCAAAGCCCTGCGCCACCGCGATGGTGGAGAACAGCAGGACTGGAAGACGTGCCTTCCGAAGCTTTCAGCGCGGGCAGCGCTGCCTGGATGGTTTTTGCAGCGGATAGTGCATTCAGATTGAAATCAGCGACGAAATCCGCCTCTGTCAAGCGCGCCAGCGGTTTGAGATTGATCGATCCCACCGCAAACACCAGCCCGTCCAGCGAGGCCCCCGCGTCAGCCGTCACTTTGTCAATCACGCCAGCCTCCAGCACATCCCCCACCGTGAATGTGCACCCTAGCTCCGCAACCAGCGCCTGAAGTTTGCCCGCATCGCGGCCCGCCAGATGCACGCTGTGCCCGGCCTTTGCCAACCGCCGCGCAATCGCTGAGCCGATCGCCCCCGCTCCGCCGTAAATCAGATAAGTGCCCAAAATTGTGCCTCCGCTTCACAAGGCAATACGCCGGAAGCGCCCTTCCAGTTCAACCTCCAGGCAACAAAAAACCGCCCGAAGGCGGTTTTTCAAATTCTCTTGGGACTTGTTTAAGCCGCGTCTGCCTTCTTGGCTTTCGGCTTCGCCTTGGCTTTTGGTTTTTCTTCCTTGGCGGCCGTTTCCGGCTCGTCATCGGCCATCAGCGCTTCCTTGGAAACGACGACGTCCTTGACCTTCACCTGGCCGAGCAGCTGGTCAACGACCTTTTCCTCAAAGATCGGGGCGCGCAGGCCGGCGACCGCATCAGGATTGCTCTTGAAGAAGTCGTAGATCTGCTTTTCCTGGCCGGGATAACGGCGGACCTGGTCGTACAGCGCGCGCTGCAATTCCTGCTCGGACACTTCAACATTTGACTGCTGGCCGATCTCGGACAGAACCAGCCCCAGCCGCACGCGGCGCTCGGCGAGCTTGCGGTAGTCCGCCTTGGCGTCCTCTTCCGTCGTCTCTTCGTCAGCGAAGCTGCGCCCGGCTTCAGTCAGCTCGCGGGTGATCTGCGTCCAGATATTGTTGAACTCGGCGTCCACAAGCTTGGATGGCGACTCGAACTGGTAAGACGTATCCAGCGCATCGAGCAGTTGCCGCTTCACCTTCTGCCGCGTCTGAATGCCGTACTGGCTTTCGATCTGCTCGCGGATCACGGTGCGCAAACGCTCCGCCAATTCAATGCCGAGCTTCTTGGCAAGCTCATCGTCAATGACGAGGTCATCGGCCTTGGAGACTTCCTTGACCTTGATCTCGAAAGTCGCCTCTTTGCCGGCAAGATTGGCCGCGCCGTAGTCCTTCGGGAAGGTGACCTTGATTTCCTTCTCGTCGCCCGCCTTCAGGCCAACGAGCTGCTCCTCAAAGCCCGGAATGAACTGGTTCGAGCCGAGCGTGAGGTTGGCGTCCTCATCCTTGCCGCCGTCAAAGGCCACGCCGTCGACCTTGCCGAGATAATCGATGGTGACGCGGTCGCCATTGTCGGCCTTGCCCTTTTTCGGCTGATAGGTGCGGGCGAAATCGGCAACGCGCTTGACCTGATCTTCCACTTCTGCATCGCTGATCTCAACGATCGGACGGGTGATCTCGATGGAGGCCACGTCAGTGATCTCGATCTTCGGCAAGACTTCATAATTGATCGAGAAAACAAAATCCGCTTTACCATCAAGGATTTGCGCGGCTTCTTTCTCGTCCTCGGTCATCTCGATCTCAGGCTGCATCGCAGCCTTTTCGCCGCGATCTGCCGGGATGGTCTTTGCTGAATTGCTGATGATCTCGTTGACGAGCTCGGCCATGAAGGACTTGCCGTACATTTTGCGCACATGCGAGACCGGCACGCGGCCGGGGCGGAAGCCGTTGACGCGCACTTTCGACGATGCGTCAGCCAGCTTTTCCGACAGGCGCTGCTCCATGTCCTTGACCGGCACGACGACCTTGATGCCGCGCTTGAGGCCTTCATTGAGCACTTCTGTAATCTGCATGGTCAAACCTTTATGTGTCACTGCGTTTCACCGGCCCCTTTTTCAAAGGGTTGCCCGGCCTGTCCCGCGCTTGTTGTATTTTCAGCACCCGTCTTTAACCTGACTGGTGCGGGTGAGAGGACTCGAACCTCCACGCCTTGCAGCGCTGGAACCTAAATCCAGTGCGTCTACCAATTCCGCCACACCCGCACATCCGGCCGGGCCGAAAGTCGCGCGTCTATATCACTCAAAAATGGCAAGGCAAAGGGAAAATGGGCGCAGATTTGGGCTAATTGCTGCGTTCCGGCAGAGCGAGGCGCACATGAGCGGCGGCGGGACCCTATCGCCCGCGACAAACGCCGCGCACCCATCCGCAGCTGCGCGGTGAACCGGCGCCAGCGAAACCTCATTTGCGCCCCAGCGGGCAGGCCCTCAAGCGCCGGCTTGCGCCCGGCGAGAATGGCGGAGGTCACCGCAATGGGCGCAGTCAATCCATGGGCGGCGCACTGGTCAATCTGGATCGCCAGCGCAGGATCGGCCTGAAAGCTCTCTAAATCATATGCGGCGCAGATGACGGCATCAGCTATGGCAGGCTTGTGCGCCAGCAGCTTGCGCGCGCCCGAGGGCCACAGCACATAGGCGGCGGCCCCGGACCGGTCCTGCCAGAGCCTGCGCATCGGCGCCAGCGGATGCAACATGTTTGAGACGAGCTTGCGCCGCGCGCGTGTTTCAAGCGTAATGTGGTCAATTCCCGTAAGCGTCTCCACCTGGCCCAGAAACGCCGGTGCGCCGGGCATCAGCATTGCGTCGTCTTCAAGGATGAGAACCGGAGACTTCCCATCCGCCACAAGCTGCCATGCCGCCCTGTGGGATGCGTAAGCTGCCATTTCCGGCTGGCGCATCGGGCGCTCCCATTGCTGCCAGTTCTTATGCTCAGGCGCAAACGGCAATGAGCGCGGCGTCTTCGCCTCAAGGCGGGTGAAAATGAGACCCAGTTCGGTGAGTTGCCGGGACTGGAACTCCATCCGGATCGTTTCAGTGCCGAGATTGATGACCAAAGCTATCAAACCGCGCCGCCTCCAAGGTTTCCGGAAAACAGGTCGAGATACTGGTTTACAATACCATCGATACTGAACTGCGCGGCAAGCGTCTGACGTGCCCCGGCTGCCAGCTTTACCGCCAAATCCTTGTCCGCGCGCACCTTCTGCAGGGCCGCGACAAACGCATCGAGATCGTCAATCTCCGTCAGAAGCCCGTTCTCCCCGTCGCGCATGAACCAGCCCGGCCCTTCCGACCGCGTCGAGACAACCGGAACCCCCGCCTGCCAGCCCTCAAGCACCACATTGCCCAGCGGCTCATGGCGCGAGGGCATGCCGACCACATCAGCGCTCGCCAGATGATGGATCGGCTCGGCCACCCATCCAATAAAGCGCGTACGGTCGGTAATTCCAAGCTCAGCCACCAGTTTTTCAAGCTTCGGCCGCTCTACGCCATCGCCAATCAGCCAGAGCCAGGCCTTCGGTATCCTGGCGGCGGCGCGCACGAGAAGGTCCATGCCCTTGCGCGGCACAAAGCGCCCCGCCCCGCAGATGAGAAACGCATCGTCCGGCGTGCCATGTTCGGACCGGGTCACCGGAACCGGCGTCACGGGCCGCGGGAAATTGGAAATCGTCAGCATCGGCTTTGTCCAGCCGAGTTTGCGGCAATGAATGCCGATATCGGGCGTGTTGCCCACCAGCGCGTCGCAGCGGTTGAAATGTTGCAGATGGCGCGGAAAATCGCCGAGCCGCGTGAGTTTGACCGCATCGGCATATTTCGGAATCAGCCGAGCCGCCCTTGGCATCCACGCCATGACCGCGTCCGGCTGCCATGTCCTGCACATCCGCGCCACGCGCCATTGCAGAATGTAGGATGAGGGTGACATCCGCCGGTAATCATTCTCGATCACCGGCCCAAGCCCGGCAATCTCCGGTGTCCACGAACGTCCCGGCCGGATCACGAAGCGCTGCTCCACGCCGCGCTTGCTGAACTCATTGGCGAGATTGACGAAAAACCGTTCCGCCCCGCCTTCCTTGCCAAAGTGCAGATGCAAAACCCTCATGTGCGTTTGTCCTGGAAGCGGTGCCAGAACAAGCTCGTGCGATAGCGCAGCTGGTAGAGGAGATGGTGCGCCAGCCCCCGCCCTTCCTTCGAACTGCGCCGTTCATTTCCAATCGTTCCCGTGACTGCCTGCTGGTCGCCAACGGTGATCGGGGCAGGCAAAACGAGCGCGACGCGCAAGTCCTTCTCCCAATAGAATTTCATGTCCTCGTCCACCGGACGGAAAAACGGCAGCGACTTCGCGACAAGCCGTTGCGCCGCCTCGCGCGTTAGAACATAGCCGATCAGGCAAGTCGGCACGCGGTAGGGAACCACAAGGCGAAGCGTTCCGCCAAGCCTTCGCTCCTTCACAACCTTTGGATCAGCGTCAAACGTGAAAAGCTTCACGACATCCCAATCGCGCGCATCGTCCGCGCAGATGAGCGCGAGTGTCTTCGAGAGACCGGCGCTGGCGCTGAAATCATCCTCGAAAATGATCCCCCCCGGCGCACTGCCTTGCGCAATCTTGCGCCAACAGGCGATGTGGCTCAGATAACAGCCAATCTCCGGGCGCACCAAAGGGTGCTTGCCGTAGCGGCGGTTCATCTGCGGATCATAAGCCTTTTCAATTTCACGCTCAGGAAGCGTCCATCCGTTGACGCCTTCGAGACGCTCAAAGGCAATGTTCTGCGCCTTCAGCGCGGCAGCGGCATTTTCCATCCGCGCTGTGTTGGCGGCAAGGTTGATGACAAAGGCCGGCCACATGGCGGACACGTTCAAGCGTGCAAAGGCGCGGAAGGGGCGCGCTGCAGCAGAAAGGTCTTGTGCCGCTGGTCCTTGACCGCAAAGCCATCGGTTTTCAGTCTGCCAAGCAGCTTGTCGATCTCGCCCTGCCCCACAATATGCGGATGCATTTCGACAATGATGCTCTGCACCCCCGAAAGGTCCGCGCCCGCCAGGAGTTCCGTCTCGCTCCCCTCGACATCCATGATGATGATGTTGGGTTCATGCGCCGCTATCAAATCATTGATGGCATTGCCTTCGACAGTGATTTCCTTGCCTGCGAGCTTCCGGTCGATCCGGCTGGACGACAGAAGATTATCGTTCTGGTGAAAGCTGACTTCTCCCGCTGCTGCCGCGACTGCGCCCATTCGCAGATTAGGCATCCAGCCATTCAGTGCGTAGTTGGCCCTGATCAGCGGCTCCAGCGCAGGGTTCGCCTCGCAGGACAACACCTGCCCCTCGCCTGCCAGCCGCGTTGCCAGCAAGCTCACCAATCCGATGCCTGCCCCGATCTCCAATATCCGGTCGCCGCGCTTCACAATCCGCTCGACGATATCGCACTCGTGCTCTTCATAGACGCCTTTGAACAGCGCGTTGCGCACGGAATGCGGCGTTCCGGCCTTGCTGGTGGCGACCAGCACGCCGCGAATGCGCAGCGTGTCGAGATTGCGCAGCCGCCGCCAGAGCATTTTCACATTACGCATGACCGCGACCGAGCCTCACTTTGTCGCCGCTATAAACCAGCCGGCGGACACGGCGCAAACCCGCTCGCCGCGCTTTCCCTCATAGGTGGATTTGCCGGCAAACATGACCTTTGCATAGGCAATGTCTTTCAAATGCGCCAGATGCATCGACCAGCGCTTGGGCAAAACACCCCGATAGCCGCCGATCATCCCCGCAGCCACATTGCGGCCCCAGACAAGCGGCGTCAGCTCGACTTTCGAATAGCCCGTATCTTTCAGCGCCTGCCGCCACCAGCTGGGCGTGCCGCGGAAGTAATCGTCCGGATGGGCGTGGATGCGGAACATGAATGGCACGGTGATGTAAAGCGTGCCGCCGGGCTTGAGCACACGCTGCGTCTCGCTGAGAATGCCCTTGGCGTCGTAGACATGCTCCAGCGTGTTCAGGCACACAGCGCCATCATACATGTTTGCGGCCATCGGAAACGGATCGCCCGGTGCGATCAGATGCGTCGGCTCAATGGCGGGATCGATGTTGACCGAGTCTGGATCAAGCCCGTCCGGCAAATATTTGCGTGTGCGTGACTTACTTCCGCCGCCCACGTCGAGAAACCGGCCGGCCATCTTCTGCTTGCCCAGCAGTTCATATTCCAGAACCCGTATTTCCGAATTGTCTTTGAAGTCGGTGAACAGCCGCCTCCAGCGCCGCAGGCTTGGCAATTGCGGAAGCACGTAAGTGTATTGCAAGTCCGGCTCCCGGGGATGAATGAGAGGATATTGTTCGGGTTCCGGGAACCCGGCGCTGTTTCTCAGTAGACGGCGCGCGGAAATCTGACAACCGCCTCAATACAGCGGCTCCTCGTAAAGCGGAACGCCATTGTCGCGCAATGCCTTGATTTGCGCCCTGCCCTTCTTGTCCACCATAACAACCGCATCAATGCGCTTTTCGCTGACACCCTGTTCGATCGGCTTGCCCTCGCCTTCTGGAACATAAAACCGCTCAATGCCGTAGTCGACGCGCACCGTGCCGTTTGAGCGCGGGTCGAACATATAGCGGGAGCGGCCGCGCAGCAGGACTTCACCGGACACAAGCTCAGTCACAGGCTCCGCCGAAGCCCTGTTCCGGGTCCAGATGCCGTCCGCGCCCTTTTTCAAGAGCACAAACACATCCGAGCCTTCAGCGTAGTAAGAATCGGGGTCGCCCTTGATTTCATTCTCCGGGATTTGCGACAGTTCATAACCCAGGGTCACATAATCACCGCGCAAGAGGTCGCGCGGATCAACCGGTTCTGTTTTCAGCACAATCTCTGTGCCATTGCGCAATATCGCCGCCCGGCTCTGGATCATCCAGCCAAGAACGCCGCATTGGATCAGCGCCACAAGGATCGCTGCGGTAACCCTGTGCCTGCGCAGGAAGCCGGTCATGATGCGCCTCCCGGCTCGGGCGATTTGAACCGGCGCTCGAGCCTGACCACGAGAAATGCGAGGACAATCACGAAAGCGCCGATAAGGAAGAAGAACAAAGACGTGCCGATGATCGATCCCACCGTCTCATAGGCGAGGTAGAGCACTTCAAGGGCAAAGGCGATGTAGGCGATCACGCGGACCTGCCCGTGATCCCGGCCCTGCACCGCGAGCGCCGCAATGGCGAGACCGATGATTGCGAGGCCTAAAACAATGTTTCCACCCACATTCCCACTTAATAATTGGAACTGTATCGCTGCGAGGCCGGTGAAAGCGCCCGCCAGGGCGTAAAATTGCAAGGCGCGGGCAAAATGCGTGAGCCGTTCGGCAATATCTTCAAGAAAGACGAGTGCGAAAAACGCAACGGTGCCCGTGATGGCAAAGACATAGTCGAGATATTCGGCGTTGTTTTCAAAGCGAATGGTGATGAAATATCCGAGAATGAGCCAAGCTGCGGCATGCAGCCCAAGCCGCGTATGGGTCAGCCGCGCGATGGCGGCTATGCCAAGCGCCAGCAGCGGCACGATCCAATAGTAATGATCGCTATGCCACGAGCTTTCTGTGACGACGGCGACAAGATAGAAAATCCCGATCAGCCCGGCCATGGCAGCCAAATTGCCGGAGAGAAGCAGCAGACCTGCAGCCAGCGTGCCCAGACACCAGACAAGCGCGGCGGAGGCCGCGTCGCCGGAAAGGTGATACATCTGCCCGATCAGCGCAATGCCGCCGCCAAAGGCGGTTGCCGCGATGAGATACAGGACAGACGAAAAGACTGTGTCGCCCTTGCCGGCCCGCCAGACGCCGCCCAGATAGCCTGCGGCGATGACGATCAGGATGAACGCCACCCGCATGAGACGCGGTATTTCGTTCCAGTTGGCGGCGACAAGGCTCAGCAAAGCCGCGCCGAGAAGCACCGCGCCCAAAACGCCGAGAACGGCGCCGAGGCCAAAATGGCCCGGTCTGTTGGCAATATCTGCGTAAAGTCTGTCCGCCGTAGCGCGGTCGATCAGCCCGGACGCCACCCAGCGCTCAATGTCCTTGTTCACTGAATGGGATAAGCCCATTTCGCCCGCCCCCGACCATAGAATGATACTGCGCCAAGCTATCCTTGCGCGCAATGGTCAGCAGAGCCGGGGGAATCGGTGCGCAAGTGCGGACGGACCGGCTCGCGGCGGCGCCAGCGCTTGTTCCCGCCAGGTTTCATATTGCGCCGCAATAATTGCAGGCTGCTCAGATTGCCGTTACGTCAATTTGATCTTTGCCAAAATATTGAGCGAAACCAATGCACAACAAGGCGCAATTGCAGCAAAAACGGGCGAATCACGGCAATTGTGCGTCGCAATGATTAACAGCCGTTAATTGTGCATTGCAACATTCGCAGGGGAGCCATGCAAAAATCGCCCCTGCAAAAATCGGCCTAAATATCTTACCTTTTGGTCAATGGTTCAAACGAACCGAAAGAAACTGAAACCTAAGGGGTTTGGAAATGAACTTGGTGCGCAGTTACAATGCATGGCGCCGTTACCGCTCGACTGTGGCGGAACTCGGTCGCCTTACGAACCGGGAATTGAACGATCTCGGCATCAATCGCGGTGACATTCCGTTTGTAGCGATGTCGTCCTCGGCCCGCTGAATGAATTTTGACCTGACGGAGACCTCCCGCTCCTGACGGCGCAAGTGAAAGGAAACGAACATGAACTTCGCACAGAGCTACAAGAACTGGCGCACCTACCGCAACACGGTCAACGAACTTGACCGCCTGTCCAACCGCGACCTCAGTGATCTTGGCATTTCGCGCGCCGATATCCGCCGCGTTGCCCGCAGCGCCGTTCTCTAAGCGCAACAAGAATTCGCGGGAGACACTCCTCCTCCCAGTTTCCCGCGTCTGAAGGCTGAAGCCACTCCTCCTCCCAGGTTTCAGCCAGAAAATGAGCGCCTGCAGCACCTCCTCCCGCTGCAGGCGCTTTTTTGTTTTGTCGCAGTCACGGCATCCTCACAGCCAATTGACCGCTTCTGCCTCAGAAACGACGCGGGCGGCATGCTGTTGAGGGGGCACGCAATGGAGGTTTGACATGCACAAATTCATTCTCGCCGCGCTTTTCACGCTTGTTTCCCATTCTGCCTTTGCCGGCGGCTGGATCATCAGAGACAGCGCAAACGACGCCAGCACCACCGCCGACCGGCTCGTCGCCGCAGTCGAGAAGGCGGGCGCGAAAGTGTTTGCGCGGGTGGATCACGCCGCTGGCGCCAAAGCAGCGGGCATGGCGCTTGAGCCAACAATACTGGTGATGTTTGGCAATCCAAAACTCGGCACCCCGATCATCGCTGCAGACCGCCGCGCCGGTCTCGACCTGCCGATCAGGGTTCTGATTTGGGAAGAATCAGGCAAAACTAGGCTCGGCTATGAAAACCCGGCCGATCTCAAGTCACGCTATGGCGTTGAAGGCGCTGACGATGCGTTTGCAGCCATGACCGGCGCGCTCGACAAGCTGACCGGGATGGCGGCCGCCCAATAGCGCGCAGCAGCCTGTCCCTTTCCGGCGGGACGCGCTGTTGCTATAGCGCGCGCATGACACATAAACCCATTCACATTATCGGCGGCGGGCTGGCCGGATCCGAAGCCGCTTGGCAGATCGCCATTTCCGGCGTCCCCGTCATCCTGCATGAAATGCGCGGGGTCAGAGGAACGGATGCGCACAAGACCAACTCGCTTGCCGAGCTCGTCTGCTCAAATTCCTTCCGTTCGGACGATGCCGAGCTAAACGCCGTCGGACTGCTGCATGCCGAGATGCGGCTTGCCGGTTCCCTCATCATGGCATGCGGCGACGCGCATCAGGTTCCAGCCGGGTCGGCTCTTGCGGTAGACCGCGATGGATTTTCCGAGGCTGTCACGCAAAAGCTTGAAGCGCATCCCCTTGTGACAATCGTGCGTGAAGAAATTACCGGCCTGCCGCCCAAGGACTGGGGCAGCACAATCATTGCCACCGGCCCACTGACCGCCCCTGACTTGGCTGAATCGATCCGGCGCGAAACCGGCGCAGATGCCCTCGCCTTCTTCGACGCCATCGCCCCGATTGTGCATTTCGACACCATCGACATGGACAAAGCCTGGTTCCAGTCGCGCTATGACAAGGTCGGGCCAGGCGGAACAGGCAAAGACTATATCAACTGTCCGATGGACAAGGACCAGTACTTCGCCTTCATCGAAGCAGTGCTGGCCGGTGGGAAAACCGAGTTCAAGGAATGGGAAGGCACGCCCTATTTCGACGGCTGCCTGCCGATTGAAGTGATGGCCGAGCGCGGCGTGGAAACGCTGCGCCATGGGCCGATGAAGCCGATGGGCCTGACTAATGCGCATAATCCCGACGTCAAAGCCTATGCCGTGGTACAGCTTCGCCAGGACAATGCGCTTGGCACGCTCTACAACATGGTCGGTTTCCAGACGAAGCTGAAATACGCCGAGCAAACTCGCATATTCAAAATGATTCCGGGTCTCGAAGACGCCGAGTTCGCCCGCCTCGGCGGCTTGCACCGAAATACCTATCTCAACGCGCCAACGCTCCTGGACAACACATTAAGGCTCAAATCGCGCCCGGACATCCGGTTCGCCGGTCAAATCACCGGCTGCGAGGGTTATGTCGAGAGCGCCTCAATCGGGCTTCTGGCGGGACGGTTTACAGCAGCCGAAGCGCTTGGCCTGCAAACCTTTGTGCCACCGCCGGAAACCGCTTTCGGCGCGCTTCTGGCTCACATCACCGGCGGCCATCTGGTCTCCGACGACGAGCCCGGCAAAAGCTCTTACCAGCCGATGAACATCAATTTCGGCCTGTTCCCGCCCATTGAAGCCGTGAAATCGGAAGGCAAGCGGCTGCGCGGGGCGGAAAAGGCGCAGGCGCGCAAACGCGCCATGACGGCACGGGCGTTAGCCGCCGCGCGCCAATGGCTCAGTCCACAGGCCGCAGCTGCTTAGTGCCTGTCCAAGAATTCTTTATTGCGAGTCAGCTGGTGCGGTGATCGAAAACCGGAGCGGAGCGAACTTAGGTTCGTGAGCACCGGAAGCGCAGAGAGGTGCATCAGATGGCCGCGAGAATAATTTCCTGGACAGACACTTAGATGAGGCGGCCGAGAAGGCCGCTGTACTTGCCGTTGATCAGGCTGGCGAGTGACAGTCCGGATATGCCGTCTTCCCGCTCGAGCACAAACAGCGTCAATGCAGCCGCCAGCAGGTCAATGATGACCAGCGCCGCGAAAGCCGCAAAGGCGATGGCTGAGGATGTGGCATAGGTCGAACCCAGAGCATGGCCTGCCATGACGGCGAGCCACATCAAGAGCGCAAACTGCGCCGGCGCCAGGAGGCTGATGATCCGCTGCTTGGCTTCGAATCTGCCGTCATTATCGGCATCCTTGACCGATGCATGGGCGATGGCCGCCATCGACACCGCGAACGATGCGGACAGCCAAATGGCAGCTGAGGCCGACATTTGGGTTGCAAACAAAACTGCTGAAACGAGCGGAAACGCTCCGAGCCAAGCCTTGAAGCCAACCGGCGCAAGCTCTTGCTTTTTAACAGTTAATCCAAATTCCAGATTTTTCGTCTTCATGGTCTTCGCCACTCCCCGATTGCGCTATCATGCGCCTGGATGGGCAAAAACTGGTTAATGCGCGCGGAAAGTGCAGCGCAGGGTAAAGCGGCGGTTAAGGCGTATAAACAAGATTTAAAGACCTCTCGAGAATTCGGCCGACTGAGTCAGCCGGTGCGGTGATCGAGAGCCGGAGCGGAGCGAACTTGAGGTTCGTGAGCACCGGAAGCGCAGAGAGCCGCATCAGATGGCCAGCCGGGCGAATTCTCGAGAGGTCTTTTAGCGAACCAGAGCCTTGGCTGTCCTGCCCTCCTGCCTGTCATAGGCAAGCAGCGCGCGGAAGGCGCTGAGCGACAGGTCAGGCGTCTTGCCGTCAGCCAGATTGTAAATGTGCTCATAATACCAGCCGAGCGATCCCCAGGCATTGAGATCACGCAGGAAGCTGATCGGCGAGCGCGGGCCGAGCAAGCCATTGCCGATGACCAGATCATTGTCGCGGCTGAACAGCCTCGTGACTTCGCCGCTGAGAATTTTGTTTGCGCCGTCTGGATCAATCACCAGGGGCCGGCCAAGACCGATCACATCAACACCATCCTTCTCGAGCGCCTGGCTCATGGCTGCAACCGAACGGAACCCCCCGGTGACCATGACCGGAATGGAAACATGCTTGCGCAGTTTCGGGACGAAATCGAGAAAATAGGCCTCGCGCTTGATCGTGCTCTCGCGCTTGTTTGCCGCGAGCGGATCCTTGCGCTCGAAGTCAATCATGCGCGGCTGCTCATAATTGCCGCCCGAGACTTCAATGAGATCAACACCCGCCTCTTCCAGCCATTTGGCCACGATCGAGCTCTCATCATCTGAAAACCCGCCCTTCTGGAAGTCTGCCGAGTTCAGCTTCACCGAAACGGCAAAGTCCTTGCGGCAGGCGGCGCGGATGCGGCGCACGGCTTCCAGGAGGAAGCGCGCCCGGTTTTCCAGCGACCCGCCATACCCGTCATCGCGGCGGTTGGACAGCGGCGACAAAAATTGCGACACCAGATAGCCATGCGCGGCATGCATCTGCACGCCGTCAAACCCGGCCTTCTCGATAGTCTTGGCGGCAAAGACGAACGCATCAATGGCCGTCTCGATTTCTGCAAGTGTCAAAGGCGTCGGCGTGCCGAAGCGGCCATTACCCATTTTCAGTCCGATATGCGAGGGCGCCTTCGGCGTGCGGTTGATCATCTTCTGGGTCTGACGGCCGGCATGGTTGAGCTGCGCCCAGATTTGCGCGCCCTGCGCCTTCGCTGCTTTGGCCATATCCGCCAGGAATGCCGTGGCCCGGTTGGACTGCGGTCCTTCAATGGCCAGATTGCCGCCGCGCTCCAGATGCCAGCGGTCAACAAGGATATTGCCGGTGATCAGAAGACCGGCCCCGCCAGCGCCCCAGCGGCGGTACAGTTCGACAAAGCGCGCATTGGCGTGATTGTCGCCGCCCGCCAGCCCTTCCGTCATCGACGCCTTGGCGATCCTGTTTTTCAACACGCTGCCACATGGCAATTTCAACGGATCCGATAGAATGCCAGCCCCCACGGCCTTGCTCCTTACCGCTACTCTTGGCTGTAATCTACGCGAACGCCATGGTTAACGAAAGGTGAAATGCGCAACACTTGAGGAAAAGGTTAACCCACTGAAATAAAACATGAATTTCCCCAAGGTAAGATTGTGGCGGAGGCAGTCAAAAACTCGCGCGCGCCACGCTCCAAAGTCTTGCAAACTGGGAAGGTGCGCCTGAGCTTCGCAATGGGTCGGAAAGCGTCTCGACGGCGCGCACCCATCTGGCGATGGTGGCCATCGGCGCAAACGCCGGCCTGATGGATTTAGGCAGCGAAGCGGACGCCGCCTTGAACTTTTGCACATGTTCGCCTGCAAGCGCGCCAAGCGCCTGAACCAGCCGTTTACCGGCCTCTTTGGAGGGCTCGCTGAGAAACAATTCCTGCGAAAGCCCGGCTGCGTTGAGAATGGCAAGCGGCACAAACCCCTGCCCGCGCCGGCGGATGCGCGGCAAATCGCGCAGAATCAGGGCAATTCCCTTTGCAACACCCGCATGCCCTGCAGCTTCGCTCGCGCCGCGCGCCGCATCCGGATCGAGTATCATGGCCGCAAGTTGGATAATCGCCGACTGGGTTGCGCCAAGATGCGCTTCGAGCGCGGTCCGGTCCGGCATGACGTCATGATAGAAATCGAATATGTGCGCCTCGCAATACGCATCGAGCGCTTGGCGCGGAAGCGCATGATCGCTGATCGTCTTCAGCAGAGCGGACGCCACAGGATGTCCCTTCGCCTCGCCATCGCGCGAGCCATTGACGACATCGCGCCACCATTGCAGCCGGATTTCTCCGGGCATCGGATCATGAACTAGGTCGGCGATGCGCGAAACCTCAGCGTCAAACCCATAGAGCGAAAACAGCGCCTCGCGCTTGTGCGCCGGAGCAAACAGCGTGGCGACATACCGGTCATAATCATGGGATTTGATCAGACTTGCGAGCCCGCTCATGCGACGGCGATCAGCGCCGCCGCCACGCGCCGCTCCTCGGCCAAAAGCACATTATAGGTGCGCACCGCCGCCCCAGTGCTCATCGGATCGGAGGAAATGCCCTTTGCCCGCAGCGCTTCCTTCAAAGGTTTGGGGATCGGGCGAAGATCGCCTCCCATGCCAAACAGCAGCACTTCGATATCCCCGGCTTCCGCCAGAATCCGCTCAATGTCAGCCAGATCCAGATTGTCTGAAGCCTTTGGCCCCCAGCCGTGAATCCCCGATGGCAGGCACAGGATCGACCCGATATGCGACATGTCCGCGAATCGAAACCCGCCATTTCCATAGGCATCAATCGGTGCGCGGCCCGGAAAATGTGCGGCGCGCATATTGATGCCCTTCGGTGGCGCGGTCATTTTGCCTTGGCGGTCAGCGCCGAACCGGCTTCCACCACGGAATCATTGCCGCCCGGCCGCAGCCGGAACAGGATCAGCAGCGGACCCGCGACAAAAATCGACGAATAAGTGCCCGCCACAATGCCGAAAATCATCGCGATGGTGAAAGATCGTATCA
This sequence comes from uncultured Alphaproteobacteria bacterium, assembly GCA_963792485.1. Taxonomy (GTDB): domain Bacteria; phylum Pseudomonadota; class Alphaproteobacteria; order Rhizobiales; family Rhizobiaceae; genus JANOYJ01. Next base: position 259,260 of record CAWBWL010000007.1, read on the forward strand.
CCTCGCCGCCAAACAGGCTGAGCGAGCCGAGCGCGAGCAGCGTGGTCACACCTGTAAGGACAGTTCGCGACAGCGTCTGGTTCATCGACAGATCGAGCAGTTGGGGAATCGGCATTTTCTTGTAGCGGCGCAGATTCTCCCGCACCCGGTCATAGACGACAACCGTATCGTTCAGTGAATAGCCCATGATCGTCAAAATCGCCGCGATGGACGTCAGGTTGAACTCAAACCCGCTGATGACGAAAAATCCGATGGTCAGCACAATGTCATGGGCCGTCGCAATGATGGCGCCAACGCCGAACTGCCATTCAAAGCGGAACCAGACATAGATGAGAATCGCGCCAAGCGCGGCGAGAACGCCGATCACGCCATTGCGCACCAGTTCGCCCGACACTGTCGCGCCGACCACTTCAACGCGGCGGAATTCATAATCGGCCGCCAGCGTGTCGCGCACCTGCGCCACCACCGCCTGCTCGGCATTTTCGCCAAGCCCTTGCGATTCCACACGGATCATCACCTCGCGCGGCGTGCCGAATTCCTGCACCTGCACATCGCCGAGATTGAGATCGCTCAGCACATTGCGGATCGCTGAAACATCCGCCGTCGCGCCCTTGGCCTGAACCTCAATCAGCGAGCCGCCCTTGAAGTCGATGCCGTAATTCATGTTGATGGTCGAAAACAGCGCCAGCGCCCCAATCGACGTAATGATCGAGAACGCAAACGCCCAGTTGCGCCATTTCATGAACGGGATGTTGGTCACGTCCGGCACGAAGCGCACCAGCCCGTTTGGAATATCCTTCGGCTTCGAGCGGCGGATCCAGGCGGCGACCATCCAGCGCGTCAGCGTGAACGCTGTGAACACCGTCGTCATAATGCCGATGGCGAGCGTGACGGCAAAGCCCTTGACCGGCCCGGAACCGAGGAAAAACAGCACGATGGCCGCGATCAGCGTGGTCAGATTCGAATCCACAATCGTCGCCAGCGCCCGCGCAAAGCCTTGATCCATCGATTGGATGAAGGATTTGCCCATGCGCTTTTCCTCGCGCACGCGCTCATAGATCAAGACGTTCGAATCGACCGCCATGCCGACGGTCAGCACAATGCCCGCAATGCCCGGCAGCGTCAGCGTCGCGCCGAGGAGCGACAGAATGGCGATGACCATGGCGACGTTGGCGATCAGCGCAATGTTGGCGATGACGCCGAGAAATCCATAAGCGACGAGCATGAACAGAACAACGAGCGCGCCGGCGATGGCGCTCGCGACAATGCCGGAATTGATCGAATCCGCGCCGAGACCCGCGCCAACCGTGCGCTCTTCGATGACTGTCAGCGTGGCAGGCAGCGCGCCAGCGCGCAGGAGCACGGCAAGATCATTTGCGCCTTCAACGGTGAAATTGCCCGAGATTTGTCCCGTTCCCTGCAGAATCGGCTCACGGATGACCGGGGCGGAAATGACTTCTTTGTCCAGAATGATCGCAAACAGCTTGCCGACATTCTGCTGCGTCGCCTGGCCGAAACGCTGAGCGCCCTTGGTGTCAAAGCGGAACGAAACCAGCGGCTCATTGGTCTGCTGGTCAAAGGCGGCCTGCGCGTCAACGAGATTTTCGCCTGAAACAATAACCCTGTTTTCGATGAGATAGGGCGCGGGCGGATCGTCCTGCGAGTACAAAACTTCCGACCCCGCCGGCGGGCGGCCATTCAGCGCATCTTCGGCGGACATGGTCTGATCGACCATCTGGAAAGTCAGCTTGGCGGTCTGGCCGAGCAAATCTTTCAGCCGCTGCGGGTCCTGCAGACCCGGAACCTGCACAAGTATCCGGTCATCGCCCTGCCGCTGAATGAGCGGCTCGGTCGTTCCCAGCTCGTTGACGCGGCGGCCAACGACTTCAATCGACTGGCTCGCCGCAGAGGCGACCCGGTAGTTAATGCCCGCATCCGTCAGCGCCAAGTCCAGCTGACCGTCTGCGCCCTCATTGATTTCGACTTCAATCACATTGCCAGTTCCCAGCAATGTGGCGTTGGCGGGCACAAGCAGGGGCGCGAGCGCTGTCTTTGCTTCCGCGACCTTGGCCGCGTCATTGATCTTCACGCGCACATTTTGCGCGCCGCCGGAGAGACCTGAATATTCGATCTTTGCCTCGCGCAAGAGCCTTCGCACATCATCGCGCACCGTGTTGACGCGGTCCTTGATCAGGTCTGGCCGCTCGACTTGCAGGAGAATGTGCGAGCCGCCCTGCAGATCAAGCCCCAGCGGCATTGTCCGCGTCGGCATCCAGTTTGGCGCTGAGGCGAGCTGTTCCTTGGAGAAGAAATTCGGCAGTGTGAACAGGAAGGCCAGCGCAACGGTGAGCCAGATCAGAACCGTTTTCCAGCGGGCGAAATGCAGCATAGGCTTTGTCTTTCAAAAGGACGGGCGTGCCCGCCGTCAGCTTTCTCAGCTGTTCTTGTTGTCGGCGACCGGCGTGCCTTTGACGCGCACGTCAGCGATCATCGAGCGGATGACGCGCACTTTGATGCCATTGGCGATCTCGACCTCGGCTTCCTTGTCGTCGATGATTTTGGTGATCTTGCCGATCACGCCGCCACCCGTCACCACGGTGTCGCCGCGCTGCACCGCCGCCAGCATCTGCTCGCGCTGCTTCATTTGCGTGCGCTGCGGGCGGATGATGAGGAAGTACATGATGATGAAGATGAGGATGAACGGAAACACGCTCATGAGCATGTCGATGCCGCCAGCGGCGGGGGCGGCTGCCTGTGCATAAGCGGGGGTAACCAGCATTCCATTCTCCCAATCAGATCCGGCGAATTGCCTGCAAGGCGCTTTGGCGGAATATAAGAACCGGCGCGGTCAATACAACGCTGCTTGGCGAGTTACCATACCCTTTGAACCGTCAATATGCGTCAAATTCTCAGGAAAACAGCCGAATGAGCGACGAAGTCAATCCTTGCCCTCAATGCAAAGCTCGACCGGATCGCAGACGCGCTGTCGCGCCTTGCGCCCGCTTTCGGCTGAGTCGCCAGATTTCGGTCTGGCCGAATGCTTCGTCTGGGAGCCAGCGCAATCCGCGCTGTTACGCCGTCAAGAATGTCAACCGCGTCGCGCTCAAGCTCATTCGCGGCGTGGATCACGTGCGCGACATTCTGGTCGACAATACGCGCCGCTTCGCCTCGGGCCTGCCCGCCAACAACACGCTGCTGTGGGGCGCGCGCGGCATGGGCAAGTCGTCGCTGGTCAAGGCCGTTCATGCGGATGTTTCCGCGTCCCTGTAAGCCCGGCGAACTAGCGCTCAAACTCATCGAAATTCACCGCGAAGATATCAACACGCTGCCCAAACTCATGTCGCTGCTGCGCCGCGAGCCACACCGCTTCATCCTGTTTTGCGATGATCTATCCTTCGATATCGGCGACACATCGTACAAATCGCTCAAAGCCGCGCTCGAAGGCGGCGTCGAGGGCCGGCCGGACAATGTCGTCTTCTACGCCACCTCCAACCGCCGCCACCTCCTGCCGCGCGACATGATCGAGAATGAGCGCTCAACCTCGATCAATCCGTATGAGACGGTCGAGGAGAAAGTCTCCCTTTCCGACCGCTTCGGCCTCTGGCTTGGCTTTCATAAATGCAGCCAGGATGAGTATCTCGACATGACTGAGACCTACGCCGCCCATTACGGCCTCAAGATTGAACCGGAAGCCCTGCGCGCCGGCGCGCTGGAATGGGCGACCACCAGAGGCAGCCGTTCGGGGCGGGTTGCGTGGCAGTATATTCAGGACTTGGCCGGAAGGCTGGGGGTGAGGCTGGAGTAGTTGGAGTCTGGGCGCGCCCTTCGAGACGGCCATAATCGCGCACGCGCGTTACCACACTTCCGCACCATGGGGATGGAACGCGGTGAACGCACGAAATAACTGAGCAAAATCAACGCCCTTCAAAAATACTCATCCTACATCCCCAGACCTGCCCCATAATCCGCCCCGTGTGTGGAAAGGCAGGGCATGTCGGATATTGACTGGAAAGGCGTCATCGAGCGGCAGTCGCGGGACTTGTTCTTTGTCATGACAGAGATGTTCTTCATGGCCGGTCTCAACAAGGGTGTGCCGGTGACGGTGCTGACGCGGCGCATTTACCGGCGTATCTTGATCCTGCTGCGCCCGGCGGAAGCGGCGCTGCGCCGGCTGATCATCATCGCCGCGCGCGGCATTGTGCTGAAAGTTACGCCCAGCGGTCCGTTTCCGAAGGAACTGGCGGCGAAGCTGAAGAAGATGGAGCGCGCTTCAGATGCGGCTTCGGATGCGGCTTCGGATAAAGCCAGGGCGCATTCCGGTGTTCAATCTGATCGAGCCGCTCAAGCATTTCGCCCGGCCCGGCGGACGCAAGCCGTTTCAGGGCAGGCCCACCTCGTTTCCGCGCATCAGCGTTCCGGGCTGGTCAACGCCGTATTTTCCGCCCGAACCGGTTCCCCTCACCGGCGAGGACCCGATCAACGCCGCGCGGCTCATCCGGCGCATTACAGCGTTCAAACACGCGCTGGCAACGCTGCCCAAACAGGCGCGGCGCTATGTGCGCTGGCGCGGCAAGATGTTACTCGAAATCCGCAAACTCACCGCGCGCAAACGCGGCTCGCGCATCTCGACCATCCGTCCCGGCTATCCGCTGGGCCATCGCAAGAAACAGATCCATGAGGTCGACCGGGTCCTGAGCGACTGCTGCTATTTTCTGCGCGAGCTGCGGAAGGAAAGGGACAGCCCGCCCTAACCCGCTATCTCCGCGAGAAACGTCGCGCCAAACTCCTTGAGCTTCGCTGCGCCGACGCCATGCACCTGCGCAAAATCGTCAAGCGTGCGCGGCGCGCGCATGGCCATGTCGATTAGTGTGCGGTCGGAAAAGACCACATAAGCCGGAACCCGCCGCGCGCCTGCGAGGCGGCTGCGCAGCAGCTTGAGCCGAGCCAGAAGCGCCTCTTTTGCGTCATCCATGCCGGCAGTCTTGATCGCCTCGGTCCGCATTTTGCGCTTCGAGGCGCGGATCATGTCGCGGCGGTAGCGGAATTCCCCCTCGCCTTGCATAAGATCACGGCCCTTTTGCGCAATCGACAGCCCGCCAAAACCGCCGACATCATGAATCAACAGCCCTGCCCCCGCCATCTGCCGCACCAGAGACTGCCATTCCACCCGCGGACGCTCCGTGCCTGTGCCGAACACCGGCATCTGATCATGATGAAGCGAAGCGATCCGCTCATTCATCTTGCCGAGCAGAATATCGACAATATGCACAGCGCCGAACCGTTCCCCGGACCCGCTCACCGCCTGCAAGATCTTGCGCGCCTCATGCGTTCCGTCCAGCGTTTCGCCCGGACTGTCACAGATATCGCAATTGCCGCAGGCTTCAGACAGCCTCTCCGAAATAGCGCAGCAGCGAGACGCGGCGGCAGGACGGCGCCTCGCAATAGGCGACCAGCGCATCCAGCCGCCTGTGTTCGCGCCGTTTGTGCTCATTGTCCGCGTCATTGTCGTCAATGAAGGTGCGCCGCAGCCGGATATCGCCCAGCCCGAACACCATATGCGCCACCGCATCGCGCCCATCGCGCCCTGCCCGGCCAATTTCCTGATAATAAGCATCAAGCGAGGACGGCAGGTCGGCATGGAAAACAAAGCGCACATCCGGCTTGTCGATGCCCATGCCAAAAGCGATGGTGGCGCAGACGATGACGCCTTTTTCGGTCATGAACAAATCCTGCGCCTGGCTCCGCCGCTCGGCGGAAAGACCGGCATGGTAGGCGATGGCCCGGTGGCCTTCCGCGTTCAGAAATGCCGCGAGCTGCTCGGTGTCCTTGCGCGACAGCGCATAGACAATCCCGCTCTCGCCCCGCCGTTCCTCCAGAAAATCAGCCAGTTGGGATTTGGTGTTGCGCTTGGCCGAGACATTGAGCGCAATATTCGGCCGGTCAAAACCTGCGACAAACACCCGCGCATCGCCGCCAAACAGTTTGCGGACAATATCCGCCCGCGCCGCCTCGTCGGCGGTCGCCGTGAAGGCGCCGATGGGAACGCCGGGAAACGCCGCCCGCAAGCCATGCAGCATCTCATATTCCGGCCGGAACGAAGCGCCCCATTGCGAAATGCAGTGCGCTTCATCCACCGCGATCAGCGAGACCGGTAGTTTCTGCAGCGCCGCGATCATCCGCTCCGTCATCAGGCGCTCGGGCGACAGATAGAGCAGCCGCACATCCCCCCGCGCCGCCGCCTGCCAGATCGCCACATTCGTCTCGCGCGGCGCGGCGGAATTGATCGTCTCGGCGGCCACACCCGACAGTTTCAACGCCGCGACCTGATCCTGCATCAAGGCAACCAGCGGCGAAACAACGATCGCCAGTCCGCCCTTCACCAGTGCTGGAACCTGATAGCAAAGCGATTTTCCCGAGCCGGTCGGCATGACGGCCAGCGCATGGCTTCCTGCCAGAAGCGTGTCGACAATCTCCTCCTGTCCCGGACGGAAACCGTCAAAGCCGAAGACGTCGTTCAATATGCCGGACTTGGTCGCCATGTTCTCCACAAGGCAGGTTGAAAGGTGGGAACTGGCCGCCGCGCATGCGCAAATAGCCGTTGATCAGGAAGGCAATAACCCGCTAGCATTTGCAAGCCCAGCCCGAAATGATTTTCACCCAGCCTGTTGGAATCCCGCCATGACATCCCGATTGACGCTTCTCCTCACCGCCTGCCTCGCATCCGCAAGCCCCGCTGCAATGGCCGCCGGCGCCACTGCGCAAGAAGCAACCCGCTTGGAGACCCTGTTCAAGACCTTTCTCGGCGAGGCCGCCGACAAGCTCACCATCAAGGCCAATGGCGACTATTATGATGTGGCACTGGATGTCGCCAAACAGCTCAAGGAGAGCGAGCCGGATTCCGATGTCTTAATGCCGCCGCTTTTGATCAGGCTTCAGGACATGGGCGGCGGAAAATGGGTGGCCAAGCAGGCCGGCCCCTTCGGCGTTGACTCAAAGGAAAGCAAAGACGGCAAGCAAATCACGGCTTCCGGCAAGATTGGCGACTTCACCGTCAGCGGCACATTTGACCAGACGCTTGGAACTTTCACCGAGGCAAAGGCGCTGATATCGGATGTCTCGTTCTCCTTCCTCCAGCAAAACCCCGACAAGACGACCGAAGGCGTCAACTTTGTCGCCAAGAACACAGAAATCGACCTGAATTCCGGGCTTTCGGCACCCTTGGCGGAGCTCGCCAATGCTCGGTTCTACATAGGTTTTGATAATTTCAGCGGCGATATCGATATTCCGCCTGACGAGAAAAATCCCATGGGCCTGAAGGGATCATTCGCTCTGGCGCACACTGACCGCACGCTGGAGCTAAAGGGCGTGCGGCCAAAAGGGCTGATGAGGTTGATCGACTGGGCCAAGGCGCATCCCGATGAGAAAAGCGCTGAAGCAGGCCGCCCGGAACTGGCAAAAATCCTGAAGGAAAATCTGCCGGTCTTTGACACAGCCTCCTTCAGCTCGACCCTGAAGGGCCTGACAATCGACACCCCGTTTGGCAAAGCCGGGCTCGAAAATGTCGTCGCTGATCTGTCGATGAACGGCGTGGTTGCGAACGGCATGGCGCGGCAGGTGATCAACATCAGCGGCCTGACCCTGCCGGATGGATTGCCGCAAGAGATCGTGCCCAAACTGGCGCTGGAACTGATGCCCAAGACTTTGTCCATGGATGTGAAGGTTTCAGATTATGATCTCGCCACACCGGCGAAAATGCTGCTGGATCACCTGGAAATCAGCGGCGATGAGCCACCGCCGGAAATGGAGCAGCAACTGCTCACGGCGCTGCTGCCAAAGGGCGAGGCAACAATCACACTTGCACCAGGCAGCTATGTCAGCCCAGCGCTTACCGTGACCTATGAAGGCAGCATGGTTGCGGGACCTGAGAAAATGCCGTTCGGCCAGTCCATTATTGGCGCCAAGGGCCTAGACCAAGTCATAGAACTCATCAAAGCCGCGCCGCCCGAGCTTGAGCTCGAACAGGGCATATACGGCATTCTCGCCGCCAAAGGCTTTGGCAAAGTAGCGGAAGATGGCACGGTAACCTGGAAGATCGAGACTACGCGCGAAGGCGCAGTTTCCGTCAACGGCGTCAAAATGCCCGGCAGCAACTGAGACCGGCTGGCCAAGCCCATGCCCAGCGAACAGCTGCAAAGATTTGCTCGTCTGGTGCTTGTTGATGCGGACGGCACGGTCCTGGGTGCCATGCCCCCGGTTCCGGTTGCGACCCCATGGTGGCAGGATATCGAGCCCGTTGTGACAGCGGCGCTTGAGATTCACGGCGTTGAAATCACGGTCCTTCGCCTCCTCCATGCAGAATTCCCGGAGCCTCCCGGAGGGATCGTCACATATTTGGCGGAGGCGAGAGACCTCGTTGCCGCAGAGCCTTGGCATGGAGTTCTTTCCGATCATCCCCTTCGCCTTCCCTATGCCAAGCCCGGTGGTCCGAAGACCGAGATGGACTGGGCTTTGTCCGAACTCGCCCGCCTCGGCATTGCTCTCACCGGAAAGCCCACGCAGGTCCGCTCCTGGAATCTGTCCAGCGTCTGGCGAATCCCGGCTGAGGGACAGACGGTCTGGCTGAAATCCGTGCCGCCCTTCTTTGCCCATGAAGGCAGAATAATCGCCGCATTGGGCGCGCAAAACACGCCCCGGCTTCTGGCCGGCGCGGGTGGCAAATCATTGCTGGCCGAAATCAAGGGCGTGGACCTGCATGAGCCCGACTCGCGGCGCAACGGCTTGAAATGCTCACCATGTTTGTCGGGCTGCAAGCTGACTGGGACTTGCGGACCGATGCGCTGCTGGCCATGGGCCTGCCGGACTTTCGCGGCCCCACGCTCACCCTGGCAATCAAAGATGTTTTGGCGCGCACGGCGCCCGAATTGACGCCGGAGGCGTGTCAGAGATTGGAAGACTTTGCCCAATCTCTGCCCAGGCGCTTCGCCGCCCTCGCCGCCTGCGGCATACCCGATACGCTGGTGCATGGCGATTTTCATCCCGGCAATTTCCGGGGCCAGGGTAATGCCCTCACCTTGCTGGACTGGGGCGACAGCGGGGTCGGCCACCCTCTGCTCGACCAACCCGCCTTTCTCGAGCGCGCGCCGGATTCGGAGAAGGAGGACGTCAAGAACCATTGGAACAATCAGTGCCTGAGCGCCTGGCCAGGATCAAATCCCGCCCGTGCCGCCGAACTGCTCGCTCCGGTCGCGGCGGCCCGTCAGGCGGTGATTTACCGGCGCTTTCTCGACAATATCGAGCCGGACGAGCAGATTTATCACCGCGCGGACCCGGCGCGCTGGCTGCGGCGCACGGCGGACATTTTGCAAGGTTCTGAAGCAACTATCTGAAATACCACATCAAAACAGAAATCCCGCCTCCTTTAGGGAAGCGGGTTCTGCGCAGTGACTGGAGGCGCTGCAGAAAACTATTCGAGATAGGTCGAGGGATCGACGGGCGTGGAGTTCTTGCGCACCTGGAAGTGCATCATCGGAACCTTGGCGCTTGCGCTGAGACCGGTCTTGCCGAGCACTTCGCCGCGCTTGATCGTCTGGCCGCGCTTCACATCGATTTCCTTGGCATAGCCGTAGACTGTGACCAGACCGTTGGCATGGCGCACAAGCACAGTGTTGCCGAACTCTTTCAACCCATTGCCCGCATAGATGACAACGCCGTTTTCCGCAGCCTTGATGGCAGTGCCTTCGGGCACCGAGATATTGACACCGTCACTGACTGTGCCGCCATCCCGCTGTCCATAGCCGCTCACCGTGCGGCCGCGCACCGGCCAGCGCAATTTTGAGATGCCTGTGGCGTTTGGCGCGGCAGAATCGTCCTGATCCGCCTCGGCCTTCACGTCGTCGCTCTTCGGCGGCGTGTATTCCTTGACTTTCGCCTCTTGAACAACAGGCTTCAGTGTTTTCACCGCTTGAGGCGCTGCGCCGGTTTCAATTGGATCGACCTTTTCAGCCTTGGCCTCAGCAACAATTTTCTCGCCGGCGGCCGGAATGCGCAGCGGCTGGCCGATCTTCAACTTGCCATCCTGCAAACCATTGGCGGATTTGAGCGCGTCAACCGAAACGCCATGTGCCTTGGCGATTTTGTAGAGCGAATCGCCTTGAGCGACCGAATAGTCACCCGATCCGCCAAGTTTCTTCGGCGCGGCCTTGGGCAATTCAGCTTCGGCGACAACAGGCGCAGGCTTTGCAGCCTTCACCGCGGGCGCGGCGGCCACTGCCTCCGAAGCTGGTGCTGTTTCAGGCTTCAAACGATCAGTTTTCGCAGTAGTTTTTGGCTCAGCCTCTGCAACTGCAACAGGCGCGGCCTTCTGCTTGACCTGCGGCACAGATGGCAGAACTGCAACGTTCTGGCGCGATGGGACCTTGTTTGGCAGCGGCACCTTGTCCTGCGGCACATCATAGACTGTGCCGGACGAGGATTTGGCTGCGGCCGTGTCAAAGTTGTCGTCTGGAGCCGACACTTCGGTGTTCTGCGAGTAGCGGTAGGCGGGAACAATGATCTTCTGCCCCGCCTTGACTTCGCTCGCATCGCTCAGGCTATTGGCCTTCAATAGTGAAGCGACCGGCACACCGAAGCGTTTGGACAGATTGTAAAGCGTCTCGCCCTCGCGGATCGTGACCGGCGTTCCGCCATCAGCCGTCCAGCCGCCCTTGTCGGCGGAAGCCGACTCGGCAACTTTTGGCGCCAACTTTTTGACCTTCGGCGCGGCGTCCGTCTCTTCCGAAACGCTCAGCGGCTCAATCTTTTTCTTGGCAAGCTCGATCTTGCGCACTTTGGGCGCAACGGTGCCGGTCGTCGTATCGTCGACAGCCGGAGCCGCCTTTTTCTTGATGATCTTCGGCGCGGCGGCGGGCTCTTCGGCCACGCCAAATTCTTCGGCGGCTGCGAGTTCAACCGGCGTCACGGTCTGGCGGGCGGGCGTGAGCTTTGGCGCTGCGAGCTGCGGCTTGGCGGCGGCAGTTGTGACCGGCGCAAGCACTTGTCGCGAAACTGCGGATTTGGATTTGACAGGCTCGAAGCCCGCATCAGTTCCAGCCGGGTCAAGGCTTCCCGTATCATAAGTCGGCGCCTCATCCGGGAAAGGCTGCGCTTGCGGCGCCTTGCGCATGATCTGCTGCTGGTTCACCGAACCAGTCGTAAAGTCCTTATAGGTGAAACGGGACATATCGGCACTGCAGCCAGCCCCAAACCCGCTCAGGACCAAGATTGCTGCACCCCGGCTCAGAAGACGGGATTTTTCAGTCAAAACGCAATTGCGCATAACACGACCCACACAAACGCACAAAACTCACTAAAGCGGATTAGACGCTTTCAAGGTTACTGTTGCGTTAAGGTTGCAGGCCGGTTTGGAAAATATTCACCATGAGGGCAATTTGGCGGCGGTATCTCAGTCCAGCACTGAAAGTCCGTGTTTCTGCACGACGGCAAGAAGCTTCATCGCCGCGCCACTCGGCCGCTTGGCACCGGTTTCCCATTTCTGGATGGTCGACTCCGACGTGCGCAGATAGTTTGCGAACACAGGCTGGCTCAGCTGGTTTTGCTCACGAATCAGCTTGATTTCCTCTGCGCTCAGGTCGGGCCTCGCGATGCAGGATATGTCGAATCTGCGCATCGTGACCTTATCAATGGCCCCCACTTTGAAGAGCGCTTTGGCCGACGAATGTATCGCTTCAGACGCGCCGGGCTTGAATGCTGGCCTAGTCATCGCAAATCTCCTTGATGTCTCCGTTTGCGAGCAATCTTTCCAGCTGGCCGCTCGTCAGACCAAGATAGCCTTTCGCAAGAACCCTGTAGTCAGCCAGTTCGGATAGGCTGATATTCGCTTGGTCCTTCTTCGCGAAAAGATATTCAAAGACCCAAAATCGGCCTGTGTTCGCCAAGATAATCGACCTGTGGCGGTTCTTGTCGAGCCGCTTTTTGAACACTCCGCCGCCCAGATCGTCTGCCTGACCACGCTCAACCTGCCCAATGGCTATGCAAAGCTCAGCATCGGAAATCCGCGCTTTCGTCGCGGCTTTAGTAAACCAAGCCGTTTTGAAGACGCGCAATGGCATGAGCTTATGTAGCACTGAGTGCTATGGAAATCAACGCCTTTGTCTAATAAGCACTATAGCGCTGTCGCAATCTTCTCCGCGAGCGGTTGAAAACGCACATTGAACAAGTCCTGCCGTTCAAAGCGCGAGCCGATTTTGGTGAGCTTGGCAATCACCTGCTCCTCCGCCGGTTCGCCAATAGCGCCGAGCATCACGCCGCCGGATGCGAGAACTTCGATAAATCCGCGCGGCAGCGACGGGAACGCTGCCCAGACGATGATCCGGTCATAGGTCCCCTCGCCCGCATAGCCATTCTTGCCGTCGGCATGGCGGAACTGAACGTTTTCTATGTGCAGCGCTTGCATGCGGTTGCGGGCATGTTCGAGCAGTGACCGGAAGCGGTCAACGGTTGTCACACGCTGCGCCAAGCGGGACATGACCGAAGCTGTGAAGCCGGAGCCGGTGCCGATCTCGAGCACGCGGTGGCTCGGGTCGATCTCAAGCTCGGAAATCATCTTCGCCTGCAGGTCGAGGCTTTCGATGACTTCGCCGCATTCAATCGGGATGCAGCGGCCCGAAAACGCCGCGTCCTGCCATTGGCTTGGCACGAAGCCGCGCCTGGGCGTGGCTTCGATGGCTTCGAGCACTTTGGCGTCAACGCCGCCATGCTTGCGCATGCGGGTGAGGAAAGCGGAGAAGTTTTCGCGGTCGTTGAAGCGGTAGTTCATGCCAGAGCCTTTTCCAGCATTTGTCTCGTTTCATGCGCGGTAAAGTCAAGCTTCAGCGGCGTAACCGAAACGCGATTATCGCGCAGCGCATGGAGATCGGTGCCTTCGGCGGGCTCCTGCGCCCCGCGCCCGAAGCGCAGCCAGTAATAGGGAAAGCCGCGCCCGTCCTGCCGCTCTTCGATGAACAGCCCATGCGCGAGCTTGCCTTGGGCGGTGACGATTGTTCCCTCGACATCGGCTATGGCGCAATTCGGGAAGTTGACGTTCAAGAACACGCCCTCCGGTAGGTCGAGCTTGACCAGCCGTTTCAACAGGTCCGGCGCCAGCGCCTCACAGACCTCCCACGGCACAACGCGGCCATTGTCCCAATGATAGGCCTGGCTCAGCGCAATGGAGCGGATGCCGAGCAGCGTGCCCTCCATCGCGCCTGCCACCGTTCCGGAATAGGTGACGTCATCGGCGACATTCTGCCCGGAATTGACGCCGGACAGAATCAGGTCCGGCGGCTCCGGCAGAACCTCGCGCACGCCCATGATGACACAGTCGGTCGGCGTGCCGCGCAGGGCAAAGTGACGTTCGTCGATCTTGCGCAGCCGCAGCGGCTCGGACAGGGTGAGCGAATGGGCGAGGCCCGACTGGTCGGTCTCCGGCGCGACGACCCAGACATCGTCCGAAATCGTGAGTGCGATGCGCTCCAGAACGGCGAGGCCCTCGGCATGGATGCCGTCATCATTGGTCAGAAGAATGCGCATCAGGCGGCCTTCCCGATTGTGCGAAGCCCGCCCATATAGGGCACTAGCACATCCGGCACCGTGACTGTGCCGTCCTCATTTTGGTAATTTTCCAAAACCGCCACCAGCGCGCGGCCGACGGCGACGCCCGAGCCGTTCAGGGTATGGACAAAGCGCGTGCCCTTCTCGCCTTCGGGCCTGTAACGCGCGTTCATGCGCCGCGCCTGAAAATCGCCGCAGACCGAGCAGGATGAGATTTCGCGGTATTTGCCCTGCCCCGGCAGCCAGACTTCAATGTCATGCGTCTTCTGCGCCCCGAACCCCATGTCGCCGGTGCACAGAACCATGGTGCGGAACGGCAGGCCGAGCTTCTCCAGCACGCTCTCGGCGCATTTCGTCATGCGCTCATGCTCTTCCATGGACTGTTCCGGCGTGGTGATGGAGACCAGCTCCACCTTGAAAAACTGGTGCTGCCGGATCATGCCGCGTGTGTCGCGGCCGGCGGAACCGGCCTCGGAGCGGAAACAGTGCGTGCCGGCGGTCATGCGCATCGGCAGGCGTTTTTCGTCGAGGATTTCCTCGCGCACGAGATTTGTGAGCGGCACTTCGGCGGTGGGGATGAGCCAAGTCCGCAGGCCGCCCGCCAACTTGTTGAACTGAGTTCCTCTTTCGCGCAGCTCCGCTAGTCCAGCTTTTGTGACTTCATTGTAATCCTTAAATAGCTTGTCCAAATATTCCAGAGTCGCCTCTCTAAGTTCGCCACTTGCACCGTTTGGTGTTTGCTCGGAACTCATTCGGGCACGGCGGAACTCTGCAAAATCATTAAACTGGTTGAAAATCGCATCGGAGGTTGATCGCAATACGGCAATCTCCCGCTCAATTACATGATGCTCGGAATAGATTGTAAACAAGTCTTCTTCGAACTTCGGCAACTGCCCAGTCCCAAACAGCGCATCGTCCCGCACCAGTAACGGCGGGCTGACTTCCTCATAGCCATGCACATCCGTGTGCAAATCCAGCATGAACTGCGCCAGCGCCCGCTCGAGCCGCGCCAATTGCCCCTTCAGCACGACAAACCGCGCGCCGGACATTTTCGCCGCCGCGTCGAAATCCATAAGCCCAAGCTTTTCGCCAAGGTCGAAATGCTCGGCAGGCGCAAAGTCAAACTTGCGCGGCTCGCCGATGCGGCGCAGTTCGCGGTTGTCATTCTCGTCCTTGCCGTCCGGCACCTCGTTCAGTCCGAGCGGCACATTCGGGATTGAGGCGAGGATGGCATCGAGCTCGGCGGCGAGCTTCTTCTCTTCAGACTCCAGTGAAGTCATCGAATCCTTCAGAGCCGCGACTTCGGCCTTAAGAGAATCCGCCAGCGCCATATCCTTGGCGCCCATCGCCCTGCCAATTTCCTTGGAGGCGGCGTTGCGGCGTTCCTGGGCTTCCTGGAGTTTGGTGAGGGACGCACGGCGGGCGGCGTCGAGCTTGACGATTCCTTCCGCAAGCGGCTCGGCATTGCGCCGCGCCAGAGCGGCGTCGAGCGCCTGCGGATTTTCGCGGATCCATTTGATGTCGAGCATGGGAGATGACCTTGCGGGGGACTTGCGAGCCTAATGGCCTGATTTGCGGCGCTTCTCAAGCCCCTGAGCGCGTCAAGCCTGCGGCGTCTCGACCACTGCGCCTTCGGTCTTCTCCGCCGCAATCTCCTCCGTCTTGCGCCCCTTCTCAATCAACCGCGCCAGCCAGATCGAAACCTCGTAGAGCAGGATCGTCGGCAGCGCGAGGCCGATCTGGCTCACCGGGTCAGGAGGGGTCAGGATGGCGGCGGCGACGAAGGCGATGACGATGGCCCATTTGCGCTTGTCCTTCAGGCCCTGCTCTGTGAGCAGCCCGGCGCGCACAAGCAGCGAGGTGACCACCGGCAGCTGGAAGACCAGTCCGAACGAAAAGATCAGCGTCATGATGAGACTGAGATATTCGGAAACCTTCGGCAGCAGCGAAATCTGTACCTCCGAATCCGGCCCGGTCTGCTGCATGGCGAGGAAAAACCACATCACCATCGGCGTGAAGAAGAAATAAACCAGCGCGCCGCCAATCAGGAAGAGGATGGGCGAGGCAAAGAGGAAAGGCAGGAACGCCTTTCTTTCATTGCGATAAAGGCCGGGCGCGACGAATTTGTAGATTTGCGTCGCGATGACCGGAAAGGCGATCAGCATGCCGCCAAACATGGCGACTTTGACCTGCGTGAAGAAGAATTCCTGCGGCGCGGTGTAGATCAGCTCGACCTTGTCGCTTGGCAGCCCCGCCCAGTGCACCGCCCATTTGAACGGAATGACCAAGAGATTGAACAGTTCCTTGGCAAAGAAGAAGCACACCAGAAAGGCTAAAAAGAAGGCGATGATCGCCCACATCAGACGCTTGCGCAACTCGATCAGGTGCTCAATGAGCGGCGCCTGGCTTTCCTCAACTTCCTTGTCTGCGGGATCGGTCATTTCTTCCCCGCCGCCTGTCCACGCTTTACTGCGGGCTTGGTCACCATTTTGGTGGTCTTTACGATCGCTTTGGCAGCAATCTGCGCCGTTTTGACAGCTTTGGCGCGCGGCTTCTTGGCAACGGCATGTTCCGGCGCAGGCGCAGGCATGGGCGCCATCTCGCTGACCTTCGGAATGATTTGCGCAGGCTGGGCGATGGCGGCGGACATGTCGCGCTTCACGTCGCTGACCGCCGAGGTCAACGGGTTCAGCGCGTTGCGAAGCTGCTGACGCGGGTCGAGATTGCGCACCGAGTTCAAGGTGTTCTTGACCTCGTCAAGCTCGGCCTCTTTCAGCGCCTCATCAAATTGGCGCCGGAAATCGCCCGAGACCTTTCTGAAACGCGTCATTGCCTTACCAAAGGCGCGGAGCATCTTCGGCAAGTCCTTGGGGCCCACCACCACGATCAGAACAATCGCGATGACGAGCAGTTCCGAATAGCCAACGTCTAACATTTTGCCTCAAGCCGGAGAATGCGCCCTCCGCATGCGAAGGGTTTACGCCTTCTTTTTTGCGGGTGCGGCTTTTTCCGTCTTTACGGCATCTGCCGCCGAATGCTCAACGGTCTTTGCCGTATCAGCGGTTTCCGCAACCGTTTCATCCTCAGCCATGCCGGACTTGAAATTCTTGATGCCCTTGGCGACATCGCCCATCAGTTCAGGAATCTTGCCGCGCCCGAACAGCAGCAGCACGACGGCCAGAACAATCAGCCAATGCCAGATCGAAAAACTTCCCATGATAAACTCTCCGCATTTCGTTTGACTGGTATCTAGACGTTTGCCGTCGCGCTTTCAAACACCAAAACGTCACTTTTGCGAATTGTGAGAAAAACCTCGCGAGCATTGGCTGAAAGCGCTCCGCGCGCGATCTTTGCCCGCACCGGATCGTCACTGTCTGCAATGGCGAAACCGGCAAGCTCATGATCGCCAAGAAACCGCCGGCTTGTGACGCGTGCCTGAATTGCGCCGGATTTCTCCGACGCATCAACATTGCTGACCCGCACCGCCGCTGTCAGCGGCGTCCCGCTTGGAAACGCGGCAGGCACGGAGCCCAACGGCGTTGCGGCAGATCCGTTTTCTGCAACTGTCTCGAACACATTCAACTCGGAAAAGAAGCCTGCCACGAACAGATTGGCCGGTGTCAGAAATAATTCCTGCGCAGGACCGACCTGCACCAGCCGCCCTTCCTTCAACAGCGCAATCCGGTCTGCCATGCGCATCGCCTCTTCCGCATCATGCGTCACGACAATGGCAGTCGCGCGGCTCTGGCGCAAAACGCCGAGGGTTTCGGCGCGAACTGAATCTTTCAGACGCGAGTCGAGGCCGGAGAATGGCTCATCCATCAAGATGACCGCCGGTCGCGGGGCAAGAGCGCGGGCGAGCGCCACGCGCTGCTGTTCTCCTCCTGACAAGGCATGGGGGTAGGCGCCGGCGTATTGGTCCAGCCCGACACGGCCGAGCGCAGTGCGCGCCTCCTGCTTGCCAGCCTCGCGGGACAAAGCCGTCAAACCGAAGCGGACATTGTCCAAAATGCTCATATGCGGAAACAAGGCAAAGTCCTGAAACATCAAGCCGATAGAGCGTTTTTCTGGCGGAAGGAACACGCTTGGCCCGGCGATCTCGCGGTCATTGAGGACCACGCGTCCATAGGTTTGCGGTTCAATGCCTGCAGCAATGCGCAGCAGTGTTGATTTACCGGAACCCGATGGACCAAGCAGGCAAAGAACCTCACCCGGCTCGGCCGTCAGGTTGATATCGCAGAGCGTGTCTTTCTCTGGCGTGAACTGGTGCCAGATGCCTTCAAAGGCCAGACGCGCGGCGAAGCTGACGCCGAGCGGACCGCGCTTGATGACTGCCTGTTGTGCTGCTCGAACCATAAATCATGACGCCGATGGGCTTTGAGCCCCTGCGGCTGTCAATCATTCCCGGCTATTAGTGTCAACAGAGCCAATTCTCCCAGCCTTAAACCAGGAATGACCTGGGCCTTTGGGACATCACCTGCCGCAAGCAAAAAAACTCGGCAGCGCTGTATTTTCACTTCCGTCTCTGTCATCACAATCCAAACATCCGTCCGATTTTTGACCGAATGGTCGTTGCAGTCACACCGACTGGAACAAAAACGGATTGCTTGGGCAAGACATCACCCAGCTCTTTGACAATTTCTTCCGACCAGACATGGCCAAGCTTGTGATCCCAGAAATGGTGGCGGCCCTTGACCAAGTCACCGGTCAAGTAGCAAAAATTGCCGTCGGGAATTATGACGTTTGGGATGTTTTCGGTCGCGCCCCGGTCAATGAAATCAACGACCTTTCCCTTCACCATCACGAAAGCTCGCGCGATATGACCACCTGCATCCGATTGGATATCGACAGCTACAAACGCGTGCGTGTCTGTCTCGTATCTCTCCACGATCTCTTTCACCCGTTCACTCACCAGGGCAACGGAAACTTCCTGAGATGAGTTCGAAAACTCGGGCCAATCGTCTCTGTAGCTTGAGCGAGCAATCGCGGTCACAGGCTTCATCCACTGCTGTTTGGTACCGCCACTTTGATCACGATAGTGCGACGAATTGATCGCGTCTGGCACAGCCAGTAACCCGATCGCACGAATGATGTCAGGGCCTGCCGGTTTGGGAAATTTCAGGTAATCAAACAGGTCTTTCTTCACCTTGTATGGTTGGAGAAAGTCGCTCACCCGATAAAAGAGCGGCCCTGTGTATCCCGCAGGTATCTTCCCTGAAATCCGCGCTGAATTAGGGCTCATCATCGGTCTCCTGTCGCCGTCCCCGGAGCTCAAACCGGAACTGACACTTAACGAAGCAACCGGATGGTCGCCGTTCTTCGGATCATCCTTGTCGTGGGCCGGGTGGGCTGAACCCGGCGCTCCCGATCTCACTTGTTTGGCTGCAAAGCTATCAGGCCCCGATCTCTTGCCAAACTGCACTGATTTTCCGAAACCCATGTAAGCCGGGGATCCTCGCGGTGAGCATTGAACGCGTCTACCGCAGCCGGATTAAGTCTCAGTTAAACACTCGCAGAACGCGCGGCCGATCTCGACTGGATCACACGGGCGAGAGAGTGGTTTCCTCGAAAAACACTAAGCGCTGTCAATCATCCCCGCCTTTGGGTGTCAGCAGACCGAGTTCTTCAAGGTCAATGTCAGTCAGCGGGTCTTCGTCTTCGGTGAGTTCGTCGAGATTGGCCGGAATGTCCGGCATGGCGAAATTGGATGGCATGCGCGAGGACAGCATGCCTGTGCCTCTCAGCTCTTCAACTCCGGGCAGATCGCGCACGTCCTCGAGGCCAAAATGATCGAGAAACTCGGTCGTTGTGCCATAGGTGACCGGGCGGCCCGGCGTCTTGCGCCGCCCCCTAATCTTGATCCAGCCGGTCTCCATCAGCAGATCAATTGTGCCCTTCGCCGTTTCAACCCCGCGGATATCCTCCAGCTCGGCGCGTGTGACCGGCTGATGGTAGGCCATCACCGCCAGCACTTCGAGCGCAGCGCGCGACAGCTTCTTCTGCTGCACCTGTTCGCGGCTGAGGAGAAATGAGAGGTCCGCCGCAGTGCGGAAGGCCCAGGCGTCGGCGACACGCACCAGATTTATGCCACGCAGTGCATATTCGGCCCGCAGCTGGCCCAAGACGGCGGAAATGTCGGTGCCCTCAGGCAGGCGCGAGGTTAGAAGCTTTTCAGACACGGGTTCACCTGAAGCGAACAGCAGCGCTTCGGCCATGCGCACGACTTCGGGCACCGGCAGTCCAAACGGCGCGGGCTTGACGCCTGATTGTTCGGGAAACTGCACGATTCTTGCCTGTCCGCCTTCAACCATTTGCAGCATTCTCCCCCAATTTATTGATTTTGCGGCGCATATAGAGCGGCTCGAACGCAGCGCTTTGCCGCATTTCGACCTCCCCTTCCCGCACCAGTTCAAGGCTTGCGGCGAAGGAGCTGGCAAGCGCCGTGGTCCGTTCCTTGCGGTCAGGGATAAACCGGATAAGATATTGGTCCAGCGCCGACCAGTCCTTCATTTCGCCGAACATGCGCGTCAGCAGCGCGCGCGCATCCTTCAGCGACCAGACCACACGCCCGCCAACGCTGACATGCGAGACTGCCTTTTTCTGACGCATTGAGGCATAGGCGGTCAAAAGATCATAAAGGGTGGCGGAAAATGTGCTGCTGCGGTCAATGATGACGGCCTCTGGGAGTCCGCGCCCGAAAAAGTCGCGCCCGAGCCGGTTCCGGTTGATCAGCCGCGCGGCGGCCTCGCGCATCGCTTCCAGGCGCTTGAGCCGAAATTGCAGAACGGCGGCGAGTTCCTCGGCGGATTCGCCGCTGTCGGTTTCGGTCTTCGGGATCAAAAGCTTTGATTTGAGAAAGGCGAGCCACGCGGCCATCACCAGATAATCCGCGGCAAGCTCGATGCGCAGGCCCTGCGCCTGATCGATGAATTGAAGGTATTGGTCGACCAGCGCCGTGATTGAAATACGGGCGAGATCTACTTTCTGGCCGCGGGCAAGGTGAAGCAATAAGTCCAGCGGGCCCTCAAAGCCGCTGACATCCACGACCAGCGCAGTATCGGACAAGGCGCGCTCTTCCTCCCAGAGCGCATCCATTGGCCCTTTGATGTCCGCTGACATGGGTGAAGCGCCCGCCATCCCGCTCAGGCCACCGCCGACATGAGGCCGTCAAACTTGGTCCGCAGCGCCATTTCGTCATCGTCCTCAATCGGTGCGATGCGCGCCAGGGCCGCTTCGGCGCGGCGCAGCGCCTTGCCTGCCAGAATGGGAGCTTCAGCCGCGACGGCCACCATCTCGTCCATGATGCCGTGGCAATGCTGCGCAATATCGAGTCCGGCGCCAAATATACCCTTAGCGCGCTCGCTCATATCGCCCTTCAGCGCATTCATCGAAATGTCATCGCTCATGAGCAATCCATCGAACTTCAAATAGCCCCGAATGATCTCTTCCACCACCACCGGCGACGTCGTGGCCGGGCGCTGCGGGTCGATCGCGGTATAGACCACATGGGCGCTCATGGCCATTGGAAGGTCGGCAAGAGCCGCGAAGGGGACGAAGTCATGCGCCTCTAGCTCCGCCAGGGAAGCGCTTACCACTGGCAGCTCGTGATGGCTGTCGGCCATTGCCCTTCCATGGCCGGGCATATGCTTGATCACCGGCAAAACACCGCCGTCAAGAAGTCCAAGCGCCGCCTCCCGCCCCATTTCGGTTACGGTCTTCGGGTCAAACCCGTAGGCACGGTCGCCAATGACATTGCTCGCGCCCTCGACAGGAACGTCCAGAACCGGCAGGCAGTCGGCGGTAATGCCAAGCTTGCGCAGATCCAGCGCATGCAGGCGTGAGAGTATCCGCGCCGCCTGCTTACCTGCAGAGGCACTCTGGCGGTAAATGTTTCCGAGCGCTGCAGCGGAGGGATAGTTGGGCGCGAGCGGCGGGCGCAGGCGCTGAACCCGGCCACCCTCCTGGTCGATGAAAACCGGGGCGTCTTGACGTCCGACAATGTCGCGAAATGCAGCGGTGAGGTCAAAAATCTGGTTTGCTTCGCTGCAATTGCGCCCAAACAGGATTAAGCCCCAAGGACGCTTCTCTGCAAAGAATGCGCGCTCGTCCGCCGTCAGTTCCGTGCCGGCGCAGCCGGAAATCATTGCCAATGATTCGCTCATGGCGGCAAGCTAACGGAACTTCCCGCCAACTGCACACCGGAAAAACAAAGGGCGGCACCGAGGCCGCCCTTTGGTCAACAGTTTTCACTGGGTACCTACCTTGCCACGAGGCATTGACCGCCAGCGGATTTGTACTTGGCGCAAAGCGCTGCGGCATCCTTCTTGGAACCTGCGGAGATACGCACACGATAGAACGTGCCTTTGCCCGGAATGTCCGCCTTCTGGATATTCACATCTCGCCCGCCAATGATCTTGCCGAACTTGCGGTTCAGCGAGGCATAGGTGGACTGCGCCTGATCCGGCGATGGGGCGGAAGCGATCTGTATGACATAACCACCCCCGGCAGCGGGCGCTGCCACGACGGCGTCACTGGCTTCAGCCGGGGCGGGAGCCGACGGCGTCTTGCCGGTCTTTGCCACGATATTGACGGGCTGGTCAGACGGGCGCGCATCGACGAGCGGGATGTTGGTGGCCGCTGCGACTTGCTCTGTCTGCTCCTGCTTGACCTGCTTTTGCGTGATTTTTTTGGTCTTCACCGCCTTGACCGCCGGCTTGGCGGGCTGGACAGATTCGGCGACCGCAGCAGCCTCTGGGGTTTCAGCAACTGCGGCAGTCTCTGGCTCGACGGGCGTGGCGGCGACAACCTGCTCGGCGACCGGCTCAGCCTTTGCGACTGCGCCAACCTCTTCTACCGCTTTGACCGTCTTGGTCTGAACCTTGGTTGCCGGCACCGCGGCATCCGCCATGGACTTCATCAGGTCTTCCTCGGAAGTCTGCGGCGCGGCTGACGCGGTCTCGACAGGCTTTGCTTCCTCGATGGGGCGCTCAACCAGCGAGCCGTCGGATTTCACAACCATTGTGCGTACTTTTTTGGCTGCCACGCTGGCGATCTCGGCCTGGGCGGGAGACACATCTTCCACAGGGTCAGCCGGAGCCCGGTCCTCGGCCTTGGCGATTTCCTGTGCGGGTTCGGCCGCCACCGGCTCGGTCGCGGACGGCCCGGGCAGAACGACCCTCGTAGTCGCCTTTGCTGCAAGGTCAACCGGCTCTTCGGTCTTCGACACCAGAATTTTTTGCGGCTCGCCGCTTGTCTGTTCAGCGCCGGCTACTTTGTCATAAACGGCGATATCCTGGTTCGGAACGACCTTTCCGCCTGGATTTTCTGGCGCAACCTTAACCGGCTGGCTGTCCGCCTTGAGCACAACAGGGGCGGCAGCGGTGGCCGAAGTGTCAGGACCGCGCGTCCAGGCATAAGCGCCAATGCCGCCGACCAACGCCAAGGCGCCAAGCCCCGCCGCCATGAAATAGCTGCGCGCTGAAGACGACCTCACGACCGGCCTTGGCGCATGCGGAACATCGAGACTTGCGGCAAACTCGTCGTTTTCGTCGAGCACGAACTGCTTGCGTGCCGGCCTTGCTGCGGCAGCCCCAGCAGCGGCAGCGCCAAAACCCGCTGCCGCGATTGCGGCTGCGCCCTGGTTGCGCTCGCCTTCGAGTTCGGCAATTGCCTCATTGATCTGGTCGAAGTCAGCATCGTCAAACTGGTGCTGGCTCAATTCATCAAGAGCTGGCGCCGAGGCTGCGACAACCGGCTTTGCGTAGGTCACCGGCTCGTAGTTGTTCTCGTATTCCGCCAGCGGGTCTTCGGCCGCGGGCGCGGCGTCCGGCTGTTCATATTCGAACTCAGGGACCTCGAACTCATCCGTCGCCTCGATGGAGCGGGGTTCATGAGTGACGGTTTCAAGAATTGGCTGGCTTTCCTCATGCGCGGCGGCAGCGGCCTCGATTTCCGGCGCGGCACTTACCGTCACAGGCGGCCATGAACGGGACGGTGTTTCTTCGGCCGCATAGGGCTCGACTGCCTCGTAATGTTCGTCGGCTATTTCTTCCGCAGCCTCTGCCTCAGGCTCGAATCCCGCCGTGTTTTCGGATGTCCAGTCCATTTCCGGCGCGGCGGTTTCTACAGGCTCTGCCTCAAAATTCATATCGAGGTGACTGTCAACGACAGGCGCGTGCAGCTCCTCGGGGGCGACTTCCTCTGCGACAGGCCGCAGACCAAAAGGCGTAGACCTTGGCGTGACAGGGCTGAGGATAGCCTCAAGCTCATCCTCTAGCGAAATCGGCGTTGCCTCCGACACCGGGATTCTTGGCATGTCCGGCTCAGGGAAATCTGATTGTGGGGTGAACGCTTCGGCTGCTTCCGGTGCGATGGCGTCGGCTGCGTAATCTTCCGACGCGTCAACATTGGCGTCCGCTAATAGTTCCGGAGCAGGCGAGAACTCTGCGTCCGCTTCAAGACGTGCGATCAATTCATCGGCAAGATCCTGTTGCAGATCCACCGACAGCTCAGGCTGCAAAGCGAGTTCGGGCTCTTCGGTGATATCAACCGGCTCGGCGTGAAACTCCGGTGCGGGTTCAACGCGCATCGGGGCGGATTGGCGGCGCGGCTCAAGGCCAATGATCCGCGACAGCTCCATCAGCGGATCCTCCTCATCCAAAGGCGGTTGAGAAAAATCACGGTCCTTGATTGATTGACCTTCAGCCATGCCACACTCTCGCATCACGCATGTTCAACTCCCCCGTCGAACCGCAGTTTCGCCGCCCTACCAGCGCAATGTGGGCAAAAGGTGACGATTCACATGAACGCGTTAACGCATTTGCTCCGGCGCGTCAGCACCAATTATGGCAAGCCCGGACGCAAGAACCTGTGACACCGCCGCGACCAACCCTAGTCTGGCAATCGTCAATTGTGAATTATCAGGCTTAACAAAACGTAATTGAGGATCTTCCGACCCCTTGTTCCAATGGCTGTGGAACTGGGAGGCAAGGTCGTACAGGTAAAATGCGACGCGGTGCGGCTCGCGCGAAAGCGCTGCGCTTTCGACGAGGCGCGGATATTCGGAAAGCTTCCGGATCAGCGCCAACTCGCCGGAATGGGTGAGAAGGCTGGCAAGCTGAGCCGCCCCTGCCCGCTCGTTCAGGCCAATTTGCGCTTGTTCTTGCGCCATGCGGAATATCGAATGGCAGCGGGCGGAGGCGTATTGGACATAAAATACCGGGTTGTCCTTTGACTGTTCCGTGACTTTGGCAAAGTCGAAATCCAGCGGCGCGTCATTCTTGCGGAACAGCATCATGAAGCGGACTGCGTCGCGCCCGACCTCGTCGACCACTTCGCGCAGCGTCACAAACTCCCCGGAGCGTTTCGACATGCGCACCGGCTCGCCATCGCGGAACAGCTTGACGAGTTGAACCAGATAGCAGGTGTTGCGGACCGTTCCGTCAGACACGGCACGGGCCAAAGCCTCCATGCGCTTGACATAGCCGCCATGGTCGGCGCCAAGAACCATGACCGTCTCATTGAACCCGCGGTCGAACTTGTCCTTGAAATAGGCAAGGTCGGCAGCGAAATAGGTGAAGGAACCGTCGGACTTGACCAGAGCGCGGTCCATGTCATCGCCAACATCCGTCGAGCGGAACAAGACTTGCTCGCGGTCTTCCCAATCCTCCGGTGCCTCGCCCTTCGGCGGCGGCAGCTTGCCGCGATAAACATAACCTTTCAGTGTCAGATCATTGATAACACTACGAATTTTCTTTTCGTTGTCGGCGTGCACCGAGCGTTCCGAAAAGAAGCTATCGTGCCGCACATTCAGCGCCGCCAGATCCTCGCGGATCATCACCATCATAGCGTCGATCGCGCGGTCTTTGGCAATCGCGAGCGCCTCGTCCTCCGGCTTCTGGTTCAGCCCCGCGCCAAACTCCGCCGCCAGCGCCTTGCCGACCGGAACGAGATAATCACCGGGATAAAGACCCGGGGGTATCTCCCCAATTTCCTCACCCAGGGCCTCGCGGTATCGCAGCAGCACGGATTTCGCCAGCACATCAATCTGCGCTCCGGCATCGTTGATGTAATATTCCTTGGTCACAGAGTATCCGGCGGCAGACAAGAGATTGGCGAGGGCATCGCCAAACACCGCGCCCCGGCAATGGCCGACATGCATTGGGCCGGTCGGGTTGGCGGACACATATTCGACATTGATCTTCGCGCCGTTGCCGATTGCCGAGCGGCCGTAAGAGGCGCCATCTTCGAGCATCTGCGCCAGATGGTTCTGCCAATAGGCTGGGGCGAGGCGTAAATTGATAAAGCCAGGACCGGCGATCTCCACAGTTTCGACATCCTGGTCCTTGCGCACCTCTGCCGCGATCTGCTCGGCCAGCTGGCGCGGGTTCATTCCAAGCGGTTTGGCCAGCACCATCGCGGCATTGCAGGCGAGGTCCCCATGGGCGGGGTCGCGCGGCGGCTCGACCGTGACACGCGTCAGGTCAACGCCGTCTTTCCCTGCAATTTCCGGCGCTTGCAGCGCCTTGATAATTCTTGTGGAAAAGTCGGCAAAGATGTTCATCACGCGCTCGGGGACCGTCAATTTCAACTGTGCGGCTGCGCTATCCCAATTCCGGCAGCCGGTCAAACAAGCGGGCTTGTTCGGCGAGCGCGTAATTGTCCGTCATGCCTGAGATATAGTCGCTGACGTGGCGGGCGAGCTGCAGCTCATCCATATGCACCGCGCTCTCGCGCCAGTCTTCGCTCATCTCGTCCGGCCTTCTCATATAGGCGTCAAACAGGGTCTCAACTGCGGTTTCGGCATGCGTCATTTTCTGCATGATCGATTGGTGGCGGTAGAGCGAAGCGTAGAGCCATGTCTTCAGCGCCGCTTCCTTCTCCTGCATTTGGGTTGAGAATCCGACAAATGCGCGCCCGGCGCTGCGGACTGATTCGGGACTTTTCAGATTGAGCCTCTCGAGCCGTTCGGCAGTCGCGCTGACCACATCCTCGACCATGACCGTGATCTGGCGCCGCACCACTTCGCCGATCTGGCGCTGGCGGTCGAGACCCGGATGGGATGCGCGCACTTCAGCCAGCAGTTCACCGACCAGCGGCGCGCCCGCCAGCTGGTCAAGCTGAACGCAGCCCTGCCCGCAGCCCGTCATCCAGATCATGTGCGTCATAGGCAATGTCATCAGCAATCGCAGCGGCCTGGGCTTCGAGCGAGGCGTGGCTTGAGAGCTCCAACGGGAATTTCCGGTCGAACTCCATGATGGTTTCGGGAACCGGAACTTCAGTGCCGGCGAGCGGACCATTATGTTTGACCAGCCCCTCCAGCGTCTCCCATGTCAGGTTCAGCCCATCAAACCCGGCATAGCGGCGCTCAAGGCTGGTGACGATGCGCAGCGACTGCGCATTATGGTCAAAGCCGCCAAATTTGCGCATTTTGCGGTCCAGCGCCCGCTCGCCGGCGTGGCCGAAGGGTGTATGGCCAAGGTCATGCGCCAAGGCAATGGCCTCTGCCAGATCCTCATCCAGACGGAAGGCGCGGGCGATGGCGCGGGCTATCTGGGAAACTTCGATCGTGTGTGTGAGGCGTGTGCGAAAATGGTCTCCCTCGTCCGAGACAAAGACCTGCGTTTTGAGCTTGAGCCGCCGGAAGGCGGTGGAATGGATGATGCGGTCACGGTCGCGCTGGAAATCGGTGCGGGTGGCGCTGGGCGATTGGGGAAACAGGCGGCCGCGCGACTTAGCGGGATCACAGGCAAAGGCTGCGCGCGGCTCATAGCCGAGACCGATCTTGAATCCAGCCATGACCTTCCCCGATTGACTTTGCCGCACGCCGTTCTTACCTCTCGTCCAACGCAGGGCGCAATCGCCGTGTTCCTTGATGAGCAAAACAGCCATGCACTCAATCAGCGTTTCTGACGCCGCCGCCAGCCGGATAACCAAGATTCTTGCCAAGGAGCAGGGAAAATCGGCGCTGCGCGTTTCAGTCGAGGGCGGCGGATGCTCGGGGTTTTCCTACAAATTTGATCTTGCCGAAGCCGCTGAGGCCGATGACATTGTCATTGAGAAAAACAGCGCCAAAGTGCTGATCGATCCGGTGTCGGTTGAATATATGGACGGGTCGGAGATTGATTTCGTCGATAATCTGATGGGCCAGAGCTTCCAGATCCAAAACCCGCTTGCCACCGCAAGCTGCGGATGCGGGACGAGTTTTTCGCTTTAGGCAGCCTGGCAGGCATTTTTTCTGCCGAAATCTGCAAATTTCCTGCAATTGATAGTCAATTTGGGTGAGGCGCGCGCAGTCTTCTTGTGCTCGACTGTGAATGAGTGGGCGCTCACAAGCTGATTGACCGGAAACCGGGCAACAGCGCCGGAGACCCGCTTATGGAGCCCGCTGCAGACCATCGTTTTGACAGCGCTGACAGCGCCGCATCACGCCGCGCATTCGCACCCGTGCGCCTGCCGCACATGCTGGCGGAGCGTCTGCGCGGACCCGGCGGCCTTTACAATCTCGGCAATTTTCTTGGGCTCAGCGCCGGAATTGCGGTTCAGATGGCACATTCGACAGATGTCGAGGCGGCGCGGGCGCTGGCCGACTATCTTGCCGGAGACATCAGCGCACTCATGCTGACGCTGGCAACGCTGGTGTTTTTTGTCAGCGGCGAGGCCTATCACCGGGCGTGGCAGAACGGATTCCCGCCGGACAGGAGTCTGACCCGCGTGGGCGATTTTCTGTCGGCCATCGGCGCGCTGGCGCTTGGCGTTGCGCTTCTGGCGCTCGGCCAACCATTTCTGGCAGCCACTGCCGGATTTCTGCATGCTGCGGGCAAGTTTGGCAGCTCAGTCTGCAAAACGGACGGCGCATCGGGCACAGACTGGCCGTGGATTTTCCGCGCCTCGGTCCTTGCCAGCCGCATCCCGGCGATGCTGGCCGCGCTTATTGAGCTCCCGGGGCACCTGCCCGCGCTTGTCCATGGCGGGCCAACGCTGCCTGCGCTGATGCCGGCAACGCTTCTGGTCTGTTATCTGCTCTGGGCCAGGGCTGATCTTCTGCTTTTCAGGCGCTGAGAGTCCGGTCCTGGAAGCAGTTTCAAATCCGGGGATTCTGGACGCGCGGACGCGCCGGGCAGGACTTGCCTTCCGGGTCTTCAGACCAGAAATAGTGCGCCACCGCCCCTTACGAAGTATCCTGCTCCTTGCGCAGCTCGCGCAGAAAATAGCAGCAGTCGCTCAGGACCCTGTCGACCTCATGGATTTGTTTCTTGCGATGGCCGAGCGGATAGCCGGGACGGATGGTCGAGATGCGCGAGCCGCGTTTGCGCGCGGTGAGTTTGCGGATTTCGAGTAACATCTTGCCGCGCCAGCGCACATAGCGCCGCGCTTGTCTGGGGAGCGTTGCCAGCGCGTGTTTGAACGCTGTAATGCGCCGGATGAGCCGCGCGGCATTGATCGGGTCCTCGCCGGTGAGGGGAACCGGTTCGGGCGGAAAATACGGCGTGGACCAGCCGGGCACGCTGATGCGCGGAAACGAGGTGGGCCTGCCCTGGAACGGCTTGCGATCGCCGGGCCGGGCGAAATGCTTGAGCGGCTCAATCAGGTTGAACACCGGAATGCGCGCTGGCGTATCTGAAGCCGCATCTGAAGCGCGCTCCATCTTCTTCAGCTTCGCCGCCAGTTCCTTCGGGAACGGACCGCTGGGCGTAACTTTCAGCACAATGCCGCGCGCGGCAATGATGATCAGCCGGCGCAGCGCCGCTTCCGCCGGGCGCAGCAGGATCAAGATACGCCGGTAAATGCGCCGCGTCAGCACCGTCACCGGCACGCCCTTGTTGAGACCGGCCATGAAGAACATCTCTGTCATGACAAAGAACAAGTCCCGCGACTGCCGCTCGATCACCCCTTTCCAGTCAATATCCGACATGCCCCGCCTTTCCACACACGGGGCGGATTATGGGGCAGGTCTGGAGGGGTGGGATAAGTATTTTTTCTGGGGATTGAATTTGCTCGGAAAATTCGTGTTCTCATCCCACAGTTGGGCGATTCAAGGAGCAGGAATCCTTGGCGCGAGGCAGGCAGGGGCGGCGTGATTGACTCTCCCTCTCCTGTCTTGCTGCGCAAGACTGTCCTTCTCCTTGGGGGGTCGAGGGGAAAGGCGGAGCGGGCCGGTGTTCGGATGCTTTCACCGCCCGCCGCTCCGTGAGAGGGGCTTGTTCCCTCTGCCACCAGATTAATCTAGGAATGAAGACACGCGCTGGAAGCCAGAGGAAGCCTGCTCATGAAAATTGCCACATGGAATATAAACGGCGTGCGCGCCCGGATTGAGAACCTTGTCGCATGGCTGAAAAACTCCGCGCCTGATGTCGCGTGCCTGCAGGAAATCAAGACAGTCGATGCAGACTTTCCACGGGCCTGAGATCGAAGCGCTTGGCTATCATGTGGAGACGCATGGCCAGAAGGGTTTCAACGGCGTCGCGCTGCTCTCGAAAGTGAGCCCGGTCGAGGTCTTACGCGGTCTGCCCGGCGACGCAAGCGATGAGCAGGCCCGCTATATTGAAGGTGTCTACACGCTTGGCAGCGGCGTTGTGCGTGTCGGCGGGCTGTATTTGCCCAATGGCAATCCGCTCGGCACGGAGAAGTTTCCCTACAAGCTGGCCTGGATGGAACGGCTGATCGCGCATGCGGCGGACCGGCTGTTGTTTGAAGAGCCATTCGTTCTGGCCGGCGATTATAACGTCATCCCGGAACCCGAAGACTGTTTCAATCCAAAGGCTTGGGAGGGCGACGCGCTGTTTCAGCCGGAGAGCCGGCAGGCGATGCGGCGGCTCAAGGCGCTTGGGCTGACGGACGCCGTGCGCGCGTCAACCGATGCTGCCAAGACCTACACCTATTGGGATTATCAGGCCGGGGCCTGGCAGAAGAACAACGGCATCCGCATCGACCATGTGATGCTGTCGCCCGAAGCCGCCAACCGGCTGCAGTCGGTGTTGATCGAAAAGCATGTGCGGGCTTGGGAAAAGCCGTCGGATCATGTGCCGGTGGCGGTGCAATTGAGTGAATAGTGAATAGTGAATAGTGAATAAAAGTTGGGTGGGCCTTCTTGCTATTCACTATTCACTATTCATCACTCACTCATTTCCCTTCAAAATATCTTCCGACAGCGCCATCGCGGTCCGCCGGTCAGCCTCGCCGGCGACAGCGAACGCCGACTCCTGCAGCTCCAATATCCATTCCCGGTCTTTCGGCTCGGCCTTTTGCAGCGCGGCGGTGAGCATTGCGAGGCCCCGCACCTGTTTGCCGTTCTGGAACAGGAGATTGCCGAACATGGCCTGGCTGCCGGAATGGCCCTTCTGGGCGGACAGACGGAACAGATTATAGGCCTGCTTGACGTCCGCATCACCGCCTTCACCGATGAGATACATGCGGCCGAGCTCGAACTGCGCGTTAGAATCGCCAAAGCTCCAGGCGGCCTGCGCATAATAATCACGCGCGGCGGCGGGATTGGACTGGACGGGCGAGCCCGGAATGCCGCGGCGGATATAGCCGGCCATGGCGCTGAGCGCATTTGACACATAGGTGCCGTCCGGCGAGCTGGGATCTATGCCCTGCCCGACGATGCGCTCGAAGAACTGAAACGCCTTGTAATCGTCCTCCTTGACGCCATCCCCTTCCGCATACATGCGCGCAAGCTTCCACTGTGCGCCGGCATGGCCTTTTTCGGCGGCGTATTGATAAGCCTCAATGGCGTCTTCCTTGCGCCCGTCCTTATAGGATTTGAAGCCGAATTTGAACAAATCCCACGGGCTGGACTCCGTCGTCACATCCTTGGACTCAAACGCGGAAGCGCTGTCCGCCGCGCCGCCAATAGCAAGCGCAACGGCCAGTGCCAGAACTCTTGAACTTTCAGATATCCGCATAACAGTGCTTTTCTTTTGCCCCGCCCGGATGTGTCAGCGCGCCATCGCGCGCCGGACCCACCTGCTGGGCATATTTCCAAAGCGCGCCGGATGCGTAATCCGTCTCGCGCGGCTTCCAATCCTTGGCGCGGGCTGAAAGCTCTTCATCCGTCAGGCGGACCGAGAGCGTGCCTTCATCGCCATCAAGTTCAATGATGTCGCCGTCTCGCACCAGCGCGATCGGGCCGCCGACGGCTGCCTCAGGACCGACATGGCCAACGCAAAAGCCGCGTGTGGCGCCGGAAAAACGGCCATCGGTGATGAGCGCCATCTTGTCGCCCATGCCCTGGCCATACAGCGCCGCGGTCGTGGACAGCATTTCGCGCATGCCGGGGCCGCCGCGCGGCCCTTCATAACGGATGACAAGAACCTCGCCTTCCTTGTATTTGCGGTTCGACACCGCTTCGAAACATTCTTCTTCAGAATCAAAGCATCGGGCCGGACCCGAAAACTTCAGATTCTTCATGCCTGCGACTTTCACAATGGCGCCTTCCGGGGCAAGATTGCCCTTCAGACCCACAACGCCGCCTGTCTTGGTGATCGGTTTATCAGCGGGATAAACGACATCCTGGTCCGGGTTCCACTCAACATGGCTCATGTTTTCGGCAATTGTGCGGCCTGTCACGGTCAGGCAGTCGCCGTGCAGGAAACCATGGTCGAGCAATGTCTTCATCAACAGCGGAATGCCGCCGACTTCGAACATGTCTTTGGCCACATATTTGCCGCCGGGCTTCAGGTCGGCGATGTAGGGTGTGCGCTTGAAGATTTCGGCAACGTCGAACAGATCAAACTTGATGCCCGCTTCATGGGCAATGGCCGGCAAATGCAATGCGGCATTGGTCGAACCGCCGGATGCGGCGACAACGGCGGCGGCGTTTTCCAGCGCCTTGAGCGTAACGATGTCGCGCGGGCGGATGTTGCGGGCGATGAGTTCCATCACCTTTTCGCCGGCGGCGAAATTGAAGCGGTCGCGCATTTCATAAGGCGCCGGCGCGCCGCAGGAATAGGGCAGGGAAAGGCCGATGGCTTCGGCGACCGTCGCCATGGTGTTGGCGGTGAACTGCGCGCCGCAGGAGCCGGCGGACGGGCACGCGGCCATTTCAATTTCAAGCAAATCTTCATCGCTGATCGAACCGACCGAGTGCTGGCCGACAGCTTCGAACACATCCTGAACGGTGATCTGGCGACCCTTATAGGAGCCGGGCAGGATCGAGCCGCCATAGATGAAAATCGACGGCACGTTGAGGCGGACCATGGCCATCATCATGCCGGGCAGCGACTTGTCGCAACCGGCAAGGCCGACCAGCGCATCATAGCAATGGCCGCGCATGGTCAGTTCGACCGAGTCGGCGATGACTTCGCGCGAGACGAGCGAGGACTTCATGCCCTGATGGCCCATGGCGATGCCGTCGGTGACGGTGATTGTGCAGAATTCGCGCGGCGTGCCATTGGCGGCGGCGACGCCCTTTTTGGCAACCTGCGCCTGGCGCATCAGCGAGATGTTGCAAGGGGCGGCTTCATTCCAGCAGCTTGCCACGCCGACCAGCGGCTGGGAGATTTCCTTTTCCGACAGGCCCATCGCATAGAGATAAGACCGGTGCGGCGCGCGCGACGGGCCGACCGTGGTGTGCCGAGATGGCAGATTGGCTTTGTTGATAACCCGGGCGTCCATTTTTGCTCCCAACCGCGCCTGCACGGTTTGTGATTTTGTGTGTCTTTCGCAGGCCGCCTTGTTGGCTTCACCCGGCGGTGCTCCCCGATTGTGACGGGAAAGCGGCGTTTTCAACCGGGCAAAATGGTTACCGCCAACTCCCTAAACAGGTGTTGCGCAAACGTCACAAATTGTGATCAGGGCAAAGAAAAACCCGGCGCGAGGGCCGGGTTTTTTAGAAATGTGCAGCCGATTTGCTTAAGCGGAGATTACCAGTTGACCTTGTAGGAACCGCTGAGGGCGATCGCCCAGCCGCCCTTGACTGCCGCGTTCAAAGGAGCCGCATACTGCGTTTCCCTGGCCGAGGTAAGGTATGAGAGACCCGTGCCCACGCGCAGTTCGCCGCCCATATCCGGCTTGTAGGACGCGCCCACGCCGAGCGTCCAAGTATCGCTGGACAGATCCCAACCGGTTCCAACACCGCGATCCCACGTCAGCTGAGCGGCGCCGGACAGCTTTTCGGTGAACGCATGGCCAACACCTGCGGTCACGGTCCAGCCGTCTTTCCAGTTATAGATGTTGGCGGTGTTCACACCAGCAAGAGGAACACGAAGGTTGATCCTATCGGTGACTGACCAATCTGTCCACTTGACGTCTACAAATGCGAGCCAGCCGGGAGCTATGCCGGACCGCATTTTCAATTCAAAGCTCTGCGGAAGCTCGCCATCACCGGAAGCCGGCAGAGTGCCGTTGCCGAACCCGGTTGCGTCATGCTGTGTTCCCGAGCGGTACATGCCCTGCACACGCAGAAAAATCTCTGGGATTTCGTAAGCTGCACCGATCCGGAAACCGATGTCGTTGGAGCTGAGGTTCACGTTCAACGCACCGCCAGCGGCAGACAAGTCATAGTCAAACGCTTCGTGGAAAACACCGCCGAGTATCCATGCCCGCCCTTTTCCGATGTCAAACTTGTAACCGCAGGTCAGCCCGCTTTCACCGATGACAAAGGATTCAGACCTTTTGGCAGAGGCTCCGAACGGAACAGGCCATTTCTGTGATCCGCCATAGGCCTGTGTATAGGTCCCGGCACAGCGCAGATCATCAGTCAGGTTCAACTTGATGGCGGCCGATGGAATTGCAAATGGCTGGTAGGCATCGTAGCCGACAAAATTGGGGTTCAATCCATAACTTGAGTATTTCCGCTGCGGGCTGACAACGGTTACGCCAGCGCGGATGTTGAAATTTCCGTCTTCATACAGAAGCTCGGTATCGGCCGTGCCGCGCGAGAAGCCGCCGGCGTTTGCTGCGGTCGCTGCCGCTGAAATTGCGAGTGCTGCGGTTACCAGTTTGAGAATTCCCCGAGCCATGCAGGCCTCCCTCAAATCTTGTTTTAAAGGACCAAGTCGTTATCCAAACCCGTAACAGGTCTTATTTCGGACGCAATCGGTAATAGCTGCAACCTTGCTCCGGATCAGGCCTGCCGCATGACGTTTGGATGGTTAATCGCTGCGTTTGCGCTAAGCCGATGCTTAAAATGCAAAGGTTTTCCGTTTAAATTGAAGGCGTTACAGTATCAGGCGCGCCGAAACTGCCGACTGTGGCGCAAACGCCACAAATCGGGTCCAATTTACACAGTCTTAATGATTTCGCGCCCTGACGCAGGGTGAACGGCTTTGCGGAGCGTGTCATCCGAAGGCTTGCAAGCCCCGCCAAATTCGACAATCATGGCGCGGGGCTGAAGGGATTTTCCATGGATATTCGCGTTACCGTCGAGAACGCCATACCCGAAACCGCGCCGTCCGGCCCGGTCACCGTTGGCTGGCTGCTGCAGGACCCGAAAACGGCGGTCATTTTTGACCCGCCGACCCGCGTGCGCTCCGTTGAGATGAACCGGACCCACGCCAAATCCGCCTCGCGCTGCCCGGCGGTCATCAATATGGAGAGCCGGTATTTCGAAATCAAATGCCCGTTCGACATCAACCTGAGATTCGTTCGCGACAAGGACGGCAAGCCCGGCCTGCAGAACATGCTGGGCGAGCAGAGTTCGATCCGGCCGAAGAAGCTGCGCGAACATGTGCATCTGGTTGACGAGGTGGAGTGGCGCTACAAGGACCGGCCGACGATCCAGCTTGTGCTCCCTTACATCTTCATCGCCGACGAGCCGGTCTATCTGACGCAGCTTGCGCCCTTCATGCACTATTCGCGCGAGCCGATGCCTGGCACGATTTTCGGCGGGCGCTTTCCGGTCAATATCTGGCCGCGGCCGCTGCAATGGGCGTTTGAATGGCATGATCTGCAAAAGCCACTGATCCTGAAACGCGGCGAGCCGCTGTTTTACGTGCTGTTTGAAACGACACCGCAGGAGCGCGCTGTGCAGGTGGTCGAGACGCAGGACACGCCGGAACTGCGCGCCTATATCGACATGATTTCAGGCGCGGTGAACTATGTGAACCAGACGTTCGGCCTGTTCAAAGCGGCGGAGGAGCGGCGGCCGTCCAAGCTGGTGCGGCCGGTGGAGCGGCGGTAGCGCTCCCATGCCCGCTTAAGGGCGCAGGAGCGCCGCCTGTCACAAGTCGCACCAGCAATTGGGTCCACCAGGACCCGGGTTGCAAATCCACGTTTTGCATTTGGCGCCGACGCGGTCGAGCAGGTCAAGACAATTGCCCGCACCCTGGCAGGTTTTGTCTTGGGCTGTTGATCCGCCGGACCCCGCCGCCTTCAGCGTCTGAACAGCCTGCGATTGCGAACCCCGAACTTCCTTGGCGGCCGCGACGCCGCCAAAAGATCCCGATCAGGCAAAGCGTGCTCAAAATCAGAACAGTCTTTCTCATAACCTTTGCTCCTTTCGATGCCCCGTTCACACGGACGGCAATCCGCCCGCTTAACCTTTGTGGCGGCGGCGGAACAAATGGTTCAATCAGCTCCAGAAAAAGTTCCGCACGCACACTCGCCAGCGCGTCCGTCGATTAGATTGGATCAGTTTGGCGGCGACCGACCCAAATTAGCGCCCGACGCGTTAAAGCGCCGCCAGCCGCGCCCGCGCCGCTTCGACATTGAGCTTCTCGCCCTCAAGCTCAGCCAGCCGCGCGCGCTCGGCGGCGACCACTTCGGGCTTGGCGTTGGCCACGAACCGCTCATTGCCGAGCTTGCCCATCACATTGCGCAAGTCAGCATCGATCTTCTCAAGCGCCTTGGCGAGCCGCGCGGTCTCGGCGCCAAGGTCAACGAGGCTGCCAAGCGGCAGGCAGCCGGTCGCCTCGCCCATGACGAGCTGCACGGCGTTTTCCGGCACGCTGCCGGCCAGTTCGATTTCCGAGACGCGCGCGAGGCGCTTGACCGCCGCGCCAAGCCGCTCCACCCGGTCCCGTGTCTGATCATTGGCGCCGACCACAAACAGCGGCGCCTGCGTTGCGGGCGGCACGTTCATTTCGGCGCGGATGGAGCGGATCGCCGTGACTGTGTCGATCAGCCAGTTGATGTCCGCCGCCGCCTCGCTGTCGGCAAACGACAATTGCGGCCAGGGCGCGTGACAGAGCAGCGTGTCGCGCTTCTCGGCCGTCAGCCCCCAGAGCTCCTCGGTCATGAACGGCATGAAGGGGTGGAGGAGTTTGTAGGTTTCGTCGAGAACATAGGCCAGAACCGCCTGCGCCTCGGCTTTTGCGGCTTCGTCCTCGCCCATGAAGACGGGCTTCAAGAGTTCCAGGTGCCAGTCGCAGAGCTGGTTCCAGACGAATTTGTAGGCTGCGCCGGCCGCGTCGTTGAAACGGAACGTGGTGATGGCATTGGTGATCTCGGCGGATGCGCGAGTGAGTTCGGTCAAAATCCAGCGGTTGACGGCAAGTTTCGCGTTTTCGCGGCTTGAAATCCGGGTCCGCCTTCATGCCGTTCATCTGCGCAAAGCGCGTGGCGTTCCAGAGCTTGGTGCCGAAATTGCGGTAGCCGGCGATGCGGGTCGGGTCGAGCTTCACATCCCTGCCCTGCGCCGCCATGATGGCCAGCGTGAAGCGCAGCGCATCCGCGCCATATTCGTCGATCAGGTCGAGCGGGTCGATGACATTGCCCTTGGACTTCGACATTTTCTGCCCGTCCTTGTCGCGCACCAGAGCGTGGACATAGACGGTGTGGAACGGCTCCTCCTTCATGAAGTGGATGCCCATCATCATCATCCGGGCGACCCAGAAGAAGATGATGTCAAAGCCGGTGACGAGCACGTCGGTCTGGTAATAGCG
Source organism: uncultured Alphaproteobacteria bacterium (assembly GCA_963792485.1). Taxonomy (GTDB): domain Bacteria; phylum Pseudomonadota; class Alphaproteobacteria; order Rhizobiales; family Rhizobiaceae; genus JANOYJ01. Next base: position 296,672 of record CAWBWL010000007.1, read on the forward strand.
GGCGAGTTCCGGCGTTTTCTCCGGCCAGCCGAGGGTGGAGAAGGGCCAGAGGGCGGAGGAGAACCATGTGTCGAGGACGTCGGCGTCGCGACGATTAGAGTGTAACTTGGACCTTGGTTCGTCGCCAGCTCGATCAATAGTCGACGATGTCTGCATACCGATGCGTATCCGGCGTCTCTCGAAGACGATTATCTCTAAGCGTGTTGCTCCGTAGAAGATCTTGAGCAAGCTCGATTGCCTCGTCCTTCGTTCATGCGCAACGAAGATCTTTCAATCGCCTTGTCAGTCGTTCGACTAACTAGCGCCGTCTTGCGTCACATTCCGGTCCATACCAAACCGGTATCTGATGCCCCCACCAAAGCTGCCGTGAAATGCACCAAGGCTGGATATTCTCCATCCATTGATAATAGGTCTTGTCCCAATTCTCCGGCACAAGCTTGGTCCGCCCCTCGCGCACGGCGGCAATGGCAGGCTTGGCGAGTTCTTCGGCGTTGACGTACCATTGGTCGGTCAGCATCGGCTCGATGACGGTGCCGGAGCGGTCGCCGAAGGGCTGCATGATCTTCTTGTTTTCGACCTCGATCATCAGGCCGTCGGCGTCGATGTCGGCGACGACGCGCTTGCGGGCTTCGAAACGGTCGAGGCCGCGATATTCGTCGGGCACGAGGTTGATCGCATCAACGGCGTTGGCGTCCGGCTGGCCGCCTTGGGCGACGAGGGCGCGGGCTTGCGCGGCGGCTTCGGCATAAGGCGCGCCATCGGCGCGCATCGCGCCCTTGGTATCCATCAGCCGGTACATCGGAATGCCGTTGCGCTTGGCGACGCCATAGTCGTTCTGCGTCATGCGCGCCGGTGATCTTCACCGCGCCGGAGCCGAAATCCGGGTCCGGATATTCATCGGTGATGATCGGGATCAGGCGGCGGTGCTGTTTCGGGCCAACCGGAATTTCGCAGAGTTTTCCGATGATTGGCTTGTAGCGCTCATCCGAGGGGTGGACCGCGACCGCGCCGTCGCCGAGCATGGTTTCCGGGCGCGTGGTGGCGATGGAGATGTAGTCGCGCGTCTCGCGCAGCGTCACATTGCCGTCGGCGTCTTTCTCGACATATTCGTAAGTCTCCCCGCCCGCCAGCGGATATTTGAAATGCCACATCGAGCCGTCGACCTCGATATTCTCGACCTCAAGGTCGGAAATCGCGGTCTCGAACTTGGTGTCCCAGTTCACAAGGCGCTTGTCCTTGTAGATGAGGCCCTCATTGTAGAGCTGGACGAACACTTCGGTGACGGCATCGACCATCTGGTCGCCCGCCTCGCCCATGCGCGCCCATGGTGAACTTCTCGCGCGACCAGTCGCAGGATGCGCCGAGGCGTTTGAGCTGGTTGAAAATCAGCCCGCCGGACTCGCGCCTTCCATTCCCAGATTTTCTCGACAAACGCCTCGCGCCCCATCTCGCGGCGGCCAAAATTCGCGCCTTTCTCCGACAGCTGCCGCTCGACCACCATCTGCGTGGCGATGCCCGCATGGTCCATGCCCGGCTGCCACAGCACATCCTTGCCGCGCATGCGCTCGAAGCGGGCGAGAATGTCCTGCAGCGTGTTGTTGAGCGCATGGCCCATATGCAGCGAGCCGGTGACGTTCGGCGGCGGGATGACGATGCTGAAAGCCTCCGCGCCCGGCTTTGATCCGGCCCCGGCTTTGAACGCTTGCGCCTCATCCCACAGCGCTGCAATGCGTGGCTCGGCGGTAGCGGAATCATAGGTCTTTTCAAGCATGCTGAAGTCTTTGCGCGACGAAAGCAGCGCAGTAGGCGAAGTGGTTCGGACAAGTCAACAGCGCCAAGCTCGGGGACAGTTTACTTTTTTGTCCCGGCGGTTGGTAAGTGCTTGAAATTGGCAGTAAAAAGTAAACTGTCCCCGATCTACCCGCGCGGCCCGCGGGAAACACGTTCGATTTCCTCGCGCACGAGGCGCTCGACCATGGTCGGCAGATTATTGTCGAGCCATTCCTGCAGCATCGGGCGGATCATGTCTTCGGCGATTTCGGCGAGCGATTGCTGGCGCTCTTTCTCGATGGCGGACGTCAGATCCGAGAACGCCGCCTGGACTTGCCGTCCGGCAATGTCGGACAGGATCGGGCGCAACTGGCGCTCGAAGGGCGTTGCCACCGAGGCTTCCGGTTCAATGACCAGATCGTGCTCGTGCAACTCAACATGTTCGACAGCAGCCATCGGCTTTTCCTCTACGCTTTTGATCTCGAATTCCGCCTTTGGCGGTTCTGGCGCCACTACCGGCTCTGCCGCAGGCGGCGTCACGGGATTTGCAACAGCTGCGGCATAGCTGGGAATTTCAAACGATGGCGCGTTTTTCGCGCCGATCTTCTGGCCCAGCGCATTCATCGCGCCCGCATGCTGAAGGCTTTCGGCGATGGCGTTTTCACCGAATTCTTTCTGGAACTCGCGCACCTCTTCAACATCCGCCTCGTCCACATCTTTGTCAGAGGGCGTATTGCCGTCTTCGATGATGCGGCGGATGGAGGCAAGGATTTCCTCCATGGTTGGTTCGCGTGTCGCGCTCGAGGCCGCCTGTGTCATAAATCTGCCGCTTGTGCATGGCCGGGCTTCCGGCAATTTCCGAATCGCTGCCACAATAGCGCCTATGCCGGGCAATGAGAATCCCAAGCCTGTGCCAAAGCGGGAACTTCACAGTTTAATGTCAATGATAAGTTATGCGGGCGATCAGCGCCCGTCAGGCGTGCGCAGGCCGAACCATTTGTCCTTGACCGCCTTGTAATGCTCTTCCGGCTTGTGCTCGGCGACGCCAAGTCCGAGGCGCTTGACGCTGAGGCGGCCGGTGGCGGAGAGGAGCGCGTAACTCAAGACAACCACATCGCGCTCTGACTGCACCAGACTGATGCGCGCATCCGTCACATCCTTCTGAGCGTTCAGCACGTCGAGCGTTGTGCGCTGCCCAACTTTGCGCTCTTCAATGACGCCGTCGAGCGCGAGTTGAGCGACAGACACGAGTTCTTTGTTTGCTGTGACCGACGCCTTGGCTGCCTGCAAGTTGCTCCATGTCGAGGTGACTGCCTGCATGACCTGATCGCGCGCCACATCCGTGTTGATTCGCGCTTGCCCGAGCCGCTCTTTCTCTTGACGCACTTGGGCGTACTCACGCCCGCCTTGGTAGATGGGCACCGTCAGTTGCAATCCAACTGAAGCTGTATCCGACACAGCGCTGCTATTGTCCACGCTAGGCACGTCGATCTTGGGAAAATTGGATTTCCCTTCATATACCCGCTGGACGCCCGCTCGCGCGCTGAGCGTCGGCAGCAGTGCGCCTTCGGCAGCCTTTACCACATATTCGGTCGCATCGATCGAATGAAGGCTGGCAACAATGGCGGGATGCTCCGCCTGCGCAGTTTGCACGGCGGAATCGAGGCTCGACGGCAATTGCTTTGTGATCGATCCGGGCGATTTCAACTGCCCCGGATTTTCGCCCACCACTTGCCGGTAACTCGCCGCACTTGCTTTGGCCTGCGCCTCGGCGGCATTCAATTGCGCAATTGCTGCGGATCGACGAGCCTGCGCCTGCGCCACATCCGTGCGGGTGCTCTCGCCTACTTCAAACCGGGCGCTGGCCGCGCGAACCTGCTCCTGCAGTGCGGACAAATTCTTCTTCTGCAGGGCCGCAACTTGCCGGTCTCTAATAACGTCCATATATGCCGACACGGCGCCCAGAAGGATGTCCTGTTCGGTTTTGCGCAAGGATTCCCGCTGGGCAAACACTTGGGACTCGGCCGCCGCAACACCATTCTTCGTTCGAAAACCATCGAATAACGTTTGAGAAATCGATATCCCCAGTGAGGCGTTCGTGGTTCGTGAGCCTCTGTTTGATGCTCGATTGTGCCCAAAATCGTAGCTAACGCCGCCTTCGCCGGTTATGATTGGCCTATACCCCGACTTCGCAATCGCGACGCCCTCATCCGTGACCCGCACACCGGCGCGCGCCGAATTCAGTTCGGAATTGTTCTCATACGCCTTTGCAAGCGCCCCCTTAATGGTTTCGGCGAGCGCTGCAGGGGAAACGGCCAGAAAAAAAGCGACAGATGCCGCCAGTACGCGAGACGAATATCGGATCACTCTGAACTACCTCGATTATGATCTAGCCGGCCGCCCACCAGAATTTCAAGTCTGCAACATGGCGGCGGCGCAGCAAAAGCGCAAGGAGATTAGTGAGTTTCCCCGGCGTTCAAACTCATTCATAATCGCAATGTGGCGCAATTGTAACCCGCAGACCGCGCGCCCGCACGCTTCAGACAAAGAAAATCAAAGAACAAATTCCGGCGCCCTGGCAAAGCCCGGCAAGGGTTTGACCATGGCATTGAAGCCGAAACGTCCCGAAACATCGGCTCCGCGCTTCACATAGAGCCTGGCCGCGCCGAGATTGCCCGTGCCTTCGACAACGGCGAGACGCCCGCCTTCCTTGAGCTGCGCATGCAAGGCCGTGGGGATGGCATCGACCAAGCCGCCAAAGATGATGACGTCATAAGGCCCGTATGCCGGGCAGCCTTTTTTGAGATCGCCGGTCACAACCGCAACATTGGACGCGCCTATCGAAGCGAGGTTGCGGGAAGCGCCAGCGGCGAGTTCCGCGTCACATTCCACCGCCACAACGCGGGTTGCGAGTTTTGACAGAATGGCAGCGCAGTAACCCGTGTCACATCCGATCAGAAGAACTGCGTCCCCGCTCTTGATATCGGCGAGCGAGATGAGCTTGGCCAAGGGCGAGGCTTCCATCAGATAGCGGCCCGGCGCGACTTCGATATCCGCGTCGAGATAAGCGAGTTCGCGCCTTGATTGGGGCACGAAAAGCTCGCGCGGCACTTCGAGGAACGCATTGAGCAAAGCGTGGCCGGTCACATCGGTGGTGCGCAATTGCCCATCGACCATTTTGACGCGCTGCGCTTGAAAATCGATGCCCATGGCCGCCGCCTTCCCTTGAAGAAAAACAGCTATGTCGCGGCTGGAAGCAGATGGAGGCCTCGCCCGGAATCGAACCGGGGTGCAAGGATTTGCAGTCCTCTGCGTAACCACTCCGCCACGAGGCCCTCTTCGCTTCCTGCGAATAGCGCGGACCTGTTAACAGAGGGTTTGTGGGGCGGCAAGGCCAATCATTACGGCATACCGCGCTGTTTTTGCCGCCTTTTCTGCCACCAGACAACCGTGCGCCGCCGCCAGCGCCGCACAAAGGCAAGCTCAAGCGACAGCACGAACACGCCAAGGGGAATCATCCAGAATCCGAGCACTGGCAAAAAGCCCAGAATACCGAAAAATATGAGCAGCGTTCCGAGGCCAATGCGCTGCCAGCGCCCCTGCGGCAAGTCAAAGCCGCGGCCGAAAATTTCAAGCCGGCGCGCTTTCGGCTTGCGGGGCGGCATCTCGGCTTCGGGCATTGGCGCTCTCCTCGGAGCGGCCAATGTGGGGTTAGGCGCCCGAATTTGCAAACTTTGGCGATGTCAGCGGCGAATTGAATTTGCCGCTTGGCATTTCACAAACGCTTTTGTATAGGCACCGCGCACGCAAGGCGCTGTTCCCCGATAGCTCAGCGGTAGAGCAATCGACTGTTAATCGATTGGTCGCAAGTTCGAATCTTGCTCGGGGAGCCATTCTTTTCAAAACCGCCATTTCACTGCCTTCGCCAAAATCCGGTTTGAAACTTTGCGCGTAAAGTGCTCGTGTCTTGATAAGATACGGGCGGAGCACTTATGTCATCAATTGCGCATTCCGGCGGCCGGCCAGCACTTGTCTGGTTCCGAACCGACTTGCGCGTCGCTGACAATCAGGCGCTGATCGAGGCTTCGGCTGGCAGCGCGCCGGTCATTTGTCTGTATGTCCTTGAGGAAGGCGGGGCGCGGCGGGCCATGGGCGCGGCGCAGCGATGGTGGCTGCATCATTCGCTGGCGTGTCTGGCGACTGATCTTGAGAAGCTTGGCGCGCGGCTGACGCTGCGGCGCGGTGATGCGGCACGGATCATTGATCAGATTTGCGAAGAGATCGGGGCGGATGCCGTCTATTGGAACCGGCGGCACGACCCCGAGGGCGATAGCGATCGACACGCAGATAAAGGCTTCGCTGAAGGCGCGCGGCATTGGCGCGGCAAGCTTTTCAGGGCAGCTTCTGCATGAGCCAACGCAGATCAAGACCGGCGCGGGCGGCCCGTTCAAGGTCTACACGCCGTTCTGGCGGGCGTTTTGCGCGCAGCCGGAGCCAAGGCGGCCCTTCCCTGCCCCGGATGGTCTGACCGGATATGCCGGAAAAGTTCGAAGCGACGCGCTCAGCGATTGGGCGCTTTTGCCGGAGCACCCTGATTGGGCGGCGGGATTTGCCGACGAGTGGCAGCCGGGCGAGGCTGGGGCAGCGCAAAAGCTTGCAAAATTCCTCGACAGCGGGATCAAGGGCTATGCCGACGGTCGCAATGTGCCCGGCATCCCCTCCACCTCGCAATTGTCGCCGCATCTTGCCATGGGCGAAATCACGCCCTTCCAGGTTTGGGAAGCGACGCGTCACATTGAAAGTCATACAGACCCGCGCGATGTCGAAGTGTTCCGCAAGGAAGTGGTCTGGCGGGAATTTGCGTATCATCTCCTGTTCCACTTCCTGCCCTGCGGACAGAAAACTTCAATCCGAACTTTGATCCCTTCCCCTGGAGCGCCAAGACGGAACATGTTGAAGCATGGCAGCGCGGGCAGACCGGCTATCCGATTGTCGATGCGGGGATGCGCCAGCTCTGGCAAACCGGATGGATGCACAACCGGGTGCGGATGATCGTCGCCTCGTTCCTGATCAAACATTTGATGGCCGACTGGCGCGTGGGCGAAGAATGGTTCTGGGACACGCTGGTGGATGCGTGCCCGGCCAATAATCCGGCAAGCTGGCAATGGGTTGCCGGTTCCGGCGCGGATGCAGCGCCGTATTACCGGATCTTCAACCCGATCCTGCAAGGCGAGAAGTTCGACGGCAATGGCAGCTATGTGCGCCGCTTTGTGCCTGAGCTTGCCAGGCTGCCGGACGCGTTTGTGCACCAGCCCTGGGAGGCGCCAGCGCATGTTCTGGCCAAGGCTGGCGTGGAATTGGGACAGACCTATCCCATGCCCATCGTCGATCACAGCGCCGCCCGTGACCGCGCCATGGCGGCTTATCAAGATATGAAGGGCGCGGCGTGATGGTTCCCCGGCAAAAGATTGCGCGTCGCCGTCATTGGCTCAGGAATATCCGGAGCCTCCGCCGCATGGGCGCTTAATTCAGTTCATGATGTGACGCTGTTCGAAGTCAATGCCGTTGCAGGAGGCCACACGGCGACAATCGACATTGACTATAACGGAACGCCCGTTTCGGTCGATACGGGCTTTATCGTCTATAATGAGCTGAACTACCCGAATTTGACGGCGCTGTTCGCGCATCTCGGCGTGAAAACCCACGAGTCGGAGATGAGCTTTGGGCTATCGCTCGACGGCGGGCGGCTGGAATGGTCGGGGCAGTCTTACGGCGCGCTGTTTGCGCAGAAGCGCAACCTCGTGTCCCCCGGCTTCCTCTGGATGCTGCGCGAGGTGCTGCGTTTCAACCGGATCTGCCTTGAAGACCGCGACTGCGGCGCAATGCGCGGGCGCTCGATTGGCGAGTATATCGCCTGGCGCGGATTTACGGCGCGCTTCCGCGATGACTACCTCATCCCGATGGGTGCGGCGATCTGGTCAACACCGCGCGCCAAAATGCTGGAGTTTCCAGCCGAATCCTTCACCAACTTTTTTGAGAACCACCGGCTGATAAACACAGACCGGCCGGTCTGGCGCACGGTCAGCGGCGGCTCGCGCAATTATCTCAAGCGGCTGCTCGAGCCGCTTGGCGGGAAGGTGCGGCTTGGATCGCCTGTCAGAACCGTGCACCGCGCGGACAATGGCGTCACGGTTGACACCGGCGGCGCGCCGGAGCTGTTCGACCGGGTGATCTTCGCTGGCCACAGCGACCAGACGCTCAACATGATCGCAGATCCGAGCGCGGACGAAAAGCGGATACTGGGCAATATCGGCTACCGCCCGAACCGCGTCGTGCTGCACCGCGATCCATCCTTCATGCCCAAACGCCGCGCGGCCTGGTCGGCCTGGAATTATCTCCGATCGTCCGGCGCGGAGCCGGAAATAGCCATGACTTACTGGATGAACCGGCTGCAAGGCATTGATTATGCGAAGCCTTTATTCGTTACGCTCAATCCGGGCCGCGAGCCTGCAACAGGGACTGTGTTCGACGAATGGAGCTATGAGCACCCGCAATTTGATGCCGCAGCGATGGCAGCGCAGCGGGAGCTCAATGTGATTCAGGGGCGTCACAACAGCCTGTTTGCGGGCGCCTGGACAGGCTATGGCTTCCATGAAGACGGGCTGTGCTCCGGGCTTGCGGCTGCGCAGGCGCTGGGCGCGGTCATTCCCTGGCGCGTTACGGCGCGGTTCGAGCCACAATTGGCGGAGGCGGCGGAGTGAACGTCATCCCCTCATCACAGCTGCCGGATGCGGCGGGCACATTGTATGAAGGCACGGTCATGCATGCGCGTATGAAGCCTTTTGCACACCGGTTTTCCTACCGGGTATTTTCGCTTCTGACCGATCTTGACCAACTCCCGGCGCTTGGCCGTTTGTCAAAGCTTTTCTCGGTCAACCGGTTCAATGTGGTTTCATTCCACGAGAAAGACCATATCGATCCCCGCATCTCGCCGGTTGAGGATGGCATCCGCGCCTATGTGGACCGGCTGCTCGACAGCGCGAAAGCCGACAGGCCCGCGCGGGTTTTACTGCTCGCCTATCCGCGCATTTTCGGCCATGTGTTCAACCCGATCTCGGTCTATTATGCGTTCAATCAAGTGAATTCTCTCACCGCAGTCATCTACGAAGTGCGCAACACATTCGGCGAGCGCCACGCCTATGTGTGCCCGGTCGAGCAAGGCGAATTGAGCACGGCAGGGCTTCGGCAGTCGCGGCAGAAAAATCTGCACGTTTCGCCCTTTATCGGCATGGGCGCGCGCTATGATTTCCGCCTGTCGGCTCCTTCCGCTGATCTGCGGCTGCGCATTCTGGAGCATGACGAGACAGGCCCGCTTCTGGCTGCGAGCTTCTCCGCGGCCGCACAAGCGCTGAGCACCCGAAACATTGCCTCGCTGATGGTGCGCTTGCCCCTGCTTGGCCTGAAAGTTGTAGGGCTGATTCACTTTGAGGCCCTACGACTTTGGCTGAAGGGCGCTATGTTTCAGCGCAGTCCGCCGCCGCCCCCGCCCGCCAGTCACGAACCGCATGCCTCGCTTATTCCCGGAGAATGAATTGTCTGACACTTTGAGACCCACTGCGGCCGAAGCGATCTGGCTCACAACCGAGAACATCGGACACGCTTTGCACGGTCTGCCGTCCAAGGCGCGCTATGCGCTCTCCGCCGCCGTGCACATGCCTGCCGGCAGCCTGACGGTGACCGTGCCTGACGGACGCGCATTCCGCGTGGCGGGCCGCAAGCCCGGTCCAAATGCGGAAGTGATATTGCACAATTGGCACCTGCCTCGCAGGGCCTTTTCCAACGCCACAATCGGAGTTGCCGAATCCTATATGGATGGCGACTGGTCGAGCCCGGATGTGACGGCGTTTCTGGAACTGTTTCTGGTCAATCAGGAAATGGGCGAGAAGCTCGCGGGCGGTGCGGACTGGTTCATTACGATCATTCAGCGCATCCGCCATTGGCTCAACGAAAATACCCGCGCCAACTCCAAAAAGAACATTTCGGCGCATTACGATCTTGGCAATGATTTTTATTCGGCCTGGCTTGACCCCGGCATGACCTATTCGTCGGCGCTGTATTCGGATGGCGCAAACGATCTGGAAAGCGCGCAGGCCGCAAAATTCCGCGCTTTGGCCAAGGACACCTGTATTGGGCCAAACGACCATGTGCTGGAAATCGGCTGCGGCTGGGGCGGGTTTGCCGAATTTGCGGCGCGCGAGATCGGCTGCAAGGTGACGGGTCTGACCATCAGCCGCCAGCAGTTTGACTATGCCTCCAAGCGCATTGCACAAGCCGGATTGAACGAGAAGGTCACGATCAAGTTTCAGGACTACCGCGATGAGACCGGGCAGTATGACCGCATCGCGTCCATCGAAATGTTCGAAGCTGTTGGCGAAAAATTCTGGCCGACCTACTTCAACAAGCTGCGCAGTTCATTGAAGCCTGGCGGCACGGCGGGGCTGCAAGTCATCACCATCAGTGAAGCCAACTTCACCTATTACCGCCAGCGCCCGGACTTCATTCAGCGTTATGTGTTTCCGGGCGGCATGCTGCCGACGCCGGGGCATCTGCGCCAGCTCGGCGCACGGCATGGGCTGGCACTGAAAAACGAGCGCATTTTCGCGCAGGATTATGCTCGCACGCTCGCCGAATGGCGGCACCGCTTCTGGCAATCCTGGGAGATGATCCGCGAAAAGGGCTTTGACGAGCGCTTCAAGCGGCTGTGGGAATTTTATCTGTTTTATTGCGAGGCGGGTTTCCGCACCGAATATATTGATGTGCGCCAGGTTGTGTTTGCCAGGACTTGACCGCATCATGGCGCGCCTGACGGAGGCGAACCATGGTGGATCTAATCACCAGCGAGGCGGAACTTGCGGCGCTTTATGACGCGCCCGTTCCGACTTCGCTTCTGAAGGAAATCGACCACGTCTCAGCCGACTATGCACGCTGGATAGCGGCCTCGCCGCTTCTCATCCTTGCCACCAGCGGGCCGGAGGGCCTCGACTGCTCGCCGCGCGGCGACCCGAAGGGCTTTGTGCGCATTGCGGACGAAAAAACGCTGATGATCCCCGACCGGCGCGGCAATAACCGCATCGACTCGCTGCGCAATATTGTGCGCGATCCGCGCGTGGCGCTGCTGTTCCTCATCCCCGGCATTGACGGCACGATGCGGGTCAACGGGCGCGCGGAGCTTTCGACCGACCCGGCGCTCTGCGCTTCATTCGAGATGCAAGGCAAAGCGCCGAAATGCGTCATCATCATCCATGTCGAGCGCGCCTATACACAATGCAAGAAGGCCTTGGTGCGCGGCAAGGTCTGGGATGCAGCGACGCATATCACGGCTTCGGAGTTGCCCAGCGTTGGCGAGATGCTGGAGCGGCTGTCGAAGGGGGAGTTTGACGGCAAGGCGTATGAGGCGGCGTATCCGGAGCGGATGAAGGCGACGATATACTAAACCCCCGCCTCAACCCCCATCGCCGTCCGGTCCACCACGCCCCGCAGCGCGAAGCTCGAATTGATCCGCACCACATACGGCATGGCGGACAGCCACTCCTTGTGGATGCGCTCGTAGTCGGCGAGGTCTTTGGCCGCGATGCGCAGGAGGTAGTCATATTCGCCGGACATGAGATAGCAGACCAGAACATTGGGGCAGCGCTTTACGGCGGCTTCGAATTCGGCGAGGATTTTCTCGGACTGGCCGGACAGGCTCATATGCACGATGACCGTCACCGAGTGGCCAGTGCCGGCGCTGGAAATCTTGGCGTGATAGCCCTGGATGACGCCGGATTTTTCCAGATTGTCCAGCCGGCGCGAGCAGGCGGACTGGGATAGGTTGACCTTCTCTGCCAGCGCCGCGTTCGACATGCGGCCGTCATTCTGCAGGGCACGCAAAATGGCGAGATCGATTGCATCTAGATCCATTGACGGCGATTCCTTCGAATAGTTGGCCTAAAGACGCAACAATACACGGATACTGTCAACAAAACATCCTCACTTCGCAAGGACATTCGAAGCCGTTTCCGCTACGTTTCGCACAAGAAGAATTCTATTTGGAGAAACAGGAATGCGCGTCGGCTGCCCCAAGGAAATCAAGAACCATGAATACCGTGTCGGCCTCACCCCCGGCGCTGTGCGCGAATATGTGGCGCATGGTCATGACGTGATCGTCGAAAGCGGCGCAGGGCTTGGCATTGGCGCGGATGACGGGGCTTATGCAGCCGCCGGCGCGAAGGTCGTCAAGACGGCCGCCGAAGTGTTCGCGCAGTCCGACATGATCGTGAAGGTCAAGGAACCCCAGCCGCAGGAATGGGCGCAGCTGCGCGACGGCCAGATCCTCTATACCTATTTGCACCTGGCCCCAGATCCAGAGCAGACCAAGGGCCTGCTCAACTCCGGCGTCACGGCTGTCGCCTATGAGACGGTGACCGACGAGCGCGGCGGGCTGCCGCTGCTGGCGCCAATGTCAGAGGTTGCAGGGCGGCTCTCCATTCAGGCGGCGGCAACTGCGCTGCAGAAGGCCAATGGCGGGCGTGGCATTCTGCTTGGCGGCGTGCCGGGCGTTCTGCCGGCCAAGGTCCTGGTGCTGGGCGGCGGTGTTGTCGGCCTGCATGCAGCGAAAATGGCCGTCGGCCTTGGCGCGGATGTGACGATCATTGATCGCTCGATCCCGCGCCTGCGCCAGCTGGACGACATTTTCAATGGCCGAGTGCACACGCGTTATTCGACGATTGAGGCGCTGGAAGACGAGGCGTTTTCCGCTGACGCCGTCATCGGCGCGGTGCTCATCCCGGGCGCCGCGGCGCCGAAATTGATTACCCGCGAAATGCTGCCGGGCATGAAGAAGGGCTCGGTGCTGGTGGACGTCGCGATTGATCAGGGCGGGTGCTTTGAGACATCGCACGCCACGACCCATTCCGACCCGACTTACGTGGTTGACGGCGTCATCCATTATTGCGTCGCCAATATGCCCGGCGCTGTGCCGATCACCTCGGCGCACGCACTGAACAATGCCACGCTGCATTACGGCTTGCAGCTGGCGGACAAGGGCATCAAGGCGATGGTGGATGACCATCATCTGCGCAATGGCCTCAATGTCCACAAGGGCCGCATCACCAACAAGGCGGTGGCCGAGTCGCTTGGGCTCGATCTGGTTGAAGCGAAGTCCGCGCTGGCCGCCTGAGTTTCCTCCCGGCGTTTGCTTGTGACGCCTTTGCCGCCCTTTGAGATCATCGAGGGGCGGCTCTTTTTTATGCGCGGGCTTTGACCGCCCAAGCGCGCGCTTTCATCGCGATGGATCCGTCGGCCTGGCGCGGCAGGGTGTCTTGCAGCTCTAATCTCAGGCGCTCGCGGGCGTCAGGGGTCAAGCTCACGCAATAGCCGGGCGCCGGGCCTGCTCCCAAGGTGAAAGGAAGCCAGTAGTCGTCAAGATCCTTGAATATTGTCGGGGTTTCAAGCGGCGTGCACTCAATGCCTTCAAGGCCCGCCTCAGCGGCCATGTCTGTCAAGCCATCAGGGGTGCAAAACGGAAACCGCCTGCCCTCCGTTAGCTCGTGGGCGCCGGGATCAAGCGCCGCCGCCGCCGTCCAGAAGGCCCGCATGAACTCAATGCCGCCGCCCGGATAATCCCAGACATAAAATCCGATCTGCGCGCCTTTGCGCGCCACCCGTTTCATTTCGCAGAGCGCCTTTGCCTTGTCCGGCACAAAGTTCAGAACGAGACCGGAAACGACCACGTCGCGGCTGGCGGAATCCACGGCCAGAGCCTGCGCATCGCCGATCTGGAACGAGACCGGCCCCTGCCCGGCATTTTGCCGCGCTTTGGCGATGAAGCCTTCCGAAGGATCGATGGCATGGAGGCTTTTCGGCCCGCACTGCGCGAGGATCGCCGCCGTCAGCGCGCCGGTGCCGCAGCCGATTTCCAGCCAGTCCAACCCATCGGGCGCATCCAGCCAGCTGAGAAACAGCGGCGCGATGCGGCGGCTCCAACGGCCCATATACAGGTCATAGCTGTCCCCGGCCTGCCACGCGTCATGTCTGGAGGATTCTGCCATGGCAGCGCTCCCTTGGACTCTTCGCCCCTTTCCCCGAAGGTTGGACTCAAACAGGAAAAAGATACCGCTGCATCACCAGTCTGAGTGACGTGCGCCGGAATTTATCAGCGCCGGATGAGCTCAGACACTTCGCGCAGCGTGACGCGGCGGTTGCGCCATTCCTCGTCCGGAGTTGGGACGATGAGGAAGTCCTCGCCATAGCCGACCGTTTCCACATTGTAGCTTGGCACGCCGAAATAGCGCCGCAAATCGCGCTTGAGGGAAAAGGCGCGGGCTTCCGACAGGCGCTGATTGCTGATGCGCGAGCCGACAGCGTCGGTGTGGCCCTCAATCAGGATCACCGCATCGGGTTCGCGGTCGAGCAGCTGGTTGATGGCGTCGCCGATATTCTCGACCTTCCAGCGCTCGGAGCGCGGGATTTCGGCGGAGCCAAAGGCGAAATTAATGCCCTGAATGTCGATCGACGGCGCGATGCGGCGCATCTGGGGACGCCGCTTGAGCTGCTGGATCGTCACCCTGTCCTCCGGCGCGACCTCCACTTTCGGTGCGGCTTCGAGGCGGCGCAGGATCGTTCCGGCGCTCGGCGTCTCCTGCGCCGCCGCTGGTGCGGCGATCACCGCGGTGATGAGGGCGGCAAGGATCACGCGGCGTTTGGTCATGGCAGATTCTCCCCTTGGATTTTCAGATCTGATTGAAAACGTAAACAAGGCAAGCTGAAGGCGCGATGAACGCCGTTTTGTGCTGTCATTCACTCCCAAGCCGGGATTTTCTCGTCAAAACTTGCGACCGGCTCGAACCCGGCTCTTTGATACAGGGCGATCGCGCGCGGACTGTCGAGCGTGTTGGTTTCAATGCCAATGCGCTTCGGATTATGCGCCCAGGCGGCAAAAATGGCCTCGGAAATGAAAAAGCGGCCAAGCCCGCGCCCCAGATAAAACGGCGTGAGGCCGAAATACTGGATGTGCACCATGTCAGGTTTTTCCAGAAGATTCAGCTCAAAGAAGCCGGCGGGGCAGCCTTCGACATACAGCGCGAAAACCTCGGCCTTAGCCGGCGCAAGGACTGCGGCGAGATCATCATCTGCCGCATCCCGGCGCAGCGCCCAATGGTGCGGCTTGCCCACCTCCCGGTAGAGATAGCGGTAATAGCCCGGCGGAATGTCCGACAGGCGCATCAGCGCCAGGCGGAAGCCGGAGGGCGGCTGCTCGCGATGGGCCGGCATGCGCCGCATCTCAAGCCGGGTCACATGGACCGGCAGAAGCTTTGGCGGCTTGGCTTTGGCCATGTGGCTAGTCCTTGCCGGTGACGACCGGCGTATCGCCTGGCAGGCCCCACTCGGCCCAGGAGCCGTCGTAGATTGTGTGATGCGGCGCATCCAGAGATGTGAGAGCCAGACTGACAAGCGCGGCTGACACGCCGGAGCCGCAGGTGGCGACAATTGGCGATGAAGGATCAACGCCTCTTTCAGTAAACAATGACTGCAAGTCCTTCAAATTCTTCAGCATTCCGTCTTCGACAATGTCCAGGAACGGGATCGACAGAGCGCCCGGCATATGGCCCGGCCGCAGACCCGGACGCGGTTCCGGGGCATCGCCCGAAAACCGGGCGGCAGGGCGCGCATCGACGATTTGCGCGGATTTCGACTGAATGGAAGCGATCACATCGGCCCTTGACTTGATAGCAGAGGTGTTGAAGCGGGGTGTGAACACCTTCGGAGCATAGCGAGATCGCGCATCGGTAACCGGGAGGCCGGACACAACCCAAGCCGGCAACCCGCCATCGAGAATGAAGACGTTCTTTGCGCCCATCACTTTGAAATTCCACCATACCCGCGCGGCGGAAAACAGCCCTGCCCCGTCATAGACGACAATTGTATCTGCGTCCGATATTCCCATCGCGCCAACGGTTTCGGCAAACTCCTCAGCGCCCAGCAGCATATGCGGCAGACCGGAGCTTGTGTCGGCGATGGCGTCAATGTCGAAAAACACCGCGCCTTCAATATGGGCGGCGGCGTACTCGGCTTTGCCATCGCGGTTTTGAGCTGGAAGATACCACGAACCGTCGACAATCCGCACATCCGTGCGGCCCAGCCGTTCATGCAGCCAATGCGGCGTGACCAGAAAGCGTGAGCGATCGGACATCAAGTCTCCTTAAGCCACGGGCTCGAACGGCACCGCAATTTCGCTCTTCGCCTCCAGCCAGGCCGGAACCGGCAGTCCCTTCCCGCGCAAAAATTCCGGGTTGAACAGTTTTGACTGGTAGCGCGTGCCGTAATCGCACAGGATGGTGACGATGGAATGGCCGGGGCCAAGGTCGCGGGCAAGGCGAATTGCGCCCGCAATATTGATGCCGGATGAGCCGCCAAGGCACAGGCCCTCTTCGCTCATCAGGTCAAAGACGATGGGAATGCCCTCCGCATCGCTGATCTGGTAGGAGAAAGTCCGGAGTGAAGCCATCCAGATTGGCCGTGATGCGGCCTTGCCCTATGCCTTCGGTGATCGAGTAGCCTTCGGCCTTCAGTTCGCCAGTTGTGTAGTAGGAATAAGAGCGCAGGCCCCATGCGGATCGGCGAGCGCGATCTTGACGCCGCTATTGTGCGATTTCAGACCCATCCCCGTGCCCGCCAGCGTTCCGCCAGTGCCAACGGCCGAGACGAAGCCATCAACCTTGCCGTCCGTCTGCTTCCAGATTTCCTCGGCAGTGGTGGCGATGTGGCCGTCGCGGTTGGCGACATTGTCGAACTGGTTGGCCCAGACCGCGCCGTTCGGCTCAGTTTTGGCCAACTGCTCCGCAAGGCGGCCGGAGATTTTCACGTAATTGTTCGGGTTCTTGTATGGAACGGCGGGGACTTCGATCAGCTCGGCGCCCAGAAGCCGCAGCGCGTCCTTCTTTTCCTGCGACTGCGTATCCGGGATCACGATCACCGTGCGGTAGCCGAGCGCCTTGGCGACGAGCGTCAGGCCGATGCCAGTGTTTCCGGCCGTCCCCTCCACGATCACACCGCCCGGGCGCAACAACCCGCGCTGCTCGGCGTCGCGGATGATGAACAGCGCCGCCCGGTCTTTCACGGATTGGCCGGGGTTCATGAACTCGGCCTTGCCGAATATTTCGCAACCCGTCAGATCCGAGGCGCGTTTCAGGCGGATGAGCGGCGTGTTGCCGATGGCGTCGAGGACAGATTGCATGATTTTCCCGAAATATGACTTTGCAAAGGGTAAGGACGCCCTGCCCTCGCATCAAGCTGAAATATCGGCCATAGCAGTGGAAATCACGGCGTTTTGCCCTAGATCGGTGATGGGATGAGAAAAATGGTTCTCCAACCAATCCAAACGCGATATGGCGGCGTAAATCGCGATGAACAAAGGCGGCTTGGTGGTACACGACTCTATGAGAAACGCGCACTTTACATCTATGGATAATTTGCTGGCGAGTTATGTGGCGGGATCTCTCCCCGTTCCGCTGCAACATCTTGTCGGCGCGCATCTGGAAATCAAGGATGACAACCGCGCCTTTGTCGCCGGGCTTGAAGGGCTAGCAGGCGCCGCCATTGAGCATCAGGACGGCGTGCCGCTGCACAACAGCGATGTCCGACTGGCGGCGATCCTTGACGCGCCGGAGCTGGCTGACGCGCCGGTCCTGCCCGCACACAGCGACAAGGTTCTGCCTGGGGCGCTGGCTGGGCTTATCCCCTATTCTTCCGACACCATTCCCTGGCGCACCAAAATGCCCGGCTACAAGGAATGCGCGCTTGGCGTCATAGACGGGTGCGAAGTCAATCTGCTCTGGATCCGTCCGGGCCGCAAAATGCCAGACCACACCCATGAAGGCTCGGAGATCACGCTTGTGCTTGACGGCGCGTTTTCTGACGCCAATGGCCGCTATGGCCGCGGCGATATTGCGCTGGCGGATGAGAATATCGACCACAGCCCGGTTGCGGAAAATGACCGTCCCTGCATCTGCCTTGCCATCACCGACGCTCCGTTGCGCCTGACTGGCTCGTACCGGCAGATATTTTCGGACTTTATCGGAAGATGACACTCTACCGCGCCAAGCCGGAAGATGGCGCGGTGTGGGTGACCGGCGCGTCTTCCGGCATAGGCCGCGAGCTGGCGTTGGAATTGCCGCACGCGGCTGGCAGGTGGCGGCTACTGCGCGCAGCGCCGACAAACTGGAAGAGCTGGAGCGTCTCTCCTCCGCTTTCTCGGGAAGCATTCACAGCTTCCCAGCAGACGTGACGGATGTAAATGCAATGGCTGCCACGGTCGCCGCAATTATGGGCAAGCTCGGCGGCGTGTCGCTCGCCATTTTCAACGCTGGTAATTATTGGCCAGCAAGCGGCGACCGGCTGAGCATACAAAAATTCGTAGACACTTACGCAATCAATGTGATGGGCCAGGTCAACGGCATCGTTCCCATCGTCGACCATATGAAGGCAAAGGGAAGCGGGCATGTGATGATTGTTGCTTCAGTATCCGGCTATTCCGGCCTGCCAATGGCGTCGGCCTATGGCGCGTCCAAGGCGGCGCTGATCAATATGGCGGAGGCGTTGAAGTTTGACTTCGACCGAATGAATATCCGCATCCAGATCGTCAATCCGGGCTTCATCGAGACGCCGCTGACCGAGAAGAACACGTTCAAAATGCCCGCGCTGATGCCGGTTGACAAGGCTGTGCGCCGCATCATTGACGGCATTTCGACCGGTGGGTTTGAGCTGACCTTTCCGAGACGCTTTACGTATTTCCTCAAATTTCTACGGATGCTGCCCTACCCGGTCTATTTCTGGTTCATGAAACAGGCGACCGGAACCAAGCCCTAGGTGGCGGCCTCGATTTGACTGCGGGTTTCATCCTGAGCGGCGCGGTCAATTGGAAAATTCCACATGAGCATAATGGCGATGAGCTTTAACGCGACCGGCGCCCAGGCGTACAGCGCTGCCAATGTGAACAATGCGGAAGGGTCGCCGGTATTGAGCGCATTCGGGTTAAACCCGGCATATTCGAGAATTGGAAACACCACTCCTACACCCAAGGCCAAAGACAACTTGGTCGAAAGGCTCCACGCCGCAAAATAAAGACCGGAGCGCTGTTCGCCGCTCTGCAGCGTATCGATATCGATCACATCGGCCTGAATGGAAGCGGGCAGCGACAAGTCGAAACCGAGCGTAAGGCCGGTGACGATTGAAATCACTGCGAAGTAAGGCACATCGCCCGGACCCAGCAGCGGGGCGAAGGCAAATGCGAGGCAAGTAACGAGCATCGCCCAGCACCAGGCCCGGTGCTTGCCGAGCCGCTTTGCAAGATAAAGCGCCAGCGGAACACCGGCAATGCCGCACGCGAAATACAGGAACAATAACGGGCCGCGCATGGCTTCGGCCTTCAAGACGCTCGAAACAAAATACAGGAACAGCGTTGCGGGAATTCCGTTCGCCAATCCGTTGAGGAAAAACGCCGCTATCAGGCGCATGAAGGGCCGGTTGGCTGACAGCGCCTTCAGGCCGGGCAGAAATGCAATGCGGGTTTTAGTGTAATTGAGGGGCTCCGGCACGCGCCACACGGCAAACAGACCAAGCATTGGCAGCGCGATCGCCACAAATATCGCCATGGCTGCAAGGCCGTGAACACCCGTGCTGGAGGCAACGCCAATTGAAAACGGCAGCGCAATAGCCACCAGCGTACCCACAAGCGTCAGGCTTTCGCGATAGCCGGCAATACGCGAGCGCGCGTCATAGCCGCCCTCAAGTTCAGCCCCCCAAGCGGAATACGGCACCAGCGCCATCGTCTGGCCGATGGACAGGACCGAACCCCAGATGATCAGATGAGCCGGTCCCGGATTGTCCGGCGGCCAGAACAGCATCCATGCAGCGAGCGCGGTCACGGGCAATGAGAGCGCAAACATGGCGCGCCTGCGGCCAAAGGCGGGCTGCCAGCGGTCGGACATAATTCCGATCAGCGGATCGTTCAGCGCATCAAAAATGCGGACAAACAAGAGCGCTGCGCCGACGGAGGCGAGTGAAAGGCCGAGCGTTTCGGAATAGAAGGTCGGGACCAGCACATAGAGAGGAAGGGTCAGCGCCGCGAGCGGCAGTGCGGGCAAGGCGTAGGCGACAAGCGTGGAGCGCTGCATGATCAATTCCGGTTCGGCGTCTTTACGCTTGTCACCCGAAACAAGTTCACAAGCCATCCACTGGACAAATGCCGATCAGCATTGCACCCGCGCCCGCCATCTCTTACCATTACGTCAAAACAAAATGCGGGGGTGATGGCGGTGCGGCGGATGCTCTATGGATTTCTGATTGTGATGATTGCGCTTGGCGGCATGTTTGCGCTTGGCCCGCGCGAGCCTGCGGACACGACGGTGCGGTTTGATCCTGCCAGCATCGGCGCCGAACCGGATGCCTATCTTGCCAAGGCGGAGGCGGACATTGCGGGCATTCGCGACGGGCTGCAGAAGGAAATCATCTGGGCGTTTCCAAACTCGAAGGCCAAGACAAAGCTTGCCGTCGTCTACATCCATGGCTTCTCCGCCTCAAAGGGGGAAATACGGCCCGTTCCGGACAAGATTGCGGCGGCGCTGGGCGCCAATCTCTATTACACGCGGCTCACCGGGCACGGGCAGAACGGTCAGGCCATGGCGGTTGCCACGGTCAATAACTGGGTCAATGACTTCGCCGAGGCCATCGCCATCGGGCGGATGATCGGCGAAAAGGTGATCATCATCGCCACGTCCACCGGCGCAGGCTTGTCGACATGGGCGGCTGCGCAGCCTGATTTGTCGAAAGACGTGGCTGCGATGATTTTTGTCTCGCCAAACTATGGCGTGCAGGCGCCGGGCTCGTTTCTGCTTGACCTGCCATGGGGACGCCAGCTTGCCAATCTCATTGTCGGCCCCGAGCGGGAATTCACGCCGGTGAACGCGGCGCATGGCACATTCTGGACGCCGAAATATCCAACCAATGCGATCCTGCCAATGTCGGCTCAAACCAAGCTGGCGCGGGACGCGCGGGTCGAGGATATCAAGATACCGACGCTGTTTGTTTTTGCCGAAACCGACAAGGTTGTGCGCCCGGACCTTACCAAAGAGCGAATTGCGCGCTGGGGCGGCAAGACTGAAACGTTGATTGTCGAGAAGCCGGATGATCCCTATCAGCATGTTGTGGCGGGCGATGCGCTCTCGCCCAACAAGACGGAGGAAGTGGCCGAAAAGTCACGTGCCTTTATCCAGTCGCTGGGGCTTTGACAGCGTCCTGCGAGAAGGCGAAGATGGCAAGCGCTGCAATGAGAAGAACCGCGTAGAAGCCGAACAGAGCTTGATAGGCAGCTTGCGGATTTGCCGGATCGGTGAAGGCCGTGACGAGCGCGCCGGTCAGGAATTGCATGATGCCGACGCCCATAATGTTGAAAAAATTCATCATGGTCACGCCGCGCCCGACGAGGTCCGGCGGCAGGAAGGAGCGGCCATGCGCCATCTGGATCGCGTAGCTTGCGCCGAACAGGCCTATGCAGACCATCGCAACCGTCACCGCGACCAATCCTGATTGCGGCAGAGCGGCGAGGAAAATCAGCGCGGCGAGCGAAATCAGATTGCCGCCGAAGATCACCCATTTGATTGAGCCTAACCAGCGGTCCATCGGGCCATAGAGCAGGCTGCCGGAAATCATGCCGAGCGCCATGACGAGCGTGACGCTGCCAATGCCAGCTGCATCGGCCAGGTAGACATCATGAAGGAATGGGCCTGCCCACAGACCGCGTATGCCGGCGACAGGCGTGTAGGAGATCGCCATCATCGGAAACAGCGGCCAGAAGCGCGGATCCCTGAACAGCCGCGCATAGCCGGACAGCCCTGCCCCCTGGTGATGTGGAGCCGTTTGCGGATCACGCACGGAAATGAAAATGGTGAGCGCAATTATGGCCGACAAGATGCCAAGCCCGGCGATGACCCAACGCCAGCCAAATGCTTCGGAGGCTGCGGCCAGAGGCGAGGCGCTGAAGACATTGCCGCTCATGCCGAAGGCCAGGAGCGCGGAGGAGAGGAGCGCAAAGCGCGCGGCGGGAAATGAGCGGGCGAAAATGAAATAGGACGCCATCAGCACCGGCGCACAGGCAATGCCGAACAGTCCCATGGCGAGAATGATCTCGAGCGGCGTGCGCGCCATCGCAAACAGCAGGCCGCCGCTTGCGGCAAACACGCCGAAGATGAGCGAAGCGGTGCGGCGCGGGCCGTAACGGTCGAGCGCGACGCCGACCACGAACTGCATGAGCCCGAAGGTAATGAAGAAGCCGCCGGAGGCGAGCGCGAGATCTGATTTGGTGGCGCCAAGCTCCACGATCAGCGCCGGGGAGAGAACGGCGAGAAACGACCGGAAAAACTGCGAGAGCACATAACAGAGCGAAAGCGCAGCAATTCCGGCCATTTAGCGTCTTGTCTTATGCAGCGCGGGCGCGGGCTGGTCGGAAACGGCGCTTGCGCTTGGCAGGCGCATCACCCTTTGGCGCGTCGGCGCGAACCGATGGCGCAAAGGCCGGATGCGCGCCTGCGGGTTTGGCTGACGGCTTGTGATCCGGCTTCTTGCGCTCACCATGCGGGCGGTCCCCATGCGGACGGTCACCGCGCGGCTTGTTGTCCGGCCGGCCGCCCTTGGAGCGGAAACGGTGCGGCATGGAATCCGGGCGCTCGCGGTCTTCCTTTTCAATGGCCGGATCCCTCGGTTTGACGACGAAGGCCGGCTTTTCGATCACGCTGAGCTTCAGCCGGATCAGGCGCTCGACCGAGCGCAGCTTGCTGTTCTCGTCCGGCTCGCACAGCGTCACGGCAATACCGGTGGCGCCATTGCGCGCGGTGCGGCCAATGCGGTGCACGTAGGATTCGGCTTCATCCGGCAGGTCGAAATTGATGACATGCGAAATGCCGGTCACATCAATGCCGCGCGCGGCAATATCGGTGGCAACCAGAATTTTGATCGCGCCAGCTTTGAAATCCTTCAGCGCCTTCTGGCGCGCATTCTGCGATTTGTTGCCGTGGATGGCGGCATTGGAGAAACCATCGCGCTCCAGATGACGCTGAACCGCGTCCGCGCCATGCTTGGTGCGGGCAAACACGATAACGCGCTCGAACTCCGCGCCCTTGAGCAAGGCAGACAGGCAAGCGCGCTTTTCGCCGCGGGCAAGGTAAATCAGCTGCTGCTCGACTGTGGTCACCGAAGTGCCGGGACGCGTGATTTCAATCCGCACCGGGTCTTTCATCAAGCTTGAGGCGAGTTCTTCGATTTCCTCGGGCATGGTCGCGGAGAACAGCGCGGTGCGCCGTGCGGGGTTCACTTTCTGCGCGATCTTGCGCACATCCTTGATGAAGCCCATGTCGAGCATGCGGTCAGCCTCGTCGAGCACCAGGAATTTGGTGTCGTGCAGCTTGATGGCGCCGACATTCATAAGGTCAAGCAAACGGCCCGGAGTAGCGATGAGGAAGTCAACGCCGGGCAGCATTTTCTTGATCTGCAGGAAACGCGACATGCCGCCGAGCACCAGCGCGGTTGAGATGTGCGCGCCCTTGGCGAACATGCGGATGCATTCCTCGATCTGCACGGCAAGCTCACGCGTCGGCACCATGATCAGCGCGCGCGCCGTGTTGTGCTGGCGCTTGTCGCCCATGGCCATGATGTCTTTGAGGATCGGCAGCACGAAGGCCGCCGTCTTGCCGGAACCGGTCTGGGCAACGCCCAGAATATCGCGGCCCTTCAGCTGCGGCGGGATCGCCTTTTCCTGAATCGGGGTGGGCATTTCAAACCCGGCGGTGTCGAGCGCTTTCAGCACAATGCCGGAGAGGCCCAGAGCCGCAAAACCGTTGGTGGATGCGGCAGTATTTTCAATAATTTCAGTCACTTACAATTCATCTTTCAATCGCGCGCACGCGAAAAATCGACGCTGCGCGCAAATGAACGCGCGCGTCAGGGTTTCGTTGGCGAGACGCACAAAAGCGGCGTCTTGCGGGTACGGGCCGGAAATTTTCCAACCCGTTCGCTTCTCGCCGTCATTTCGGAAAGGAGCGGGATAACGCGGCACGAACCGTGGTTCTCAACACGGGGCGAACCCCGCAAATCATCGCGTTGGCGCTCATATGGCGTATTTCATGCTGCATTGCAATAGAGCGCGCGAATTTGCCGGCGCGGCACAATTTTACCACTTCCGCCGCTCTGCCAGACCGTCTCGCCACACTTCAGTCACAATTCAGTCGCCCTTACCCTAGGTAAGAAAAAAGCGCGCCGCAAAAAACCGGCGTCCCTGCGACTGTCGGAGATCAACGCGTTTCCAGGTCCCGGGGCTTCTGCATTTGATCACTCTTGTTCTCACATGGTCCGATCGCTTGTAAGGAGCTTGCTATGTCTATTGCATGGTCTGGCGTGTGGCGCAGCGGCAATGACGGCCACTATTTGTGGGTCAACGCCAGTCTCGAAAATTTTATTGCCAAATGGCAGGAACTCAACAACCAGAACCTTCGGCTTGTCGACATAGAGAATGTCACAGTTGGCGGACAGCAGCGTTGGTCGGGAGTCTGGCGCTCGGGTTCTGACGGTCACTATCTGTGGGTCAATGCCGACTGGAACAACTTTGTCGCCAAATGGCAGGAGCTTGGCGCGCAGAATTTGCGCCTCACCGTGCTCAAGGTGCATGATGCTGGCAATGGTCAACGCTATTCTGGTGTCTGGCGCGCGGGTTCTGATGGTTATTACTTGTGGAATTCCGATTGGGCGAGTTTCAGCAGCAAATGGAACGAGCTCTCCGGACAAAACATGCGCCTTGCAGACCTTGACACCTATGTTGCCGGAGGCGTGCGGCGCTGGGTTGGCGCGTGGCGCTCCGGCGGCGGTGGCCATTACTTGTGGGTCGGCGCGGACTGGAACAATTTTGTCGCCAAGTGGCAGGAGCTTGCCGCTCAGAATTTGCGTCTGACAGTTTTCAAATCCTATCTCGAAGGAGGTCAGCGGCGCTTCGCCGGCGTTTGGGGTCCAGGCAGCGATGGCTATTATCTCTGGTCAGGCGCGAGTTTTGAAAACTTCATCGCCAAATGGCAAGAGCTTGCCGCGCAGAACCTGCGGCTCATCAAGCTGGAGACCTGGGACGCGGGGCTCACGCCCACAGTCCGGGTCCACGCGAAGATCCTGACCGCGCCCACAATTGCGATCGACACGATGGTGACGCGCATGCGCGAGGTTTATGAATCCGTCGGCATCCAAGTGCAGCTCGCCTCGACCGAGAATTTGAACTTGCCCGATCTGAACGACTGCGATGTCGGCACCTGCGTGATGGGCACGACCACAGCTGAGCAGAACACATTGTTTGGCAATCGAAACAATGTCGGAGCCAATGAGGTGACCGTCTATTTCATCCGCTCAACGGTGCCGCCGTCCAACGGCTGCGCCGCGCATCCGGCAAACCGTCCGGGCGCAGTCGTGGCCCAAGGCGCGACGCAATGGACTTTGGCGCATGAAGTCGGACACGTGCTTGGATTGCGTCACGTTGACAATAATGACCGCCTGATGACAGGCAATGGCACAGGCAACATCACTAATCCGCCGCCCGATCTGGTCTCTTCGGAGACTGGCACAATGCGGGCGAGCGCGCTGACAATTGATTTGTGAGGAGACCCATTATGGCCGTCACCATGCAGCAAGTGCGCAAAGCGCTTGATCCTGAAGAGCCCGACTATGCGGAGGCCGCCGAGCTAGGCCCGGATGCGCTCCCGCATCTTGAGAAACTTGTCAGGCAGGGCGACCCGATGCTGTCATCCAAGGCGACCTATCTTGCCGCCTTGATCCCACATGGGCGCTCCGCCAACGTCGTCAAACTTGCGGCCGAAAGCGGTGAGGCGGCAGTGCGCGTTGCCGCAGCAGCCGCCGCCCGCCTCTTGCCGGACGATGACGCAGGCGCGGTGCTCGAGCCGCTTTTGGGCGACAATGATGAAGGCGTGCGTAAGGTCGCGCTGAATTCCGTGCAGTCCGGAGCATCGGCCAGTTTGCGCAATTCTGTTGAAAGAATGCAAAAATCCGAGATCCGGCCCGCCTTGCAGATGGCTGCGGCGCAGGCCCTCGCCCGCATGGCTGGCGATGGACGCTATCCGTCCGCCAAGGCTGCGGGCGAAACTGAAGATGACGGACACGGCATGGGCGGCGGCAGTGTGAATGGCGGCAGTCAAGATGCGCGAAACGGCGGGGATGAGCCCGGCGTCGGTCGCGGAGGCGGCAGTGCATCTGGCGGAGCCGGTCTGCCCTCCACCATGGCGTATGCAGATATTGTGGAAGATTCCGGCGGAGCTGGCAGTGGCGGCGGCATGACCGCCTCAGCCTGGTCCGATTCGACGTCGGGCGCAGGACAGGGCGGCGGCAGCGTCGGCGGCTGAGGCTGAAGCTGAAGCTGAGGCTGTGCGAACTGGATGGCCTGCAGAGGCATGCAAGCTCTTTAGCTGGTATCCGTATTGATCAAGCCGGTTTTGTGACCAAAGACGGCTTGATCAATACGGATACTCTAAACCTTCTGGCGCATGGTTCAAATGTGATGTCGCAAGACGGCAAGGGGCGGTCCTCATTGCCGCTTCTTGCCAACGAATGAGGTCCCCCGGCCTGCGAAGTCCGCCCCACCTGCAATTTGCAGTAAGCACACAGAATCAGATATGCGCAAAACGGGCTCGGGGAACAGTCATGACATTACTGCGCGGCGCGCTTCTCATTCTTGCGTCTCTGACGCTGGCATCCTGCCAAACGACGCAGCCATCTTTGAACACGCATATAGGCGCGGTTCAGATCGAGAGTCTGGAAGTCACGCCATCGGCCTCGGTCCCGCCGGACAGCGATGCGGTGCGCCGCGTTCAAGCTTACGCGCAATACCGCCTCGGAAAGCAGTCGGCGCCAAATGGCCGCGCCGTCCGCGTCTCGCTGCTGATCACGGAACTGCACCGGAAAAATCCGGCAATGTCGCTGCTCGTGGGCGATTCCAACCGCATCAAGGCGGCGATGACAATTAGCGATGCTGACGGCAAAATATTGATGCGGCGTGAAGTTTCGGCGATGAACTCGGTCGTCATCAATGGCGTGATCGGGGCAGTCGCCGCCGCAGCATCTGACAAGACGGAAACCGATGACGAACTGGCTGACGCACTCGCGGAGAAGGTGGAACGCGCCGTGTTCGGCCGGGCGCTGGCAGGCCGGCTGAAATTGCCGCAGAACCCAGCGCCCGTGGCAGCGGGGGCGATGTTACCGCCGGCGTCCCAGCAGACTCCCGCAGGCTAACGTCCCGCAGCACGTTCAGGCACTGCGGGACACATTATCTCAGGCGGCGGGCGGAATGAGGCCCGTGGGGGACGGCAGCATGTCCGTCTCGTAGATGTCCTTTGCTATGCTTCGCCCAAGCGGCACGCCGCCGATCTTGTCGGTTGCCTGCAGCATGCCCGCGACGGAATTGGCCGACGTGCCGTCAAACCGCCAATGCACGCCAAGGAAGATGCGGCTGACGGAGTTTTCAAACATTGCGTCCGCCATCGAATTGTATTTGCGCTCATGGCGCACGCGCAGCGATCCGTCATTGTCCTTCGACTGGCCGTCGAGCTCGGCGGACACAAACTCGAAACCGATATTGTCGATGCCGTTTTCCGTGAAAGGGTTGGTGGCGCCGGGCTTGTCGCGGTAGAAGCGGCGGACCATCTCGAACGCCGCTGCGCCGAATGTCGCATGTCCCGAAGGATAGGCCGGGAAAGGCGGAGTGAAGGAGCGGGCGCCTGGCGCGGTGTCATTGGTTTTAGGCGCGCCGAGCGGACGCCAGAACGGATCGCACCGCGCCACGATAGGTTTGCCGCCAACTGCATCCGGCCCGAAATTATTGTCGATCTCACGAATGCCAATCACTGGCCGCCACAGATCATAATGGTATTTCCAATGCCAGGCGACGATGCCCGCATCTCCCATGGCGACATTGACCAGCGCAAACAGCCGCGCATTGTCCGCCACTGTATTGCTCTTGTCCTTGGCGATAATCCGGACGATCTGGTTATAAAGCCGCGGCGGCGTGCCGAGCTCCTTGGCTCCGTCATACGCCCAATAGAGGCCAATGGCCGTCTCTTCCCGCGTGCGGGTCGTGTTGGGCTGCGAAGCCGAGCCGCCTTTGGCAAGGACCTCGTCATGGTCGGCGTTGTACTGCGCGCCGCCGAATGGATGATAGGGCATCTGCTCGTGAAACTCGGTTATGGCAAACGGCTTTACGCGGCCCCAGCTTGCGCCGAGCGGCTCGAGCAAGGGGTTGAGCGGGTCTTCGCGATGATGTGGCTTGGCATAGGCGTACACATGCTGCGGATTGTCATTTGAGCCATCATCTGCGCGAAGCCGCAGAACTTCGCGGGCGATCCGGTAGCCATAATCATGGGCTGCCGCATGGGTCTCATTCTTCTCAGCAATTTCATGCGCCTTCCTGGCGAATGTCGCAGCTTGCTCAGGATAGAGCGACGTCAGGGTGAGATGCGCTGCGGCTGACACTGCGGCGCTCACCTGCACTGGCAGCGGCGGAGCGACTGCAGGCACGTAAGCGTTCACCGCTGCGCCCGTGTAGAGATTGATTCCCGCCGCAGGGTCCACGCCGAAATGCGCATCATGCATGGCCAGATGGACGATGGCGGTTGCGCGCGAGCTGCGCGTCGGCCCGCCCTGCGCGGCGCCTTTCATCGGCGCGGTGTGATCGAAGCGGTTGGCTTCATTGCACACGTCATTCCAGAACAGTATTGGGTCTTCCATTTTAGCCTCCAAGGTTTGGATTTAGAGGCCCCACAATTTCCCATTGCAGAAAATGGCGGCGACAAAATCACCAATACGGGTGAGAGAGATAAATCTTTGGTTGCAGCTTGCTTGACAGGGACCTTGTTCATCGCGCGCTGCTGACAAAGTCATCTTGAGTGTGGCGCGCTTCTGCGCCTAAACACAGCCATGGCCGAGCCGCTGAAAAACATTCTGAACGCGGACGCCGTGCGCTGGATTTCGGACAGCGTTGCGGCGGTCCATCCGGCATTCGACAGCGATGGCTTTGTCGCCGCCTGCCTTGCGGGGCTGGAAGCGCTGGAACTCAAACAGCGCGCCAAACATATCGCCACAGCGCTGCGGGCACATCTGCCAGAGTTTCCGGCGGCTGCGGAAATACTTGCCGCCTCGCTTGGCAAAGAAATCACGCGAGCGGCGAAAATGGCGCGAGCGCGTTGCGCTACATGCCGCATGACAGTTTTATCGAGCAGTTTGGCATTGGCCATCCGCGCGAGGCGTTCGCCCTGCAAGAAGAGCTGACCAAGCGGTTCACCTGCGAATTCAGCATCCGCGCCTTCCTCATCCGCCATCCAGAACTCACCTATGCGCAAATGAAGCGCTGGGCCGTAGACGGCAACACGCATCTGCGCCGCCTCGCCTGCGAAGGGTCAAGACCGCGCCTGCCCTGGGCGCCGCGCCTGCCGGCGTTTCAGAAGGACCCTGCCCCGGTCATCGCGCTGCTTGAATTGTTGAAAGACGATCCCGAGCGCTATGTGCAGCGCTCAGTCGCCAATAACATCAACGACATCAGCAAGGATCACCCTGACATCGCTGTCGATTTATGCCGGGACTGGCTCAAAAGAGCGCCTCCGGAACGGGCATGGATCGTCAAACACGCCATGCGCGATCTTGTGAAGAAGGGCTATCTGCCGGCACTCGAACTCTTCGGCGCAGGCAATCCGCCGCAGGTCAGAATCGGCGGCTTTTCCACTATCCCAAGAAACCCCGAACGCGGCGGCGCGTTGCGATTTTCCTTTGATCTCACCAGTGAAGGTGCGGACGCGCAGGATTTGATCATCGACTTTGTCGTCCACTTCATCAAAGCCAACGGCAAGACACGCCCCAAAACCTTCAAACTCGCCCGCGTGACGCTCGAACCCGGGCAGACTGTCCGGCTGGGAGCCAAGGTGTCATTTGCCGACATGACAACGCGCAAGCACTTTGTCGGCGAGCACAGGCTTGAGGCGCAAGTGAATGGCAAGGCGTTTGCGCTGGGGGCATTTGAGCTGCGGTGATGGCTGTCGTGTTGGCGCAGCAACCGCTCAGCATGCGAATCCAGTAACAAACCACCGAAAATCTTGATATCATGGCGCGTCTCGCATCGACTGTGTTGAGGTGGATTGCATGGCCGACGAACCGAAGCAGAACTGGCTCCACACGCTGCCAGGCATTCTGACCGCCACCGGCACGCTGCTAGGCGCTGTTACAGCACTCCTTTTGGCGCTCAATCAGATCGGCCTCCTGGGCGGAAGCAGCAAACCGGTTCAGGCAGAGCCCGACGTCAAACCAGAGGCGCCTGCCGCAGCAGCTGCGCCCGGCACCCAGCCCGCCGCCATGGGGGCATGCGCGGCATGCCCGGAAATGGTGACCATTCCAGCTGGTTCGTTCCTGATGGGATCACCAAAAGACGAGGCAGGGCGCGGCGCTGATGAAGGCGGCGAATTCGGCAATCCGGTCAAAGTGACGATTGCCCGTCCCTTCGCGGTTGGCCGTTACGAAGTCACCTTCAATGAATGGGAGGCGTGTGTTGCTGGAGGCGGCTGCAAATCCAATCCAACGCCCGCGGATAACGGCTGGGGAAGAGGCAAAAGGCCGGTGATAAACGTGTCATGGGAAGATGCGCAGGAATTCCTCACCTGGTTGAATGCGGCAAGCGCGAGCTTGCCTGGCAGGCGTTATCGCCTGTTGTCAGAAGCAGAGTGGGAATACGCCGCGCGGGCCGCGACGGCGACGCCATATCCCTGGGGCCGCGAAGCCAGCCGCAGACACGCCAATTACGGTTCGGACACCTGCTGCTCGGGCGCGGCATCCGGCGAGGACCAATGGGAGGAAGGCAGCGCGCCGGTCGGCCAGTTTCCCGCCAATCCATTTGGCCTGCATGACATGCATGGCAATGTCTGGGAGTGGGTAGCCGGTTGTTATGTCGGGACCTATCCGAGCACGCCGCCTGACGGGTCGGAATGGATTGGTGACAGTACCATGTGCGCGCAGCATGTGGCGCGGGGAGCCTCATGGTATGACGATCCGCGACTCCTACGCTCGGCTCTGCGCAACGCATTTGATCCCGGCACGAGGGACAACGCCATAGGTTTTAGGGTTGCGCGCAGCATGTGAGAAATCCGGGCTGTAGGCCGAAAGCGCGCGGGCCCAATTGCGCGGAGGAACGCAATTGGGCCATTTTTCTCACACCAGCAAAAGAGCGCCGGAAATTTCCCCAAAAGTGTCGACCCCGGCGCCGAATGTCAGGCCGTTGATCTCGATCATGCCGTTGGGGTGCGTCACCAGGAGGTCGCCATCGGCGCTGGCGGAGAGGTTCCAGAGCGGGCTGGCGTCAAGGTCGGTGAACTCGAATGCCGCCGGATCACCCGTCAGCGCCAAAAGCCCCGGCGTGGAAGCAAGCACGTCTGCGACGCTGAGCTGGATCTTGTCTGTGCCGAGTGCGAAGTCATAGATCACATCTGCGCCCTCGCCCGGACGATTCGGATTGAACACGAACAAGTCCGACCCGGCGCCGCCGGACAACACGTCATTGCCGGTTCCGCCTTCAAGCTTGTCATCGCCGCCGAGTCCGAACAGAGCCTGATCACCAGCGCCACCGGAAAGCGAATCCGCGCCCGCCGCGCCGCCAACAACACCGGTGAGCTCAAGCGCGGGCAAGAGTTCAGCGAAGCTGTCGGTTGCCGCGCCGAATTTGATGCCGTTCAGCTCGATCTTGCCATTTGGGTGGTTGATCAGCACATCGCCATCATGTGAGGCCGTCACATCCCAGCTGGAGTTTGCGTCGAAATCCGTCGCGTCGAGCAGCGACGGGTCGCCGGTTCTGGACGCAATATCGCCGTCGGAGCGCAAGATGTCAGCGGCATTCAGCACGATCTTGTCGGCCCCGAGTTCAAAGTCGGAGATGACGTCATAGCCTTCGCCCTTGTTGGAGGGATCAAACAGAAACTTGTCCGCCCCTGCCCCGCCGGACAAAAAGTCATTGCCCGAGCCGCCATAGAGCTTGTCATCTCCGCTGCCGCCGTAAAGGTAGTCACGACCGCCGCCGCCGAAGAGCGCGTCCATGCCCGCGCCGCCGAACAGAAAGTCCGTTCCGCGCCCGCCAAACAGGCTGTCATCACCGCCGAGCCCGAAGAGGAAATCTCCTCTATAGCCGCCACGCAGAACATCATTGCCGTGACCGCCGATCTGCAGCCCGCGAAAGTCAAAAGCGTTGTTCGAATTATTTCCTGGCATTCCTATCGTCTCCTGTGACGCTCTCATGCCCTCCCACCAAAAACGTCTACGGCGCGCCGCACGGACAGGATGTGTCAGTTTCCGCAATCATCATCACGGTTCCCGGCCGGAGCTTCACGGTTTGGTGAGGCACGGTTGAACCGCCTCATCCTCAAACAAACACCCCCACCCGCTCAAACGGCCTGACAAAATTGTGAACGACGAATCCGACTTCGTTGTGTATTTGCGAACAGTCCATCGCCAGAACGGCATATTACCAACCCATTCTATTGCCCTTAAGAGCGCTTCGGACTTTGATGGGACTGCGCAAGGAAGATCAGAATGCTCATCGACGGAAAATGGACGGAAGACTGGCAGCCGGTGCAGGCGATGGATGAAAAGGGCGGCTTTGTGCGCCAGACATCTTCATTCCGCCATTGGGTGACGCCGGACGGCGCCGCCGGGCCGACGGGCGATGCGGGCTTTGCCGCTGAGGCAGGCCGCTATCATCTTTACGTCGCGCTGATCTGCCCCTGGGCCTCCCGCACCCTGATCGCCCGCAAGCTGAAGGGGCTTGAAAGCGCCATTTCAGTTTCGGTGGTTGAACCTGCCCTTTCCAGCCAAGGCTGGCGCTTTGGCGACTTTCCGGGATCGACCCGCGACGAGTTGAACGGCGCAACTTATATGCACGAACTCTACACGCGCGTTGACCCGCATTTCACCGGCCGCGCCACTGTGCCGGTTCTGTGGGACAAGAAGCTGAACACAATCGTCAACAACGAGTCCGCCGACATTTTGCGCATATTCAATTCCGGCTTCGGCGCGCTGGCTGAAGGGCAGATCGACCTCTACCCGCAGGCTCTGCGCGAAGAGATCGACGCCTTGAACGCGCGCGTGTATCCGATGCTGAACAACGGCGTCTACCGCGCGGGCTTTGCCACCACACAGCTGGCCCATGAGGAAGCCTATCACGACGTGTTCGCCATGCTCGACGAGCTGGAGCCCCGCTTCGCCTCAGGCCCCTATTTGTTCGGCGCGGCCTTCACCGAGGCGGACATCCGCCTGTTCGTCACCCTCGTCCGCTTCGACGCGGCCTATTTCGGTCTGTTCAAAACCAACAAACGCCGCATTGCGGACTACCCCAATTTGCAGGCCTATCTGGAACGGGTGATTGCCATTCCGGGCGTGCGGGAGACGGTGAGCATCGACCACATCAAGCGGGGGTATTATTCGGTGAAGGCGCTGAACCCCACGGGGATCGTGCCGGTGGGACCGGAGCTGGGGTGGATGTGACGCGGGAACGAGGGCAGATTGGCAGCGTGCTATGGGAACAGCATTCCATTGCGGAGCTTCTAAGACACAGACCCTTGAAGCTGTGGGAGGAGAATCGTCTGGCTGCCTGTGCTGGTTCCTGAATTGGTCAGACTGTCCGGTCGACCCGTCCAGCTTTGCCACGTATGGTTTCAAGAACCGCTGCTTGAACCTGTTTCAGAAATGGCCGACTGAAGCGGCCCTGCGGCGGCGTGTTGATTGGAAAATCCCAAGACCGCTCAAGAATGTCATAATTGTACTCTGAAACCGTAATCCATCCGCGCTTCGCCTCCGTCAGTCCAGCGCGCCGAAGTTCAAGTTGCGGAACTTCCACGGCAACCTGCCCTGCACTTGGCGGGTTGCCGGAAATGGCGAGAATGACAAGATGAGACAGGTTTTGCGCCTCATTCCTGAAGATCATCGCAAGGCAGGCAGGGCGGTCTTTCTCACCCTCCTCACGTCCCAAATCACGCTGCCAGAGCCACAAATAGGGGTAGCGGACGATGTGACCGTCCTTAAATGCCTCAGTCGGCATGATCAGTCGCGCTGTCTTTGACGCGCCGCTCCAGCTCTGACGCCAGCATTTCCTCCAATTCCGGCGGCGCTTCCCCCGCGCCGAACACGCGCCGCGGCCGCGCGCCCTCGCGCAGCTTCTCGAAATCCTCCACGCTCATCAACACAAAACGCGGCTTACGGTGATGGGTGATGGTGACGGGTTCGCGCGATGCCGCATGGGTGACGGCGCCGACCTGCTGAGTGAGTTCGACGGTGCTGAATGTGCGCATGGAGGCAGCTCATTTGGGAATATTAAGAATATCTATATATTGGAGATATCTTTAAATTGCAAACAAGACGCCGGGCTGACCAGCCACTTTGCGTCCCCCCTCACACAAACACCCCCACCCGCTCAAACCTGCGCACATCCACCAGCCCGATATCCGAGATCCGCAGCTCCGGTATCACCACCAGCGCCAGAAGCGAAGCTCCGATAAATTCCTAGCTGAATGTCATCCGGTCTTCTCTTTTGTCTCGTCAGGGCTAGCGAGGGAGATGCCCTCGTCGGGATATATATGCGGGAACCGGGAGCAGCTTCGGCACCAGTCTGCCGCCGCAGGTGAAAGCCATTCTGTCAGCTGCATTATTGCGCCGAAGTGCTTTGGCAGATTCCATGTGATGACTGGCTCGTGGTGGGCAATTCGGTTGCGCAGCTCGCGAATTGGGGCAAGCGGTGCTGCAAACTGCTTTCTGGACAAATGCGCGCCCTCAGGGAGTTGAGTGACCTTGTGCAGTTCTTTGCGCCACTGATCTTCGTAGATGGTGCCGAAGAAGGCGGTCCAGTAACCAAATGTCTGCGCCGCAACGATGCGTCCAGGCGTTAGTTCCTTATTCTTCTCCAAGAGGTCACGTTTGGCGTTTTCGAGTTGCTCCGGCTGAACGCTGCCTTGTTGATAAAGGGGATTTTCATACCAGTTATCGCCGGAAGCGGCGCTCAGGACGATGTGAATGCGGTTGCGCAACGCAATTTCGAGTGCTTGTAGCGGAATGTAGAAACTTTCGGAAATCAGACTGTTGAGCGTGTAGAGCTTGACCGCCTGCGAACGATCACCCGCCGCCCATTCGACATAGCGGGCGAACCGCTCCTGCGACAGCGCCATCTCAATCTGGTCCGCGTCCAGGGCTTCCAACTCTGTGGCCTGGGCTTGCATTTTTTCCCTCACCTTGCTATACGGCCTGTGTAAACCCCGGTGTCGCCTCTGCTCACGCATGCGCCCGGGGTAATTTTTTAAGTATGGCGCGGCGGCCCTTCGGCGATTTTAGCTCGTGCCGCTCGGCCTACCCCTCCATCTTTTCTTCGGCTAATTCCGTTTCTCTCAAAGCGTTTTCACAAGCTTCTTGTTGGACTGCTTGCACATCTTGAAGCCAGTAAATTTCGCGCGAACCGTTGAAAATAATACACCAGACTTTTCATAGGCGCCTTGTAGTCTGTCTTTACCCATTGGTTCATATCCGGCGCCGAAAATCACTTCTTTGACGGTAAGACCTAGATCAGCAAATGCAGAAAAAAACTTGTCGCCATGCTCCCGATCACATTGGTGCAACGGGTGCATCATTCTCATTTCGGCCTCATAGCGCCAAGTGACGTGCTTTTGCGTCAATGCGTTTTTCATTAAGTCGTAAAACTGATCGTCATTCAGATGACCTACCACCGCAGACTTTTCACGCCGTCGAACGTATTTTATTGGAAGTAAATGGTGCTCACTGACGTCAAATCCGATGGCTAGCCCCTTGTGGTTGCGCGCGTAATGCGCCCACATCAATGGTTCGTTCCATTTTGTGCTAAATGAAACGACGCCGTGGGTAGAGGCAATCTTTTCCCTAAATTGAACCGCCCGCGTCCTTATGTCCAATCTCCCAATGTCGACTGAAAGCAGTTCAAATGGATCATTGAGGCTTTCGATTGTGGAGACCTTCAGCCTCAATTTCTCAAGAGACTGCAGTCCATATTCAGCTGGATAAAACTTATAAATTCTCACTTTGCTCGTTCCACCCGCTAGACAAACACCCCCACCCGCTCAAACCTGCGCACATCCACCAGCCCGATGTCCGAGATCCGAAGCTCCGGAATAACCACCAGCGCCAGAAGCGAGTGCTGCATGTAGGCGTTGTTGAGGGTGCAGCCGCAGGCGCGCATGGCGGCGACGAGTTTGTCGGCCTTGGCGGCGACGATTTCGGCGCGCTCGTCAGACATGAGGCCGGCGACGGGCATTTCGATGAGAGCAAGTTCCTTGCCCTCGGAAAACAGCACGACCCCTCCTCCGACTTCGCCGAGGCGGTTGGCGGCGAGGGCCATGTCGGCCTTGTTCGTGCCGACGACGATCATGTGGTGGCTGTCATGGGCGACGGTGGAGGCGAGCGCACAGGGCTTGTTGTAGCCAAAGCCGGAGACGAAGGCGTTGACCACGCCGCCCGTGGCGCGGTGGCGCTCGACGAGGGCGATCTGGCAGATGTCACTTACGGCATCGCAATCGACGAGGCCGTTCTTGACGATCAGGTCCGCCTGAAGCGCCTTGGTCGGGGCCTGGTTTTCGACCACTCCAATCACACGCGCGGTGACCTTGTTGGCGCCTTCTGGGGCGCGGATGTCAAAGTCCGGCGCGGCGAGCTTTTTGCCGAGATGGACGGTGTTCTTGGCTGAGGAAGGATAGGAAAAGGCAGGGACTTCCTTCACGAGCCGCCCATGCGACGCCAGATGCTCCCCTCGCCCATAGACTTCGTCAATCTTCATCTCGGCAAGGTTCGACACAATCAGAAAATCCGCCAGCCGCCCCGGCGTGATTGACCCGATCTCCTTGTCGAGGCCGAAATGCTGCGCGGTGTTGAGCGTGGCCATCTGGATGGCGGTGACGGGTTTGAGGCCCTGCTGTATGGCGTGGCGGAGGACGCGGTCCATATGGCCCTCGCCCACGAGGGTGCCGGAATGGCTGTCGTCGGTGCACAGGATGAAATGGCGCGGGTCGAGGCCGCTCTCGGTGACGGCCTTGATCTGCTCGGCCACGTCATACCAGGCGCTGCCGAGCCGCAGCATGGCGCGCATGCCCTGCCGCACGCGGGCGATGGCGTCGGAAGCTTGGGTGCCTTCGTGGTCGTCCTCCGGGCCGCCCGCAACATAGCCGTGAAACGGCAGGCCTAAATCCGGCGAGGCGTAATGGCCGCCGACCGTCTTCCCTGCCTTCTTGGTCGCAGCGATCTCGCCGGACATTTTCGCGTCATTTGCGGCAACGCCGGGGAAATTCATTACTTCGCCAAGGCCGATAATGTTCGGCCATGTCATCGCCTCCTCGACATCGGCGACGGAGATGGTTGCTCCCGGCGTTTCCAGCCCCGGCGCGGAAGGCACGCAGCTGGGCATCTGCACATGCACGTTGACCGGCATCGCCATCGCCTCGTCATGCATCAGCCGCACGCCGGCAAGGCCGAGGACATTGGCGATCTCGTGCGGATCGATGAACATCGAGGTGGTGCCATGCGGGATGACGGCGCGGGCAAACTCGGTGACTGTGACCATGCCGCTCTCAACATGCATGTGCCCGTCGCAGAGGCCTGGCACGAGATAGCGGCCGTTAGCTTCGACAATTTTCGTGTCCGGCCCGATGCAATGGCTCGCGTCCGGCCCGCAATAGGCGAAGCGGCCTTCGATGATGGCAAGGTCGGTGCCTGGAATGATCTCGCCGGAATGGACATTGACCCATTTGCCGCCGCGCACCACAAGGTCCGCCTTGGCGCGGCCCATGGCGACGTCAACGAGAATTGACGCGCATTCGGTCCAGGGTTTCGGGCTTGCAGTGGAAGCTGGCATGATTTGCACTCTTGGCGTTGCGACAGGTAATAGACTAGCCTGAAAATCAGAATGGAGAAGTGGATAAGATGCAGCAGGAAGCGCTGGTCATTATTGATCTGCAGAATGATTTTTGTCCCGGCGGCGCGCTCGCCGTTGAAGGCGGGCATGACATTGTGCCGCTGATCAACCAGCTGATGCAGCGCTTTGAGAATGTCGTGTTGACCCAGGACTGGCACCCGGCGGACCATTCTTCCTTTGCCTCGCAGCACAAAGGCCGCGCGCCGTTCGAGAGCACTGAAATGCCCTATGGCCCGCAGACACTTTGGCCGGACCATTGCATTATCGGGTCAAAAGGCGCGGCGTTTCATCCGGATCTGAACGTGACAGCTGCGCAGCTCATCATCCGCAAAGGCTTCCGGCAAGCTGTTGATTCCTATTCATCTTTCTTCGAAAATGACCACAGGACGCCGACCGGGCTTGCCGGATATCTCAAGGAACGCGGGCTGACGAAGCTTACCTTTGCCGGCCTCGCGACGGATTACTGCGTTGCCTATTCGGCGCTTGACGCGCGCAAGCTTGGGCTTGGGGCCGAGGTGTTGCTTGGCGCATGCCGGGGCATAGATCTGATGGGCTCGATGGATGTGATGCTTGAGAAGATGCGCGGCGCAGGCGTTGTGCTTTCCTGAACAGGCGCGGCTTTCTCCTTG
This sequence comes from uncultured Alphaproteobacteria bacterium, assembly GCA_963792485.1. Classification (GTDB taxonomy): domain Bacteria; phylum Pseudomonadota; class Alphaproteobacteria; order Rhizobiales; family Rhizobiaceae; genus JANOYJ01. The sequence goes on from CAWBWL010000007.1 coordinate 335,147, forward strand.
ATATAAAATGCAATTTCCGTGTCCGCGGTTCTAGACAGACCGATTTTGCCGGTTAATCTGCGCGCAGATCGGGAGTGACGCGCGCCATGGCCAAAAATGATATCGCGTCCCGCGTCTATGATCACACGTTCAAGCTCGATCCGATCATCCGCAGCCTGCTGGATACGGATTTCTACAAGCTGTTGATGCTGCAGATGATCTGGAAGCTTTATCCGGATGTGACGGCCACATTTTCGGTTATCAACCGGACGAAACCGGTGCGGCTGGCGGAAGAAATCGACATTGAGGAATTGCGCGCGCAGCTCGACCACGCGCGGCAGGTACAGCTTTCGAAGAAAGAGCTGATCTGGCTTGCGGGCAACACGTTTTACGGCCGCAAGCAGATCTTTGAGCCGGAGTTTCTGGAATGGCTGAGCAAATTCCGGCTGCCGGACTATGAGCTCTCGGTCAAAGACGGCCAATTTGAGCTCAGTTTTCACGGCAAATGGATGGACACGACGCTGTGGGAAATCCCGGCGCTGGCGATCATCAACGAGCTGCGCTCCCGCGCCGCGATGAAATCGCTAGGGCCCTTTGCGCTGGACGTCCTCTATGCGCGGGCAAAGGCCAGGATGTGGGCAAAGGTTGAGCGTCTCAAGGCCTTGCCCGACATACGGATTTCCGATTTCGGCACGCGGCGGCGGCATTCTTTCTTGTGGCAGCGCTGGTGCGTGGCGGCGCTGAAGGAAGGCATTGGCGAGGCGTTCTCCGGCACATCTAATGTGCTGCTGGCCATGGACAATGATCTGGAAGCGCTCGGCACCAATGGCCATGAACTGCCCATGGTCGCCGCGGCGCTGGCAAACAGCGACGAGGAATTGCTGCGCGCGCCTTACAAAGTGCTATCCGAATGGCAGACACTTTATTTCGGCAATCTGCTCATTGCCCTGCCCGACGCGTTCGGAACCGCGTCATTTTTGAGAAACGCGCCGGATTGGCTGGCTGGCTGGACCGGCTTCCGGCCCGACAGCGCGCCGCCGGTTGAGGCGGGCGAAAAGATCATCGCGTGGTGGAAATCCAAAGGCAAAAACCCGCGCGACAAGCTTTTGATTTTTTCGGACGGGATGGATGTCGAATCCATCGAGGCGGTCTACCAACACTTCAAGGGCCGGGTGCGAATGAGCTTTGGCTGGGGCACGAATCTCACAAATGATTTCGAAGATTGCGCGGTCGTGAACAATGAAGACCTCAGAGCGATCTCATTGGTCTGCAAGGTCACAGAGGCAAATGGCCGCCCAGCAGTCAAGATTTCCGACAATTTGAACAAAGCGACGGGCGATCCGGACGCAATAAAGCGTTATCTGCGCGTTTTCGGAACCGAGGAGCTGGCGCGGCAGGCGGTGCTGGTCTGACTACCCCAAATCTTGCAGGCCATATTGCAGGGATTGACATAATCGACCGAACGCGCGAGAGACCCGCGATCGATATTTGGCCGAATGACTTAGGGCCGCGGACATCTGCGCTTGCTAAAGAACTCCCTTCAAAAATCGAGACTACCCTCCACGCGCAACTCGGCGCGGGGAATTTCTATCTAACACCTTGAAAGGTTTTGTAATGGCTACTGGCACAGTAAAATGGTTCAACTCGCAGAAGGGCTTCGGCTTCATTCAACCGGATGCAGGCGGTGCGGACGCGTTCGTTCACATCAGCGCTGTAGAGCGCGCCGGCATCAATGAATTGAAGGAAGGCCAGAAGGTCTCCTACGAGTTGGTTGCTGACCGCCGCTCAGGCAAGATGTCGGCTGACCAATTGCGCCTCGCGTAATGGCCGCAGCCCGCAAGGGCTGACTGGTTTGAAGAAAGGCTGGTGGAAACACCGGCCTTTTTTGTTGCGCAATGACGGCATAAGCTCATTCGCGATGATTGTCTTTAATCCGCAAACCCGTTTGAAATGAATGAGTTAAAGCAACTTATTGAGGGCATGCGCGGCTGCTCTGTCTGTGAAGGACTTCCGCTTGGCCCAAAGCCGATTTTCCAGCTCGGCGGCAGCGCGCGCATCCTGATCGTCGGGCAGGCGCCGGGGCGAGTCACGCATCACAAGGGCGTGCCGTTTGATGATCCGAGCGGGGAAAGATTGCGCGCATGGCTCGGCGTGACGCGCGTTGAATTCTACGACCCGGACAAATTCGCCATCTTCCCGATGGGCCTCTGCTATCCCGGAACCGGAAAAGGCGGCGATCTGCCGCCACGCCCTGAATGCGCAGCGCATTGGCGGCGTCCGGTGCTTGCGGCAATGCCGAAGATTGAGCTGACCATCACGCTCGGCAAATATGCGCATGACTGGCATCTTGGCGACCGTCAGGGCAAAACACTCAGCGAAACCGTTGCGAACTGGCGCGCTTTCTGGCCGTACATCTTGCCCCTGCCCCATCCCAGCCCACGCAATATCGCCTGGTTCAAGCGCAATGCGTGGTTTGAAGGAGAGATATTGCCGGAACTCAGGGAGAGGGTTGCAAGACTCCTGTCGCTTGAACCGCAACCGCTTGTCGTCTAGCAACTAACGCCGAAAGACCTTTTGAGAATTCGTCCTGCTGAGTCAGCTGGTGTGGTTTTCGAGAACCGGAGCGGAGCGAACTGAAGTTCGTGAGCACCGGAAGCGCAGAAAATCGCATCAGATGGCCAGCGGGGTAGAATTATCAAATGGTCTTTAAGCGGTCGTGGCGAAATTGGTAGACGCAAGGGACTTAAAATCCCTCGGGCTTTGCCCTTACGGGTTCGATTCCCGTCGACCGCACCATAGTTCGAAAGGAATTTATATGTCCCCTGCCCGCGTCACTGCCGCCATGCTCGCCATTGGTGACGAGCTGTTATCGGGGCGCACGAAGGACAAGAATATCGGGCATCTGGCGGCGATCCTCACCGCGTCCGGCATTGAGCTGTCCGAGGTTCGCATCGTTCCCGACATTGAAGACGAAATCGTTGCGGCGCTCAATGCGCTGCGCGGGCGGTATGAATACGTGTTCACGTCCGGCGGCATTGGTCCGACGCATGACGATATCACGGCGGACGCGGTCGCCAAGGCGTTCGGTCTGCCCTGCGAGCACGATGCGGCGGCGATGAAGCTCCTCGGCGAGTCCTACGCGGCTCGTAATGTCGAGTTCAACACGGCCCGCCAGCGCATGGCGCGCATGCCGCGCGGCGCGAGGCACATCGAAAACCGCGTTTCCGTGGCGCCGGGGTTTATTGTGGAGAATGTGCATGTGATGGCGGGTGTGCCATCCGTGTTTGAGGCGATGGTGGACGCGGTGTTGCCGGGGTTGCGCACGGGCGCAAAGCTGCTGTCCGTGACCATTCCCTGCCCGTTCGGCGAAGGCAAAATCGGAACGGCTTTGGCGGAGATCCAGAAGGCGCATCCGGACACGATTATCGGCTCATATCCGCGCATGGCCGATGGCAGTTTTTCAGTCGAGATCGTCGTGCGCTCGAAAGATCAGACAGCGCTGGACGCGGCCCGGGAAGCGGTCGAGGCGATGGTTGCCCAGCTTTCGTGACACGCGCGACAAATCTTGCTAACGGCGCACGACCTCATCTCAACGGAGCGCCCCATGTCCTTGCCCGATAAAGCTTTCCCGGTCTCATGGGATCAATTCCACCGCGACGCCCGCGCGCTTGCTTGGCGTCTTGCGGGAACCGGGACGACTTGGCGAGCGATGGTTGCCATTACGCGGGGCGGGCTTGTTCCTGCCGCCATCATTGCGCGCGAAGTCAACATCCGCCTCATCGAAACCGTCTGTATCGCCTCTTATCACGACTATCTGGAACAGGGCGAACTCAAGGTGCTGAAAGACATTTCACCGGAGATTCTGGCTAATGACGGCGAAGGCGTGCTGATTGTGGATGATCTCACCGACACCGGCAAAACTGCGTCGATCGTGCGCGCCATGATGCCGAAAGCGCATTTTGCCACGGTCTACGCCAAGCCCAAGGGCCGCCCGCTGGTCGATACGTTTGTGACAGAAGTCAGCCAGGACACATGGATTTATTTCCCTTGGGATATGGGCTTCACCTATCAGGCGCCGCTGGCTGAAGGCCACAGGGGATAGATCGTCATAATTCCGTTCAACATCCCAGTTAACGTTCAATTTACCATACGTTAATGCGATTGCCTGATAAGCTTGGAGGGGCTTTGGCAGAACGGACGTTTACTCGTGAACATGCTTTTGCGCGCAGTCGCAGGGCGGGAAACCGGCAAGAACGACGCCGACATCGAACCGCGCAAACAAGTTGCGGCCCTGCCCTATGCAAGGGTCAAGGGCGTCGTGAAAGTGATGCTGGTGACAAGCCGCGAAACCGGACGCCCTGTACTCCCGAAGGGTTGGACAGAAAAATCCCTGAGCGATCCCGAGGCGGCTGAGCGCGAGGCGTTTGAGGAAGCGGGCCTCAAGGGCAAGATCACCAAAAAGCCGGTTGGAACGTATGATTATGTCAAGATAATCGGGCCGGGATTTGCCCTGCCCTGCACGGTCGCAGTCTATCCGCTGCAGATCCGCAAGCATTTGAAGACCTGGCCGGAAATGGCTGAGCGCGAGCGCCTCTGGCTGACAGTGGAGGAAGCGGCAAGCCGTGTTGCCGAGCCGGGACTGGCTGAGATTTTGCGCGCGTTCAATCCCGGCTGACTGATCGACAAATCCGGCGAACTATCTGTGGGGCTGACTATCAAACGCCGACGGATTGCTGCATAGCGGCGGGCAAGCCAACATTGGAGCCCCACATGACACTCAGCTTTCACACCGCCGCGACGCAGACTTTCCTGACAATGCTCAAGGGGCTGCAACAGGTTCTGAAGGTCGCCGAGGCGAATGCGCAAGCGCGGAAAATCGATCCGCAAGTCTTGCTGAACAGTCGTCTGGCACCAGACATGTTTCCGCTGATCCGCCAGGTGCAGATCGTCACTGACAACGCCAAGGGCGCGGTGCACCGGCTGGCGGGACGCGACATTCCAGCATTCGAAGACAATGAAACCAGCTTTGCGGAACTGCAGGCGCGGCTCGAACGCACGATTGAGCTTGTCCAGTCAATTCCAGCGCAAGACATTGACGGTCATGAAAGCCGTCAGGTTACGATGCGGCGCCCGTCAGGAGATATGGTTTTCTCGGCAAAGGACTATCTCCTTGGCTTTGCGGTCCCGAACTTCATGTTTCATGTCGTGACGGCCTATAATATCCTGCGTCACAATGGCGTGCCGCTCGCCAAGGACGAGTTCTTCGGCCGCGAGCGGTCAGCCGCCTAGCACGAGGGCCCAATAGGGCTGGCCCCTTGCCGTGCGTTGCGCAATCCCGAATTCGCGCATGCGCGGGTGCAGCATGTTACGCCGGTGGCCGGATGAGTTCATCCAAGCTTCCATGACGGCGGCAAGGCTCCCTTGGCCTTGGGCAACATTTTCCGCCGCAAGCCGCGGCCTGTCGCCCGCCGCACGGAGACGCTCACCTAAAGTCGTGCCACGACCAAATGCATGGCCAATACGCCCGTTTGCAATCATCAGGCGGCACTGGCGATCAGCAACCGCAGCTAGCGTGTGATCGGCATTGACTGGTGGCAGACCATACTTGGCGCGATAAGCGTTTATGTGCTGCGCTCCGGCCGATTGCAAAGAAGCGGCAATTACCTTGCCGGGGCTCAGCGCAACCGCCGTGAGGCCAGCCATTGCCTGAATGAGGAAAGTCCGCCTTGAAAAATCCATGTCACCGCTCCCGGTTAGCCCGGGGACGGTGACAGCAAATCCCTACGATTTCCTTGAGCCGCAGGCTCACATTGTCTCAAGAAGCTTCTGGTTGGCCTTGATGCGCGCATCATCCGGCATCTGCTCAGCCGCTTCCTGGAACAGCTTCTTAGCTTCTTTCTTGTTACCGCGCAGAAGCTGCGAATAGCCGTAGTTCGAGACGATCTGCGCCTTGCGGCCGGATAGCTTGAAGAGCTGCTGATAGGCCCGTTCGGCGAAGTCGTAACGGCCGAGTTGATCATAAGAGGCCGCCAGACCAAGCCAAGCCTCGGCATTGTCTGCGCGCAGCTCTGCTGCTTTTCTGAACTTTTTCTCGGCAAGACCATAATTGGCCTCAAGGAACTGCTCCTTGCCCGCCTTCAAGTCCGCAGCGCTTATATCACCGGCTTTCGGCGAAATGGATGTGGTCTTGGTCGCGTCGATTTGATTGGCCTGGCAGCCTGCCAGCATCAGAACACCCGCGAGTGCGGCAATCGATAGAAGTTTCATGCGCCTGTTCCCCTAACCCTCGCGAGCGCTGTCATCGCCTCGTCGAACAGATGAAGGATAGCAAAAAACTTCTAAAAATCAGTGCGTTGGATTGGCTAACGAATTCACCGAACTTCGTTCAAATTTTATCGAGCCATCACTCTGCGCCGGAAACCTGGACGATGATCGGGATGACGGCGACCAGCATGACGACCGGCAGAATGCACATGGTCACCGGCACTGACATCTTGGCTGGAAGGGAATGCGCTTTCTCCTCGGCGAGAGACATGCGCTTGTGGCGCATTTCGTCGGAGAAGACGCGCAGCGCCTGTGAAAGGCTGGTGCCCAACTCCTTGGACTGCTGCAAAAGCGTCGCGAAGGAGCGAACCTCATCCAATCCGACCCGCTCGGACAGGGCCTTGAGCGCATCTTCCATTTGACGGCCCGCGCGAAGCTCAATCGTGACAAGCATCAGATTTTGGCTGAGCGAAGGATAGGTTTTTGAAATTTCACGCGATACGCGGTCAACAGCCGATTCAAGGCTCATGCCCGCATCGGCGCAGACAATCATGAGGTCCATGAAGTCCGGAAATCCGTTGCGGTACTCAACCAGCTTGCCCGCCGCTTTGCGCTGCAGCCAGAGCGTTGGCAGAAAGTAACCGAAACCGCCTGCGCCGAGCACAAAGCCCCAGCGGCTGGCGAGCGTGGCTTCCTGTGCCGAGAAATTGGTGTAGGCAAACGCGGCCAGGAAGAAGACAGCCAAAAGCGAGAAGCGCGCGACAAAAAAGTAACCGACAGCGCCTGGCTCCATAAAGCCAGCCTGGATAAGCTTCATTCTCAGGCGAGCCACGGTTTCCGGGTCATTCTTGGCGTAGAATTCACGCGCTTTGTCGAGCGTTTTCGCGGAAACAACGGACTCTCCGCGCTTGGGCTCGACAGGACGCGCGGCCGCTGCTTCGACTGGAGTTTCCAGCACAAGACGGCGTTTGACTCCGCTGCGCTCGGCCCTGCCTGCATAAACAGACCACGCGACAATGGTCATTCCGACCGCAATCAAGCCGACAACCAGAGACAGCGGATTGTCCGGCACGAGCGATGAGAAAAGGCTGAGCGAAGTGTCCATGTCAGAACCTGAAGTTGGCCATGCGGATCATGATGAAATTGCCTAGCCCGAGCCAGAATCCAGCAAAACCGAGGAGATACCACGTCATTTTCTTGTCGGTGACGCCCGCGTAGAAATGCGGCAGGAACACGGTCAAAACGATAAGCAAGGCGACAGGCACAATCGTCAGAATGATCGCAGACATGCGGCCTTCCGCCGAGATCGCCCGGATTTTTCGGCGCAGCTTGCCGCGCTCACGGATCACCATGGAAAGGCCATCCAGAATTTCGCGCAAATTGCCGCCTGTGGTGCTTTGAATGGACACGGCGGTGACGAACAGGGGCAGATCTTCCTGGCCTACCCTGTCATACATTGCCGACAACGCCGTCACCAGATCGGCGCCAAAGGTGATTTCATCGGCAACCAGACCAAACTCGGAACCCACAGGATCGGGCATTTCACGTCCGACCATGGCGAGCGCCACAGGCACCGGGTGGCCGGCCTTGAGACCGCGCGTGATCAGATCAAGCGCCTCGGCAAGCTGTGTGCCGAAGACTTTATGACGCTTCTTGCGCATGCGGCGCAGCGTGAACAAGGGCACGAGCGGGATCAGAACTGGCGCGGCAAATGCGCCATAGATGATCTTGCCAGAAGCATATGCGACAAGCGCCGCCAACAAAAAGGCGGCAATTGTTGTGGCGCCCAGAAACTTCGGCATCGCCATGGTCAACCCGGACTGGATTCGCAGCCGCTTCGCCCATAGGAGCGAGAACAAGGAAAAGCGCGAGGCGTCAAGGCCGCGTTCCTTGCGCAGCTGCACCAGAACATCGCGCTGGCTGACTTCCTTGGCCTTCACACGCATGCGGCGGTTGATCTGTTCGCGCTTGTCGGAGTTGCGGGTGAAGAGGAGAAAAGCGATCTCGGCCAGCATGATGCCGCAGATCGCGGCAGCTGCATAAACAACATATATGGCGTTTTCCCCGGTAAACACGATCAGGCCTTTGCCGGGCCGGGTTCGAAGTATGCGCCCGGAAACTCAATGCCCATGGCCTTCAGATGCTCAAGGAAGCGGGGGCGGATTCCAGTGGCCTCAAAGTGCCCTTCGATTGTCCCGTCATTGCCGGTACCGGAGCGCACAAATTTGAAGATTTCCTGCATCTGGATGACGTCGCCTTCCATGCCGGTGATTTCGGCAATGCTGGTCACCTTGCGCTTGCCGTCGGCAAGGCGCGTCAGCTGCACGATCAGGCCAATGGCGCTGGCGATTTGGCTGCGAATGGACGCGACCGTCATGGGCATGCCGGTCATGCCGAGCATTTGCTCCAGACGGCCGACGGCATCGCGCGGCGTATTGGCGTGGATGGTTGCCATGGATCCTTCGTGACCCGTGTTCATGGCCTGCAGCATGTCAAAGGCTTCTTCGCCGCGGCACTCGCCAAGGATGATGCGGTCGGGGCGCATGCGCAGCGCATTTTTCACCAGATCGCGCTGTTTGAGTTCGCCATTGCCTTCAATATTGGCGGGACGCGTCTCCATGCGCGCCACATGCGGCTGCTGAAGTTGCAGCTCGGCTGCGTCTTCAATGGTGATAAGACGCTCGTCGTCCGGAATGAAGGCCGACAATGCATTGAGCATGGTCGTCTTGCCCGTGCCGGTGCCGCCGGAAATGATGGTGGTGACGCGGCCATTGACGGCAGCGGCGACAACTTCGGCCATTTGCTGCGTCAGCGCGCCAAACTCGACCAATTTGTGGAAGCCGAGCTTGCTCTTTGAGAATTTACGGATGGAGACCAGCGGACCATCGACGCCAATCGGGCGGATGGCGGCGTTGAAGCGTGATCCGTCCTTCATGCGCGCGTCGCACATGGGCGAGGATTCATCGATGCGCCGGCCAACGCCTGCGACGATCTTGTTGACGATGCGCAGAAGATGCGCCTCATCCTTGAAAGCGATCTGCACCGGCACCAGCTTGCCGCCACGTTCGACAAAGCAGTTCTCGTGACCGTTTATGAGAATGTCGCTGATTGTCGGATCTTTGAGCAGCGGCTCAAGCGGGCCGAGGCCAACCATCTCGTCAACCAGATCATCAACCAGAGATTCCAGCTCCGTCACATTGAGCGCCAGGCGCTCGCTCTTGGCGACCTCGGTGACAAAACCTTGAATTTCCTTGCGCATATCCTCCTGCGGCAGGCGTTCAAGGGCGACAAGGTTGATCTCTTCGATCAGCTTGCGGTGCAGACGAACTTTCGCATCCAGCGTGCGGTCATTGGTGCGCACATCCTGAGCCGACAGATTTTCCACCTTCGCGGACGGTCTGTTGGCACGCGGGATCGTCACCACTTTGGCGATGTCGGCCGGCGTTTCGACCGGCTGCGGCGCCTGCGCGCCGGCGGTGCGGGATTGATAAGCGGAAAAGCGGCTGCCCATGATCGGTTGACCCTCAGCCCGCTTTCTTCATGAGCGCGCGGCCCATGTCGAAAATGCTGCGTTTCCTGGTTTCGGCGGCAGGCATTTCTCCGGGCAGCATAATGCGCTTCAAGTCATTGACGACATTGGAGTTCGGATCGATCGAGTGCAAAGGAACGCCGCGGTCGACCGCCTCGCGCACAAGCCGGTAATTGTTGGAGATGCCGCCCACGAAATGATCGCCCAGAACCTCTTCGACGTCGGCCTGGCGGATGCCGTTTTCGAACATGCGTTTTTCAAAGCGGTTGACGATTACGTTCGGCTTGGTCTGGCTGCCGGCTACCGTGTCAATCGCCTTGATGAGCCGCTGCGTGTGGCGCAGGCACGGCACGGTCATTTCTGTGACCAGAAACAGTTTGGTTGAGCCCATGATCACAGCCTCGGTCCACGGGAACCATGTGCGCGGCATGTCGATCACGACATTGTCGAAATAGGCGGAGACAAGGTCGAGCATGCGGATGACGACGTCGGCGTTGAAAGAGCGCATTTCGGTCGGCTGAACCGGAGCCGCCAGAACCGAAAGCCCGCTTTCATGCTTGGACAGCATGACATCCAGAAGCCGGCGGTCGAGACGTTCCGGACGGCTCTCAATCTCTGTGATGTCAAACAGGGGCTCAAGGTCGAGATATTCGGCGCAGACGCCTTGCTGGAAGTTCAGATCAACAACACACGTCGAAGACGAGCGCATCGCCGAATTGTGCAGGAGAAACGCTGTCTCAATGGCAATCGTCGTGTTGCCGACACCGCCTGCCACCGGCATGAAAGTGTAGACTTCGGATTCATTTCCGCCAGCAGTATCGGGACCTTTGAGCGCGCGCATGCAGGAGCGCACGAGGTCGGCGGTGGATACCGGCTTGATGAGAAAATCGGCGGTGCGCAGCTGCATGAGGATGCGAACGGCCGCCGCGTCAAACTCCTGCGCCACCACAATGACGGCCGCCCCGGCATTCATCCGGCGCATGACCCGCTGCAAGGATTCAAGCTCGTCCAGTTTGCGCGTGTCCATGTCGATAATGATCACACCGCGCTCAATTGCCTGCAATTCGCTGCCAAGCTCGGAGACCGGCTTTGCGATGGTCACAAGCTGTGCTGAGTCTAAAGCGGCGAGTGCCGATTTGGACTCCTGAACGAATTCCGCGTCCGTGGAGACAAGCACAAGGTGCTGATCATTCTGCATGGCCATTTCCGGCTCCTTGTTACGAGATCAGGGATTCGCGCCGCCAGCCGTGGCAGGCGCGGAGGGTTTCTTGCCTTCGCTATCCGGATCGCTGCGGTCTGCGGGCACTTCAAGAGATGTGTCCTCGACACCTGCCGGCCATGGATCGATGATCTGAAGCGCCGCGTTCTTGGCGACAGCGTCTCCAACGGTCAGGGTGAGGCCCTCGGTGCGCTGAAAATCGTCCTGCGCGCAGCCGGTGAGGGCAAGCGCCAGAATGGCTGCGGCGATCAGTGTGTGACGCATGTTCGTGATCCTTACTGAAGGTCGAGGAAATGGCCCGCGCCTGGGTTGGCGCGCGTGACGCCAGACTTTGCGCGGTTCACGTCGGAAACTTTGATTTCATCAACGTTGCCGGCAAACAGGTCGACATTGCTCGGTGGCAGCGTCGTATCGAGCGGTGTGGCCATCTTCTTCGACGGATCGACCGGCTTGATCAGATGCGGCGTCACGATGATGACAAGTTCGGTCTCACGGCGCTGATACTTCTTGCTCGACGCGAGCGCGCCGATCACAGGCGCTTTGCCAACGCCTGGGATACGCTCAATGCCGACATCATTCATCGTCTGCATCAGTCCGGCGATCATGAAGCTCTGGCCGCTGCGCAGATCAACTGAGGTCTTCGCGCGCCGGACAATGAAACCCGGTATCGCGATGTTGCCGACATTGTAGGAGCTCGATGTATCAATAGCCGAAACTTCCGGCGCGATGTCGAGAGAGATGAGACCGTCTGACAAAACCTTGGGCAAGAACTCAAGGCTGACGCCGTACTTTTTGAACTCGACTGTCACCGTGCCCTTCTCGTTGGCAACAGGGATCGGGAATTCACCGCCAGCGAGAAAGCTTGCCTTTTCGCCAGAGCGCGCAATCAGGTTCGGCTCGGCAAGACGGCGGGCAAGGCCACGCTCCTCCAGCGCCTTCAGGGTGATGTCGATCTGCGCGCCGGGCCCCAGAAGGCTGCCGACAATCTGGCCGGTGGTGGCTGCCACCTGATCTCTCGGGCTCAAAAAGGCATTTACACCGTCGATGCCCTGAACAAGATTGGCCGAGTATTTCGCACCGATGTCCATCACCGACTGGCGGTTCACTTCCACGAAGCGCACATCAAGCTGCACCTGCTGCGAAGACGTGACCTTCACGGAATCAATGACTTCATTGCCTTCATTGAACTGCTTGGCGATTTTCTTGGCCTTTTCGGCAGCCGGCTGATCCTTGGCGGCGCCAGACAGCACGAGCTGGCCGTTTGCAGAGCTTGCCCTGATGTCGGATTCGGGAATGTTCTGCTGAATGGTCTGGTTGAGCTGCGCCGTGTCATAGGTCACTTCAATATCGACGGAGCCGACGAGCTGCTTGTTCTGGTCGAACAGCGCAATGCCGGTGGTGCCGAGCTTGTGGCCGAGCACATAAAAAGACTGGTCAGTCAGCGGCGTCACATTGGCAATTTCCGGATCGCCGACGACGATCTCGAAGAAGTCCTTGGAAAAGCGAATGGTGCGCGGCTTGCCCTTGACGATCTTGATCGTCTTGGTCGTCGTGCTGGCGCTGATGTTGATGACCGAGGACTGCGGGTCCGCCATGGCCGTTGCCGGCAATACTGCTATGCCTGCCGCAAGTGTCAACGCAAGCCCGCGCGCTGTCGTGTTCAAATACATGCTCTTCATGGTCATACCCCTTCAATCCGCCCGTCCCGGCGATTATTGAATTCCCTTGTCAATTTTTTTCTCTTCCATCACCGAGATGCTCTCGGCGGTGTGGCCGCGTGTGACCGTCAGCGTGCGGAACTTCGGTCCCTGATTGAGAAAGTCTGAATCAGACTGTGTCGATGTGGTCTTGATCGCATCCACATCATCCGCCGCCTGGTCGCCTGCGGCCCGCAGAAGCAGATAAAGTGTGCCCGACTGCTGGGCCATCGCCAGTTTTTGCGCCTGAAGACTTGTGACTTCAACTGTGACCGCGCGCACAACACCCGGCGTGGTCGAACGCTCGTCTGCATTCTGGTCGGCGGTCAGAACCTTGATGTCTTCAAGAATGACTTCCGACGCAAATTCGCCCTGCTGCACCGGGGCAGCGCCCTCGCCCGCTGGCTGCGCCGCCGCGGTCTGCTGCTTGGTCACAACCACATCAACCCGGTCGCCCGGCGTCACAAAGCCTGCAACACCGGAAATGTCGTCAACGCGAATGGTCACGGCGCGTTTGCCGGGCTCGAGACGGTTTGCCAATGTGGCACGGCCATCAACACCGGAAATCTTGGTGGCAAGGACCGGCTCGTTCACTTCGACTGGCTGCAGAACGAGGCGGCGGCCCGAGGCGGTAAGGTCTGAAATAGACGCGAAGGCGCCTTCCGGAAGTGCGTTTGCCGGCCAGTCAATCTCAGTAAGGCTGTCTGCCGTCAGCTCTGCGCCGTAGCGCAGTGCAGTCTTGGCGACCACGATCTTCTTTGTTTCAACACTGTTCTGCTGCGGCAAGGAGGTCGCCGATGCCTGCACAGGAAGCGCTTCGGATTTGCTTTTGAGCAATCCGTCCGCAACAAAAATCGAAATGCCGCCGAACACGACAGCAAGACCCACCATGGGCACTAATTTCTTGTTCACCAGACGCCCCCGTATTGCGCGGTTTTTATTTGTTGAGGCGACGGTAGTGGCAAATCCTAAATTTCCTCGAAACAAGTCATTGAATTGTTTGGTAAATCAGGAGGGATGGTTACCGGATGGTAGAGATTTCAAGTCAAGTTGTGACTAGAACCTAGCGCGAACACATGTCGCAAAATGCCGTTTTTTGTGGCATCTAGACGCGCGAATCAATTCAGCACTTCTGGAAAATTGCGGCGTGATGGAAGACTTTTTCGATCTCTTTAGCGGACCCGGCGACGACAAGCCTGCGGCGCCAAAAGCGCCAGCAGCCGCTCCTGCGCGTGCGCCTGCTCCTGCTACAAAGGCTTCCGCTTCCACGGACAACTACTCTGCCGCCGACATTGTCGTGCTTGAGGGTCTCGAACCCGTGCGCATGCGCCCGGGCATGTATATTGGCGGCACAGACGAGAAGGCGCTGCATCATCTGTTCGCCGAAGTCATCGATAACTGCATGGACGAGGCGGTGGCGGGCCATGCGACGTTCATCGACGTCGAGCTGGACGCTGACGGTTTCTTGACGGTCGCCGATAATGGGCGCGGCATACCAGTGGATGCACATCCGAAATTCAAGGACAAGTCGGCGCTGGAAGTCATCATGACCACACTGCATTCCGGCGGCAAGTTTGACTCCAAAGTCTATGAGACCTCCGGCGGCCTGCACGGCGTCGGCGTTTCGGTGGTCAATGCGCTGTCGGACACGCTTGAGGTTGAGGTCGCGCGCGGGCGCAAGCTCTACAAACAGTCGTTTTCACGCGGCATTCCGCAGACCAGGCTTCTGGAGCTGGGCGAGGTGCATAACCGGCGCGGCACCAGGCTGCGCTTTCATCCGGACCCGCAGATATTCGGCAAGGGCGCGGCGTTTGATCCGGCGCGGCTTTACCGGATGGCGCGCTCGAAAGCCTATCTGTTTGGCGGCGTTGAAATCCGCTGGTCCTGTGCGCCGTCGAAACTGACCGCCAAGGACGCGCCGCCGGAGAAAGCGGTGTTCCATTTTCCTGGCGGACTGAAGGATTATCTGTCCGAAAATCTCGGCGCCGAATTCCAGGTCACCCGCCAGATGTTCCACGGCAAGAGCGAGAAGACCGCTGGCCATGGCGCGGTGGAGTGGGCGGTGACCTGGTATGGCGGCGACGCCATGCTGAATTCCTATTGCAACACCATTCCGACGCATGACGGCGGCACGCACGAAGCCGGGCTACGCATTGCGCTCGCCCGCGGCTTGAAGGCCTATGCTGAACTGACCGGCAACAAGCGGGCATCGATTGTCACGACGGAAGACGTGATGATCTCCTGCGCGGCGATGCTCTCGGTTCATATCCGCGAGCCGGAATTTGTCGGCCAGACCAAGGACCGGCTGGCAACGGTCGAAGCGCAGCGCATCGTGGAAAACGCGCTGCGCGACCCTTTCGACCATTGGCTGGCGGATTCACCGCAGGATGCGTCCAAGCTTCTCGACTGGGTGATTGACCGCGCCGATGAGCGTCTGCGCCGCCGCCAGGAAAAGGAAGTCAACCGCAAGACCGCCACGCGCAAACTGCGTCTGCCGGGCAAACTCGCCGACTGCTCGCAAAGCGGCGCGGCGGGCGCGGAAATTTTCATCGTTGAAGGCGATTCCGCCGGCGGGTCGGCGAAGCAAGCGCGCGACCGCGCCACGCAGGCGATCCTGCCGCTGCGCGGTAAGATCCTCAATGTCGCCAGCGCCACCAAGGACAAGTTGGCCGCCAATCAGCAGATCACTGATCTTATTCAGGCGCTCGGCTGCGGCACGCGCTCGAAATACCGCGAAGACGATCTGCGCTATGAGCGTGTGATCATCATGACCGACGCCGATGTTGACGGCGCGCATATCGCTTCGCTCCTCATCACCTTTTTCTATCAAGAGATGCCAGAGCTTATCCGCGGCGGGCATTTGTTCCTCGGCGTGCCGCCGCTTTACAAGATCACGCAAGGCGGCAAATCCGTCTACGCCCGCAATGACGCCCACAAGGACGAGCTCATCGCCACCCTCTTTTCAGGCCGCGGCAAGATCGAGATCAACCGCTTCAAGGGGCTCGGCGAAATGAATGCCGAGCAGCTCAAAGTCACCACAATGGACCCGAAGAAGCGCACGCTTTTGAAAGTCGGGATCGCGACCGACGACATCGCGCCGACGCAGCAGGCGGTCGATGACCTAATGGGAGTAAAGCCAGAGGCCCGTTTCCGGTTTATTCAGGAGCGGGCGGAGTTTGTGACGGAGCTGGATATTTAGGAATCAGGCCGCAGCAATCGCCAGCGCGTGGTTGCGGCTGTTTTCGCGCATGGCGTCGAGATAGATGCCGCGCAGGAGGGCGACGAGATCGTCGTTGGCATGGCCGATCTTCGAGCGGGTCCGCTCGAGTTCCACCATCATCAGCCGGGCGACTTCCTGCGGTCCGGCATGCAGACGTCCATTGGCGACGGCGCGCCATGTGTTGAGGCCATGCATGAGGATGTGTGCGACGCCATCGCTGAAGCCGGATTTGGCGAAGAGGGCTTTCAAGGACGCGTCACGCCCATTTGCCAGCATGCCTTCAACGCGCTGGGGTAGTTCTTCCGTGAGCGCGCTCAAAATGGCGCCAAAGAACGGAATTTTGCCATGCGCCAGCGTGCGGATGACAAAATTGGTGGTCAGATCGCCGCTGAGCCGCAAATGCTCAACCAAGCGCGCCATGTTCGCTTGGGTCAACCTCATCGATAGCAGCAATGCAGGCGCGCATGCAGGCGTCGCGCGTCACGCGCTCCGCCCTCACCTGCCCCATTAACGCCCGCACCAAGGTCAGTTCGCTCAGGGCCTGCCCGTGCTGTTTGACCAGCGATTGGCGGCAATCTGCCGGAAGGCGCGGATCATCCAGCAGCGTTTCACGGAACGGACCGTCATGGCCATGGCGCTCGCAAATGCGGCGCAGGCTGAGACGCGCAATGTCGGCGCCGCAATTGGCGACAAGTTCCCGGCATGCGTCGAGACAGCCGACTTCGGCAATGGCGGCGGAAACGGTCTTGGAGACCTGCGGGCGCAGTGCAATCAATTGCTGCGCGCCTTCGTCGCCCATTGCGACGCGGTCGATCAGGTCGATATCGGTCAGCAACGGCGAACGCAGGATGACGAGAGCGGCGATTTCAATCTGGTCGCCCGCAAGCGCATTGATGATCTGGCTGGGGGCTGCAGCGCTGGTTGACAGAACTTCGGCCAGAGCGTGGCGGACTTTCGGCGATGGATCATCAAGCAGATAGGTCAGCGCGGCTTCTGCGGCGCAGCGCTCTTCCAGTTCCATCGGCGAGGTCAGATAGGCTCTGGCGAGGGCCGTCGTAGCGGCAATCCGCGCGTTCGTGTCCGCTGACTCGATCCAGCCGAGAAACTTTTCGATGACCATGAACGCCGACCCGCCGCTTCGCTTGAACAACGTCGTAACGCAGAAAAGTTTACGATCAGTTCACCATGCCCGTTAACCTTGGCTTGCGCGCCAGCGCGGGCGGATGCGGGCGAAAACCTCGCTGGTGATGGCATAATCGAGATAGCCAAGCCGCGAAACCGGGCGGGACTTGGCGATGTCAATTTGCCCGTCCGTCATGATCGCCTCGTCGATATGAATGCCAATGACCTCACCGCAAACAACAAAGGGCGTGTGACCTTGATTGTGAAGGCTCTTTGGACGCCATATCTCCGTCACCTTGCACTCAAGCGCGGCGAAAGCCTCCTTCACCCTCGGCGCAGAGACGAGGCGGCCCGGCTCCGGCGTCAGTTTCGCATAGTCAAATTCGCTCGTCCCGCGCGGCGCATCGACGGAGGAGGCAATCATGCTTTCAAGCAGGGGCGCGCTGACAAGATTTGCGACAAACTCGCCGCTCTCTTGGGCAAATGCGATCGAATCCTTTTCGTGGCTTGCCGAAAACATGATCAGCCAGGGGTTTGAGGCGAGCGCGTTGAAATAGGAATAGGGCGCAAGGTTCAGCCGCCCGTCTTTCGCCCGCGTCGAAATCCAGCCAATCGGGCGCGGAGCCACAATTGCGTTGAACGGGTCATGCGACAGGCCGTGATTGCGCAGATGCGGTTCGAAAAACACGTCAGGCGCTTTCGAAGGGTCCGGAATATTCGGTCATGATTGCAGACGGGTCCGGGCGCGGGCGGTCGGGAATTTTGGTCTGGTAAGTGCCGATATGGACGAACCCGATCACGCGCTCATGTGGCGCGAGGCCGAGAAATGTCCGCGACGGCGCATCGTCCGCATACCAATTGCTGACCCAATTGGCGCCAAAGCCGAGCGCATGCGCAGACAGAACCAGCGAATAGGCCGCATTGCCGCCGGAGAGAAACTGCTCCCATTCCGGAATGCGCTCATGCGCTTTGGGCGATGAAATGACGCCGATGACCAGGGGCGCGCGGGTGAACCGCGCCTGTTCCTGCGCAATGCGCTGCTCACTCAGGGCCCCTTCCCGTTCGCCCGCGCGCTTGGCGAAGAATTCCCCGATGCGGGCGCGCGCAGCGCCGCGATAGAGAATAAAGCGCCAAGGTTCGAGAAGACCGTGGTCCGGAATGCGCGTCGCCACGCGAATCATGAGATCAATCTGCGCGTCATCCGGCCCCGGCTCGCGCAATTGCGAGATGGGCGGGGATTTGCGGGACAGGAGAAAATCAATGACGGCTTGTGACAAATGCGGCTCTTCCGGTGAATATGACGGCCTTATGCGCATCCACGATCAAAATTGCCAGTGCCGCCACGCAAAAGCCTTGAAATGTGGATGGAAAACGCGGTGAAGTAGGCGCTGTTATGGTTCGATTTGTGCGGCAGTTCTGGATCTGGATGTTTTGTGCGGCGATGCTGGCCGTTTCACAGACTGCATCTGCGCAGGATTCCGAAACGGTTCAGGCCATTGACCTGCCGGTCCTGAACCTTGCCCCTGCCGCGAAAGGCAATGAAGCCAAGCAGCCGCTGCGCACGCTTACCCTTGCCGCGAAACTCACCGAGGATGAAGATCCACTGGCGCAAGGCCTGGTTTGGCGCGTTTTCAGGCCTGAAGCGGGTTCTGATGAAAAACTGCCGCTGATTGCCACCGCAAAGGGCGGCACATCCGCCTTTGAGCTGGAGCCAGGCAGCTATCTGGTGCACGCTGCCTTTGGCCGGGCTGGAGTCACCAAGCGCATCACGCTCGGCAATGAAGCGCGCAAAGAAACGCTCGTGCTGGATGCCGGTGGGCTAAAGCTCAGCGCCACTCTCTCCGGAGGCGCGCGCATACCGCCGGCAAATTTGCGCTTTTCCATCTTTCAGGGCGAAGAATCCGCCGACGGCGAGCGGGCGCTGATTGTTCCGGATGTGAAGCCCGATACGGTCATCCGCTTGAACTCCGGCGCCTATCATATTGTTTCCACTTATGGATCAGTCAATGCGATCATCCGCGCCGACATTAATGTCGAGGCCGGTCAGCTCACCGAGGCGGCGGTCGAGCACAAGGCGGCGGAGCTGACGCTGAAACTGGTGCGCGCCGAGGGCGGCGAAGCCATGGCCGACACGGCCTGGTCCGTGGTCAACCCGTCCGGCGAAATCATCAAGGAAAGCGTCGGTGCCTTCGCCTCCATGGTGCTGGCGGAAGGCGATTATACGGTGATTGCCAAGAACAAGGACAAGCTGTTTCAGAAGGACTTTACGGTCGTCGCCGGGCAGAATGCGGATGTGGAAGTGGTGGCGGCGGAGTAAGCGCTAGTCCGTGCGCCGCAAATCCGGTGCCGTTGCCTCCAACACAAGCGATTCAATTGCTTCAGTGAGCCCCGCCTCCGCCTGATCCCTTGATCCGAACCGGCGCACATTCACCGTGCGCTCCTCCGCTTCGCGTTTGCCGCAGATCAGCATGACCGGGACTTTTGTGAGCGAATGTTCGCGGACTTTGTAGTTGATCTTCTCGTTGCGGAAATCCGTTTCGACCAGAAGCCCCGCCTTCTTCAGCAGCGCGGCGACTTCCCTGCCGTAGTCATCGGCGTCCGACGTGATCGTCGCGACCACCACCTGCAAAGGCGCGAACCAGAGGGGGAGGCTGCCGGCGTAGTTTTCGAGCAGGATGCCAAGGAACCGCTCCATCGAGCCGCAGATGGCGCGGTGGATCATCACCGGCTGCTTCTTGCTGGATTCATTGTCGATATAGAACGCGCCGAAACGCTCCGGCAGGTTGAAATCGACCTGCGTCGTGCCGCACTGCCAGTCGCGGCCGATGGCGTCGCGCAGCACATATTCGAATTTCGGCCCGTAAAAAGCCCCCTCGCCCGGATTGATCATTGTCTTGATCGTCCCGCCGGATTGCTCTTCAATCTGCCTGAGAACATCAGCCATGATCGCTTCGGCATGATCCCAGTTCGCGTCAGAGCCAACGCGTTTTTCGGGTCGTGTTGAGAGTTTCACCGTGATGCCGGAGAAGCCGAAATCGGCGTAGGTGGACAGGATCAGGTCATTGATCCGCAGGCATTCAGAGGCCAGCTGCTCCTCGGTGCAGAAAATATGCGCGTCGTCCTGTGTGAAGCCGCGCACGCGCATCAGCCCGTGCAGCGCGCCGGACGGCTCATAGCGGTGGACATTGCCGAACTCGGCCATCTTGATCGGCAGGTCCCGGTAGGATTTGAGGCCGTGCTTGAAAATCATCACATGGCCGGGACAGTTCATCGGCTTCAGCGCAAAAATGCGCTGATCGGCGTCTTCATCATCGGGATTGGTGAACGCATGCGCCGACTTCACCGCGAACATGTTCTCCTGATACCAGCCCCAGTGGCCGGATGTTTCCCAGAGCGATTTGTCGAGCACCTGCGGCGCGTTGACTTCCTGGTAGCCCTGCTGATCGAGGCGCCGGCGCATATAGGAGACAAGGTTCTGGAACATGCGCCAGCCCTTGGCGTGCCAGAAGACAACGCCCGGCCCCTCCTCCTGGAAATGGAACAGGTCCATCTCGCGGCCAAGCTTGCGGTGGTCGCGCTTTTCCGCTTCCTCCAGCATGTGGATATAGGCGTCCAATTCCTCCTGTGTCTGCCAGGCCGTGCCGTAGATGCGCGACAGCATCGGCTTGGTGGAATCGCCCCGCCAATAGGCGCCCGCGACTTTCATCAGCTTGAACGCCGAGCCGATCTGCCCCGTCGAAGCCATGTGCGGCCCGCGGCACAGGTCAAACCAGTCGCCCTGCGCGTAAATCTTCAAATCCTCGCCAGCCTTGACCGTGTCGATCAGCTCAAGCTTGTATGTCTCGCCCTTGGCCGCAAACACTTCGCGCGCCTTCTCCCGCGTCCACACCTGCTTGGTGAACGGCTTATTGCGCCCCATGATCTCGTGCATCTTCTTTTCAATCACCGGCAGGTCTTCCGGCGTGAAGGGCGTTTTCGGGTCAAAATCGTAATAGAAGCCGTTCTCAATCACCGGACCGATTGTGACCTGCGTGCCCGGAAACAGCTCCTGCACCGCTTCCGCCATCACATGCGCGCAGTCGTGGCGGATCAGCTCCAGCGCGCGCTTGTCGTCGCGCGTCAAAATCTCCATCGCGCCGGACGCGCCGATCGGGTCGCACAGATCGCGCACCTCGCCGTCCAGCGCATAGGCGACGGCCTTCTTGGCCAGCGACTTTGAAATGCCCTCGGCCAGCGCAAGCCCCGTCAGCGCCGCGTCATAGTTCGCGGACTGAGCCGTCGGGAAATGTCAGGGAAACCTGTGTCATGTTCTGTCTCCATTTTCCAGTCCCGCCTACGGGCGCGGGTGGTGTGAATTCCGCCTGATTACAAGGCGCGGCGCGTGATAACGCAACAGGGATTTCAAGGTAAAGGCCGCCAATATCGCCAAGGCAGATACCATTTCAGTCGCTTGTACCAGCGCTTCCGGCACATTGTCAATCCCATGCGTGCCGCCCGGCCCGCAGCGCATCACCCGAAACAGCCCCATCCATCCGCCGGGCCAAAGCCCATGCCGCGCGATCGCCTCATACGCATATTCCGAGCAGGTCGGCAGATGGCGGCATGAATTGCCGATGAAGCCGGAAAGCGTCAGCTGGTAGAGGCGCACAAGGCCGGTGCCGAAAAGGCGGCCGGGGGTCTTGCGGAACGGGCCGGTGTAGATTACGGGACGGTTGGCTGTTCATGGCTCATCTGATGCGGTTTAATCCGGCCTTCGAGCGCGCTGGACAGGGTCACAAAGGAGACTTCGACCGTTTGCCAAACCAGTTCCGCATCCATATTCAAACAATTGTTCTGAGCATGGATCCCAGCGCCATTTGCCATATCCAACGTTCGCCGCAGGTTTTCATCTGGGAAATCCGGGTAGTGTGCCAGCAATTCACCAGCCGCTTCGCCAACGCACACTATGCACCAACAGGCAGCGTGAAATGGCTCGCCGGCGTCTCGGAACATGGCAGGAGTGAGCCCCCCGGAGCACAGGCGTCCCGACACAAGCCAATAGCGCAGATCGGAAA
This sequence comes from uncultured Alphaproteobacteria bacterium, assembly GCA_963792485.1. GTDB lineage: Bacteria > Pseudomonadota > Alphaproteobacteria > Rhizobiales > Rhizobiaceae > JANOYJ01. The sequence goes on from CAWBWL010000007.1 coordinate 357,231, forward strand.
TCAGCGACTCAAAGACCTCTTACTGCCTTCGGCGTGAAGGGAATGCATTTATTGACCTGGTGACTTTTTGGAGGTTTCAAGCGCGGCCAAAACTGAAGCGGCCAGATTGGTCAAATTTGGAACGTCCTCACGAGTTGTGTTCCAAACTGTCGTGAGATTTACGCTTTCATAGCCATGCGCCAGCCGATTGCGCATCTGGTAAACCTCCAACAACTCCAGCTCTGGGTTTTCGGCAGCAAATTCTGGATGGAGCTTCAGTATCTTGTTCGCGCACTCGCCAATGGCTTCGATGCATTTCTGTGCAGCGAGTTGAACCGTCTCATTCTTCATGAATCGGATCGGCTCTACCCTCGACGACGCGGGCGCAGCGCTCACCCCAAGCGATCAAGGTTTGAAGCAGTTCATGAGCGCTGTGCCCGCCTCTCCCATCACAGGCTTCTCAAGTCAGGCGTCAGCCGCGCGGTTGCCTTTGCGCCAAACTCCGCTGGTGTGTGCACGCCCACTGGAGCACTTAGTTTGTTCTCAAGCTCAATCTCCATCCGAGCCAGATGAATGAGCGACAGATCGCCGCCATGGTGAACGATCATATCAATATCACTCCCCTCCACATCCTCCCCCCGCGCCACCGAGCCGAACACCCGAGGATTGCTCACCGGATATTTCGCAATGATCTCAAGCACTTCTTCACGGTGCTTCGCAAGCGCCTCAGACGGTCGCATGGCGTGCCTCCACCTGCCGGATCGCTTCCGTCACAGCGTCGAATGTCAGCATGGTTGAGGCGTGGCGCGCTTTGTAGTCACGCACAGGCTCGAGAAACTTGAGCTCCTCAAAGCGCCCCTGCGGCGGCGGGCCGTTTTCCTTCAGCATGGCCAGCATTTCGTCACGCACCTTCCGCAGTTCGTCCTTGCTCGAGCCAATGACATGCCGCGCCATTATGGACGAGGACGCCTGCCCCAGTGCGCAGGCTTTGACGTCATGGGCAAAATCCACAACGATGTCATTGTCCATCTTGATATCCACCGTCACCGTTGACCCGCACAATTTCGAATGCGCGGTCGCTGACGCGTCCGCGTCGGGCAGACGGCCAATGCGCGGGATGTTTCCGGCATATTCGAGGATTTTGGCATTATAAACGTCGCTGATCACGATTTCTGACATCCCTTGGCGGCAACTTCATCAAAATGTCGCATGTGAGTGCTGCAAATGCGTCATTGCTGCATTATATAGGCAATGTTCCGGAACGCCAAAGGGTGGAGATTTGATCCGGACACAAGAGTTCGCCGTTCTTCCTGCGTGAAAATCGGCGTGGTCCGTTCAACTCGTTCCTCCGTATTAGAGGGGAACTACGGGAGACGCCTTATGGATGCCAGTGTCAAGAACGCCGCGGTCGCGCTCGTCGATCCGCATGCCAAAACGAAAGATGTGGTCCGGCCTTCCCGTGAAGAAGCGGAGGCCGCCGTGCGCACGCTGTTGCGCTGGACAGGAGACGATCCGGACCGCGAAGGCCTGATCGACACGCCGTCCCGCATGGTGAAAGCCTACAGCGAGATGTTCTCCGGTTATGGCGAGGACCCGGTTGCGGAGCTCGGACGCACCTTTGAGGACGTGGCGGGCTATGACGAGCTGGTTCTGATCAAGGACATCACGTTCCATTCGCATTGCGAGCATCATGTCGTTCCAATCATCGGCAAGGCGCATATAGCTTATCTGCCGGACGGAAAGGTTGTCGGCCTGTCAAAACTGGCGCGGGTTGTTCACATTTTTGCACGCCGCCTGCAGACGCAGGAGACAATGACTGCGCAAATTGCGGACTGTATCCAGGACACGCTGAATCCAAAAGGAGTTGCCGTGCTGCTTGAGGCCGAGCATATGTGCATGGCCATGCGCGGGATCCGGCTTGCGGGCTCGACAACCATGACGTCGCGCTTTACCGGCAGCTTTCTTGACAATCCGCATGAACAAATGCGCTTTATGACCATGCTCAAGGGCTGACCCATTCGGGCGGTCCACTCTTCAGGACCGCTCATGACCTTTCGATCCCCAGCAGATGACAAGACCGAAACTGAGGAAGGCGCTGCGTTTGCGCCGCGTTTTGACGGCCATGGTTTGATTACGGCGGTTGTCACCGACGCCCGCGATGGCGTGCTCTTGATGGTGGCCCATATGAACGCCGAGGCGCTTGAACTCACGCTTTCGACAGGTGTGGCGCATTATTGGTCGCGGTCGCGCAAGAGCCTTTGGAAAAAAGGGGAGACATCCGGAAATTTTCAGACTGTGCAGGAAATCCGCACTGACTGTGATCAGGATGCCATATGGCTGAAGGTCAGCGTGTCCGGCCATGATGCGACCTGCCACACCGGGCGCCGGTCGTGCTTTTACCGAGTGGTCGGTGGTGCAAACGGGCAATACACGCTGAAAAAGGACTCTTCGTCGCAATTTTTTGAACCTTCCGGCGTCTTTAGGTAACCAAAACTGCAAGACCTCACCCTTTTGGGGGATTGATTCACCATTTCGATACGCGATCATGCTAGCGTGTCGATCACGACGAGGAGACTGAAGTGTTAGAGTGGGCCACGCGTAAAGGCCGTTTGCAGATCGCGGACGCCATCACTGTGGAAACCGAACCGGCTGGCGCCGCTGCGGGCACCGGTTCAGTTACTTTGAAACCAGCTCCAACTCCCAAATCCGAACGTGGCATTGCGCTGGCCCTTGGCGGCGGCGCGGCGCGCGGCTGGGCTCATATCGGCGTCATACGCGCGCTGGACGAGGCCAATGTTCCCATCAGCATGATCGCGGGCACATCAATCGGCGCACTCGTGGGCGGGTGCTATCTGGCTGGTAAACTCGATGAGCTTGAGGACTTTGCGCGATCGCTGACCAAGCGGCGCGTATTCAGCCTTCTAGATTTCCATATTGGCGGAAATGGCCTTTTGAGCGGCCTGAAACTGACGCATAAGCTCACCGAACATTTAGGCAAATACTCTTTCAGCGATCTCTCCAAGCCGTTCGTCTGCGTGGCGGCCGAAATCCGCACCGGCCATGAAATCTGGCTGTCGAGCGGATCGCTCATCAACGCCATGCGCGCATCCTACGCGCTTCCGGGCGTGTTCGAGCCGGTCATGTGCAATAACAGGCTCCTGGTGGATGGCGCGATCGTCAATCCGGTTCCGGTATCGGTCTGCCGCGCGCATGAGGAACAGCGCGTCATGGCGGTGAACCTGCATTATGACCATTTCGGACGTGCCGCCGTGGTCAAACATGATGCAGGCCTGTCGGAAATCGGTTTCTCGCAAGAGCAGCGCCGCCCCGAATCCCGCCTTGGCATTTCAGGCGTGATGGTGGAAGCATTCAACATTATCCAGGACCGCATCGCGCGCGCACGTCTCGCCGGTGATCCACCGGATTTGGCTCTGCATCCCAAGCTGGGCAATGTCGGCCTCACCGAGTTCCATCGCGCTGATGAGGCGATCAGAGTCGGTTATGAGACAACAAAAGCCAAGCTCGACGAGATTGCCCGATTGCAGGAAGTGCTGGGCTAAGCTGTGGCGATATAGCTGCGGATTTCTTCGGCTTCCTGCTGAACTTCCTCAATTCGCCGCTTGACGACGTCGCCAATCGAGACAACGCCAACCAGCTTGCCGTCGCGCTCGACCGGCAGATGCCGGAACCGGCCTCGGGTCATGATTTCCATTACATCGTTGACGGTGTGATCTTCGGTGCAGACCTTTACATTCGCAGTCATGAGCTCGGAGACAGACCGCTTCAGCGCTACGGCGCCATCTTCAGCCAACGCCCGGACGATATCGCGTTCCGACAAAATCCCCTTGATGACTTTGTTGTCACCAGCCACGATCAGAGCGCCGATGCGGTGTTTGGCAAGGAGCGCGATGGCGTCAGCAATGCTGACATCAGAGGCAAGGGTTACAACATCAAAGCCTTTATCGGCGAGAATTGCGCGCACATTCATGGTGATGCTCCTCCAGTCTTGGCGATGCGCGAGACACCGGCGTGTGGCACCGCGCGTCGCACACCATATGCTGCGCCCGTTTTTTTCTCAATGCAAGACGGGGTTTAGCTCCTCGGAGGCATTTGCCGGTCAAACACGGAAAGGCACAAAAATCCGACCAGGAACCCACCAATATGTGCTTCCCAAGCTATGCCGGATGCATTGGCTGGGCCCGATGACCAGCCTAATCCTGTAATGAGATTTACCGCCATCCATATTCCGACGAAAGTAAGGACGGTCCGGTTCGTCAGCGATCCGCCGATGGACAATGGCGCGCCGGCAAATGACCGGACACCCCTTCCCTGGCTTGTGCGAAAGGAAAATCGCGCCGCGGCCCCCATCATTCCCGATATCGATCCTGAGGCACCCACCATTGGCACTGTGCTGGCTGAATAGGACAAAAAATGCAGCAAGGCCGCGCCAACCGCAGTTGCCGCCCAGAACAGCAAGAAGCGTGGGGCGCCGAACCGCGCGGCCAGCGGCGAACCAAAAGCTGCAAGCCAGATCATGTTGATCGTCAAATGCGCGAGACTTGCATGCAAGAGTGAATAGCCGACGGGCGATATCAGAAAGCCAAGGTCCAACGGCGATATGTCTGCGCTATAGCGCGCAGGAATGAAGGCCATATGCATGGCGAGCATATGGTTCGCCTCAACTCCCAAGACATATGACTGCAACACGAACAGCCCGGCGCAAACCGCCATTATGTTTGTCACCACCGGAGCAAGGAAAAACATCGGCTCTGGCTGGAGGTTCGAGGGAGGCGGCGATGGCTGATCGGTCACAAAAGGTCCTTTCGTATCAGCCATATCGTTAACGTGCATAAGAAAAAAGCCGTCCAGAGAGTTTCCCTGAACGGCTTGCCGAGCCACCTGCTCTCCCAAAGAGAAAATGCTCAAAAGTTGGTTTGTGCTGTGAAACCAATGGTTTCGGGTGTTGGCACTTTGTCTCACGCTTGCCGTCATGGCGCAATCTATACCGCTCGTTAACCTTAACAGCGGCGCGGGCAAACGTGTCCCTGCGGCAGCCTGTTCCAATGGCACAGCATATGCTCGGCTCTTCCTGAAATACGGCTGCGGCGGCTCACTGTCGCAGCTTGGCACACATCGCATTCACAGGAACGGCCGCGAATGAAGAATGAAGCATCTCTGGATCTGTTCATGTACTGGAACAGATTGCGCGGCCAGCGCCCTGCCCCGTCACGCACGGAGATTGAGCCTGCCGACATCCGGCGGCATTTGGCCGACACATTCATTTTGGAGCGAGACGCGCGCGGACAGTCGATTTTCCGCCTCGCAGGAACCCGCGTTTGTGCCACTTATGGGCGAGAACTCAAGAACTTTGCATTTGCAAGCCTGTTCGGGCCACATGACCAAACTCTGGTGGCAAAGCTCATCGTGTCTGCCTATGAGCAAAAGTCTCCATGTCTGATCGGTTTTGAGGGCCGAAGCGTTGGGGGGCGCGGAACAAGTTTTGAGGCCCTGCTGCTGCCGCTTCATGCTGAAGGCGAGAGTGCCCGTCTTTTTGGCGCGATTATCCCCGACACCAAGCCGTTCTGGCTCGGTGCTGACCCGATTGCTGAAAACAAGGTGGTATGGGTGCGGGTCGTTGACCCCGAAAAAGCGTACATCTTTCTCAATAACCGGCCCGAAGTCGCCGTGCCGCCACTTGTTCCCGACGCCGATGTTCTGACGGGACGAGGCCGCTTGTCCCAATCAGGGACGGCGCATGGCGGCAAGCGCATCCGGCATTTGACCGTCATTACGGGCGGGCTCGAAAAAACTTAATATAGCAGCGATCTTTGTGCCGCTGATTACGGCTTGTTAACGGAAATTTCCTATCGTGAGCGCTGATAGTTTCGATTCAGCTGTTAAAGCTCCTTTTGCTGGAAGTAATGATGTCCGAAATGGGTGCATCCATCTATAGCAAGACCGAAAACCGCTCGTTCCAGCGCGTGAGCGTGAAGGTCTACGGACGCTTCATGCTGGAAGACCGCACTGAGCATCCTTGCCAGGTGGTGGACATGTCGCCGGGCAATGCGTCTTTCATCACCGACCATATGGGCGAACTCGGCGAAAAGGTGATCGCTTACATTGATCACATTGGCCGCGTTGAAGGTGTAATGACACGCACGCTGCCGGATGGCTTCGCGATGACGATCCTTGCATCCGACCGCAAGAAGGACAAACTTGCAGCTCAGCTGACATGGCTTGCCAACAAGCATGAGCTTGATTTGCCCGAAGACCGCAGGCACGAACGCGTTCTGCCGAAGAACCCGATGTCGATCATGGCACTCAACGACGGACGCCAGTATCAGTGCCGGATCGTCGATTTGTCGCTGTCCGGCGCCGCGGTCGAGTCAGACGTCAAACCTGCCTTGGGCACGCCGATTACCCTTGGCACCATGCGCGGCCAGGTCGTGCGTCATTTCGAAGAAGGCGTGGCGATCGAATTTGCCGTCGTGCAGCGCCATGAGACACTGGAAGCAGCCTTCGCAGCTTAAGATATTTGTATTTTGACGCATTCAAGCGCGGGCATGTCCCGCGCCTTTTTCGTTTGGGCCCGCAATGCCATTGGGTTTGGTTAACGCTGCGTGCAAACTTGCCCTACAACTTTCAGAAAAATTGATTATAGTTTGATTATATATTGAATACAATTCATCTATACTTTGCTTTGTATTTGCACTCCACTCTTTGCCTCAAATAAAAAACTCTATGTCATAGTGTGTCCACTGAGGAGAGTGGACGATGTTCAAGAGTTCAGCATGGCGATTATTGGCAAGCATGTCAATTTGCTTGCTTGCGGATTCTGCCTTTGCCGGATCTGCGATGAAGACGGGCGGCATGACAACACAGCCTGTCGGTCACTATGATTTCTGCTTGCAATATCCTGGCGAATGCGCGCAGCGCTCGGCAGATGGCGCACCGCTGGAGCTGACCCGCAAACTTTGGTCTGCCATGCAGAAGGTCAACAACGCGGCCAACATGTCCATTGAACCAATCACCGACCAGAATCTCTGGGGCATTTCTGAGCGTTGGTCATACCCGGACGAGCGCGGCGATTGCGAAGACTATGTCTTGGCCAAGCGCAAGGCCCTGATGGAGATGGGTGTTCCCGCCTCAAGCCTGCTGATCACGGTCGTGCGCCAGCAAAATGGCGACGGCCATGCGGTGCTGACTATGCGCACCACCCGCGGTGACTACGTGCTCGACAATCTTGAGCCTAAAATCTTGCTCTGGAGCCAGACCAGCTACCGCTTTCTCAAACGTCAGTCCGAGTTTGACTCTGGGCTTTGGGTATCCGTCAGCGATGGCCGTGCGCCGATTGTTGGCAGCGTGAACTGAATTTGAATTCCTGGCCGAGTCCCACCCTCCTCGTCCCCAACGGCCAGGTCTAGGAGCCAGCCCCGTCCCCGGGCTGGCTCCACCCCTTTACACAGAGGTTTGTGTTCTCTCAGATTGCCTTGAGGCCGGTCATGAATCGCTGTCCGGCCGCCACATAATGGTCTGCCGATGCGCGCAGTTTCTCAATTGCGGCGGCGTCCAATGTGCGGATGACCTTCGCCGGAACGCCAACGATGAGGCTGTTGTCCGCAAACTCCTTGCCTTCCGTTACCAGCGCCCCTGCCCCAACCAGCGAATTTTTGCCGATCCTTGCGCCATTGAGCAGGATGGCGCCCATGCCGACCAGTGAATTGTCGCCAATAATGCAGCTGTGCAGAATGGCGCGGTGACCAATCGTGCAGCCCTCGCCCACTATCAGCGGAAAGCCCCAGTCGGTGTGCATGACAGTGAGTTCCTGAATGTTTGATCGGGCGCCGATCTCAATCCACTCATTGTCTCCCCGGATCGTCGCGCCAAACCAGACGCCGGCATCACGTGCGAGCCTGACCTTTCCGGCAATGGTCGCATCGTCCGCAATGAAATTGCTGGCACGGTCCTCAAACTCCGGTGCCATGCCGTCGAGTGAATAGACTGTCATGTTTGGCTCCAGTCAGCGTCGCGCTCAAAGCGTGCGCGTCAGCAAAGACATAACCTCAACCAGGACAATTCCCAAGGCAAGTGCCCAGCCATTGGCAAACACAAGCCCGGAAAGCACAAATGGAAGCGGCAAAGCATGTTCCTGACGCGCTGATTTGAGTTCGCGAAACAGCAGATAGGGACCTGCAAGCGCCACAAGTCCCAGTGAGCGCAGGATATGGTCGGCAGTTACAAAGGGCGCCCGCATGCCGGCAGGGCACTTGGCGCTCAGTTCGGCCAGCGTCGCAGCGCAAGCGGAGGCCGAAAAGCCGACGAGATAGGCGTAGGTGAACAGAACTGACAGCGGCATTTACGCGGCCTTAACCATGAGGATTCAACAATGATTAAGGACTGCAATCGCCATGCCGGATGATTTGTCCTGATTCAGAACACGGATTGCGGACCCATGTCGATAAGCCACGCCGAGGACGCCAGTCATGAAGCGGTTGGGTATCACTATTCCCAGCGCATCTTCATGCTGTTTGCCGCTCTTGCAGGACTTTCGCTGCTGATCAGCCTTGGCGAGCGGGTCATTGGCTCGCGCATTGCGCTTGGCGGTCACTCTGACCGTGTGACACCGCATGAAATTATCCTTGGCAATGATGTGCTGTCCGTGCCGGAGAACATGATCCGGCTGCCTGAGCAGCGGCGAGGCGGCGAGGCGGAACGTCTTGATCTTTATCTCTCCTGGCCGCGGCTTGCAGGATACAACGCCGATGAGGTCGGGGCATTCAACGGCTCGACAGACGCGCCCGGCCTTTTGTTCGTGTCATTTGAAGAGCGCGTCATGTCCCGTGACATGGCCGGGCGTTACGAGCCGATTTACAAGTTTCTGACCGAAGGTGCCGGCACGGACGGCCCGCTGGCGCTCACGCGTTACAAGCTGCAGGCAAAGGCAGGTTATCTCAATGAAGTGCTGTATGTCAGCGCCGAGCAGGATAATGGGCGGCGGTTTGTTGCCCGGTGCATTGAAGACAGCACGGAGCACCTCATCGCGCCGTGCGAGCGCGACATTCAAATCGGCACAAATCTGTCGGCGATTGTGAGGTTTCCGCAGGCCCTGCTTGAAGACTGGCGCGCGCTGGACGCGGCTATTCCAATCTTTATCGGCGGCATCCTCAAAACGCCGCCTGAGCTCAAGTCGCTTTAGAGCGGCGGGCGCCAACATGGGATCATTTGAACGCCGGATTTCCGTTCCCCGGCTAGGAGCGTGGCGCGAAGCGGTGCCAGCACCGTGAGCGGTGCGCGACAACGTCCGGGGCGCGGAAAGACAAGTTCAGGTGATTCCATGTTGGCGACCGCCGCTCTAGTCGAGGTCGACGTCCAAAATCGCCATCGAGAAATTATAGGACAGATCGCCGTCCTCGTCGTCTCGGTAGACAAGGCCGATAAAATCTTCGCCCAGAAACACTTCGCCGGAATCGTCTTTGCGCGGCCGGGCTTTGACGGTCAGCGACGGATTGCCGAAAGTCTTGCGAAAATAAGCTTCAAGCTTCTTCAGTTCATCCGGTTTCACACTCATCTCCCGCGCGATCTCGCGGCTATTGACACGGCACAGCGCCTGCCGCAAGCGCCGGAGGCTCTCAACTTCCCGAATTGCGCTGTAATCGCTAGCAGTCCACTTCAAATATGGTCTGGTCCATTGAACGCGACGGCTCGGCGCAACCCGCGTCGCCAATGACTTTGGCCGGAACACCTGCAACAGTCTTGCAGGCTGGAACGGGCTTCAAGACCACGGAACCAGCCGCAACGCGCGAGCATTCGCCAATTTCGATGTTGCCGAGCACTTTTGCGCCGGCGCCAATCATCACGCCGCGCCGGATTTTCGGATGCCGGTCGCCCGTTTCCTTTCCGGTGCCGCCGAGCGTGACGCCCTGCAGGATAGACACGTCGTCTCCCAAAACTGCGGTCTGCCCAATGACAATGCCGGTCGCATGATCAAGGAAAATGCCTTTGCCGAACGGTACGGCCGGATCTATGTCGGTTTGAAAGACAACCGATGAGCGGCTTTGCAGGTAAAGTGCGAAATCTTTGCGTCCTTGCTGCAGCAGCCAATGCGCCAGCCGGTGGGTCTGGATGGCATGGAAGCCCTTGAAATAGAGCACGGGCTGAATGTAACGGTCGCAAGCCGGATCTCGATCATATACGGCCTGTATGTCGACCCGGACGATTGAGCTCCATTCAGGGTTGTCGGCAATCATCGCTTCGAAAGTCTGACGGATCAGACTCGCGCTCACATCCGGATGGTCCAGCCTCTCGGAGATACGATGTACGACAGCGGACTCAAGCGAGTCATGATTTAAAATGGTCGCATAGAGAAATGCAGCGAGCAGCTGATCATTCTCGACAGCAGCCTCGGCCTCCGCCCGCACCGTATCCCAGACCGGGTCAAGCAGAACACGGTTTTTTTCAGCCAGATTGGAATGTGCGGTCACTTTGAGCGCCTCGCGATGATGAGATTCAGTGAAACTTCCATTCAATATAGGACAAGCTGCGCCTAATTTGAACAGCGCAGCCAAAGTTTGATGAACGCGCCGTCAAATTGGGTGGGCTTGCAGGAAGGAAAGCGTGCGGTTCTTGAACGTGCGGTCACCGACGGCCAGCATATGATCGCGGCCTTCAATGTCAAAAGCGATGCCGTTTGGAAGAAGCGCAGCGAGCTCGTGAGGTGATCCGCCGATATCATCCTTTGTGCCGACCGCCACAAGGACAGGCTGAGCAAGTTTCGACAATTGTTGCGGTGTCAGCTCTTCCCGTGAACGGGCTATGCAGGCGGCCAGTGCCTTCCGGTCGCTCTTGGTGGCATCCGCGAATTTGCGGAACGCAGCGCCTTGAGAATGGGTAATCGACCCGGGGTCTTCCGTCCGCAAGGCGGCTGCGATTGGATCCCAGTCGCCGACACCTTTCACCAAGCCAATTCCGAGTCCGCCGAGGGTTATGGTTTTGACCAAATGCGGCGATGCAAGGGCTGTGAAAGCCGATATCCGGGCGCCCATTGAGTAGCCAAGGATGTGGAATGTTTTGACACCCAGGTGCGCTGCGAGCGCCACCACGTCAGCCGCCATTTTCTGCGGCGTATAGTCAACCTCATCATAGGACTTGCTGGATTGTCCGTGCCCGCGGTTGTCAAGCGTGACGACGCGGTAGCCGGCGTCGAGCAGAAATGAGGTCCATCCTGTCGAAATCCAATTGACTTTGGCGTTGGACGCGAAGCCGTGAATGAGAAAGACCGCCTCGCCCCCGCCTTCATCGGCATAGGCCAGATCAAAGCCGTCGTGATGGAAGAAGGAGGTCATTTGGCTTTCGAAACGGCACCAATCACGCGATGGCGCACAGGGTCGCCCGGCCTGATGCCTTCACGATTGGCAGTTCCGGCTACAAGTTCAAGTGCGAACCGGACTTCATCTTTGGAGCCGACAATATCAAGAGATTGCGGCACCGTGTTTTCGGCGATGGATTCAATGCGCCCGTTCTCCCCGATGAACAGAATATCGAGCGGCACATATGTATTCTTCATCCACATCTGAACCATGCGCGTGGTCTGGAAATCAAACAGCATGCCCTGCCCCGCCGGCATCGTCTTGCGGTTCATAAGACCAATGCCGCGCTCGCCATTATCGTCAGCTATTTCAATGAGATAGGTTTTGATCCCCGCTGAGGTCACTATCTCGAGTGGCTGCGGATCAATGGGCAATTGCTGGGCAGTATCTTGCGAATGCGCGCCGCTGCTGACCAGAATTGAAAAGAAAAATGCGGCCAGAACGGCCGCAGTCTTTCGGGAGGAAAATGCCCAACGCATTTTATACTCTAGTGCGCGGTGGGTATTGGTGCGCCGAGGTCCGGATGAATTTCCGAGGCCATCAGTCCTTTATCGCCAGGTCCGAACCGGACCAGAACCACTTGTCCCGGACGCAGCTCGGTCAAGCCGTAGCGGCGCAGGGTTTCCATGTGCACGAATATGTCTTCCGTGCCCTCGCCGCGCGTCAGAAAGCCGAAGCCCTTGGTGCGATTGAACCATTTGACCAGCGCGCGCTCAAGACCTGAGGTCGGTACAACGGTGACATGCGTGCGGGCTGGCTGCTGCTCGGCGGGGTGCACGGCGGTCGAATTGTCGAGCGAAACGATGTGAAATGCCTGCAAACCGCGGTCGCCATGCTTGGCCAGCACTTCAATGCGGGCCCCTTCAAGCGCGATTTGGTGACCATCGCGGCGCAGACAGGTGACGTGCAAGAGCACATCGGTCCCGCCCGGTCCGTCCGGCACGATAAATCCATAGCCTTTGGCTACGTCAAACCATTTGATCGCCCCGGAAATCTCATAAACGGGCGCGCCGTCCGCAGGCGCGGTGTGGTCTTTGCCACGGTCCGGAGTATTGTCACCTGCCATCAGTTTTTGACTATCACTGGATGATTTGAAATCCCCCATCCCGCGACACCTTCCGTTACGCACATTTGATTCTGATGTGACAATAACACCGCAGCCGCGCGATTGGGCAAGTCCCTTTGCCTTAATTTAGACAGGCAATTGCCAACCTGTTGTGGCTTCACACAAATAGTTTGGGTGTATAACCTTTCCGCCACACCTGCATCGGCGCCTGCGATTGCCGGACTGTGCCAAAATGGGAAGGAATGTTGTCATATGCGTTATCTGCACACAATGGTGCGCGTCAGGGACCTTGATGCGTCGCTCGATTTTTACTGCAACAAGCTCGGTTTTGTCGAAACCAGGCGGCATGAGAGCGAAAAAGGCCGCTTTACGCTGGTTTTTTTAGCCGCGAATGAGGATCTGAATGCGGCGCGCGCCAACAAGGCGCCGCTGATGGAGCTCACTTACAACTGGGATACCGAAAATTACACCGGCGGGCGCAATTTCGGCCATTTGGCCTATGAGGTGGACAATATTTACGACTATTGCCAGTCGCTGATGGATGCAGGCATCACAATCAACCGACCGCCCCGCGATGGCCACATGGCCTTCATCCGCTCGCCGGACGGCATTTCGTTCGAGATATTGCAGAAGGGCGAAAGCCTGCCCGCGCAGGAGCCTTGGGCGAGCATGGGGAACACCGGTGTTTGGTAGTTGCCGCTTGCATGCTTGAATTTGCGCATCTGATGCACTATCATCAGATGCATGAGAACAACACTCGACATTGACTATGATGTGCTTCAAGCGGCGAAGGAAATTGCTGCGCGCGAGAGCAAAACGGCAGGGGCAGTAGTCTCTGATCTTTTGCGAAAATCTCTGACGATGTCATCACCGGCTGGAGAAGTCGTGTATCAGAATGGTTTCCCCCAAATTCCGACGGGGGGAAAGATCATTACCTCTGAGATGATCGAGAGCTTGCTCGAAGACGATAACTGAGAATGCGCGCGCTCTTCGATGTAAACTTCCTGCTTGCGCTCTTTCTTCCAGCTCACGTGTTCCATGACGATGCAGAAAAATGGTTTTCAGAGAACCATGAGTTCGGCTGGTCGAGTTGCGCAATAACCGAAAACGGCGCGGTCCGTATTTTGTCGCAGCCAGCGTTTGGAACAAATCTCACTTGTGCGGGCGCGATTGCCAAAATTGCTGACGCAGCACGCCGGACAGATCACAGTTTCTGGCCAAACTCTATTTCACTCACCGACGCCGCGATATTCGATCAGCGATATATCCTCAGCTCCAAGCAAATCACTGACACATATCTTCTCGGGTTGGCGGCTCAGAACAAGGGGCGGCTTGTAACTTTTGACAAGGGTATTGTGTTGTCGTCGGTTCGAATAGCAGCTGATGAGAACCTCGTCGTCCTTTGAGTGTTCACCACCACTTCTCCGGCTGAAACCGCCCTGCCGCCCGCTCGATGACATGCGCAGTTTGAAACAGCGTCTCTTCATCAAACGGCCTTCCGATCAGCTGAAGACCGAGCGGCAGACCCTGCGCTGACAGGCCTGCTGGAACGGCAATACCCGGCAGTCCCGCCATGTTGACGGTGACGGTGAAGATGTCGTTGAGATACATCTGGACCGGGTCATTGCTCAGCGCCTCATCGCCAATGCCGAAGGCGGCGGATGGCGTCGCCGGAGTGAGGATCGCGTCTACCCCATCGGCGAAAACGACATCAAAGTCGCGCTTGATCAGCGAGCGAACCTTCTGCGCCTTTGTGTAGTAGGCGTCGTAATAGCCGGCTGACAGCACATATGTGCCGATCATGATGCGGCGTTTGACTTCGCGGCCAAACCCTGCAGCCCGCGTCTGCTCATACATGTCGGCAATGTCCTTGCCCGGTACGCGCAGACCGTAGCGCACGCCGTCATAACGCGCGAGATTGGATGAAGCCTCTGCCGGCGCGACGATGTAATAGGCGGGCAGCGCATATTTCGTGTGCGGCAGTGAAATATCGACAATCGTCGCTCCCGCATCCTTCAGCCAGGCGATGCCCTGCTTCCACAGGACTTCGATTTCGTCCGGCATTCCATCTACGCGGTACTCTTTGGGAATCCCAATTTTCAGTCCTTTCAACGACTTGCCTATTGCCGCCTCATAATCTGGAACAGGAAGATCAACTGACGTTGTGTCCTTGGCGTCAACTGAGGCCATGCTTTTGAGCATGATGGCCGCATCGCGCACATCGCGCGCGATTGGCCCCGCCTGATCGAGCGAGGACGCAAAGGCGATTATCCCCCAGCGCGAGCAGCGGCCATAGGTCGGCTTGATGCCGACGGTGCCGGTAAAAGCCGCAGGCTGGCGGATCGAGCCGCCGGTATCGGTTGCCGTCGCCCCAGCGCAGAGAAATGCCGCGACCGCCGCGGCGGAGCCGCCGGATGATCCGCCGGGCACCATGTTGGCATTCGAGCCCGCCGCTTTCCACGGGTTCACGACCGGGCCGTAATAGGACGATTCATTGGACGAACCCATCGCAAACTCGTCCATATTCAGTTTGCCAAGCTGCACGGCGCCCGCAGCCCACAGATTAGCCGACACAGTCAATTCATAGCGGGGCTTGAAGCCGTCCAGCACATGCGAACAGGCTTGTGTGTGGTCGCCTTCGGTGGCGTAGAGATCCTTGATGCCGAGCGGAATGCCTTCAAGAGCGCCGGTATTGCCGGAGGCACGGCGCGCGTCAGATGCCGCAGCCATGGCCTGCGCCTTGTCATGCGTGACCGACACATAGGCGTTGAAGCTCGGATTGAACGCGTCAATTGCGGTCAGATAGGCTTGCGTGAGTTCGGCGGACGTGAACTCTTTGCCCGCCAGTCTGTCGCGCGCTTCGGCAATGGTCAGTTGGGTTAAATCGGTCATGTCACTCTGCCGGTAATCTCTGAAACGGGTTCGCCAAGCGTCTGTTATTCAACAACTTTCGGCACCACGAAGAAGTTCTCATCACTCGCAGGCGCATTCGCCACAATATCAGCGGCTTTCGCGCCATCCGTGATCACATCGGCCCGTTTTTTCATCGCGACCGGCACGACGGATGTCATGGGTTCAGCACCCGACACATCCACTTCGTTGAGCTGCTCAACAAAGCCGAGAATGCCGTTGAGTTCGCCCACCATGCGCACCGCATCCTCCTCGCTGACAGCAATGCGCGACAGTTTGGCGACGCGTTTGACGGTGGCGAGATCAACGGACATCTAAGGCTCCAAGGAGATTTTATGGCAGTCGTATAGGGTTGCGTGCGCGGGAGCGCAACGGGTCAGAGCGTTGTCACCGAAATGGAACGGGGACCCAAAAGGTCCCCGTCTGAACTTTCGATGCTGCGCGGCGTATCACGCTGCTTCGGCTGTCTTCGCCTCGGCTTCAACCCGGACGCGGTCAGCGGCGCCCTTGGCTGACGTATCACGATCGACAAACTCGATGACCGCAAGCGCTGCATTGTCGCCACGGCGGAAGCCCGCCTTCATGATGCGCAGATACCCGCCATGGCGGCTGGCATAGCGCGGGGCGAGCGTTGCAAAGAGCTTTGCCACATGCTTGTCGTCCCGGATCGCCGAAATCGCCTGGCGGCGGGCATGCAGATCGCCGCGCTTTGCGAGCGTGACGAGCTTTTCCATGATCGGGCGGATTTCCTTGGCCTTCTGCAAGGTCGTCACGATCTGCTCATGCTCGATGAGCGAGGCCGCCATGTTCGAGAACATGGCCTTGCGGTGGGCTGCGGTCCGATTGAGCTTGCGGCCTGCACTGGCGTGACGCATGAGCTTTCTCCTTCAACTGAGTGACTGAAAACGCTTGCCGCGCTCAGTATTGATCTTCGTAACGTTTGGCGAGGTCTTCGATATTCTCAGGCGGCCACTCGGCGACTTCCATGCCAAGGTGCAGCCCCATGGAGGCGAGGACCTCCTTGATTTCGTTGAGCGACTTGCGGCCAAAGTTTGGTGTCCGCAGCATTTCGCCTTCTGACTTCTGGATCAGATCGCCAATGTAGACGATGTTGTCGTTCTTCAGACAATTGGCCGAACGGACAGACAGCTCGAGCTCGTCGACCTTCTTGAGCAGCGCCGGGTTGAATGCAAGTTCCTGAACCTGCTCGGCAGCGCTTTCCTTTTGCGGTTCGTCGAAGTTGACGAAAATCGCCAGCTGGTCCTGCAGGATGCGCGCAGCATAGGCGACAGAGTCTTCGCCGGATATCGACCCATTGGTCTCGATAGTCATCGTGAGCTTGTCATAGTCGAGAAACTGGCCCTCGCGGGTGTTCTCAACCTTGTAGGAAACCTTCTTCACCGGCGAGTAGAGGCTGTCGACGGGGATAAGCCCAATCGGCGCATCTTCCGAACGGTTGCGCTCGGCGGCCACGTAGCCCTTGCCGGAATTGACGGTGAACTCCATGCGGATTTCAGCGGCATCGTCGAGGGTGCAGATGACATGCTCGGGATTGAGGATTTCCACGTCGCCCACGGTCTGGATGTCCCCGGCGGTCACAATGCCGGGACCCGCCTTGCGCACAACCATGCGCTTGGGACCATCGCCGTCCATGCGGATCGCGATTTCCTTGATGTTGAGAATAATGTCGGTCACGTCTTCGCGCACACCAGCAATCGAGGAGAACTCGTGCAGCACGCCGTCGATTTGAACGGCCGTGATGGCCGCGCCGCGGAGTGAGGAGAGCAGCACACGGCGCAGCGCATTGCCGAGCGTCAAGCCGAAGCCGCGCTCCAGCGGCTCGGCGACAAGCGTTGCCTTGGTGCGGGACGAGCCTGCCTGAAACTCAACCTTGTTTGGCTTGATGAGGTCTTGCCAATTTTTCTGGATCATTTGTCTTTTCTTTCCATCTATCGCCACCATTCAATCGTGACGCTTTGGGGAATCGCTATTTCAGTGAGGCGGCGATTGCGCCGCCTTGCAAATGCAAATTAAACGCGGCGCTTCTTGCGCGGGCGGCAGCCATTGTGCGGGATCGGCGTCACATCACGGATCGAGGTGATGGTGAAGCCTGCAGCCTGCAAAGCGCGAAGAGCGGACTCACGGCCAGAGCCGGGTCCTGTTACTTCGACTTCAACCTGCTTCATGCCGTGCTCGGCAGCCTTCTTGGCGCAGTCCTCGGCGGCCAGCTGGGCGGCAAACGGCGTTGACTTGCGCGAGCCCTTGAAGCCCTGCGCACCGGCCGATGACCAGGCAATCGTGTTGCCCTGCGCGTCAGTGATCGTCACCAGCGTGTTGTTGAATGTCGAGTTGACATGGGCGATGCCCGTGGAAATGTTTTTTCGTTCGCGGCGGCGAACGCGTGCGGCTTCTTTGGCCATGGATAGTCCTTCCGTTGATCTCAATCACCGCCGTAATGCCAGCGGCTAAACCATGCTCCATTCTCGTGCGGAACAAACACGCAGCAAGGCGCGCAGTTGGCGCGCCGAGTGAAATGCGATTACTTCTTCTTGCCCGGCGATTGCCTTGGCGGGACCCTTGCGGGTGCGCGCATTGGTATGCGTGCGCTGGCCGCGTGTTGGCAGGCCCTTGCGGTGACGCAGGCCGCGATAGCAGCCCAGATCCTGCAGGCGCTTGATGTTCATCGAGGTCTCGCGGCGCAAATCACCTTCAACCTGATAATCCTGGTCAATCGCTTCGCGGATCTGCAAGACCTCGGCGTCGGTCAATTCGTTGACGCGGCGCGCTTCGGGAATGCCGACTTTGGTGACAATGTCACGGGCAAACTTGTTGCCGATTCCGTGGATATAGGTCAGCGCAATGATGACCCTTTTATTCGTCGGGATGTTCACACCGGCGATACGTGCCATTTTCTTCTCCATGTGGGCCGGATCAGGTCCGGCGCTTGGTTATCCCGCGTCCGGTGGAGGCCGGCCCTTGCGGGTGTGCTTTGGACGCGTCAAGCCGCGCCGTTCAACACGTTGAAAGACGCGTCGCGATACGGCGGCGCGCCGGCATTGTCAACTCATCTGAGCAAACTAATTTTAAGTTCAGATGGCTTTCAGAACTTTGCCTATTGATGCCGTCACGTCATCCATGGATGCCATGCCATCGACCGTGCGCAGCAGCTTCTTGGCGTGATAGTAGCCGACGAGCGCTGCGGTCTTCTTGTAGTATTCACGCAGCCGCTCTTCAAAGACGAGCGGGTTATCATCCTTGCGCACAGGCTGCCCCGCCGCCTTGGCGTCTTCTGCCCGCTTGATGATGCGGCCAACCAAGGCCTTGTCATCGACAACCAGCTCAATAACGGCATCAAGCGGCGTATGTTTAAGGCGCAGCATCTCTTCCACCGCATCGGCCTGCGCAGCGTGCGCGGATAGCCGTCCAGGATAAAACCCCTGGCGCAGTCCGGAGCGTCAAGCCGTTCGGAGACAATGCCGTTGACGATCTCATCGGAGACGAGTTCGCCGGCATCCATAACCGCCTTGGCGCGTTTGCCAATTTCAGTTCCTGCCTGAACTGCGGCGCGCAGCATGTCACCGGTCGAAAGCTGGGGGATGCCATGCGCTTCGACAAGCCGCTGCGCCTGGGTCCCCTTCCCCGCGCCGGGCGGTCCGAGAAGAATGAGTCTCATCGTCCCCGCTTGCCTCCGCGCAGCTTCGACTTCTTGATCAGGCCCTCATATTGATGGGCGATCAGATGGCCCTGTATCTGCGCCACAGTGTCGAGTGTCACACTGACGACAATGAGAAGCGAAGTGCCGCCGAGATAGAATGGCACGCCGGTCGCGGAAATCAGGAATTCGGGAATGAGACAGACAAGGGCCATGTAGATCGCGCCAACGACGGTGATGCGGGTCAGCACATAATCGATGTATTCTGCCGTGCGCTCGCCCGGACGGATGCCCGGGATAAAGCCGGAATGCCGCTTCAAATTATCGGCCGTGTCCTTCGGATTGAAGACGATGGCCGTGTAGAAGAAGGCGAAGAAAATGATCAGAGCGCCGAATGTCAGCATATAGAGCGGCTGACCATGGCCTAAAGATGCGAGGATTGCGGACGCCCACCCTGGCAGCGTTTCAGCATTGGAAAAACCAGCAATGGTGGCTGGCAGCAGCAGCAGCGACGACGCGAAAATCGGCGGAATGACGCCCGCGGTGTTGAGCTTTAGCGGAAGGTGCGACGTGTCGCCCTGAAACATCTTGTTCCCGACTTGCCGCTTTGGATACTGGATCAGCAGACGCCGCTGCGCGCGCTCCATGAAGACGATAAAGGCGACCAGGACGATGGCCAAAACGATAATGGCCAGGATGATCCCGGTGGACAGCGCTCCTGTGCGTCCCAACTCCAAAGTGCCCGAGATGGCGCTTGGAAGATTTGCGACGATGCCGGCAAAGATGATCAGCGAAATGCCGTTGCCGATGCCGCGCGCTGTAATCTGCTCGCCGAGCCACATCAGGAACATGGTGCCGCCAACAAGCGTGATCACGGTCGAAAGCCGGAAGAACATGCCGGGGTCTGTGACCAGCCCTGGACTGCCCTCAAGGCCGACAGAGATGCCATATGCCTGAACGGTAGCCAGAAGCACCGTGCCATAACGGGTATATTGATTGATGACCTTGCGGCCCTGTTCGCCTTCCTTCTTCAGCTGTTCGAGCGTCGGAATGACCGAAGTCATCAGCTGAACGATGATGGAAGCCGAGATGTAAGGCATGATGCCGAGCGCGAAAATGGCCATGCGCTCAACAGCGCCGCCCGCGAACATGTTGAAAATGCCGAGAATGCCGCCGCTCTGGCGCTGAAACGCTTGCGCGAGTGCTTCAAGGTCAATGCCGGGCAGCGGGATGTAGGTGCCGAGGCGGTAAATCAGCAGCGCGCCCAGCGTGAACCAGATGCGCTTCTTCAGCTCTTCCGCGCGCCCGAAGGCGGCGAAGTTGAGATTGGAGGCAAGTTGTTCGGCTGCTGAAGCCATGGATTTTCTCCGGAATCACCATGCGCGGCATTTGGCGCGCATCAGGGCGAGATAAGAAATGGCTGGCGCATATGCAAGCGGCGCCCGAAGGCGCCGCCGCAATCACTACTCGGCTTTGGCTTTAGCTTCGGCCTTGGGCTCAGGAAGCTTGACGCTGCCGCCCGCCTTTTCGATTTTTGCAATCGCCGCCTTGGACGCGCCGGATGCTTCAACCGTGACCTTCGCCTTGATCTCACCGTCAGACAAAACACGGAAACCGTCCAGCGCGCGGCGGAACACACCCGCGGCTTTCAAAGCGTCGAAATTGATGACGGCCTTGGGGTCAAGTTTCTTCGCGTCTATCGCCACCTGAATGCGGCCGACAGAAACAACGTTGAAGGTCTTGGCGTGGATATTAGTGAAACCGCGCTTTGGCAGACGCCGGAAAATCGGCATCTGGCCGCCTTCGAAGCCGTTAATGGCAACGCCGGAGCGGGATTTCTGACCCTTGACGCCACGGCCTGCGGTCTTGCCGGAGCCAGAGCCGATACCGCGGCCCAAGCGCTTGCGCGCCTTGGTGGCGCCTTCGGCGTCCTTGAGTTCATTGAGTTTCATATCAGTCTCTCCTGAGCGCTCAAGCCCCGTCCACAAGGCGGACGAGATGAGCAACCTTGGCGACCATGCCGCGTACGGACGGCGTGTCTTCAAGCGTGCTCTTGCGGTGCATTTTGTTCAAGCCGAGACCAATGAGCGTTGCGCGCTGGTCTTTTGAACGGCGGATGGGACTGCCTGTCTGCTCGACAGTCAGCGTCTTTCCTGCGGGTTTCTTTGCCATGATCTGCTCTCCGCCTCTATTCGTCTGCGCCGACGACAGCGCTGCGGCGCGCCTGCAAAGTGGCGTATTTGATACCACGGCGAGAAGCGACATCCTTGGGATGCATCTGATGCCTCAAGGCGTCAAACGTGGCGCGCACCATGTTGTACGGGTTGGACGAACCAAGCGACTTCGTCACAACGTCAGCAACACCGACCGCCTCGAAAACAGCGCGCATCGGACCGCCGGCGATGATGCCCGTCCCGGCTGGCGCCATGCGGATCACAACGCGGCCGGCGCCATGACGGCCCTCCACGTCGTGATGCAGCGTACGACCCGAACGGAGCGGGACGAACAGCAGTTCGCGCTTGGCGGCCTCAGTCGCCTTGCGGATCGCCTCAGGCACTTCACGCGCCTTGCCATGACCGAAACCAACGCGGCCCTTCTGATCGCCTACGACGACCAGCGCCGCAAAACCGAAGCGACGGCCGCCCTTAACAACTTTGGCAACGCGATTGATGTGAACGAGCTTGTCGACAAATTCGCTGTCGCGCTCATCACGGTTGCGGTCATCACGACCACCGCGCTCTCTTTGTTGTGCCATATCCTTATTCCTTGTTTTTTTCCGGAAGCACCGATTGAAACTAGAAGCTCAGACCCGCTTCGCGGGCAGCTTCGGCGAGCGCCTTGACACGGCCATGGAAAATATAAGCGCCACGGTCGAACACGACTTCGGACACGCCAGCCTTCTTCGCACGCTCGGCAACGAGTTTGCCAACATGCGAGGCAGCAGCGGAGTCCGCACCAGTCTTCTTGGCCGTCTTGAAATCGGCGTCGAGTGTCGAAGCCGATGCAAGCGTCTTGCCATGCGCGTCGTCAATGATCTGCGCATAGATATTCTTTGATGTGCGGTGCACGGACAGACGCGGACGGCCGTTTGCAACCGCCTTGATCTGCCTGCGCACGCGCTGACCGCGGCGCTGGAGCGTGTCTTTTGAGGATGCCATGATCCGTATCCCTTACTTCTTCTTGCCTTCTTTGCGGACAATCCGCTCCCCGGCGTATTTGACGCCCTTGCCCTTGTAGGGCTCGGGACCGCGGAATTCGCGGATTTCTGCCGCAACCTGGCCGACTTGCTGCTTGTTGATGCCGTTGACGATGATTTCTGTCGGCTTGGGCACCGATACCGTGATGCCGGTCGGCACTTTGTAGACAACTTCATGGCTGAAGCCGAGCGACAGCTGCAAATCCTTGCCCTGCATCGCGGCGCGGTAGCCAACGCCGTTGATTTCAAGTCGGCGCTCAAAGCCGTCTTTCACACCGGTGAAGATGTTCGCGATCATTGTCCGTGACATGCCCCATTTGGAGCGCGCCGGCTTTGATTGATCGCGCGGATCAACCTTGATCGCGCCATCATTCATGGCGACCAGCACTTCATCATGGACGGTAAAGGACAATTCGCCCTTTGGTCCCTTGGCCTTCACGACCTGACCCTCCAGGGTGGCAGTGACGCCAGCCGGCACTTCGAGGGGTTTCTTACCAATACGAGACATTTTTCTGTCCTGTCCTTTAAGCTTGATCCTGCCTGATTAGAAAATCTGGCAGAGGATTTCGCCGCCGACATTCTGCTCACGCGCGTCATGGTCCGCCATCACGCCTTTTGGCGTCGAAAGAATCGACACGCCGAGACCGTTGGCAACATGCGGAATGGATTTGGAGGCGACGTACACACGGCGGCCCGGCTTCGAAACACGCGAAATCTCGCGAATAACCGCCGAACCCTCGTGATATTTCAACTCAATCTCAAGCTCGGACTTGCCGTTGTCGAAATCAACTTGCGCGTAATCGCGGATGTAGCCTTCCGACTTCATCACATCGAGAACGCGGGCGCGCAGCTTGGAAGCAGGCGAAGTTACCTTCGACTTCTTGCGGACAAGCGCGTTGCGGATGCGTGTGAGCATATCGCCCAATGGATCACTTAATGACATCTGGCGTCTCCTTACCAGCTTGACTTGACAATGCCGGGGATCAACCCGAGCGAACCGAGTTCGCGCAATGCGATACGCGACATTTTCAGCTTGCGATAATAGGCGCGCGGACGGCCTGTCACTTCGCAGCGGTTGCGCAGACGTATCTTCGCCGAATTGCGCGGCAATTCAGCGAGTTTCATCTGCGCTTGGAAGCGCTCTTCAATCGGCAGCGACTTGTTGGATGTCAGTGCCTTCAGTTTCGCACGCTTGGAAGCAAACCGCTTGACGAGTTTCGCCCGGTTATTGTTCTTCTCGACTGCGCTGGTCTTAGCCATGTCTTATGCCTCTCTGCTTGCCGTTACTGCCGGAAAGGGAAGTTGAAGCCGCGCAGCAAAGCCCGCGCCTCATCATCCGTCTTGGCTGTCGTACAAACGACGATGTCCATTCCCCAGATCTGATCAATCTTGTCGTAGTTGATCTCCGGGAAAATCAGATGTTCCTTGATGCCCATGGCATAGTTGCCACGGCCATCAAAGCTCTTGCCATTCAGGCCGCGAAAGTCACGCACGCGCGGCAGCGCGATGGTGATCAGACGGTCCAGAAATTCATACATGCGGTCAGCGCGCAGCGTAACCCTCGCGCCAATCGGCATGTTCTCGCGCAGCTTGAACGTTGCAATTGATGTGCGCGCGCGGGTGACGACGGCCTTTTGGCCGGCGATCAGCGACAGCTCTTCAGCTGCAACAGTCGGCTTCTTGGAATCGCCCGTTGCTTCGCCAACGCCCATATTGAGCACGACCTTGGTGACCCGCGGGATCTCCATCTCGTTCTCGTATTTGAACTCTTCAAGCAGCTGTTTGCGCACAACCTCGTTGTACATCTTCTTGAAGCGCGGATGTGATTTTGCCTCAGCCATTTAGGACTTCCCCGGAACGCTTGGCGACACGCACCTTCTTGCCGTCCTTGACCAGGAAACCGACGCGTGTCGGCTTTCCGTCCTTCGGATCGGCAACGCCAAGATTGGACAACTGGATCGGCGCCTCTTTCGAGATGATGCCGGCTTCCTGTGTCTGGCTCTGGCGCTGATGGCGCTTGACCATATTGACGCCACGCACGACAGCCTTGTCGTCCTTTGGCATCACTGAAATAACTTCACCCGAGCGGCCTTTGTCTTTGCCGGCGAGAACGACGACCTTGTCGCCTTTTCTAATCTTCTGCATGGCGCTTTTCCTTACAGAACTTCTGGAGCCAGCGAGATGATCTTCATGTGGCTCTTGGCGCGAAGCTCGCGTGGAACCGGCCCGAAGATACGCGTGCCAATGGGTTCTTTTTTGTTGTCGATCAGGACAGCCGCGTTGTTGTCGAAGCGGATGACGCTCCCATCCGCGCGGCGGATATCCTTGGCAGTGCGAACGACGACCGCTTTCATCACGTCGCCCTTCTTGACGCGTCCGCGCGGAATGGCTTCCTTGATTGACACCACAATGATGTCGCCAACTGAAGCATACTTCCTGTGCGAACCGCCCAGCACCTTGATGCACATGACACGGCGCGCGCCGGAATTATCGGCTACGTCGAGGTTTGTTTGCATCTGAATCATGACTGGCCGCCTTCTTCCTTCTTAGTCAGACGCGGCAGCCGCATCTGACCTGTTGAAACTGTTATTTGTTGGCTACGCCGAGCACGACCCAGCGCTTGTCTTTCGAGATTGGCGCGGACTCTTCAATCGACACAATGTCACCGACCTTGTGCGCGTTGGCTTCGTCATGCGCCTTGTACTTCTTGGAGCGGCGAACGGTCTTTTGAAGGACCGGATGGGAGAAACGGCGCTCCACATTGACCACTACCGTCTTGTCGTTTTTGTCGCTGACGACGACGCCCTGCAATATGCGCTTTGGCATGTTCTTGTCCCTTACGCTTTGGCCGTCGCCGCCTTCTGGCGGGCAATTGTTTTGATGCGGGCGATGTCACGGCGGACTTCTTTCACCCGTGCGGTTTTCTCGAGCTGGCCAGTGGCTTTCTGGAAGCGCAGGTTGAACTGCTCCTTCTTCAGCTTGGCAAGCTCATCGGTGAGCTGGTCGGCGGTCATCGCCTTGGTGTCAGAGGCCTTCATATCTGCTCTCCTTACTCGGCAATGCGCTGAACGAAACGGGACAGAACCGGCAGCTTGGCAGCGCCAAGGCGCAGGGCCTCACGCGCCACATCTTCCGGCACGCCGCCGATCTCGAACATGATGCGGCCAGGATGAACGCGGGCGCACCAATATTCGATGGAACCCTTGCCCTTGCCCATGCGCACTTCAGTCGGCTTCTTCGACACCGGCACGTCCGGGAAAATACGGATCCACACACGGCCGGCACGCTTCATGTGACGCGTGATGGCACGGCGGGCAGCTTCGATCTGGCGCGCGGTCACGCGCTCCGGCTCCAGTCGCCTTCAGCCCGAACTCGCCGAAATCAATGTTGGTTCCGCCCTTCGCAGTGCCGTGAATGCGGCCCTTGAACTGCTTGCGAAACTTTGTGCGCTTTGGCTGCAGCATTTATTCTAACTCCAAATCCCTTACGCGTTTCAAGCGTTTTCGCGGCGGCGCGTTGAACCTTGGGCATCGCCCTCGGTTGCGCGGCGCTCGGAAGCCATCGGGTCATGCTCAAGGATTTCGCCCTTGAACACCCAGACTTTCACGCCGCAGATTCCATAAGCCGTCGTCGCTTCCGCGCGGCCATAATCGATATCCGCGCGCAGCGTGTGCAGCGGCACACGGCCTTCGCGGTACCATTCCATACGTGCAATTTCCGCGCCACCGAGACGGCCCGAGCAATTGATGCGGATGCCCTCAGCGCCAAGACGCATGGCTGACTGAACAGCACGCTTCATGGCGCGGCGGAACGCAATGCGGCGCTCCAGCTGCTGGGCGATCGACTGGGCGATCAGTATGGCGTCAATCTCGGGCTTGCGCACTTCAACAATGTTGAGGCTGGTATCGCCGCCGGTTATGTCAGCAAGGCGCTTGCGCAGCTTTTCAATGTCAGCGCCCTTCTTGCCGATGATGAGGCCTGGACGGGCCGAGTGAATGGTCACGCGGCACTTCTTGTGCGGGCGCTCAATCACGACCTTCGACACGCCAGCCTGCTTCATTTCGGCCATCAGCATGTCGCGAATCTTGAGATCCTCATGCAAAAGCTTGCCGTACTCGCCGGTGTTTGCATACCAGCGCGAATCCCAGGTGCGGTTGATGCCGAGGCGCAGACCGATTGGATTAATCTTTTGACCCATTATGCGGCCTCCCCTTTGGCAGCCACTTCACGAACAACAATTGTCAGATGCGAGAACGGCTTTTCAACCCGGCTCGCCTTGCCGCGGCCACGCGCATGAAAACGCTTCATGGTGATCGACTTGCCAACAAAGGCTTCGGCAACGACGAGCGCATCCACGTCGAGATTGTGGTTGTTCTCAGCATTTGCAATTGCCGATTCCAGCGTCTTCTTCACCGATTCAGCAATCCGCTTGCGCGAGAATGTCAGATCAGCAAGCGCTGCCGCAGCCTTCTTGCCGCGGATCATCGCTGCAACAAGATTGAGCTTCTGAGGGCTGACGCGAAGCGTGCGGGCAACCGCCTTTGCTTCATTGTCGCCGAGCGCGCGCTCTGTCTTGGCCTTGGCCATGTTATTTCCTCTTCGCTTTCTTGTCCGCGCCGTGACCGTAATAGGTCCGGGTCGGGGCGAATTCGCCAAACTTCTGGCCAACCATTTCTTCGGAAACATTCACAGGAATGTGCTTGTTGCCATTGTAAACGCCAAAGGTCAGACCGATGAACTGCGGCATGATCGTGGAGCGGCGGCTCCAGATCTTGATCACCTCAGACCGGCCGCTCTCACGCGACTTCTCTGCCTTTTTCAGAAGATATCCGTCAACAAACGGACCCTTCCAGACTGAACGAGCCATTTCTGACTTCCTCTCTTATTCTAGCGCTTGTGGCGCGAACGCATGATGAACTTGTCGGTCGACTTGTTCGAACGTGTCTTCTTGCCCTTGGTCGGCTTGCCCCATGGCGTGACCGGATGACGGCCGCCGGAGGTGCGGCCTTCGCCGCCGCCATGCGGATGGTCAACCGGGTTCATCGCGACGCCGCGAACATGCGGGCGCTTGCCGAGCCAGACATTGCGGCCAGCCTTGCCGAGCGAGCGGTTGGAATGATCCGGGTTCGAAACGGCGCCGACGGTGGCAAAGCACGAGCCATGCACCAGACGCTGCTCGCCCGAATTCAACCGCAGGATCGCCATGCCCTGGTCGCGGCCGACGAGCTGCGCATAAGCGCCAGCCGAACGGGCGACCTGGCCGCCCTTGCCGGGCTTCAGCTCGACATTGTGCACGATCGTGCCGACCGGCATTGCCGACAGCGGCATTGCATTGCCCGGCTTCACGTCTGCGCTCAGCGAAGCGATTACCGTATCGCCAATTGCCAATCGCTGCGGCGCCAGAATGTAGGACAGCGCGCCGTCCGCATATTTGATCAGCGCAATGAAGGCCGAGCGGTTCGGATCATATTCAAGCCGCTCGAACAACAGCTGCAACATCCAGCTTGCGGCGCTTGAAATCGACCAGCCGGTAGCTCTGCTTGTGGCCGCCGCCCTGATAGCGGGCTGTGATGCGGCCAAGATTATTGCGGCCGCCCTTGGAGGACTTGCCATCGGTCAATGCCTTGACGGGCTTGCCCTTGTAAAGCGCCGAACGGTCGACCAGAACCAGCTGGCGCTGGCCCGGGCGTTGTGGGATTGTAGGTCTTTAATGCCATTTTCTGATCCTCAACTCCTCAAAGACCCGTGGACACATCGATGGACTGGCCTTCAGCCAGCGTCACAATGGCCTTTTTCACATCGCTCTGCCGGCCCTTGGTGCCCCTGAAGCGCTTGACCTTGCCCTTGCGGACCAGCGTGTTGACGCCGGTCACCTTGACGCCGAACAGGGCTTCAACCGCTGCCTTGATCTCGGGCTTGGTGGCCCTTGGGGCAACCTTGAACACGACCTGATTGACTTCTGACAGCAAGCGTCGATTTTTCGGTGATCACCGGGGAGACGATCACGTCGTAATGGCGAAGATCGATCATTTGAACCGCTGCCTCCAGAGCTTCGACAGCCGCCTTCGAAAGCACCAGCTTGCCGCGGCGCAGGATGTCGTAAACGTTGATGCCCTGCACCGGCAGAACATCGATATTGGGAATATTGGCTGCCGCGAGCTTGAAGTTCGCATCAACTTCGGCGCCTGCAATCATCAGGGCATTGGTAAAGCCCAGCTTCTCCAGCGCTGTTCGCCAGAGACCTTGGTCTTGGCTTCCGTAGCAACGAGCGAGTCAATAATGATCAGCTCGGATGCCTTGGCCTTGGCGGACAGCGCGTGGCGCAGCGCCAGCGCCCTAACCTTCTTCGGCAGATCATGGGCATGGCTGCGGACAACCGGGCCATGCGCCTTGCCGCCGCCGCGGAACTGCGGAGCGCGAGCCGAATGGTGACGGGCGCGGCCCGTTCCCTTCTGCTTGTACATCTTGCCGCCGGTGCGGGCGATATCCGCACGGCCGAGCGCCTTGATGCGTGCCCTGCTGCTTCTTCGACAGCTGATAGCGAACCATGCGCTGCAGAATGTCATCACGCGGATCAAGGCCGAAAATCGCGTCGGAGACTGCGACTTTCCCGGCATCCTTGCCGTCAAGGGTCGTTACGTTAAAGTCCATTATTCGGCCCCTTCATTCACAACAGCGGCTTCTTCAACAACCGGAGCCGCTTCTACAACAGGTGCCGCTGCAGCTGACTTGCGCAGACCCGCAGGCTTTGGCGCACTGTCCGGAAGCGCCATTCTTCACGGCGTCGCGGACCAAAATCCAAGCGCCCTTGGAGCCTGGAACTGCGCCGCGCACCAAAATCAGGCCGCGATCCACATCCGTTGAAACCACTTCGAGGTTCTGCGTCGTCACGCGGGTATCGCCCATGTGACCAGCCATCTTCTTGCCCTTGAACACCTTGCCCGGGTCCTGACGCTGACCGGTCGAACCATGGGCGCGGTGCGATACGGACACGCCGTGCGTGGCGCGCATGCCGCGGAAATTATAGCGCACCATGACGCCCTGGAAACCCTTGCCGATGGACGTTCCCGTCACATCAACCTTCTGGCCAGCAACGAAATGATCCGCCGTGATTTCAGCGCCAACCTCAATGAGATTGTCAGCCGACACCCGGAATTCCGCGACTTTGGCCTTTGGCTCAACCGAGGCCGCGGCGAACTGGCCGCGCTCTGCCTTGTTGACATTCTTGACCTTGGCAAGGCCCACGCCGAGCTGAACGGCGGTATAGCCATTCTTCTCTTGTGTGCGCTGCGCGACCACCTGGCAATTCTCCATGCGGAGAACCGTGACCGGAACATGCTCGCCGCCGTCGGTGAAGACGCGGGTCATTCCCAGCTTTTGTGCAATTACACCTGAACGCATCGGTTCAATCCTTCAGCGGCTTTAAAGCTTGATTTCGACATCAACGCCGGCGGCGAGGTCGAGCTTCATCAGCGCGTCGACCGTCTGCGGGGTCGGGTCAACGATATCAAGCAGACGCTTGTGCGTGCGAATTTCGAACTGCTCGCGGCTCTTCTTGTCGATATGGGGCGAGCGGTTCACGGTGAATTTTTCGATCCGCGTCGGCAATGGAATTGGGCCGCGAACGCCCGCGCCGGTCCGCTTTGCCGTCGACACGATTTCGCGCGTTGAGGCATCGAGGATCCGATGATCAAACGCCTTCAGGCGGATGCGGATATTTTGACCGGTCATTCTTTCTTTCCTTCTGAAACCCTGTCCGGACGGACAAGGCTCGAAAATCCCGAATTTTATCAGCGCGCCGGATGAGCCGGCGCGCTCAATTCGTTGTAATTACTCAATAATGCTCGCCACAATGCCCGCGCCGACGGTGCGTCCACCTTCGCGGATGGCGAAGCGCAGCTTTTCTTCCATGGCGATCGGCACGATCAGCGTCACGTCAACCGAGATGTTGTCGCCCGGCATCACCATTTCCGTGCCTTCCGGCAGCGTCACCACGCCGGTCACATCCGTGGTGCGGAAGTAGAACTGCGGGCGGTAATTGGTGAAGAACGGGGTGTGGCGGCCGCCCTCTTCCTTGGTCAGGATGTAGGCTTCAGCCTTGAACTTGGTGTGCGGCTTGACCGAGCCCGGCTTGCACAGAACCTGTCCGCGCTCGACGTCCTCACGGCCAACGCCGCGCACCAGCGCGCCGATATTGTCGCCCGCCTGGCCCTGATCGAGCAGCTTGCGGAACATTTCAACGCCGGTCACCGTCGTCTTGGCGGTGGCGCGGATGCCGACGATCTCGACTTCCTCGCCAACCTTGACAATGCCGCGCTCAACACGGCCGGTCACAACCGTGCCGCGGCCCGAGATCGAGAACACGTCTTCAATCGGCATCAGGAACGGCAGGTCGAGCGGACGCGCCGGCGTCGGGATGTAGGCGTCAACAGCGGCCATCAGCGCGCGCACCGCGTCCTCGCCGATTTCCTTCTGCTTGTCTTCAAGCGCGCAGACCGCCGAACCCTTGATGATCGGAATGTCATCGCCGGGGAAATCATACTTCGAAAGCAGCTCGCGCACTTCAAGCTCGACCAGCTCGACCAGCTCGGCATCGTCCACCAGATCGATCTTGTTCATGAACACGACGAGCGCCGGAACGCCAACCTGACGGGCAAGCAGGATGTGCTCGCGGGTCTGCGGCATCGGGCCGTCGGCGGCGGACACGACCAGAATGCCGCCATCCATCTGCGCAGCGCCGGTGATCATGTTCTTCACATAATCGGCGTGGCCGGGGCAATCGACATGGGCGTAGTGGCGGGCAGCCGTCTCATATTCAACATGCGCCGTCGAAATGGTGATGCCGCGCGCCTTCTCTTCCGGAGCCGCGTCAATCTGGTCATAGCGCTTGTATTCGCCAAAATACTTGGTGATCGCCGCCGTCAAAGACGTCTTGCCATGGTCAACATGACCAATCGTGCCGATGTTCACATGCGGCTTGTTGCGCTCAAATTTGCTCTTGGCCATAACGGTTCTCCGTTTCCTGTTTTCTCAATGTAACCAGAAGGTTACGCGTATTTCTTCTGAATTTCGGTGGCGACAGCGGTCGGCACCGGCTCGTAGTGATCAAACTGCATCGTGTACTGGGCGCGGCCCTGGCTCATCGAGCGCAGGTTGTCCACGTATTTGAACATGTTGGCGAGCGGCACCATGGCGTTGACCACATTGGCAACACCGCGCGCTTCCGTGCCCTGTATCTGGCCACGGCGGGAGTTCAGATCGCCGATGACGTCGCCGACGTAATCTTCCGGCGTCACGACTTCGACCTTCATGATCGGCTCAAGCAGCTGCACGCCAAGCTTGGCGGCGGCTTCACGGAAGCAGGCGCGACCGGCGATTTCAAAGGCGAGAACCGAGGAGTCAACGTCGTGGTATGCGCCGTCAACCAGCGTGGCCTTGACGCCGATCATCGGGAAGCCCGCGAACGGACCTGCACCCATGACGGAGTCGATGCCCTTCTGAACGCCCGGCACATATTCCTTCGGAACCGAGCCGCCGACGATCTCGGACGCGAACACGAAATCTTCGCCTTCCGGGTTTGGCTCGAAGCGCACCTTGATGCGGGCGAACTGGCCCGAACCGCCGGACTGCTTCTTGTGGGTATAGTCGTGCTCGGCATTGCGCGTGATGGTCTCGCGGTAGGCCACCTGCGGCGCGCCGACATTGGCCTCAACCTTGAACTCGCGGCGCATGCGGTCAACGATAATGTCGAGATGCAATTCGCCCATGCCGGCAATGATGGTCTGGCCGGATTCTTCATCGGTCTTGACGCGGAACGACGGATCTTCGGCGGCGAGGCGATGAAGGGCGAGGCCCATCTTTTCCTGGTCGGCCTTGGTCTTCGGCTCGATGGCGATCTGAATGACCGGCTCGGGGAAAATCATCCGCTCAAGAATAACCGGCTTCAGCGGGTCGCACAGCGTGTCGCCCGTCGTCGTATCTTTCAGGCCAGCCAGCGCAACGATATCGCCCGCAAAGGCCTCGTCGATATCAACGCGGTCATTGGCGTGCATCTGCAGCATGCGGCCGATGCGCTCTTTCTTTTCCTTGACCGTGTTATCAAGGCCCATGCCCTTGGTGAGCTTGCCCGAATAGATGCGGCAGAAGGTCAGCGAGCCAACGAACGGATCGTTCATGATCTTGAAGGCGAGCAGCGACAGCGGCTGATCGTCGGAAGCGGAGCGGGTAATCTCGGCGTCGGTCTTCGGATCGATGCCCTTGATCGACGGAATATCAATCGGCGACGGCAGGTAATCGACAACACCGTCAAGCAGCGGCTGAACGCCCTTGTTCTTGAAGGCGGAACCGCAGAACACCGGATAGAACACGCCGGCGATCGTGCCCTTGCGGATCAGCGCGCGGATCTGCTCATTGTCCGGCATGTTGCCTTCCAGATAGGCTTCCATCGCAGCTTCATCAGCGTCAACGGCAACTTCAATCAGCAGCTCGCGGTACTCCGCGGCCTTTTCCTTCAGGTCGGCAGGGATTTCGACAACGTCCCAGGCAGCGCCCAGCGACTCGTCGCGCCAGACCAGCGCGTTCATCTCGACCAGATCAACAACGCCCTTGAATTCGTTCTCAGCGCCAATCGGCAGCTGCATCACGGCAGCGCGCGCGCCAAGGCGGGATCTTGACCATCTCGACCGAGCGGTAGAAATCAGCGCCGATCTTGTCCATCTTGTTGACGAAAATCATCCGCGGAACGCGGTATTTGTCGGCCTGACGCCAGACGGTCTCGGTCTGCGGCTCAACGCCGGCGTTGGCATCGAGCAGCGCAACCGCGCCGTCGAGAACGCGCAGCGAGCGCTCAACTTCAATGGTGAAGTCAACATGGCCGGGCGTGTCAATGATGTTGAAGCGGCGCAGCTTGCCGTCGCGGCCTTTCCAGAAGGTCGTGGTCGCGGCGGACGTGATGGTGATGCCGCGTTCCTGCTCCTGCTCCATCCAGTCCATGGTGGCAGCGCCGTCATGCACTTCGCCAATCTTGTGCGACTTGCCGGTGTAATAAAGAATCCGCTCGGTGGTCGTGGTCTTGCCGGCGTCAATATGCGCCATGATGCCGAAATTGCGGTAGTCTTCGATCTTATATTCGCGGGCCATGATTGCTGCCTCTTGATCCTTTGCCGCTTACCAGCGGTAATGCGCGAAGGCGCGGTTGGCTTCGGCCATGCGGTGCGTGTCTTCACGCTTTTTGACGGCGGAGCCGCGGTTGTTGGCGGCATCGAGCAGCTCGCCCGACAGGCGGTCGACCATCGTGGTTTCGTTGCGGCCGCGCGCGGCGTTGATCAGCCAGCGGATGGCAAGAGCCTGACGGCGCTCGGGGCGCACATCGACCGGCACCTGATAGGTCGCGCCGCCAACACGGCGTGAGCGCACTTCAACATGCGGGGCGACATTGCCCAGCGCCTGATGAAACAGCGGCACCGGCTCGCCCTTGGACTTGGCCTGAACCTGGTCAAGCGCGCCATAGACGATCTGCTCGGCGACGGACTTCTTGCCGTCATACATGATGGCGTTCATGAATTTGGTGAGGATGAGATCGCCGAATTTCGGATCCGGATTGACTTCACGCTTTTCTGCACTGTGGCGACGGGACATGAGCTGGCCTCTCTTACTTCGGACGCTTCGCGCCGTAATGCGAACGGCGCTGCTTGCGGTTCTTGACGCCCTGGGTATCGAGAACGCCGCGGATGATGTGATAACGAACGCCCGGCAAGATCCTTGACGCGGCCGCCACGGATCATGACAACCGAATGTTCCTGAAGGTTATGGCCTTCGCCGGGAATGTAGCCGATGACTTCAAAGCCATTGGTCAGACGGATCTTGGCGACCTTGCGAAGAGCCGAGTTCGGCTTCTTCGGGGTCGTTGTGTAGACGCGTGTGCAAACGCCGCGCTTCTGCGGGCACTGCTGCATCGCCGGAACCTTGTTACGCTTGACCGGCGCGATGCGCGGCTTGCGGATCAATTGGTTAACGGTAGGCATCCAACTTCCTTCTCGTCTCTTGGTCCGGCCTTCGCCGGCTATTCAAGCCTGTATCTCATGCACAAATCGGGCCATCACCCACTTTTCAGTGGATTGCCCGACATCACAGAGGAAGCGCTAAGGCGCTTCATGACTCTAAAATGGCTTCGTTCGCGGTCATGAACCTTGTTTGAGGTGAACTCCAAAGCGAGTCGCTTCGAAAAACCAACCTCACATCGGTTCGAATGACGGGCGGTTTAGAGGCTCGGTGGCGTCAACCCCGTAGCCGGAAAGTCGGCGATTTGCAGGATTTCCGGCCTGCGGCCAAGAGCAAGTTGGACGCCTTGACCTGTCATTGTCCGCGCCATGCCTTCCCATGACTGGCTCAGCATTGTCCATGAATTTCAATGAATTACGTGAGACCTCAAATCAAAAGAGCCGCCCGGTTTGCTCCGGCGGCCCTCAATTTCGCTGTTCAAGCGCTGCTTACTCCGCCGGCTGGTCATGTCCTGTCAGCATCGGCGTTGCCGTCTGCCGCGGCCGACGTCTTGCGGCGCTCGTCGATGATCAGATCGTCGCGCACTGTGGCGATGCGGCGGATCTGGTTCATCGTGCCGCCGGTGCCTGCCGGGATCAGACGGCCGACGATGACGTTTTCCTTCAGGCCCTGCAGCGTGTCGATCTTGCCGGCAACCGCCGCCTCGGTGAGGACGCGGGTGGTTTCCTGGAAGGACGCCGCCGAGATGAACGAAGGCGTCTGCAAGCGATGCCTTGGTGATGCCGAGCAGAATCGGCTCGCCGGAAGCGGGCTTCTTGCCTTCTTCCTTCAGGCGCTCATTGACCTCGTCGAGCTCGAGACGCTCGACGCTGTCGCCGGCGATATAGGTCGAGTCGCCGCAGTCGGTGATTTCCACCTTCTGCAGCATCTGCCGGACGATCACCTCAATGTGCTTGTCATTGATGATAACGCCCTGCAGGCGATAGACTTCCTGGATTTCATTGACGAGATACGAGGCCAGAGCCTCAACGCCCTTGATCGCCAGAATGTCGTGCGGCGCCGGATTGCCGTCGAGAATGTAATCGCCCTTTTCGACCGCGTCGCCATCCTGAAGATGGAAAGGCTTGCCCTTGGGGATCAGATACTCGACCGGCTCCACCGTCGAGTCATTCGGCTCGATGATGACGCGGCGCTTGTTCTTGTAGTCGCGGCCAAAGCGGATCGTGCCGTCGATTTCGGCGATGATCGCATGGTCCTTCGGACGGCGGGCTTCGAACAGTTCCGCAACGCGCGGCAGACCGCCGGTGATGTCCTTGGTCTTGGCGCTTTCCAGCGGAATACGGGCAATGACATCGCCCGGCTTCACAGTGCGCGCCGCTGTCAACCGACAGGATCGACTTCGACCGACAGCTGGAATGCGGGCGTCGCCGCCGCGCGCCAGTTTGACGACCTTGCCGGCCTTGTCCTTGATGACCATGGCGGGCTTCAGGTCCGCGCCGCGCGGCGTGGAACGCCAGTCGATGATGACGCGCTTGGTGATGCCGGTCGCCTCGTCCGAGGTTTCCGACACGGAAATGCCGTCCACCAGGTCTTCAAGGCTGACAATGCCTTCGACTTCGGTGAGAACCGGACGTGTGTAAGGATCCCACTCGGCGATGCGCTGGCCGCGCTTCACCTTGTCGCCCTCGTCGATATAGACCTTGCGAGCCGTAAGTCAGACGGTGCGAGCCGCGCTCCTTGCCGGCATCATCAACAATGACGATGGGCATGTTGCGGCCCATGACAATCAGATTGCCATCGGTAGTTGCGCACAACATTGCGGTTGCGCACCTGCACCGAGCCTTCGAACGAGGCTTCGAGGAAGGACTGATCCACCACCTGCGCCGTGCCGCCCATGTGGAAGGTGCGCATGGTGAGCTGGGTGCCCGGCTCGCCGATCGACTGCGCCGCGATGACGCCGACAGCTTCGCCCTTGTTGACGGGAGTTCCCCGCGCAAGGTCGCGGCCATAGCACTTGACGCAGACGCCGCCCTGCGTGTCGCAGGTGAGGCCCGAGCGGATGCGCACGGACTGGATGCCCGCCTGCTTCGACCAGGTCAACTTCGGCTTCGTCAATGATCTTGCCGCCCGGAACGATCAGCTTCAGCGTCAACCGGATGGACAATGTCTTCAAGCGCCGTGCGGCCAAGAATGCGCACGCCGAGCGAAGCCACAACCTGGCCGGCATCGATGATCGCCTGCATCAGGAGGCCGGACTCGGTGCCGCAATCGTCTTCAATGACGATGCAGTCCTGCGCCACGTCCACCAGACGGCGTGTCAGGTAGCCGGAGTTCGCCGTCTTCAGCGCCGTATCCGCGAGACCCTTGCGGGCGCCGTGGGTGGAGTTGAAATATTCAAGAACGGTCAGACCTTCCTTGAAGTTGGAGATGATCGGCGTTTCGATGATTTCGCCCGACGGCTTGGCCATAAGGCCGCGCATGCCGGCAAGCTGGCGCATCTGGGCGGGCGAGCCGCGCGCGCCGGAATGCGACATCATGTAGATCGAGTTCATCTGCTTCTGACGGCCGGTGTCGTCGAACTGAACGGCCTTAATGCGGGCCATCATTTCGTCGGCAACCTTTTCCGAGCACTTGGCCCAGGCGTCCACGACCTTGTTGTACTTTTCGCCCTGGGTGATCAGGCCGTCATTGTACTGCTGCTCATATTCCTGCGCCAACGCTTCGGTGTCGCCAACCAGTTTGATCTTGGTCTCCGGGATAACCATGTCGTCCTTGCCGAACGAAATGCCGGCGCGGCAGGCGTGGCTGAAGCCGAGCGCCATGATGCGGTCACAGAAAATGACCGTCTCTTTCTGGCCGCAGTGGCGGTAGACCAGATCGATCATCTTGGAGATGTTCTTCTTGGTCAGTTCCTGATTGCAGATGTCGAACGGCACATTGGCGTTCTTCGGCAGCAGCGAGCCGAGGATCATGCGGCCCGGCGTCGTGTCGAAGATCTTCGACGTCGGCTTGCCGTCGGCATCAACCGACTTGAAGCGGCCCCTGATCTTGGTGTGCAGGGTCACGACCTTGGAATCGAGCGCATGCTGCAGCTCGCCAAGATCAGAGAAGGTCATCCCCTGCCCCGGCTCGCCTTCGGCGACGATGGAGAGATAATAGAGGCCCAGCACCATGTCCTGCGACGGCACGATGACCGGAAGGCCGTTCGCCGGATGCAGGATGTTGTTGGTCGACATCATCAGAACGCGGCGCTTCAAGCTGCGCTTCAAGCGACAGCGGCACGTGAACAGCCATCTGGTCGCCGTCAAAGTCGGCGTTGAAGGCGGTGCAGACCAGCGGATGCAGCTGGATCGCCTTGCCTTCGATCAGCACGGGCTCGAACGCCTGAATGCCAAGACGATGCAGCGTCGGCGCGCGGTTGAGCAGCACCGGATGCTCGCGGATGACCTCGTCGAGGATATCCCAGACTTCCGGCTTTTCCTTTTCAACCAGCTTCTTCGCCTGCTTGACGGTCGAGGAGAAACCCTTGGCGTCAAGGCGCGCATAGATGAACGGCTTGAACAGCTCGAGCGCCATCTTCTTCGGCAGGCCGCACTGATGCAGCTTCAGTTCCGGACCGGTCACGATGACGGAACGGCCGGAATAATCGACGCGCTTGCCGAGCAGGTTCTGGCGGAAGCGGCCCTGCTTGCCTTTCAGCATGTCGGACAGCGACTTCAGCGGACGCTTGTTGGCGCCGGTGATGACGCGGCCGCGGCGGCCATTGTCGAACAGCGCATCGACAGATTCCTGCAGCATGCGCTTTTCGTTGCGGATGATGATGCCCGGCGCCTTCAGCTCGATCAGCCGCTTCAGGCGGTTGTTGCGGTTGATGACGCGGCGGTAGAGATCGTTCAGATCGGACGTCGCAAAGCGGCCGCCATCCAGCGGCACCAGCGGGCGCAGATCCGGCGGAAGAACCGGGACGACCTTCATGATCATCCATTCCGGGCGGTTGCCGGACTCCAGGAAGTTCTCAACAATCTTGAGACGCTTCATATATTTCTTCTGCTTGATCTCGGACGTGGTCTCGGCAGAGGCCGACGCGCAGATCACCCGCGATCTTTTCGAGATTCATCGAAGCCAGAAGCTCGTAAATGGCTTCCGCGCCGATCATGGCGGTGAAGGAATCCTCGCCATATTCGTCGACGGCGATCATGTATTCTTCCTCAGACAGGAGCGAATGCTCCTTCAAAGGTGTCAGGCCCGGCTCGGTGACGATGTAGTGCTCGAAATACAGGACGCGCTCGATATCCTTGAGCGTCATGTCGAGCAGCGTGCCGATGCGCGAAGGCAGCGACTTCAGGAACCAGATATGCGCCACGGGCGCGGCGAGCTCGATATGGCCCATGCGGTCGCGGCGCACGCGCGAAAGCGTGACTTCAACGCCGCACTTTTCGCAGATGATGCCCTTGTACTTCATGCGCTTGTACTTGCCGCACAGGCATTCATAATCCTTGATCGGACCAAAAATGCGCGCGCAGAACAGGCCGTCGCGCTCGGGCTTGAACGTGCGGTAGTTGATCGTTTCCGGCTTCTTGATTTCACCGAATGACCAGGAAAGAATCTTCTCCGGGCTCGCGATCGAAATCTTGATCGAATCGAACACCTGAGCGGGGACATTGTCCTTGAAAAGATTCATGACCTCTTGGTTCATGCTGTGCTCCTGTCGGGCAAAAACGCCCTGTTATCAAAGCGGCAAACCGAGCCTTCAGGGCCGGATACCGTATCCAAATTTTCCATCCCGCAAAGCGGGCACACACGCGGCAAGGCGGCGCTGGCTGCGCCGCCTCAAGCCCGTTTACTCAGCCGCTTCAGGCAGATCGTCCTGATAGACCGGCACGACAGCCGCCTCGAGTTCGACATTGAGGCCGAGCGAGCGCATTTCCTTGACGAGAACGTTGAAGCTCTCAGGAATACCCGCTTCAAACGTGTCGTCGCCACGCACAATCGCCTCGTACACCTTGGTGCGGCCTGCCACATCGTCCGACTTGACGGTGAGCATTTCCTGCAAGGTGTAAGCGGCGCCGTAAGCTTCGAGCGCCCAGACCTCCATTTCGCCGAAACGCTGTCCGCCGAACTGCGCCTTGCCGCCGAGCGGCTGCTGGGTGACGAGCGAGTACGGTCCGATCGAACGGGCATGGATCTTGTCGTCCACCAGATGGTGCAGTTTGAGCATATAAATATACCCAACCGTCACCTGCCGGTCGAACTCCTCGCCCGTGCGCCCGTCATACAAGGTCACCTGGCCCGAAGTTTTGAGACCTGCCTGCTCCAGCATGATGTTGACGTCCGCCTCGCGCGCTCCATCAAAGACGGGCGTGGCGATGGAAACGCCGCGGCGCATCTGTTCGGCAACACGCACAATGGACGCATCATCCAGCTTGCGCACCGGCTCATTGCGGTCATTGTCCGGAATGAAGGTTTCAAGCTTGTCGCGCAGAGCCTTGATATTGTGGCTCTTCTGGTAGGAATCAATCAGATCGCCGATCTGCTTGCCCATGCCCGCGCATGCCCAGCCCAGATGTGTTTCCAGAATCTGGCCCACATTCATGCGACTTGGCACGCCAAGCGGGTTGAGCACGATGTCCACATGCTGGCCATCGGCAAGGAACGGCATGTCCTGGATCGGAACGATCTTGGACACGACGCCCTTGTTGCCGTGACGGCCGGCCATTTTATCGCCCGGCTGGATCTTGCGCTTCACAGCGACAAAAACCTTGACCATCTTCATGACGCCCGGAGGCATTTCGTCGCCGCGCTGAACTTTCTCGACCTTGTCCATGAAGCGCTGCTCAAGCCGCTTCTTGGAATCGTCATACTGACCGCGCAGGGCTTCAATCTCGCCCTGCAGCTTCTCGTCTTCAACAGCGAACGTCCACCATTGCGAACGCGGAAACTCGGCCATGACTTCTTTGGAAAGGCTCGCGCCCTTCTTGAAGTTCTTCGGCCCGGCAATCGCGCTTTTGCCGTTCAGCATGTCAACGAGGCGGCCATAGACGTTGCGGTCCAGGATCGCCTGCTCGTCGTCGCGGTCCTTGGCCAGACGCTCGATTTCCTCGCGCTCAATCGCCATTGCGCGCTCGTCTTTTTCGACGCCGTGCCGGTTGAACACACGCACTTCAACGACGGTGCCGAATGTCCCGGGAGGCATGCGCATGGAGGTGTCGCGCACATCCGACGCCTTTTCGCCGAAGATGGCGCGCAGGAGTTTTTCTTCCGGCGTCATCGGGCTTTCGCCCTTCGGCGTGATCTTGCCGACGAGAATGTCGCCCGGCTGCATTTCCGCGCCGATATAGACAATGCCCGCTTCGTCGAGGTTCTTCAGCGCTTCTTCCGATACGTTTGGAATGTCGCGGGTGATTTCCTCCGGCCCAAGCTTTGTGTCGCGGGCCATGACTTCGAACTCTTCGATATGGATCGAAGTGAACACGTCATCGCTCACAATCCGCTCGGACAGAAGGATCGAGTCTTCGTAATTGTAGCCGTTCCACGGCATGAACGCGACGAGCACGTTGCGGCCGAGCGCCAGATCGCCAAGATCGGTCGATGGACCGTCAGCGATAATGTCGCCCTTCTCGATCTTGTCGCCCACACGCACCAGCGGACGCTGGTTGATGCAGGTGTTCTGGTTCGAGCGCTGGAACTTCATCAACCGGTAGATATCAACGCCGGACTTGGACGGATCCAGATCCTCGGTGGCGCGGATAACGATGCGGGTCGCATCGACCAGATCGACAATGCCGCCGCGGCGCGCGCCAATGGCGGCGCCCGAGTCGCGGGCGACAATTGGTTCCATGCCGGTGCCGACAAACGGCGCTTCGGCGCGCACCAGCGGCACGGCCTGACGCTGCATGTTTGAGCCCATCAGCGCGCGGTTCGCATCGTCGTTCTCAAGGAACGGGATGAGCGCGGCTGCGACTGACACCAGCTGCTTTGGCGAAACGTCCATCAGATCGACGTTTTCACGCGCCGCCATGATGACTTCGCCGGCATGGCGGCAGATGACGAATTCGTCCTTGAACGCACCCTTGGCGTCCAGATCCGCGTTCGCCTGCGCGACATAATGCTTGGCCTCTTCCATCGCCGACAGATAGATGACGTCCATCGTCACCTTGCCGTCGATGATCTTGCGGTAAGGCGTTTCGATGAAACCGTATTTGTTGACGCGGGCAAAGGTCGCCAGCGAGTTGATCAGGCCGATGTTCGGCCCTTCCGGCGTCTCAATCGGGCAGATGCGGCCGTAATGGGTCGGATGCACGTCGCGCACTTCAAAGCCGGCGCGCTCGCGGGTCAGACCGCCCGGTCCAAGCGCAGACAGACGGCGCTTATGGGTGATTTCCGACAATGGATTTGTCTGGTCCATGAACTGCGACAGCTGCGAGGAGCCGAAGAATTCACGCACGGCGGCAGCCGCCGGCTTGGCGTTGATCAGATCCTGCGGCATGACCGTATCGATTTCGATCGAGGACATGCGCTCCTTGATGGCGCGCTCCATGCGCAGCAAGCCAACGCGGTACTGGTTCTCCATCAACTCGCCAACCGAGCGGACGCGGCGGTTGCCAAGATTGTCGATGTCGTCAATCTCGCCCTTGCCGTCACGCAGATCGACCAGTGTTTTCACAACGGAAACAACGTCTTCTTTGCGCAGCACGCGCATGGTGTCCGGGCAATCGAGCTCAAGGCGGATGTTCATCTTGACGCGGCCAACGGCCGAAAGGTCGTAGCGCTCAAGATCAAAAAACAGCGATTTGAACATGGCTTCCGCCGTGTCCATGGTCGGCGGCTCGCCCGGACGCATGACGCGGTAGATATCAAACAGCGCGTCCTGGCGGCTTTCGTTCTTGTCCGCGGCCAGAGTGTTGCGGATGTAAGCGCCGACATTGACATGGTCGATGTCGAGCACGGGGATATCATTGTAGCCAAGGTCAGTCAGCGTCGCGAGGCTCTTCTCGTCAATCTCATCGCCGGCTTCGAGATAGATCTCGCCGGTTTCCATGTTGACGATGTCTTCGGCGAGGTAAGAGCCGAAAATATCCTCTTCGGATGCGCGGATCGCCTTGATGCCCTTGTCGGACAACAGCTTGGCCGTGCGGGCGGTGAGCTTCTTGCCAGCTTCAATGACGACTTCGCCGCTGTCTGCGTCGATGACGTCGTTGACAGCCTTGTAGCCCTTGTAGCGATCAGCCGAGTACGGAATGCGCCAGTTCTTGCCATCGCGCTGGAAAACGTAATTATTATAGAAGGTTGAGAGGATTTCCTCGGAATCCATGCCGAGCGCCATCAGCAAAGATGTCGCAGGAAGCTTCCGGCGGCGGTCGATGCGGGCGTGAACAACGTCCTTGGAATCAAACTCAATGTCGAGCCATGAGCCGCGATAGGGAATGACACGGGCGGCAAACAGGAACTTGCCGGACGAATGCGTCTTGCCCTTGTCGTGATCGAAGAACACGCCCGGCGAGCGGTGCATCTGCGAGACAATGACGCGCTCGGTGCCGTTGACGATGAAGGTGCCGTTGTCGGTCATGAGCGGCATGTCGCCCATGTAGACATCCTGCTCCTTGATGTCCTTGATCGACTTTGCCTGTGTGTCCGGATCAATATCAAACACGATGAGGCGCAGCGTCACCTTCAGCGGCGCGGCATAAGTCAGATCGCGCTGACGGCATTCGTCAACGTCGAATTTCGGTCCCTCGAACTCGTATTTGACGAATTCCAGCATGGAGGCGCCGGAAAAGTCGGAGATCGGGAACACCG
This sequence comes from uncultured Alphaproteobacteria bacterium, assembly GCA_963792485.1. GTDB lineage: Bacteria > Pseudomonadota > Alphaproteobacteria > Rhizobiales > Rhizobiaceae > JANOYJ01. Next base: position 400,196 of record CAWBWL010000007.1, read on the forward strand.
ACTTGAAAACAGCCTGCAGGCCTTCATCCAGGCGGCCGCCCTCCGGCTCATCCACCATCAGGAACTGATCATAAGACGCCTTTTGAACCTCAATCAGGTTCGGCATTTCGGCGACATCAGGGATCGATCCGAAATATTTGCGGACACGTTTGCGGCCATTGAAGGTCAGGGTCTGAGCCATATGCGCTCCTCATAGTGCCCGATGCGGGCGAAGGTGATGGCCGTTTCCGGCCTTTAACGGGTTCAACCCGCTTTCCAAAAACGCTGAACGCGCCTTTGGAAAATGGGTTGCGTACACAAACAGACGACCGGGCCGGCGGGCGAACCCGCCGGCCACGGGTAATTACTTGACGTCGACCTTGGCGCCGGCTGCCTCGAGTTGAGCCTTGATCTTGGCGGCTTCGTCCTTGGACACGCCTTCCTTGACTGCCTTCGGAGCGGCTTCCACGAGGTCCTTGGCTTCCTTGAGGCCGAGGTTCGTGATGGTACGCACTTCCTTGATGACGTTGATCTTGTTCGCGCCAGCTTCCGTGAGGATGACGTCGAACTCGGTCTTCTCTTCAGCAGCGGCAACCGGAGCCGCAGCACCGCCGCCAGCGGCGGCAACAGCCACAGGAGCAGCGGCAGACACGCCCCACTTGTCTTCAAGCAGCTTCGACAGCTCGGAAGCTTCCAGAACGGTCAGGGATGAAAGGTCATCCACCAGTTTTTCGAGTTTGGACATATTCAGTTTCCTAAGTTCAGGTTTGATTGAGATGATGCAGCGAGGAACAACCTCATGCCGCCTCGTCCTTCCGGGCATAAGCTCCAATGACCCGCGCGACGGCACCGCCGGGCGCGTTGACGATCTGCGCAATGCGCGTTGCAGGGGTGACAATCATGCCAACCAGCTTCGCACGCAGCTCATCAAGGGACGGCATCGTGGCAAGCGCCTTGACACTGTCCGCATTGAGGCTTGTGGCTCCCATGGCGCCGCCGAGGATCACGAGCTTGTCGTTGATCTTGGCGAATTCCATGGCAACCTTCGGCGCTGCGACAGGATCTGCCGCATAGGCGAGAATGGTCTGACCCTTGAACAGATCAGATATTCCCTCCGACGCCGTGCCTTGAAGGGCGATTTTGGCGAGACGGTTCTTCGCAACTTTGACGGAACCACCGGCTCCACGCATTCTTGTACGAAAATCGTTCAATTGCGCGACGGTGAGACCGACATAGTGGGCCACGACCACCGAACCGGAATCTGTGAAGACACCGTTCAATGACGTGACGAGTTCGCGTTTTTCCGCTCTATCCACAGTCACTCTCCAGTAGGCGGTCAGCACCATGCTGATCCGCCGGTTCACTTCTGCCGCCCTCGGCCGCAAGGCTTCGAGACGACGCTTCGAGGATCCTGTCCTTTGGCGTTGAAGCTTTCGCTCCGGCAAAAGGCTAACTGGTCAAACCTCATCACAGCGGCATTCGCCGCCAAATTTGGCTTTCCCCGTCTCATGCAGGCCTGGTGATTAAGGCAAAACCACCTGCAATCTCGGACAGGATTGCCGGAAGTCTCCTCCCGGCTCCCAAGCCCTTGCGGGCCAGGAATTCTTCAACAAAAACCTTGAGTTACGCCAAGGTCTTGAAACTTGTGCTACGCGCTCGCCGCCAGCGTTGACGGGTCAACCTTGATGCCCGCGCCCATGGTCGAGGATATCGCCACGCGCTTCAGGTAGGTGCCCTTGGCGCCGGTCGGTTTTGCCTTGATGACGGCGTCGGCGAATGCGCGGATATTCTCCTCGATTGCCTTGGCCTCAAAGCTCGCCTTGCCGATACCGGCATGGATAATCCCTGCCTTCTCGACACGGAATTCCACAGCGCCGCCCTTGGAGGCTTTCACCGCTGCGGTGATGTCCATGGTGACAGTGCCAACCTTCGGGTTCGGCATCATGCCGCGAGGCCCAAGCACTTTGCCGAGGCGTCCGACAAGGCCCATCATGTCCGGCGTTGCAATGCAGCGGTCAAAATCGATCTTGCCGCCATTGACGATCTCGAACAGATCTTCCGCACCGACAATATCCGCGCCCGCAGCTTTCGCTTCATCCGCCTTCGGGCCGCGCGCGAACACGGCGACGCGGACCGTGCGGCCCGTGCCGTTTGGCAAGTTGACCACGCCGCGAACCATCTGGTCAGCATGACGCGGATCAACACCGAGGTTCATCGCAACCTCAATCGTCTCGTCAAACTTGGCGGTCGCACGGGACTTGACCATGGCGACGGCATTGCCGAGCTCATACATTTTGGCGGCATCGACGCCTTCACGGGTCTTGGCTACACGTTTTGCAATCTTTGCCATGATCAACCTGCCACTTCCAGGCCCATGGAGCGGGCCGAACCTTCAATCATCAGCATGGCGCCTTCAATGTCGTTGGCATTGAGGTCCTTCATTTTGGCTTCGGCGATCTTGCGGATGTCCGCCTTGGTCACCTTGCCCGCCGTGCCGCGGCCCGGGGTCTTGGAGGCCGACTTAATGCCTGCCGCCTTCTTCAGGAAGTAGGACACCGGCGGCGTCTTCATGACGAATGAAAACGACTTGTCGGCGTAATAGGTGATGACGACCGGAATGGGGGACCCTTTTTCCATGTCCTGGCTCTGCGCGTTGAACGACTTGCAGAATTCCATAATGTTGACGCCGCGCTGACCGAGAGCCGGTCCGATTGGCGGGGATGGGGTCGCCGAACCAGCTGGCACTTGCAGCTTGATCAGACCCATGACTTTCTTGGCCATATTTCTGCCTTCCGTTTTGCCGGATCATCCGGCGTTGCAGTTTGGTGGTGCGGTCAGACATGCCGGCCAGGCGCGCCCTTCCTCCCACCAGGTTAAAGCGGCGCGCCGGAGCGCCCCGCCTTCAAGCTCAGACCTTTTCGACCTGAGCGAATTCCAGATCGACCGGCGTGGCGCGGCCGAAAATCGAAACCTCGACCTTGAGGCGCGAGCGCTCCTGATCGACTTCCTGAACAAAGCCGTTGAACGAGGCGAACGGGCCATCGGCCACGCGCACCTGCTCGCCGATCTCAAACGACATGGCCGACTTCGGACGTTCAACGCCTTCCTGAACCTGCATCAGGATGCGCTCAGCTTCCTTGTCCGGGATCGGGATCGGCTTTGAATCGGTTCCGAGGAAACCCGTCACCTTCGGCGTATTCTTGATCAGGTGATAAGCCTCATCCGTCAGATTGGCGCGCACCAGCACATAGCCTGGAAAGAACTTGCGCTCGGCGTCGACCTTACGGCCGCGGCGCACTTCAACGACCTTTTCGGTCGGCACGAGGATTTTCTCGAAAAGATGCGACAGGCCTTTTTGCTTGGCCTTCTCCTCAATGGATTCGGCCACTTTCTTTTCAAAGTTCGAATAGGCGTGGACGATATACCAACGAGCCGTCATGAAAATCCTCTTTAAATCTAAAGCTTAGCTGCCAAGTCCGAGTAGAAACTCGACGCCCCAGCCCATGAGCTGGTCGGCAAGAAAGAAGAAAATCGCGGCCATAAACGCCATGACAATGACCATGATTGAAGAGATCATCGTCTCGCGGCGGGATGGCCACGTGACTTTTGCGGTCTCTGCGCGCACCTGCTGCAGAAACGTAAATGGATTGGTTCTCGACGCCATGCCCTGCCTGCGCTTGTTATCGCGGGTGCTGAACCAACCAGGAACGAAAAACGAGTTACTTGGATGGAGACGCACCAAATGCACGCAAAGCCGAATCCTCAGCTCTACGCGCCGCGTGTCTGTTAGCCCGATATAGAACCCCAATACCCCAAACACAAGGGGAGATTTGCGTTCCACACCTTTCGCCGCACCCGGACCATCCAATCGTCGCGAAGCAGCGGAATTTGATCCTTGTTAGCGCCAGACGGCCGATTGCTCAAGCAATTTCTTATCGGCAAACGCACAGCGCAGCTCCGGCCCGCGCGACGGACAGTCCGTTCCGTGGAACGGACAGATTGACACAGCCCCTGCCCCGCCTACTGTTCCGAAAACGGGATCGAGAATGACTGGCATGTCAAACAGCGGCTTGGAACCAATTCTGATCAAGTCCGCCGACAAAGGCGTGACAAGACTGTGCCTCAACCGGCCCGGCAAGTTCAACACGTTGTCCGAAGCCATGTTGGACGCGCTTCAGCATGCGCTTGATGGTGTATCAAACGATCCGGACGCGCGGTGTGTGGTGATCTCAGGCGCCGGAAAGGCCTTCTGCGCCGGGCATGACTTGCGCGAAATGCGCGGGACGCCCGGCATGGCCTACTATCAAGCGCTTTTCGCCAAATGTTCGGCGGTCATGCAGAGCATTGTCAACCTGCCAGTGCCAGTCGTCGCCCGCGTGCATGGCATCGCCACGGCCGCAGGCTGCCAGCTGGTGGCAAGCTGTGATCTTGCCATCGCCGCCAAGTCCGCGCGCTTTGCGGTCTCCGGCATCAATGTCGGCCTGTTCTGCTCAACGCCCTCCGTCGCCCTGTCGCGCAATGTCTCTGCCAAACAGGCTTTTGACATGCTTGTGACGGGAGAATTCATTGATGCGGACATGGCCCTTGCCAAAGGTCTCATCAAGCGACGCCGTGGAAGATTCCGCGCTGGATGCCGCCGTCGCGGCCAAGGTCGCCACCATCCTCACGAAAGACCCGCAAGCCATCCGCTACGGCAAAGCCGCATTTCAGGCCCAGCGCCAGCTGCCGCTTGCCGATGCTTATGCGCTCACCGGCGATGTCATGGCGCAAAACATGATGGAGCCGGACACCCAGGAAGCCATTGATGCCTTCCTGCAAAAGCGGCCCGCTGCTCTCAGCTTTCACTCAGAATGACACGCCGCGTCTGAGCAGACCGTGCTCATAAGCCTGACGCTCCAATCCTTCCCGGAAATCCGGGTGAGCAAGTCCGATCAGCGCCTGCGCCCGCTCGGGAACTGACTTTCCCTTCAGATTGACCATGCCGTATTCCGTCACGACGTACATGACATCGCTGCGCGGCGTGGTGACGATGTTGCCCGGTGTGAGGTTCAGGACAATCCGGCTGCGGCGCTCGCCGCGCTTGTCATAGGTGGAGGCAAGACAAATGAACGATTTGCCGCCCTTCGACGCATAAGCGCCGCGCACGAACTGCAGCTGTCCGCCTGTGCCGCTGATATGGCGGTGGCCATCAGACTCCGAAGCCGCCTGTCCCTGCAAGTCGATCTGTGTGGTGTTGTTGATCGATATCACATTGTCGTTCTGCATGATCATGTGCGGCAGATTTGTGTAGTCGACCGGACAGCAATGCATCTCCACATTCTCATGCAGAGTGTCATACAGACCGCGCGAGCCGAGCGCGAAGGAATAGGTCAGCTTGCCCGGATCAAGCCGCTTGTGGGCACCGGTGATGCGGCCTGACTTATAAAGATCAATGATACCATCGGTCATCATCTCCGTGTGAACGCCAAGGTTTTTGATGCCGCTTTCGTTCAGCAGTGTGCAGACGGCGTTGGGCATGCCGCCAATGCCGATCTGCAGGCAGTCGCCATCTTCGATCTCCGCCGTGATCAGCCGCGCCACCGCCCGGTCCACATCGCCCGGAGGCGGGTTGGGCAGTTCGACGGCGGGCGCGTCATCGCCTTCAATGATGTAATCGACCTCGCTGACATGAATGCCGGTCTCGACGCCATGCACATAGGGATTGCCCTTGGTCGTCTCGATGATGACGAGCTTCGCCCTCTCCACCACGGCCCGGTGCCACAGATTGGCGGCGCTCATGTTGAAAGTGCCATGCGCGTCCATCGGGCAGCATTTGAGAATGACGATGTCCACCGGATCAATGAAACGGCGGTAATAGTCCGGTATTTCGCCGAGATTGACCGGAAGATAATTGCAGCGCCCCGCATCATGCTTCTTGCGGTCATAGCCGGAAAAATGCAGCGAGAACCAGTGCGCATGCTTCCCTTCCGGGTCCGCCTCCAGAACCGCGCGCGGGCGCAGCGACAGGCAGTTGCGGATTTTCACATTGGAAAGCTCATGAATGCGCGCGCCAAGCGCCGCGTCGAACACATCCGGCTGGCAGAGCGACGTGCCATATTCGAGCCACATGCCGGATTTGACCAAAGCGGCGGCTTTCTCCGCCGAAATCGTCTGCGCAGGCGCTGCCGCAACTCTTAAAGCCATGATTTAACCTCCCGGCTGGCGGGAACATGGTGCAATAACGCCTTGTGCGAAACAAGCGCGTCCTTCGTCGCAATTTCATGGAAACTGGCAGGGGCAGCAGGGTTCGAACCCGCGGCCTGCGGTTTTGGAGACCGCCGCTCTACCAACTGAGCTATACCCCTATCGAGGCGCTCTCATTTCACAAGGATGCGGCGATTTCAAGTTTTTTCCGCGTCCTCGCCTGCCAACGATAGCCAAACACAAGCAGCGCCGAAAGACAGATGGTGATTTCGAGCGCAAAGGTCCAGTGCAGGACAAAGCTCCATATCCAGTTTGAATAGGCGGCGGGGACGGTGACAAGCTCAACGGCCAGATCATCAAAGGGCATCAGCCAATGAATCGGCGCGGCAATCGAATCCAGCGCCATGTGCATCAGCGTCCCGGCGCTGAATGACGCGACGACCGGCACCTGAACCCTCGGCGACAGCCGCGACGCCAGCAAGAGGGCCGCAAACATCGCAAACCAGAAAAAGGGCCAATGCGTGAAATAGTCATGATGCGGTGTGCGGCGCCCATCAATCAGATGAAAATACAGCATATCGAAATCAGGCGCGACGCTGCCCAAAAGCGCAGCCGCCATCAGCGCCTTGGTCCGCGCTTTTACCAGCCTTTGAGAGACCGCGCCGAGGAGATAGCCAGAGGGAAGATGGGCGATCAGCATTAGGACTCTTGTTCACCAAGCGGCATGGGCCCTGGTTCAGACAAACCGGACCATGTCTCCATAAGCAGCAAGCTGCCTGTCCGACGTTAGCAGCGTCATTCCTTCGGACCTCGCCTGTGCGACGAGAAGCCGGTCAAATGGATCGCGGTGCAGCGGCTTCAGATCACGGAATGCGAGCACATGGCGTCCCTCCACGGCGATTTCCCGGTAGCCGTTCGCCAGCAAGCCAGCCCGCAACTGGCCAACTTCAATGGAAAAATCTGGACGCTTCAACGCGCTCTTGATCGCCGTTTCCCACAGACTTGCAGTGCTGAACCAGAGTTGGTTCGACAAGTCCGAAATCAATAATCTCGCCTTCGGCGACAGCTTTGGATTTTGCGACGCCGACCAAATTAACAAATGCGTGTCAAGCAGAAGGTTCAAGGTTTTTTCTCGAACAGCCCGGACCCGTCATACTTGCCTTCAAACATGTCGGCGATTTCGTCAGCAAACATCGTGTCGAAGTCGTCAGGCACTTCGATCTGCCCTTCCAGAAACCCTAAGCGCCGCAGCGGCTTCTCGTGAACGGCTGTCACCTTCGCAACCGGTTTTCCAGCCTTGGCGATAATAAATGGCTCGCCGTGCGCCAGCTCTTCAAGCAGGCGCGACAGATGAGTCTTGGCTTCGTGAATGTTGACGGTTTTCATGGTACATCCCTAAACTTAGTCTTATGACTTAGTTTATTATGAGGCGTTCGGTCAACTAATTTTCGAATCCCCGGTCTACGTCTCTTAAAGACTAAAAAAACTCCAGCGCTCCAAGTGAGGCCTCGTCCTCCCATCTTGTTTGCGCGTACGTGTCAGGCAGTTTGCAGAATTGCATTGCAAACTCGGCAATCACGCCCTTGGCGTCAAGAAACACACCCTCGTTCTTGAGTTTCGCGACGGCGTCAACGAGTCTCACGGAGCGTTTCTGCGGCGGCCCGAACTTACCATCCTTCGGCACCACTCGATGGGCCGGGACGCTCGCCCGCTCGTCGTCCGTCAGCATCGCCAGAATATACGCCACATGCCGCGCGGGAATATTCAGCGCGCGGCCAATCTCAGCAGCGGTTGTCACCCTGCCCTCTGGAACAAAACGGGCGGCCCTAAAGACCGCCCTCTTCATCAGTTTGAACGTGTCTGAACCGGACAAAGTCCGTTCCTACTCAATAATGCTCGCCACAATGCCCGCGCCGACGGTGCGTCCGCCTTCGCGGATTGCGAAGCGCAGCTTTTCTTCCATGGCGATCGGCACGATCAGCGTCACGTCAACCGAGATATTGTCGCCGGGCATTACCATTTCCGTGCCTTCCGGCAGCGTCACAACGCCGGTCACATCCGTGGTGCGGAAGTAGAATTGCGGGCGGTAATTGGTGAAGAACGGGGTGTGGCGGCCGCCTTCTTCCTTCGTGAGAATGTAAGCCTCAGCCTTGAACTTGGTGTGCGGCTTGACCGAGCCCGGCTTGCACAGAACCTGGCCGCGCTCGACGTCCTCACGGCCGACGCCGCGCACCAGAGCGCCGATATTGTCGCCCGCCTGTCCCTGGTCGAGAAGCTTGCGGAACATTTCAACGCCGGTCACCGTCGTCTTGGCGGTGGCGCGGATGCCGACGATCTCGACTTCCTCGCCAACCTTGACAATGCCGCGCTCAACGCGCCCGGTCACCACCGTGCCGCGGCCCGAAATCGAGAACACGTCTTCAATCGGCATCAGGAAAGGCAGGTCGAGCGGACGCGCCGGGGTCGGAATGTAGGCGTCAACAGCGGCCATCAAAGCGCGCACCGCGTCCTCGCCGATCTCCTTCTGCTTGTCTTCAAGCGCGCAGACCGCCGAACCCTTGATGATTGGAATGTCATCGCCGGGGAAATCGTACTTCGACAGCAGTTCGCGCACTTCAAGCTCGACCAGTTCGACGAGCTCGGCGTCGTCCACCAGATCGATCTTGTTCATGAACACGACGAGCGCCGGAACGCCAACCTGACGGGCCAAGAGGATGTGCTCGCGGGTCTGCGGCATCGGGCCGTCGGCGGCGGAGACAACCAGAATGCCGCCGTCCATCTGCGCAGCGCCGGTGATCATGTTCTTCACATAATCGGCATGGCCGGGGCAGTCGACATGGGCGTAATGGCGGGCGGGCGTCTCATATTCGACATGCGCCGTCGAAATGGTGATGCCGCGCGCCTTCTCTTCGGGAGCCGCGTCAATCTGGTCATAGCGCTTGTATTCGCCAAAATACTTGGTGATCGCCGCCGTCAACGACGTCTTGCCATGGTCAACATGGCCAATCGTCCCGATGTTCACATGCGGCTTGTTGCGCTCGAATTTGCTCTTGGCCATGATCTTTCCCGGTCAGGTTATTGTATCGCTCAGAATGCGCGAGCCGCACCCCTTCAAAAAGCGTGCGGCTCTTTATGAGAAATCGAAACATGGCGCAAGAGCCGCCATCTTGGCAAAGACGGCGGCTGACTTGCGAATGGCAGGCTCAGACCCCGAAATAATAAACCTGATCGGCGATCTGCGCCGCGCTGACGCCGGAGACGTAGACATTGTAGGTCGATCCGCCAAGCGCGATCGACACCGTGCAGCCGAAGGCGGCGTTGGTGAAGGTGGTGAAGCCCTGCGCATAGGTAGGCAGCTGCAGGAAATCGACGCCGTCAACGAAATCGGCGATATTGTCATAGCTCGCCGATTGAACGTCATAATTCATGATGAAATAATCGAGCCCGTCCCCGCCATTCATCACATCATTGCCGGTGTAGCCCGAGAGCCGGTCCACACCCGTGCCGCCAAACAGCTGGTCATTGCCGAGATACCCCCAGAGCAGATCGCCATCGGCGTCGCCATAGAGAAAATCATTGAAGCCGGAGCCGCCAATGACATCGTCGCCCGCGTCGCCATGCGCCGTCAGAACGTCGCCGCCGCCGTAAATATTGTCATTCTGATTGCCGCCATAGGCGGTATCAATGCCGGCGTCGGCGTAGATGTTGTCAATGCCGTCACCGCCATAGAGATTGTCGTTGTTCTGGCCGCCGATCAATAAATCCGCGCCAGCGCCGCCATACAGATTGTCATTGTCGCGTCCGCCATCAAGGATGTCGGCGTCGTCGCCGCCATCGAGATAGTCATTGCCGTCGCCGCCTTCCAGATAATCGCCGCCAGCGCCGCCGAACAGGCCGCCCTTGACGGATGGTGTGACGCCGGCGCCTGTCGTTGTGAAGGTGATGGTGCCAGAATCGCTGCCGTCGCCGCCGAAGATGAAGTCACCGCCGTCGAGGCCGTAGAGCGCATCCGCGCCGCGGCCGCCGTCAATGAAGTCGCCGCCGCTGACACTGGCTGCATCGGTGAATTCAAGGCCGCCGGTTTGCCCGTAACTGGTCACCGCGCCGCCGATGATGATGTCATTGTCATCTTCGCCGTAGAGATTGTCGCCATTTTGGCCGCCAACGATGAAGTCGCCGCCCATGCCGCCGCTGACGCGGGCGGACTGACCGGCGATACCGCCGTCGCCGACCGACAGAAGGTCATTGCCGCGGCCGCCTTCGATATAGCTGAGGCCAACGAAATTCGTGCGGAGGTAGTCGTCGCCGTCGAGGCCATACATGGTGTCGTCGCCGGTGGTGACGTTGTCATTGCCGTTTGTGCCGATGTAAGTTGTCATTCCAGTTGACCTTCTTGCGCTCGCCGCGCTGACACGCGCCACAAGAAACTGGCCGGCCTGCATGGCCGCAGGATTGTTGAATTGCCCCGCGATGCGCGAGATATGCCCAAATCCAGCGCCCCCGCATCACCCATATGAGGTATGGCGGCAAAAAAATGATCAATTGGTCAATTAATTGCCCGCCGGGTGCAAACACCCGGCGGGTTAACTCGTGTGTGCGTGTCAGACGCCGTAGTAGTAGATCTGATCGGCCATCTGGGCGGCGTTCACGCCTGAGACGTAGACGTTGTAGGTCGATCCTCCAAGCGCCACGGAAACGGTGCAAGTGGTCGCTCCCGTGTTGATAATGGAGGTGTAGCCGCTGCAGTAGGTCGGAAGCTGCAGATAGTCGACGCCGTCTGTGAAGTCATAGGCGTAGTCGTAAGCGGCCGAGACCACATCATAGTTCATGACGTAGTAGTCCGTTCCGGTCCCGCCATACATGTAGTCAACGCCTGTGTAGCCCGACAAAATGTCGGTGCCAGCGCCGCCATACAGGAAGTCATTGCCGAGATAGCCCCACAGCAGATCGCCTTCGCCATCGCCGTAAAGGACGTCGTTGAAGCCTGATCCGCCGATCACATCGTCATTGGCGCCGCCGTAAGCAACATATGCGCCGCCACCGGCGGAGTAGATGTTGTCATTGCCGGTGCCGCCATAGGCATAGTCGGTGCCGCCATCGGCGTAGATAGTGTCAGCTTCGCTGCCACCATAGAGATAGTCGGTGCCGTTGCCGCCGAACAACAGGTCAGCGCCCGCGTCGCCGTACACATCATCACTGCCGTCGCCGCCCGTCAGCGAGTCGGCTTCAGTTCCGCCGTACAAGAGGTCATTGCCGCGGCCGCCGTCAACATAGTCGGCGCCCGCGCCGCCATACAGTCCGCCAAAGACAGTTGTCTGATAGCCGCCGCCAGCCGTGGTGTTGCCTGCGGTGAAGCTGGCCGCGGCGTTGTCATCGCCGTCGCCGCCATAGATCGTATCGACGCCGTCGCCGCCATAAGCAGTGTCGCGGCCCTGACCGCCCTCCATGTAGTCGGCAGCGCCGCCATTGCCGGACTGCATGACATCACTGCCGGTGCCGCCATACATCCAGCTGCCGGTGGCGGAGGCGTTGGTGAATATCCAGTCATTGCCGTCGCCGCCATAGCCGTCGACATAGGCGTTGGCGTTCGTATAGAGCAGATCATTGCCGTCGCCGCCATAAATTCTCTCATTACCGGCTGGCGAATAGAGGGTGTCGTTTGCATTTCCGCCGTTGATGGTCATTTAAGTTCTCCTTGGGTTATGCCCCTGTTGCAGGAATGGCCGCGCCGGATTTTCGATTTTTCCCATGAACCGGCCCGCCGGAACGCTGGCCTTGGGGCAATGAAGCCCGTGCGGCAAAGGTCCACGCATAGGTCGCGCTTGGAACCGGAAAGGTTCAGCTGGTCAGGAAAAAGAATTCAAACATATCGGTCATAGCCTTTCCCAGTTTTTAGGAGGGTCGGCCCCATCGTCTCCTGAAGCCAAAAGAGCACCTTGGGACGGCTCCAGCATCACCCATACGGGGTAAGAGCGCACGAAATTCGGAAGAATTATGCTGTCACTTCGCTGCGCTGGATTGAGCCGCACAACAGCGCGCAACCCATCGGGGCGCATACATGTCTGGAAAGCTGGAGCGGGTGAAGGGAATCGAACCCTCGTATTCAGCTTGGAAGGCTGCTGCTCTACCATTGAGCTACACCCGCATCACACCGGCGCTTTTAGCGCATAAGCCCGCCGGTTAGAAGCCCGCCTTCGCCAAGGCTCCGGCGCGGCAGCCTCCGCTGATCTGCGAGCTTCGGTTCGCCAGGCATTTGGCTTGCCGAGCCGAAGCTCGCAGAGCGAAGGATGGTGGGAGATGCAGGACTCGAACCTGCGAAGGCGTAGCCAGCGGATTTACAGTCCGCCCCCTTTGCCGCTCGGGACAATCTCCCGGAACCATTTCAACGCGCCGCTGTCGCCAGCGCCGGTCTTTGCCCGCAAGGGCTTGGAACCGCGCGCCTTATGGCCATTGGGTTCCGGCCTGTCAACGGTGGGCGCTGATCAAACTTGGTTTGCGCGGTAGGAATTCGGAAATCCCGGTGCTATGGCGCGTGCCATGAATGATGTTCCAAAAGACAAATCCGCCAAAGATTCCCATTATGCGAAGCTGCGCCGTGACTTTCGCGACCAAAAGCGCGGCGGCGCACCGGTCTGGCGCGAACGCCCGCCCGTTGAGGCTGCCGCCGTTCCGCAAGGTCTGGTCCGGCTCTACGGGCTGCACACGGCGCGCGCGGCGCTCGACAATCCTGCCCGCAAAATCCGGCGCATGCTGGTCACGCGCAATGCGCTGGAGCGGCTGGAACTCAAAGAGACCGGCACACCCCCCTTTTCGGTCGAAATCGTCGAGCCCAAGGCCATCGACAAGGAGGCGGGGTCCGATGCGGTGCACCAAGGCGTCTTGATTGAAGCCGAACCGCTTGCCTCCAAGCCTCTGACAGACTTGGCAGACACAAGGCTTGTGCTGGTGCTCGACCAAGTGACTGATCCGCATAATGTCGGGGCCATCATGCGCTCCTGCGTGGCCTTCAATGCGGGCGCGCTGATCACCACGCACCGGCACAGCCCGCAGGAATCCGGCGTGCTGGCCAAGGCGGCATCCGGCGCGCTGGAGCTGATCCCGCATATGGAAGTGCGCAATCTCTCCGAATGTCTGGAAGAGCTGAAGACGCTTGGCTTCCAGACCATTGGGCTGGATTCCGAGGGCGGCGCGCCGCTGGAGATGTCCTTTTCGGGGCAGAAGATTGCGCTGGTTCTGGGCGCAGAGGGCAAGGGACTGCGGCAGAAATCCCGGGACACAGTGACAACGCTGGCGCGGATCGACATGCCGGGTGCGATCAAGTCGCTCAATGTGTCGAATGCTGCCGCGCTCTCGCTCTATGCGGCGCATCAGTTTCTGTCGAAATAGGCGCTCAAGGTTTCCACTGAGCGATCAATGCCAGTGCCGAGGCCATAATCCGGCGCGCTTCGCCAGCGCTTACCGCCTCAACATAGCACCGCATTTCAGGCGCATTGCCGGAAGGGCGCAGATGGATAACGCTGCCATCCTCCAGCGTCATGCGCAGCCCGTCGAGTTTGCTGACAGAGGCGACGGTGCCGAGCGGCCACAGAAACTCCATCGCGTTCTTGGTGCCTTCTTCAAGATGCGCCATCAGTCTGGCGCTTTTCTCGACCGGGAAGTTTTCGATCCGGTCACTCAGCGCCACCGGAAGGCCATAGGCCGAAGCGATCTGCGAAAGCGGCTTATCGACTCCGGCGCGGATCGCCAGGACGGCGAGAATGGGCAGGAAGCAGTCGCGGGTGGGCAGCGGCGCAAGGTGCATCCCGCCGCGTTCAAAAGGCGTTGCGGTCAGGCAGCCGCCATTCGCCTCAAACCCCATCACTTTGTCATCGCCCGCTTTAACAGCGTCGAGCATTGCGGCAATCACATAGGGCGAACCGACCTTTGTGCGCACCACCTTGAACTCGCCTGCCGCTTCAATGCCGGAATTGGACGTGACGGGCGTCACCAGCGTTCGCGCACCGAGGAATTGCGCGGTCATCAGTCCGAGGAGATCGCCGCGCAAGGGCTCGCCCGTTTCATCCGCCACCAGCGGCCGGTCGCCGTCGCCGTCGGATGAGATAACCGCGTCAAGCTTGTGCGCCCTGGCCCAGCCGCGCATGAGATCAATGGCCTCTGGCGAGACGGCCTCCGTATCCACAGGTATGAACGCGCCAGAGCGCCCAAGCGGCATGGCCTCGGCGCCAAACATCTCGACAATCCGCACCAGCAGGTCGCGCGCGACGGTGCTGTGCTGATACACGCCAATTTTCAACCGCTTCAAGGCATCAGTCGGCAACAGGCCGCGATGACGCGCAACAAAGTGCGCCTGTGCCTGGCCCGCTTTGTCCGTTCCTGTCGCCGGCTCGTATTCCGGTTTTTTCTTCGCGGCCATTATCTTCACGGCATTGCCGGAGATCGCCGCTTCGTCTGACTTGGTAATCTCGCCGTCTGACCGGTAAAACTTGATGCCGTTGCGGTCAGCCGGAATATGCGAACCGGTCACCATTAGCGCAGGCGCATTGCGCGCCATGCCAAACAGCGCCAGCGCGGGCGTCGGCAGCGTGCCGCAATCGGAGACGGCAAATCCCATCTTCATCAGCGCGCCGGTGCAAATAGCGGCAATCAGCGGGCTCAACTCGCGAAAATCGCGTCCGATCAATATCTCCGACCCTTTTGCGACGCCGCTGTTCAGCAAGTACTGACCGAAAGCCTGCGCATAAATGCCCGAGGCCGGTCCCGCGAGATCAACAGAAAGACCGCGCAGGCCGCTTGTTCCAAATTTAAGGCTCATCAAATCTCCGCTGACTTCAGGCGGACCTTCTCCGCGCACAATCGCGGCCCGTCTTCGCCCTCGCTAAAGTTGCGGCGCAGTCACGCCGTAGCTTTAGCGAAGGCGTATGGTCGGAGCGGCGGGATTCGAACCCACGACCCCTTGTCCCCCAGACAAGTGCGCTACCGGGCTGCGCTACGCCCCGAACCAGGTTCATCTACAGGCTGGACGCTTGGCGGGTCAAGTGCAGGTCCGCTATCGCGCGGCCCATATCATGCCGCGGCGCAAGATTGTCCGCATTTCCGGCACATTGAACTCCTTGGCCTGATGGCCGAGCGAGGAATAAAACACCCGCCCCGCGCCATGCCTGCGCTTCCAGACCACCGGCATGACCACTCCTTTGGTCCATGCGGCGTGCTCTCCGGAGAAAGTCGTCGTCGCCAGCACCTCGTTGGCTGGATCGACATGCATGTAATACTGCTCGGAGGTGTAATCGAAGTCCGAGATTCCGGCCATAACCGGGTCATCCTTGGCCGTGATGTTGACGCGGTAATCGATGATATTGCCGGGATGGGCCACCCATTGCCCGCCGCACATGAATTGATAATCAACCGCATCGCGGAACGCATCGCACATGCCGCCATGATAACCGGCGAGACCCACGCCGCTCTCAACGGCGGCGCAGAGGTTTTCCACTTCCGCCTTTTCAATTTTCGACATCGTGTAAATCGGCACGATCAGGTCTAGATCCTTCAGCGCCGGATCAGCAAACGCTGCGGTTTCCGTCTTGATGGCAACCGAAAAGCCTTCTTCGCTCAGCATATCGCGCACGATGTGCGCGCACTGCTCCGGCTCGTGCCCGTCCCAGCCGCCCCAGACAATAAGTGCTGATTTCATTTGAATTCTCCAACCCGGCCAACCGGCTTAGCGATCACTAGCGCATATGCGGTTATCTTGTCATGGCCCCAGTGGACTTCCACAAATGATCTCAAAGCCGCATCAGCCCTGCGCCGGTCCGGGCAAACCCGCATGCGTCGTAAAAAGGCTTCAATTCAGGCTCGAAGTCCACATGCAGCCATTGTGCGCCCCGCTCGGCGGCGAGCGCCGCAGCGCGAGAGACAAGCTCCTTCCCGAGGCCACGCCGCCGGAAATCAGGATGAACTGTGGGGTCGAGAAGAAAAGCGTGCAAGGCGCCATCGCTCGCCACTTTGGCAAATCCGGCCAGCCTGTCGTTATGACGCGCGGTGATATGGCAAAGACAGGCTTTGAGGCTTGGCTGAAAACCAGCAGGTGAAGCGCCCCAAGCGGCCTGCCAGAGTTCCCGCAGTTCCACGTCGCTTGGAAATTCGTCCGCCGCAAAAGAGAAAATGCTCTCCAAGCCAGGGCCTTACCTGATCTGATCCAGGAGCCGCTTGCATTCAAGCAGATCGAACAGGACTTCCTGCAGCAACGCCCGGTTGTCCTTGCTCAGCGGATTTTTATCCGCCGTGACAGGACCGTCTCCTGCGCCCTTTCCCATGCCAAAGAACCCGCGCGAAGCCTTGGCAGACGGCGCGCCGACGAGCATGTCGCCTTCTTCCTCGGTGAGCTTGCTCGCGGTCTCCACAGGCGCTGCTTCCGGCTCAACTTCCGCCGCTTCTGGATGGCGCTGCTGCTTGATCGCTTCTGCTGCCGCGACATCACCCGCGCCCAGTGCAATGACGAAATTGCCGCCATTGTCCTTGAGCAGACGCTGCACGCCCTTGATCGTGTAGCCCTGGTCATAGAGCAGATGCCGGATGCCCTTGAGCAACTCAACGTCATGCGGGCGGTAATAGCGCCTGCCGCCGCCACGCTTCAGCGGCTTGATCTGGGTAAAGCGCGTTTCCCAAAACCTGAGGACGTGCTGGGGAAGATCAAGGTCTTCGCCGACCTCGCTGATTGTGCGAAATGCGTCCGGACTTTTGTCCATAGAGTGACGACCCCTGTTCGACCGGCACCCGCATCCCGATCAGTGATTCGTGGGGGTATTCAATCATTTAGTGGAAAAGTTTCAAGCTTTAAGCGACATGCTGCGCTTTGGCAGGCAAACTCTGCACCGCTTATTTGCTCTTGCCGTTCAGATGGCCTTTGAGAATCCGCTCTTTCAGAACGTTCGAGGCCTTGAAGGTCATGACGCGGCGGGGGGTAATGGGCACTTCCTCGCCGGTCTTCGGATTGCGGCCGACACGCTCATGCTTGTCACGCACATGGAAGGTTGCAAAGGTCGAAAGCTTGACGGTCTCGCCGCGCACAATTGCATTGCAGACCTCATCTAGAATGGTCTCGACAAGGTCGGCGGATTCAGCCCGCGACAGGCCGACTTTGCGGTAGACAGCTTCAGCGAGATCCGCCCGCGTAATTGTCTTTCCCCCCATGACAATCTTCCCTTTTCAGATGCGCGAGGGCCGTTCAAGAACCCGTTCAAGGCGAAAAATCTCATAAGTATTAACGGGTTGGGTTAATGTGGTCAAGGCGCTTTGGGGCGCTTTGGGGTTCGGCTCAACCTACCAGCGCAGCAGCATCGCCCCCCAGGTGAATCCGCCGCCCATGGCCTCGAGCAGGATTAGCTGCCCCTTCTTGATCCGCCCGTCCTTGACTGCGGTAGCGAGCGCCAGCGGAACGGAAGCCGCCGACGTGTTGCCGTGCTGATCGACGGTGATGACAACCTTGTCCTCGGAAATATTGAGCTTTTTGGCGGAAGCATCAATGATGCGCTTGTTCGCCTGATGCGGAACAAACCAGTCAATATCCGCTGCCGAGAGGCCGGTTTCGCGGAAAGAATCCTCAATCACGTCAGTTATCATGCCGACAGCATGTTTGAAGACCTCCCGGCCTTCCATTCTCAGATGACCGACCGTTTGCGTGGTGGACGGACCGCCATCGACATAGAGTTTCTGCTTGTGCGATCCATCCGAACGCAGCTTGGCTGCGAGAATGCCGCTGTCTGACGTCAGCCCCCTGCCCTCATGCGATTCCAGAATGACGGCGCCCGCGCCATCGCCGAACAACACGCATGTGGTCCGGTCATTCCAATCGAGAATGCGCGAGAACGTTTCCGATCCGATGACAATGACACGGTGCGCCATGCCGCCGGTGATATAAAGATCCGCCGTGGTCAGCGCATAGATGAAGCCTGTGCAGACAGCAGCGATGTCGAAGGCAAACCCGTGCGTCATGCCGAGCCGGTGCTGAATATCGACCGCGGTCGCTGGAAAAGTATTGTCCGGCGTTGCCGTCGCAACGATGATCAGGTCGATATCCGCGATCGTCAGACCGGCATTGTCGAGGGCTGCCTGCGCCGCCGCAGCGCCGAGGGACGCCGTCGTCTCATCCTTGTCCGCCAGATAGCGCTGGCGGATGCCGGTGCGCTGGACGATCCACTCGTCACTGGTTTCGACCATGTTTTCAAGGTCAGCATTCTTCACACAGCGCCTGGGCAACGCCGAACCAATGCCGCGTATGGTTGACCGGATCATTTCCGCCTCGTTCGTCCTGCGCGCCTGCCGCTCGCGCTATTCCACCGGCTCTACAGCCGCTTTAGCCGGGCGGACATGAAAAAACTCCAAATCCGACTCGATTTTCTTCAAGAGCCCGTTGCGCACCATATCACTGGCGACAGCGACTGCAGCAGCAAATCCTTCCGCATCGGTCCCGCCGTGGCTTTTGACCACAACGCCATTCAGCCCCAGGAACACCCCGCCATTGACTTTGCGCGGATCCATTTTCTCGCGCAGTCTGTCAAACGCGCTTTTCGCGAGCATGTAGCCGAGCCGCGCGCGCCAGGTGCGGCTCATGGCGGCGCGCAGATATTCGGCGATCTGCTTTGCCGTGCCTTCCGAGGCTTTCAGCGCGATATTACCGGAAAAGCCTTCCGTCACCACCACATCGACGGTGCCCTTGCCGAGATCATCGCCCTCGACAAAGCCCTGATAGTCAAGACTGGTCAGCGGCGTTTCGCGCAGCATGCGCCCGGCTTCCTTGACCTCTTCCTGACCTTTGATTTCCTCCACGCCGACATTGAGGAGCCCCACTGTCGGGCGGTCTATTTCAAACAAAGCCCGCGCCATCGCCGCGCCCATGACGGAAAAATCGATCAGCTGCTGGGCATCCGCGCCAATCGTCGCTCCCACATCAAGCACGATGCTTTCGCCGCGCAGCGTTGGCCAGATGGCCGCAATCGCCGGACGCTCAATGGAGGCCATGGTGCGCAGACAAAAGCGCGACATCGCCATCAGCGCACCGGTATTGCCTGCAGAAACGCAAGCGTCCGCCTCCCCGGATTTGACAGCCTCAATTGCCTTCCACATCGACGACTTCCACCGCCCATGCCGCAGGGCCTGGCTTGGTTTGTCATCCATGCGCACGGCAATTTCGCAGTGAACCACGGTTGATCTTGCTTTGAGTTCACCATGCTTTGCAAGGACAGGCGCTATCTCCTCTTCCCTGCCGAAAAAGGAGAAGGTCAGGTGCGGCATGCGCTGAAGCGCCAAAGCTGCGCCAGGAATGACAACGGAAGGTCCGAAGTCGCCGCCCATCGCATCAATGGAGATTCGTGTCACGCGCCGGGCATCCGATTGGTCTGAGAGACCTTTTGAGAATTCGCCCTGCCGAGTTCAACTGGTGCGGCTTCCGAGAACCGGAGCGGAGCGAACTTAATGTTCGTGAGCACCGGAAGCGCAGAAAGCTGCTCCAATTGGCCAGCAGGGTAGAATTATCAAAAGGTCTCAAGTTCGCGGCGCAAAATAGAGGTAATTCCCCCGCGCACAAGCCGCCAGCACCTCAATACGCACATCAATCGGCTAACGCTTCGGAAAATCGATCAGTTTGGCGAAAGGTGATGGTTTGTCTGGCACTTCCGGCGTTGACTCGCCTTGAAATTCGAACGCCGCCCCGTCCTTGCGAGGATAGGGATCAATCGCAAGGCCGAACAATTCTTCAGCCAGCGCCCCGACATCAATGGTGTCCCCTGCAAAAGTCTCCGGCATATCCGGACCTTCATAGTCCAACACGATCTCGCCCTCGCCCGAGATTTGGGGCCGCGCAAGTTTCGAATTCTCCGGCACAAACACTGCGTCAATGTCATTGCTGACGGAGTTGCTCAGCGGCTCCAAAGTCACGACACAGTTCTGGACGATATCCGCCTTCACTGTTCCGCTGATCTTGACGCCGTCCTTGCGCCATTTCTTGACGAGCAAGTCCGCTTCGAACGACGTCACTTCCACAAGTTCATGCGCTTCAGCAAGACGTTGCAGTTCTTTCGCATCGGCCTTCAGCTTCACCGGCATGCCCGACTGTGGCAGCCTGGTGACCGAGACGCGATGGCTGATGGCACTTTCCCCGACCAAACTCATGCCGCTTTGTCCTTTTGCACTGATATGAAGCCTGGCCGCCCAGCTGCGAACCCATCAACCGGAACGCCGCGCAGGGCAATATCGGATTCAATCAAATAACCAGCAAGCGCCAGCGACTGTGGCCAATCCGTTGCGTCCGGCAATATATTGCGCCGTAGAGCCTCCGCGAGTTCACCGGCATCACCCTTCGCCAGCGCAGCCCCATAGGATTCGGCGCGCCCGTAGAACATGCCCGCGAGCTTCTTCATCCGCTTGGGAACACCCTGATCGCCAATACCGAGCTCGCGCAAGGAATGATCCATGTCGACAACAAAGGTATCCACTATCTCCTGCGCCAAGGCAGGCAGTGGCGCCGACGCGTCCTTGGTCCGGCGCAGGTAAAGCACCAAATGCGCCGCCAGCAACTCAAAGCGTCCCAGCGGCGTGTCAGGCACGCCAAAATACGAATAGAGCAGCGGCTGCCGCGCGGCTGCCACGATTGCCTCATATGTCGCCGTCACAACGGCCTCGCTGACAACCCGCTTTCGGCCAAATAACCGTTGAAACATATACAATTGCCCTTGCTTGCCCGGATACCCCGTCATTGCATCGCGCAAAACTCTGGGCTACCGACAGGCACGGGATGATACAGCGCCTGATGAAAGAGGAGATGCAATTGTCAGGACAAGAATTCAAGGGGCGCTTTGCCGCTGTCGGGGCCGCACTCTTGTGCGGCGTGGCTCTTGCTTCGTGCAACACAAGCGAGACGCTCAAGCTGAAAGAGACCATCAATCAGGGCTATGTCGCGGATCCAGCGTCACTGGACCTTGTTCCAGTTGGGTCGAGCAAGGAGCAGGTTCTGCTGGCGCTCGGCACGCCCTCGACCACGGCGACATTCGATAACGAAGTGTTCTATTACATTTCCCAGCAACGCACCCGCGCTGTCGCCTTCGCCAAGCCGAAGCTCGTTAGCCAAACCGTGCTCGCCGTCTATTTCGGCCCGGATGGAACCGTGCAAAGCATTTCCAATTACGGCCTGAAGGACGGCAGGGTGTTTGACTTCATCAAGCGCGTGACGCCGACCGGCGGCAAGGACGCCACCTTCATCGGCGGCATTCTCGGCGGCCTGTCCAAGGGCGGCGCCCCGACTTTGGGTGCTGACAACAAGGGCGATGTGTATTGATGGCGGGCCTGGCCGCCCGCTCGCTGCTCAATTGAACCAGATCGCATAGCCGAGGAAATTGCCGCCGAAGACGCGCGCCAGATTGTTCCAGCCGGCGCTGGTGGAAATTGTCCCCGTCTCCAGAAACGGTATTGCGTCCACGCCCGCCAGAATAAGCACCGCGTCGATGCGCTTTGACTCTTCAAAAAACCGCTTGACGTTGAAGCCCTTTTCAAACCGCCAGTGCGGCATCAGCTTCTTGCCGTCGAGCACGGATTCGAACTCGTCCATCACCAAAAGCCAGCCGTCAATAATGGCGTCATCGACGGGCGCTGCGGCGAGCTTGCTGGTCTGTTTGGCGTTGGGCAGCCATTCATTGTCATTGTCGGTCTCCGCCCGCGCCGCCGCCCAGCTCTCGCGGCTCAGCTGCGCCAGCGTCTTGAGGCGCAGACGCACGTCTTTGAGGCGTTCGGGGTCCGTCACCTGCCAGTTCATCAAATGGATCATGGCCAGCCCGTCGCCGAAGGAATTGTCAATGAACCCCATCGTCTGCGCCGGACGGACAAGCTCCTCCTGCATGGGAAGGCCCGCGCGCGGGAAGTAGGCGTGCGCGGTCTTGTTGAAGCTCTCCTCAAAATCGACAGACAGGCCGAACTGCGCCGCGGCGGTGATGAACTGGATATAGCCGCGCAGCCAGAGAATGTCGGCCTTGTCAAAGGTGAAGGAGAGATCAGGCAGAGGCTGCGGCTCCGCCCGTCGGGTCAATACTTCAAGGATTGCGCCCAGAGACTCATTCTCGCCCGCCTTGCCGTCGCTGTTGATGTCCGCGCGGACCTTCAGGAGATCAATGGAAAGCTTCACATCCCCTTCCGCTCCCGCCTGCAGCGCCGCGTCGGCCTTGGCCAGATTGTCAAACAGCGTTTGCAGAATGGCGCGGTATTTCGGGTAATCCAGCGGCTCTGGATTTGGGTTCGGCTCGACCGGCATGCGCAGGATCGGCAACTGCATCATCACGCCGCCGTTTGTCGTCTCGAGGCCATGGCGGTGCAGGGACTGGCCGAGCTGCTCGACGGCGGCGACGAAGAGGAGGATGCCTTGCGCCGCCTTTGTCTTACTGGAGGGGGTCAGCGCAGCCATCTCGTCAGCGCCCTGACTGAGTGTGCCTGCGTAGAGGTTTCTTGTCAGGGCATCGTTGGCTTCACCAGCAAAGGCGCTCGCGGCCACAAATGTGAAGATCGCCGTGAAGACCGTGGTCAAACGCATGATGTTGCCTCCC
This sequence comes from uncultured Alphaproteobacteria bacterium, assembly GCA_963792485.1. Classification (GTDB taxonomy): domain Bacteria; phylum Pseudomonadota; class Alphaproteobacteria; order Rhizobiales; family Rhizobiaceae; genus JANOYJ01. Next base: position 422,938 of record CAWBWL010000007.1, read on the forward strand.
CGCAATGCGCCTTCATTGTGATTTTCGTCACCTCACACTCACAGCGTCCAATGATGGTTTTCATGGGGCGAACAAAAAACCCGCCGGATCGCTCCAGCGGGTTTCATGTTTTCACTCAGCCCAGTCTCAGTGCGCCAAAACCGCCAGCAGCAGCAAGGCCACGATATTAGTGATCTTGATCGCCGGGTTGACCGCAGGTCCCGCCGTGTCCTTGTAGGGATCGCCGACCGTGTCGCCGGTGACGGAGGCCTTGTGGGCTTCCGAACCCTTCATATGCTTGACGCCGTCCTTGTCGGTGAAACCGTCTTCAAACGACTTCTTGGCATTGTCCCATGCGCCGCCGCCAGAGGTCATCGAGATGGCGACGAAAATGCCGTTGACGATGACGCCCAAGAGAGACGCGCCGAGCGCGGCGAAGGCCGAGGCTTTGGAGCCGGAGATCAGCAGCACGCCGAAATAGACGACGATGGGGGCGAGGACCGGCAGGAGCGAAGGAATGATCATTTCCTTGATCGCTGCCTTGGTCAGGATGTCCACGGCGCGCGCGTAATCCGGACGGTCGGTTCCGGCCATGATGCCCGGCTTTTCCTTGAACTGGCGGCGCACTTCCTCGACAATCGAACCTGCGGCGCGGCCGACGGCTGTCATGGCGATGCCGCCGAACAGGTAAGGAATGAGGCCGCCGAAAATCAGTCCGGCGACGACGTAGGGGTTGGACAGGTCAAACGAGATTTCGCCGATGCCCTTGAAGTAAGGATACAGCGTCGATCCTTCCGCATTGGCCTGCGCGGCGAAGAACTTCAGATCGTTCGAGTAGGCCGCGAACAGAACCAGCGCGCCGAGACCAGCGGAGCCGATGGCGTAGCCCTTGGTGACGGCCTTGGTCGTGTTGCCAACCGCATCGAGCGCATCCGTGGCATGGCGCACTTCCTTGGGCATGCCGGACATTTCGGCGATGCCGCCGGCATTGTCCGTCACGGGCCCGAACGCGTCGAGCGCCACGATCATGCCGGCAAGTCCGAGCATGGCGGTGACGGCGATGCCGGTGCCGAACAGGCCCGCCAGCTGGTAAGTCGAGATAATGCCTGCCACGATGACAATGGCGGGCATTGCGGTTGACTCAAGCGACACGGCCAGCCCTTGGATGACATTCGTGCCATGGCCGGTGACCGACGCCTGCGCGATGGAATTGACAGGACGCTTGCCGGTGCCGGTGTAATATTCAGTGATAACCACGATCAAAGCCGTGACGATCAGGCCGATAACGCCACAGATAAACAGGTTCCAGCCGGTGATGACCTGCCCAGCCACGGTGCCGATTTCGCCCCAGCCGACCGTCATCGAGGTCGCGCCGCCAATGCCGATGATCGACAAAAGACCGGTGACGATCAATCCCTTGTAGAGAGCGCCCATGATCGAGCCATTGGCGCCAAGCTTGACGAAGAAAGTGCCGATGATCGAGGTAATGACACAGGCGCCGCAGATGACCAGCGGATAGACCATGACGGCGTCGAGCACGTCCGAGCCTGCAAAGAAGATCGCGCCGAGCACCATGGTGGCGACGACGGAGACGGCGTAGGTTTCAAACAGGTCAGCCGCCATGCCGGCGCAGTCGCCGACATTGTCACCGACATTGTCGGCAATGGTCGCCGGATTGCGTGGATCATCTTCCGGAATTCCCGCTTCGACCTTGCCGACCAGATCGCCGCCAACGTCAGCGCCCTTGGTGAAGATGCCGCCGCCGAGGCGGGCGAAGATTGAAATCAGTGATGCGCCAAAGCCAAGCGAGACCAACGCGTCGATGACCGGGCGCTCGTCAGGGAAATAACCCGCGATTTCCGTCAGATACCAGTAGTACATGACAACGCCGAGCAGCGCCAAGCCAGCTACCAGCATGCCGGTGATCGCGCCTGACTTGAAGGCGATCTCAAGGCCGCCCGCGAGCGATTTTGACGCAGCCTGCGCCGTGCGCACATTGGCGCGCACCGAGACATGCATGCCGATGAAGCCCGCGATACCGGACAGAACCGCACCTATCAGGAAGCCGATGGCCGATGTGGAGGACAAGAGATACCACATGATGAGAAACACCGGCACGCCGACAATGGCGATGGCCGTGTATTGCCGGGCGAGATAGGCCTGCGCGCCCTCGCGGATCGCGCCGGCGATTTCCTGCATGCGCGCACTGCCCTGATCGGCTGCAAGAACCGACCGTGTCGCCCAAATGGCGTAAATGACAGAGAGCAAACCGCAGGCAATGACGAAAAACAGTGGACTAAATGTCATAGCCAATTCCTTGTTGCGCCCGAAAGATCCCCTCCCCGGGCCGTTTTTTATTCATATCTGCTCGATTCGCCGGGAAGCGAATGCGGATAGCATGGCGCGGCTTATGCGAAAGCGCCCTTGAAAGGTCAAGGTTGCCGCAGGAACGCGGTAAATTTGAACCGATTAAATCGGATTTCTCTGACGAAAGTTGAGGAAAACCAAAGCCAACAGGCACGCAAAGACGACCGGAAAGGTGATCGCGTTGACCGTGTTCCAGCCAAAGTCATCCAGAACTTTCCCCGAAAACAGCGAGGACAGCGCGACGGAGCCGAACAGAATGAAGTCATGGACGCCCTGAACCTTGCCCTTTTCGGAGAGCCGGTACGTGGTGGTGAACAGCGCAGTCGCGCCGATGAAGCCGAAATTCCAGCCAAGGCCGAGAAGGATGAGTGAGAGCCAGAAGTTCCACAATTCTATCCCGGCCATGGCGACAGCAGCGCAGCTGGTCAGGATCAGGAGCCCGGTGACGATGATGCGCTGAACGCCGAACCTTGCGATGAGTTTGCCGGTGAAGAAACTCGGTCCAAACATCGCCAGAACATGCCACTGAATGCCGAGCGTTGCCTCCGTCACCGAAAATCCGCACGCCACCATCGCCAGCGGCGCGCCTGTCATGACAAAACTCATCAGCGCATAGGAGCCGACAGCGCAAAACAGTGCGACAATGAACGCCGGCTGCGCGACGATTTCGCCGAGCGGTCTGGCGTCGGCGAGGTCCGCCTTCACTTCGTCACTTGTGCGCACATTGGCGAGTTGCAGCGGCAGCGAGAAGCATCAGGCCCGCGAGCGCAAATCCGATGATGGCGAGATAGGCGCCGGCGAACATGACCGGTTGAAAGAAGTCTTTGGTCAAGATGACGGCCTGAGGGCCAAGAACAGCCGAAACAATGCCGCCGGCCAGCACCCATGAGATCGCCTGCGCCTTGAAGTCCGCCGGCGAATTGTCGGCGGCTGCAAAACGGATCTGCTGCACAAACGAACCGCCAACGCCCAGAACGGCAAGCGCCGCAACGAAGAACCAGAAATTTCCCTGAAACAATGCCGCCGCCGCCAGCGCTCCGGCAATTGCCGTGATCAGCGCGCCAGCCATAAAGCCGTAGCGCCCGCCAATGCTGCGCAGCAGCCAGGCAGCCGGGATCGCCCCAAGCGCGACGCCGACATTGAATCCGGTCACAGGCGCGGTGGCCAGGGACTTATCCGGACCCAGCAGATATTGCCCCGCCAGCGCCCCCATGGATATCGCGATCGGCGCGACGGAGCCGAGTATGGCCTGGACCGCTGACAGCAGAAGCGCAGTTGTTCGATGATTTGAAGTTTGCACGTTGCACTGCCTCGCGAAGCAGCCTGGTCTTGGACGGGCCATGCGCGGTTGTCAAATCCGCAAACATCTGGAGCTGTCAGGAGAGTCCGCGCCGTCCGAACCCTGAATTTCTCTGAACGGGGCCACCAGTCGTCTGGCGTGACGCGTTTGTGACAATCGGGGCGGCATTCGACAGTTCCTGCGCTTGGCTGCGCCGCTTCATCGCTGCGATTTTTCCATCAATATCCAGATATCCGGCCTTGGTAAGATCGACCGCGTCCTCCGCATGATCTCCAAAGCGGGGCTTTGATCCCGGCTTTCGCGCGGTCCGGCTTCCGCCAAGGTGGACCGCTTGAATCAAAGGACCGACATAGGGGATAAAGCCTGTCAGGACCCAAAGGCCCGATTTGCCCATATCATGATAGCGCCTGACCGCACTGTAGAGATGAAGCGCCCAAGCTGCGCCAATCAGAATGAAGGTCAGGGTTATCTTCGTCTGGTAGTCCATCCCCGACGGCGCGCTTTGGCGCGTCTGGCTGGAAATCATGACGCCATTCAGGTCACTGAACCAGATTGCGAAAATCATTCCAACAATCGCGAGCTGGACCAGCTGGCTCATCCACCACTTGCCGCGTCCGAAACCCTTTTCTTCACCATCCATCTGACTGCCCCACCTTTGAGAATTCCGCGCACCCGCCTGCCGGGGCGGCCCCTTCAAATGCCTCATCCACCTGACGTCCTGGCCACCAGCCGAAGTCGCCTTTGCTCATCAGCCCTGCCCTGGCAATGAACCGCAGCGGCCGCGTCAGTTCATCCGAAGCCAGCGTCTCAACTTCAAGCGCGGCATCCAGCGTCGCCGGGCGCGCCTTGATAATATTGTCCATCCGCTTTTCGGTGATCTGGCGCAGCGCTGTCATATCTGGGTCCGAGCCGGAACGGCCATCCAGCCTTTCGGACAGTTCCCGCTCCGCCTCCGCAAATTTCTGCGGCGTGGCCACCGGCATGGTCGTTGGTTTGACAACGGAAACTATTGTGTTCACCGACAGCATGGCGGCGTCAAAACGGTAGCGTCGCATGACGCTTGCCAGATGCAATCGCTCGCGCGGGTCGCAAAGGCGGGCAGTGTTTTGAGTCAGATAACAGCGCAGCGCCGGATCATTTTGCGCATGTTTCACCCACAGCGGGCCGCATCTGGCATCCGTTGCGGATGTGTAGCGTGTCCAAGGGGCCAACAGCCGCATATTGAGGCCCAGAACCCCTGCCTTGGCTTGATGAGCGCCAAACCCGCCCAGCGCCGAAAAGATAAGCGCCGCTGCGGCAAGTCTGTGACGGGAAGCCATGATGTTCAGGATTTGCAGGCGGTGCCGGCAGCCTTGATGCCGGTGAAGGCCGCCTTGACCAATTCATCCGGGAACCAGCCAAAGTCGCCTTTTGCCATGTAACCCGACGTGCCCAGCTTGCGGATTTTGGCCGCCAGCGCTTGGTCGCTGATATGCTTCATGTCACGGGTGCGATCAAAAATATCGTCTCCGACAGCTTCCATCTTTTTGATCATCTTGCCATGTTCGTCAAAGGCCTTACTCTCGGCGGCCGATAACTGGTAATTCTGGTTGCTCGACTGCTTGGCAACTGACTGTGACATGATTTTCATGTTGTTCATCGACTCGCCGCCACGTGCAATGGAGACTGCCTTGAAGCCAGCCATCGACATTTGCGCACTGAAGGCTATGCGGTCGTTGCGGTAACTTCGCATGACTTTCGCGAGATGTTTCTTCTCGCGCGGATCGCAAAGCCGCGAGACATTTGTTGTCAGGTAACACACAATGGCCGGCGTATTTTTTGCGTTCGGCACCCACATTTTCTTGCAAGCGCCATCCGCCGAGGAGATAAATGGCCCAGTAGTGCCATTCATCAAATCATCAAGCGTGCCGCCTGAGCCCGCGAAGTAATATGTGCCGCCGCCGACCGCCAGGCAAAGCGCGAGCAATCCTGCAACAAACCCCGGCGTGACGGCGCTGTCATCGTCATTAGCCGCAGCAGCAGCTGCGCGGCTGCGGTTGACGGGGGTTGCTCCGCCGTTCAGCCTTTGATTGATGAAATCAGAATCAAGCCTGTTTTTCGCCAAGATATGCCCCTGAACCGCCCGAAATTGCGCTCCAAGTCTATCTCATGACGGTTAAATACAAGTTTAGGCTGAGGTGTGTTTCAGCCCGCCAGCGGGTTCATCAAACCGGCTTTGCGTCCTTGGCCTTGCGCGCCAGCCGGTCCAGAACTGCATTCACCAGCTTGGGCTCATCATCGCCAAAAAAAGCTTTGGCGATGTCAACATATTCGGAAATGACAACAGCAGCGGGCACGTCCGAGCGGTCGGTCAACTCATACGCCCCAGCCCGCAGGACCGCCCGCAATGTTGAGTCCAGCCTCGACAGCGGCCAGTCATCCGTCAGGCAATCATGGATCAGCGGATCAAGCCGTTTCTGGCCGGCGACCACACCCGACACGATGGCGCGGAACCATTGGGCGTCGGCTTCCAGATATTGCGCGCCATCGACCTCTTTGCCGAGCCGGTGCGTCTCATATTCGGCCACCACTTCGAGAACGCCCGTGCCCACGACATCCATCTGGTACAGCGCCTGCACGGCGGCAAGCCGCGCCGCGCCGCGTTTGTTGGCTGGTCTGACGGTCTGGTGTCCGGATGCGGTCAACTCAATGTCCAAACTGTTTCTTGAGTTCAGCCATGCGCAGGGCCGCGCGCGCGGCAAAGCCGCCTTTGTCGAGTTCAGTCATTCGGGCGCGCCGCCATGCCTGAGCCTCGTTCTCGACCGTCAATATCCCGTTGCCGATTGCCGCGCCGCATTCGATGGAGAGCTGCATCAGCCCGCGGCTCGATTCATTGGCGACTATATCGAAATGGTAGGTCTCGCCCCGGATGATCACGCCAAGCGCGACAAATCCGTCATACGCTTTGCCGCCCTCCTCCTCGCCGATTTGTGCAAACGTTATGGCGGCAGGAATTTCCAGTGCGCCTGGCACGCCTACCACTTCATAAGTCGCGCCGGCCTCGTCCAACGCAGCTTTCGCGCCTTCCAGCAAAGCGTCCGACATCTCTTCATAAAAGCGCGCTTCAACAATCAGGATGTGCGGCGCAGATCGTGTCTCGGGCAATTTGGAACTCCAGCCGGATAATGCTCTGTCACAATGAGTGAAGGCGGCGGATTAGGCCGGATTGGACATTTCCGCAAGCCGCGCCGCATAGCGCGCCATTGTATCGGCTTCAAAGTTGACGAAATCGCCCGCCTTGCGCTCGCCCCAGTTCGTCACTTCCAGCGTATGCCGGATAATCAGCACATCAAACAGCGCGCCGTCCACCTTGTTCACCGTCAGTGACGTGCCATCCAGCGCCACGGAACCTTTGGGCGCCACAAATTTCGCAAGCTCATCGGGCGCGCGCAGCGTGAAACGACGCGCTTCGCCTTCATCAGTCACTGCAACAATCTGCGCCATACCGTCAACATGGCCGGAAACCAGATGCCCACCCAATTCGTCGCCCATTTTCAGGGCGCGCTCGAGATTGACCTTTGTGCCAGATGCCCAGCCCCCCGCAGTTGTCAGCCGCAGTGCTTCTTCCCACGCCTCCACATCGAACCAGCGGCTATTGGATCTGCCTTCGGCAAGCTCAACGACGGTCAGGCACACACCAGAGCAGGAGATCGACGCGCCAATCTGAATGGTTTGCGGGTCATATGCCGTCTCGATGCGAATCCGCGCGCCTCCGGCAAGCCGTTTGACATCCCTGATCGTGCCGATGTCGGAAACAATGCCGGTGAACACTCAAGCCCTCACGAATTCTGCAAACCTGTCGCCGCCGTATACGGCCATACGGCCCAGCAGGAAACCCTGCGGGATTGAACGCTCCGTCACGGGCGAAGCAATTCCGCCAGCGCCCAATTCGCTGTGCGAGGTGAACAGCGCCAGCCGGTCCGCGAGGTCCTGCTCAATCAAGCAGCGCGCAAGTTCCGCCCCGCCTTCGACCAGAACTGATGAGATTCCCTGCGCGGCCAAATCCTCCAACAGTTCCGGCAATGCGACACGGCCTTTATCGTCCTCGCAAGCCAACAAACGACACCCCGCCGACGACAGCGCGGACGTCCGCTCTTGCGGCGCGCTTGCGAGCGCAGCGACCCAAACCGGAACATGCCGGGCAGTTTGCACAAGTTTGGACACGAGGGGCAGCTTGGCGGAACTGTCGAGCACGATCCGAATGGGCGAGCGCCTTTCAAGCCCGGGCAACCGGCAGGTCAGCTCAGGATCATCATTTACCGCTGTTCCCGAACCAATCATGATCGCATCCGCTTCGGCGCGCATGATGTGCGTCATGGCGCGCGACACTGAGCCGGTGATCGCAACCTGCCCCGCCCCGCGCGTTCCAATCATCCCGTCAGCGGAAACGGCAAGCTTCAGAGTCACTTCCGGCCGTTTCCTGACTGATCGAGTCAAGTAGCCGGACAGTCCCTCGGTCGCCAATGCGCTCGAAACACCGCTGATCACTTCGACACCAGCCGCCCGCAGCATTGCCGCGCCTTTGCCTGCGACGCGCGGATCAGGGTCTGTCGCCGCAATGACGACGCGCGCGATGCCGGCTGTGATCAAGGCTTCGGCGCAAGGCGGCGTGCGGCCATGATGGGCGCAGGGCTCCAGCGTCACATAGGCAGTCGCACCGCGCGCGCTAGTCCCCGCCTCGTTCAGCGCCTCGGTTTCTGCATGCGGCCTGCCGCCAAGCGCCGTGATGCCGCGCCCAATGATAATCGCATCCCTGACGATCAGCGTCCCAACGGATGGATTGGTCCCGGTCTGCCCCAGATTGCGCCGCGCGAAGCGAATGGCTGCCGCCATGTACCGCGCATCGTCCGGCTTGATGTGCTCAGTCATCGCCGACTGAGGACGGTTCTGCGTCGAGCTCGCCCAATATTTTCTGGAAATCCTGCGGCGAGCGGAAGTCCGAATAAACTGAGGCGTAGCGAACGAATGCGATGTGATCGAGGCCCTTGAGCGACTCCATCACCAAATGCCCAATATCCCCGGTCGATATCTCCGCCTCGCCCGAGCTTTCGAGCTGCCGGACGATGCCGGACACCGCCCGCTCGATGCGCTCTTCATTGACGGGCCGCTTGCGCAGCGCGATTTCGAACGAGCGCAGCAGCTTCTCGCGCTCAAACGGGACTTTGCGTCCGGTCTTTTTGGTGACCATCAGTTCGCGCAGCTGCACACGCTCGAATGTCGTGAACCGTCCGCCGCAATCGGGACAGACGCGGCGGCGGCGGATTGAGGAATTATCCTCGGCGGGACGCGAATCCTTGACCTGCGAGTCTGGCGATTGGCAATAGGGACAGCGCATGAACGGCCTTTGGAATCGGTGAAAGTGCCGTCCTTATGACAGATGCGGATAGAGCGGGAAACGGTTTGTCAGCGCAATGACCTTGGCTTTGACGGCCGATTCAACAGCCGCATTGCCCTCGTCCGAATTGGCAACCTTCAAGCCATCCAGCACTTCGGCAATATAGCTGCCGATCTCGGTGAATTCCCGCTCGCCAAATCCGCGCGTGGTGCCCGCTGGCGTGCCGACGCGGATGCCGGATGTGACGAAAGGTTTTTCCGGGTCGAACGGAATGCCGTTCTTGTTGCAGGTGATGTTGGCGCGGCCGAGCGCCGCCTCGGCGCGCTTGCCGGTGGCGTTTTTCGGGCGCAGATCGGCCAGCATCAGATGATTGTCCGTGCCGCCGGAAACGATATCAAGCCCTTGATCCTTCAGCGATTTCGCCAGCGTCTTGGCATTGGCGGCGACGTTTTGCGCGTAGGCTTTGAATTCCGGCTGCAGCGCCTCCTTGAAGGCGACGGCCTTGGCGGCAATCACATGCATCAGCGGGCCGCCCTGCAGGCCGGGGAAGACGGCGGAGTTGCACTTCTTGGCGATCTCCTCGTCATTGGTCAGGATCATGCCGCCGCGTGGGCCGCGCAGGCTCTTGTGCGTCGTCGTCGTCACCACATGGGCGTGCGGCACAGGCGATGGATGCGCGCCGCCCGCAACGAGCCCGGCAATATGCGCCATGTCGACCATCAGATAGGCGCCGACAGCGTCGGCGATCTCGCGGAAACGCTCCCAGTCCCAGATCCGCGAATAGGCGGTGCCGCCCGCGATGATGAGCTTGGGATTGTGCGCATGCGCCAGCCGCTCGATCTCGTCCATGTCGAGAAGATGGTCTTCACGGCGCACGCCATAGGACACGACCTTGAACCATTTGCCCGACATGTTGACCGGCGAGCCGTGGGTCAGATGGCCGCCGGAATTGAGGTCCAGCCCCATGAATGTGTCGCCCGGCTGCAGCAGCGCCAGAAACACCGCCTGGTTCATCTGGCTGCCGGAATTGGGCTGCACATTGGCGAATTTGCAGCCGAACAGCTCCTTGGCCCGCTCGATCGCCAGCTTCTCGGCGATGTCCACATACTGGCAGCCGCCATAATAGCGCTTGCCCGGATAGCCTTCCGCATATTTGTTCGTCATCACCGACCCCTGCGCTTCCATCACGGCGCGCGAGACGATGTTTTCCGAGGCGATCAGCTCAATCTCATGCCGCTGGCGGCCGAGCTCCGATTTCGACCGAGTCGAATATTTCAGGATCAGCCGCCTCCAGCGGCTGGGTGAAAAAGGCGCTGGCGGCGTTGGCGAAGGCCGTCACGGGGAGTCCTTTCAGTGCGAGCACGCAGGCAGAATTAGAGCAGGGTGTCGAAGATGAAAGGCCGGTTACACAATTCCGTCCGACATTCCAACCCAAAGCAGCGAAATTCGTCCGGTTTTGCGACTTTCATGATCGCACGAAAACACAAACGACCGCACAAGGCGGTCGTTTGAGGGTCGTAAGCGCTATCTGCATCAGAGCGCCGGCTGCACCGATCGCCAGCGCGTCCACGCCGTCGCGCTGGTAAATGTCGTCGCGGAAATGCGCGACGCCATCGCCGGTGGACCAGGCGGTGATGTAGGTGAAGTACACCGGAACCGGATCGGCCAGCGGCACTTCCTGATTCCGCCGGTCGCGATGGCCGCCTCGATCTGCGGCGCGGCCCCAGCCTGGCGTATCGCGCAGGAGCCAGGTGCCGAGGTCGCGGACGTTCTGGACGCGCACGCAGCCGGAGGATTCAAAGCGCAGCATCTTGTTGAACAGGCCCTGCTTGGGCGTGTCATGCATGTAGACGGCATGCGGGTTCGGGAAATTGATCTTCATCGAGGCCATGGCGCTGTTGGAGCCGGGATCCTGGCGGAAGCGGTATTTCGCCGCTTCATTGCTGACCAGTCGACTTGGGGGATCGATTTCCTGCCGTCCGGGCCAATCAAATGGATGTTGTTATCCGCCAGATAGGTCGGGTTCTTGCGCATCTCCGGGATGATGTCTTTGTGGACAATCGACACCGGCGCGTTCCAGTAAGGGATTGATGACGATATTGGTGATCTTGGAGTTCAGGATCGGCGTCTGGCGGTCGATCTTGCCGACAATCGCCGTGTGGCGCAGCGCGACGCGGCCGTTTTCGACCGCCTCGATCTGGGCCGCCGGGATGTTGACCATCACATAGCGGTCGCCGAGAAAGCCTGACATGGAGCGCAGGCGCACCAGATTGGTCTGCGAGCTGGCCAAGGCGCACATCTGCCGAAACATTCATCGCGGCGAAAGTGTATTTGCCGATCACGCCGTCCGACGGAAAGCCATGCCGGGCCTGAAAGCGCTTCACGGCCGCATCGACATAGGAATCGAATGAGTTGCCGAGGCCCGCGCTGCGCTGCCAGGTCGCCCGACACCATCAGCCGCTTGCGCAGAGCGCTGACGGCGGGATCATTGACGCCGAGCTTCAGCTTCTTGGCTGCCGGCACCTGCGGCCAGCCGCCCTGCGCGACAATGTTCTGGTATTCGAACGATCGCGGCCTCGATGTTCGAAGCGGTCTGCGGCGAGAAGATCGGCAGGGTGGAGCCGACTTTGGTCTTCTTCTGGCTCGCCTGCGCGTCGAACTGGTCATCCCAATTGCCGCGCTTTGGCGCTAGAGAACTTCCTCGATGACGTCTTGGGCATTGCCGGGCACCGGCACGCCCTGTTGCAAAAGCCGCGCCGAGCCCGGCGATAAACAAGCGGCGGCCATTTTCATCCGTTCGAAAGTCGACTTCATTTTCCCAAACCTCTTGCCGTCCGGAACCATCCGGCACAGTTACTGGCATGCGGCGGCAATCTAGCGAAAACAGGGTTAACAATTCGCAACTGTGCGCGTCACCGCGCACACGCATCCAAGCCCACGTATCGATAGGCTTCTTCCTGCGGCAATATGGCCGATTGATGAAACTCGCCGGAATTCCGGCTGCCAAGCGCCCACAAACGAAAAGCCCGGCGCAGCGGGCCGGGCTTTCAGACATGCTTGATTCGGAAGTTACATCCGGTAGGCGATGGTATCGTTCCAGAAGCGGTCGAGACGCAGCAGCGCCTTGTTCATGATCTTGAACTCTTCGGCATTGATGCCGCCAACGGCCTCAATCGTGCCGACATGGCGCTCGTAGAGCTCGTCGACGAGGCTTGCGATCGACCTTGCCCTTCTCGGTCAAGGCGACACGCACCGAGCGGCGGTCGATGCTGGAGCGCTCATGGTTGATGAAGCCCATCTCGACGAGCTTCTTCAGATTGTACGACACGTTCGAGCCGAGATAATAGCCGCGTGAGCGCAGCTCGCCCGCCGTCAGCTCCGACGCGCCGATGTTGAACAGCAGCAGCGCCTGGATGGCATTGATGTCCGAGCGGCCATTGCGGTCGAACTCGTCCTTGATGACATCGAGCAGGCGGCGGTGCAGCCGCTCAACCAGATGAAGGGATTCCAGATAAAGGGAGCGCAATGCATCCCGGTGACGTGGATTTTGAGCGGGCATGGATGCGCCCATACGCTGTACTTGCTGCATGATGTTTTCGCCTCTGTTGTTTCAGCGTGTTTGTTTCCCGCTGTTGAGGCCAATCTAGCGAAACTGAATAAAATTCGACTTAAACACTAGGCTTAACAAGCACTTACGCTTGGCAATCCCGGCAACAGGGCTAATGGATGCTTAAACCTTCTTCTTGCGCTTCTGCAGGCGGATGCGTGATGGCGAAGGCGGCAAACAGGATGGCGCACGCCCACATGTGTGGCGACGGTAACCGGCTTGAAGCCGATAGAGCTGCGGGAAGCCGAAATGCATGATGACTTCGCCCGCGGCAGCCGCGAGCCAGATCACCGGCCCCCAGGACACCATCATCCAAAGACCGATCGCCGCAACCGGAAACAGCGCCGCAAGGCTGGCCGACGCAAGTTGCCAGTGCAGGGGCATCAGATCAAAGCGCCAGAGCGGACCGTCATAAATGCCGATGAGCCGGACCCAATAAGTGACGCCAAAGACAAGGCAATACACCGCGACAATCCGGTGAAACCAGACAAAGCCGGTATAGGCCAGCGTTTCTTCGGGCTTGGTGAGCTGGTCGTCGTTCATTATCATAGACATGGGCAGGCATCTTTCGCAGAGGCCGGACTAGAGACGGAGAAAGCGGGCCGGGTCAAGGCGCAGGGATTTCGGAACTTTTCCTTGACGCATCTGGAAGATCGGCGATATGCGTGCTATTTAAGTGGCATGGATAAGAACAGCATCATTACGACACTTCTTGAAAACCGCGCCGAACTTGAGCGCCAAGGCGTCCTGCATGCAGCGCTTTTCGGCTCAATGGCACGCGGCGATGCGACGGCTGCGAGCGATATTGATATCATGATCGATCTTGATCCTGGGATGCCGATTGGTATGTATCAATACGTCGGTCTGAAGAATTACATTGCCGGTCTGTTTGATATCCCGGTGGACGTAGTGGATCGGGAAGGTCTCAAACCCGATGTCAAACCAGCCGCTGTGGCAGATGCGATTTATGCTTTCTGATGATCAGCGCCGCGCACTGGTTGTAATTGAGCACCACATAGCACTTGTTGCGCAATTCATTGAGGGTTTGAGCTTTCAAGCGTTGCCGACGACGTTCGGACACTTTACGCAGTCACTCGCTGCCTTGATATCGTCTCTGAAGCCTCCCGGAAAATTCCCGTAGAAATCAAGGCAAAGCATACAATCGTGCCGTGGCTCAAAATTGCGGGCGCGGGCAATGTCTATCGACATGACTACGAAGATGTCCGGGCGCAAGTGGTTTGGCAGACGAGCACTGACGAGTTGAAAGAACTCCGCCACGCGGTCGCCGCCGAAGTGCGCTGACCAATCCCTGTTGGCCGCCTTGCCCCCTCATGCTAAACGCCCGATCACAGGAGCACCCGCATGAACTTCCCCGCCAAGCCTTTGCATCGGACCGTTGACGACATCACCAATGGCCGCCGCCTGCGCCGGATGCGCAAAGCGGACTGGTCGCGGCGGCTTGTGCGCGAGAACGCATCTGACGGTCGAATGATCTGATCTGGCCCATATTCCTGATCGAAGGCGAAAACCGCACCGAAGACATCGCCGCCATGCCGGGCGTGCATCGCCTGACGATCGACCTCGCCGTGCACGAGGCGGAGCGGGCCGCAAAGCTCGGCATTCCGGCGCTTGCGACATTTCCGTTCATTCGCTCGAGCGGCGCGATGTGTCGGGCTCGCACATCCTGGCCGAAGATAATCTCATCAACCGCGCCACGCGCGCGATCAAGGCGGCCGTGCCGCGAAATCGGCATCATCACCGATGTGGCGCTCGATCCCTTCACCAGCCACGGCCATGACGGCATCTTGCGCGATGGCATCATCGTCAATGACGAAAGCGTCGCGCAGATCGCTGCCGCCGCAGTCATGCAGGCCGAGGCCGGCGCGGACATCATCGCGCCGTCCGACATGATGGACGGCCGCATCGGCGCAATCCGGCATGCGCTCGACCATGCCGGGTTTCAGGACGTGGCCATCATGTCCTACGCCACCAAATTCGCCTCTGCCTTCTACGGCCCCTATCGCGAGGCGATCGGCACGGCGGGCGTGCTCAAGGGCGACAAGAAGACCTACTACCTCGATCACGCCAATGCGGACGAGGCGGTGCGCGAGGCGGAGCAGGACATCGCTGAGGGCGCCGACATGATCATGGTCAAGCCCGGCCTGCCCTATCTCGACATCATCCGGCGGCTGAAAGACACTTTCGCCATGCCGACCTTCGCCTATCAGGTCTCCGGCGAATACGCGATGATCAAGGCGGCCGCTGCCAATGGCTGGATCGACGGCGACAAGGTGATGATGGAAAGCCTCCTCGCCTTCAAGCGGGCGGGATGCGACGGCGTGCTGACATATTTCGCGCCGAGGGTCGCGGAAATGCTGAAGGCGGGCGGTTAGGATTCGGCCCACGGGTTGACGAGCTTGACGCCGCAATCTTCGAAGTCCCGGACGTTGCGCGTGACCATTGTCAGGCCGTGAACAATTGCCGTGGCAGCGATCAACGTGTCGACTACTCCAATTGTGCGGCTCAAAGGCAGCCTTCCCCACTCGTGAGCGATGTCTTGCGTCACGGGAAGCGTCCGGCTTTCAAAGTCCGTCTCGATCACTGCAAGCCAGCGCGCCAACTGCTCGGCCCCGGAGGGATCGCGCTTGCCAAGTTTCAATACGCCTCGTTCAATTTCGCCCAAGGTCAGAACGCTTATAAAAAAGTCTCGGAGCTGACGGGCGCCAGCCACGAAAGCGCCTCGGGGGACCCGCGCCTCGCTTCCGACACAACATTGGTGTCTAGCAGAAACTTCAAAATTCGATTTCGCGATTGGGCCGCTTGTCCCGCCAATTGATTGCTTCGACGATGTCATCGTCCAGCATTGGGCCGTTGAGCAAGTGTTCGACAAAAGACGGCTTCTTCTCCTTCAGCCTGTCATAATCTTCCGCCGACAAAATGACGGCCGTCCTCTCGCCGCGCAACGTCACCGTCTGCGGCCCGTTTTTGATCGCCTCGCGGACGACTTTAGAAAAGTTATTCTTCGCGTCCTGTAAATGCCAATTCATGATACAATTCCTAGCTAGCTAGACTGGCTAGATATCTAGCGCACGGACGCGGACAAGTCAACGAACGCGGTTCGATCTCAGACGTTATTTGCTGTTTATCCCTGCCAGCACAAGAACCTCTGTAAGCGCATCTATCTTCGCGCCGGGCATAGGCGCGATATCGCCGGGCCATTCCAGGCCGGGGCCAAACCACGCCGTCCGCATCCCGGCAGCGCTTGCGCCAAGGATGTCGGCCACAGGATTGTCGCCCACAAACAGGCAGTTCGAGACCTCTACGCCCAGCCTCTCCGCCGCGCGCAGAAACATCAAGCGGTCAGGTTTGCGCAGACCCTCACTTTGAGAGATCAAAACTTCATCGACGAGATCGTTCAGGCCAAGCGCGACAATGTTCCGGGACTGAAAATCCGTCTCGCCATTCGTCACAATGCCGACTTTCAGACCGCTCGCGCGCAGCGCCACAAGCGTCATTTCCATGCCGGGAAACCCGCGCGCAAATTCGCAGCTGCGCGCGTAAAAGTCTGTCAGCAGCGCGTCACTGATTGCCGGATCGCCGCCGAAATCCGCCAAAATCTGGGGATATACCTTGGACTTGGGAACGAGCCCTTGATTATCGAGAACCAGAAACCGGCTGCGCCACGCGTCCATTGGCGCATCGCCAAGCCCGGAACTGAACTGTTCCCATTGATCCCGCAGGAACGCGTCGAGCGAAGACTTGCGGTCGAACAGCGTCTGATCAAGGTCAAATAGTACAGCTTCAATCATGGCACGACCATATGCGCGCGCTGACCACTTTGCCATCTCTTGATGCTCGACGGCGCGTCAGAGCATGCCTATGGTGCGCGGATAGCGACACCATTAGCTTCAAGGAAGACACACATGGAACACCGCCAGCTTGGCCGGTCCGGCCTGATGGTCCCTGCCCTCACCCTTGGCACCGGCACATTCGGCGGCGGGAATGAGTTTTTCAAAGCCTGGGGCGCGACGGATGTGAAGGAGGCCTCACAACTCGTCGATATCTGCCTCGAGGCCGGGCTTTCCATGTTTGACAGCGCCGATGTGTATTCCGGCGGCATGGCGGAGGAAATACTGGGCGCGGCGATCAAGGGGCGGCGTGACAAGGTGATGATCTCGACGAAGGCGACGTTTGCCTTTGGCTCAGGTCCGAATGAAGTCGGCTCCTCGCGCCATTGGCTCATCAAGGCGGTGGATGCATCCTTGAAGCGGCTGCAGACCGATTACATCGACCTCTTCCAGCTGCACGGCTTTGACGCGCTCACGCCGATTGAGGAAACCATGCAAACGCTGGATGCTTTGGTGAAGGCGGGGAAAATCCGCTATGTCGGCTGCTCGAATTTCTCCGGCTGGCATTTGATGAAGGCGCTCGCGGTCTCGGACCGCTACGGCCTCGTGCGCCATGTTGCGCATCAGGCCTATTACTCGCTCGTCGGGCGTGATTATGAATGGGAGCTGATGCCGCTGGCGCTCGACCAGGGCGTCGGCGCGGTGGTGTGGAGCCCGCTTGGCTGGGGCCGGCTGTCAGGAAAAATCCGCCGTTCCCAGCCGGTCAAGCCAGACAGCAGAATTGCCCAGACGATTGGCGCTGCCCCGCCGGTTCCAGACGAGCGGCTGTATGCCGTGATGGATGTCCTCGATGCGCTGACCAAGGAGACAGGCAGGACCGTCGCGCAGATCGCGCTGAACTGGGTTCTGTGCCGCCCGTCCGTCTCAACAATCATCATCGGCGCGCGCAATGCGGATCAGCTGAAGGAAAATCTCGGAGCGGTTGGGTGGCACCTGACGGCGGACCAAATCGCCCGGCTGGACGCGGCAAGCGAAACGATTCTGGCCTATCCCTACTGGCACCAGTTCGGATTCCAGAGCCGCAACCCTTCGCCCTGGTTGCCCAAACAACCGGGTTACTGACTGTGAGCGCCTCCCGGTATCTCGTTGTTGCCGCAGGGCTTTTCGGTGCCGCGGGTGTCACCCTGTCTGCGGCTGCCGCGCATCAGGCGCTGCCCGGCGTTTCGACGGCGGGAACCTTTCTCTTGTTCCACGCGCCTGCCGTCCTGGCGATGTCATTGATTGCCGGAAACCGCGTCCTCACCATTGCGGCTTGGGTAATTGCACTGGGCACAGCGCTGTTCTGCGGCGATCTGACCGCCCGCGCCTATCTTGAAACGGGTTTGTTCCCCATGGCCGCGCCGACAGGCGGCGTCTTGATGATTGCCGGCTGGCTGGGAGTGGCGGTTTCGGCTTTCAGGCGTCAAACATATCCGGAGGCTTGAGAAAAGCCGGGGTCAACGCCCCTGCTGAAACCCGAGCCTTTCGCTGAGCTTTTCCAGCTTCTGTTTCTGGCCGGGTGTCGGCCCGCCGCGCAAGGACGCGATGCGCTGCGCCATGCTGACGAGATCGCGGCGCTGCGGCTCGTCGAGGTTTTCGGTCCAGAGCTTTTTGTAAGCGTAAGAGACATCATTGGCATCCACAACGTTTGAAGCCACCCATTTCGAGAAGATCATCAATTCCGCTGGATCATCCTGCTCCATGGTCTCGACCGCCTCGCGCCGGATTGCCTCCAAGGTTTCGTCGTCGAGCGGCTTGTCCTCCTGCGCGACAGCCATCATCATGATGACAGCGGCCGCTATCGGGTCATCAACAGCGGTCAGCGTCGCGCCTTCCACCTTCTTGCGGAATTTGGCGCGCTTGTATTTGCCGATCACCCTACCGGCTACATCATGGATTTCGCTCGCCGCCTCGCCCATCGCCTTCAGGCGCCACCACCAAAAACTCGCGCCGGCAATCGCGCCGAGAATCATGAAAACATAAGCCATGCGAAATGATCTCCCCCGAGGCACCGGGCATACATCGCTTGCGGTTGAATATTCAAGTGCAACTACGGCGCATGGTTGATTAACTGCAAATCGGCGCGCCGAACCCTATCGCCCGGCGCCTCCGAGGCTGGCGCGGCTAGCCCGCGTCTCTCCACTGTGCCGGGTCGGCCGCATCGCCGCAGCCATAGGGCGGCAGCGCTTTGCCGCCGAACCGCAATTGAAGCTTGGCGCAGCCCCAGTTTTGAATGAACGTGGGCATATAGCCATGCAGACCGATCCCCACCTCGTCATACGGGCCCTCGGAATTGGAGACCCAATCATTGTAGCGGTAGCCCACGACACTGATGCTGGCGATCAAGACGGCAACAAGTGCCGGAATTATGCGTCTCATTCTGGTCTTTCCCTGCCAATTTGGCACACCCTCACCCCGCCCCCATCCGGTTCCAGGCATCCAGCCCCGCAATCTTGTAGGCCTCGGCCAGCGTCGGGTAGTTGAACGTGTTGTTGACGAAGAAGTCCACCGTGCCGCCGAGATTGATCACAGCCTGGCCAATATGGATCAACTCCGTCGCGCCTTCGCCGACAATGTGCGCGCCCAAGAGCCGGCGCGAACTGAGCGCAAAGATGAGCTTTAGGAAGCCGGAATCAACTCCCATAATGTGACCGCGCGAGGTTTCGCGGAAGCGGGCTATGCCGCATTCATAGGGCTCGCCGCTCTCGCGCACCTGCTCTTCCGACAAGCCAACGGTCGAGATTTCCGGCACTGAATATATCCCGTAGGGAAACGTCTCCGGCGGCGGAGGCAGGGTGATGCCAAAGGCGTGGCAGGCGGCGACCCTGCCCTGCTCCATGGAGGTCGAGGCAAGGCTCGGAAAGCCGATGACATCGCCGCAGGCATAGATATGCGGAACATTGGTCTGGAATGTCGTGGCATCGACCTTGATGCGCCCGCGGCTGTCCGTCTCGATGCCGACATTCTCAAGCCCAAGGCTCGACACATTGCCGCTGCGGCCCGCCGCATAGAGCAGCATTTCGGTTTTCACCATGCGCCCGTCGGTCAGATGCGTCTCGACGCCATGCGGCTTGATGACAACCTCCTTCACCCCGCAGCCGAGCCGCACCGTCATGCCGCGGTCGCGCATCTGATGGATGAAATCATCGACCAGTTCCTGATCGACAAACTCCAAAATGTTCTGCCGGTTCTCGATCAGCGTCACCGGCACATCAAGCGCGGAAAAGATCGTCGCATATTCAACCCCGATCACGCCGCCGCCGATCACCGCAAGCGTGCGCGGCAGCGCCGTCATGTCGAGGATTTCGTCGCTGTCAAACACATGCTCATGGTCGAACGGAATATTGTCCGGCCGGTGCGGGCGCGTGCCGACAGAGATCAGCGCGTGGTCGAAACTGACCTCCGACGTTTCGCCGGCCTCAGTGGTGACGCTCGCTTTGTTCACTCCGGTAAACTTCGCCAGCGCGTGCATGTATTTGACATTGTTGCGCATGAATTGGTGCTGCAGAACCTCGACTTCGTGATCGAGCGTCTTGTGCAGCCTTGCAATCAGATCGCTCGCCGCGATGTCCTGTTTGACGCGGTAACCGCGTCCGTAAAAGCCGCGCTCGCGCCAGCCGGACAGGTTCAACACGGTCTCACGCAGCGTTTTCGACGGGATCGTGCCCGTATGAACCGAAACGCCGCCCAGCCGCCGGCCCTTGTCCACCACCATGACCGACTTGCCGAGCTTGGCCGATTGCACGGCGGCTCGGCGTCCAGACGGGCCTGATCCAATGACCAGCATGTTGTAATGGTTCATATCGATTGGCACCCTCTTATGGCACGAAGGCTAACACCGGCCTTGTGGCAAGTTCAATTCATGCTGACGCCGTATCGCGCTGAATTTGCGCCACGCTGTTGAATTGAGCCGCAAATGCACCCATTTGAATTCCAGTCAAGGAGACGATGATGCAAACCATGATGCAGCAGACGGACAAAACCTACCCTGTTCAGGCCGCAAATCTGGATGGCGTTCTCACGCGCCGCGTGTTTGCCTTTCTGATTGACGCGCTGATTGTTGCGCTCTTGTGTATCCCGGTCTCCGTCGTCATCTTCTTTCTGGGTATATTCACACTCGGTCTCGGCTGGCTGCTTTACGCCGTCATGTTTCCTGCCATCGCCATGGTCTACGTCGCCTTCACCATGGGCGGTGAGGCGCAGGCGACTGTGGGCATGCGCGCCAACGACATCCGCATTGCGCGGCTTGACGGAGGCCGCATCGACCCGATGACGGCGCTGGTTCACAGTGTGCTGTTCTGGGCCGGCAATGTCATTTTGACGCCTCTGGTTCTGCTGGTCAGCCTGTTTTCGGACCAGAAGCGCACGCTGCATGACCTGTTGCTCGGCACGATTATCGTCCGCACGCGCGATTAGCCACGAAACTCTCTTGATTTTTCGCCAATTGCGGGCAAGATTTATGGGCCGAATATGTTTGGTCACCCATGACTCATCACCCGCACGCCACGACGCCGCAGTTCTTTCTGACAGCGCCGCAGCCATGCCCGTATCTGCCGGGCGCCTATGAGCGGAAGGTGTT
This sequence comes from uncultured Alphaproteobacteria bacterium, assembly GCA_963792485.1. GTDB lineage: Bacteria > Pseudomonadota > Alphaproteobacteria > Rhizobiales > Rhizobiaceae > JANOYJ01. The sequence goes on from CAWBWL010000007.1 coordinate 444,031, forward strand.
CACGCATCTGGTCGGCGAGCGCGCGCCTGAGCTGAACGATCTTCTGACGCAAGGCGGATTCCGGCGCTCGCAGAACATCGCCTACCGCCCGGCCTGCGAAGCCTGCCGGGCCTGCATCTCGGTGCGCATCATCGTCGATGAGTTCGTCCGCAGCGCCAATATGGAGCGGGTCTGGCGGCAGAACAGCGATCTTGTCGGCAAGCAATTTGAGGCTGAGCCGTCGAGCGAGCAGTATGCCTTGTTCCGCGATTACCTTTCCGACCGTCACCGGCGCGGCGGCATGTCTGAGATGAGCGTGCTCGACTATGCGATGATGATCGAAGACACGCATGTGAACACCAGCGTCGTCGAATACCGCCGCCGCGGACCCGACACCTTCATGACCGGCAGCGGCGCGGGAGGCCTTGCCGCCGTCGCTCTGTCCGACCGTATGGCGGATGGCCTGTCCATGGTTTACTCGTTCTACGATCCGGATCTTGCCAAGCGCTCGCTCGGCACATTCATGATCCTCGACCACATCCTGCGCGCCAAGCAGCTTGGCCTGCCGCATGTCTATCTTGGCTATTGGGTGGCGGGCTCGCGCAAGATGGAATACAAGACCCGCTTCCAGCCACAGGAACATCTGGGACCCGTCGGCTGGGAACGCTACGAGCCCTGCTGAGATCTTTCGTAAATCCCCATAATTTATCTGGAGGTCCAACTGGCCCCGCTTCCTGTTGACCGTAAGAAAGGCCTTTCCATCGCCTTGCTCGGCGGTATGGCGATCAGCCTCGACATACCCATGGTCCGGCTGACGGACGGCGATATGTGGAGCGTGCAGTTCCTGCGTTCCTTCAATGTCGTCCTTGTGACCCTCGCAATCTGGCTCGGGGCGCGGCTCATTTTCAGCAAGCGGATTGAACTGGTTCCTGGCCGCCTGGGTCTGCCGGTCATTGCCATTTACGGCGTTTCCACGCTGCTGTTCTTCTATTCGGTCTATGCGACCACCACGGCGAACCTTGTCTTCATCCTCGCCTTCAACCCGATGTTCGGCGCCCTGTTCGGCTGGCTCATTCTCAAGGAAAGACCGCGCCCGCCGACGTTTCTCGCCATGGCAGCGATGGCCGCTGGCGTGTTCATCATTGTGCAGGAGGGACTTTCTGGCGGGCACTTTCTGGGCGACCTCGCCGCGCTTTTGGCCGCCGCAACCATTGCGCTGGCCGTCACTCTGTCACGTCTCAGCGGTCGCGACATGGGCTTTGCGGCGTTGATCAGCGCGGTCGTGCCGGCGCTGATCGCAGGGATATTCGTCTGGAATCAGGGTGGGCTGAATATGGCGGTGCCAGGCTGGACTTTTCTCAATGGCACGCTGCTCGTGCCCATTGCCTTTTACTGTCTGGCGCTTGCCCCTGTTTTCATTTCCGGCCCGACTGTTGGCATGTTCTACCTGCTCGAAACCATCCTCGCCCCGGTATGGGTCTGGATGATTTTCAAGGAAGTTCCCAGCGGTCAGACGCTGATTGGCGGCGGCATATTGCTCGGCGCGCTGATTGCGCACTCGCTTTGGGAGCTTGCCGAAGAGCGCCGGGCGCAATCGCCCGGCTGAGCTTTCATTCCGCTGCGATCTGCAGCGGCGGCTTCTTGTTCGGCTGGCCTTGCTGCGATATCAGCACCGGATGGCCATAGGCGATTGCCATGTCCGGCTCGTCCACCGCATTTGGCCGCAATATCTTGCGCATCAGCCAGGAAGAGCCACGCGCCACATCGTCCATGATGGAATAGACCGCCGGCACGAACACCAGCGACAGCACGGTGGACACGAGCAGTCCGCCGATCACGGCAATGGCCATCGGCGCGCGGAACTCGCCGCCGTCGCCAATTGCCAAAGCTGCCGGGATCATGCCTGCGGACATGGCGATTGTCGTCATGACGATAGGCCGCGCCCGTTTGCTGCCTGCGTCAAGGATCGCATCGTCGCGGTGCATGCCGTGTTTGACTTTTTCAATCGCGAAATCCACCAGCATGATTGCGTTCTTGGTGACGATGCCCATCAGCATCAGAATGCCGATGACGACCGGCATGGACACAGAATTGCCAGTAAGCCAAAGCGCCGCGACCACGCCGCCCAGCGCCAGCGGCAGCGACATGAGAATGGTGAAGGCGTGAAAGACCGACCCGAACAGAAGGATCAGCACCACGAACACCAGCATGAGGCCCATGATCATGGCCTGCGCGAAGGAAGCAAAAACTTCGCCCATGACTTCCGCATCGCCGGTCTCCTGAATGCGCACCGAAGGCGGCAGATTTTTCACGGCCGGGAGCGCGCGCAGAACCTCCAGGCCCTCGCCAATCTCCGCGCCGCCTGCCATATCCGAGCCAACAACAACACGGCGCTCGCGGTTGAAGCGGTCAATTGTCGACGGTCCTTGGCCGAAGCGGATTGTTGCAATGGATGACAGCGGCACCGAACCGCCCGACGCCAGCGGGATCGGCAGCGTTTCCAGCGTCTCCAGTCTGCCGCGCGCGTCTTCGTTCAGCTGCACGCGGATCGGAATTTGCCGGTCGCCCAGCGTGAACTTGGCGAGATTGGCATCGATGTCGCCAATGGTGGCGACGCGCAGCGCTTCGGATACCGACGCAGTGGTCAAGCCGAGTTCCGCCAGCCGGTCGGCCATTGGCTCGACAATGATTTCCGGGCGGTCCAACGCCGCGTTCGAGGTGACCGCCCGGTACTTGCCGGTGGCAGCCATCTCGCTCTGAATCTTGCGGGCGTTGTCAGAAACTTCCGCGCCATCGGCGCCCATGATGCCAACCGCCAGTTCGCGCTCGCCGCGGTCATTGACGAAATACGCGCGGATGTCCGGTATCCCTGCCAGCGCATTGAGGATGAGCGGCTCAAGCTGCGCTTGGCTCTTGTCGCGTTCGGTCTTGTGCTCCAGCTGCACCACCATCGTCGCGCGGCGCGGCTCGCGGTCGCCTGTTGGCGAGGCGCCGCCAATCACGTAGACCTGTTTGACGCCCTCTATCGCGCGCACGGCCTTTGAGGCCTCGTCCAATGTGGCGCGTGTTGCGTCGAGCGGCGAACCCGGCGGCAGTTCGACGCTGGCGGTAATGCGCGCGACATCCTCTTGCGGAAGAAAGCCCGACGGCAGAAACCGCATCGAATAAATCGAGCCCGCAAAGAACAGAACACCCGCGATGAGCGTGATCCAGCGGTGGCGCACCACTTGACGCAACAGCCCCTTGTAGCCGCGCATGACAAACCCGTCTTTTGGATCGACGTGCTTGGCGTCGCGCATCAAATAGGCCGCCATCATCGGCGTGATGAGACGCGCGACCAAGAGTGAGAAGAACACTGAGATCGCCACTGTGAGGCCGAACTGCTTGAAATACTGACCAGCGACGCCGCTCATAAAAGAGACCGGCGCGAAAATGGCGATGATCGTCACCGAAATGGCGATAACCGCCATGCCGATTTCATCGGCCGCCTCCAGCGAGGCGCGATAGGGCGACTTGCCCATGCGGATGTGCCGCACAATGTTCTCTATTTCCACGATCGCGTCATCAACCAGAATGCCGACCACCAGTGTGATTCCAAGCAGGCTCACAAGATTGAGCGAGAAGCCGATCAGGTCCATGACCCAGAATGTCGGTATGGCTGACAGCGGCAAAGCGACCGCTGAAATCAGCGTGGCGCGCCAGTCGCGCAGGAACAGGAACACGACAACAACTGACAGGAGGGCGCCTTCGATGAGTGCGCTCATAGAGGCTTCATAATTGCCTTTTGTATAGTCCACCGCATCGTCGACGACGCTGAGCTTGATGTCTGGATTGGCTTTTTGCAGCTCGGCAATCGCCGTGTCGACGCGCGCCGAGACTTCGACATCGCTGGCGCCCTTGGCGCGGAATATGCCGAACGAGACAACGGTTGTGTCATCAACGCGGGCAAAGCTCTTCGGCTCCTCCCATGAGTCAGAAATTGTCGCAATGTCGGAGAGTTTGATCGTCACGCCGCCGCCCACAGGTACTTCGGTGGCAGCCAGCTCCTCGATTGTCTTGGAGCCGCCAAGCGCCCGGATCGTCTGCTCGCGCGCGCCGATTTCGCCCCGCCCGCCGGTCAAATTGGCATTCATGCCGCGCAGCGCCTGATTGACATTGCTGGCGGTGATACCGAGCGCCATCAGCCGGTCGGGATCAAGATCGACCTTGATCTCACGCTTGACGCCGCCATTGCGGTCAACGCGCCCAACGCCTTTGAGGCCTTGGAGCTTCCGGATGACGGTGTCATCGACATACCAGGAAAGCTCTTCAATCGTCTTTGCGGGCGCCGCGACCGCGTAAGTGAGGATCGCCTGGCCCTCTACGTCAATCGAATTGACCAGCGGCGCATTCGCAGTGGCAGGCAAGTCGCCGCGGATGCGCTCAATGGCGTCCTTGACGTCGCTGACGGCTTTGGATGTCACCGTGTCGAGGCGAAATTCAACGACGGTGGTCGAGGAGCCCTCGGTCACCGAGGAAATGACGTTCTTCACGCCCGCAATGTTGGCGACTGCATCTTCGACATTCTTGGTGATCTGGGTTTCCAGCTCGCTTGCCGAAACGCCTGGATCAATGACCAGCACCGACACCAGCGGAATGTCGATGTTCGGAAAGCGGGTCACCGGCAGCTTCATGAAGCTCATGACGCCGAGCGCCATCAGCACGAAAAAGAATAGCAGAGGCGGGACCGGGTTGCGGATTGACCAGGCGGAGAAATTCATTGTGTGGCCCCCGTCTTTTCGCTCGCCATCACTGGCGTCACCTTGTCGCCATTGGCGATGAAAGTGCCGGCGCGTTCGACCAGGTCCTCGCCCTCGCTCAAGCCGCTGGTGATCTCGACAAAGCCGCCCGCTCTCGCGCCGAGCTCAACCTTGCGGGTCTCGACGATGCCATCCTTGACGACTTGAAGAAACGCCTGCTTGTCGCGGAAAACCAACGATGATTCCGGCGCAGCAACCGTATTGTGGCGCGACAGTTCGATCTCGCCCTGCGCGAATGCGCCAGGACGGATTTTTGGGTTGGCGTTGAGGCTCAGATAAACCTTGCCGAGCCGCGAGGCCGCATTGATCTCCGGCGAGACTTTGCGCACGCTGCCGCTCAGTTTTTCGTCGATTCCGGTAATGCGGAATTCGGTCTTCTGGCCTTCCACTACCTTGGCCAGCGCAATTTCGGGAACATCGGCGACGACTTCAAACTGGCCAGACCAAGCGATACGGAACAGCGGCCCGCCAGCACCCGACACAACAGAGCCAAGCTGTGCGTTGCGGGAGAGGATCAATCCATCCGCCGGGGCCTTCACATCGGCTTTGGCGATGCGCAGTTCAACTTCAGTCTTCTGCGCCGCGATCAGTTTTGCCTGCGCGTCGCTCGCGGCAATCCCTTGCCTGGCGGTGTTCAGCTTCGCCTTGGCGCTGTCCAGGCCGTTCTTCGCGCTGTCAGAAGTCGCTTTTGCGCCAATGCCTTTCTTGGCCAAGGTGCGGGCGCGATCATAATCGTCCTGGGCTTGCGTGACGCCAACCTCAGCGTCGACGATCTGCGCTTCCGCCTGCGATTTGGAAGCCGCATTCTGCGCTTCCTGAGCGATGATCTGCGCCAGCTGCGTCTCAAGCGCCGACTTGTCGAGCCGCGCCAGAATGTCGCCTTCTTTCACCACATCTCCAATGTCGGCGTTCAGCTCCAGAACCAGAAGGCCGGACACATCCGTGCCCACTGAAACTTCCTCGCGTGGCATCACCGAACCTGTCACCGAGCGGCGCTCGACGATCTCGCGTTTTTCTGCCTTGAGCACGGTGACGGCCGGAGGCTTTGGAACCTCAACAAGCGCTACCGGTTCTTCTGCCGCAAACACAGGAGCGGCAATCCCGGATAGGGCGACGCTGATCAACAGACGCTTCAACAGATTTGACATTTTAGCGGGCTTTCTTTTCGGAAACGGGCTTGGGGAAATTGCAAGCGACAGGGCGGAGATACGCTTCGGCAAGCGTGCGCAGGAACGGCTCGAGCTTGTCGGCGTCCACTCCTTGCTCGGGCAAGTCGGAAAAAATCAGTCCTTCCCCCACCGCCATCATCACGGGAATGAGCGTCTTGATGTCGGCAATCGGGTTGAGAAGCCCCTGTTTTGTCGCCGTTTCGATGAAAGTGCCAAAGGCGGTTATGACCTGCGCTTCGGACTCATGGCAGCAGCGCCGCACCGTCTCATTGCGCATGGACTCGGCTTTGATCTCGGTGAAGAGCGGACCCATGCCCGTCACATGGACGTGGCGGATATGCGCCATGACCGCCGTCATGAAGCCATCAATGATTGTCGGGCCGCTGCCCATCTGCGCCAGAAACGCCATATCTTCGCGGCGGTTGTTCTCCGCAATCGCCTCGATGATGGCTTCCTTGGACGGAAAGTAGCGGTACAGCGCCCCAGGGCTCATCCCTGCTTCCGCACATATTTCATGCATGGACGCGCCGCGGAAGCCTGAACGCACAAAGCATTTTTTGGCGGCCTCCAGTACGCGCTGAACCTGCGCCTCCCGGTTTTCAGCGCGCTTGCCCTGCAGCGGCGCCGGTTTGGGTCCGGCTTCTGCGTTCAAATCATGCACTTCTTCGAACAATTCCATAGACATTACCTTAAGAGCGAACGTTCGCTCTCACTTTAATACGCGAATGATCGTTCGCAGTCAATTACGCAGTTGCAGCATTTTTGGATTTGAAAATTATTTCAGCCGAACTTGCCGCTGCGCGGAAAGCCCTTCGGCACAATCCGCCCTGCCGACGCGCGCGCGCCGATCCACTCAGTGAGCTCATCCTTGCTGCGGGTGAACGTCCGGTCTGCCGAATCCTGCCAGGACAGGCCGTCCGCCATTGCAAAGCATTTGATGTCGAGAACTCCGCCATCCTTGTATTTTTGCAGCCGAACGCCCTTGCCCCGCGCCATTTCCGGCACTTCGGAGAGCGCGAACACCAGCATCTTCCGGTTCTCGCCGACAATTGCGAGCGTGTCGCCCGCCAGATGCAGGCAGAGCTTTGCCTCGTCGGGCGCCTTGACGTTCATCACCTTGATGCCCTTGCGGGTGTTTGCGGCAGCATCGGATTCCTGAACGATGAAGCCGTAGCCCTCATGTGAGGCGATGAGCAGCTTGCGGTTCGGGTCGTGCACAAAGGCCGTGACGATGTCCTGGTCGTTCTCCAGATCAACAATGATCCGGATCGGCTCGCCATGTCCCCTGCCCCCCGGCAGCCGGTCGGCGCCGATCAGGTAGAACTTGCCGCCGGTGGTGAAGACGAGAATGCGGTCGGTCGTCTGCGCATGGAAGGCAAGCTTGAGCTTGTCGCCCTCCTTGAACTGCAGCGCGGCAAGGTCGGTCAGATGACCCTTCATGGCGCGCAGCCAGCCCTTTTCAGAGACAACAACCGTCACCGGCTCGCGCTCGATCATCGCGGTCTGCAGATCCTCATGCGCGTGGTCCGCCGCCTCGCCAAACGTCGTTCGCCGCCTGCCGAGCTCAGTCTCCGGCCCATATTTCTTGCGCACTTCCGAAACCTGCCAAGCCACGGTCTTCCACTGCCGCGTCTCGGACTCCAGCAGCTTCTCAATGCCTGCCTTCTCTTCCGTCAGCGCATCGAACTCCTTGCGGATTTCAAACTCTTCAAGCTTGCGCAAAGCCCGCAAGCGCAAGTTCAAAATTGCTTCGGCCTGCACGTCATTAATGCCGAAGCGGGCGATCATCACCGGCTTCGGCTCATCCTCCTCGCGGATGATGCGGATCACTTCGTCAATGTTGAGATAGGCGATCAAATAGCCGCCGAGGAGCTCCAGCCGCTTTTCGATCTCGCCCAGCCGGAATTTCGAGCGCCGGATCAGAACCTCGCGGCGATGGTCGAGCCACTCCTTCAACACCTGCTTCAGCGAAAGAACGTTCGGCACCTTGCCCCGCGACAAGACGTTCATATTGAGCGGGAAGCGCAGTTCGAGTTCGGACAGTTTGAACAGCGATTCCATCAACAGCTCAGGCGCAACGCTCCGGCTCTTTGGCACCAGCACGACACGCACATCTTCGGCCGATTCATCGCGCACGTCATCCAGCAGCGGCAGTTTGCGCGCGAGGAGAAGCTCGGCGATCTTTTCGATCAGCTTGGATTTCTGCACCTGATAGGGAATTTCGGTAACGACAATGTTCCAGGTTCCCCTGCCTAGATCCTCGACATTCCAGCGCGCCCGCAGCCGGAAGCCGCCGCGTCCGGTCTCATAGGCGTCGAGAATCGATGCCTTGTCTTCGACGATCACACCGCCCGTCGGAAAATCCGGCCCCTGCACGAACTGCATCAGCTCGGCCGTGCTCGCATGCGGCCGGTCGATCAGATGCAGCGCCGCATCGCACAGCTCGGCCACATTATGCGGCGGAATGCTGGTCGCCATGCCGACTGCGATGCCGCTGGAGCCATTGGCCAGAATGTTTGGGAAATTGGCGGGAAGAACCGTCGGCTCTTCGTCCTCCTCATTGTAATTCGGCCGGAAATCAACGGCGTCTTCGGTGATGCCCTCAAGGATAAGCGAGGAGACATCCGTCATGCGCGCTTCGGTGTAGCGCATGGCCGCCGCGTTATCGCCGTCGATATTGCCGAAATTGCCTTGGCCGTCGACGAGTGGATATCGCTGCGAAAAATCCTGCGCGAGGCGCACCAGCGCGTCATAGATCGACTGGTCGCCATGCGGATGGAACTTGCCCATCACCTCGCCGACAATGCGCGCGCATTTGGCATATGACTGGTCGGGCTGCAGCCTCAAAAGCCGCATGCCGTGCAGTATCCGCCGGTGCACGGGTTTCAACCCGTCACGCACATCCGGCAGCGCGCGGTGCATGATGGTCGAGAGCGCATAAGCGAGGTAGCGCTCTTCCAGCGCGGCCTTCAGATCGACCGGCTCGATCGGCCCGTCCGGCGCATCATCGCCGCCGCTCGGCGGTTTCACGTTCTTCGACATGTCACGCGGGCTATCGTTTTGCTTGATTCGGTGCAAGGTCCAGACATGCCTGCACCCGCGCCGCAATTTGGCCGTAAGGTTTCATTCAACCTGATGTCAGATCAGGTCTTGCTGCACCCCTGCCCTACATGGACCTCGATTGGATTTTCTGCCAAAGGGACGGCGGGGTACGTCAAACTTGAATGAGGTTCACATGTTTTCAAGACGCATCAAAGCCGGCGTGTTCTGCGCCAGCGCGCTCACTCTTTTAGCCGCCTTTCCTGCCCTCGCCGAGGTTGATGCAAAAGCGGTCACCGACGCGCTCAGCGCACAGCTTGCCAAGCAGGGACTGAAAGTTACCGTCGGCTCGTCAACGCTTGATGGCAGCAATGTCATCGCTAAAGACATCTCGGTGATTTTCGTCGAATCCGAGCCCTTCAAACTTGAGCAGGTCGTGCTCGAATCTGTCACGGAAGACGGCAAGGGCGGCTATCTGATCGGCACGATTGCCGGACCCGCGACGACTATTGAAGACAAAGACATGAAGATCGATCTCGGCGCGTCGGCGATCACCGGCTATTCAGTGCCCGCACCCAACAATCCGGATCCGGTCGCGGCGCTTGGCCTCTATGATGCGCTCACCGTCGGCCCGGTCAAAGTGTCCAACAAGGGCGCCGAGGTCTTTCGCATGGACGGCATCAAGGCCACCATGAGCAAATATGAAGCCGGCAAACCCTTTATGTTTGACGCCAGCGTTGACGGCCTCTGGGGCGACCTCACCAAGATCGAGGACCCGGAAGCCCAAAAGACCATCGCCGACTTCGGCTACAAGGAAGTCACCGGCGACGTCAAAATGAAAGGTTCATGGAACCCCACTGACGGCCGCATGACCATCACTGAAGGCGCCTATAATTTCAACGATGTCGGCAAGCTCAACGTTTTGATGGACATTTCCGGTTACACGCCGGACCTCGTCAAGGCGCTACAGGACATGAACCAGAAAATGGGCAGCGGCGCGGATGAATCGGCGCAGGGCCTTGCCATGCTCGGCATGCTGCAGCAGCTCAATTTCATCTCTATGAGCATCCGCTTCGACGACGCCTCGATCACCGGCAAGGTTCTCGACTATGCCGCCAAGCAGGCCGGCCAGGACCGCGCGGCGATCGTCAACCAGACCAAGGGTATTCTCCCCTTCGCTCTGGCGCAGTTAAAAGATCCCGATTTCGCCACCAAGGTGACGGAGGCGGCAAACGCATATCTCGACAATCCGAAAAGCCTTGAAATCAAGGCTGCCCCTGCCGCTCCGGTTCCCTTCGCCATGCTGATGGCAACCGGCTCGACGACGCCCGAGGCTTTGATCAAGCAGCTGAATGTGACAGTGTCGGCAAACCAGTAACAGCTCACAGGACCATTGGGGCACATGGATCGTACTGGACGATCCATGTGCCTTTTTACATCGCCTTATCTGCCCCGGTACACAAAAGGCGCAGCATCAGCGGTGAGAGCTGCGCTTGTGATTTCGGCGATCAGATGATGCAGCGGCGAACGTGAGCAGACAGGGTCGGTTGCTGCAGAGTCATTTGCCAGCGCCATGGCCTGACAGCGGCAGCCGCCAAAATCCAGTTCCCGCCGGTCACAGGTCCGGCACGGCTCCTGCATCCAGTCAAAACCCCGAAACGCGTTGAATGCCTCGCCGTCAAACCAGATATCGGCGAGCGGCCGGTCAAGCACATTGTCAAAGCGCAGATGCTTGATGGATTCAGCCGCATGACACGGCAGCACCTTGCCAGTTGGGTCCACATTCAAGCCGGTCCGCCCCCAACCGCCCATGCAGGCCTTTGGGAAATTCGCGTGATAGTCGGCGGGCACATAGTCGATGACCAGCACACCCTTGAGGCGCTCCCGCGCCGCAAGCACTGTCTCACGTTGCCGTCTTGGCTTGCTCAAGCGTCGGCATGAGCTGATTGCGGTTGGCCTGCGCCCAGCCGTGAAACTGGACTGTCGCAATTTCCAGCCGCCTCGCGCCAAGCCGGACCGCAAGGTCGATCATTTCGTCAAGCCTTGCAAAATTCTGCCGGTGGCAGACTGCATTCACCGTGAGCGGCATATTGCGCGCGGTGACCCAGGCGGCGACGGAAAGCTTGCGCTCAAGGCCTCCCGCATAACCGGCAATCCGGTCGGCCATCGCGGCGTCCACGCCCTGAAGCGACAATTGGACATGGTCCAGCCCTGCATCGGCCAAGGCGTCCATGCGCCTCTCGGTCAATCCAATGCCGGAGGTGATGAGATTGGTGTAGAGACCTGCCTCTTGGGCGCCCTTGGTCAGTTCCTCCAAATCCCTTCGCGAAGCGGGCTCGCCACCGGACAGATGCAAATGCAGCACGCCCAGAGCGGCGGCTTGCCGGAAAACGGATATCCAGTCCTCCGTCGTCAGTTCCTGTGATTGATGCTTGAGCTCCATTGGATTGGAGCAGTACGGACAAGCCAGCGGACAGCGGTGCGTCAATTCCGCCAGCAGGGAGTCCGGCAGGGTTCTCGGCTTTTGCGTCACGCGGTCATCGCTCATTGACTGATCTCCACTATCCGCCTGCCGGCAAGGTCGAGCAGGAACGCCTTGACGTCCTTGCCAATAATCTGCGGGTCGGCAGCATATGTCGAGGCAAGCGAGGCGATCATTTGCTGCACGGTTTTGGCGCCGTCAATTTCGCCCAGAATTGCCACGCCAACCGCGTCCATAACCAAAGCGCGCTCTGGCGCCAGCAGCACGAACCGGTCGCGCGCCTCGTCCTTTTTCAGGCGCACGCCGCTCGGCAGGCGCACAATGGCCTGATCGGAAATTTCAGCATTGGCGCTGCCGCTCATGCCTTGGCGCCTTTCAACAAACCGTCAGTCCCGTTCCACCCGCCCGGAGGAATGCGGCCAGGTTCAACATAGGCGGAGTAAAGCGCATCCAGCTGCGACCAAAGAACATCGGTTTTGAACGTCAGCGCGCCTGCGGCTGCATTCTGTCTTTCGGCGGTATCGGCATGATCGAGCACCCATGACAGTCCAAAGGCCACGTCTTTGGGGGCCTCTTTCAAGCGGGTTTTGAAGTAGCCGAGAGACTGCTCATTGGCGAAATCGTAGTGCTTCAAAAGGCCCTCGATCCGTTCGGCATGGATATTGGCGGCAAACAGCTCCGTCAATGAAGAGGCGATTGCCTCAAGCAGCGTCTTGTCGCGCACAAAGCGCACATAGGCGTCGACCGCGAACCGCGTTGCGGGCAAAATGCCAACGCCCGAACTCACATAGCCCGGATCAAGACCGACGGCCTCCCCGAGCTTGAGCCAGCGCCGGATTCCGCCGCCCTCCTCCACATTGCCGTCGTGATCCTCAATCCGTTTTCGCCAATGACGGCGCAGGTCCGCATCCTCGCAGCGCGACATGAGCGCGGCATCCTTGAGCGGGATGCTGCTTTGATAATGGTAGCGGTTGATAACCCAGGCGCGGACCTGCGTCGGTGTGCATTGACCGCCATGCAGCAGCGCATGAAACGGGTGCTTGTCGTGGTAGCGCTCGGCGCCGATCGCGCGCAGCCTTGCTTCAAACCCGGCGCGGGTGAGCGTCGTCATAGCCGGACTTCCATGCCATCATATCCGATCTCCACACCCGCTCCCTCAACAGTCTCCCGTTCGGCGCTGCCGGGCAGCCAAGCCGGATTTGTGTTGTTCAGGTGAATATATATCTTCCTTTTCACATTCATGTCAGCGAGCAATTGGAGAGAGCCCCCCGGACCTGTCATTGGCATGTGGCCCATGCGAAAACCCGTCTTCTGGCCAAGTCCCTCCCGGATCATCTCGTCATCGCGGTACAGCGTGCCGTCAAAAAACAGCGCGTCCGCGCCATCAGACATGGCCTCAATTTCCGCCGTCATCTTCGAGCAGCCCGGAACATACAGGAGACGCGCGCCTTTCGCTTCGACCGCCACGCCAACGGTCTGCCCGCCGAGCATTTCCGTTTCCACGCTGCCTGTCTCCATGAACAGCGGGATTTTTCCAGGGACTGCAAAGAATTTCGCCCGCATGTCCGGCAGGATTTCGCGCCATTCGTCCAACTCGCAAACAACGCGTTTCACACAGGCGGCGTCAAGCGCCGAAAAAACCGGATTGTCAGACAAAATGTCATCCAATGCCCGTGTGAGAAATATCGTGAATGGCTGCTTTTCGCGCAGCGTGAGCAAGCCGCCAATGTGATCAATATCGCCATTGGTCAAGAGCACGGATTTCACCGGGCTGCCACGCAGCGATACAGGCCACATCTGCGCATTGGCGCTCAACTGAGACCGGATATCGGGAGATGCATTCAGCACGGCCCAATCCGCGCCCTCGCAGCTGACGGCGATAGATGATTGGGTTTGCGCCGGAATTTCGCCCGTGCGAGCCAATTTGCAGTTACGGCAACCGCAGTTCCACTGCGGCAGGCCACCGCCTGCAGCCGCGCCCAGAACCAAAGCGCGCAAACGGTTCACGCCTGCGCGCCATGCAATTCAGTGGTCAATCAAAACTGAACGGGATCTGTGTCATCCGCCGGCGCATACCGGTTGATTTCCATTCCGCAGCTGATTTCCAGAATTTTAGGTGTTGTCCAAACCATGTCTTCCTCCAATTTGCAAAAGTTAGTCGTCAGGTCACGGTGACACCAACCCTTTCACAGACCTTGATGCGATCACAGGGGACCACGATTCAAGTTGTCTGTCAACAGCCGGACGCTTGCATCTCGCCGCTTGTGCCGTACTACTTCTGTAGCATGGTATCGATACTTGTGTAGCAGCATGTTACTACTTTGCTGCGATTGCGAAGACTTTGGTTGAGCGAATCCGCTGCGTCAGGCGATGCAGCATGAATTGGATCAAGCGTCCTACTTCGGCAAATTCACCCGCAGATGCAGTTCGCGCATCTGCGCCGGCGTCGGATCGCTCGGCGCGCTCATCAGCAAATCATAGGCCTGCTGGTTCATCGGGAACAGCGTCACCTCGCGCAGATTTTTCGCGCCAACCAGCAGCATGACGATCCGGTCCACACCCGCCCCCATGCCGCCATGCGGCGGCGCGCCATATTGGAACGCGCGGTAGAGGCCGCCGAAGCGCTCTTCCACCGTTTCGCGCGACAGGCCGACAATCTCGAACGCCTTGACCATGGTTTCCGGCAGATGGTTGCGGATGCCGCCGGAGGCGATTTCGAAACCGTTGCAGACTAGATCATATTGAAACGCCTTGATCGCCAGCGGGTCCTGCCCGTTCAGCGCATCAATGCCGCCTTGTGGCATGGAGAACGGGTTGTGACCGAAATCAACGCGCTTTTCCTCCTCGCTCCATTCGAAGAACGGGAAATCGACGATCCAGCACAGCTCAAACCGCTCGCGGTCAACAAGATTCAGCTCTTCGCCTGCCCGCGTCCGGGCAGCACCAGCGAAAGAGACGAATTTCTTCGGATCGCCAGCGACGAAGAAGGCGGCGTCGCCATCGTCAAGTCCAAGCTGCTGGCGCACGGCCTCGGTGCGTTCCTCGCCAATGTTCTTGGCGAGCGGCCCCGCGCCTTCAAGCTTCTCGCCTTCCTTGCGCCAAAAAATGTACCCCAGCCCCGGCTGCCCTTCGCCCTGCGCCCAGGAGTTCATCCGGTCGCAGAAGGCGCGCGAGCCGCCGGTTTTGGCCGGAATGGCCCAGACTTCGGCCTTCGCGTCATTTGCCAGAATATTGGCGAAAACCTTGAAGCCGGAACCGGCGAAATGCTCCGAAACCTTCTGCATGACAATCGGGTTGCGCAGGTCCGGCTTGTCGGAGCCATAGCGGCGCATCGCCTCGTCATAGGCAATGCGCGGAAACTCTTGCGTCACCGGCTTGCCCTCGGCGAACTCCTCGAAAATCCCGCGCATCACGGGCTCCATCGTGCCAAGCACATCGTCCTGCTCGACAAAGCTCATTTCCAAATCGAGCTGGTAGAACTCACCCGGCAAGCGATCCGCCCGCGGGTCTTCGTCGCGGAAACAGGGGGCGATCTGGAAATAGCGGTCGAAGCCCGACATCATCAACAGCTGCTTGTACTGCTGCGGCGCCTGCGGCAGCGCGTAGAATTTACCGGGATGAATGCGGCTCGGCACCAGAAAGTCGCGCGCGCCTTCAGGGCTCGAGGCGGTGAGGATCGGCGTTGAATATTCGGCAAAACCCTCCTCCCCCATGCGGCGGCGCATGGCGGCGATGATCTGGGTGCGTTTGACAATGTTCCTGTGCAGAGTCTCGCGGCGCAGATCGAGGAAGCGGTATTTGAGGCGGATATCCTCCGGATAATCCGGCTCGCCGAACACCGGCAGCGGCAGTTCCTTCGCCGCCGACAGCACTTCCATTTTGACAGCCTTGATCTCGATCTCGCCGGTGGCAAGGTTGGGTTGATCGTCTCGGCCGAGCGCGCCACCACCGTGCCATCGACGCAGATCACCCATTCGCCGCGCACGGTCTCGGCCACTGTGAAAGCAGGGCGAATCCGGGTCGGCGACAATCTGCGTCATGCCGTAATGGTCGCGCAGATCGATAAACAGCAGCCCGCCATGGTCGCGCACCCGGTGCACCCAGCCGGAGAGGCGGACAGAATTGCCGACATCGCTTTTCCGCAGTTGGATGCAGGTATGGGAGCGGTAGCGGTGCATGGTCATTTTGAGAAATCCATATTTGTTACAACGCGGCGCAATCAGGCCTGCTTTTTTGCGCGCAAAGCGCATTGGATGTGGGAAAAGTCAAGAACGCAGCGCGCCTTCTGAGCGATTTCAGGCGCGACAAGGGTTTAAAGTTTGGCTAAGAGCCGCGGATGAACCTTATCACGACAACCGCCGCCCTCTCCGATGCCATTGCCGAGCTTTCCAAGTCGGATTTTGTCGCCGTTGACACTGAATTCATCCGCGAAACCACCTTCTGGCCGGAACTCTGCCTGATCCAGCTTGCCACGCCGGACTTCAACGCGCTCGTCGATCCGCTGGCGCCGGGCATTGACCTTGCGCCGTTTTTCGCGCTGATGGCGGATGAGAACATCACAAAAGTGTTTCACGCTGCCCGCCAAGACGTTGAAATTGTTTACAATCTCGGCAATCTCATCCCCTGCCCGATGTTCGACAGCCAGGTTGCCGCCATGGTCTGCGGTTTTGGCGAGTCGATCTCCTATGACCAGCTTGTCAACAAGATGACCGGCGTGCATCTCGACAAGACCTCGCGCTTTACCGACTGGAAACGCAGGCCTCTTTCCGACACGCAGCTCACCTACGCGCTGGCCGACGTGACGCATCTTGCCACTATCTACCCCAAGCTGAAGGACCAGCTTGCCGAAAAAGGCCGCGTGGACTGGGTCAAGGATGAGATGTCCACACTCACATCTGTTGAAACGTATGACCTTCACCCGGATGACGCCTGGAAGCGGCTGAAAATGCGGGCGCGCCGCCCGATTGAGCTGGCGACCTTGCAAAAGATCGCCGCCTGGCGCGAGCGCGAGGCGCGGGACCGCAATGTGCCGCGCTCGCGCGTCATGAAGGACGATACGCTGTTCGAAGTCGCGCAGCAGCAGCCCGACAGCGTGGAAGCGCTCGGCAGGCTGCGCTCTGTGCCCAATGGCTGGGAGCGCTCGCAACCCGCCCAAGGCCTGATCGCCGCCGTCAACGAGGCGCTCGCCATTCCAAAGGAAGATTTGCCGAAGCTCGCCAAGCACGCACAGGGGCCGGAAGGCTCCGCTGCGGCAGGCGAGCTTTTGCGCGTTCTTCTGAAAATCATCACCGAAGAACACGGCGTTGCCCCCAAAGTCGTCGCCTCGGCGGACGATCTCGACAAAATCGCCGCGCATGGCGCCAATGCCGACGTCGCCGTCCTGCATGGCTGGCGGCGCGAGCTGTTCGGCGAAATGGCGCTGAAGCTGATCGCGGGCGAAGTCGCGCTGAAGTTTGAGGACCGCAAGGTGAAGGCTGTGGCGGTATAACTTCTATCTGGGCCGCCCGGACACCAATCCCCTGCGCCGGTTAAATCTGCGATAATGGTCGATCCGACGCGGAAATTGCGCCCGCATCGCATCCAGCGGCGCCAGCAATGCGCCGTCCCGCCCCAGCATCTCGTCAAGGCATTCCACCACGCGGCGGTTCGGCCAGGGCTTGTGGGTGATGTTCATGAGGCTCTCAAAGGCTTCCCCTTCCCGCCCGGGCCCCAAAAGAATGCTGATTGCGCCGTAAGCCAGCGCGGTGGAGCGGCTGACGCCCGCGTGGCAGTGAATGAGAAGTCTTGGGTTGTCATTGCTCAGATGATCGCCGACCAATTCCAGAACCGGCCGCAGCGTATCCGCAAAATGCCCGGTGGCGTCCTGGCGCTCCTGGTCGTGGAACAGGAACACATGATGCGGGCAGACCTCGATCCTGGGATGCGCGGTTTGCGGCAGATCAGGATCAAGCAGTGACACAACCAGCTCGGCATTCCATTCGGCGGCGACAGATGATGCGCGCGGGAGGCAGGTGACTTTGATCTTCTCGGAGATGATGTGATTCAATTCATTGGCGCCAACAAAGCTCATCGTCATCGACATCTTACAAATCCATTGCGCTGTTTTTAGGGCTGAGCCAACATTTGCGCCGTCAGATAACGGTCAATCCAAGCTCCTGCGCCATTGCGTCAAAGTCGCGGTCTTGATGCAAAAGCGAATGGCCGCCCTCCATGCAAAACGTGCCAATGATAACATCCGCCGTTTTCCGGATTGTCACGCCAAGTTCCCGAAGTTTGCGGTCATTGCGCGCCGCATGGACGGCGATGTGATCGTCAAGCATGCCATCAACCTCAAACTGCCTGAGATGCCGTTCAATGGTTGCCGCATGGCGCTCGTCGCGCGCGCCTTGCAAAACTTCCAAAAGGATCAAGTCGCCAACCAGAATGTCATCCGGATCATCAATGCCGCGCAGTCTTTGCACTGCTGCGGTGTCTTGCTTGCACAGATATGAAATCCATACGGAGCTGTCGACCACGATCATTCCGGTACGAAGCGTCCCTGCCTCATCTCATCAAGATCGCCCTCCCAGCCGAGCCCCCAAAGGTTCTTGATCGCAGTTTTCCGGCGGTGCTTCTGGACAAGATTCCGCAATGCTTCTTCCACCGTCGCCCGCTTCGTTGCAAATCCGGTTGCAGCCATAGCTTCTGAAAGCAACTTATCGTCAAGTTCGATATTTGTGCGCATGAAAAGCTCCGATGTGTAATCTCCATAACACCAACACACATAAAGAACGGCGTTTACAAGCTCTCGCTACCCCACCACCGTCCGCATCGGCTTGCCCGCCAGCCGCGCGAACTGCTGCAGCCAGCCGAAATTGCACGTTCGCCCGACAAATCTCGCCCGCGTTTGATTTCCGTCAAAGCCGCCGAATGGGCCGGTGACATCATGCCCAGTGACTGCTGCCTGGCATTCTGGCCGCGCCAGCCTACTGACAGACAAAAGACATCCAAAGGGATCCGTATTCATGGCCTACACAATAGACCGCAGTTTTCCGCATGCGACGTTTTCCGACATCGTGGAGCGCACGCGCGCAGCCTTGGCCAAGCAGGGGTTCGGCGTGCTGACGGAAATTGATGTCAAGGCGACGCTGAAGAAGAAGATCGACGCCGATGTCTCCGACTATCTGATCCTCGGCGCATGCAATCCAAAAATGGCGCATGAGGCGATGAAGATAGAGCCGCGCGTCGGCGCGATGCTGCCGTGCAATGTGATTGTCCGCGCACTTAATGGCGCGGTGGAAGTGAGCGCCATAGACCCAGTTGCGTCGATGTCCGCCATTGACAATGCCGCGCTGAAGGCGGTGGCGGGTGGCGTCAAAGGCATGCTGGAAAACGTCGTGGCCCAGATTTAACCCACCACCGTGCGCATAGGTATTCCAACCAGCTTCGCAAACTGCTGCAGCCGTCCTTCCGTGCGCTCGCTGGCGAGATCGCAAATATCGCTGGGCACCATGAACAGAAACCCGCCAATGCCGTCGGCTTTGAAGCCGAGCCGCGGAATGACGCGGGGCATTGCGGCGGAGTAGAGATAGACGACACGCATCAGCGCCCCGAGGAGTTTCGCCCGCTCGAAAAGACGCGGCGGGGCGAGCTTGCGGATCTCAGGCGAGAGCGCATCGTCAATCAGGCCCTCATGGCGGAAGAAATTCGCCAGCGCCATGTAAGCGCGGCCCGGGTGGCCGATGCCGATAAACGCGCCATTCGAGATGATGTTCATCGATTGCGATCCGCGGTAATCTGGATGCGCGCGCCAGCCGATATCGGCGAGCAGGCACGCGGCGTGGCGGCAGCGCGCCTCTTCCTCGCTTTCATCAATACCCAGTTTGGCAAACGCCTCGCCGGTCCATTGGGCGAGCTCCTGCGCATGTTCAGGCGAGCGGGCGCGCAGCACCGACATCTCGGTCGCGGCTGAAATCAGCGGGTCTTCGCGCTGCTCATCCTGCGGCAGCAGCGAGAAGAGGTAGCCCTCGCGCACGCCAAGTCCCGAAAACACTATGCTCGACGGCTGCATTTGCGCCATGACCTGGCTCAGCACTGTCGCCCCATATGACAGCAGCGCTTGGCGATTGCGGGAAATATGTTCAATACCGGGAATCTTCTCGGTATTGCCGCGCGCAACGCGCTTGAAGAACAGCGCCGCGTCTTCAGAGGCAATTTCATATTCGTGCATGACATGCAGCGGATAGTGCACCGTCTCCATGTGCAAGCGGCCCAAATTGCGCCAGGTTCCGCCGACCGCATAAAACTTCCGGCCTTTGCCTCCCTCAAGCACCTTGGCGTCGGCCAAATGCATCTCGGCTATCTTGGCGGCCTTTGTCAGTGAGCCGCCTGCCATATCGGACAGCCGCAATCCACCCAGCGGCAGGGTGATTCCCATGCCAATGCGGGTATCCTTGACATCGGCAAGCTCCAGCGAACCGCCGCCGAGATCACCGACGATCCCGTCCGGCCGCCAAATGCTGGAGACGATGCCAAGCGCGGAGAACCATGCTTCTTCCTCTCCGGTCAAAACCTTGACCTTGCAGTCCAATATTTTTTCGGCATCGCTGACAAACAAAGAGCCATTCGCCGACTCGCGCGCAGCGGCAGTTGCCAGCACATGCATGGTCTTTGCCCCCGCCTGTGCGGAAAGCGCCCGGAAGCGGCGCAATGCTTTGAGCGCATCGGCCACGGCTTTGTCGTTCAGACGGCCGGTGTCGGCGATGCCCTTGCCAAGGCCGCACAGGATTTTCTCGTTGAACAGAACCGTCGGCGAGCGGACAATGCCTTCATAAACCACAAGGCGGACCGAGTTCGAACCGATATCGACGACTGAAACGGGTTCCCTACCCTTCAGCCTGCCCTGTGCCCCGTCAACCATTGAGACTACTGACCCTTGTGTTTACGCTTTGCCCGCTTGCGGTGCTTGATTTCTTTTGGCGCGGAGATTTTCAAGGACTTGCCGCGCCCGGACAGTGAGGGGTTGGTCATGAAATATTCCTGCGCGTTGAACGGCTCTTCGCCCTCTTCGCGCGTGATGCGCCGCGACGTTCCGTCCGGCAAGACAGCAAAGCTCTGCTCATTGTCAAGCAGGTTCCCCAGCATGATCTGCGACAGCACCTGCTGATGCACAGTCGGATTGGTCAGCGGCACCATCACTTCGACACGCCGGTCGAGATTGCGGGTCATCAGGTCCGCCGAGCCTATATAGACAGTCGCCTGGTCTGAAGGCAGTCCGTGGCCATTGCCGAAACAAAAAATGCGGCTGTGCTCGAGAAAGCGGCCAACAATTGATTTGACCCTAATATTATCTGACAGCCCCGGAACTTGCGGGCGCAAACAGCATATGCCGCGGCAGACAATGTCGATCTCCACCCCCGCCTGCGAGGCGTCATAGAGCGCGTCGATGATCTGCGGGTCAACGAGAGAGTTCAATTTGAACCATATCTGCGCGGGCCGCCCGGCCTTGGCGTGCGCGACCTCGTCCGTAATGTGTTTGAGCATGCGGCTGCGCAGGGTCAGCGGCGAGACGGCGAGCTTCAATTCGCCCGCAGGCTCGGCATAGCTCGTAATGTAATTAAAAATCTGCGCGACATCATGGGCAATGTCGGCGTCGTCAGTGAAATAGGACAGGTCCGTGTATACCCGCGCGGTGATCGGATGGTAATTGCCGGTGCCCAGATGCACATAATTGCGCAGCTTGCCCTCTTCGCGCCGCACCACCAGCGACAGCTTGGAATGCGTCTTTAATTCGATAAAGCCAAACACCACCTGCACGCCCGCCCGCTCAAGGTCCCGGGCCCAGCGGATATTGGCCTCCTCGTCAAACCGCGCCTTCAATTCAACCAGCGCGGTCACCGACTTGCCCGCCTCCGCCGCGTCGATCAGAGCGCGCACGATCGGGCTGTCATTGGAGGTGCGGTAGAGCGTCTGCTTGATCGCCACCACTTCCGGATCGAGCGCCGCCTGGCGCAGGAACTGCACCACCACGTCAAACGATTCATACGGGTGGTGGACGATCAGATCCTTCTGCCGGATCGCCGCAAAGCAGTCACCGCCGCTTTCACGGATGCGCTCCGGGAAGCGCGCTTTATAGGGCGCGAACTTCAGATCCGGACGGTCGATGGCCAGGATTTCGGAAATGGTCGACAGCGCCAGGAGCCCGTCCTTGACCATGACACGCGCATCCTGCACGCCGAGTTCGCTCGTTACGAATGTGCGCAGCGCTTCGGGCATTTCGGCGTTGAACTCGATGCGGATCACCGAGCCGCGCCGCCGCCGCTTGATCGCGGTCTCGAAATGGCGGACGAGATCTTCCGCCTCTTCCTCCACTTCAAGGTCGGAATCGCGGATGACCCTGAACGAGCCAAGGCCCTTCATCTCGTACCCCGGATAGAGCCTTTCGATGAACAGGCTGACGGCGTCCTCGAGCGTGACAAACCGCACTGCCTTGCCCTTGTCCGGCAGGCGCACGAAGCGCTTCAAGGCAGGCGGCAGGCGCAGAAGCGCGGTCATCGACTTGCTGTCGGAACGCCGCGCCAACTGCAGGGCAATCGAAAATCCGAGATTGGGAATAAACGGGAACGGATGGGCTGGATCAATCGAGAGCGGCGTCAGAACAGGGAAGATTGTGTCGATGAAGTGCTGTTCGAGCCAGGCAGTCTCCTTCTTCAGCATTGCATCAGGGCGGATGATCTCGATCCCCGCCACCGCAAGCTCTTTGCGCAGTTCGACAAGACAGCTCTGCTGGTCGGTCTGCAGCCGCGCGGTTTCGGCCAGAACGCTCGCCAGCTGTTCGAGCGGCGTGCGTCCGTCCGAGCTCTTGGTAGCGATGCCCTCGCGCACCTGTCCGGCAAGGCCAGCGATGCGCACCATGAAGAACTCATCAAGGTTCGCCGCCGAGATCGACAGAAAACGCAGGCGCTCAAGAAGAGGATGCCGTGTATTCAGGCTCTCATCCAGAACTCGGTGATTGAACTGCAGCCAGGAAAATTCCCGGTTGATAAATCGCTGCGGGCTGCGGCGGATATCGGGAACGGGCAGCTCTTCGGCTTTCGTTTCAATGTCGGTGAATTCGGTCTGCGGCATCTCATTCATGATCGTCCTGCTCTACTACTGCACCAGTTATGCGGCAAATCATAATTATTGAAAATGACAGAGTGAAAACAACCGTTTGAACTTGCCCGAGACAAGGGAGCGCTTCGGAAATCCGCACATGACAAGACCATGCCGGGCTTGCTATAGGCGGCGCATAGCTAAATTCGGAGCGCATCATGGCCGGGCACGGGGTACCTCATTTCCAGAACGATGGCGGTCACAGGGTCATTGAGATCGGCGTGAAGGAATTCATGTGCGTCGGCGCCAACCCGCCGTTCGATCATCCGCATGTCTATCTCGACATGGGTGCAGAGGGTGAAAAGGTCTGCCCCTATTGCTCGACGCTCTACAAGTTCAACGGCGCCTTGCGCGTGGACGAGACCGCTCCTGCCGGATGCCTATTTGAGCCGATGGCGGCCTGAGCGCGATACCGTCTGACATCCCATGACGCCGGCAAAGCGGCATATTCTGATCGCGGGCGGCGGCATTGCGGGACTGTCGGCAGCACTTGCGCTTGAGCATTTCGGCTTTGCCGCCACAGTGTTTGAGCGCGCGCCCGTAAGCGATATCGCCGGCGCTGGTATTCAACTCTCCCCCAACGCCACGCGCCTTCTCGACCGCCTCGCAGTCCTGCCTCGCCTCAAAGCTCAGGCCGTCGAGCCAAAAAGCGTGCTCCTCTGCGACGGCGCGACCACAATGCCGTTATTGTCTCTGGATGTTTCGGACGCCGCAAAGCGCTGGGGCGCGCCCTATTGGGTGGCGCACCGGGCGGATTTGCATGCAGCGCTCTTGGCGCAAGCAGCCAGCCGCCCTGCCATTCGCATCAGGCCGGGATGCGAAGTCTCGCATTTCGCCGCCCATGCCAATGGCGTCACGGTCTCGCTCACATCAAACAATATCGTCACTGAGGATGAGGGCATGCTTCTGATCGGCGCAGACGGTGTCTGGTCGCGCGTAAGGGCGCGGCTCGGCGGCCCCCGCCCGATGTTTTCAGGACAAGTCGCCTTTCGCAAAATGTATGGCGCCAATGCCGGGCTTCCCCCGGTGCTGGAAACACTCCTGTCAGGCCGCCAAGTCGCCGCTTTCCTGTCGCGACAGGCCCATATTGTCGCTTATCCCGTCAATGCCGGCCGCTCGCTCAATCTGGTTGCGATCGCCAAAAGTGTAGACAGCCGCGCAAGCGTTACCGCTTTGCCAAATGCATTCCAGCAGTTCGACCCGCCGCTCGCAGCCCTCACCTCCACTTCGGATGGCTGGACGCCCTACCCCATCCATACCGTGCCCGCTGACGGCAAATGGAGCGACGGCAAATCAGTGGTCCTGATCGGCGATGCGGCCCACGCCATGACGCCCTATGCCGCCCAAGGCGCGGCGATGGCCATTGAAGATGCCTGGGTTCTGGCTGCGTGTCTTGCCAGGCAAAGGACCGAGCAAGCTGCAGCGCTGAAAGAATTCCAGGCCCTGCGCCATCCGCGCGTCGACCGCATTGCCCGCCGTTCGCGCCTGAACAAGTTTGCCTACCACGCAGGCTGGCCAATCGCGCCGGTCAGAAACGCGCTCTTCCGCTACCGCAGCGAAAGCTTCCGGTCGGGGCTCGACTGGATCTATGCATGGGACTTCAAACAGCCATAATCGCCCGCGCCTCCGCCTTTATCGGCTTGAACTTGAATGTCGCGCAGATGATGCCGTGATCATTTGTGCCTGAAACTTTGTGGTCATCCCAATTGAGATGGTCGTTGCTGACCGTCATGCCTTCAAACAGCCAGACGCGCTTGCGGCTATTGTCGTAAAACTCCTCGCTCACCAGAATATGGTCGAGAGATTCCATAATGTCCTGATGGATATGCGTGTAATACACATCGCGCGTGTTGCGGTATTCCTGCAGCGTCTGCGCAGTATAGAGGCTCGTGTCGCCGCCGCCGACGGAATCCCCGACCAGATATTTCGGCTGCTCGGTAAGAACGTTGACCGTGTTGCTGTGCTGCCCGTCATTCACATCGCCCAGCACCAAGACGCCAGTCCGCGTGCCCTTCATCTGCTCCGACAGGATGAACCGCAACGCCGATGCCTCAGCTGTTCTGCGGATGGTCGAAATCGCCGACCCCAGATTTTCCTGATGTTTCGCGTAAGTGGGCTTGTCGGCCTTGAACCAGTCTTCGTTGAAGACCTTGGTTGGCCCCTTCGATTTGAAGTGGCAGACATAGACATGAACCGGGTCAAACCCGTCGCGCGGCTGGATGACGAAGTGCAGCACCGGACGGGAAAACTTCTTCACCTTGACGCTGATATCCGGCGTCTGCGGGTCATCGCCGGAGCTCTTGAGGACAAACTTCTCCGGAAAATTGACGATCCATTCCGGCGCGCCGACAAGCAGCCCTTTGCGCACGATGGCGGCGCAGACAATGCCCTTGCCGGTCGCGTCGGCCGGAACAAGCGCATCGTACTCGCCGGACAGCCCCGATGCGGTGAGGAAGTTTGCGAGCGAATCCTTGTGCCACAATTCCTGGAACCCGAACACATCGGGCTTCAACAGGCGCAGTATGCGGGCGCACCACTCGATTTTGCGGTCATATTCGGCTTGGCTCCATCCGTCCGCGTCCGTGTAGATCGCCTTGCCCGGCTCATTCAGATTGAGAAGATTGAAAGTGCCAAGCGTCAAGCGGTCGAGTTTCATAGTGAACTCCCATGTTGGCGGACCGTTGTGTTTTTTTGGCACGGGAGGCTTGGCGCTCCCTTTGAGGTTTAAGCTAAGCGTCTAAGACGGCAAGGCTGTGACTTTCTGCGGAGAGAAAGCCTTACTTCCTTTTTCGGAAGCTGACCACCAGAAATGAAACCGGGCCCAGTTTGGGCGCTCGAACAGGAAACCGAGCATTGTGCCACGTGTCAGCCAATGCAGCGCGAGCGGCCCGGTCACGCCGGCTGCGGCCGAGATCAGCGAGATGAGGGCGGGCTCGAGATCCGGCGCGACAGAGAAGAGCATCACCCGCACCGGTCCCATGAAAAGAGTGAAGGCGAGGTAGATGACGATGGAGTGCTCACCGCAATATCGCAGCGCGCCGAATATGCCGATTCGCGCGCAAAGCACACTCACTGAAATAAGCGCGGCAGTGCCTGCAAAGCCCAGCGCAAGGCTGAATCCCGGCAGTTCCGCAAGGCCGGCGAAAACCATAATGGCATTGCCCAATGCCCAAATCGCCAGGGCGGGAAGCACGAAACCCGCTCTCTTGCCCGCGACTTGGTCCGCAAAAGCGAAAACCAGCCCGGCCATCCAATAGCCCGCGAAGAAGAACACAAATCGGCTGCAGAACTCGTCAATGATCACCGCGCCCGTCTCAACCGGCAACGCTTGCAGAATTGCAGCCACTGCAAACACGAATAGTTTTGGTAACGGCATTGTGATCTTCGCAACCGCGAAGAAGAGCGCGAGAAGATAGATAAACCAGAGCGTTGAAGTCGGCTGGATCAGAAATGTCAGATAATGAGACAGTTCAGAATGAAACAATTCGCCGCGTGCGACATCTTTGAACACGAGTTGAATGACCGCCCAAAGCACATAAAAATAGGCAAAGTGCAGCACTTTGGCGTCCAGGAATTTAGGCCAGGGCGCGTTGATCCGGCTTGCCAGAAACAATCCTGAAATCAGGAAAAAGTCGGGCATTCTGAAGGGCTTGGCCCATTGAATGAAGGCGTCGATGAAGGTCAGCTGCCCCGTGAGCTTTTCAACGCCGCCATTGGCATGCATCAAAATGACGAGGATGATGCAGATGCCCTTGGCGTAATCGACCCAAGGCAAACGGGAAACATTGATGGAAGCAGACATTTTCAGCGCCAGTGCAGAAACAGGACAATGCCAAGTTCAATGCACGAATTGGACCGATAACTACTTTGCGGTTAGCCGCATCGGAGATGTGAGGAACTCCGGCGACAAATATTGATCCAGCTCGGCCGCCGTCAGCGAGGTTTCTTCCAGCAGCAGCTGCCGCACAGGCCGCCGTTCCAAAATGGCTTTCTTGGCAATTTCCGAACATTTCTCATAACCAAGCACCGGAACCAGCACTGTGACTATCCCCACCGAGTTCATGACAAGTTCCGCGCAGCGCTCCTCATTGGCGGTGATGCCGGTCACACAGCGTTCGCGCAGCGTATTGGCGGCATTGGTCAAGACGCGCTGCGATTCGAAAATCGCGTAGCCAATGGTCGGTTCAAAAGCGTTGAGTTGCAGCTGACCGCCCTCGGCGCAGAACGAGATGGTCACGTCATAACCGACCACCAGAAACGCCGCTTGATTGACGACCTCCGGAATAACCGGGTTGACCTTGCCCGGCATGATGCTTGACCCGGCCTGCATGGCCGGCAGATTGATCTCGCCAAATCCCGCCCGCGGGCCGGACGACAGGAGTCTGAGGTCAGAAGCGATCTTGGACAGCTTCAGCGCCACCCGCTTCAAAATACCGGAGAACATGACAAAAGCGCCGGTGTCGGATGTGGCCTCCACAAGGTTTTCAGAACGGACCAGCGCCTCGCCCGTGATCGCCGAAAGCTCGGCGATGGCCAAATCCGCATAGGCGGGGTCGGCATTGATGCCGGTGCCAATGGCCGTGCCGCCCAGCGAAACCTCGCGCATCAGCGTCAGTCCGTCGCGCAGCCGCGCCACATCTTCCCGCAATGTGATGGCGAAGGCGGTGAATTCCTGGCCAAGCGTCATCGGCACGGCGTCCTGAAGCTGCGTGCGGCCAACTTTCAGGATATGATTAAACTCCAACCCCTTGGCCGCGAACGCATCGGCGAGCTGCGCCAGCGCGTCCATGAGCCGGTAGCTCGACAGGATCGTCGCCACGCGCAGCGCCGTGGGATAGACGTCATTGGTCGATTGCGACATGTTGACGTCATTGTTCGGATTGAGCGCGCCATAGTCTCCCGGCTTGCGGCCCATATGGCGCAGCGCAAGGTTTGCGATCACCTCATTGGCGTTCATGTTGGTCGACGTCCCCGCCCCGCCCTGGATCGGGTCGATGATGAAGGCCGAGTGATGGCGCCCCGCGATCAGATCCTTGCAAGCGGCGCGGATGGCGGCGGCCTTGTCCTTCGGCAGCGAGCCTAGCTCCTCATTGGCGTTGGCAGCGGCCCATTTGACCTTGGCAATGGCGCTGATGAGGTCTGGATATTTGGCGAGCTTGCGCTCCGAAATCTGGAAGTTCTCCGAGGCGCGAAGCGTGTTGACGCCATAGAGCGCATCGGCGGGGATTTCGACCTGGCCAAGGAAGTCTTTCTCGATGCGTAATGCGGAGTCAGCCATTTGGATTCCAATTCTCAGAGCGTGTTGTGCAGCTCAAGCGAATAAACAAGCGATTGCGGCAGCGGGTTCCAGATGCCGGTTTGCAGCCCGGCTGAGCGCAGCACGCGGGCCGCCCAAGTATTGCAGCCAAGCAGCGCGTTGAACCCGCCCTTGGCCTCGAAGAACCGGTCATTGGCGCCATATCCGGCATTTGGGATCGCCAAGGGCTGACTTTCAGCAAAACTGTTCGCAATGGCGTAATAGATTGCCTCAATTGGCGTAATATCTTTGCCAAAAGCGTTAGCGGAGACGGGGATGGATTTGACATTGGGCAGAGTGCGGTCGATCTCGCCGGCAAGTTCAACATGCAGCACAGAACGGTCGATTGTCAGCGCCTTCAAGACCGGAACAAGCTTCAGCTCGGACCAGGCCGGGGTTTCCAGATAAAACGCCCGCCCGCCCCAGCCGAAAACAATCCAGCGCAATCCCGGCACATCCAGCGGCAGGCCTGACTCTTTCAAAAAACCGAATGTTTTCAACGCCTCAGGCGTCGCCTCAATTGCAATGTCGGTATGAATGGGGTTTGTTATGACCAGTATCTCGGCGGCTTTCCCGCTTGCGGCGTCCTTGGCAATCAGCGGCCATGGCAAGAGCGTGCCAGTGGCAAGCGCCAGCAGCCCGAACGCGGCAACAGCGCCCAAGCCTTTGAAAAATCTCAGCATTTTCTAGTGCAATATCTGGCTGAGGAACAGCTTGGTGCGCGCGTGCTGCGGGTTGGAGAAGAAGGCCTTTGGCTCGTTCTCCTCGACGATTTGGCCCATATCCATGAAAATCACCCGGTCGGCGACCTGGCGGGCAAAGCCCATTTCGTGGGTCACACAAATCATCGTCATGCCGTCTTCGGCAAGCTCGACCATGGTTTCCAGGACTTCCTTGATCATTTCAGGATCAAGCGCCGAGGTCGGCTCGTCAAACAGCATCACGCGCGGGTTCATGCACAGCGAGCGGGCGATCGCCACGCGCTGCTGCTGTCCACCCGAAAGCTGGCCGGGATATTTGGCCGCCTGCTCGGGGATCTTGACCTTGTTCAAATACTCCATGGCGATCTCTTCGGCCTGGCTTTTCGGCATTTTGCGCACCCAGATCGGCGCCAGCGTGCAGTTTTCGAGGATCGTCAGATGCGGAAACAGGTTGAAATGCTGGAACACCATGCCGACTTCGCGGCGCACTTCGTCGATCTTTTTCAGATCATTTGTCAGCTCGATGCCGTCGACGATGATTTTGCCCTGCTGATGCTCCTCCAGCCGGTTGATACAGCGGATCATCGTGGACTTGCCGGAGCCGGACGGGCCGCACACCACGATGCGCTCGCCCTTGTTCACATTGAGGTTGATGTCTTTCAGGACATGAAACTCGCCATACCATTTGTGAACGCCGATCATCTGCACGGCGGCAGGGGCGGATTGGGCAGCTTGGGCGGTGTTGGCCATGATGTTCCCTATTTTTTATGGCTGGTATCGAGCCTGCGCTCGACAAATTGCGAGTAGCGCGACATGGAAAAGCAGATGATCCAGAAGATGAAGGCGGCGAAAATCAGCCCGGATTTCGGCGTCTGCGCCGAAGCCCAATTGGCGTCGGAAAAGTTCTGCCGCACGATCCCGAGTAGATCAAACATGCCGATAATGTAGACTAGGCTTGTGTCCTTCAAAAGCGAGATAAAGGACGAGACGATATTTGGAATGACCATTTTCAACGCCTGCGGCAGCACGATCAGCCGCATTTTCTGCCAATAGCCAAGCCCGAGCGAATCCGCGCCTTCGTACTGGCCTTTGGGAATTGCCTGCAGCCCGCCGCGCACGATCTCGGCCATATAGGCCGAGGCAAACAGCGCCACGCCGATCAGCGCCCGCATCAGCTTGTCGAAGGATACGCCCGGCGGCAGAAACAGCGGCAGCATCACGCTGGCCATGAACAGCACGGTGACCAGCGGAACGCCGCGGATCGTTTCGATAAAGCCCACCGAAAACATCCGGATGATCGGCATCTTGGACCGCCTGCCGAGCGCCAGAATAATGCCAAGCGGCAGCGAGACGGCGATACCGACGAACGAAATCACCAGCGTCACCAGCAATCCGCCCCAAAGCTGGGTTTCGACTTCCCTCAATCCCAGTCCGCCACGCAGAAGGAAAAAAGCAACGACAGGGAACACACCGAAAAACAATATTGCGTTCAACGGCTTATGGGCAATTTTGGGCATCAGGAGCGGCACAAACAGCAAAAGGAACAAAGTCCCGGTCAGCCACAGCCGCCAATATTCGGACGCGGGGTAGCGTCCGAACAGGAACTGTTTCCATTTGGCGCCCACAAAGGCCCAGCAGGCGCCTGACCAGCCCTCCGGCTGGATGCCGCCCTGCGCCACCGTCGAGCAGAATGTCCGGTCCGTCCCGGTCCATTGCGCCGTCACAAACAGCCAGTTGAACAGCGGCGGCACAAACCAGATCAGGAGCCCCGCCGCGAACAGCGTCATAACTCCGTCCACGGGGGTCGCAAACAGATTGGTGCGCACCCAATAGCTGAGGCCGCTGACTTTCACTGGCGGGGGCAGAGTTGCATGGTCTTGGGTGCGCACAAAGCCGGTCATGTCAGCGCTCCACCAATGCCATTTTGTCATTGAACCAGTTCATGAACAGCGATGTGCCAATCGAAAGGCCGAGATAGACAATCATCCAGATCGCCACGATCTCGATGGCTTGGCCGGTCTGGTTCAGCACGGTTCCCCCAACAGCGACAAGATCAGGATAGCCAATGGCGATGGCGAGTGAGGAGTTCTTGGTCAGATTCAGAAATTGGCTGGTCAGCGGCGGAATGATTGTGCGCATGGCTTGCGGTATCACGACAAGGCGCAGCGTCTGCCCCTGGCGCAGCCCGACCGCCAGCGACGCCTCGGATTGACCCTTCGGCACGCCCTGAATGCCAGCCCGGACTATCTCGGCAATGAAGGCGGCGGTGTAGATTGAGAGCGCCAGATAGAGCGACAGGAACTCAGGCTTGACCTGAAAACCGCCGGACAGGTTGAATGTGGACGCTTTTGGAAATTCAAAGCTCAGCGGAAATCCGGTGAGGACATAGGCCAGAAGCGGGAACCCGATGATCATGGACAGTGAGGTCCACAGGATCGGAAACTGCTGCCCCGTCGCCATCTGCCGGTCCCGCGCCCATTTGTGAACGAGAATAGAGAACACAATCCCGACCAAAAGCCCCGCGCCGATCAGCCATGCGCCCTCGCCCCAAATCGCACGCGGCAGAAAGAAGCCTCGATTGTTGAGATAGCCGCCAAACGGCAGTTCCAAACTGTCCCGCGGCTGCGGCAGAACGGACAAAACTCCGAAATACCAGAAGAAAATCACCAGCAAGGGCGGGATGTTGCGGAAGGTTTCGACATAAATGGTCGAGAGTTTGCGCACCAGCCAATTATGCGACAGACGCCCGACGCCGATCATGAACCCGAGCGCAACCGCAGTCACAATGCCCAGCACGGCGATGATCACTGTGTTCAAGAGACCGACAACAAGCGCGCGGCCGTAGGTGGAGTCCGATGTGAACAGCACCGGCGTTTGCGCCAGATCAAACCCGGCCCGCCCGTTCAGGAAACCGAAGCCTGAGGCGATGTTGGACCGCTTCAAATTCTCTGCGGTATTGCCGATGATCCACCAGACAAACACCACCAGCGCCACCAGCATAACCGTCTGAAACACAAGCCCGCGCACTTTTGGGTCGTTCATGTAGGACGACGCGTCACGTCTGACTGAGACATCGGATACGGCCATAAGAACTCCGCCTGCTGGTTTATCTGCCTGAGCAATGGCCGCCGCTGAAGCGGCCATTGCTCATCTCATCGCAAATTCAGCGCTGTCAGCGGATTGGCGGGGCGTATTGCAGGCCGCCTTTTGACCACAAGGCGTTGAGGCCGCGCGCGATCTTCAGCGGGCTGCCCTGACCAACATTGCGCTCAAATATCTCGCCGTAATTGCCGGTGGTCTTGACCACCTTGGCGAGCCAGTCATTGTCGAGGCCCATATCCGTGCCGAGCTTTGTGTCGGCTTCCTTGCCGAGCACGCGCAGGATTTCAGGATTGGTGGATGTCATCATCTCATCGACATTGGCCTGGGTGATGCCCAGTTCCTCTGCGGTCAACAGGCCGTAATGGACCCATTTGACGATGTCGGCCCATTGCGCGTCGCCCTGGCGCACGGCAGGTCCCAGCGGCTCCTTGGAGATGATCTCCGGCAGCACCACATGGTCGGCTGGCGCTGCCAGCGCGAGGCGCGTTGCATAAAGGCCGGACTGGTCGGTAGTCAGCACATCGCAGCGACCGGAATCATAAGCCGCATTCACTTCTTCATTCTTCTCGAACACAACAGGATTGTATTCCATCTTGTTGGCCTTGAAGTAGTCGGCAAGGTTCAATTCGGTCGTCGTTCCGGTCTGCACGCAGATCGAAGCGCCGGAGAGCTGCAGTGCGGAATTGACGCCGGTGATTTTCTTCGAATTGATCATGAAGCCCTGGCCGTCAAAATAGTTCGCGCCAAAAAAATCTAGTCCGAGCGCAGTGTCGCGGTTAAGAGTCCAGGTCGTGTTGCGCGAGAGAATGTCGATTTCGCCGGACTGCAGCGCGGTAAAGCGCTCCTTGGCGGAGAGCGGCGTGAACTTGACCTTTGTTCCGTCGCCAAAAACCGCGGCCGCAATGGCGCGGCAATAGTCCACGTCAAATCCGGTCCACTCGCCCTTGTCGTCGGGCGCCGAGAAGCCGGCGAGGCCGACATTGACGCCGCATTGCAGGAACCCCTTGGTCTTCACATCGGCGAGCGTTGCCGCTCCAGCCACTGAACTTGCGAGTGCGAGCGCGGCTGCGCCGAGCAGTGATTTCACAATTGTCTTCGTCATCGGTTCAGAACCTTCTCTGTTGATTTTTGCTTCCCGCTCCGGGATTGTCCGCACGCCCAAGGCCGCATCTGCGGCGATCATTGATCGATTTTCAGCGTGGCTCCCATTCACGTGGCTTATGCAATGCCATTATCCGTGTTTGGTCAAGCCTCGTCCCGACTCTCTCCGGTCGTTTTTGTAGCAAACCGCAAAGAACCACCAGTTCCGCTAGCGCGAGAACGAACCCGCGAACTGAAGCTTTGGAAACCACGCGCCCGCGTTAAAGCGAAACACGGTTTGGCGGCGCGCCAGGCCCCGCGCCAAATAGAGCGAAAACAGGAACCCCAGACCAAAACCCGCAATTACATCCGAGGGAAAGTGCGCGCCTGCCGCCACGCGCGACACGGCGCCAATGAAACAGGCGGGTATCGTCACAATGCGCAGCCGCGGGTACCAAAGCGCTAAAATGGCCGCGAGCGCTCCCATGGTTGTTGAGTGGCCGGACGGAAAACTGGTGAAATCGTAGCCGACGCCCATGCGGCCGAAAAAGTCATACGGTCCCAATTCGCTGAGAAACTTCGGCCGGGCCCGCGCGAAAATGAACTTGAATATGTTCACAACTATGCCCGAACCCGCAATTGCACCAAACGCAAATGCAGCTTGCGAGTACAAAAGCGCAAACCTCGCCTTTGCCGAAAGATGCCGCCGGCGCCAATCGCGCAGGCTGAGCCAAGCCATCACCGCGAAGGCGCTGACGAGATAAAGCGTTGACTTACCAATATCCGTATAAGCCGCCAATTGCCTGACGAGGACGTTTTGTGACGCGATTGCCTGACGCGAAAGCTCCGCATCCCAAGGCGAAGCGGACAGAGCGGCGGCCAGGACCAGAAGCGTGAGCACCAGCATCCGCCTGTCAAACGCTGCAGGCGCCCCCTCATATGCCAGACGGCGGCTGCGGGCATAGAGCTTTCGGGCAGTGCTCGGCAGGCGCCAGAGCAAAGGGATCGACGGTGTTCCAGCCTTGTCTTGAATTGGTGCGTTGGACTTCACTTGCGGTGCCATGCCATGAGGGGTTGCGGCTTATCTAGGCGATGGTTATGCCAAAGAAAACCAAGGGGCTGCATTTTATGGCCAATGAAGACGCACGAGCGCCCGCCTTAGGCATCAACACCCGCCTCGCCCATGACGGCTATAACCCGCGCGACTATCACGGCTTCGTCAATCCGCCCGTCGTGCATGCGTCTACCGTCCTGTTCCCGGATGCGGCTTCAATGGTGCCGGGCGGGCAGAAATACACATACGGCACGCACGGCACGCCCACCACAGACGCCCTCTGCGCGGCGATAGACAAGCTTGAGGGTTCGGCAGCGACGATCCTTCTCCCCTCCGGCCTTGCCGCCGTCACCATTCCGCTCCTCGCCTTCCTGTCGGCAGGCGATCACGCGCTGATCGTCGACAGCGTCTACTTCCCGACCCGCCGCTTTGCCAATGGCATGCTCAAGCAGCTTGGCGTGTCGGTGGACTATTACGATCCGGCTATTGGCGCAGGAATTGAAGCGCTGATGAAGCCGAACACCAAAGTCGTGTTCACCGAATCCCCCGGTTCCAACACGTTCGAGATGCAGGACATCCCTGCCATCGCCAAGGCCGCTCATGCCCATGGCGCTATTGTCATGATGGATAACACCTGGGCAACGCCGTTGCTTTTTCATGCCTTTGGACCACGGCGTTGATATTTCAATTCACGCCGCGACCAAATATCCGTCCGGGCATTCAGATGTGTTGATGGGCACGGTCTCGGCCAATGCGCGCTGCGCCGCGCGGCTCAAAGACGCCAATATGCAGCTTGGTCTGTGCGTCAACGGCGATGACGCCTACCAGATACTGCGCGGCCTGCGCACCATGGGCGTGCGGCTGGAACGCCATCAGCAGAGCGCGCTGAAACTGGCAGAATGGCTTGAGACCGATACCCGCGTGGCGCAGGTCCTGCATCCCGCCCTGCCCTCATTCCCTGGCCATTACCTGTGGAAACGCGACTTCTGCGGCTCCAGCGGCATCTTCTCCATCGTCCTGAACGGCGGCGGCACAAAGCAAGCCCACGCCTTCCTCAACGCACTCACTATCTTCGGCCTCGGCTACTCCTGGGGCGGCTATGAAAGCCTTGCCGTGCACGTGTCGATTGCGGACCGGACGATTGCCAAGGGCGATTATCCGGGGCCAGTTCTCCGGCTGCAGATCGGGCTGGAGGATGTTGTGGATCTGAAGGCGGATATTGAGCGGGGGCTGGGGGCGGCTAACTCGTAGGGCTGTTACTTTCGAGAAAATCAGAGAGATTGCGCAATTCAGATGTTAACTGTCCTTGAACCAGAACCGCCTCATCTGCGAGTTCAAGCACAATCCTGTAGTCGAGGTCAGTTCCGTAGGAATTGCGCTCGCGGTGCCGAAAGGACCGCAATGCATCCAGCGTCGCTGCAGTGACTGGCGACAAAAATGGCGGGCGAATGACGCCGTAAGGATGCGACATTCGTACAATGAGCGCCCGATGCCAAGACTGGTGTTTTTCAATTGGATTTCCATCGACCTGTTTGGCAATGCGCTCCATCGCCCTTTCGCAGCCGCCGTAAATTTTCTCAACCGCTGATGCTATGCCCTGAACGGCCAACCACCCCATCGTCCCCGACATCATTTCGGGTGTTGAGCGGACCATCGCCAATGCCTGAAGAAGTTTTTGGGTCTCAGTCGCGACATCGTCCAACTCATTGAAGGCGTCGATCAAGCCGTCATGCATCTGCGATTGCGACCTCTTCAAGTTCAAGCGTCGCCGCTTCCATGCGCGAAAGCCTTTGCGCTGGAACTTCGTCTCGGTAAACCACGTCGAACGGAATATCGTCCATCAAATCTTCGACCAGCGATTCTATCCTGATACTTGAGTTGCCGTGGACATGCTCGGATCAGAAAATCAACATCGGAATCAAGATAGAATTTTCCGGAGGCCAACGAACCCGAATATAACGGCGTCCACATCGCGTTCCTTCAGCGCCTGCAACACCATAGCGGCGCGGTCGCGCGCCTGCCGCTCGCGTATTTCGATGTTTGCCTTAAGCGGGCGCAGGTATTTCATCGGCTCATTCCAATCTTGGCCTTTAGGGCACTGAACCTGATTTGTTATGCTTCCAACCAGTGGCGCCTACTCCGCAGAATTTGGCCACGAGCACATGATATACACGAGTTTGTTATTTTTGAGAAATCTGGCGATCCCGGCAGGATTCGAACCTGCGACCTAGGGCTTAGAAGGCACTTGCTCTATCCATCTGAGCTACGGGACCGGATTTGACGCTGCCTAATGCGTCCAGGGCTGGGCGCGGTCAAATCTGAAATTATCGGAGTAGGCAACCTTGCGGCGCTTGGCTTCCTTGGGCTCCTCGACGCGGCAGTCGATGCCGTGCTTGAGCGCATAGGCTATTGCCTGTTCCTTGCTCTCAAAGCTCAATCTGACCTGGCTGAGCATATCGCCGGAAGACGTGTAGCCCATCAGCGGCTCGACACGGCGCGGCGCAGCGGGATCAAACTCCAGCATCCAGTTGCCGGTCTTGGCCTTGCCCGACTGCATGGCGGTCTTGGCAGGGCTATAGATTTTCGCGGACATTAAAGGCTCCAAACCGTTCGGTTCCGGCGCTTCTATCCGGTTTTGACTAAAGCGGGAAGAGGCTGCGATGCGGACGTAGTCACGCCGTAGCTTTAGCGAAGGCGGATGGTCGGGGTGAGAGGATTCGAACCTCCGGCCTCCTCGTCCCGAACGAGGCGCGCTACCAGGCTGCGCCACACCCCGGCCTGCAAGTTGTCTTGACACCAACTCCACCGCTTGGGCGGATGGTCGGAGCGAGAGGATTCGAACCTCCGACCCCCTGATCCCAAATCAGGTGCGCTACCAGGCTGCGCTACGCTCCGAGAGTGGCAAACCTTGGCTTGCGGCGCGTTCGATACACGCTTGTCCTCCCAAGAGCAACCTGCAAAAACTGTGGACGTTTTAAATATCGAGTTCCGTTTGCTGCGGGTCGCAATCCTTGACGACAATCGCGGCAAGCGCGCGCGAAATG
Organism: uncultured Alphaproteobacteria bacterium; assembly: GCA_963792485.1. GTDB lineage: Bacteria > Pseudomonadota > Alphaproteobacteria > Rhizobiales > Rhizobiaceae > JANOYJ01. The sequence continues at coordinate 480,909 of CAWBWL010000007.1, forward strand.
CGCGTTTGGCGCTCCATGGACAGCCTGTCGAGCTGGTCAACCGCGCTGACAGCCGCCGAAAGTGATCGCTCCATCCGGTTCGCCAGATAGGCGACAACATTGGCTTCCACGGCCACCTGCCGGTCCGCAAAGAGCTTTGCGAGCACGGCGGACAAAAGCGTGTCATCAGGCGCTTCGATTTCCGTCACCGCCGCAGCGCCGAGGCGGGACTTCAAATCGGGCAATTGAACATTCCATGCCGAAGGCGGCGTGCGAGCCGTGATCAGCATTGTGCCTCCCGCCTCACGTATCTGGTTCAGCGCATGAAACAGCGCCGTCTCGTCTATATCCTGACTGTCCGCATCCTCAATCAGGCACGGGGCTGCCGGAGTGATATCCGAAAGTTGATTGAGCACAATCAGCTTTGCCCCGGCCTTGTGTGCCCAAATCTGCGCCAGATGCGACTTGCCGGACCCTTGTGGGCCAAAGATTATCGCTAGCGGCCCGTTCCAGGCGGGCCAGGCTTCGATCAGCCGCAGCGCAGCCCGGTTTGCGTTTCCTTCGATGAAATCCTCGCGCGAAAGCCTTGGGCGTGGCGCAAGGTCCAGCGGCATCTGCTTGGGCGGTTCTGGATTTGTCATCAGTAGGCCCTATTGGCCATGTCCGCGGTAGAGCGGCGAGGCCAAATACCGGCTGATCGCAAAGCGCACCAGAACGCCCACCGCCGCCGCCGCCGGCACGGCCACCATCAGCCCGACAAATCCGAACAGCGCGCCAAAAGCAAACAGGGCAAACATCAGCCAGACCGGATGCAGCCCGATGCTTTCACCAACAAGTTTCGGCTGCAGAATATTGCCTTCGATAAACTGACCGATGCCAAACACGAGCAGCACCGCGCCGACCATGATCCAGTCCGGCCAGAACTGCACGATGGCAACGCCGAGCGCGATGACAAGTCCCACAAGCGAGCCGACATAGGGAATGAACGAGATCAGCCCGGCAAACAGGCCGATCAGCAGCGCGAAGTTCAGACCCACCAGCGTCAGCCCGGCAGCGTAAAGCAGCCCCAGAATGAGGCACAGCGTGCCCTGCCCGCGCACAAATCCAGCGATCGCGGTGTTGATGTCCAAAAAAATCGCCCGCACTGTCGGGACATGGTCGCGCGGAATCCAGCTGTCCACCTTGGCGACCATCTTGTCCCAGTCATGGAGCGTATAAAACGCGACAACGGGCGTGACGATGAACAGGCCAGCGATATCGAGCAGCGTTTTGCCGGAGCTCCAGATCGACTGGATCAGCGTCGTCATGAACCCGGCGCCTTGGCTCAGAATAGAGCCGATGCTGTTTTTCAGCGCGGAGGAATCCACGCCCAGCAAATTCTTCACCCATTCGGCATTTTGAGAGGCCACAAGCTCCTGCAGCCGCGCCACATGGCTGGGCAAACGCGTGCCGAATTCAGCCAGCTGCGAGACAAGGATCGGCACGAATATCATCAGCGCTAGAACGAAAATCACAATGAAACTGATGAGGATCACAAGCGTTGCGATCATGCGGCTCAGCCCCAGCCGCTCCAGCCGGTCAGCAACCGGATCAAGGAAGTAAGCGAGGGTCATGCCGACCACAAACGGCAGCAGGATTGAGGAGAAAACGTAGAGGAACAGCCCGAAAATGATCACAGCGCCGATCCAGAAAATGATCTGGCGCTTGAACAGCCGCGCGATTTCGTCCTCGCGGGCAAGTTCGGCCGCAGAAACCCGCTTCGGGGCTTTGATTTCAGCCTTTGCCATCAGATTCCGCAAATCCAGCCATGTGCCGCATCCATTGGACGAGATAGGCCGTGGCGGACAGGCCGGTCAAGAGCGCGGTCAGCCAAATCAGGCCAGTCTGTATCAGTTGCAAGTTCAGGCCAAGCGCCAGATCGGCCAGAACAAAGCCCGCCAGCAGAATCTGCACGGTTGTGTTCGCTTTGGATATAAACAGCGGCGCCATCTTCACCGGATTGCCGATAATCGTCGAGAGGATCACCGCGCCGACGATCATCACATCGCGCGAAACGACGAGATAGACCAACCATAATGGCAATCCGCCGAGATAACCGAACGTCACAAAAATCGACACAAGCAGAATTTTGTCGGCGACCGGATCAAGATATGCGCCAAGCTCGGAGCGCTGATTGAAGCGGCGGGCAATATATCCGTCCACGCCGTCCGAGAGGCCCGCCAGCACAAAACCAGCCAGCGCCAGCCCCATCTGCCCGTTGAAAATGGCAAAAAGGACAAGAGGCACGAGGAAAAAGCGGAATATCGTTATGTAATTCGGTATTGTCATGCACGTCCCTCTTCGCTCGCCATTTAGGGATGTTTGGCGCAGCTTCCAAGGTGGCAAACGCATCGCGCTTGATTTCAACAGGCCGCGCGCCGCCCAAGCTTGCGCTGAAGGGTCACGCATGGCATGGCGCTCACCGCAACGGAGTGGCGGCTCATGACGCTGAAAAACGGCCTGACTTATGCGGATGCTGGCGTCGATATTGATGCCGGCAATCTGATGGTCGAAAAGATCAAGCCCGCCGTGCGCTCCACCCGCCGTCCGGGCGCGGATGGCGAGATCGGCGGCTTTGGCGGCCTGTTTGACCTGAAGGCCGCCGGCTTCAAGGACCCGGTTCTGGTCGCTGCCAATGACGGCGTCGGCACCAAGGTGAAGATCGCCATCGAGTCCGGCCACCATTCCACCGTCGGCATCGACCTCGTCGCCATGTGCGTCAACGATCTCATCGTGCAGGGAGCCGAGCCCCTGTTCTTCCTCGATTATTTCGCCACCGGCAAGCTCGATCCCGTCCAGGGCGCCACCATCGTCTCGGGCATTGCCGAGGGCTGCCGTCAGGCCGGCTGCGCGCTGATCGGGGGCGAGACGGCGGAAATGCCGGGGCTATATGCGGGCGATGATTATGACCTTGCCGGCTTTTCCGTCGGCGCCGCCGAGCGCGGCTCGCTTCTGCCGAAGCCCGGCCTTCAGGCAGGCGACGTGCTGCTCGGTCTTGCCTCCTCCGGCGTTCATTCCAATGGCTTCTCGCTGGTGCGGCGCATTGTTGAAGTCTCGGGACTGAAATGGACTGACCCCGCCCCTTTTGACCGTGACCGCACGCTCGCCGAAGCGCTGCTGACCCCGACCCGCATCTATGTGAAGCCACTGCTCGCCACATTGCGCGAGACCTCCGGCATCAAGGCATTGGCCCACATCACCGGCGGCGGCTTTCCGGACAATATCCCGCGCGTCCTTCCGGAGGACCTCGCCGCCGAAGTGGATCTGTCCGCCATCAAGCCGCCGCGCGTCTTCTCCTGGCTCGCCGCAACCGGCGGCGTGGCGATGTTTGAAATGCTGCGCACCTTCAATTGCGGTGTCGGCATGATCGCCGTTGTCGAGGCCGATCAGTCTGAAGCTGTCACAGCCAGATTGACGCAAGAGGGCGAAGACGTCATCGCGCTTGGCCGCCTTGTCAGCCGCGCCGGTGAAGGCGTTGTTTACAAAGGGACTTTGGCGCTTTGATGCAACCGAAAAAGCGCGTGGCGGTGCTGATCTCAGGCCGCGGGTCGAACATGGTCGCCTTGATTGAGGCAGCCAAAGATCATGATTTTCCGGCTGAAATCGTCTGCGTCCTGTCCAACAAGGCGGACGCGCCCGGCCTTGCGCTTGCCGCGAGCCACGGCATCGCCACCCGCGTCATCGCGCACAGAAACTTTCCGACCCGCGAAGCCCACGATGCCGCTCTCGACGCCGCGCTTGACGCCGCCCGCCCTGACTTTGTCTGCCTCGCCGGCTATATGCGCATCATGACCGCCGCCTTCATTGAAAAATGGCAGGGCCGGATGATCAACATCCACCCCTCGCTCCTGCCCGCATTTCCCGGACTTCACACACATGAACGCGCGCTCGACGCCGGCATTTCCGAGCATGGCTGCACGGTCCATTTCGTCACGCTCGGCGTTGATGAAGGCCCCGTCATCGCGCAAACCTCCGTGCCGGTGCTGCCCGGCGACACGCCGCAGACGCTCTCCAGCCGTGTCCTCGTCGCCGAGCACGAACTCTATCCTGCGGCTTTGCGCCTCGTTGCGGAGGGGCGGGTATCCATGACAGATGGCAAAGTCATCCACGAATCCGTTTCCTGACCCGCATTTCAAGGCACATCCTCCCGCATGATCCGCCACATCGTGTTCTTCAGCGCCAAAAACGATCAAGACATTCAAGCCATCAAGACCGGCCTCGAAGCGCTCGCCAAGATTCCGCATTCCCAGACATTCGAAGTCAGCCTCAACCGGAAGCACGACCCGATTTCCGACGTGATTGACGTGGTCGTCTATGCCGAATTCGCCGACGATGAAGCGCTCGAGGCCTATCGCAATCACCCGGTCTATAAGGAAACGATCAAAGTGGTGCGCCCGCTGCGGGAGCTGAGGTTCTCGGCGGATTTTGTGGCAAAATAGCTCTCGGTCTTTCTGAACACAGGCAGCAACCAATCCCGGAACAAGTCCCTACAAAATCGTCTCTGAAAACGGCAAACCTGTATGAAGGCCGAGATTTGAAGCCAACCACATCGCTCAACGCCGTCTTCGCCGGTCTGCTGCGCGATCATGTGGGCCTGAATGACGGCGTCCTGCGCAGTTCGGTGTTCGCAGATGGCGCGCTGACACCGGCCAGCGGTCTGACTGGCTAATGCCCCGCTGCACTTTTTCCTTGCACCGCTCCACGATAACATATATATTGCCACATAAAACAACCATATGAGCTGCCAGATGCCCAAACCAGTTCAGAAATCCACACCAGCTCCCACCGGCTTTCAGGAGGCGCAGGCCATGTTTGACCATGATTTGCTAGCCAGCCAGTTTGGCGTGACCAAGCGCGACATAGCCGAAACGGCGGGTCTGTCCGTCTCCGCCACGTACCGCAAATCCCGCGCCGCCACACCGCTTGCGGAGGCGCGCCTTGCCGAAATGGGCGAAATTCTGCGCCGGGTCACGGATTGGGCTGGCGGCGGGCGGCAGGCTCTCGCCTGGTACCGCGCCGAGCCGATTCCGGCCTTTGGCGGACGCACTGCCGAAAGCATCGTCAAAAGCGGCAAAGCATCGGCGCTGCGCGATTATCTCGATCATCTGGCGCTGGGTGGCTTTGCCTGAGCATGAGCTTCCGCTTCGTTGGCGTCTGCTACCGGGCCATTGACCCGCGCTGGCAGATGCATCCCGCCTCTGGCGACGGCGCGGCGATACGCGGCGCGCGCTTCAATCCCAAAGGCGTGCCAACGCTCTATCTCAGCACCAGCGCCAATGGCGCCGTCACCGAAGCCACGCAGGGCTTTGCCCACAAATTCCACCCGCTCACACTATGCAGCTACGAAGTCGACTGCGCCGGTATCATCGACCTCTCAACAGATGCGGCGCGGGCGCAAGCAGATGTTGCTCTGGAAGACATGGGCTGCGCCTGGATGGACGACATCTCGAGCAACAAAAAACCCGCCTCTTGGAGCTTCCACGCGCGCTTCGCCAAATCGGCCAGCGGCCTCCTCGTCCCCTCTTTCGCCCATGGCGCAGCGGCGGGCGCCACGAACCTGGCGCTGTGGCGCTGGGGGCCGGACCTGCCCAGACAGGTGACTGTGTATGATCCGCAGGAGCGGCTGGGCACAAGATAAGCCACGACCGGCCAGCTCCGGCGCGAGGGCGCCTCCCCGCCAGCCCCCGGAGCCAAGCGCCCGGCTTTCGGCGTCCCGAATCGCTCGGTTGGGGGATGGATCCGTGCGACAGAAAATTTATCTGCGAGCTGTTTCAATACCTTGGCGCCATAGCGGGAGCGCCTTTATCCTCACCTTCCAAACCTGCCCCATACTGCGCCCGTTGTGCAGAAAGGCAGGGCATGTCGGATATTGACTTCAAAGCGGTGATCGAGCGGCAGTCGCGGGATTTGCTGTTTGTCATTGTCGAGATGTTCGCCTTGGCCGGTCTGAACAAGGGCATAGTCATTGAGACGCTGACGCGGCGGGTTTACCGGCGTGTGTTGAACCTGCTGCGCCCGGCCGAGGCCGCGCTGCGCCGTCTGATCATCATTGCCGCGCGCGGCATTGTGCTGAAGGTCAGGCCCAGCGGCCCGTTTCCGAAGGGGCTGTCGGCGCAGCTGAAGAAGTTGGAGCCGGCTTTGGATACGCCAGCGCGCATTCCCGCGTTCAATCTCATCGAGCCGCTCAAGCATTTCCCCCGGCCAGGCGACCGCAAGCCGTTCCAGGGCAGGCCCACCTCGTTTCCGCGCATCAGCGTGCCGGGCTGGTCAACGCCGTATTTCCCGCCCGAACCAGTTCCGATCACCTGGGACGATCCGATCAAAGCCGCCCGGCTCCTGCGCCGCCTCAAAGCGCTGCGGCACGCGCTGGCAACGCTGCCCAGACAGGCGCGGCGCTATGTGCGCTGGCGCGGCAAGATGCTTCTCGAACTGCGCATGCAGACCAAGCCCAAACGCGGCTCGCGCCTCTCGACCATCCGTCCCGGTTATCCGCTGGGCCATCGCAAGAAACAGATCCATCTGGTTGACCGGATCTTGAGCGACTGCTGCTATTTTATGGACGAGTCGCGCAAGTCGGACACGTCGTAAGGGGGAAACGCTAGATCGCCCGCAGCCAAACTCTGTTGTCATGAAACGCCGCGCCGCCGTTCGGAGCGGCGGCGTCTGCGCCTGTCAGCGTGTTGATCCCCTCGCCGCCTTCGAAAGCCGAGTTCGGCCACAGCCCTTCGGAGACGACAACGCCGCGCTGAACGCCGTCGAAATACTGTGCGTGGACAATGACTTGGCCGCGCACATTGCCAATCTGAATCCGGCTGCCGTCTTCAATTCCAAGTTCCGCCGCGTCCTGCGGATGGATTTTCAGCTCCGGCCTGCCCTCTCTGGCAATTGAGCCCGGCGTCTCCTGAAATGACGAGTTCAAAAAGGAGCGCGCCGGAGATGTCGCAAGGCGGAACGGATGGTCCTTGTCCGGATTTTCGATCACGTCAAAATGGTCGGGAAACTGCGGCAGGCGCTCATGCGGCCCTTGCGGTCCCATCGATTGCGGCGGGCGGTTGATCGGCACTTGCGCCCAGTCAGGCTTGAAACGGAATTTCCCATCCGGCCAGCCGAAACCGTTCAGATAATGCGAGGTCTCAAAATCGGGCTGAACGTCGATCCATTTCTTCGCTTTGAGTTCCTCCCAGCCCGGCTTGCGGCTTTTGAGCAGCATCTCGTCGATCAGCTCAATTTCGGTCTTGCCAAAACCGGGCCTGTCCGCAACGCCAAGCCGCCTCGCCAATTCCTCAATGACAAAATGATTGGTGACCGGCCCCTGCGGCGGCTCGATGAGCTTTGGCCCCAGAGAAAAGTGCTGATGCCCGCCGCCCTTGTAAATATCGTCATGCTCCAGAAACATGGTCGCCGGCAGGACGACATCGGCAAGTTTGGCCGTATCGGTCATGAACTGCTCATGTACGGCGGTAAAAAGATCTTCCCGCAAAAATCCCTGCCGAACCAGCCGCTGTTCCGGCGCTACATTCATGGGATTGGTGTTCTGAATGAGCATCGCCGACACCCTCGGCCCGCCATTCAGGGCATCTTTATCACCCGTCAGCACCCGCCCGATCTTTGACTGGTCAAGGTGGCGGATCGACGGGTCGGCAAAAGACGCGCCGACGATGTCCGCGTTGTTGAGTTTGAGAATTCCCGAGTTCGAATGAAACGCCCCGCCGCCCTCATATTGCCAATGGCCGCACACCGCCGGAATCGACAGCGCCGCATGCATGTTGACCGCGCCATTGCGCTGGCGCGCAAAGCCATAGCCGAGGCGGAAAAAGGTGCGCTTGGTGGTCCCGACAAGCCGGGCAAACGCCTCAATCTCTCCAACCGAAAGCCCGGTGATCGCCACCGCCCATTCCGGCGTCCGGGACTTCAGATGCGCCTCAAGCCCCGCCGCGTCATCAGTGAATTTCGCAAGATAATCCCGGTCCGCAAAGCCTTCTTTGAACAGCACATGCATGACTGCGCAGGCGAAAGCCCCGTCCGTGCCGGGCCGCAGCACGATCGCCAGATCGGCCTGCGCCACAGTGTCATTCCGGTAAATGTCCACCACGACAATTTTCGCCCCGCGCTCCTTGCGGGCGCGGATGGCGTGGGTCATGACATTGATTTGGGTCGCTACTGCGTTGGTGCCCCAGATCACCACGCAGTCGGATTTTCCCATCTCGCGCGGATCGGCCCCGGCCAGTTTGCCAGTCCCGGCCACCCAGCCGGTCCAGGCCATATTGGTGCAGATCGAATCGAACTCATAGGAATAGCGCTTGGCATGGCGCAGCCGGTTGATGCTGTCACGCTGCACAAGACCCATGGTTCCGGCATAATAATAAGGCCAGACGCTCTCCGATCCGTGCGCCGCTTCCGCTTCGACGAACTTTTCAGCGATGAGATCAAGCGCTGCCTCCACAGAGGCTTCTTGCCAGACGCCCTCGCCTTTGGCGCCCTTTCGAACAAGCGGCTTCAGCAGCCGGTCCGGATGGTGGATTCGCTCGGCATAACGCGCGACCTTGGCGCAGATGACGCCCGCCGTATAAGTCTGCTCCTTCGCCCCATGCACACGGCCGATTGTCCTGTGGTCAATGAGTTCCACAACGAGCGCGCAGGCCGAGGGGCAGTCATGCGGGCAGGTTGAATGTCCGATTCGGTGTTTGAGCGCCTGGTTCATGGGACAAGACTAATCCGGTCTGCCGGGCTTGGGTAGAAGACAAATGCCCAAGAAATCTGATCTGGCCATCAATGCCGCTTATGCAATGCGGATGACGGCCACGCCGCCGCAAATCAGCGCGACACCGAGCCAGCGCCATCGGCCGATCTTTTCGCCGAAGAGAAAGACTGACAATCCCGCCGCAAACAGGATTGAAGTTTCCCGCAGCGCGGCGACGGCGGCGACCGGCATGTTGAGGCTCATTGCCCAGAGAGCTGCGGCGTACGAACTAAGGGTGGCGAAAGCGCCGAATATGCCGCGCTTCCATTGGCGGCGCATGACCTCCATCAGTCGCGCCCGCGAACTTGCAATTGCCCAAGCCATCAGCGGCAGCGCGTGCAGGACGAATATCCACATCGTATATGCGATGGGTGAGTCGGATTTGCGCACGCCAATACCGTCGGTCACCGTATAAGCGGCGATGAAGCAGGCATTGAGCAGCGCGGCCTGAATGCCATGCCCGATGCTCTTGCTTTTTGAGAGCCGCATGCCGTCAATTGCCATGGCCAAGACTCCTGAACTGACCAGTGCCACGCCGAGCCAGCGCAGGACTGGAAGCGCTTCGCCAATCAGCGGCCCGCTGGCCAAGGCCACGAGCAGAGGCGCTGAGCCGCGCATCAATGGATAAGCCAAGCTCATGTCGATATGGCTGTAAGAGCGAGCGATCAGTGCAATATAGACCGATTGCAACGCCGCCGAGAGCGTCAGAAACGGCCAGCTTTCACGAGCCGGCGGCGTGAGGAAAAACAGTGCCGCCGCTGCAATTGCTCCGGAAATCATGACGACCATGACAATGGAGTGAAACTTGCTGTCACCGGATTTAACCACTGCATTCCAGCTTGCATGCAGGAATGCGCCGCACAGAACAATGATCACAACATGGCCAGGCATGAATACCCCCTGCCCCCGCACTGCTAGCGCCATGGCGGCTTCCCACGCAATCCCCAGCTTGCGGCAATGACAGTCACATGAAACAAGCGCGGCATGAATTACCGCCACGCCTTCCATGCCGGAAACTTTGCTGATGTGATGAAACACATCATCCTGGCGCGCATCGTTGACTATCTCAAGCGCAAGGATGCGGCGTTCCGGGTCATCGACACCCATGCGGGCGCCGGCGTTTATGCGCTTGGCAAAGGCAATGCGGCCAAACCCGGCGAGTGGCGCGAGGGCATTGGCCGGATGCAGGCAGCGGAGTTGGGTCCGGAAATCACAGCGCTGCTCCAACCCTATTTCGATTCAATCACGGCAGTGAATGCCAAAGGCGGGCTGGACCATTATCCCGGCTCTCCCGCCATTACCCGGCATTTGCTGAGAAAGCAGGACCGGCTGACTGCCATTGAACTGCATGATCAGGATGAAAAGCTGCTGGCAGCTCACTTTGCCGGAGATTTCCAGACACGCGTGATCCATCTAGACGGCTGGCTGGCGCTGGGCGCGCATGTTCCGCCGAAGGAAAAGCGGGGACTTGTGCTCATTGATCCTCCGTTCGAGGAGGAAGGCGAGTTCGAGCGGCTGACAGACGGTCTGATGAAGGCGCACAAACGCTGGCCCGGCGGCACTTACGCGCTCTGGTACCCGCTGAAGGACCGCAAGGCCGTGAACCGGTTTCATCAAGCTCTGAGCGGTTCCGGCATTGCAAAAATTCTGAAAGCCGAGCTGATGATCCGCGACTGGTCGATGCCGCCTCGGATGAACGGATCCGGCATGATCATTGTCAATCCGCCCTTCATGCTGGAGGCGGAACTTAAGGCTGTTTTGCCGCAGCTTGCCAGGGTTCTGGGCGACAGCGGTCATGGCCGCTTCGAACTTGAGTGGCTTGCGGGCGAGTAAGGACTTGACCGCTCAGGCCGCCGACCGCAAAGTGAGACACGCACCGTTTCGGAGTCATTCATGTCCCGCCTTTTGGTCTCATCCCTGCTGTCCTGCGCGCTTGCTCTCGGCAGCCTAAGTGTCTCGACGGCTCCCGCCAAAGCGGGCTGGTTCAAATCCGAGCGCGAAGCGCTCGCCTGCGACGATGCGCACGTCCTCAAGCGTATTACTTCCAAATTCCGCACACAGGCGCGCGAAGTGCATCATGACAAGACACTTGCGATTGACGGCTATGACAATGTGCATCAGCATCGCTACAATGATGAGCGCGAGTTTCGCCCGATTGCCCGGCGCTATTGCGGCGCGACAGTGAACTTGAATGACGGGCGGCGGCGAACAATCTGGTATCTGATCGAGCGCGGCGTTGGGTTCGCGTCGGTGGGCGACAATGTTGAGTTCTGCATTTCCGGGTTCGACCGCTGGAATGTCTATAACAATGCCTGCCGCGTTTTGCGGTAGCTTTTGGTGAAGCGCTCCTGGGTCCAGCTCGCATTATTGGCGGGTCTGATAGCCGTCGCCGCCTATGTCGATGATCAGAAGCAGCCATTGCCGGAACTTGAGACGCTGCAATCATCGCAAGCCGCCGTAAATGCGCCGGACAGCAAGCGGCAAGGCTTTGATTTCTATGTGCTAGCCCTGTCCTGGTCGCCAAGCTACTGCGAGATGAAGGGCCGCAACGCTGACCCAGAGCAATGCGGCGCGCGCAAGCCAATCGGCTTTACTGTGCACGGGCTTTGGCCACAATATGAGCGGGGATATCCCCAAAACTGCACAATTGGCGGGCCGGGCGGCGTTGACCGCGCCATTTTGCGCGGTATTGACGGGATATTGCCATCAGATGGCCTCGCCCGGCACGAATGGCGCAAGCATGGAACATGTTCGGGATTGTCGCAGCAAGCCTATTTCAAGGCGCTCACCGAAGCCTTCGCAAAAATCCGGATCCCCGGCCATTACTTGCAGGTTGATGCCAAGCGCTCCGTCGCGCCCAAGCGTGTCGAGTCGGATTTCCTCGCGGCCAACCCCGGAATGGCCGCAAACGGATTTGCCGCGGTCTGCGACGAGGGCTACTTCACCGAGGTCAGGATTTGCATGACAAAAGACCTGTCATTCCGCCCCTGCCCCCAGATCGACAAAAACGCCTGCCGTGCGGCGAGCGTCAGCCTTCCGCCCCTGAAGTAGGAAATCACCCATGCCGCAAATCCTCTATTCCTCCGCCTCCCCGTTCGCGTCCAAAGCGCGGATGATCGCGGCTCTTGCCGGTTGCTCGTTTGAAGCGGTTGCCGTGAAAACCGATGAAATGCCCGCCAACCTGATTGCGGCCAATCCGCTCGGAAAAATCCCGGCTTTGATTACGGATGAAGGAAAAGGCATTTTCGATTCGAAAGTCATCACCCAATACCTGAACCGGGTTTCGGGCGGGAGGGTCCTGCCGCAAAACGCTGAAAAGCGGCTTGAGGCCGAGATGCTGGAATCGCTGGCGGACGGGATTGCCGATTGCGCTGTATCCTGCATTTATGAAAAGCGGCTGCGGCCTGAAGACAAATATTATCAGCCCTGGGTGGACAAGCAGTGGGGCAAAGTCACGCGCGGGCTGGATCATCTGGAAAAATCAGGACCCAAGCTTCCCGTCAGGATTCATGCCGGGCACATCGCGCTGGCTGCTTGTCTTGGCTATTTGACTTTGAGATTTCCAGACTGGTCCAAGGGCCGGCCCAAGCTCAGAAACTGGCAGAAGAAATTCAGCTCCAAACATCCTCAGCTCAGCGCGCTGTTGCCGCAATAGAAAAAGGGGCCGGAAACGATCCGGCCCCGTTTGATATTTCATTCAGCGGATCAGAACTGAAGGCCAACACCGAAACGCACGTCGTGCTGCTGCAAGCCAACGCTCGTGGCTGCAGGCAGCGCATAGTCCTGGCTCTGATAGTCGTTGAAGCGGTATTCGCCGCGGACGAAAACCTTTTCGGTCACCTTGGCGTCGATGCCGGCGCCAAGCGTGTAGCCGAGGTGAATCTTGGAGTCTTCCACCCCGCCGACATTGGCTTTGGCGCTGGTGGCCGTGCCGCCTGCGGCGCCATAGATGAGCGCCGGCCCGAGATCATAGCCGAAGCGGGCGCGCAACGCGCCGTTTGTGCCCTGCTTGACTTCCGCACCGACAACGTCGGTCTTTGCGCCGCCATAGCCGAGATCAGCGTCGATACCCGCAACATACGGTCCGCTCTGGAAGTTATATCCAGTGAATGCGCCGCCCTTGAAGCCGTCCGCATCAAGGTCAACAGCGTCGTTGAACTTGCCGAAGGCGTAGCCGCCATAGATACCTGCATAGAAACCAGACCAGCCGCCTTTCACAGGCTCCTCGGGAATGACTGCCTCAGGCGCCTGCGGGACTTCATCGACCATATCCGCCGCATTGGCGAGACCGGTGAGGGCGAAAACGCCGAATCCAGCAAGCGCAACAATGTTAGCTCTCTTCATAGTAAACTCCTGCAATTGCAGCCGCGCATGCGCAGCCTTGACCCCTTCCGCCTGCGTCTTCCCAAAACAAAGGGGCGCGAAGGCGTTGAAAATTGGGTCACAATGCGGCGAAAGCCTCACAATTTGTTTATGGTTGGTAAAGGGTAAACACTGTTGCCAATTCGCACATGGAAACGGTTCCCGCGTCTTTTGCCATTTTTCTGCAGCGCTATATGAAGAGCGTGATCAATAACGTAAGCGGCTTGAAATGAACTCTCCCCCCCTCGCCCCCCCTCCATTGGCACTTGTCACCGGCGGCTCGCGCCGCATCGGACAGGCTATTGTCGAAGATCTGGCGGCGAACGGATTTGCGGTCGCCATTCATTGCAATGGCTCGCGGGACGAAGCGCAAAGACTGGCCGAAGATGTCGCCGCCAAAGGTCTGCGCTCTGGCGTGTTCTCCGCCGATCTGACGCGGTTGAGTGAGGTCAAGGCGCTTTTTCCTGCCGTCACAGCCGAGCTTGGTCCCGTCTCGATCCTCGTCAACAATGCATCTATTTTCGAAGACGATCAGGCGGACGCATTGAACGAGAGCGTTGTTTGACCGGCATTTTGATCTGCATGTGAAAGCGCCAAGCTTTCTTGCGCAGGATTTTGCCGCGCAGCTTCCTCAGGATGAGGAGGGCCTCATCGTTAACATTATCGACGAGCGAGTCTGGAAACTCACACCGCGCTTCTACTCTTACACCTTGTCGAAAGCTGCTCTTTGGGCCGCCACCCGCACCATGGCCCAAACATTTGCACCGCGCATCCGCGTCAACGCCATCGGTCCCGGCCCGACTTTGCCAAACGCACGGCAGACGGCGCAAGACTTTGCCCGCCAGTCGGAAGGCCTGCTTCTGCGACGAGGGCCTGACCTGTCCGAATTTGGCGCGACCATTCGCTATTTATGGACCGCCAAATCCGTCACGGGTCAGATGATCGCGCTTGACGGCGGCCAGCATCTTGCTTGGGAAACGCGGGAACTTTTGGGAATTGCCGAATGACCGCAGGCACGCCCGGAACTGGCGATCTGCCGCCCGATGTGGAGGACCTTGGCGAGGAGGAGGACGTTGCGCCCGCAGGCGTTGATCCTGCAAGCTTCGACTGGCACACCGAGCTTGCCAAGATTGAGGGCAAGAGCGGCGCGGAGCTGATCCAGGAACTTGTCAAACGCCTGCCGAACCAGCCGGGCGTTTACCGGATGATGAATGGTTCGGGCGATGTGCTTTATGTCGGGAAGGCCAGCAGTCTCAAAAAACGTGTGACGAGCTATGCGCAGGGCCGCCTCCACTCCAACCGGCTGGCCCGCATGGTGCGCGAAACGCATGCGATGGAGTTTGTCACCACCCGCACCGAGGTTGAAGCGCTGCTGCTTGAGGCGAATCTTATCAAGCGCTTGCGCCCGCGCTTTAATGTTCTGCTGCGCGACGACAAGTCATTTCCGTATATTCTGGTGACCGGCGACCACCGCGCGCCCGGCATTTTCAAACACCGCGGCTCGCACAATCGCAAGGGAGATTATTTCGGACCATTCGCCTCAGCTGGCGCGGTTGGCCGCACGATAAATGCGCTGCAGCGCGCTTTTCTTGTGCGTTCCTGCACGGATTCGTTCTTCGAAAACAGAACACGGCCCTGCCTTTTGCACCAGATCAAGCGCTGCGCCGGCCCATGCACCAATGAGGTTTCGCCGGAAGAATACATGCGGCTCGTGGATGAGGCGAAGGCGTTTCTGTCCGGCCGCAGCCAGAACTTCAAGATTTCCTTGTCGCAGGCCATGCAGTCCGCCTCCGAAGACCTCGATTTCGAGCGCGCCGCCATCTACCGCGACCGGCTCTCGGCCCTGGCGCATGTGACCGGCCATCAAGGAATCAATCCTCAAGGTGTGGATGAGGCGGACGTCTTCGCTGTCGTGCAGGATGGCGGCATGACCTGCATTGAGGTCTTCTTCTTCCGCACCGGGCAAAACTGGGGAAACCGCGCCTATTATCCGCGTGCGGACTCCGCGCTGAGCGAGGCGGAGGTGCTCGGTCCGTTTCTGGCGCAGTTTTACGACGGCAAGCCCTGCCCGCGCCTCATCCTGTTGTCGCACGAAGTCGAAGAGCAGGATCTGATCGCTCAGGCGCTGTCCACCCAAGCCGGGCGGAAGATTGAAATCGCCGTGCCGCAGCGGGGCGAAAAGAAGGAGCTTGTTGATCACGCACGCACCAATGCGCAGGAGGCGCTGGGGCGCAAACTGGCGGACACCGCCTCGCAACAGATTCTGCTCGACGGGCTTGCCAAGACCTTCGGCCTTGAGAAGAAGCCGCAGCGTATCGAGATTTATGACAATTCGCACATTATGGGCACGAACGCCGTCGGCGCGATGGTCGTTGCCGGGCCGGATGGGTTTGTCAAAAACCAGTACCGCAAGTTCAACATCCGCTCCACTGACATCACGCCCGGCGATGATTTTGGCATGATGAAGGAAGTGATGGAGCGCCGGTTTGGGCGGCTGATCAAGGAGAATGCGGAGGGCTCGGAGCCGGAGGGCGATGAGGCCTTTCCGGCATGGCCCGACCTCGTCTTCATTGACGGCGGGCCGGGGCAGATGAGCGTCGTGCGCAAAATGCTGGCCGAGCTTGGCATCTCTGACAAGATAACGGCCATCGGCATTGCCAAGGGCGTTGACCGCGAGGCCGGGCGCGAGCGGTTTTTCGTCGCCGGGCGCGAGCCGTTCATGCTGCCGATGCGCGATCCGGTGCTGTATTTCATCCAGCGCCTGCGCGACGAAGCGCACCGCTTTGCCATCGGCTCGCACCGGGCGCGGCGCAAGAAGGAATTGGTGGCCAATCCGCTTGATGAGATCGCAGGCATCGGGCCATCGCGCAAAAGGGCGCTGCTCAACCATTTCGGCACGGCAAAGGCGGTTTCCCGCGCGGCGGTCGAAGATCTGATGAAGGTCGAGGGCGTATCTGCCGCCATGGCCCAAACAATTTATGGTCATTTTCACGAAAACGGCTGAAACTCGCCCTTCGTCTCATCTCATCCCCATTGACCCGCTAACGTTGCTCCTGTTTTGTGCCGCTTCAACATCGAGTCTTTGAATGGCCGGGCGCGCATTTAACATTCCCAACATGCTGACCTATGCGCGAATTATCGCCGTGCCTTTGGTCGTGCTGTGCTTCTTTCTTGAAGGAAGATTGAAAAGCAGCGATCCGGCGCGCTGGGCGGCGCTTGCCATTTTCATCGTCGCAAGCCTTACCGACTATCTTGACGGATATCTGGCGCGCGCATGGCAGCAGACGTCCACGATCGGCCGGATGCTCGATCCTATTGCCGACAAGCTCCTGGTAGCGTCAGTCCTTCTGCTAGTCGCGGCGGACGGCACAATCGCCGGCTGGTCGCTCTGGGCGGCGATCATCATTCTCTGCCGCGAGATATTGGTTTCTGGTCTGCGGGAATATCTGGCTGAGCTCAAAGTGTCCGTGCCGGTGACGCGGCTCGCCAAATGGAAAACCACCTTGCAAATGGTGTCCATCGGATTTCTCCTTGCGGGGCCTGCGGGCGAGAAGATTTTGCCGTACACGCTCGAAATCGGCATCGTCCTGCTCTGGATTGCCGCCATAATCACGCTCTATACCGGCTATGATTACTTCCGCGCTGGCATGAAGCATGTGATTGATGACTAAGCTCCTCTATTTCGCCTGGGTTCGGGAAAAGATCGGCGTTTCGGAAGAAATGATCGAATTGCCTTCCAGCGTCGCGACTGCCGGCGATCTGATCGGCTTTCTGGCCGGGCGCGGCGAAGGTTATGCCGAAGCGCTCGCGCATCCGAAAGTCATCCGCGTGGCGGTCAATCAGGAGCATGTCGAACATGACGAGCCAATCGGCGGCGCGCGCGAGATTGCGCTGTTTCCGCCAATGACAGGCGGCTGAGCGAGCAATGAGCCGCGTTGTTCCGGATGTCCGCATTCAGGCCGAGGACTTTGATCTCGCCGGAGAGATCGAGCACCTGACCCAGGGCCGCTCCGGTATCGGCGCGGTGGTGACGTTTACCGGCCTTTGCCGCGGCGAAGGCGGGCGGCTTGAAGCGCTGGAGCTTGAGCACTACCCGGGGATGGCGGAGGGTGAGATCAGGCGGATCGCCGAGGAGGCGATGCGGCGCTGGCCGGTCACGGGTCTCACCGCGATCCACCGCATCGGCAAAGTCAGGCCGGGGGAAAACATCGTGCTCGTCATCGCAGCCTCGCCACACCGCGAGGCGGCGTTCAACGCGGCCTCATTCCTGATGGACTTCCTCAAAACCGACGCGCCATTCTGGAAGCGCGAGCATCTTGTTGATGGCAGTATGGGCGAGTGGGTGAGCGCGAAAGATGCGGACGAAACTGCCAAAGGCAAATGGGAGTGACGATGGAAGCCCGCCACCTGCCCGCTTTCACGGGCAGGTGAAAATTGGCAAAATGCAATCAGGAGCCGTAATAGTATATCTGATCGGCGATCTGCGCCGCGTTCACACCGCCCACATAGATGTTGTAGCTTGAATCCGCGAGCGCAATCGACACGATGCAGCCAAAAGACGCCGTTGTGATTGTCAGGGCGTTGCGCGCATATTCGGGCAACTGCATCAGATCAATTCCATCGGTGAAATCAACAATGTTGTCGTAGGCGCCGTAGGCGATATCGTTGTTCATGGCGAAGTAATCGGTTCCAGAGCCGCCATAAAACACATCGGCGCCGAGCGCGCCCATCAGCACGTCGCTGCCTGCGCCGCCGTACAGCGCATCATTGCCATAGCTGCCCCAGAGCACATCATTGCCGCCGCCGCCATCAAGCCTGTCAGCGCTAATGCCGCCATACAATAAGTCGTTGCCGAGATCGCCATAAGCGGTCAGGATACCGCCGGTTGCGATAAAGTAGTCATCGCCATTTCCACCGTAAGCCGTGTCATTGCCGCCATCGGCATGGATCGTGTCGCTACCCTCGCCGCCATAGAGGTAATCATCGCCTGCGCCGCCGAATATCTGGTCATTGCCCGCTGCGCCGTCCAGATTGTCGAAGCCGCCCATGCCGAACAGCTGATCATCCCCGCTGCCTGCCCAGAAATAATTGGTTTCGTTCGTGCCCGTAAGAAGGTCATTGTATGCCGTGCTAGAAATGGCTTCGATGCCAACATAGGTGTCGCCAGCGGCCGCGCCGCCGGAACCTATGCCCGTCGAGAGATTCACATTCACTCCTGCAGAGGACATATTGTAGACCGCCATATCCCAACCTGCGCCGCCATCCATCAGCGCCGCACTGCCGAAACCATCAAGGAAGTCATCGCCGGCATCGCCGTAGAGCTTTGAAGTCCCAGTTTGGTTGCTGACCAAATAGTCATTTCCATCGCCCCCATACAATGTGTCTGCACCGAAGTTTCCATGAAGCGTGTCATTGCCGCCCATGCCGTAAAGAACGTCATCGCCAGAGTAGCCAAAGATGCGGTTGTCGGTATTGGAGCCGGTAAGAGTGTCATTTCCATCGCCGCCGTCGATATTCTCGATGGAGATATAGCTGTCGCCTTGCGCTTCGCCGCCGTTGCCGAAACCGGTAAGCAAGTTGACGTTCACCCCGGCGACGGCGTTAAAGTAGTTCGCTGTGTCGGTGCCCTCACCTCCATCAAGCACGTCCGCGCCAGCGCCGCCATTGAGCAGATCATTGCCAGACTCTCCATTGAGCCTGTCATTGCCATCACCGCCAAACAGGCGGTCATTCCCTGTCCCGCCCCAAATCGTGTCATTGCTGCCAAGCCCCCGGACCTCGTCATTTCCCGCGCCGGCATAGATGATCTGATTGCCACCGTAACCGCTGGTATTAACGTCGTTGCCAGTGATGAAGTCATTGCCTCCCGTGATCAGCGGCATGATGTTCGCCAGATTGGCTTGGAGGCCTGCTAACGGCAGATTGAGGTCCGTCACTGTCCAGGTGTTGCGGGAAAGGTCCGCAAAGTTACCGGCAGTGATAGTAGCGTACTCCATGCCGAAGATGTTACCGTTAGGTCCGAACGTGAAACTGAGGCTGGCCGTAGTTGTGCCTTGCCTTAATGTGTAAACGCCGCCAGATGCAGTTGTTCCAAACTGCCAGCCGACCAAGCTTAACGTTTGTTCCAGATTACCGCGGTCAGTGAATACGCTTGAATTCGCGACACCTACCTGAATGACAGCCATTTTATGCTCCTGTTGCAATCCATTGCACTCAATACAAAGCATATGACATCTGTTGCAACTTCATAGTTAAGTGATGCTTAATACACAAAATCATAACGAAAAAACCGGAGCTTGCGCCCCGGCTTAACGAGTCAAATCAATGTCTTGGAGCATAGCGCTCCATTTTTGTTTCAGCCGACGATCTCAGTCCCCGAGAACCAGTAAGCCATCTCTTCCTTCGCCGTCTCCGGCGCGTCGGAGCCATGCACCGAGTTCTCGCCGATAGACAACGCGTGCACCTTGCGGATTGTGCCTTCGGCGGCGTTGGCGGGGTTGGTGGCGCCCATGACTTCGCGGTTTTTGGCGATGGCGTTCTCGCCTTCCAGCACCTGCACAACCGTCGGGCCGGAGGACATGAATTCTGTCAGTTCACCGAAAAACGGGCGGTCCTTGTGGACGGCGTAAAAGCCCTGCGCCTCGCGCAGGCTCATCCAGACACGGCGTGACGCGACGATGCGCAGGCCCGCATCTTCCAGCATTTTGGTGATGGCGCCTGTCAGGTTCCGCCTGGTGGCATCCGGTTTGATCATGGAAAAAGTGCGTTCAATCGCCATTTTATGGTCCTGTTGTTTTGGAAGGTGCGCGGTCTATACAGAGGCCGCCCCGGAATGCCAAGGGGCGGCAAAGGCAGGGTGAGCGGGCGATGAAAGCGCATTTCCAGATGATGGCGGCCTATAATCAATGGGCCAACCGGGCGCTTTATGCCGCGGCCCGGCAGATGCCGGATGAGGATTACCGACTCGACCGGGGCGCGTTTTTCAAGTCCGTGCATGGCACGCTCAATCATATCCTTGTGGCGGACCGCATCTGGATGAAGCGGTTCACCGGAGAGGGCGATGCGCCGAAGAAGCTCGACGCCATTTTGTGCGATGATCTTGAAAAACTGACGATTGAGCGGGAACTCGAGGATCAGCGGATTTTGGACTGGCTGGCGGGGATGGACACGAAAGCCGTCACCGGACGCTTCACCTACACGACGGTTACCGACATGCGCACGATTTCGCAGCGGCTCGCCCCTGCCCTTGCGCATCTTTTCAACCACCAGACCCATCACCGCGGGCAGGCTCATGCGTTGATCACGGGGTTTGGAATGGACGCGCCGGTGCTGGACCTGATCTATTTTCAGAGGTCGAAAGAAGGGCGCAAATGGAGTTAGAGCTTGGCCAGCACGCCGCCCGTCACCGGCTCCCTCGCCCCAGTCGTTCCCGGAAATGTCAGCGGCAGGCCTTTGAGGCTGCGCACGGCCAGATAAGCCCAGGCTTCAGCTTCCATTGACCCGCCATTGAGACCGCAGTCCTCGGCAGCGGCAACATTGGCGCCAGAAATCTTGGGCAGTGATTTCAAATCCGCCATGATCGTCTGGTTCTTCCGCCCGCCGCCGCAGATGATCCAGAGGCCGGGCGGTTCAGGCAAGTGCCTGACGCTCTCAAATATCGCCTCCGCGCTCACCCGCGCCAATGTGCGCGCGCCGTCGGAGAGTTCAAGGCCCTCTGCAGCCTCAATCGTGAAGTCGTTGCGGTCGAGCGATTTGGGCGGTTTGGTGTCGAAGAACGGCTTGGCGAGATAGGCCTCCACAACCCGCCCCACAATGCTGCCCTCCGCCGCGATCCGCCCGCCATCGTCGAAGGGAATGCCGGCGTGGCGCCCGACCCATTGGTCGATCAGCGTGTTGCCGGGTCCGGTGTCGAATGCGATTGGCGCGTGGCCTTGTTTCACAAAAGTGATGTTGGAAATGCCGCCAATATTGACGAAGCAGACAGGCCGTCCCTTCGCCAGAGCCGGATCAAGTCCCGCCGCCAATGCTGCGTGGTAGGCGGGAACAAGCGGAGCGCCCTGCCCGCCATGGACCATGTCGTTGGCGCGCATGTCATAGACCACCGGAATGCCCAGCGCCGCCGCGAGACGCCGGCCATCGCCCAATTGCACGGTCAGACCCTTTTGCGGGCGGTGCAAGACTGTCTGGCCATGGAAACCGATGACGCCTATATCTGCACCGGCGTTCTGCCTTAGAAACGCGCGTACGGCCTCGGCATGGCGGACGGTGATCTCCTGCTCGATAGTGCCTAAATTTCCGGGACGCTCATCACGCTTGGTGATCGCTTTCGCCGTTTCAAGACTGACCGCCAGCGCGCGGCGAAATGCGACGTCATAGCCAAACTCCGCCGCGGCAAGACGCTCGACTGCATTTTCGCCGTCGGTCTCAATCAAGGCGACATCAATGCCGTCCATGGATGTTCCGCTCATCAGTCCGATTGCACGCATAGCCCGTCCTTGTCGATTCGGCTTTGCGGATGTTAGAGCGCTTCGACAAAATCCAAAATGCTGAAAGCCGAAACATGGCCGCCTACAAATCCGACTTCTTGAACGTATTGAATGAGCGCGGCCTCATTCATCAAATCTCGCATCCCGAGGCGCTGGATGATACCGCCGCAACGACCGTTCTTACCGGCTATGTCGGCTATGACGCGACAGCGACGAGCCTGCATATCGGCAATCTGATCACGGTGACTATGCTCTACTGGCTGCAGGAGACCGGCCACCGCCCGATAACCTTGATGGGCGGCGGAACATCCATGGTCGGCGATCCCTCGTTCCGCGACGATCAGCGCAGCTTGTTGTCGATGGAGAAGATCGACGAGAACATCGCGGGCATCAAGAAGATCTTCGGGCGCATCCTGCGTTATGGCGACGGCGGCAACGACGCGGTGATGGTCAATAATGCCGACTGGCTGATGCAGCTGAAATATGTCGATTTCCTGCGCGAGGTCGGCCGCTATTTCTCGGTCAACCGCATGCTGGCGTTTGATTCCGTCAAGCTGCGCCTCGACCGCGACCAGTCGCTGTCATTCCTCGAATTCAACTACATGATCATGCAGGGCTATGATTTCGTCGAGCTGAACAAGCGCTTTGGCTGCTCGCTGCAGATGGGCGGGTCGGATCAGTGGGGCAACATCATCAATGGCGTTGATCTGAGCCACCGCATGGGCGGCCAGCAATTGTTCGCGCTGACAACGCCATTGCTCACCACATCTTCCGGCGCGAAAATGG
Organism: uncultured Alphaproteobacteria bacterium; assembly: GCA_963792485.1. Classification (GTDB taxonomy): domain Bacteria; phylum Pseudomonadota; class Alphaproteobacteria; order Rhizobiales; family Rhizobiaceae; genus JANOYJ01. The sequence goes on from CAWBWL010000007.1 coordinate 503,301, forward strand.
GCAAGACCGCCAAGGGCGCGGTTTGGTTGAATGGCGATTTGTTCTCGCCCTACGACTACTGGCAATATTTCCGGAACACCGAGGACGCCGACGTCTCAAAGTTCCTGAAAATCTTCACGCGCCTTCCGCTCTCCGAGATCGCGCGGCTCTCGGCGCTTGGCGGCAATGAAATCAACGAAGCCAAGAAAATATTGGCGACTGAAGCAACGGCGATTGTCCATGGCCGACAAGCTGCGGATGCTGCGGCGGAGACGGCGCGGCAGACATTTGAAGGTTCAGGCTTAGCCGCTGACTTGCCGAGCATCGAGGTCTCGCGCGCCGAGTTTGAGGCAGGCATTGGTGTGCTCACCGCCTTTGTCAAAGCCGGTCTCGCCGTTTCAAATGGCGAGGCGCGGCGGCATATGCAGGGTTCGGCAGTGAGGGTGAATGATGAACTTATCAGCGATGACAAGCGCGTCTTGTCGGGCGCTGATCTCAATGGCGATGGCGTCATCAAGCTGTCGCTTGGGAAGAAGAAGCACATCCTCTTGCGCCCAATCTGACGCCTATTGAAACTCGAATATCTGCCGGAAAATGCCCGGTGCAATCACCGAGATCGGGTTGACGGTCAGCTGTGGCTTCTTGGCTGCGCCTGTCAGCTTGAAGGTGATGCCGATCAAGCCCACGATCCTGACCATTGCCAAGGATTTCGCCCAGAATCGGGATCTCGCCAAATATCCGGTTCAGCCCATAGGCCGGCATGAAGGTCCCTGAGAGACCGATCCGGCCCTCTTCGTCATAAGCAACACCCCTGAAAGCAAGGCCAACCAGCTCGCTGCGCAGAATGCCGTCATCGAGTTCCAGCGAGTTGCGACCCTTGACAATTTTGGCAAAACCTCGGGAGAACTTCACCGTCGACACGTCAATGTCTTTCTTGACGGCCTGAGTCAGGCTCGGGCCTCCTTCGGACGACCTGCTGCCAACTAACGCCTTCATGCGCGGCTCGTTCACCAGCGTAAAATTGCGGGCGTCAATGGCCCCTTGCAGGGGGCCGTCGCCTTCCGAGGCCAGTCCAATATTGATCGAGCCTCCGCGCATTTTGTCGTAATAGTCGAAGAAGCGCAGGATTGAGCCCGCATCGCCTGACTTGATCTGAACGTTGCGCGCGCCGCCCTCATTGCGGTTGGTGATCGCGACATCGCCGCCGCCATCGGTAACGGCGCTGATCTGCAACTGGTCAACCCGCGAACCGCGGCCGGAATAGCTCATCTGAAGGTTGGAAAGCGCTTCTCCGTTAAAACCCCGGACACTGTCGACACTCGCCTCAACAGCTATGCCGGTCGAGCCGACAGATTTTGCTGCTGAATCAAAGCTTCCCGTCACTTTTTTCACAAGCGCGCGCACATCCAGCGCCTCGCCATTGACTTTGACCGAATAGCCGCCCTTGGTGCGGGTGATTTTTGCCGAGACATTATCGCCGCGCACAAGGCGCACGCTGGAAAGGTCTGCGGTTGCCAGCCCGCCCTTGTCGAGGCTTGCCTTGCCCTTCACGGAGAAACTGTCTCCAGACAGCTCGAACTCATTCAGCACCGTGCGGCCTTCATTTAGCGACATCACAAAGGTCGCCTCTGCCGGCACTCCCACGCCTTTGGACCAGCCCGCAAAATCCAGATTGATCGAAGCCTTGCGCAAATCCGCTTTGATCCGGCGACCGGAGCCTGCTGTGGACTGAAGCTCCACATATATCGGACCCTTGACATATTGGTTTAGACCGGGCGCAAACGCCGCGCGTGCCTTTTCTCCCATCTCAAGCTGAACAGACAGATCGCGCTTGCCGCCTTCGGTGAGCGGCTGATCAAGTTTAAGCGTCGCCGGAATACCGTTCAGCTTGGCGTCAGCGGTGAGTTTGATCCCGGCCTTGGTAGCGGAAAGGCTGCCCGTTGCATCTGTGAGCTTCTGCCCATCGAACTCTTGCGCCACAGACACGCCCTTGAGTGCGATTTCTGCGGACCAAACTGTCTTTTCACGAGCTTCAGACCGCTTCAGCGGGAATTTGGCCTTGATATCGGCGCTGACTGAACCGGATAGATCTTTGGCGGTGAACGGCGCTTTGGCAAGTGCATTCACAGGCTCACGTGCTGCAATGGCAGCAACAGCGGACGCGCTGCCGGACACTTTGACGTCAAGATCGGCCATGGTGGTTTGCCCCCGCACATAGGGGATGAGCATTTTGCCATTTGACACCGAAGCGGTCTGCCCGCTTTCAAGAAAAGTGGTGCCCTGTTCCAATTCGATTTCAGTGTTGGCGCCACGCACATGGATAGCGCCCCTCGCGTCACGCACCGGCGGAAGGTCGCCCATCACATCAAAGCGTGCGCCGGCCACGTTGAAATCGGCCTGTATTTCGCTCGCTGTCAGCAAAGGCGCGGGCGCCGGTCCGCCGAAGCGGCTTTCAGGAAGGCTGAGATCAATCGTGCTGTCGGTGAAGGTTCCGCCAGTGACATTGGCAAACACCCAGCTGCGCGCGCCAAACGCCACATTGACCGGCCACAGCTGCTTGGCGTGGGAAATCGACATTTTCGGGATGCGCAGCGCGACAACCGTGCGCGGCGAGGTTCCGGTGAAGGTGAGCGCCCCTTGTCCGTAAAGCTCCCCGCTTAGTGTGCGCAGTCCGATATCGGAAAGCTCAGCTGTTTTTGTCACCGGATCGAAAATGCCGCGCACTTGGGCTGACACATCAGCGGCAGGCTCCGGCGTGCCAGCCGAGTCCCATGAGGCTTTTGTCGTCACAAGTTCAAAGCGATAGCTGCGCGAGGCCTCCGAACTATCCGGCGTCACCGCCCCGGTGAACGCGGTGCTGCTGGCGCCGAAACGCAGCACGGAGTTTGCGATCTCCAGCTTCTCCACATCCGAGCGCAATTCCAGATTTACGTTGCCGATGCCATTGAGCATGCGGTTTCTGCCTGCATTGATGGCCATGCTTGAAATGGCGAGGGATGTACGAAGAATTTGTGCATTGCCTTCGGTCGCGCCCGTCAGCTCCAGCCCTGCCACTGCACTGAAGAGCGGTTCGGTCGGCGTTCCGTCTGGTTCCTTGGCGGCGGGATTGGCGCCCCGGACAATCGGAAACTCGGATATCCGGTATTGAAATCTCTCTTTGCCGGCAATTGAACCGGTCAGGCGATATGGCATATCGAGCCATGTGACGAAGCCGAACAAGTCCAGACTCCCATCATCCCGATGCATGATTTCCGCAGTATTGGCCCGGAATTCCGCCGGGGCGGCGGCGCTGCCATAGCGGAGCAGCACATTACTCAATGCAAATTTCTGTCCCTCCCCTTTGGCGGTGAAATCAACCAAAGCGGCGGTTCGGCGAAATACTTCCTCCACAAACATATTGCCCGCAAGCTGGCCCTTCTCATTGCGCATGAAAGCGAGCCCATCCGGCGTGGCCACTGACAGGTCTTGCGTCAGGTCCAATTCGGAGTTTGCAAGTTCAACACGGGAGACGCTGATCTGTCCGCGCAATAGAGGCAGCGCTTTCAGTCCAAGTTTCACGCTCTCCATTTTGCCAACAGTTTTTCCGCTGGCCTTGTCGAGCAAGGTGACGCCGTCGGCCTCGATCGCAAGATTGCGTTCTGCGTCAAGCGCAATGCGTGTGGCCGTTATGGAGGACTGGTATTGCGGGCCCAACAGCCCGTCGAGTGTTTCCTGCGCGCGGGCTGACAGCCGGTCGCTGGAGACGCCGTTTGACAGCAGCAGATACAGGCTGCCAAGCGCCAGGACCGCAAGGGCGACGAGCGCGAGAGCGCTGCGGAACAGCCAAGTTCCAACGCCTGCCTTTCTCGGTCCTTTCTGGAATTTTCTCGGCCCGCGCATGGGTTTTGCCGATGGCTCGTCCGGCGCTGACGGATAGTGGTGCAAAGGCACAACATCCCGCTTTCGAAATTTGACTTTTTCGACTTTCAGCCGTGGACCGGTCAATGCAGGCCTTTAAGTGTCAATACAGTTTCGTCACTAGCGCGTTCAGGCTGGAAAGGTTCCTCCCCCGCCCTAGCTCTGTTCAATCACGTTCGAGGTTACCGGTAAAGAAAGGCATTGAAATGGCGCTTGGCAAAGGGGAGTTGGCCCCAGATTTTTCTCTTCCCAATGACGCCGGCATTGTTCGAAGATTGAGCGACTTCAAGGGCAGAAAGGTTGTCCTGTTTTTCTACCCGAAAGATGACACGAGCGCATGTACGACAGAGGCGCAGGATTTTTCCCGGTTGAAGAGTGCGTTTGAGGCGGCGGGCGCCGTCATCATCGGCATGTCGCCCGACAGTGCCAAAAAACACGCGAAGTTCCGCGACAAGCAAGGGCTTAGCGTCGAACTTCTGGCCGATGAGGATACCGCAACCTTGCAGACCTATGGCGTCTGGGCCGAGAAAAGCATGTATGGCCGCAAGTATATGGGCGTTGTTCGCACCACTCTATTGATTGATGCCAGCGGCCAGATTGCAAGGGTCTGGGACAAGGTATCCGTCACAGGCCATGCTGAGGAGGTTCTTGGGGCAGTCCGGACGCTGGAGTGAATTGCGGATCAACAGCGGGGAAAGGCCTGATTTTTCACGATTTTCAGCATTTCCCAAGGGTTTGTTAACCCTAACAGTCTCTAATTGATGGACTCATTTGGTTTCACGAGTTGGTCTGTCCATGAACCGTACCCAACGCGCCGGCGCGCAGCCTCCCCTGTTTGGCAAGCGCAAAGAGCCGCACACGATCATCATCGCGCATGGAAATGACATCAAACATTTCACGGTCAAGCCGTGGATGGCGTTGACAGGAGGCGCATTCGTCGCGGCGATGACTTTGGGTTATCTCGTTGCCACTTCCTATCTCGTGCTGCGCGATGATCTCATCGGCGCGACCGTAGCGCGTCAAGCACGGCTTCAACATGCTTATGAGGACCGCATTTCGGCCCTGCGCACACAGGTTGACCGCATTACCAGCCGCCAACTGCTCGATCAGCAGCTGATGGAGTCCAAAGTCGTCGAACTGATAGAGCGTCAGGAACAATTGACGAGCCGTGACGGCGAGCTTGGCTCGGTGATGAAAAAGGCCCGCGCCACGCTTGGATCCATTCCGGTGCCCAATGACAAGCCGGACGAAAGCGCCGCTTTGCTTGATTCGACGACGACAGGCAGCGTCGCCGCCTCCTTGTTTTCCCACGCAAAGGCCGACTCTGGTCAAACGACCGCTGACCGCGCCGACCGGCTGTTCCTCGCGATCAACCGCTCGCTTCGGGACATCGACACAAAGCAGCTCAACCAAGTCCGTTATCTGGCAAAAACCGCCCGCGCCAGCGCAGAGAAGATATCTGACGCACTCGCCGTTGCCGGTTACCGCTTGAAATCCGAACCCTCAATTGCAGAAGGGGGGCCCTTCATCCCTGCAGACAGCGCTGAAGCAATGAGCAGCTTTCGCGTCGAAGTGGAAGGGCTTGATTCAGCGCTGAATCAGCTGAAGAGGGCGCGCAGAGCTGTGCGTCAGTTCCCCTTTGCCAATCCCTCGCCCGGCTCCGACATCACCAGCTCGTTTGGCACCCGCCGCGATCCGCTGCTCGGCACGGCGGCGTTTCATTCAGGCATGGATTTCCGCGCCAGCACAGGCGATCCGGTCAAGGCCGCAGCCACTGGCAAAGTCGTATCGGCAGGCCGCAATGGCGGCTACGGCAACATGGTCGAAATCGAGCATGGAAATGGTCTGACAACACGTTATGCCCATATGAGCCGCATTCTTGTAAGTGAAGGCGATGAAGTCGAGCCGGGCGCGACAATTGGCCTGGCCGGCTCAACCGGGCGCTCCACCGGCCCGCATCTGCATTATGAGGTGCGCAAGGACAGCGGGGCGGTTGATCCTGCCGCCTTCATCCGCGCCGGCCGCAAGATTGAGGACTTACTCTAAGTCTTCAACCTCGGCCTTGCCGCCGAAAACGCGCTGCGCGAGTGCAGCTTCCATGAACTGATCCAGATCACCATCCAGCACATCCTGGGGGCTTGGACTTTCCGCGCCGGTGCGCAAATCCTTGACCAGCTGATAGGGCTGCAAGACGTAAGAGCGAATCTGGTGGCCCCAGCCTATATCGGTTTTGGCCGATTGCTCCTTGTTGGCCTCGCTTTCGCGCTTTTCAAGTTCCGCCTCATACATACGGGCGCGAAGCATCGACCAGGCCGTGGCGCGGTTCTTGTGCTGCGAACGGTCAGCCTGGCACTGCACGACTATGCCGGTCGGAACATGCGTGATGCGCACGGCCGAATCCGTCGTGTTGACGTGTTGGCCGCCCGCGCCGGATGAGCGGTAGGTGTCGATGCGGCAGTCCGATTCCTTGATGTCTATGTCTATCGAATCGTCGATGACGGGATAGACCCAGGCGCTGGAGAACGAGGTGTGGCGGCGGGCGTTGGAATCGAACGGCGAGATGCGCACGAGCCGGTGCACACCCGATTCAGTCTTGAGCCATCCATAGGCATTGTGGCCTTTGATGTGAAGCGTTGCGGATTTGATGCCGGCGGTGTCGCCGTCCTGAAACTCCAGCATCTCCACTTTCATGCGCTTGCGCTCGGCCCAGCGCGTATACATGCGCAAAAGCATCGACGCCCAGTCCTGGCTTTCCGTGCCGCCAGCGCCCGAATGCACTTCCAGATAACAGTCATTGCCGTCGGCCTCGCCCGACAAGAGCGATTCGACCTGACGCCGGGCGATCTCGGTCTTCAGATCGCGAATGGCGGTTTCAGCGTCGGCAACGATGGAAGCGTCGCCCTCCTCTTCGCCCATCGCAATGAGTTCAATATTGTCATTGAGCCCAGCAGTGAGTTTCTTCAGACCGCCAATGCTGTCGTCCAGCTGTTGGCGTTCGCGCATCAGCTTCTGCGCTTCCTGCGCGTCATTCCATAACGCCGGGTCTTCGGCGCGCTCGTTCAAATAGCCGAGGCGCTTGACGGCTTGATCCCAGTCAAAGATGCCTCCTCAGCAGGGTGATGCCCTGCTTGATGTCATCGACAACCGCTTCGATTTCCGCGCGCATTTGGAGCCTTTCATGAAAACGCGCGGACCATAGTTTCGGGTCCGCGCGGTGTAAAGTGGACGATTTGGAATGTCAGAATAGGCCCTGCGCGCCTTCCTGGATCGCCTTGGCTGCTTTTGGCGAAAAGACTTTTTCGCGCGATTGCACGGCGATTTCATCCATGCCGATAACGGAGTAAGAATCCGCTGGGCCAGTGCCAGGCTTGAAAGCTTCGAGGATCACGTTCGGACCTTCGCCAAAGGCGCGCATTCCGGTCTTGCGGTCGATTGCAATTTCGGTCATGCCCTCGGGCACCCGGAAATCAACCGGCTTCCCGTCCTTCAGCGCCGCCGTCACAAAGTCCTTGAAGATCGGGGCACAGAGCGCGCCGCCGGTTGAGCCCTTGCCCATCGGCGTCGGCTGATCGTAACCCATCATGACGCCGACCACGAGGTCAGGTGTGTAGCCGACAAACCAGGCATCCTTTTCCTCATTGGTGGTGCCGGTCTTTCCGGCGACGGGCATGCCGATATCCTTGATGTTGGACGCCGTGCCGCGCTGGACAACCCCTTCCATCATCGAGGTTATCTGATAGGCGGTCATCGGATCGAGCACCTGATCGCGATTATCGACAAGACCGGGCTCCGGCTGGTCAAGCCAGCCCGTCGCCGTGCAGCCCTCGCACTGGCGCTCGTCATGTTTGAATATCGTCTTGCCATAGCGGTCCTGGATACGGTCGATGAGCGATGGCTTGATCGCCTTGCCGCCATTGGCAAAGACGGCAAATGCAGAGACCATGCGCATGGTCGTCGTTTCGCCGGAGCCGAGTGACATCGATAGAACCGGCAGCATTTTGTCGTAGACGCCGAAGCGCTCGGCATATTCGGCGACCAGCTTCATGCCCATGTCCTTGGCAAGGCGGACCGTCATCAGATTGCGCGATTGTTCAATGCCAAGGCGCAAGGTGGATGGTCCGGCAGGTCTGCCGCTGTAGTTTTTCGGCGCCCAGATGCCAAGCGAGCCGCCCTGGTCAATTTCAATGGGCGCATCCAGCACCACCGATGACGGCGTGTAGCCATTGTCGAGCGCCGCCGCGTATACAAACGGTTTGAAGGAAGAACCCGGCTGGCGGTACCCTTGCGTTGCACGGTTGAACTGGGACTGCGCGAAGGAGAAGCCGCCAATCAATGCAAGAACACGCCCTGTGTGCGGGTCCATGGCGACGAGCGAACCTGAGACCGCAGGTAGCTGGCGCAATCGATAGGTTCCATCCGCCCCGTCTTTAGGCTCGACGAAGATTACGTCACCGCGCTTCACAACTTCTTCTATGCCTTTGACACGCTTCCTCTCACCATCCGAATTGAGGCGAAACGCCCATTTCATGTCTTCGGCAGCAATCGTGCCCTCGGCGCGTTCCGCCGAAATATCTCCTGACACTTCAGTGGCGGGCCGGATGCCTACCGTCACGCCGTCCGCGCCGGCCTCCAATACGACCGCGAGTTTCCATTCAGGCAGATCCGCCATCGGCTCGATTGCGCCGAGGCCCTTGCCCCAGTCATCGCCGATTTCAATTGTCTTATATGCGCCCCGAAATCCCTGCAGCTCGTCGAAGCGGACGAGCCCTTTGTGAAGTGCAGCGCGCGCCAGGACCTGGAGACGGGGATTGAGCGTGGTGCGAACCGACAGGCCGCCTTCATACAGGGCTGACTCTCCATACCTGTCTACGATCTCGCGGCGCACTTCCTCGGTGAAATATTCGGAAGCAAACAGGTTGGATACTGCGCTGCGCGGATTGACGTTGAGTGGCTGGGATTTGGCTTCAGCGGCCTCATCGGTCGTGATGTACTTGTTCTCCAGCATCTGGTCGATGACGTAGTTGCGGCGCGCGAGCGCGCGGTCCGTCTGCCGGAATGGGTGGTAGTTTGATGGCCCCTTGGGCAAGGCGGCCAGGTAAGCCGCTTCGGAAATGGTGAGTTCGTTGACGGATTTGTCATAATAGGTCAGCGCCGCACCGGCGATTCCATAGGAGTTCAGGCCAAAGAAAATCTCGTTGAGGTAAAGCTCAAGAATGCGGTCCTTGGAATAGGCGCGCTCAATGCGCAGCGAAAGAATCGCTTCCTTGATCTTGCGGTCGAATGTCTGGTCGGAAGACAGGAGGAAATTCTTGGCGACCTGCTGCGTGATCGTCGATGCGCCCACCGGGCGGCGGCCGGAGCCCATGTTCTGCAAATTGACATATACAGCGCGGCCAAGCCCGTTAATGTCGATGCCGGGGTGATGGTAGAAGTTCTTGTCTTCAGCTGAAATGAAAGCTGCCTTGACCCGGTCGGGTACCGCCTGAATGGGCAGATACAGACGGCGCTGGCGCGCAAACTCACCCATCAGGGCGCCGTCATCTGAATGAATGCGGGTGGTGACCGGCGGCTCGTATTGCGCCAACACCTCGTAATCGGGCAAGTCCTTGGACACATCGCCCACGTAGACCGCGATTGCTGCCGCGACGCCGATAAACATCAGCGCACCGATCCCAAAGAAATATCCCAAAAGTCGTATCATGCTATCCCCGTCCGCAGCACGGTGCCGCCGAAGGCCTCAAATGCCAGCGCGCCGCTACTAACACGAAACGCCCTCAAAATATACCGGATAGAGCCTATTCGTGATCGGTGCTTGCGCAGAAATTGCGGCGAAGGCAAGGAACTGTGTTGCTGAAAAGCCCTCTTCAAGTGAAATCTCATTGCTTTGCGACCTGATTTGAATGTGTCGCCGCATAGGCCTCTATGGCCGTCACCAAAAGTTTGGCGGTTTGCGTGCGCCAATTTGGCGTAGTCAAGAGCTTCTCGTCTTGCGGATTGGACAAATAGCCAAGTTCCACCAGAACGGATGGAACATCGGGCGCCTTCAAGACCAGAAAACCTGCCGAACGGTGCGGATTGTTTATGAGACGGATTTTGCCGTTGAATGAGGAGACAACCGTCTTGGCGAGGTTGACCGAAAATTTCTGGGTTTCACGGCGCATCAAATCAATCAGAATGTCGGACACGTCATTATTGTTGCTTGCAACAGGCAGCCCGGCATAAATGTCCGATTTGTTCTCGTTTGCAGCTACCGCGTGCGCAACCTCGTCAGACGCCTTGTCCGAAATTGTATAGACTGTCGCTCCCCGCAAATCACGCGCGCGGATGGTGTCGGCATGGATCGCAATGAATATGTCAGCTTCGTTCTGACGCGCGAGCCGCACCCGCTCACCAAGCGCGAGAAAAATGTCGGTGTCGCGGGTCATGACCACGCGCAGCGCCGAGTTTTGCGACAACAAATCCTTCAGTTCCGAAGCAAAAGCAAGCGTGACATCCTTCTCCTGCGTGCCCGAGCGTCCAAGCGCGCCGATGTCGATGCCGCCATGGCCTGCATCAAGAACAACTGTGAACGGCTTATACCTGCCCTTCGGCGCTTGCCCGATGCGATCACCTTTTGCCGACGTTGAGGTGGCGCCGGTCAGATTGACTTCCGCATCCAGTAATTTTTCAAAAGCCGCATCCGAGGAAGCCGACATTTCGAGCACCAAATTCCAAGAGCCTTCCTTTTCGTCTTTGCGCATTTCAAACAGGTCAAGCGCAAACGGTCCCTTGGCGGTCAGCACGATTCGCGATTTGCCCTCTTGCATCAATCCGAAGCGGACGTCCGAGACGAGGCCGCGTGCCAAAGGTGCCTTGGCGTCAAACGCAAATCCGGTCTCCGGAAGATCGATGACAAGACGATGCGGATTGGCGATAATCAGTCGCGCGAGTTTGGGCTCGCGGTCGAATTTGAACAGGGCTCGGACACGAAGCTCGTCGCCAGCCATCTCGGCAGACTTCGCGACCAGCGGTGTCTCAGCTTCGGCAACCGTGGCCGCCACGGTAGAAAATATAGAAAAAACAACTATAAACAATGACTTGAGGGACAATTGGCCCAATTTGAATCCGGCGCGCGTACGCGCTGCGCGCAAGCGCGTTCTTCCCGAGCGATCGTCCATGCGAGCGCTTGTGTTTATCGATGCAGCCATTTTCACCTTCTTAATAAAGCGTAATGGCTCATGGTTAAGCAAGTCTTTCGCCACCGCCGTCCTTCTTGGCCCAAGGTCAAATGGCATCTTGCCTCTTTTTGTGCCAACCCCTACAAGCAGGGCGGGAGAGTTCTGGATTAACCGGCTAATTCTCGCAAATTGCGCCCGGTGGTGTTTGATTCCCGCCTCTGGATGACATCAAGCGAAGAAAATTGCCGGGCGTTACAGTCCGAAGGCCTTCCACCAAATCTCTCAGGGTCATTTTTACGACCTTGAAGTTCACGGCGCGGGTATCGCGCCGGATTATATGTGTATTCATCGGCCCAATCGGGCTTGTCTGAGGTTATTCGTACGCCGTGCGCAGTTTATCGGGGACATCCTTATCTCACCAAACGCCGTTCCGCAGCTATCGCGGTTGGCTGGTGCGGTTTGCCTTGCGCGCGCTTCGTGCGGATTCATTTACATGCAGCCGCCCCTCATCAGGCATCGCGAGTGCGCATTTGCGTCTCCCGTCGCCCTTGAGCGTGCCGCGCGCTGCGGAGATTTTCTGTTATGGCGAACAAAATGCTGATCGACGCCTCCCACCCGGAGGAAACACGCGTCGTAGTGGTTCGGGGCAACCGGATCGAAGAATTCGACTTTGAGTCGGAACACAAGAAACAAATCAGGGGCAATATCTATCTTGCACGGGTGACGCGCGTCGAGCCGTCGCTCCAAGCCGCTTTTGTCGAATATGGCGGAAACCGGCACGGTTTTCTCGCCTTCAGTGAAATCCACCCCGACTATTACCAAATTCCGCATGCAGACCGGCAGGCTCTGATTGAAGCGGAAGCTGCCGAGCATGCAGATGAGGACGAGGACGAAGAGCGCCCCGCCCGGCGCGCTGGCCGCGATGACCGCGACGGGCGCGATGGCGGGCGTCGCAAACGGCGCGAGCGTGGCCCACGTTCAACTGCTCCAAGGGAAAACGAGGCCGCCGGAAGTGAAGCTGCGGAAGCTGAAGTCGAAGAGCCTTCTGAGAACGCAGATGAAGCAATAAGCCCCGAGCCTGCTGATGACGGTGATGCGCCCGCCAAAATCATTGAAATGGCGATTGAGGCCGATGTCGTCTCCGAAGGCGCCGAGGGGCCAGATGATGAGGAGCCAAGGCCGCAAGCTCCCCGCGATGAGGCATCGGAAGATCATCCTGCCGATGAAAACACTTCGGACGAGCACGCAGAGGAAGAGCATGGCGGCGCAGAGCGGTCCAATGCAGAACAGATCGACGAAGCGGAAGTCATTGAATCCGTCGGCGCAGGCTCTGAGGATTCCATGGAGGAAATGCGCCAAAGCCGTCGTGTTGCCCGCCGCCAATACAAAATTCAGGAAGTGATCAAGCGCCGCCAGGTTCTGCTGGTGCAAGTCGTGAAAGAAGAACGCGGCAATAAGGGTGCGGCGCTGACGACGTATCTGTCGCTGGCAGGCCGCTATTCCGTTTTGATGCCCAATACCGGGCGCGGCGGCGGGATATCGCGCAAGATCACATCGATTCAGGACCGCAAGCGGCTCAAGGATGTCGTGAAGGATCTCGATGTGCCGCAAGGCATGGGTGTGATTTTGCGCACTGCGGGGGCCAACCGCACCAAAGCCGAAATCAAGCGCGATTACGAATATCTGATGCGCATGTGGGAGACAGTCCGCACGCTGACGCTTCAGTCGCAGGCCCCCACCCTCGTGTATGAAGAGGGCAGCCTGATCAAGCGCTCGATCCGCGATCTGTACAACAAGGATATTTCGGAAATCCAGGTGGCGGGTGAGAACGGATACCGCGAGGCCAAGGATTTCATGCGCATGCTCATGCCGAGCCATGCGAAAATGGTTCAGCCTTACCGCGACACGACGCCCATTTTCGCCAAAGCCGGCATTGAGGCGCAGCTCGACAAGATGTTGCAGCCGCAGGTCACGCTCAAATCCGGTGGTTACATCATCATCAACCAGACCGAGGCGCTTGTTGCGGTCGATGTCAACTCCGGGCGTTCGACGCGTGAGCACTCGATCGAAGACACCGCGCTGCAGACCAATCTGGAGGCCGCCGATGAAGTGGCGCGCCAGCTCAGGCTGCGCGATCTTGCGGGTCTCATTGTCATCGACTTCATCGACATGGAGGAGAACCGCAACAACCGGGCAGTCGAGAAGCGTCTCAAAGACTGCTTGAAGAACGACCGGGCGCGCATTCAGGTCGGGCGCATTTCGCATTTCGGCCTGATGGAAATGTCGCGCCAGCGCATCCGTGCCAGTGTGCTTGAGAGCACCACGCAGGTTTGCCCGCAATGCGGCGGTGTCGGTCATGTGCGCTCGCCCTCCTCAATCGGCCTTCACATTGTCCGCTCGATTGAAGAGCATTTGCTGCGCGAATCCGGCTTCGACATCACCGTGCGCACGCCGACAAGCTCGGCGCTCTATGTCCTCAATCACAAGCGCGAGACGCTGACTGATCTGGAAAACCGTTTCGGGCTCAATATCTCGGTAGAGGCCGATGACGCCGTTGGCAGCCAGCACCTGGCGATAGACCGCGGCCCCGCGACCACGCGCACGCCATCTGCGCCAAGGGCAACGCTGCTTCCGGAGTTTGATGAAACCGACCCGGACATTCCGCTTGAGGAAGACGAAGCCTCAGAAGAAAACAGCGCCGACTTTGCTGACGAGGGTGAAGCGCCCGTCCGGCAGAGCGGCGAGAACCGCGACGGCGAGAGCGATGGCAAGCGCAAACGCCGACGCCGACGCCGCGGCCGCGGCCGCGATGCCGACGGCGCGCCCCGCCAAAGCACAGGCGAACCTAACGGTGATGGACCGGAAAGCGGCGGCACCGATGAGGAGCCTAATGCTGATGGCGCCGAAGCCCGGGAGGGTGGCGAAAGCACGCGCGAGGAGGCCGAGCGCAAGAAGCGCCGCCGCGGCCGGCGTGGAGGACGCCGGGACAAGACCGATACCGAGACAGTCATTGATGCGTCAGGTGATTCAACGGAGAGTGTTGCAGCGGAAGCGCCAGTTGCGGCAGCACCTGAGCCTATTGAGGCCCCGGAAGCTGAAGCGCCCGCCAAGCCAAAGCGCAGCAGAGCGCGCAAGGTAAAGGTTGAAGAGACAGCGGACGAGGTAGCTGCAACAGCCGAAGCTCCAGCAGAGACGGTTGCAGTAGCTGCCGTTCCTGAAAAGAAGCCCCGCGCCCGCCGCAGCACATCAGCGCAAACGGTCGCTGTCGAGCCTGTTGTGTCTTCCTCGGCGCCGGTCAAGCCGGACGCACCTGCGGAGGAAGCCAAGCCGCGCAAAGGCGGCTGGTGGCAGCGCAAAGGCTTCTTCTGAGACACGATGCAAATTGCGGGGCCGGATCATCCGGCCCCAATCATTTCAGACCCAGCCTCTCAGCCGCTCCATGGCCTCAGCCATGTCGTCAGGACTCCCGGCATAGGAAAACCGCATGAAGCGGTGGCCGTTGACCGGGTCAAAATCATGCCCCGGAGTTGCCGCGACGAATGTTTCGGCCAACATCTTGCGCGCAAATGTCATCGAATCATTGGTGTGGCGGCTGACATCGCACCACGCATAAAACGCGCCGTCCATCTTCGCGGCAAGGTCGAAGCCGAGCTTGGGAAGACAGTCAGACAGAATGAGCCGATTCTTCCCGTAGCGGGTTTTGATGATTTCCAGGTCCGCAGTTGCGCCAAACGCCTCAATTGCCGCGATCTGAGAGAGTTCGGGCGCAGAGATGTAGAGGTTTTGCGCAATCCGCTCGACCGCCCGCACCAGCGACGGAGGCAGGACCATCCAGCCAATGCGCCAGCCGGTCATGCAGTAAAATTTCGAAAAGGAATTGATGATGGTCACGTCATCGGAGACCGACAGCGCCGTCGTGTCGCCCCCGACATAAGACAGCCGATGATAGATCTCGTCGGAGATAACCGAAATGCCAAGGTCCTGCGCAGTCAGCAAAAGACTCTTCATGATGTCAGGCTGCAATGAGGCTCCGGTCGGATTGGCAGGGCTGGCAAACAACAATCCCTTCAGCGGCGTGTGCGCATGGACATCCCGCAGCCGTTCGCCTGTCAGCTCCCCCTCCTCCGCACCTATCGGTATCTCAACAACCTCAATGCCAAGCGCGGCCATGATGTTGCGATAGGCGGGGTAGCCGGGGCGGGTGATGGCGACGCGGTCACCCGCGTCAAACATGGCAAGGAAAGCCAGATTAAATCCCGAAGAGGAGCCGGTTGTCACAGCAATCCGCTCAGGGCTGATCTCCAGCCGATAATGTTCCTGGTAATGCCGCGCAATGCGCCGGCGAAGCTCTTCCACGCCAAGCGCATTGGTATAGCCGATGCGTCCGGCATCCAGCGCCATTTTCGCCGCTGCGCGCACCATCATGGGCGCTGGATCAGCGGGCTGGCCGACCGCCATGGAGATCACCGGTTTTCCCAGCGCAGCGAGCCGGTTGGCTTCGGCAAGGACATCCATGGCATGGAAGGGTTCGACAGCGCTGCGGCGCGATATGTGCAATTTGCAGGTTCCGCTGTTGTTGGGCCGTAGATTTGCCCCATTGGCATGGCCTTCACAAGTTCGTTTATCACCCGTTTTGGTCTTTTGCGCGGGTTTGGCTTGAGATACCTAGGACTATGAGCAGAGTACGCCTGATATCGGCACTTGCACGCCGCGCCGTCTTGGCTGCCGCCTTGCTGGCGGTCGGCCTGTCATCTGCGTTTTCGCAACAAAGCGGGCGCGTTGCCATTATCCGTGATGCGGAAATCGAGCGCTTGATGCGCGATTATGCGCGGCCGATCATCAAAGCCGCAGGCTTGAAATCAGGCGCCGTCGAGATTGTCCTCGTCAATGACCCGTCATTCAACGCGTTTGTATCCGGACGGCGCATGTTCATTCACACAGGCGCGATTTTGCGTGCGGAAACGCCCGGTGAGATCATCGGCGTCATTGCGCATGAAACCGGTCATGTTGCAGGCGGCCACCAGTTCCGCCTGCGTCAGCGGGCGGAATCGGCTGAAAAACTCGCCGTGCTCTCCACGCTCCTGGGCGCTGGCGTCGCCGTTGCTGGCGCAGCTTCGGGCAGCGGCGAAATTGCAGGCGCTGGGAGCGGCATTGCGGCAGGCGGTGCCGAGGCGGCGCGGCGTTCGCTCCTGAGCTATCAGCGCGACGAGGAGATGACCGCTGACAGGTCCGCAATTGAGTATCTCGACCGCACGGGGCAGTCGGCAGCAGGCCTTTTGAAGACCTTCGAGCGCTTCGCCGATGCCTTGTCTCTGTCAGGAACCCGTATCGATCCGTACCGCATCAGCCACCCGCTGCCGCAGGAGCGCATTTCCAATCTGCAGCGGCTGGCGCAGGCAAGCCCGAACTTTGCCACGCCGGATCCGGCCCAGCTTCAAACGCGCCATGACCTCGCCCGCGCCAAGATCGCCGCCTATACAATTGGCGGCAATGTCATTCCCCGGCTGTTCCGCAACAATCCGAAAGGCATCGGTGCGCAGTACGGCCTTGCCCTTTCCCAGTTTCTCGCAGGCTCGCAAAAGCCGGCGCTGGCCAAGACTGATGCGCTGATCAAGGCGCAGCCAAACAACCCCTATTTTTACGAGCTTCGTGGCGACATCCTCGTCAAACTCAACAAGCCCACAGAGGCAGCCAAGGCCTATCAGCGCGCCATGAAACTCGATCCGGAACGATCATCGCTCATTCAGGTAGGCTATGGCCAGTCTCTGCTGCTGTCCGGCGATGCCGAAGGGGCAAAAACGGCGCTGAAGACGGCGCTGTCGCGCGACAAGGACAATTTCCTTGGCTACCAGTTCCTGGCGCAGGCTTACGGCAAATTAGGCGATATCGCCAATGCCGAGCTTTCGAGCGCGGAAATGCATTTCTACGGCGGCAATCTGCAGGAAGCGAAGATTTTCGCGGCGCGGGCGCAGAAGAAGTTCAAGACCGGCGAGCCGGGCTGGCTGCGCGCTGAAGACATCATGACGCAGAAGAAGCCGGGCGCGAACAAAAAGAAGAAGTCATGAACCTTTGCCTGCCATACCGGCACCCATGGGCTATCCGAGGAGAAAATTGATGCGCAAACTAATTCTGTCAGCCGCCTCGGCGATTGCCATGGCCGCCAGCCTCGCCATTCCGGCCTACGCCGAAGGCACAGACCGGGCCGAGGTCGAAAAAATCATCAAGGAATATCTGATCGCCAATCCGGAAATCCTTGTCGATGTGCAGAACGCGCTGAGCGCCAAGAAGGAAAAGGAAGAAAAGGTCGCGCGGGAAAAGGCACTGAGTGATTCGTCCGCCGAGATTTTCAACGCCTCGGCCGATGCCATTATCGGCAATCCCAAGGGAGATGTGACGGTTGTTGAGTTCTACGACTACAATTGCGGTTATTGCAAACGCGCGCTCACCGATATGGACGCGATGGTCAAAGCCGACCCGAACCTGCGCTTTGTGCTCAAAGAATACCCGATCCTCGGCGAAGATTCTGTCAAAGCGCATATTGTCGCCCAGTCGTTCCTCAAGCTGATGCCCGACAAGTACGGCGCGTTCCATCGGGAGCTGTTGAGTGGCGAGGGCCGCGCTGACGAAGCGCGGGCCATCCAGGTCGCGGTTGCGTTAGGGGCAAAAGAGGAAGATCTGCGCAAGGGCATGGAAGATCCTGCCATCGGTGCGCTTTTTGACAAAAACCACCAGCTTGCAACCTCGCTAAACATCACGGGAACGCCTTCTTACGTCATAAAGGATGATGTCGTGTTCGGCGCTATGGGTGCGGATGTTTTGAGCCAGAAGGTCGATAACGTGCGCAAGTGCCAGAAAACGGCCTGCACCTGAGCTCCGAAGAGTGTGGACAATCCCCCAACTTGCTTTTAAGCCGTGACAGCTTTGACTAAGTGAAGGCAGCAACGGGGCGCTGGGCAGGATTGGCTAGAAGCAAAAAGATTCTTGTCCTCAACGGACCCAATCTCAACCTGCTCGGCGTTCGCGAGCCGGCGCATTACGGCAATGGAACTTTGGACGATCTGAAAGCCAAAGTAGAGGCGGAAGCCAAGGCTTTGGGCGTTGAAGTTGATTTCCGTCAATCCAATATCGAGGGAGAACTCGTGTCCTGGGTACAGGACGCCGGCCTTGCAGGGACCGGCATCCTGATCAATCCGGGTGCGTATACCCACACTTCGATCGCGCTTCATGATGCGATCAAAGGCTCCAATGCGACCGTGGTCGAAGTTCATCTATCCAATATTCACGCGCGCGAAGAATTCCGCCACAAATCCTATGTGTCCTTGGTGGCCAAAGGCGTTATTTGCGGTTTTGGGCCGGACGGCTACATAATGGGACTAAGAGCGCTCGCAGCGCTCTGAGTCTTGCGGGAAAAACAAGGGAAACACTCATGGCGGGCAAGTCGTCGAGCATTGACCAGTCGATCATCCGGGATCTGGCCGGTTTACTGAAAGAGACGGATCTCACCGAGATTGAAGTCGAGCAGGGCGATCTGCGCATTCGAGTATCCCGCGCGGGAACGCCTGCCCTGCCTGCCCAACATTATGTGGCTGCTGCCGCCCCAACTGCCGCGATGCCGGCTGCAGCCGTTCCCATTGCAGCCGCGGCGAACGTCAACGCAGTTCCTGCGCCTATGGTCGGCACCGCTTATTTCGCGCCTGCGCCTGGCGCGGATCCATTCATTCAGGTCGGCTCGAAGGTCAAGGAGGGCCAGACGATCCTCATCATCGAAGCGATGAAGACGATGAACCAGATCGCTTCGCCGCGCTCGGGCACCGTCACCGCAATATTGATTGAGGATGCTTCGCCGGTCGAATATGGCGAGCTTCTGGTCGTTATTGAATAGATGGGAACCGGCGGCATGTTCCAAAAGATCCTGATCGCCAACCGCGGCGAAATCGCGCTGCGCGTGCTGCGCGCCTGCCGCGAGCTTGGCATCAAGACGGTTGCCGTGCATTCAACCGCTGACGCCGATGCCATGCATGTGCGCCTTGCGGACGAAAGCGTCTGCATTGGTCCACCGCCATCGCGCGACAGCTACCTCAACATCCACCAGATCGTTGCCGCCTGTGAAATCACCGGGGCGGACGCCATTCATCCCGGCTACGGATTTCTGTCGGAAAACGCCAAGTTCGCCGATATTCTCGAAGCGCATAAAATTACGTTTATCGGCCCGACGGCGGACCACATACGCATTATGGGCGACAAGATCGAAGCCAAGCGCACAGCCAAACGGCTTGGCATTCCGGTCGTTCCGGGTTCTGAAGGCGGCGTGTCAGACGAGATTGAGGCCGCGCGCATCTGTAAAGATATTGGTTATCCGGTTATCATCAAGGCAACCGCCGGCGGCGGCGGGCGCGGCATGAAAGTGGCGCGCAACCAGGATGATCTTGCAATTGCCCTCGCCACTGCGCGCTCAGAAGCGGGCGCCGCGTTTGGCAACACCGAAGTCTATATCGAGAAATATCTGCAGAAACCCCGCCACATCGAAGTGCAAATCATGGGCGACGGCGCGGGCAAGGGCGTGCATTTTGGCGAACGCGACTGCTCGCTGCAGCGCCGCCACCAGAAGATCTGGGAGGAGGCCAACTCCCCTGCCCTCAATGCGGAAGAGCGCGAGAAGATCGGCGGCATCTGCGCGCGCGCTATTGCCGGGCTTGGCTACAGAGGCGCAGGCACGATCGAGTTTCTCTATGAGGACGGCGAGTTCTATTTCATCGAGATGAACACCCGCCTGCAGGTCGAGCACACGATAACCGAAGCCATCACCGGCATTGACCTTGTGCACGAGCAAATCCGCATCGCCTCGGGCGGCGGCTTGTCGGTCACTCAGGAAGAGATCAAGTTTTCCGGCCACGCCATTGAGTGCCGCATCAATGCGGAAGATCCGCGCACATTCGTGCCCTCGCCCGGCACGATCACGCACTACCACACGCCGGGCGGCCTCGGCATCCGAATCGATTCGGGCGTCTACGCGGGTTATAAAATCCCGCCATATTACGATTCCATGGTCGGCAAGCTGATCGTGCATGGCCGCACGCGGGTGGAATGCATGATGCGGCTGCGGCGCGCGCTCGACGAATTCGTCATTGACGGCATCAAGACGACGCTGCCGCTGTTCCGCGATCTTGTCGGCAACACCGATATCGCCAATGGCGACTATGACATTCACTGGCTCGAAAAATATCTCGCGGCATCGGCAGAGTGATCCATGACCGGCATGCCGGCCTTTGATATTGATCCCGACATCCTGTTGAGCGCCTATGCGATAGGCGTATTCCCGATGTCTGAAGACGCTGGCGATGACGAGGTGTTCTGGGTCGAGCCGCACAAACGCGGCGTTCTGCCACTTGATTCGTTTCACGTGCCGCACAGCCTGGCCAAAACTATTCGTCAGGGCCGGTTCGAGGTGCGCTTCGACTCCGATTTTGACGGTGTCATAGCAGGTTGCGCGGAATCCAAGTCCGGGCGCGAGAGCACCTGGATCAACGGTCCGATCCGCCGCGCCTGCCGCAAACTGTTTGACCGCGGCCAATGCCATACGGTCGAGACATGGGCGGGCGGACAGCTTGCCGGCGGGCTTTACGGCGTCACGCTTGGCGGTGCGTTTTTCGGCGAGAGCATGTTTTCGCGGCAGACCGACGCATCAAAAGTTGCATTGGTTCATCTCGTTAACCGGCTCCGGGAGCGGGGGTTCGCGCTTCTCGACACGCAGTTCATGACCCAACATCTGTCTCAGTTCGGTGTGATTGAAATGTCAAAAGCAAAGTATATGAAGCTCTTGCGAGCCGCGCTGGACGTCAAGACGAACTTCCATCCATAACTATTTCTGAAACTTCAGCTTTTCGCCGGTTTCGGCACGTCGGTCGCCTGTTTGCAGCTCTTGAGCCACACGTCATAAACGGCGTGCTCCACCGCGTTAAGCCCCGGACTGTCGGCAAACATCCAACCAGTGAAGATACGCCGGATTTTGCGATCCAGCGTGATTTCGTCCACTTCGACAAACGACGTGGTTTTTGGCGTCTCGGTCTCGGGACGCGAATTGCAGACGCGGGGTGTCACCTGCAGCGCGCCGAACTGCACAGTCTCATTGACATAGACATCAAACGTGATGATGCGTCCGGTGATCTTGTCGATGCCCGCAAACTCGGCGACCGGATTGACGATTATCTCTTCTGCGCACGATGCGCCCGCCATCGCACTCAAGAACAATCCCATCAGTGCGGCGGTCCGGACGAAGGGCAAAAAGATGGTTTTGGGCATGCGTTCAGGACCGTCAGGCAGATTAGGCGGCAGAATATCGCGCTGCCCGTCAACAGTTCGTTAACCGTGAATTGTGGCAAGAGAAGCCGGTGGGATAAAAGAAGTGTGGATGCGGCTCAGTTTCTTGGCGTCCACGCATCGTAATCGCCTGTGGCGCGAGGGCGCACGCCTGCATTGGCCATGGATCCCTTTGGCCGGTACGCGGCAGCGGAGCCTGTCAAGTTTGGCTGGTGCGGCTTTTGCCAGTCGCGCGGGTGATAATCCTCCCGCGACGGCGCAAGGTCCGTACGGTGATGCATCCAGCCGTGCCAGCCAGAAGGAATTGCCGAGGCTTCGGCATAGTCCTTGTATATGACCCACCGGCGCGTGCGGCCTTCCGAGTCCTTGCCGCCCTGATAGTAGACATTGCCAAAATCGTCTTCACCCACGCGCTCGCCCTTGCGCCAAGTGTGAAAGCGGGTGCCGAGCGTCTGGCCGTTCCACCATGTGAAGAACTGAAGAAAGAATTTTGACATTGCAGCAGCCCGTGAACTTTGGCCGCTTATGCCGCGAACGATGCGACAAGTCCATATGGGCATTCACCAATCCGGGTGACGCGGCGTCCGCCGTACCGCAGTATACATTTGCCTGCCTGAAAAGCAGCCGCGCAGGATGCGGCGCTGAATTTGAACCATTTGCACCCACGGGTCACCCAAGGGAAAGCTCTTGCGAAATCCTTGGGGATTGGCGACAACATCAGGAAAGAGACTTCAAGAAATGCAGGCAAAAACTTCCGCATTGCATTTGTCCGGCCTCGTCGGCGGGATTTACGACTGCATTCCCGATGCCTCACTTTGGGAATCTACGCTCGATGACATTCGCGCGCTTTGCGACGGCTGCCTCGCGACACTTGCCGTGCATGATCTGCCTGCCAACGCCGTGCGCTTTTCTGTTGCATGCGGTGAGACGCAATTGCTTGAGCCGCTGCAGTCAAGCGGACCCGGCGACATGATTTTCTACTCGGCAGTCCCCAAGATGGAACTGGATGTTCCACAGACGGTGGACACAATCTACGAGATCCAGGGTCCCGGAATGCGGCAGGAATGGCTCTCGAGCCGGCTGGCGACCGAATGGGCCATCCCGAACCATCTGGATGATTTCTTCTGGCTGCCGGTAATGAAACAGGCCGGACGTGTTGGCAGTCTGGTGGTCATCACCCGCACAGAGCGCCCGCAGATCACACGCGAAGATCTTGAATTGGTCACTGCGCTCGCTCCGCATATCCGCCGCGCGGTAACGATTGGCGATTTGTTCGAGACCGAGCGGCGCAAAGGTGAGATTTTCCGTGACATCGTAGATTGCCTTGCCCACCCCGTGCTGATCGTATCAGCGGATATGCAGATCATCTTTGCCAATCTTGCCGCCGAGGCCCTGCTTCAGGAGAAAATCGCGATCCGATCAATGCGCGGGCAACTGACCTTTCCATTCGCGCACGCCCAGAAGGCCATCGCCTCAGCGGTGGAAACCGGTCAGAACAATGAATTTTCGCTGGGCCCATCCGGCATCAATGTGCCGCTATCTCTCTCGGACCTGCCGTCGGTCGCCCATGTCATGCCGCTGAAACAGCGCGATCCGTCAGCGCGCGTGTCGCAAAACGCCGCCGCCGCCATCTTCATCGCCGCGCCCGGCCATGCGCCCCTGCCCGCCATGGATGCCATAGCGGCATTGTTCGGACTGACGGCGGCAGAGAAGCGGGTCGCCTCTCAAATCGCCGCCGGGCGCAGCCGGCAGGAGATCGCGCTGTCGAGCGGCGTGTCTGATGGTACGGTCAAGTCCCAGCTTGCAGCGATTTTCGACAAAACCGACACACGCGATCAGCGGATGCTGGAGCTTCTGTTGCGCGATTTGACCCCTGCGATGTGGACGCATTGAGCCGCTCCGATTTTTTCTTCCAGTCTAACCCAAACTAGTGATGCGCGAGCCCTTGGGTCTGTGCATTGCTTCAAGAAGTGGGCGCTGGCCGGACTGTCCGGCCGTTTTTGGAGGAAATCATGAAACATATCCTGATCGCAAGTGCGCTCCTGACCGCAACGGCTGCGTCCGCAACGCCCGTTGAAGAAATGGTTGCCCAAGGCTTTGCCTGCAATCCGGCGAGTGAAACGCAAGTCATTTGCCGCAAGCAAGGTCAGCCATCAAAGATTTGCAACAGCGAAGGATCCTGCTTCCGTATTATTTATGAAGCAGGCTTGACGCGGACGGATCCGGTGAAGACGGGCAGCGTCACAGATTATAGCGGTCTGCGTAACTGATCGAAGCTACGACTTCCGGTTTTCCGACGGAATGACATCCGCCGGGCGCCCGAAGCCTTTCAGATCCTGAAAACGGCGCATGAAAGCTTCGACATTTGGATGGTCACGGACATCAAACCCGCCTGGCGCGGCGTATTCAAGCACGCCATAAACGTCGATGTCGGCTATGGAGGCGCGGCGGCCCACAAGCCATTTGTGCTCGCCAAGATGGTCTTCGAGCGCGTTCAGGGCAGCAAGTCCTTCGCCTGTATACATTTCAGCGACAAGCTGCCCGAATTGGCGAAATCCAAGACGCTGGCCACGCATGCGGTAGAGCGGCGGCGCGAGGCGGTCGAGGTCCCAATACATCCATTCGCGCATTTCGATGCGTTCTTCCGCCGACTGGCCGCCAAATTTGCCTGTGCGGTCAGCAAGCATTTCAAGGATTGACGGCGCCTGCCGATAGACGCGGCCCGTTTTGTTATCGACAAGTCCCGGCACCTGGCCGAACGGGTTGAGCTTGATGAATGGCGTCTGTTTGGCCTCGACCCTCGGCCCGGTCCACACGAAGTCGAATGGAACTTCCATTAAAGAAAGGCCGAGCGCCGCCTTATAGGTAGGGCCGGAGAAATTGACGCCGTAAAGGGTGAAGGGTGCGGCCATGATTGTCCCCGGATGCTGACGCTGACGCAAAGGAATCACGCCATTGCGGCGCGGTCAAGACGCGAGGGCCAAACCGGTGTCAAATATGGCGCGAACCCACAGGCCGATTGCAACGCCCCGGCATGAGGCGTATGCTGACGGCGGTCCGCAAACATCTTTCCGGGAGGCTCTCATGGCTGAAGCCAAGAGACAGGAAGTGCGGCTTGTCCCTCAAGGCGATGAGGGCTTTGATTTCAAGATCGTCGATGCGGACACGGGCCGGGAGCTCAGTCAGGCCGAAGTGCAGGAACTGCAGGCCATCTATCCGCCACCGCAGGCGGCAAGACCCAAATCAATGAGCGCGGCGAGTGTCAAACTGTGCGGCGAGGGCGACAGCTGGCTCAGCCTTTTGTCGCACCTTACGGGTTATCCGAAGACCCTATTTGACATACTCGGCGAGACTTTTCCCACGCGCAACCTTGCTTTCCCCGGCCACACCTTTGAGAGAGTGTTCGCCGACAAGGACTATGAATCCGTGCTTGAATCCGGCCTTTACCGGGTGTTTGTGTTCTCGGCGGGCGGCAATGATTTTCTGGGCGGCGGCAGCCTTGCGGCTTTGCTGAAGCACAAGAGCCAGGGCGGCGGCTCGGCCGATCCCGCCGATTACATCAACGAGACGCACTTGCAGAAGGTGCTGGCGAAGCTTGACAAGGGATATCGCGCGGTTGCGCGCGAAGCCAAGAAGTTTGAACCGCGCATATTGATGCTTACTCACGGCTATGACTACGCCCTGCCCCGCAAGAATGGTCAGTGGCTCGGCAAGCCGATGAAGGGCAAAGGCTATGCGCATGACGACGCGATTTCGCCAAAAATCATCGTCTATCTCGTGGACCAGTTCAACGACATGCTCAAGGCGGTCGATGCGGACTTCGCGCATGTGCGCCATGTCAATGTGCGCGGAACGGTGAACACGCGCTGGCACGACGAACTGCACCCGAAGGAGCCCGCGGCGCGGGATATCGCAAAGCTGTTCGAGAAAGAGATCAAATCGCTGCTGGTTTCATAACGCCTTGCCTTGCAGGCTTCCCGGTTTTGTGGCCTCTTGAGGCTGGAGACACCGGCCATGAAATCAGTGCGGCTTGAGGCTATCGGCGAGATTTTCACCCGTGAGACGGCAAAGCCCGCGCCCGGGCCGGATGATCTCTTGGTCCGGATCGAGGCCTGCGGCGTGTGCGGTACGGACCGGCATCTCTTGCATGGCGAGTTTCCCTGCAAGCCGCCGGTCACGCTCGGGCATGAGTTCTGCGGCATTATCGAAGAGCTCGGCAGCGGCGTATCGGGCTTTGCGACAGGCGAGCGGATCACAGGCGACCCCAACATCCACTGCGGACGCTGCGACATGTGCCAGTCGGGCCGCATTAATCTCTGCCGCAATCTGCGCGCTATCGGAATCCACCGTGATGGCGGCTTTGCCGATTATGTGATTGTGCCGCAGGCGCAGGCTTATGCGCTCCCGGTAGATCTCAATCCGCTGCACGGCGCGTTCTGCGAGCCGCTGGCCTGCTGCATTCATGGCGTAGATATGGCGCGGATCAAGACCGGCGCGTCGGTCATTGTGCTCGGCGGCGGCGTTATTGGCATGCTTGTGGTGCAATTGGTCCGCTTGGCGGGCGCAACGTCCGTTGTCATGGCAACGCGTCAAGCGTCGAAGCGAAAGCTTGCCGAGCAGCTCGGCGCGACCGCCAGCCTTGATCCGACCGAAGGCGATGCCGTTCAGCGCCTGACAGCGCCAGACGGCCTCGTGCCCGGCGGCGCGGATGTGGTGATCGAATGCGCGGGCGTGGTGGAAACCGTCGCGCTCGCTCCGCGCCTGGCGCGCTCCGGCGGCACAGTGGTTATTCTCGGCGTGCTGCCGCAAGGAGCCAAGGTCGAGATCGAGCCTTTCGACATCCTCTTCCGGGAAATCGCCATTCTCGGCTCGTTCATCAATCCGCACACGCACAAACGGGCGGCGGACATGATCGCTTCGGGCGTTATCAAGGTCGGTCCGCTGATCTCGCGCACTGTCACGCTGGACGAGGCGCCGGACGTGATCCGCCACCCGCCCGCGCCGGGCGAAATTCGGGTTCTTGTCGTGCCGGGATGATCGTCCCCCGCGCGGGAGATGCGCGCGCCTGTCCATCTGTGTTTTTCTGAGCGCGAAGTGGGGCTTCTGAAAAGGAGGCTTGAAATGCGCCAACTGACACTCATCACAAATCTTGCCGTCCTGCGGCGGGTTATCCTTGCAGCATCACTCGCTGCCATTTCTTCTGCGCCGGTGATGCTGCCGCAGACGGCGGCGGCGCTGCCGAAATCCTGCATCATCCGCAGCTATTACAACAATGCCGAGCTTGATACGCAGGTCGGCATGCGATCCTCCTGCCCGGGTGCGCAGAAATGGGGCAAGGTTACAAAATTCGTTGAAGTGGAAACCGTCGATCTTGTGCCCGAGGGTCCTGGTGGTCCCGGTGGCGGACCCGGCGATTTGCCGTGCGAGTTCCTCGAAAAAGGCTGCCCAAACCTTCCTGTGAAACGCCACTGAAGAACCGCGCCCGCAGGTCAGTGGCGGGCGCGGCAAATCAATCGAATCCGGAAATGGAGACCATCATGCGAAAACTATTCACATTGTCACAGGCCATGCTCGTAGTTGCGGCATTCTCGGCGCCATCATACGCCTTCAAATGCGAGTCAGGTTCGGGGACAATCTTCTCCCCCGCAGAATGCAGCTGCAAAGGCACGAATGACTGCAAGGACATGCGGAAATCCAAGATGTGCAGGGGCGATCTTGATTGCAAGAAAGGCACTTGCACGTGCACCGCCGCATTGATGCCGGCCGATGATGGCGGCGAGATCAAGAAGCGTGTCAGAGACGGCGTTGTGAAGAAAAACGCTCCGCTTACGGCTCAGTAGGTTTGGGTCGCTCAGCTGGGATGAATTGGCCGGGCGAGGATCACCGCCGCAATGCCGGACTGGTCCTTGCCGCAATTCTCCGTCGAAGCGATTTGTTTGAACCCTTTGGCCTCATAAAATCTCATCGCGCCAATATTTGCGGGTTCGACCTCCAGCCGCAGCGCCTTGCCGTCAGGAAACGCCGCGTTGATTTCGTCTAGGAGCAGACTGCCGACCTCTTGGCCTTGCGATTGCGGAAGCACGTATAGCTGATACAGCATTACAAAATCTGGATCACTCTGGCTCGCGAAAGCCATGCCACAAATCCCGTTTTCGCCCTCGCACAGGATAAACTCCGAATGGGGTTTCAAAAGCCGCGCTTTGAGACTCTCAAGCGAATGCCAATCCGCCGTAATCTGGTTTACCCGCTCAACGCCGTAAATCGCGTCGTAGGTGGCATGCCATGTCTCCCGCAGCAGCTTCTGAACCGCCGGCATATCGCGCTCTGACGCTGTGCGCACCCACATCAGGCTTGCTCTCCCCGTTGACCTTGATTGAGCCGCGTGCCGGTCAAGGCCGCCAATAGAATCCAAGCCATCAACATAATTCCCGCAGACATGTTGATCGACATTGCGAGAGCGGAGAAACCCGAGCTTCCAATGACCCAAGCCGACGCCGCAAACAGCGCGCCTGCCAGCAATCCTGTGACCAGCAAAAAGACGCTGCCGAAGTCCGCCTGGAAGAACGCAATCGAAGCCGCCAAGACCGTCACGCCCGTCATCAGCGAGGCGATGGCCGCCAGCCCGATCTCGATCATGCGCACCGCATAGGCGGCGTTGAACAACGCGTCTTTGTCCGCCAAAGCCGCAGCCGCCCAGCGGTCGACCATGAACTTCAGCGCAATTCCATCCACCGCCTGCAGCGCGGCGGACACGGCGATCACCGACGCGCCCAAGGCGGCGCAGATGAGTTTCAGCGCACCATCGCAGCCGGCCTTGTGCAGCATGCCGATCAAGCCAAGCACCATGAAAATCACGCCGGACAACTGCACGAGATGGCTCGCGAGCCAATTTTTGTCAGCGGCGTATTCGGCAAAGGCCCTGACCGCGTCATTCGGGTCTTCGTGCATTGGATGCAGGAAAGTCCCCGCCGCAAGGGCAACCACTCCCGCCATCAAAAGCAGTGAATATGGTCGCGCGCCGGTCATTCAATCCCCAACTTCGCCTTCACCAGATCGCTCACCGCCTGCGGATTGGCCTTGCCGCCGGTGGACTTCATCACCTGACCGACAAACCAGCCCGCCATGGTCGGCTTTTCTTTCGCCTGCGCCACCTTGTCCGGGTTAGCGGCGATGATGTAATCAACGGCTTTTTCAATCGCGCCTGTGTCGGTGACCTGCTTCATGCCGCGCGCTTCGACGATCTGGCGGGGGTCACCGCCCTCGGTGAGCAGGATTTCGAAAAGGTCCTTGGCGATTTTTCCGGAGATTGTGCCGTCCTTGATGAGGTCGATCACAGCGCCGAGCTGATCGGGTGAAACCGGCGAAGTTTCAATGCTTTGCCCTGATTTGTTCAGCGCGCCCAGAAGATCATTGATCACCCAGTTCGCCGCCAGTTTTCCATCGCGGCCTTTGGCAACCTGTTCGTAAAAGTCCGAGATGGCTTTTTCGGACACCAGAACGGACGCGTCATAGACTGAGAGTCCCTGGTCGGAAATCAGCCGCGCCCGCTTGTCATCCGGCAGTTCCGGCAGATGCGCACGCAGATCTTCAATGAAGGCGTCATCAAACTCCAGCGGCAACAGGTCCGGATCGGGGAAATAACGGTAGTCATGCGCCTCCTCCTTGGAGCGCATGGAGCGCGTCTCGCCCTTCACTGCGTCGAACAGCCTTGTCTCCTGATCAATCGAGCCGCCGTCTTCGATGATGCCGATCTGGCGGCGGGCCTCATACTCTATCGCCTGCCCGACAAATCGGATCGAATTCACATTCTTGATTTCGCAGCGCGTGCCGAAATCGCCTCCTGGTTTCCTGACCGACACATTGACGTCGGCGCGCATCGAACCTTCGTCCATATTGCCGTCGCATGTGCCGAGATAGCGCAGGATGATGCGCAGTTTGGTGAGGTAGGCCTTTGCTTCGTCGGACGAGCGCAGGTCGGGCTTGGAGACGATCTCCATCAGCGCGACGCCCGAGCGGTTCAAATCGACGTAAGACATCGTCGGGTGCTGGTCGTGCAGCGATTTGCCTGCGTCCTGTTCAAGATGCAGGCGCTCTATGCCGATTTCGACGTCTTCAAACTGACCCTGCCGGTCCGGCCCGACCGAGACCAGCACCGTTGCCTTCGCCGACAATCGGCTGTTTGAACTGCGAAATCTGGTAGCCCTGCGGCAGGTCGGGATAGAAATAGTTCTTGCGGTCGAACACGGACTTCTTGTTGATCTGCGCCTTCAGTCCAAGCCCCGTGCGCACCGCCTGCTTGACGCATTCCTCGTTGATGACCGGCAGCATGCCGGGCATGGCGGCATCGACGAGCGAGACATGCGAATTCGGCGCGCCGCCGAAATCGGTCGAGGCCCCGGAGAACAGCTTGGAATGGGACAGAACCTGCGCATGCACCTCCATGCCGATCACCACTTCCCAATCGCCGGTGGCGCCGGGAATGAAGCGTTTGGGGTCGGGGGTGCGGGTGTCGATGAGGGTCATGGGCGGGCGCTTCTTCGTGAAAGTCAGAGGAATGTCCGCTAGCGGAACAGGCCATGCAAGGCAAGCCACGCTCAGGCTGCACAAAGATTGGGCATCATGCGCGCATGCCTCGCCAAACTGGGCGAGAAAGCGACGTTCAAGCAAAATTGATTTTCATTAAGTCTTTTTGAATCAACAACTTATCTCGTGGCGAATATTAAATATTTTTAATTGGGAAACCTCTCTCCCCATCCCCACGTTACCAATGTCAATCGCGATTGACGATCTTCACGGGAGGGGAATTTTTCTCAAACTGAAGGACAAGCATAATGACCAAGACCTCGAAACTCACTGCCTTCGCCGCTGCCTCCGCAATAGCTGTGGCCAGCATGCTGCCCGTTGCCGCTTTTGCGCAGGAGACCGGTGCCATTCCCAATTCGTCCACGTCTGCGGAAGCCGCCAAGGACATAGGCGTTGCGGGCACTGGCCAGGCCGCCTCGCCTGTGATCGTGCAGCGCATTGATGGGCTGGAGAATGACGAAGCGCGCGCGTTTGAAAACCTAACCGCCGACCAGGTCGCCGCCGCACAGCAGGAGATTACCGCGAACCCTGCCCTCGCCGCCGAATTGCAGTCCCAGGGCGTTCAGCTCAACAATGTCGTTGATGTGATCACATTCCCGGACGGCAACGCGCTCGTTTACGTGCGCTAAGACAGCCTCAGACATTGGCCTCCCGAAATCCGGGGGGCCAATTTGTTTTTGACGGCTTCCGTCATGATGAGACCGCCGCCGCGTCGATCACACGCATCTGCACCGTCCTTCGCCCATTGAAATGATTGACCGACAGCGTGCCCGCCACGTGCATCCGCTCGCCAATGTTGGAGAACAGGAAATTGCCCAGCGCCGTCCCTTCGCCGCGGAACAGGATGGCGTCGAGAGCGGTCTTGTCCATCAGCGAGAACGACATTTTGATATGCCCGCCCGCGCCGACGGATTTGGCGAAGTTGAGACGGTGATTGGGAAGCACGATGACCGGCGCGGGATGGCCGGAGCCGTAGGGCCCGGCGCGCTCCATTTCCTCCAGCAAGTGCGATAGTCGCGCCGGAGGCGGCGATGGCGCCGTCGATCTCCAATGTCGAAGCTTCGCGCAGTTTCCCCACCTGTTCTGAGGCCTCGCTTTCGAAGAAAGCGCGCAGGTCGCCGAGTTTGGCCCGCTCAACCGTGATGCCCGCCGCCATGGCGTGGCCGCCGCCTTTGACGATCAGCCCCGCCTCATGCGCCTTGCGCACCAGGCGGCCAAGGTCGAACCCGGCGATGGAGCGGCCGGAGCCTGTGCCGAGGCCGGACGGGTTGAAGGCGATGGCGAAGGCCGGGCGCTGGGCGCGCTCTTTGAGGCGCGCGGCGAGAAGGCCGACAATGCCGGGATGCCATTTGTCATGGGCGGTGAGGATGATGGCGGGGCCCTGCTCCGACGGCCAGCTCGGCGGCGACTTCGGCCTCGGCCTCCTCCAGCATCAGCTTTTCCATCGCCTGACGCTCGGCGTTCAGCCGGTCGAGCTCCAGCGCGATGGCCTCAGCCTCGTTGATGTCGTGCAGCGTCAGCAGCCGCGCGCCGAGCGCCGCGTCGCCGATGCGCCCGCCGGCATTGATGCGCGGGCCGATGAGGAAGCCGAAATGGAACGGGTTGAGCGGCTCGCCAATGCGCGCCACTTTCGCCAGCGCCTCAAGGCCCTTATTGTCGAACTGGCGGGCGACTTTCAGCCCGGAGACGACGAAGGCCCGGTTCAGCCCGGTGAGCGGCACCACGTCGCAGACCGTCGCCAGCGCCACCAGATCGAGCATGGACATGAGGTCCGGCGCGGGAAAGCCGCCCTTTTCCCGCAGCAGCCGCGCGGTTTCGACGAGGGTCATGAAGACGACGCCCGCCGCGCAGAGATAGCCGAGGCCGGACAGATCGTCCTCGCGGTTCGGATTGACCACTGCCACGCCCTCCGGCAGCGCGCCCGCCACCTGATGATGGTCCAGCACCAGCACATCCGCCCCCGCCGCGCGGCCCGCCGCAATGGCCGCCGCGCTGTTGGTGCCGCAGTCCACCGTGACGATGAGGCTGGCGCGGGCGGCGAGCTGTTCCATCGCGGCGGGATTGGGGCCGTAGCCTTCGAAAATCCGGTCGGGAATGTAGATTTCGAACGGCGCGTCGAAATGTTCGAGAAAGCGCGCCAAGCAGCGCCGAGGAGGCCGCGCCGTCCACATCGTAATCGCCGAAAATCGCCACCCGCTCCCTGCGCTCCACCGCCTCCGCCAGCCGCGCGGACGCCTTGTCCATGTCGGTCAGCGTGCGCGGGTCGGGCATCAGGCTCTTGATCGTCGGGTTGAGAAACGCCGGCGCCTCGTCAATCCCGACGCCCCTGCCCGCCAGAATGCGCGCGATAATGTCGGAAATGCCATGATGCTGCGAAATCGCCAGCGCCACATTCACTTGGCGCGCATCCAGCCGCTCCGCCCAGCGCTGGCCGGTGGCGGAGGCGGTGATGTCGAGGAAGGTGCGGTGCGGGGGGTGGGCGGGTTTGACATGGGCGTGCGCAATCCCTGGATTCGAGACGCAGATTCAAGCCGCCACGGCGTTTGCCCGCCCTCGCCTATTGCGAACGGGTTTGGCCCGAACTGTCAAGTCAATACCGACTATCATGACTGCCGCTTTGTCGGGTCGCGACTATTGAGCTTTCTTCATGCCCATGAGTGCTGGTCCCGGCTTGGCTGCGCCAACCGGGGCATCATGGAGATGGTAGGACAGGGTGTGTGGTCCTGCCTCTGTAATTTTAGTATGTGGCATCGCCACACACCCCTTCAGTGTTCGTGTCCCGGTTCTTGTAGTCATCGATCCGGTCACAATGCCGGATCAACATTCCCCTTAGGACCTGGCCGTGAGGGTTCAACACCCAGGCATGAACCGTAATGCGTTCCACCGGCTCGCCGGGGTTTTATCCCCTTTGGGCACCACCGGTCTTTTGAACCGGTGAATCAGGGCGGGCGCTCACGCCCCGGCCAGCACCGGCTGCCTCCACGCTCAATCGGTCATGATCCGCGTTCCCGTGAGGCAGCGGGAGGAGTATGAGCGCGAAAAGGAGCTTGGGGATGAAATAATTTTGGGGCCATTGATTTTTGCAATTGTCTTTTAGCCATCGCCGATTTCCGTATCGCTAAATCCCTGCTGCGGAGAAACGATCGCAAGCGTGATCGAGCGTTGATGGAAACTTGGGAATCGGGCTGTCGACTGCCTTAATATCAGCGGTGCTAGCTCTTCATCAAATTGAGTGCCGTGCCAAACCAAGTCCGCGAGTACATAACTGTGTTCCTTCTCCGAGCCTTGCTCCTCGACCTCCCAAGCAATTTCTTTGAGTAGCGTCGCTATGACTATCTCGGGAAAGCGGAGGTGCAGCTTTCCAATCCAAGAGGGAAAACCATTCATTTCCAACATAGCAAAACGCGAAGCAGTTCTAGCCTCTGAGCGTGTAAGATTGCTGGGCCAGTCTGGCAGTTCGCTAGCTTCTATATCCAGACCTGAGAGACGAATTGGGATTGCGTGCAGAATGCTGTTTGGGCTTTTGAGACATCAGATCAGCAGCTTCGATTGGTACTCTCTCCAATATGCGACCAATCCATCTCGATAAGCCTTCGCGGTTTGCTGCCCGTAAACTTCTTCCAGCTTTCTCCACGCGTTAGAGCCCCAACGGCTAATATTTGGAGCAAACTCGCGCATCCGGTCATGGAGATAGTGCTGAGCATTCCAGACTGAGCCATTCTTGGCGATGCTTACGTCACGCAGTACTGACTGATTGCTTGAAAGCCACGCTATCCATTTCCCTAGCGCTGCCTTGTCATTGACGATCGTTTAAGCTCCCGCTGCGTTAGAATTGGCGCTCTTGCTTTCTCCATTTCTTTTCGTCTTCCGCAGGAGGCTTCGGAGATGAGAAACTCATGAAGTTTGTTGCAAACCTCGGGAAACGGCTTGGTCTGATCGTCAAGGCGGCTGACGCCAGTTTTGACCGCGCCCGTTTCAAAGTAGAGGTGAATTGCCAACGACAACGCCACCAACTTGTCGTCATCGTCAAACTGAGCAGCAATTTGCTCTGTGACATAGTCAAAGTCACTCACACTGAAGGCCCAATAGTCATTTGGAAACCGCGCTGGCCACCAATCGGTAAGGCGTTCAGACTTTGCTTGCTTTGCCGTTCGAGTGAGAGCGGCATCGTGCCAAAAAAGTGCACGGTTTAGGGCTGCGTAACCGCGAACAAGTGGCTGAAAACGCGGGAATTTCCTGCTATCGCTCGATTAGTATTGCGGCACCCGAGAGGGAAATGATCCGTAGGCAATCTGATGACAACACATCGCTTGCCGATTTTCCACCAAGCGAAACGCCGCAGGGCCGCAATATTGCGGAGCCAACCAAAGCGTAGAGATATTCGATAATACTCGGGTTCTTTGAATGGCGAGGTCTCTATGTAAGGTCGTAGGCCGATAACAAAATCAACGAGCTCTTTCTCGGACAGCGTTTGAATGAACTTTTAAGCCGACTACTCAGCGAAGTATATTGATATTTGTCAGGCAGATCGACCGTTGTCAGAATGACAACAAGGTCAGATATCTCCAACCCTTTCGACGAAAAATGACTCAATCGCTTCAGCTACGGCTTCTCGACTAAGTGCTCCGGCGTTTTTCAGAAGAAAGTTGATGCATTGTCTTATCGCCGCTGGATCGCCGACGGCACCAACTACTCGTATTGCCCAGACAAGACGATACTTCTCGGCGCCAGTGACGTCGCAATTTTGGTCGCAATCTCAGCGCATGATGGGAGCTGGCGTCAAGCCATGCCTAAGAGAAGCGAGCAAACATCATTGTGGCTTTGATACAGAGCCAAAAGACCGTGCACCATACTCTCGATGTCGACTGCGGCAAAACTGCGAATGGCACTGTAGTGCAGTTCGGTGCGATAAACCTCGTCCACCGCCAAGCGCTCGCAAATTCTCGTGAGAATGTCAGCCTAACCGCTCTAGGCAGTGACCCGGGGTCTCCGCCCTCAAAAAGCACTTCGCTTGCGAGGTGCAAGGTCTTTAATCGAAGGCCTTCATCAAGCAAAGCATGACGGCCGAAGGTCGCATAGTGGGGATAATGCAGAACGCCATACCGAGCTGAAAAGAGCAGCTCGAATGTCGCCGAGACTTTAGATGACCAAATAGCACAGCGACCCCAACTTGTCATGTCCTGACGGAGGAGACGCGCGGTGCAGAGCGCTGGCGCAAAGTTGATCGCGAAAAAAGTCCACTGCCTCGCGCCCAATGTTTAAAACAGCTGCGCGATGGCATCGCAGGAATCGCCTCACCGTCTGGCACGAAACTGGCTCTTCTGCATTCTGACAGCGGCGCCCTGTCCTTCGCAAGAATGCGCTTGTCAGAACTCAACGGAGTCGTTGGATGGCGATTTCGATCTTGCGCTGATAATCGATCCGTAATCTCCATTTGATTCTTTCGAGACCGGCTGCCGAGTTTGCTATTCTTTTGCCAGAATGAAATGAGAGTCGCCAAATCTCGCGGGTGGGCAACGTGATCGCTCACTTCTTGCCGGTCAATCTCATCAAGCAACCCACTTGAATTGTTGACGTTGCACGCGTGGACGAAAAGTCTTACTCTCTTGCTATCCAAGCGATTTAGGGTGACCACGCGCGTTGGCCTTTGCTCTCTTGATTTTTTCTTCGAGTGCTCTCAATAGCTATTGCGGATCGGCTCGCAGCGGTCATCACAGACGGTACGGAGTCTGCCTCCTTTGAAGGAAGCAACCGATCAACTAGTTCCGCGTCCGACTTTGGCTGCCATTCCGAGGCCCGACTTGTGGCAAAGATATGCGGCGCTGCCAACATTCTCCAATGCCCCGAGGGAGAAGGTAGGTCACAAATGCATTTGGCGTCACCCGAGTATGACCCGAGTCAAGAAATATCAAGCCCTCAGCGTTGGGTGTATCGAGCCACGTTGCAAACTCGGCGTAGCTACCGAGTTCTCCGGCTTCAAATGCCGTATCAATACCATCCCTAAGGTATTAGCGGATGTTACCGCGTTCATTTGCGAAAGCCGCGAGCGCTCCCCTCACCCCGCCCGCTCAATCCGGATCATCTGCGCCCGCTCCACCAGCAGATCATCCGCCGCAATCCCCTCCAGCGCCCGCCGCACCGCCGCCTCGTTCGTCTCATGCGTGATGAGGATCACCGTCTTGGCGTCCGGCTCGGCCGCGCCCGGCTCGGCGGGGCGCTGGACGATTGATTCGAGCGAGATGGCGTTTTGCGCCATTCTGGTGGCGATGGAGGCGAAGACGCCGGTGCGGTCGTGCACGGTGAGGCGGATGAAATAGCCGCCGGCGTGCGACTGCATTTCGGCTTTTGTGTAGGGTTTCAAGCGATTTGGCGGGGTGGCCAAAGGCCGGGCCGTGCTGGAAGCCGGGGCGGGATTTGGCGATGTCGGCAAGGTCGCCGACAACGGCGGAGGCCGTGGCGTTGCCGCCCGCGCCGGGGCCGGACATGAGCAGCTCGCCGAGAATGTCGGTCTCGATCGCCACCGCATTGGTGACGCCGTGCACCTGCGCAATGACCGAGGAGAGCGGCACCATGGTCGGGTGGACGCGCTGCTCGACGCCGGCGGCGGTTTTCAGCGCCACGCCCAAGAGCTTGATGCGGTAGCCGAGATCGTGCGCGGCGCGGATGTCGGCCTGGCTGATGTTGGAAATGCCTTCGAGATAAATGTCATCGGCGGCGATCTGCGTGCCGAAGGCGATGGAGGTGAGGATCGACAGTTTGTGGGCGGTGTCATTGCCCTCGATGTCAAACGTCGGATCGGCTTCGGCATAGCCGAGGCGCTGGGCGTCCGCGAGGCAGTCCGCGAAGGACAGGCCCTCCTGCTCCATGCGGGTGAGGATATAGTTGCAGGTGCCGTTGAGAATGCCGAAGACGCGCGAGATGGAATTGCCGGCGAGCGACTCGCGCATCACCTTGATGACCGGAATGCCCCCCGCCACCGCCGCCTCGAAATTGAGCAGCAGGCCATTGGCTTCGGAGAGCGTCGCGAGCCTGACGCCGTGTCTGGCGAGCAGCGCCTTGTTGGCGGTGACGACATGGCGGCCGGATTCCAGCGCGGCGATGACCGTCTCCAGCGCCTTGCCGCCCTCCCCGCCGATCAGCTCGACGAGGACATCAATGTCGGCGGTCTTGGCCATTTCGACCGGATCATCGAACCAGGCGATATTGCCGAGGTCCACGCCGCGGTCCTTGGTCTTGTCCCGTGCCGAGACGGCGGTGACCACAAGATCGCGGCCGCATTGGCGGGTCAGCACATCGCGCCGTTCAGACAGCACGCGCAGAACGGACGCGCCGACGGTGCCGAGGCCGGCTATGCCGATTTTGAGGGGTGACGCGGCGTCTGGCATTTATAGGTTCCCTGGCATTCTTAGTTGTTCTTGAGAGTTCGGCGCGGCCCCTCAGCCGTCTCATGGGAGCGCGGGGAATTTCGGGGGGCAGATGAAAGTAATTTCGGTGACAGTTTACTTAATTCAGTCCATGATCACGTCTCTTGGACAGTGCCCGCATACTGAATTAAGTAAACTGTCACCGAAATTACTTTCATCTGCCCCCGAAATTCCCTCACCGCCGCGCCGCCAGCGAGATCACATTGTGCATGCGCTCGTCGGCGGTGGAGAGGAATTTCTTGATGTTGCGCGCGGCTTGCCGGATGCGGTGCTCGTTTTCGACCAGAGCGAGGCGCACATAGTCATCGCCGTGCTCGCCAAAGCCGATGCCGGGCGCGACGGCGACTTCGGCCTTTTCGACAAGAAGCTTGGAGAATTCCAGCGAGCCGAGATGGCGGAATTTTTCCGGGATGGGGGCCCATGCGAACATGGTCGCGGCGGGGGGCGGCACGTGGAAGCCCGCCTTGCCGAAGCTTTCGACCATGACATCGCGGCGGCGCTTGTAGATGGCGCGCACTTCGGCAATGTCGGTGCCGTCGCCGTTGAGCGCATGCGTGGCGGCGACCTGGATGGGGGTGAAGGCGCCGTAGTCCAGATAGGATTTGACCCGCGTCAGCGCCCCGATCAGCCGCTCATTGCCGACGGCGAACCCCATGCGCCAGCCGGGCATGGAATAGGTCTTCGACATGGAGGTGAATTCAACCGCGATGTCGATCGCGCCCGGCACCTGCAGGATGGAGGGCGGCGGGGTGCCGTCGAAATAGATCTCGGAATAGGCAAGGTCCGAGAGGATGATGATGTCGTGCTTCTTCGCAAACGCCACCACGTCCTTGTAGAAGTCGAGCGTCGCCACCTGCGCTGTCGGGTTGGACGGGTAGGAGACGATCATCGCAACGGGCTTAGGGATCGAATGTTTGACGCTCCGCTCCAGCGCGGGGACAAAATGCTCGTCCGGCTCGACCGGTATCGAGCGGATGACGCCGCCGGACATGATGAAGCCGAAGGCGTGGATCGGATAGGTCGGGTTGGGGCACAGGATCACATCGCCCGGCGCGGTGATCGCCTGCGCCATATTGGCGAAGCCCTCTTTCGAACCCAGCGTCGCCACAACCTGCGTGTCCGGATTGAGCTTCACGCCGAAGCGGCGTGCATAGTATGCGGCCTGGGCGCGGCGAAGGCCCGGAATGCCTTTGGAGGAGGAATAACGGTGCGTGCGCGGATCGCGAACCGTTTCGACCAGCTTATCGACGATGCCCTTCGGCGTCGGCAGGTCCGGGTTTCCCATGCCGAGGTCAATGATGTCCGCCCCTGCGGCCCGCGCGCTCGCCTTCAGGCGGTTCACCTGTTCGAAGACATAGGGCGGCAGGCGGCGGGTTTTATGGAAATCTTCCATGAAAAGTCGGGCTCCGAAGTGTGGGACGCGCTATACACAAAATAACGGCAAGTCGATAGTTATGCGGGACTTCCTGCCAAAGCGTTATCCGCGCCAAGGCCGCCAGGACTTGCCCTGCGGCGCGTCTTGATGCGGCATGGCGCGCGACTTGAGATATGGTTGCTAATTATTCGCCGCCGCAGCAGCCTCAATCTCCGCCAGCGTCTCATTTCCGTGCAAGACGCCAATTCTGCGCAGGCGGCGCAGTTTCTCGGCATAAGTCTCCGGGCCGGGCTCGCCCGTGTTCTGCGAGGCTCTTGCCGAAACAAGATTGCTGCGCAGTGCCGCTGAGCCTGACGGTCCAAGCTGGGCGGTTTCGGGAACAGGAATGCGGCCGATCTTCGGGTATTCGCCGGTATCAATCGGCCCGCCATCCAAGGCAGCGCTCTGCGTGGCGCCGCTTGTGCCTGCGGACTGGCATCCCGCCAAAGCGATCAACGAACCAAGTGTCAAAAAAACCAGCTTCTTCAAAGTATCACCTGTCTGACATGCGCATTTTCCTTGATTGCCGGAAATTGCCGCGCCACATTAACATAACTTCGCATTTTGCCGCGCCAATGTGTCAGGAAACGGCCAAAATGAAAAGCAGATCCGGGGAGGATCAGTGAGATGAGCGAAAAACCAGCGTCTGATACGGCCGGAGCCGCCAATGGCGCGGCGTTCGACGCTTACCTTGTCCGCGACCCCGAGACGCTCGCCCGCAATATCGCCCGCACGATTGAGGAGGCCGGCAAAGCCGCTTCCGTCTGGCTCGCGCCGCGCGAGGCGGGCGCCAAGACCGATCCGTCCGGCGAAGCGTTTGGACAGATGATGGGTACGCTGTCCAAAGTTTCCGAATACTGGCTGTCCGACCCTGCCCGCACCATGGAGGCGCAGGCGGCGCTGTTTTCCGGCTTCGTCAATATCTGGTCGCGCTTGCTTGCGCGCATGGCCGGTGACGCCGGCAATGGCATCCATCCGGACGCCAAGCCCGACAAGCGTTTTGCTGACGAAGACTGGCAGAAGAACTATTTCTTTGACTTCCTGCGCCAGGTTTATCTGGTCACATCCGATTGGGCGCAGAAGCTGGTGGACAAGGCGGAAGGCCTCGACCCGCAGACACGGATCAAGGCAGAATTTTACATCAAGCAGCTTGTGAACGCCGCCTCGCCTGCCAATTTCGGGCTGACTAATCCGGAGGTTTTGAAAGAAACCATCGCGACGAGCGGCGAGAATCTTGTGCGCGGCATGAAAATGCTGGCCGAGGACATTGCCGCCGGCAAGGGCGATCTGAAAATCCGGCAGGTGGACTATTCGCAGTTCTCGGTCGGCGAAAACATTGCGCTGACGCCTGGCAAGGTGATCGCCCGCTCGGATGTGTGCGAAGTCATCCAGTATAGCCCGACAACTGACAAGGTGCTGAAGCGCCCGCTGCTCATCTGCCCGCCTTGGATCAACAAATTCTATATCCTTGATCTGACGCCCGAAAAGAGCTTCATCCGCTGGGCGGTCGCGCAAGGCCATACGGTGTTCGTGCTCTCCTGGGTCAATCCGGATGAGCGCCACCGCAAGAAGAATTGGGAAGCTTATATCGACGAGGGCGTCATATTCGGCCTCGACACGATTGAAGCGGCGACCGGCGAACGCGAGGTCAATGTCATCGGCTATTGCGTCGGCGGCACGCTGCTCGCCGCAGGCCTTGCCCTGATGGCGCGCAATGGCGAGGCGCGCATCAAGTCCGCCACCTTCTTCACCACACAGGTCGATTTCACCGAGGCCGGCGATCTCAAAGTGTTCTTTGACAAGGAGCAGGTGGCTCAACTTGAGGCTACCATGCATGCGCAAGGCTATCTCGACGGCACTAAAATGGCCTCGGCCTTCAACATGCTGCGCTCGGGCGATCTGATCTGGCCCTACATCGTCAACAACTACATGAAGGGCAAAACGCCATCAGCTTTTGACCTTCTCTACTGGAACTCCGACACGACGCGCATGACGGAGGCGAACCATGCCTTCTATCTGCGCAAATGTTATCTTGAAAATTCCATGGTGACCGGCAAGATGATGCTCGACGGCGCTCCGATCAGCCTGTCGGATGTCACCATCCCAATCTACAGCCTCGCGGCGCGCGAGGACCACATCGCCCCCGCCCGCTCCGCTTTCAAGGGCTGCCAATATTTCGGCGGACCCACGACTTTTGTCATGTCGGGCTCCGGTCACATCGCCGGCGTCATCAACCCGCCGGAGAAGAAGAAGTATCAATATTGGACCGGCGGCAAACCGATTGGCGATTTCGACAAATGGGTTGCTGCGGCAACCGAGCATCCGGGATCGTGGTGGCCGCATTGGCATTCATGGATATTGGAGCGCGATGGCCGCATGACAGAGGCGCGCCAGCCCGGCGGCAAGAAGCTGAAGGCGCTCGGCGATGCGCCGGGGGATTATGTGCGGGTTCGGGCGTGAGCCGCTACAGCGTATACTCCACCTGCGGCGTGAGGCTGGCCACCGTCGTTCCATACACCGTAATCGTTGCCGTCGCGCCGCCGCCAAGGAATGCCGTGATGTAGACGCCGGTGGTGAACAGGCCGGGGGAATATTCAAGGCTTGCAAGATCTTGGAAGAACAGGAACCCAGTCTGCATGGACGCGCTGAACTGCAGCCGGTCGCCCGCATCGACGAAATAGACTATGTCGGTGTTGCCGGCGGCAAAGTCGGTTTGAAGAAACTGGAAGAAGTCTCCGCCCGTTGAGCCAAACAGATAGTCATTTCCAAGTCCGCCGCGCATCGTGTCATTGATGGCGCCGCCGAAGAATGTGTCATTGCCCGTGCCGCCTTCGACATAGGCATTGCCGCCAAGGCCGACGAAGAACTGATCATTGCCGTCGCCGCCAAAGAGCAGGTCAAAACCAGCGACAGCCGAGCCGAAATCATTGCCGACGAGCGAGTCATTGTCCGCCCCGCCATACAACGTGTCATTGCCGCCATAGCCCCAGAGCAGGTCATTGCCCGCGTCGCCATTGCCGGTGTCAACACCGTTCGACGCGGCGGGTGCGGTGTAATCGTCCATCAAGAGCGTGTCGTCGCCTGCGCCGCCGGACGCGTTGTCGTTGCCATCACCGCCGACAAGCGCGTCGTCGCCGCCGCCGCCATACAGGAAGTCGCCGCCGCCCTCTCCAAACAGCCCGTCGGCGCCGTTGTTGCCTGTGATTATGTTCCCGGTCGCATTGCCGAAGCCGAAGAAGGCTGCGGCGGAATCCGCCTGCAGGGCGTCGAAATCAGCGGCGAGCGTGAAGCCGGCGAGCGTGGTGCGCACAGTGTCGAAGCCGCTGCCGCCCGCTTCGGAAAGAATGTCGCCGGTTGAATCGACGACATAAGTGTCATCGCCCGCGCCGCCGTTCATCGTGTCGCCGCCCGCGCCGCCATTCAAAATGTTCCCCGCGCCATTGCCGGTCAGCGTGTCGTTGCCGGTTCCGCCGATCGCGTTCTCGATGAGAGTGCCGCGCGCGATTGTGACATTGCCCGTAAGGCCGCCAATGCTTGAAAAGGATTCGGCATTCAAGTTGATCACCTGATTTTGGGCGAAGCCCGAATAGTCCATCGTGTCGATACCGCCATTGTCGATGATGCAATAGGCGATGTCATTGTTGACGCTTGCGTCAAATATCGCGTTGCCGGCGGTGGAGTTGAAGCCGTATGCGGTGTTGCCAAGGCGCGTCGTGGTGGCCGCGCCGTAGAGCATTTGCGTGGCGAGGATATCGGCTACCATCGGGGTGAGAACAAACGCGCGCGACTGATTTATGGATGTGTTCTGCTGCTGGTCAAAATAAGACATGATGGTCGTCTGCCAGCAGTCGTTCAGATACTGATTGTCGGTTCCGTAGGTGGCGGCGCCATTGTAATTGCCGCCATGGCCAAGGCTGAGAACATGGCCGATTTCGTGCACATAGGTCTGGAAGCTGTAGGAGTTGATGCCG
Organism: uncultured Alphaproteobacteria bacterium; assembly: GCA_963792485.1. Classification (GTDB taxonomy): domain Bacteria; phylum Pseudomonadota; class Alphaproteobacteria; order Rhizobiales; family Rhizobiaceae; genus JANOYJ01. The sequence goes on from CAWBWL010000007.1 coordinate 546,043, forward strand.
GTGCCGTTGGTCACAAGCCAAGCGGTGGCCACATTGACTGTCGCGGACTGGATGATGCCATTGGCAAAGACGTCGGTGGCAAACGCGCCAGCCTGATTGTCGACATGGGTGATTTGCGCGGCGGTGGTGATTTCGCTGAAAATAATGCCTGTGGCGTCGGACCAGACGGAATAGGCGGCGCGCGCCAGTGCCTGACCTTCAGCGGAAAGCGCCTGCACATTGTAAGTGATCGTGCCCCCCGACGTGACATTCCAGCGGCGTGGCGCCTCATTGTTGAACGCGTTGAAGCCGGAGATGAGCTGAATGGCGATCCGGTCGTTGGAATAGGGCTGCGACAGATCGTTGATGGCGAGTGTGTAGCTGCCGGTCCCAGGGGCCCCGGTGCCTGACGCCGCATCAAGATAGTACACTCCGCTGGTTGTCGCGGTGAAGGTGATGATCGAGAACTGGCTGTTGGCCGCGCCGCCGGCGTTGTCATTGACAGCCACTTGCGCTCCCGCGCTGTCCCTAAGGGTAAGCAGCGTGTCCAGGACAGAAGGATTTGTCAGGCCGCCATTCAATTCGATCCTGTATGTCTGACCAGCGACAAGATTGACCCTGATCCAGTCGCTGTCGCCCAGCACCTCAAGCTGGTCGCTCAAAATCCCACCAATTGCCAGATTTGTAGTCGTGCCAAGACCGCCGATGATATCGACCATTTTATTCTCCTGTTATTGTTTTTCTTGAAGAAATAAAGAACCAATCCCCAAGGAGGCCCCGGCTGTAACATTAGCACTTTGCTGGAAAGCCGCAATCCAATTGTCACAAAAGTGTGACCTCCGAGCCGCGCAACCTCTGCCAGTCATTGCGGCTGATGCGACGCTGAAGACCGCTAAAAATGCATTCAGGACGGGTGCGCCAGAAGGTCAGGTTTCTACTTTGGAAGATTCTCGACAAGAGCTTTCGCGTGGTTCGAGGCGGCGAAGGAATTCAGCTCCGCATCATGGATGCGCGAGCCAATTTCCGGAGTGCGGTGGCCTTTGCCTGCCAACAGTTCCGCCGCTGTCCCAAGCGACAGGCGCGCTTTGGCAGAATAAGCGCCGGACACTGTGACGCGGACCAGAGCCCAGCGGCCGGGCGCGGATGCATTCATCCGGGCTTGCGCGGTGATCACTACCCCGCCGCCGAGCAGCCGCGCCGTCTCTGCGCAAAGCTCCTGAGCGTAACTGGCGGCAAAGGCGGCCTTAGCGGGTTTGACTTCGCAGACAAGGCGAAGAGGCGTTGCTGCCGTCGTGCCGAAGGAATTCATGAGCAAGAGCGCCGCAGTCAGCGCCGGTTTTCCGTTTTTCATCGCCCCATCATTCACTGGCTGGACGCCACAGGCAAGATGGCGCTTGCCGACGGTCGGGCAGACCGCTTCCGGGCGTGTGAGTGCGTGAATGCGGCCAAGTTTAACCGTCCTGTCACAATTTGTGTGGTGACAGCCTCCCCAAAACCACCTTTTTGCCGTATTCAATGCCTAGCCGCGTAATTGCGGGGGTCGAATTAATCGTTTATAGCCCGTTCCATGTCTCCCCGGAGACCAGAGTTGAAAGCGTCTGGCGGGGCGCACAGATCAAGGATTGAGTACGGGTTGAAACGGGGATTTGCAAAAAATCTGCTTGAGCTACACCGCACTGCGGTGCTTCCGGCGCTTTTGTCCGCCCTCCTCCTGTCTTCCTGCACCTCCACAAGTTCAACGCTCAATGTCGGCCCATCTGCTCTGAACGCGCAAGCGCCTTCTGTGGAAGAGACTGTGACCGATGAGCAGGGGCAGGATATTGCTGCGCTTTTGCCGCAAGATGGCGTGAAGCCGTCAGCAAAACCCGCTGACCAGCAGGTCTCGTCCGCGACGGCTCCGATAGTGGCAGGCGATCAACCGCCAGCCGTCGCGCAGACGGTCGATCCGTCGGCCGCCGCGACCTATGCTCTCGCAAGTGCCGCTGCGGCCAATAACGCCGCGCCTGTTGCTGTGGCCGCCGCGCCGCAGCCTGCCGCTGACGCAAAGCTCGAAACCGGCACTGTCGCCGCCGCTCCTTCCGCGGACGGCGCCATCACGCCGCTGGCGGCTGAAGAAGCCGCGCCCGCCGCAGTGCCTGCCGCGAAGAAAAAGAAGTCCTTCTTCGGCACCATGTTTGGCGGAGGCAAGGACCCGGCGCCACAGCCCTTGAAGCAAGCCGCGCCCGCAGAGCCGCAATTGGCGCTCTCGGAAACTGTGCCGAAGAAGAACGAGGCGGAAGTCGTGCTTGCCAATCTCGACAAGCCGCTGGCAAAAAATGTGACCAAAGCCGTCATTTCGGACGCTGACGAGAGCGACAATGGCGCGCTGCCTGGCGTGCGCCAGTCAGCGCTGTTCGAGATCAAACACCGCAACAGCGCCAGCGATGATTCCAATGTCGATATCAGCGAAGAGGACAGCGCGCCGATCCAAGTCGCCTATGCCGCCGGCCTCGCCCGCCTTGCGCCAAACGGTCTCAAGGTTCAGCGCGAAAGCGTGGATGTCGCATGCCTGAAGCCGCAGCTGGTGAAAGTCCTGAAGGGCCTTGAACGCCATTATGGCCGCGACGTGGTCGTCACCTCCGGCTTCCGCAGCCCGTCATTCAACCGCCGTGTGCGCGGCGCCAAGCATTCGCTGCACATGTATTGCGCCGCCGCTGACATTCAGGTGCAGGGCGTGTCGAAATGGGCGCTGGCCAAATATCTGCGCGGCCTGCCCGGTCGCGGCGGCGTCGGCACCTATTGCCACACCGATTCGATCCATGTCGATATCGGTCCCGACCGCGACTGGAACTGGCGCTGCTCGCGCCGCCAGAGGCGGTAAGTCGATCTGAGGCAGTCAAGACTTCGGCTGCCAAAACTCTTATTTGAGTTGCAAATAGAGCTCCCCGACTTTATAGTTTGCGGCCTGCGCTAAATCTTGAAGGCCAATGCGTATGGCGGCTTCCAGGCGATTACGCGGCGGAACAAACCCGCCGGTCATGACGGCGACTTTTGGGCCAATCCAGCTCAGAGCCATTCTCCAGACGCCCAAGCCAAAGAAGCAAGCGCTTGCGGCGACTCTCGCCACGGTTGAACAAACCAGCAAGCTTTTTCTCGGCATACTGGCAATTCTCGCATTCGTTCTATTGGCAATAACGCTTGTGCTCTCTATTTGGCGGGCGCCAGTCGTGATTGAGCCGGTCACCATACCAAAATCAATGAACGATCTTGGCTACACGGATGAGGTGGTTGCCACCCGGCTGCATGATGTGCTGCAGAATATCAAGAGACCTGCCGAGACCGAGGGTGCCAGCGGCCGTCCCCCGTTGCGGATCGAGCCCAGTTCCCGGCAGATCGACATCGCGGCGCCCGGAACCGGCGCGTCACTGGCTACGCTCGCCAATATGGCGCGCAGTCTCATGGGAAGGCCGCAAACGCGGGTCAGCGGCGAAATGGTTTGCCCGAACGACCCCTGCAAGCCGAAGGATTATAAACTTCGCATTCGCCTGATTGGCAGCGCCGAGACGCCGATCACGCTGAAGGCAAAAGGTGACGCCACATTCGAAAGCTATTTTGAAGGCGCCGGCGAGAGCGTGATGAAGGAGCTCGACCCGTATGCGCTGGTGCACTTCCTTGCAAGAGACCGGTTGAAGGATGCCGAAGACCTGGCGCTTTGGATGCGGGAACGTTCGCATGTCGACCGCGCGAGGGCAGCGAACCGTATCGGCGTGCGCCACTACAATGAGGGCGAATATGACCACGCCATCAAATGGCTAAGGCAAGCCGTGGAAGGCGGTGACGGATACCCCGAAGCTCACGCACACTTGGCGACCGTATATCTTGTGGGCAAGAACGATTACTCCGCAGCGGCCCGTGAGTTTGAGAAAGCTGCCGAGACCGGCGACAACAGCCCGGAATCATACGTGGCCTGGGGCGATGCCCTCGCCGGCATGAAAAACTATGAGGCAGCCTTCCTGAAGTATCAAAATGCGCTCGCTCTTCGTCCCGGCTTCCTGGAGGCATACATCGCCTGGGGGGACGTGTTGTACGATCATGAAGGTGCAAAACCATCTGAAAGGAGAACGTCGGCCCTCGAGGCGGCTAAGGCGAAGTATGGCGAGGCTCTGACGATTGAACCAAATAATACCGACGCCCTCATCAGTATCGCTGACATCCAGTTTGAGCAGGGCGAGATATCCGGCGCGATGAAAAAATACGAGAAAGTGACTGAAGTAGACCCAAATTCGAGCCTGGCATATTTGAAGTGGGGGGATGCGCTGGCAAACAACGGTGATATGGAAGCAGCGACTAAGAAATATGCAACCGCCGCAAATATAAGGTTAAGCGACTCTCCTCTCTATTACGAGAGAGGCGCATCCCTTAGATCAAGACTCCAGAGTGCTGCGAGACGCCTAGACAAGAATTCCGGCTCAAGTCAGACACCGGACACAAACCCCGGCTCAAGTCAGACGCCGGACACCGGACTTGCCGTCCGCGGGCTAATAACTCCTCAATCCATTGCGTTCGTGCGTTGGGGAGAAATTCTGGCTTCGCGCGGTGAAATTGCGGGCGCTGTCGATAAATTCGAGCGGGCGGTCCAAGTTGATCCGGCAAACGCCGACGCCCTCGTCAGCTGGGGCGCGGCATTGATGGCAAAGCCAGAACGCGACGTGGCGGGCGCCGTCGCCAAATATGAACAAGCGCTGAGACTAAAGCCGAAGACTGCGTCCGCCTATCTTGCCTGGGGTGACGCGCTGACCTGGCTGCCTGATCCGGACTATGACCTGATAATTGAAAAGTACATGAACGCCGTGACCATTGACCGGGAATTCAGCGATGCCTTTCATGCGTGGGGAATTGCCCTCGCAAACAAGCCAAACCCCAATTATAGAGATGCGATCTCGAAACACGAACTTGCACTGAAGCTCAATCCGGAGCTTGCGGCGGCTCACGTTAATATCGGAAACGCGCGCACTTGGCTGGGCGACTATGAAGGGGCAATCAAAGCGTACGACGAAGCAACGCGAATAGAACCCAACAATGCCCAAGCGTGGCGGCTGCGGGGTAATGCGCTGGCTAGTAAACCAAGCCCCGACTACAAGGCGGCGATATCCCAGTATGAACGGGCGTTGGAAGCTGATCCAACATTAGTTGCTGCACAACTGGACATGGGAAAGGCGCTCGGATGGCTAGGCGATCACAGCAGCGCAATAGTCGCCTATGAAAAAGCGGTTGCACTTGAGCCAAACGACTCCGAGGCGCATAGGCTTTTGGGAGATGCGCTGACGCTCAAACCGAGACCGGATCACGACAGCGCGATCACCCAGTATGAGCAAGCCGTTCGAATTGATGGCACGAATGCGGAGGCTTTCAGGGGGTGGGGGGATGCGCTGAGCGCCAAGGCAGTTCCAGATCACGAAAAGGCGATTGAAAAGTTCAGGGCCGCAATCAATATCAAGAACAGCGACGCGAACACTCACTATGGGTTAGGCAGGGCGCTGTCCCTGAAGCCGCAGCCCGATCACCGGCAGGCTTTGATTGCATGCGGCAAAGCCGCTGCACTCAACCCCAAGCTCCCGCTTGCCCATTTCTGCCTTGGGTTCAATCACGCGACACTCGGCGAAGGAGCTGCGGCAATTGGAGCATACGAGGAGTTTCTGAAGCGGAGCGATTCCGGCGACGACGCCGAACGCGCCCGGTCAGAGATCACGCGCCTGAAGGCTTTACCCGCCAGCGCTCCATCCGGCGGCGCATCTGCAAACGCCCCGGCCGCCCACGGCCGGCCTGCCAAGTGAAAATGCTCAGGCGGGGTTGCAGGCTCAAAACATCCTGCTATATACCCGCTCGGTTACGCGCCCATCGTCTATCGGTTAGGACGGCGCCCTTTCACGGCGCAAAGAGGGGTTCGATTCCCCTTGGGCGTACCATTCTCCTTTGGCACTTGAAGGCTGCCGCGCCATTCGGCTAAATGGCGCGTTGTGCATCTATTTGGGATCACAGCATGGTCACTTATCTCGAAGCCGGCTCCGCGGTGATGAAAAACACAGGCCAGATCAAGCTTTATGACGCCGAGGCCTTCGCCGGCATGCGGCGGGCCGGCAATCTGACGGCGCAGGCGCTTGACGCGTTGAATGATATCGTCCGCCCGGGAGTGACGACGGATGCCATTGACCGCTTCATTTTTGAATTCGGCGCCGATCACGGCGCCCTGCCCGCGACGCTGAACTACCGCGGCTACCGCAAGAGCTGCTGCACCTCGATCAACCACGTCGTCTGCCACGGCTTCCCGGACGACAAACCGATGCGCGAGGGCGACATCGTCAATATCGACGTGACTTACGTGCTCGACGGCTGGCATGGCGATTCCAGCCGCATGTATCCGGTCGGCGCAGTCAAACGCGCGGCGGAGCGGCTCCTGGAAGTCACCTATGAATGCCTGCTGCGCGGCATTGCGGCTGTCAGGCCGGGTGAGCGCACCGGCGCCATCGGCGCAGCGATCCAGGCTTTGGCTGAAGCGGAGCGCTGTTCGGTCGTGCGCGACTTTTGCGGCCATGGCGTTGGCCGTCTGTTTCACGACGCGCCGAACATTTTACACTATGGCACGCCGCGCGATGGCGTAGAGATGCGCGAGGGCATGATATTCACCATCGAGCCGATGATCAATCTCGGCCGCCCGCATGTGAAGGTGCTCGGCGACGGCTGGACGGCGGTGACGCGCGACCGCTCCCTCTCGGCGCAATACGAACATTCGATAGGCGTGACGGCCGATGGCTGCGAAGTGTTCACAACTTCGCCCAAAGGGCTGATGCAGCCGAAAAATGGTTAGCAGATTGGCTGCACTGGCGTAAAAGACAAGCATGAACGGCGGGGATGGCGACGGGGATAAAGACGAGCGCGGCTTCTTCTCCGAAGTGCCGCAAGACGTCCGCGCAACCGTCAGGCAGCTTGCCAAAGAAGCGGGCCCCAAACATTATCACGGCCACCGCGACCGCCTGCGCGAGCGCTTTCAGGACAAGGGCGCGGATGCGCTTGCCGATTATGAGCTGCTGGAGCTGTTCATGTTCCGCTCCATCCCGCGCGCCGACACAAAACCCATCGCCAAGGCGCTGCTGTCCCGATTCAAGTCGCTGCCGCAAGTCTTTGGCGCGGAAGAGAAATTGCTGCTTGAGGTCGAGGGGGTCGGGGAGGCCGTCGCCCGCGACATCCGCCTCGTCTCGGCTTTGTCCAACCGGGTCCTGAAGTCGGAAATCACCGGCCGCGAAGTGCTCGGCTCATGGAACAAGGTCATTGCCTATTGCCGCGCGTCAATGGGTTTTGAGAATCGCGAGCAGTTCCGCATCCTGTTCCTCGACAAGAAAAACGCTTTGATTGCCGATGAGGTGCAACAGACTGGCACGGTTGACCACACGCCGGTTTATCCCCGCGAAGTCGTAAAACGGGCGCTGGAGCTGTCAGCGACAGCCATCGTCTTGGTACACAACCACCCCTCCGGCGACCCGACGCCCTCAAGGGCGGACATTGAGATGACCAAGACGGTGATTGCGACAGCCAAGCCGCTGGGGATTGAGGTGCACGATCACATCATCATCGGGCGGGACGGGCATGCGAGCCTGAAGGGGTTGCAGCTGATTTGAAGTCCGAACCAGTTTGTCCGAATTATGCATAAATTGACGGCGCAACTTTATATTCATTTAATAGAATATGTGCAGAGTCAGCTCTGTCTGGTACAACCCATGTGGTAGGAAGATCAGTCTTGAAAACAATCAATTCAGTTGCCTCCGTTCTCACTATTGGGTTGGCTTTGTCATCCTGCAGCCAGGCAGCGCATCCAGTCTGCAAAGACGAAAGCTCCACAACGGCGTACGCGGTCAAATGGGTTGAAGAACTCGGTGCGGCGAAGAAGGCCGGAAAATTTACTACTGCGCAGTTCATCGATATTCAGGGCAAGTCGTTCGAAAAGGGTGGCATGCTTCAGGCAAGCGATTGGTCAGGCTATTGCACTTTCTTGGATGGCGTTAGAAAAGACAGGGGATTTTGAACGACTGAAACAACCGGTGTTGTTTGGCAGCGATGACCGCGTCACTTCTTCATCCGCAGCGCCGCCTCATAAGCCATCATTGTCCAGTTCTTGAGCTCGTCAGGATCGTCCAGCGCCGCATCAGGCACTGTCCAATAGGCCATTTTCACCGATTTTCCCTTGCCGTCATAGCTCCACTGCCGCGCGCCGGCGGCTTCGAACTGCGGCGCGCTGACTGCATCGGCTTTCAGAAAAATTTCGCCGTCAGTCTCAATGGCGAGGATGACGCCTTCGAAATAGACGCTCTTGCCGCCGAACATTTTCTTGATTTTGACATCGCCCAGCCCGGCGAACATGTCGCGTATATCGGCGTCATCCATCACGGGTGCGCGGTTTCGAGCTTGCTCTTGTCGGCGGGCGTCAGCTCAACGCTCTCTCCACAGCCGCACGCTGATGTCTGGTTCGGATTATTGAAGGTGAAGCCGGTTCTGAGCGCCGTCTGTTCGAAATCCATCTGCGTTCCAAGCAGGAACAGAACCGCCTCCGGCGAGACAAACACGCGCGCGCCCTCCTGCTCGACCATGTCCTCGCGCGGCTTCGCCTCAGCAGCGAGTTCGACGGTGTATTCCATGCCCGCGCAGCCGCCCTTCTTGACGCCGACGCGCACGCCAGCGTTGCCGGGATTGCCTGCAAGGATCTCATTGACCCGCTCCGCAGCGGCGGAAGTCATGGTCATAACGGCAAAACGGCCCATTCAATTTCTCCAAAACAGCCGGGTTCAAGGCCCGGTGTCAGATTCTGTTTCCAAGATGGTGGACAAATGCCTCAATTGCAAGGCGGACCCCGCTTCGAAACCAATCACTGCAATTCACTGCGCGCAAATCGAAGCCCAACTCTATTGCGATTGAACCGTGGAGAATACCGCCCGCGCGCTCACACCCAGCGCACCTTGGTCCGGGGTCCTGAGTTCGGCGACAAGAGCCAACCTGAAAAGTGCGCAATTTCCTGTCAGCTTGCGCAGCTTGTCACATTTTGTGGCGGTTCGCTGATAAATTTCTTCGCGCAACGACGCGGCCTTTGAAAAACTGGTGGACCGGGAATTGCCGCTGCTGTCAACAAACTCGACTATTTCCGAATAAATCGATTTTCCGAACGGCCGCTCGCCAAAAGCTTGTTTTTGGACAAATTTGAAAACCATGCTGAGGTGTATTAACCCGTTTTTGTTCCAATTTGCCTTCGCATTTTCTACTGAACATTCGCTTGCGAGGAACTTCACGATACGCTCACATTCGGCCATGGCCATTCTCGGCGCTCTCGCGGCTGCGAAGGCTGCGGCAAAGTCGTTGTCGGGAACAACGTCATTCTCATCCATCATGTCTTTCAAACGAAGATAGGTGCGAACTTCAATTTGGCGATAGTTATTCAATTCTGCAAAGGAAGCCAGGGCAATGTAGCCCGGCTTAGGCCGGCCTTCATACTCTATTCCCGACAACTCGACATCTGCTCCAAAGGGGTTCCCAACCACCTCTGCCTTTTCGGCGTCATGTATCTCCGAACTCACTTTGTACATCATGCCCGCCATCATTGCGGTGCCGAAAAATTGCAGGATAATCGTTCCTACAATCGGCAATGCAACAAAAATGGCCATGAGATAGGCAAAAATTTTCATGACTTAAATCCCGCCGTTCATGACTTTGGGATCAGGTTTTTGAGATCGCCGCCAGCCGCCTTGGCGGCCAGGTCGGCAACCAGCGCCTTAACTGTGGCTTTGTATGTGCGCTCGTCAGTGACCAGAATTTTCCCCGGATCGGTCACTTTCACATCCGCGCCTTCCAGCGGTTTGTAGACAACGCGCATTTCCAGAGCCGGAGGAAGGGGACCAACCAGAACGTGACTCACCGTCTCAATTCCAATCACGCCAGTCTCACTGCCCTGACCAAAATTATCGGTAAACCAATTTGAGTATTTGCCATATGCGCTCACGTTTTCCTGCAGCGTTTCCTGGAAACTCGGCGTCTTTTTCGCACGCTTCACAAACAGCCAATGATCTGCCGGACGGCGACGGGGCTGCACACGGCATCTCTTGAGATTCTCGCCGTTCAATATTGTGACTGGCACGCCTTTATCCAAATTGGCTATGCCTGAATTGCCTGAGCCAATGATCGCCACCCGCGAAATACGGGCCTTCTCGTGTGTCTGGATGTTCCAGATCACATTTCTGACATGTGACAGAACGAGATAGACCGGCTTTGATGTTTCCGTGACGACCACGTCCACAACATTCATATTGTCGCCGTGCTGATCCGTGTCAGGGTCAGCCGACGGACCGTCTTTCACATAGCTGTCGATGTATCTCTTGGCTCGATCCGCCATCTTGCCCTTTGACAAAGCATAGACAGAGCTTTGCAGCTCCGATTCTGTGACGTGAATATTTGCCAAGAATTCGTCTGCGGCCGGTAACTTGAATTCGCAGGCAGTTGATGCTGCAACAATATTAACTTTGGCAGGGGCCTGGGGAGCTGACGCCGGTTCGTACCCGGAGACTGCAAGTTGCACCCAGTTGGCAGTCAAGTCCCTTCCAATGATCACACCATTGCGCACTTTGTAACCCCGAATGTCGTCATTCAGCATTCGTCCGGCATCGCCTGAAGGAATGACTTCAGGAGATGAGCAGGCGCTGATCGAAATGACGCTGAATAAAATTGCAAAATGGTGAAAAGAAAGCACGCGTGTTCCCCCGAACGGACTGTCGTCCTTGCGAGGGATTATGCCTTTGCTGAATTAAACTAGCGTTAAGCTGCAACCTTTCGATGCACTGGTAAGCGCAAGACCTCAATACCACCCAACCGCGACCTGCGCCTCTTCGCTCATGCGCGCAGCCGTCCAGGGCGGATCAAATGTCATTTTGACTGTGACGCCCGACACGCCGGCGACGGTGCCGACGGCGTTCTCCACCCAGCCCGGCATTTCGCCAGCCACCGGGCAGCCCGGGGCGGTGAGGGTCATATCGATTGAGACAGACCGGTCGTCTTCGATGTCGATCTTGTAGATAAGGCCGAGCTCGTAAATGTCGGCCGGGATTTCGGGATCATAGACGGTCTTCAGCGCCGCAATGATGTCCTCGGTCATGCGCTGCAATTCGTCCGGCGGAATGCTGGTCGCCGCATTGACCATATCGATGGCCTTGTCGTCCAATGCGGGCGCGAGTGATGCGTCTTCCATGACTTTGCCTTTACGCGAAAAACTGGCGCGCTTTTTCAAGCGCCTGCGCCAAGACATCGATCTCGGCTCTGGTATTATATAGGCCAAATGAGGCGCGGCAGGTAGAGGTGACGCCAAAGCGCTGCATCAGCGGCTGGGCGCAGTGCGTGCCGGCCCTCACCGCCACCCCCGCCCGGTCGATGACCATCGACACGTCATGGGCGTGGATGCCCCGCAATTCGAAGGAGACAATCGCGCCCTTGTCCTTGGCCGTGCCGAAAATGCGCAGCGAATTGATCTTGGAAAGCTGCGCATGGGCATAGTCGCGCAAATCCGCCTCATGCGCGGCGATGTTTTCGCGGCCAAGGCTCTGCATATAGGTCAGCGCCGCGCCGAGGCCGATAGCCTGGACGATCGGCGGGGTTCCGGCCTCGAAGCGGTGCGGAGGATCGCTATAGGTGACGTTGTCCATGGTCACGTCGCGGATCATCTCGCCGCCGCCGAGGAACGGGCGCATTGCGGCAAGCGAGTCGTATTTCCCGTACAGGACCCCAATGCCACTCGGACCGTAGAGCTTGTGCCCAGTCATAACGAAGAAGTCACAATCCATATCGCGCACATCAATCGGCATGTGCACCGCTGACTGGCTGCCATCGACCAGAACCTTGATGCCGCGCGCATGGCAGATGCGGCAGATTTCTTTGACCGGAACGACGGTGCCTAGCGCATTCGACATCTGCGTGATGGCGACGAGTTTTGTCTTGTCCGTCAGGCACTTTTCAAAGTCTTCAATGTGGAACGCGCCCTCGTCATCGACGGGAACCCAGACAAGCTTGGCCCCTTGCCGCTCGCGGATGAAATGCCATGGGACGATGTTGGAATGATGCTCCATGATCGTCAGCACAATCTCGTCATCCGCGCCGATATTGGGCATGCCCCAGCCATAAGCGACGGCGTTGATCGCTTCGGTGGAAGATTTGGTGAAGATCACCTCTTCGAGCCTGCCGGCGTTCAGGAATTTGCGAACGATTTCTCGGGCGTTCTCAAAGGCGTCCGTCGCCGCATTCGACAGGAAATGCAGGCCGCGGTGGACGTTGGCGTATTCGTGAGAATAGGCCTGCGAAATGGCGTCGATGACCGCCTGCGGCTTCTGCGCCGACGCGCCATTGTCGAGATAGACCAGCGGCTTGCCGTAGACCGTGCGCGACAGGATCGGGAAGTCGGTGCGGATGGCGGCGATGTCGTAGGGGGCGGTCATGATGCGCCCTCCGCGTTCAGCGCGAGCCGCCCCTCTCTGTCCTGTCGGACATCTCCCCCGCGAGGGGGGAGATCGGCTGTGTTGCCGCTTTCCCCATTTCTTGCAACGATGAAGGAAGTGGGAAAGCGGCGCGGCGAGCGATCTCCCCCCTCGCGGGGGAGATGTCCGACAGGACAGAGAGGGGCGCCTCGCGCCGACATCTCAATTGAAAACTCCATCACGCATGCGCCTCCAGCCAATCCGACAGCCGCGCCTCAAGCGCCTCGACCAGCGCCTCGTTCTCCAGCTCCTCAATAATCTCGGCGACAAAGGCCTTGACCAGAAGCCCGCGCGCCGGAGCTTCCGGAATGCCGCGCGCCATCAAATAGAATAAATGGTCATGATCCACTTCGCGCACCGTCGCGCCATGGCCGCAGACGACGTCGTCGGCGAAGATTTCCAGCTCGGGCTTCACCGAGAACTCGGCACTATCGGACAGAAGCAGCGTGTTGCATGACATTTTGGCGTCAGTTTTCTGCGCATCCGGGGCGACTTTGATCATACCCTGAAACACGCCCCGGCCCTTGCCGTTGACGACATTGCGGATGATTTCGCTTGATCCCGTATGCGGCGCCGAATGGGTGAGGCGCATGGTGATGTCGTTGAACTGCGAACCGCCGATCAGGTTGACGCCGCGCAAGGTAAAGTAAGACCCCTCGCCCGCTGATTTCACAACCACTTCCTGCCGCGCCAGCGCGGAGCCGGAGTTCATGATGAACAGTGTCAGCTTCGCATCCTTGCCAAGCTCGGCATTGAACTGACCCAGATGCACCGCGCCCTCGCCGCGCTCCTGGTCGATGATCCAGACAATTTCGGCGCCGTCGCCGACCATCAAATGGCTGACGGAGGATACGAACGCGTCGCCGCCAAGCTGGCGGTCGATGATCGTCGCTTTCACGCCCTTGCCAATATTGAAGGCAAGACGCGAATGGCCTTCGCGATGGGCGATGGTCTGCACTTCGAGGGGGACAGCGAGCTCGGTGCCATCGGCAAATGCGAGGTGGAAGCCATTGGTGAGAAAAGCGGTGTTGAGCGCGCCGATAGTGTCGTCATCGCCCTGTAGCCGCAGCGCCCGTGCGAAGGAGCCGTCTTCGAGCTTGGCCGACAGCGGCGTTGTAGTCACACCCGCAATCGCATGCGCGGGCTGCGCCTCGCCGTCGATGATGCGAAAAACATGGCTTCCCGCCGCAAGCGGTTCGAACTTCTGGCTCGCGCTGTCTGCGCCCACCGGGATGTCGCGCAAGAGCGCGCGCATGTCCGTATAGTGCCAGCTTTCAACACGGCGGGACGGCAGGCCGTGGATTTTCAGATGCTCCACCGCCTCATCGCGCGCGACCGAAACCGCCGTATTGCCCGGCAGCGCGCCGACGCGCTGGTTGAAGGCTTCGAGAATCTGGTTCTCCGCGCCGGTGCGCTGCCTGATGGCGTGAACATTCATCGGTTCGGCCTCACGCGGCTTCGCTGACAATGTCAGCATAGCCATGCTCTTCCAGATGCAGCGCCAGAGACTTGTCGCCGCTCTTGATAACCTGGCCCTTGTAGAGAACATGCACGGTGTCCGGCACGATATGCTCGAGCAGACGCTGATAGTGCGTGATGACCAGCACGGCGCGGTCCGGCGAGCGCAGGGCATTGACGCCGTCAGAGACAATTTTCAGCGCGTCGATATCGAGGCCGGAATCCGTTTCGTCGAGCACGCAGAATTTCGGCGCGAGCAGCTTCATCTGCAAAATCTCCGCCCGCTTCTTCTCGCCGCCGGAAAAGCCAACGTTCAACGGGCGCTTGAGCATGTCGAAATCAATCGACAGCGACGCGGCCTCTTTGCGCACGGTCTTGATGAAGTCGGCGATTTTCATCTCGTCCTCGCCCCGCGCCTTGCGCTGCGCGTTCATGGCGGTTTTGAGGAATTCGAGCGTTGCGACGCCAGGGATTTCCATCGGATATTGGAAGGCAAGGAAAATGCCCTTCGCCGCGCGCTCGGCGGGGTCGAGTTCGAGAATGCTCTCGCCATTGTAGAGAATATCGCCCTCGGTGACCTCATAATCCGCGCGCCCGGCGATCACATAGGACAGCGTCGATTTCCCCGACCCGTTCGGCCCCATGATCGCCGCGACTTCGCCCGCCTTGACGGTCAGGTTCAGCCCGCGGATGATTTCGGTGCCGTCCTCGCGGATGCGGGCGTGGAGGTTTCGTATTTCAAGCATTTGTTTTTCCTAAGTATTTCAATTCTGTGTCTGTCGAGGCACCGCGACTGGACATAAATCCCGCACCCTCGGAGCTGCCCCTCATCCGACCCTTCGGGCCACCTTCTCCCCGCAAGCAGCGGGGAGGAGGGAAGAGAGGCGCCGGCCTTCCCTTCTTTCCCGTCCTCACGGGGAGAAGATGCCCGAAGGGCGGATGAGGGGCAGCTCCGAGGGTGGAGAGTGTCATCACAGAAACAATCCATGCAGCATCGGCCATACCGCCGCTGCAGACAAGCCCGACGCCCGCGCCAATCGCGGCGCGCACAGTCCGCGTCGCGCCTTGCGGGGCGAAGGCGGCGAGGCTGCCGCAGACCACGGCGTAGAAGCCTGATGTCAAAGGGTCCATGTCTCACTCCTCGCCGTCAAAATAATCAAGGCTGGTTCCCGGCCGTCCAAGATGGCGCACGCCGCCGCTCATGGTTGACCAGTCGAAGCGCGAGGTGACGCCGAACTTGCCGGAGTCGGGATATTCGACGACTTCGGTGTCGGTCATTGTGGAAATGCCGAGATATTTCAGCTGGCTCTTGCCGGTGTTGATGAGCTGATGCGCATGCTCCGGCCCGCCCGTCGGCGCGGCGCAGACATCGCCCGCCTTGACCGGATAGCTCTCCTTGCCGAACCGGTACGTCCCCTCGCCTTCGAGGATGACGAAAAGCTCATGGATCTGATGGTGCACATGATAGGGAAACGCCTTCTTGCCCGGCTCCACCACATGCAGCATGACGCCCATGCCAGTCGAGCCGATCTGGCGGGCGAAGGAGCCGACCTTGGCTTCAAAGCCCTTGCCGTTGCCGGTGTCGCGCAGAGGCGACGTCGGAGAGGTTGATGACTGGTTTCATCACCCCACGCTCCCTTCCAGACTAATCCCGATCAGCTTCTGCGCCTCCACCGCAAACTCCATCGGCAGCTCCTGAATCACCTCTTTGACGAACCCGTTGACGATCAGCGCGATCGCCTCCTCCTGCGGAATGCCGCGCTGCATGACGTAGAACAGCTGGTCCTCGGAGATTTTCGACGTCGTCGCCTCGTGCTCGACCTGGGCGGTCGGGTTCTTCACATCGATATAGGGCACGGTGTGCGCGCCGCATTTGTTGCCGATGAGGAGCGAGTCGCAATTGGTGAAATTGCGCGCGCCTTCCGCCTTGCGGGCGATGGAGACGCGGCCGCGATAGGTGTTGTTGGAGCGGCCGGCGGAGATGCCTTTGGAGATGATGCGGCTGGAGGTGTTTTTGCCCAGATGCAGCATTTTGGTGCCGCTATCGACCTGCTGGCGGCCGTTGGAGACGGCGATGGAATAGAACTCGCCGCGCGAATCATCGCCGCGCAGGATGCAGGACGGGTATTTCCAGGTGATGGCCGAGCCGGTCTCGACCTGCGTCCACGAAATCTTCGACCGGTCGCCGCGGCAGTCGCCGCGTTTGGTGACGAAATTATAGATGCCGCCCTTGCCGTCCTTGTCGCCGGGATACCAGTTCTGCACGGTCGAATATTTGATCTCGGCGTCGTCGAGCGCGATCAGCTCGACGACCGCCGCATGCAGCTGGTTTTCGTCGCGCTGCGGCGCAGTGCAGCCTTCGAGATAGGAGACGTAAGCGCCTTCTTCCGCGATGATCAGCGTGCGCTCGAACTGGCCGGTGTTCTTCTCGTTGATGCGGAAATAAGTCGACAACTCCATCGGGCAGCGCACGCCCTTTGGCACATAGACAAAGGAGCCGTCGGTGAAGACAGCGGAGTTGAGCGTGGCGAAATAATTGTCGGCGACCGGCACGACAGTCGCCAGATACTTCTGCACAAGTTCCGGATGCTCGCGGATGGCTTCCGAGATCGAGCAGAAGATGACGCCCGCCTTGGCAAGCTCATCCTTGAATGTGGTGACCACCGAGACGGAGTCGAACACCGCATCCACCGCGACGCGCGGACGTTCGACACCAGCCAGAATTTCCTGCTCAATCAGCGGAATGCCGAGCTTGGCATAGGTCTTCAAAAGCTCTGGATCGACATCGTCAAGCGATTTCGGCCCCGGCATGTTCTTTGGGGCGGAATAGTAGTAAATGTCCTGATAGTTGATCTTGGGATATTCGACTCGCGCCCAATTCGGCTCTTCCATCGTCTTCCAGCGCTCGAACGCTTCCAGACGCCAGGCCAGCATCCATTCCGGCTCGTTCTTTTTGGCCGAAATGAAGCGCACGGTGCTCTCGTCAAGGCCGATGGGCGCCTTGTCGCTTTCGATGATAGTTTCGAAACCGTATTTGTATTGATCCACGTCGATCAGCTTCACCTGATCGATGGTTTCCTGCACAGCAGGCATGTCAGTTCTCCTCGTTCACCGGGGTCAAGGCCCGGCAGCCGGAGGCGCGCAGGCGCGCGCCAGTGATAATGGTTACATAAGGTTTCTGGCGCGGAACGCCAGCGCGGATTCTGCATGGCTGCCTCACGCTGCCCTCCTGTCGCGGCGGGCGGCGATCTCTGCCAGGCATGATGCGAACAGGGCCATGTCAGCCTCGCTGGTCTCGTGGCCAATAGAAACACGCAGCGCGCCGCCGCTCTGCCCCTGCCCCATCGCTTCCAGAACATGGCTCGCGCCGAGCTTGCCTGAGGAGCAGGCCGATCCCGCCGACAGCGCAACGCCGCCAAGGTCGAAGGCGATCTGCAGGGTTTCGGCTTTCATGCCAGGAAGGGTGAAAAAAGCGGTGTTTGGCAGACGCGCGACCGCCGTGCCGTGAATGACCGCATCCGGCACAAGTTCGCGGATGATCGCCTCGATCTTATCGCGCATTTCGCTCAACTTGCCCGCCTGTTCAAGACGCTCGCTGGCAAGTTTCGCCGCCGCACCAAACCCCGCGATCAAGCTCAGCGCCTCGGTTCCGGCGCGATGCCCCTTCTCCTGCCCGCCGCCCCGCGTCAGCGGCGCAGGCATCAAGAGCGTTGAGTTCGAGATCAGCGCGCCCACACCCTTCGGCCCGCCCATCTTGTGGGCGGAAAGAATCATAAAATCCGCGTAACCCGTTGACATATCGAGCGGAATGCGGCCCGGAGCTTGCACCGCGTCAACTACAAGAATGCCGCCAAACTGCTTCACAACGGCTGAGATTTCGGCCAGCGGCTGGATGACGCCGGACTCGTTGTTGGCCAATTGCACGGCGACGAGCGGCAGGCCTAAGGATTTGTCGTGGGCAGCCAAGGCGTCGGCAAGCGTGGCTCCAGCCTTCCCCTTTGCGGGGAAGGTGTCGCCGGAGGCGACGGATGGGGGTGGTGAAGCTGATATTGAGGATGCAGAATGAGGCTGAGGCGTCAGTTCTGTTGGCTCAGCATTTCCTGCACCACCCCCATCCGTCAGCTCCGCTGACACCTTCCCCGCAAGGGGGAAGGCTGGAGCCACGCGACCGTCAGCATCAACCGCAATGACAATAACCGCCTCTTTCGCAAACCGCCCGCCGGCCAGCACCGCTGGATGCTCGACCGCCGACACATAGAGCTTTGACATGTTGAGCGGCCCGCGCCCCATGCGGTAATCCGGCGTCAACGCGATGTTGGCCGCTTCCGTTGCGCCGGAGGTGAATGTCACCTGCTCAGCCTTGACATTGACCAGCGCCGCGACAGCACGCCGCGCCTCTTCAATCACACTCCGGGTTGCTCGCCCTTCCGCGTGAACGGAGGACGGATTGCCCACCAGATCCAGCGCAGCAACCATCGCCGCGCGCGCTTCAGGCAGCAGCGGTGCGGTCGCGTTGTGGTCCATATAGGCGCGGGTGCTTGTCACTCTCATCCTTTGCGTCAGGTCAAGGCTGACGAAAGTCGCTATTTTCTTGAAATTCAAACCTGATTTGCTCTAAGGAGGCCGCGCCGCAGGCGGGCGGGTCCGGCATACAGTTTTGAATGGTTCTAAACTGTTTTAGGCGCGGTGCCCCTGCCCGTCAAGACGCATGCGACTTTTCGGCCGTCCTGACCGGCGACATTTCCCGCCTTCCGCGCGGACTTTTGATTGGAGTTACAATGCCCGAAGTCATTTTCAACGGACCTGCCGGCCGTCTTGAAGGCCGTTACCAGCCGTCCAAGGACAAGGGCGCGCCGATTGCCATGGTCCTGCATCCGCATCCGCAGTTCGGCGGCACGATGAACAACAAGATCGTCTACGACATGTTCTACATGTTCCAGACGCGCGGCTTCACCACGCTGCGTTTCAATTTCCGCGGCATCGGCCGCAGCCAAGGCGAGTTCGACCATGGCTCGGGCGAACTCTCCGATGCCGCGCAGGCGCTGGATTGGGTGCAGTCGCTCCATCCGGATTCCAAGACCTGCTGGGTCGCGGGTTATTCATTCGGTTCCTGGATCGGCATGCAGCTTCTCATGCGCCGCCCGGAGATTGAAGGCTTCATCTCGGTCGCGCCGCAGCCCAACACCTATGACTTCGCCTTCCTCGCCCCCTGCCCGTCATCGGGCCTCATCATCCACGGCGACCAGGACCGCGTCGCGCCGCCCAAGGATGTGCAAGGGCTTGTCGACAAGCTGAAGGCGCAAAAAGGCATTACGATCACCCAAAAGACGATGCCCGGTGCCAATCACTTCTTCACAGGCATGGGCGACGAGCTTATCACCGAGTGCACTGATTATCTCGACCGGCGGCTGAACGGGGAATTAGTGGAGCACCGGCCGAAGCGGGTGCGCTAGCTTCGAACCCTCGGCGCCGCCGCTCATCCGCCCTTCAGGAATGCAGTAATTTCGGGGACAGTTTACTTAATTCAGTCTGAATACAACGATGTCCGGAAGTGTGCTCTGACTGAATTAAGTAAACTGTCCCCGAAATTACTGCATTCCTGAAGGGCGGATGAGCGGCGGCGCCGAGGGTTCGTGATTTTCTTGACCAACAGGCGAAGGCCGACAAAAATATGCTCCAACTCACCGACCTCTCCCTCCGCATCGCGGGCCGCCTGCTGCTCGATCACGCCAACCTGACCCTGCCTGAAGGCACGCATGCCGGGCTGGTCGGCCGCAATGGCACCGGCAAGACAACCTTGTTCCGCGCCATCACCGGCGATCTTGCCTCCGAGACCGGCTCAGTCTCGCTGCCGAAAAACATGCGCATCGGCCAGGTCGCGCAGGAGGCGCCGGGGACGGACCAATCGCTGCTGGAAATCGTGCTCGAAGCCGACAAGGAGCGCACGGCGCTTTTGGCGGAAGCCGAAACGGCGAGC
Source organism: uncultured Alphaproteobacteria bacterium (assembly GCA_963792485.1). Classification (GTDB taxonomy): domain Bacteria; phylum Pseudomonadota; class Alphaproteobacteria; order Rhizobiales; family Rhizobiaceae; genus JANOYJ01. The sequence goes on from CAWBWL010000007.1 coordinate 565,990, forward strand.
GACCCGCACCGCATCGCCGAAATCCACATCCGCCTTGCCGACATCGAGGCGCATTCAGCCGAATCGCGCGCGGCCTCCATTCTCTCCGGCCTCGGCTTTGACGCGGAGGCGCAGCGGCGGCCGGCGTCGAGCTTTTCCGGCGGCTGGCGCATGCGGGTGGCGCTGGCGGCTGTGCTGTTTGCGCAGCCGGACCTGCTGCTCCTCGACGAGCCGACCAATTATCTCGATCTTGAAGGCACGCTGTGGCTTGAAACCTATGTGGCGAAATATCCGCACACGGTCCTGCTCATCAGCCATGACCGCGACCTACTCAACAAGGCGGTCAATTCGATCGTGCATCTGGAAAACCAGAAGCTCACTTTTTATCGCGGCGGCTATGACCAGTTCGAGCGCCAGCGCGCCGAGGCTTTGGAGCTGCAAGGCAAGGCGCAGGTCAAGCAGGCGGCCAAGCGCGCCCATATGGAGGCCTTTGTCGCCCGTTTCCGCGCCAAGGCGTCCAAGGCCAAGCAGGCGCAGTCGCGGCTGAAAATGCTCGAACGGATGAAACCGATTGCCTCGGTCATTGAAGACAATGTCGCGCCGTTCGGCTTTCCCGCCGCCGCCAAGGAAGTGGCGTCACCCATCATCGCCATGCATGATGTGTCCACGGGCTATGAGCCGGGCAAGCCCATTCTCAAACATCTGGATTTGCGCATCGACCATGACGACCGCATCGCGCTGCTTGGGTCAAACGGAAACGGCAAATCGACCTTCGCCAAGCTCATCGCCAACCGGCTGAAGGGCTTCGGCGGCTCGTCAACGATCGCGCCAGGCCTGAAGGTCGCCTTCTTCGCGCAGCATCAGCTGGAAGATTTGCGTCCCAATGAAAATCCCATCGAGCACGTGCGCCGCTTGATGCCGGACGCGCCGGAAGCCAAAGTGCGCGGGCGCGTGGCGCAGATGGGCCTGTCAACCGCCAAGATGATGACGGCGGCCAAGGATTTGTCGGGCGGCGAAAAGGCGCGGCTCCTGATGGGCCTTGCCGCCTTTGAGGGGCCGAACCTTCTCATTCTCGATGAGCCCACCAACCATCTCGACATTGACTCGCGCGAGGCGCTGACCGAGGCGCTGAACGATTTTCCAGGCGCGGTCATTCTCATCTCGCACGACCCGCATCTGGTCGAATCCACTATGGACCGGCTCTGGCTGGTGCATGACGGAACGGTGAAAAACTTCGATGGCGATATGGATGAGTACCGGCAGATGGTGCTCAGCGGCGCGATTTCCGGCACCACCGGCCAGCGCGACAAGCGGCAGGAACCGAAGGTCAACAAGGCGGAGCAGCGCAAGATCGCTGCGCAAAGGCGCATTGAATACGCGCCGCTTGCCAAAAAGATCAAGGAAGCCGAGGAGTTGGTGGGCAAGCTTCAGAAGAAGATTCAGAGTATTGAGTCCGAATTCGCCAATCCAGGAAACTCGCCCGACCAAGTCAAGAAGCTTGGTTTGGATAAGACTGAGGCGCAGAACCGGCTTGCCATGGCCGAAGAGAACTGGCTGACGCTTTCGGACGAATATGAGATGAAGATGAGTGCGTGAGGCGGATCACGTCCCAGCATCCCGTCCCCATTTAGGTTTCGCCGCTTCGATAGCCGCTTCTGCTTTGCGCCGCCTTGCGGCACGGATGAGCCCGAAAAACCCAAACAGAGCCAGCGCCGCCCCGGCGGGCATGGCGCGGTAGTCCGTTTCGGCGGCGTTGCGGCGCAATACCAGGTCAACCGTGTCGATGGAGAGGCCCTCCATATCGCCCTCGCCGACCACAAATGTGTACTCTCCCGGTGTCACGATATTGATGTCCCCAGCCCGGTCGCGGAAAACCTTGCGGCTGTTTTGCAGATTTCTGCCTTCTTCAGTGGAGGAAATGTAACTCAGCGACGAGGCCAGAACCGTCCGGCCCTCGGTCGAGGCAGTCAGCGTCAGGGCAGTGCGCGACTGGCCAGGGTAATAGCCTTGCAGCGGAACCATATCGACAAACACACGTACCGGAGCGTCGCCTTGCGCAAGCTCAACAGTCTGCGGCTTAAAATCGCCGCTGCGCACATAGACGCGGTAAGTCCCGATTTCACTGCCCGCCATATTGTATTGATACCAGGGATAGGCCGCTCCGAGCGCAAAGCCGGCCACGATCACGAGAAACCAGAAAAACCGCATCGCCTTAACCCTTGCGCTCCCATTTGCGCGTCTCATTCTGCTGCCAATAGGTCACGTCGTGGCCTGCGGCCTTCATCTGTTTCCACGACGCGCGTGCATCTTCGGTCTGGCCCTCATCATGGCCGTCGAAAATCAGCACAGCGCGATGATATGCGGAAACATCCGGCGGCACGGCGCGGTCAACGATGAAGCGCACGGTCGAACCGTTCTGATTGTCCGGTGTGGTGGTAAGCAGCACGGGCTGGTCGCTGGGTTGGCCTGTTTCGTCCGTGGCATGGCCGATGAACGAGGTCTCCGACCAGGTCCAGAGCAATTCATCAAGGCCATCGCGGGTCGCCTCGGTGCCGCATTGCACCACGGCCCGCCAGCCGCGCTCGACCGTCTTTTCCAGAAGTCCGGGCAGCACATCTTCGAGGCGCGAGTCGCTCAAATGGTAGAACAGCACCTCGGTCATATCGATCACTTCTCGTAATGCGCCGCCACCAGCTCGTTGAGCAGCCGCACGCCATAGCCCGAGGCCCATGAGCTGTTGATGTCGGACGATGGCGAGCCCATGGCGGTTCCGGCAATATCGAGATGCGCCCAAGGCGTGTCGCCGACAAAGCGCTTGAGGAATTGCGCTGCGGTGATCGAGCCGCCATTGCGCCCGCCAATATTTTTCATGTCGGCATTCTTGGAATCGATCAGCTTGTCATATTCAGCGCCCATCGGCATGCGCCAGACCTTCTCCCCGGTCGCCAGTCCCGCGTCATACAGGCGGGTCGCCAATTCATCATTGTTGGAGAACAGCCCTGCATATTCCTGCGCCAGCGCAACCATGAATCGCGCCGGTCAGCGTTGCGAGATTAATCATGAAGGCGGGCTTGAAGCGCGTATTGCAATAGTGCAGCGCGTCGGCGAGCACGAGGCGGCCCTCCGCATCAGTGTTCAAGACCTCAATGGTCTGGCCGGACATCGACGTGACAATGTCGCCCGGCCGCTGCGCGTTGCCGTCAACCATGTTTTCGACAAGCCCTATCATGCCGATCACATTGGCCTTCGCCTTGCGGCTTGCGAGCGCATGCATCAGCCCGGTCACCGCCGCCGCACCGCCCATATCGCCCTTCATGTCTTCCATGCCTGCCGCCGGTTTGATCGAGACGCCGCCGGAATCAAACACCACGCCCTTGCCAACAAAGGCGATGGGCTTGTCTTTCAGTTTGCCGCCATTCCAGCGCATGATCACGAGGCGCGGCGGACGCACGGAACCTTGCGCCACGCCGAGCAGCGCGCCCATGCCGAGCTTCTTCATTTCCTTCTCGCCGAGGATCTCAACGTCAACGCCCAGCTTCTCGAGCGATTTGGCGGCAGCGGTGAACTCCACTGTTCCCAAAATATTGGCCGGCTCGTTGACGAGATCACGCGCCAGCGACACGCCATCGGCGATCCCTTGCTTCCCAGAAAACGCCTTTTTGGCAGCCGCCGCATCGGCGCACTGGAGTGTGAGTTTCGTGAGCTTTGCGCCCTTGGTGGCCTCGCCGTCAGCCTTTTTGGTCTTGTATTTGTCAAATCCATATCCGCGCAGCGCCGCGCCAAAGGCGAAGTTGGCTGCGTTTTCAGCGCTGATTTCAACGCCGTCAAGTTCAAGAGCCACGCTCGCCTGTGTCCCTGCGCTCAGCTTTCCGGCCAGCGCCCCGCCGAGCTTCGTCCACTCCTGCGCCCCCAGCGCTGCCGCATCGCCAACGCCGAGCACAAGCACCCGGTCAAGCTCCGTGCCAGCGGGCGCAATCATTTCGAGAACGGCGGCGACTTTGCCTTTGAACTCTGACACCTGAATGGCGCGCGCAAGGCCCGTCCCTGCCTGGGCTTTGGCCACCTTGCTGATCTTGCCGCCGGAATCGGACAGAATGACGAGCGTGTTCTTTTTGACACTCTCAGGTTTGGAAAATGAAACGGCGACTGAATTTGTCATGAGGCTGCCTGGGATTAAACGGGGTTGAGGCGCTCCGTTTCCCCGTTTTCAAACGCTTTGGCAAGCGGCACGCGCGGGCAGGAAAGTGTTAACCATAGTTTTACCTTGTTCTTTCGCCCATTCTTAGCCAAGTTTACCTTGAGTTTTAAGCATGTGGCGTCTTAGACGGCCCCACAGGTTTCTCGCAACAGTTGGTTCAAGCGGCATGAATATAATCGAAAGATACATTCTGCGCCGCATGTTCACCCTGTTTATGGCTGCGTCCGCTGCGGCGCTCGGCATTGTCTGGACGGTTCAGGCGCTCGCGAAAATCAACCTTGTCACAGATACCGGCCAGTCGATCGGCACGTTCCTGAAACTTGCCTCGATGCTGTTGCCGACCGTGATCCCGATCATTCTTCCGTTCTCCGTGCTGATTGGAATCACCCAGACGCTTTCGACGATGAATACTGATTCCGAAATGGCGGTTATCGCGGCCACCGGCGCGCGGCGCAGCGTGATTTACCGGCCAACGCTGATTCTGGCCGCAATTGCCTCAATCTTCCTCTTGTTTGTCACCCATGTGGTGGAGCCCTATTCCCGTCAGGCTGTGCGGGCGATGGTGGCGAGCGCCAATTCTGACCTCATCACGCTTGCCATCCAGGAAGGCACGTTCAAACGCATCGACGAAAACCTCTATGTGCAGATTGCTGCGCGAAAGCCCGACGGACGTCTCGGCGGCATCTTTCTTGCTGACTCGCGCGATCCAGCCGTGGATCTCATCTATTATGCGCGGGACGGGGTTGTGGCACGCAATGACGAGACAAGCCTTCTCTTGATGAATGACGGGGAGGTTCACAGACGCACCCTGAAGGACGGCAATCTGTCCATCGTCCGGTTCACCAGCTATGCGTTTGATATGTCAACCTTCACGGCGGCTGCGAACAGCATCACGCTCTACCCGAAGGACCGCACGACGGCCTATCTTCTCAATCCGCCGGCAAATGACGCTCTTGCCCTGAGCGCGCCCCAGTTCTACCGGGCCGAATTGCACAAGAGATTCACTTTGTGGACGTATCCGTTTGTTTTTGCTTTGATTTCATTGGCAATCGCCGGGATGGTGAGATCGCACCGCGAGATGCGCCTCAACGGCACGATGACTGCCGCCGCGGTCGCGATGGGCGTGCGCTGGATCGGACTTTACGGAGAGGATTTGGCTCAGTCCAGCATGAGCGGGGTCTACATTATCTACATTGTTCCGGTGGCTGCCTCGATCCTGTGTCTGTGGGCGATCTGGCGGCAGGGCACATTGCGGCTGGTGTCCATTCCGCAGCGTCTGGTGACATGGGCTGAGCGCTGGGTTTACCCGCTCGTCCAATCCTTTCTAGCGCGGATCAATCTGCGCTCCTTCAGGCGCGCGAGGCCGCAGTCATGATCGGGCGCACCCTTGGAGCCTATATATTCCGCCGCTATCTGGCCGCTGTTGCCGCGTTCCTGACCGGACTTGGATCGCTGATTTTCGTCGTTGATTTTACCCAGCTGAACGAGCGCGCGGGAGATCTGCCGCAGTTCACGCTCGGCACGGGTTTGATGCTGTCGGCGATGCGCGTGCCGATGGTGCTGATACAGGTCATACCCTTCGTAGCTCTCTTCGCCAGCATGGCGATGCTGATCCAGCTGAACCGCAAATATGAGCTTGTGATCGCCCGCTCTGTCGGCCTCTCAGCATGGCAGTTTCTGATGCCCGCCTGTCTTGCCGCACTTTTGTTCGGTATGCTGACAGTGGGCATACTCAATCCCCTCGCCGCATGGGGCTTTGCCCGCGCCGACGCCATTGAGGTCGATTGGAAAACATCGAAAGTAAGGACGGTGACTGCACTGAAGGACCCTTGGCTGCGCCAGACGACGAGCGAAGGCGATTCCATCATTGGCGCCAAGAATGTCCTCAATGACGGCACCGAACTTGATGATCCCGTCATTCTGCGATTCGCCAAAGACGGCGCAATCGAGAGCCGGATCGATGCATCAAGGGCGATTCTGGGGTCCAAGGAATGGCTCTTGTCAGAGGCTGTCATCACGCGCCCCGGTCAGACACCGCAATCGCATCCGACCTACTCGGTGGCTACTAACTTTACCGCAGAGCTTGTTCAGGAAAGGCTGCAACGTCCTGAAACCATTCCATTTTATGAGCTGCCGTCCAAAATTTCTGTGGCGCGCGCGCTGGGCGTTCCGGGCAATAGTTTCGCCATGCAGTTCCATTCCATGATCGCCCTACCGGCTTTGGTGACGGTCATGACGCTGATCGCCGCCACGGTTTCCCTCAAATTTGTGCGGTTTGGACAGTCAGCGTTCATGGTTTTGGGTGGCATCCTTGCAGGCTTTCTGCTTTATGTCGTCTCGGTTTTGGTCAAGGCGTTCGGCAGTTCGGGTTTGGTGCCGCCTTATGCGGCGGCGTGGTTTCCGGTGGCGGCGGCATTTTTGTTTGGGGTTTCATTTCTTTTGCACAGGGAAGACGGTTAGTGACGGCCGGCGCAGCCACATTCAGGCTTCGCTCTTCAGCGGCGCAGCGTTTGCTCGCGGCGACGGCGCTGCTTTGTGCTTCGACGGCGCTCTATGCGCCCGCAGCCTTTGCGCAGACGCCATTGGATTCCGTTTCCGGCGAACCCGTCGCAAATCCCAATGCGCAGATGCTGCTGGAAGCCGATGAACTGACGTACGACAATGACGCACAGTTGATCATCGCTTCCGGCAATATCCGCATCGACTATGACGGCAATCAGCTTGTTGCGCGCAAGGTCACCTATAACCAGCGCACAGGACGGCTGACCGCCGAAGGCAATGTCGAAATTATCCAGCCGGACGGCACGCGCACTTATGCGGACAAGATCGACATCACGGATGACTTCAAGGACGGCTTCGTCAATGCGCTGCGCGTCGAGACCACCGACAATACGCGCTTTGCCGCGCAAAGCGCCGAGCGCGTGGCTGGCGAAGTAACGACGTTCAATCAGGGCGTCTACACCGCCTGCGAGCCATGCAAGGACAATCCGGACAAGCCGCCGCTCTGGCAGATCAAGTCAAAGCGCATTATCTGGAATGCCAAGGAAAAAACCATCAAGTTTCGCAATGCGCGCCTTGAGTTCTTCGGCCTTCCCCTCGCCTTCCTGCCATACCTTGTCGTTCCTGATCACACGGTCAAGCGCAAGACGGGTTTTCTGATCCCGGGCTTCTCATACAATACGAGACTCGGCTTCGGCGCCAAGGTGCCGTTCTATGTCGCGCTGTCGCCAACCTATGATCTGACACTTGCGGGCACAGGCTATACCAATCAGGGCTTCCTGGGCGAAGCCGAATGGCGGCAGCGCTTTGATTCCGGCCAATACAATCTAAAGATCGCTGGCATTCACCAAAACAATCCCGATGCATTCGATCCGTTTACAGAAGACCGGGACCATGAAAACCGCGGGATGATCGGCTCCAAGGGCAAATTCCAGATCAACCCCCGCTGGGAGTATGGCTGGGACCTCATGGCCCAGTCGGACAAGAATTTCTCCTACACCTACAAGGTCGAAGGTTTCTCCGACTATGTGCGCAAGAACGAAATCTACCTGACAGGCCTCAGCGGCCGCAATTTCTTTGATCTGCGCGCGCAGAAATTCAATCTGCAGGAATCCACCAACAGTCCAACCTCGTCGCGGGACCAGCTGCAGCCTTGGGTGCTGCCGACTTTCGACTATTCCTGGACCGCGCCGCAGCCGGTCCTGGGCGGTGAGCTGAATTATGACGTCAACGCCCAGGGCATCTTGCGCTATGGCCGCGACTTCTCACCAATCGGCAATCCAGTCATTGGCGACACGACTCCGGGCCTGCAGGGCGCTTCCGGCCGCGTGACAAGCGAACTTGAATGGAAGCGCACATTCATCGCGCCGGGAGGCCTTGCCCTGACGCCCATCCTTGCCGCGCGCACTGACAGCAACTTTGTCGATATTGACGGGCTCACGCGCAGCAGCGCCTTCCGCGCCATGGGAACGGCGGGGCTGGAGGCGCGCTGGCCGATCCTGTTCTCGACGACCAGCGCCACGCACATTCTGGAACCGGTCGCGCAGATTTTTGTGCGCAACAATGAGCGGCTGATCGGCGAACTGCCGAATGAAGACGCGCAGAGCTTCGTCTTTGATGCATCCAACCTGTTTGAGCGCGACAAGTTCTCCGGTTTTGACAGGGCGGAGGGTGGCATCCGCGCCAATCTCGGCCTGCGCTATTCGGGCACGTTCAACAATGGCTGGGGTGTTCATGCCCTGATTGGCCAGTCATATCATCTTGGCGGTCTGAACTCGTTTGCCGCGACCACTGACCTTGTCAATGTTGGATATGAATCAGGTCTTGAGTCTAACGTGTCGGACTATGTCGCGATGGTTGGCATCAACGACAATAGCGGCTTCAACCTTGCGGCGCGCGGGCGTTTTGACGAGGAGACGTTCGAACTGCGCCGAAGTGAAATAGAGGCGTCGCTCGCCAAATCACGGGGTTCGATCACCGGACGCTACACTTACATCCAGGCGCAGCCGCTTTATGGCTCTTCCCTTGACCGGCATGAGATTTCGGCCACCGCCAGCGCCAGGCTCAACGCAAACTGGAGCATATTCGGGTCGGCCACCTATGACATTGTCTCAAATACGCTGGTCAAAGACTTTATCGGCTTTGCCTATGACGATGAATGCTTCACCTACTCGCTCACCGCCTCAGAATCACGGTCGCCGCTTGAGCCTGACGAAAAACCAGTCCGCTCCATCGGATTCTTCATTTCCCTGCGCACATTGGGAGATATCGGCTCGACGCGCACGTTTGACGGGACGTGATGTGCCTGTGGCATTGGCGCGTTGAGCCTTGCTTTTGCCCCATAGAAGCGCGATGAACGGGCGGTTTTCCGGTTCACAAACCCTGAGTGAATGACATGCTGTTGCGCAAGAAACTGACCGCGGCGCTCATTGCGGCGCTAACTGCAGGCGCAGTCGCCCTCACCGCCTTGCCGCCGGCTTTCGCCGCTGGCAGCGACATCAAGGTGATCGTCAACAAAGTGCCCATCACCGCGCTGGATATTTCCCGCCGCGTCGCGTTCCTGAAACTGCAGCGCAAAAAGGGAAACCTGCAGTCGATTGCCACCGAAGAGATGATCGAAGAGCAGTTGAAGCGCGCCGAGATGCGCCGCGTCGGCATATCCATCCCGGACAAGCAGGTGGACGAAGCCTATCTGCGCTTTGCCTCCGGCAACAAGCTCAAGCCTGCGCAGCTCGATCAAATCCTCAGCCAGTCGGGCGTCACAGCCAAACATTTCAAAGACTATATCCGCATGCAGATCAGCTGGGGCCAGACCGTCTCCTCGCGCTACCGCGCCACCACGGGCCGCGTCAGCGAGCAGGAGGCTGTGCGCAAGATGATGGAGAAGGGCGGCGGCGCCAAGCCGAGCGCCACTGAATATCTCTTGCAGCAGGTGATCTTCGTTGTTCCCGCCGCCAAGCGCGGCGCAATTCTCGGCGCGCGCAAGCGTGAGGCGGAAAGCATGCGCGCGCGCTATAATGGCTGCGAGGGAACCGTCGCCTTCGCCAAGGGCCTCAAGGACGTGACAGTGCGCAGTCTTGGCCGCGTGCTGGCGCCGGAGCTGCCGCCGGATTGGGCGGAGTTCATCAAAAAAACCTCCGAGGGCAATGCGACTCCGGTGCGCGAAACCGACCGCGGCGTCGAGTTCATCGGCATCTGCCGCGCCCGCGAGGTATCAGACGACAAGGTGTCACAACTTTTGTTCCAGTCCGAAGGCGGTGCCGAGAAGCAGGCATCCGAGCTTGACAAGAAATATGTCCAGGAACTGCGCGACAAGGCGCAGATCGTCAAACGTTGATGCTCCCACTTGCTCTGACCATTGGCGATCCGTCCGGCATCGGGCCTGAAATCGCGCTATTCGCCTTCCAGCGGCGCGAGAGCGACAAGGTGCCGCCATTTCTGTTGATCGCGGACCCCGACCAGCTCAAGCGCCGGGCCAAGCTGCTTGGGATAGAACTTGTCATAGAGGTGTCGTCGCCGAAATCCGCAATGCACGACTTTGCCCGAGGTGTCCTGCCGGTTCTGCCGCTGCGCAATTTTCAGGCCGACCAGCCCGGCATTCCAACGACTGCCAATGCGGCCGGAACGGTGGAATCGATTGAGCGCGCGGTCGACCTTGTGCTTGAAGGGGAACTGTCCGCCGTTGTCACCTGCCCTATCGCCAAGAAACCGCTCTATGACGCCGGGTTCAAATTCCCCGGCCATACCGAGTTCCTTGGCTATCTCGCCGCGAAAACCTCCGGCAAGACGTTGCTGCCGGTCATGATGCTTGCCGGGCCGAAGCTGCGCACTGTGCCGGTGACGATCCATATTCCGCTCAACGAAGTGCCCAAACGCCTGTCCAAGCGCATCATCGTCGAGACGGCGAAGATCACGCATCATGATTTGATGACCCGCTTCAACATCCGCAAGCCGCGCCTTGCCATTGCCGGGCTCAACCCGCATGCGGGTGAAGACGGCGCGATGGGCATGGAAGAGGATCTGATCATCCGCCCGGCGATCAAGGAGCTGCACGCGCTCGGCATCCACGCCACAGGGCCCCTGCCCGCCGACACCATGTTCCACAAGAGCGCCCGCGCCAAATATGACGTGGCGCTGTGCATGTATCATGACCAGGCGCTGATCCCGGCCAAGGCCCTTGGCTTTGACGATGCGGTCAATGTCACGCTCGGACTTCCGTTTATCCGCACCTCGCCCGATCATGGCACGGCGTTTGACATTGCCGGCACAGGCAAGGCCGACCCGAGCAGTCTCATCGCGGCGCTCAAAATGGCGGCGCAGCTTGCGGAAAACTCCGCCCGCCCGCTCTGATGGAAATCAAAACCAGTATTGACGGACTGCCGCCGCTGCGGGACGTCATCGCGCGCCATGGCCTGCAGGCGAAGAAATCGCTCGGGCAGAACTTCCTCCTCGACCTCAACCTTACCGCCAAAGTCGCCCGCGCCGCCGGACACCTTGACGGCAAGACCGTCATTGAGATCGGCCCCGGCCCCGGCGGCCTCACGCGCGCTTTGCTGATGGCGGGCGCAAATATCATCGCAATTGAGCGCGACGACCGCTGCCTTGCCGCGCTTGCCGAGGTCTCGGCGCATTACCCGGGCCGGCTGGAGCTGATCGCCGATGACGCGATGACGGTTGATCTGGCGCGCCTCGTGCCGCCGGGCGAAGAGGCGCACATCGTGGCGAACCTGCCCTATAATATTGGCACCGAACTGCTCGTCTCCTGGCTCACCGTCAAGACCTGGCCGCCCTTCTTCGCTTCGCTCACTTTGATGTTCCAGAAGGAAGTCGCCCAGCGCATCGTGGCCCCCCCCGGCACCAACCACTATGGCCGCCTCAGCGTCCTGTGCGGCTGGCGCACGGAGGCCGAAATGATGTTCGACATCCCCCCCAGCGCCTTCACCCCGCCCCCCAAAGTCACCTCCACCGTCGTCCACCTCACCCCCCGCCCGCACCCGCTCGACGTCGAGCTCGCCGCTCTGGAAAAAGTCACCAAAACCGCGTTCGGACAAAGGCGCAAAATGCTGCGGCAGAGCCTGAAAAGCCTTGGCGGCGAGGCGCTGCTGGCCAAGGCCGGGATTGACGGGACGCGGCGGGCGGAGACGCTAAACGTTGAGGAGTTTGTGGGGCTGGCGCGGGTGGTGTAGCGCACGGGGTAGCCGGAGGAGGCTTGGTCCTGCTTCGCTCTTCCGGTGCCACGCAGGATCGGACGCCTGATCCTGCTGACGTTTCTTCAGGTGAAACGCTGGACCGCCCTACCCCACGCTCTCCCCCAAGAGCCCCTCGACATAATCAAACAGCCCCGGGTTCCGGTCCCTTCTCAGCCGCTCGGCGTTGACAATCGATACGACTGACTGGAACGCCCTGTCGAGATCGTCATTAACGACGACATAATCATATTCGCGCCAGTGCTCGATCTCGACGCGGGCGTTTTTGAGGCGCGTGGCGATGACTTCCGCGCTGTCTTCCGCCCGGCGCTGCAGGCGTTGCTTCAATTCGGTCATTGAAGGCGGCAGGATGAAGATGGAGACGATGTCGGCGCGCATTTTTTCCTGGACTTGCTGGGCTCCCTGCCAGTCAATATCGAACAGCATGTCGCGCCCTTCGGCGAGCGCGTTTTCGGCAGGTTCCCGCGGCGTTCCGTAGCAATTGCCGTGAACTTCGGCCCATTCGAGCAAAGAGTCGGAATCGCGCGCCAGCTCAAACTCCTTGCGGGTGAGAAAATGGTAATGCACGCCCTCGATTTCCGAGCCGCGGCGGGCGCGGGTCGTCACGCTCACGGAGAGCGAAATGTTCGGATCGCTTTCAAGAAGATTGCGGGCGATTGTCGATTTTCCGGCGCCCGAGGGCGAGGACAGGACCAGCATTAGGCCGCGGCGTTTGATTTTGGGCAGCGGCGTGTTTGCGGCCATGTTTCTCACTCCAGATTCTGCACCTGTTCGCGAAACTGGTCGACGACAGATTTCAGTTCAAGTCCTACCGCCGTTATGGAGGCGGCATTGGATTTTGAACACAAAGTATTTGCCTCACGGTTAAATTCCTGGGCCAAAAAATCGAGTTTGCGGCCAATGGCCCCGCCCAAAGGCGCCACTTGGGTCAAAAGTTGCCTCGCATTTTTCACATGCGCCTTCAGACGGTCAAGCTCCTCGCGAATATCCGCGCGCGTGGCGATGAAAAGCGCTTCGGCATTGAGTTCGGCTCTCGTCCAGCGCGGGCGAGGCTCCCGTCAAAAGCGCAATGTTTTCAACAATGCGCGCCCTGATCGCCTGCGGCTGCCGCGAGGGATCGGCTTCGGCCGTCAGCGTCAGCTTTTCGATCGCATTGACGTGCCTGGCCAGCACGGTCTGCAGCGCCGCGCCTTCGGATGCACGCGCGCTTTTGAGACCTGAAATCGCCCTGTCCAGCGCGCTCAGGATCAAAGCCTCCAGCTCTTCACCGGGCACCGGCTCGGCACTCTCGGCCACACCCCTGATTGCGAGCAGATCGGCAATGGAGGGCGGCGACAGCGCGATCTTGCCGGCCAGTCTTGTGGCCAAAGCGGCGAGTTCCTCAATCAGCGCCTCATTGACCACGAGCTTGCCCGCCGCCGCACCTGTATCAATCGTCAAGCCCGCCTGAATGCTGCCGCGCTGAATGCCGGCTTGAAACTTTTGACGTATGATTGGCTCCAGCCTGTCCCATCCGGGCGGCAGGCGCAGACGGATATCGAGCGACTTGCCGTTGACTGATTTCAGTTCCCAGACAATGGAGACGCCGGAAATATTGGCGTCACTGCGCGCGAAACCGGTCATGCTTTCGAGCGGCATTCGGAAAACCTTCTTTTCGGGGACTATTGCGCCGGTGCGGCAGGCTCTGTGGTCGTGGCGCTGGCGGCCTTGGCGGCCTCCGCCTTGTCCTTCTCGATCTTGCGCCAGCGCGCGACGTTTTCATTGTGTTCGTCCAGCGTCTCGGCAAACACGTGGCCGCCGGTGCCGTCCGCCACGAAATACAGATCATTGGTGCGCGAGGGGTTGGCCACCGCCTCCAGCGCCGCGCGGCCGGGGTTGGCGATCGGCGTCGGCGGCAGGCCGTCAATGGTGTAGGTGTTATAAGGCGTCGGCTTGTCAATGTCGGATCTGAGGATCGCCCGGTCCGCCGGTTTGCCCTTGCCGCCGAAAATGCCGTAAATGATGGTCGGATCGGATTGAAGGCGCATGCCCTTGTTCAAGCGGTTGATGAACACGGAGGCGACGCGCGAGCGCTCATCTGCCTGCCCCGTTTCCTTTTCGACAATCGAGGCAAGCGTCACGAACTCGCTCACATCCTTGACCGGCAGATCCGGCGCGCGCCGCGCCCAGATTTCCTCAACCAGCTTCTTCTGGTCCGCGGCCAGCTTGGTGATGATTTCCTCTCGCGTCGTGCCGCGCGAGAAGCGCTGTGTGTCGGCGAAAAGCGTGCCCTCAGCGGGAATCGCCTTCGGCATCTCCCCGCTCAGCACTTCATTGTTTGCGATGCGGTTCCAGATTTGCTCGACGGTCAGACCTTCCGGAATGGTGAGCGAATAGAGCACGGATTTGCCGCTGGTGAGAATATCCAGAATGTCGCGCATCGAAGCGCCGGCCTTGATCTGGTATTCGCCGGCCTTCAGCTTCTTGTCCTCGCCTGTCGCCTTGGCCGCAAGACGGAACACGCGCGCATCAGTGATGAAATTCTGGTTCTCAAGCGCCAGCGCCACATCGCCAATGCCCGAACCGCGCTTGACTTCATAATTCTTGGGCTCAGTGAGCGGTCCGGCCTGTTCAAACTGCTGCTTGCCGAAATAGACGGCGGCGCTTGCGCCAAGCGCGGCGAGCACGGCAAGCGACATCAAAAAGTTCATGAACACAACGACCTGGCTGCGCGACTTGCGCGAGCGCCTGGCTGGCGGCGGGGTGCCGGGCTCGGGCCGCAGCGCTTCATTGGCCGACTTCGGCACAATTGGACGTGACGCGGCAGGAATCTCAATCCTGCGGCCAAAAGCTGGCGTGCCTGCGCCCTGGTTTCCCGAATCGGTTGTCACTGTCTCGTTAGCTCCCGCATCAGCCTCTGAAACTTAGTGCCGAATGTGGCAAAAAGACGGGACATTGCCGCCCTCAATTGCATCGCTTGAGCACGAGCGAGGCGTTCGTGCCGCCAAAGCCGAAGGAATTCGACAGCGCCACATCGATCCGCATCTTCTTGGCCTTGTGGGGCACAAGATCAATATCCGTCTCCACCGCCGGGTTGTCGAGATTGAGCGTTGGCGGCGCGATATTGTCGCGGATGGCAAGGATTGAGAAGATCGCCTCGACCGCCCCCGCCGCGCCGAGCAAATGCCCGATGGCGGATTTTGTCGATGACATGGTCAGCTTCTTGCCGCTTGCGGCGACAAGGCGCTCGACCGCGCCGAGTTCAATCGTGTCCGCCATGGTCGAGGTGCCATGCGCATTAACGTAGTCGACATCGCCTGGTGTCAGCCCGGCGCGCTTTATCGCCATGCTCATCGAGCGGAACGCCCCGTCACCGTCGTCGGCCGGCGCCGTGATGTGATAGGCGTCGCCCGACAGACCATAGCCAACAACTTCCGCATAAATCTTCGCGCCGCGGTTCTTGGCGTGCTCATACTCCTCAAGAACAACCACGCCCGCCCCCTCACCCATGACGAAGCCGTCACGGTCGCGGTCATAAGGGCGCGAGCCCTTCTGCGGCTGATCATTGAAGTCAAAGCACAGCGCCTTGCAGGCGGCAAAGCCGGCAATCGACATGCGGTTGATCGGCGATTCCGTGCCGCCCGCCACCATCACATCCGCATCGCCCAGCCCAATCAGCCGGCTCGCATCGCCAATGGCGTGCGCGCCGGTTGAACAGGCGGTAACGACAGAGTGGTTCGGGCCCTTCAGCCCATGCGCAATGGAAACCTGGCCCGAGGCCAGATTAATGAGACGCCCGGGAATAAAGAACGGTGAAACGCGGCGCGGGCCCTTGTCGCGCAGCGTATAGGCCGCCTCGACAATTCCGGTCAGCCCGCCAATGCCGGAGCCGATCAGAACGCCCGATGCGATCTGGTCTTCATAGCTCTCAGGATGCCAATTGGCGTCGTCCAGAGCCTCTTTGGCCGCCGCCATCGCATAGATGATGAAATCATCGACCTTGCGCTGCTCTTTCGGCTCCATGAAATGGTCGGGATTGAACGTGCCGTCTGAGCCGTCGCCGCGCTTGATCTGGCACGCTATTTGACAGGCGAGATCGTCGATCTCAAACCCCTCAATGCGCCCGGCCGCATTGCCGCTTTTGATCAGCCGCGACCAAGTCAGCTCCGCGCCCATCGCGAGCGGCGAGACCATGCCAATGCCGGTGACAACAACCCGTCTCATCAAGCTTCTCCCCCAATGCAAGCGGCCCGATACGCTGCCGGGCCGTCTTTATGACGCATCAGTCAGGCTTCAGGCGGACGCTTTTTCGATGAACTTGACCGCGTCGCCCACAGTCAGGATGGTTTCTGCGGCGTCATCGGGAATTTCCACGCCGAATTCTTCCTCGAAAGCCATGACCAGCTCGACCGTGTCGAGCGAGTCCGCGCCCAGATCATCAATGAAGCTCGCGCCCTCAGCCACCTTGGCCATATCCACGCCCAGATGCTCGACAACGATTTTCTTTACGCGCTCAGCTACATCGCTCATGTTTATGCCCTCGACTGTTAAATTCACCGCTTGGTTAGCGGCACGGATTCTTCAAGACAAGCCCTAAAACAGGCAAGCGGGAATGGCAACTGGCGCAAATCTCTCATTCACGGGTTTCGACCGCTATTCTGCTGGCGATTCACGCTTCTCCCCGCCGCTCCACGTCCGGATACGGCGTCCCATCGCGGTGCGTATAGGTGGCAGGAGTTTCGTTTTCGGGGGCAACAAGGTCAATGTCGGGATAAAACGCCCCGTCGCTGTCGATGCGCGAGCCAATTTCGAGCACAATGGCATCCGACTTCGACAAATTGCGCAGGCTGTGCCCGTTCGGATCGCCGCCCTTGAAGCCGGCGCAATCGCCCGCATGCAGAAGCTCTTCTCCCGCATCCGTTACCAGCGTCACCTCGCCGGACAGCACATAGACGAACTCGTCCTCGCGCGTATGCCAATGCCGCTGGCTCGACCAGGCGCCGGGCGGCAGCGCCAGGAGATTGACACCAAACTGCGTCAGCCCCGCCGCATCGCCGAGGCGTTTGCGGGCACGGCTCATGCACGGCTCGTGAAATGGCGGCGGATAGAGGGAGCCGATGACGGGAGTTAGGGCGGCGATGTTGATTTTGGCGGACATGGGAGCTCCTGTTCGGGAGGCAAGCAAAGGCTTCAAAACGAGCGATTTCAAGGAGAAGGCGCTCGCTACTGACACTTCTCGAATTACGGCTATGTGGCGTAATTGCCAACCGCTTTTTCATACAGCCCCTGCGCCCCTTCCTGCTCCTCCCGGTCCCGCCAGTGCCGGAACGTCCGCTCGCTCACCCCCAGAATCTGCGCAGCCTCAACCTGCGTCAAAGTCCGGCGCTTGACCCGGCCATTCAGCTCCACAAACTTCATCACACGAAGTCCCTGTAACAGCTCCGTCCGTTTCATCGTCCGGCCCCTTCAAAGGCCGAAGTCTAAAACCGGACAGATGACGTGTTACATAAACCGGTCATATCGTGTGTTCACGACAAGCCATCGAAATGATACTTGACGTTAGGTAATCTGGAATATATGATGCTTATCGGTGGGGTTTGCATTCTCGAACGAAGTTTTTGAGGAAGGCTGCCGTGATGCACGGACCCAGCTCCCGAACTTCATGTGCGGCGTCCCGCAGTAACAGTGGGATTTCACGAGCCCGCATCGAGGCGGCGTGGTTGCCGGGTGCCTATGAGGTAGCTCGAGCCTGCGCTTTCCATTCAGCCGTTCGAGGCGATGCGGCAGGATTGGTCGCCGTTCGGGCCGATCCGAGTTCCCAGGGCCCCCTCGGCCTCGTCAAACTCACGGAGTTGATGGCGCGGACTGCCGGCAGCCCTGATATCAAGATCGGTCTCATCGATGGGGCCGTCGCAATCGGCCATCCGAGTCTCGTCCGCGAGCGTCTCCATGATGTCCCTGGAGGTGCCGTCGCGGCCTGCGCCAAGTTGGACAGCGCAGCTTGCGTGCATGGAACCTTTGTCGCCGGAATTTTGTCCGCCGAGCGGAATTCGCCCGCACCTGCCATCTGCCCGGGCTGCGACCTGCTTATCCGCCCGATTTTCGCCGAGACGAATTCGGGCCGCGACTTGATGCCGAGCGCCACGCCCCAGGAATTGGCGACCGCCATGACCGAGTGCATTGATGCCGGCGCGCGCGTCATCAATCTGAGCCTCGCACTCACGCAATCCTCCGCCGCCGGTCAGCAGTCGCTGTGCGATTCTTTCGACCTGGCGCTCAAGCGCGGCGTCATCGTAGTTGCCGCTGCCGGCAACCAGGGCTCCGTCGGCAGCTCCGTCATCACGCGTCACCCTTGGGTCATTCCGGTGGCGGCGTGCGACCTCGAGGGCAAGCCGATGAACGAATCCAACTTGAGCGGCTCGATCGGTCGGCGTGGCCTCAGCGCCCCCGGCGATCGGATCACCAGCTTGGGGCCCGACGGCAAGACGCTCACGCTCGGCGGCACCAGCGTAGCTGCTCCCTTTGTGACGGGAGCGATCGCCCTTCTGTGGTCGCAGTTTCCAATCGCGACGGCGGGCCAAATCAAGCTCGCGGTCACCCAGGGTGGCGTGCTGCGACGCGCCATGGTGGTTCCTCCGCTGCTGAATGCCGCCGCCGCATTCGCTACCCTCTCAACGTCAGTGGCGCGGAGGTGAGCGGGATGGCTGCCGACAAACCAACGAGACGGGACGAGAAAGCGCCCTATCGCGTGCGTCTTCCCGCGTTCATCGTGAATGAGGAGATCGGCCTTGGCGACGTCGTCAGCCGGGCAGCGTCCTATGTCGGGATCAAACCTTGCGGAGGCTGCCGGGGCCGTTCCGAGACGCTCAACAGCAGGTTAGCGTTCAGCCCCTGGCGCTGGAAATAAGGAGGTGAAGTCATTTCGGGGCGCGCGACGGTGTCAATGACGTCATCGTCCGGAACTTGGGTCGTTCTTGTTAGGAGGAAACCATGACTATGAGCGAGCGAACCGAAACTATTGAGCCGCCGGCGAACGCGACGATTGCGGCAATGGGCGCGTCTGTAAGCGTGCGGGCGGCTGCGGCGACGGCCCGGATCGCGCCCCAGGCCGAAAATGGAAGTTGCGACTGCGCACCCGGCGGCGATTCGGCCGCCAGCGGCGGCGCGATGCCATCATTCGTCTATGCCATTGGCAGGATCGAGGCCCGGTTCCCCAACCTTGCCGCGGAAAAGGAGTTCGCTCAGGCCACCGGAAGGGCGGATACCGCCGGAAAGACTGACCAGCAGACCTTCCACGCCGTCCTCTCTAAGCGCGAGAACCGTTATCTGTTGCGGCAGATGTGTTGGGTGTTGACTGTCGAGGGAATGGAGACCTACCTCTTGCAGCCACGCGATCCGGCCGACGCCGACATGCTCGTCGACGCGATACGGCCCGAATCCGGTGCCGGAGATGTCGACGTGGTCATCGGCCTGCGCGGCGGCATCTCGCCGCCGGAGGCGTGCAACGGCTTGATGATTCCGATGGTCTTTTTCGACCAGATTTACTCCTTCGACCGGACTACGCTCATCAAGGCGATCCCGCGGCCGGAGGGATTGACCGCAGCACAGTTCGGCCCGGCGGCCGAGGAGTTGTTCAACCGCATCATGCATGTGGCGGACAACGCCGGTGCCGCCGACGAGCACCGGGCCTTGAACTACCTCGCCATGCGTTATCCCGCCATCTATGCGAAGGCGGCGGAGCAGTTCGCCGGCAATTGCTCGCTCACCGGCGTCGAAGTGCGCGCCTCGCGACTGAGCGGCTCGCGCAACATCGTCGACGCCGTCTTCGCCTATACCAATCGTAGCACGGATTTCACCGAGAAGTTCTTCGTGCGGATCGATGTGACCGAGGAGTTTCCGTTCCTGGTCACCAAGCTGTCGCCTTACTACGACCGTTGAAGTCAACTAGCCAAAAGGAGACGTAAAATGTCTAACTTACCTGGATTTACGGCGGAGTCCGCGCTTGCCGGAGCAGCCGGATACTACGAATTCGCTGGCCACTTCGGGTATGCCTCTGAAGGTGCAAGCGTCATCCCGCAAGTGTGCGTCAGCAGCTCTTGCTTGGGACTGCCGAGCGGGCGGTTCTGCATCAACCTTCCGGTCGTCGGCAGGCGTTGCGTCAACATTCCCTCGTTCGGCCGGTGGCGCATCCGCTGTTGCACCCGCTGGGGCTGGCCGCCGGTTAGATGCGGCATCGCGAGGTGCTGACGGCTGAGGCATAGAACCGTCAGGCGAGGCGGAAAAGCCTCGCCTGACCCTCACCGCTTGGGTTCATCCGAAACCTAGAAGGAGTGCGTGACATGACTGTTCCCAAATTCACCGCGGACGCCTCGTTGGGGCCCGCGTCGCGAAGCTATATCGTCAGTGCTTGGTATGGGCATTTTGCGGCAGGTCTGTACGGCGCCTCCGGGGGCATTGCGCCGAGCCAATTCGACGAAATGGACATCCCGGACGACGGAATGGGCGAGGACTTCCAGATTGGCGACGAAGGCGAGGAAGACGTCCTTCCGGAGAATGGGGAGGACATGGAAGACAACGGCGAGTCCGGAGACGATATGCAGGACGACGGCGAGGCCGAGGAGGCCTAAGCCGGAGTTACGGTGACGGTTGCCGAATTTCAGCCTTGGCATTTAATTCGGTAACTGTGGGTCTTCGGGCAAGAGCCCTTCTTGGTAATGAAAATGGCTCTGACTGGCAGTCGAAAAATTTGAGATGAACTTGGGCTTGAACTCGTGGTGTTTCCTCGACGTAAAAAGACCATTGTCAAGAGCCCACGGGTAAACGCTTTTACCAACTGGGTACTGCGTAAGCGCGCCAGTCAGGCTTCCTTTTCGAATCCACAAATCCGCTTCTTTGTAGGTTTCGAACAACGCGGAGGGAAATCTAATTTTTTGTCTCCGTTGAAGACCCACATAGCATGTGCCCCTGAAGCAAAATTGGTGAACCTAACCGAAACTCACCCCCCCCCCTCAAACCATCGCCATGCCGCCATTCACGTGCAGCGTCTGGCCCGTCACATACGCCGCTTCGTCTGACGCCAGATACACCACCGCCGCAGCCACATCCGCGCCTTTGCCCATGCGCTTCATCGGGATGGCGCTCATGATGGCTTCCTGCTGTTTTTCGTTCAGCTTTTCGGTCATGGCCGATTCAATGAAGCCGGGGGCGACGCAGTTGACGGTGACGTTGCGGCTGGCGATTTCCTGCGCCAGCGATTTGGTGAGGCCGATCATGCCGGCCTTTCGAGGCGCAGTAATTGGCCTGGCCGGGATTGCCGGTGACGCCCACCACCGAGGTGATGTTGATGATGCGGCCATGGCGGCGGCGCATCATTGGATGGGTGAGCTCGCGCGTCAGGCGGAACACCGCGCCGAGATTGATTTCCAGCACCGCGTCCCAGTCGGCGTCGGACATCCTCACAAACAGGCCGTCCTTGGTGATTCCGGCATTATTGACGAGGATATCGACACCTTCCAGCTCGGCCTCCGCCTTTTGCCCCAGCGCTTTGACTGCCTCGCGGTCAGCCAGATTGGCCGGGAAGAGTTTGACCCGCCCGCCAAGCTCGGCGGCAAGGCTTTCGAGCTTTTCCGCCCGCGTGCCATGCAGGCCGACAATGGCGCCCGCTGTGTGCAGCGCCCGCGCAATCTCTTCGCCCAGCCCGCCGGTCGCGCCGGTGACCAGCGCCTTTTTGCCTGTCAGGTCAAACATGCCGTTCCTCCTCAAACCAGAATGGCGGCAAGCGCCGCATCGATGTCTTCCGCCGTGTTCACCGCAATGCCGTTCACATCCTTCGATATGCGCCGCGCCAGCCCGGTCAGCACCTTGCCGGAGCCGATTTCATACAGCGTCGTCACGCCGTTTGCCGCGAACCACTCCACCGTCTCGCGCCAGCGCACCTGGCCAGTGACCTGCGCAACCAGCCGCGCGGTAATTTCCGCCGGATCGGATGTCGGCGTCACGGTGACATTCGATACAACCGGGACACGCGGCGCGTGGACTTTGACATTTCCCAAAGCCGCGCGCATCGCCTCGCCCGCCGGTTGCATCAGGCTGGAATGAAACGGCGCGGAGACGGACAGCATGATGGCGCGCTTGGCGCCTGCCTCCGTTGCCAGCGCCGCCGCCTTTTCGACCGCGTGCTTTTCTCCGGAAATCACCAATTGCCCGCCGCCATTGTCATTGGCGATCTGGCAGCCGGCGCTTTTGCAGGCGGCTTCGACCTGCTCGTGCTCCAGCCCGATAATGGCCGCCATCGCGCCCTTGCCCGCCGGCACTGCCGCCTGCATCGCATTGCCGCGTATGCGCAGGAGCCGGGCCGTATCAGTGAGCGAAAACGCGCCAGCGGCGGCGAGCGCGGAATATTCGCCGAGCGAATGGCCCGCCACATATGCCACCTTGTCCTTCAAGTTCAGCCCGCGCGCTTCCATCACCCTTAAGATGGCCATCGACACGGCCATCAGCGCCGGCTGCGCATTGGCGGTCAGCGTCAGCGTCTCCTCCGGCCCCTCGAACATCACTGCCGAGAGCTTTTCGCCCAGCGCCTCATCGACTTCGGCAAATACCGCCCGGGCCTCGGCGAACTGACCGGCGAGCGCCTTGCCCATGCCGACCGCCTGGCTGCCCTGCCCCGGAAATGTGAATGCGATGGCCATGGCGTCCTCCGTGAATGCGTTTTGCCGGTCTCACCCGTGGAGCGGCGCAAAGTCAAGAAAGCATTGTTTGCGCGTGTCACATTTCCGCGTCTCTGCGCACCCCTGCATTTGCGCCAAGTCAAGTCCGTGAATGCGGCGCGGGGCTATGATGCCACAGACGCACTCGATTTCGCCCGCTATGCCCGCACGGAAAGGAACATGACATGTACAAATCCATCTTCATTCCCTTCACCTCCAATGGCGACCAGACGGGCGCGCTCGGCTTTGCCGCCGCGCTGGCATCGGCCAGCGGCGCGTCGGCGCAAGGCGTATTCTCGTCAAAATCCCTGTCTCTGCTCGACAGCGCCCTGCGCAGCCAGATTGGCGACATGTATATGGCGCATGGCTATGCCGCCGCGCAGGAGCTCAGCGACAAGCAATATCTTGATCAATACGAGAAACGCGCCACAGCGGGCGGCGCGTGGTTTGCCGCTGAAAAGGCAAGGCTCAAACTCGGCAAATCCCTCACCCTTGGCAAACCTCTGGAACTGTTCGACGAGGCGGCGGAACAGATCCGCGACGAATGCGCCTTCCATGACATTACCGTGGCAAGCTTTGACCTTGGCCTGACCATTTATGACGATGTCATCACCGGCGCGCTGTTTTCGACCGGACGGCCGCTCGTCCTGATCCGCTCCTTCGAGGCGGACCGCAAGCTGTCGGACTTGACGGTGACGCTCGCCTACAAGCCCTCGCCGCCCATGCTGCATGCGCAATGGCACGCCATGCCGATCCTGCAGGCGGCCAAGCGCGTGATCCTGCTGGGAATCACAGAAAAGGGCAAATATGAGCGCGCCGGTTTTGACCGGTTCACCGCCTATCTTTCTGCCCACAAGATCAAGGCGGAACCGCATTATCTGACTGAAAAGGGCTATGTTCCCGAACAGATCGAGGCCTTTTCGAAAGCGCAGTCATCCGATCTTCTGGTCATGGGCGCCTATTCGCATTCGCGCCTGCGCCAGCTCGTCTTTGGCGGCGCGACGGAATATTTCCTTGGCAATAAGAGCTGCAATCTGTTCCTGTCGCATTGAGCGAAGCGGCCCGGCGCTTATCAAAAATGCTCGCCGGGGCGGAACGGTCCATAACGTGTTGACGCGGTGATCAAATAAGCCGTTGACCAGCCGATCATCAAAAACCCGTTCAGCGCCTCGACGCCGCCAAGCAGCCGCCAGTCTTCGACCGGCACAATGTCGCCAAAGCCGACGGTCGAGAACGCCACCAGCGAAAAATACAGCGCGTGCTCGACATCGGGAAACGCCCCGAGCGCCAGATACACGCCCGCCCAGATCCAGACCTCAATGCTGAGCAGCAAAAACAGCCCAAGCACCACAAAGGTAATCGACAGCACCTTGTCGCCATGGCCGCTGAGGCCGAACCGGTCGATCACGCGGCCCATGACCCAGGCAATCGCGATGAGGCCGAATGTGTGGACCAGAACGGTCGCAAAGATCACAGGTGCGCCGATGGCCAGGTTCAATATCATGTGCTTAACCCGCTCGAGTTAACTGTCCGGGCCGGTTTCGGTCCGATTCAGCTTGCGCGGCCCACCCCCTTACCTATCTGACAGGCAACTCAAGTGATCAAGAGGGGCGGCTCATGGATTATTTTTACATTCTTCTCGGACTTGTGGGTCTCTTCTTCGGCGGCGAAGCTTTGGTGCGCGGCTCGGTCGCCATTGCCGAGCGGCTGGGCGTGTCGCAGCTTGTCATCGGCCTGACAATTGTGGGCTTCGGCACATCCGCGCCCGAGCTTCTGGTCTCGCTGAATGCGGCGCTTGCGGGCTCCTCCGATATTGCGCTCGGCAATGTCGTCGGCTCCAACACTGCCAACATCCTGCTCATTTTGGGGCTTTCGGCGCTCGTCTATCCGATCATGAACTGGGACCGGAATGTGCGCCGTGACATTCTGGTTGCGCTTGGCGTTGCGGCGCTGACGCTGGCGCTCGTGCAGTTTTCAGTCATTGGCCGCTTCGCCGGACTCTTTATGGCCGCAGCGCTCGCAGCCTATCTCTGGCATATCTTCTCCTCCAGCAAGATCGCGCCGAGCCAGATCACTGACCCAACCGACCCACACCAGCATTCGCGGCTGTCGCCGCGCCTTGCCGCCGGGGCGATCGCGCTTGGCCTTGTCCTGCTCGTCTTCGGCGCCGATTTCCTCGTCGAGGGCGCGACCAATATCGCCCGCGGCTTCGGCATTTCTGAAGCGGTGATCGGGCTCACCATTGTGGCCGTCGGCACCAGCCTGCCCGAGCTTGCAACGTCGATCCTTGCCGCCCTGCGCAAACATTCCGACGTCGCGCTCGGCAATGTTGTCGGCTCCAATATTTTCAACATACTCGGCATTCTCGGCCTCACCGCCCTCGTCCAGCCCGTAGGCGTCTCCCCAAATTTCGCCAGCTTCGACGTGCCGGTCATGCTGGCCGTGACGCTGCTCTTGGCAGGGCTGCTGTTCTTCGCAAAGACAATCGACCGGCGGATCGGGGCGGTCATGGTCGGGGCTTATGTTGTGTATACGGCGGTGCTGTTTGTGTGAGCTCGCGCCTCACGCCTGCCCGGCGATGGAAGCCTCAAGCAGCGCGATCTCGTCCCCGGTCAGCTCAAACGCCGCATAGACGATTGCGTCGATCTCCCGCTCGGCCCGCTCAATCTCCGCCGTCAGCCGCTTCACCTCGGCGGACGCCTCAGCATGGAACGCCTCCCACTGCCCGCGCTCTTTCACCGGAATCTCGGCCTTGAAGGCGCGCTTCACCTCGTCGCGGAAGGCGGCGAAGTCGAGTTCGTGGAAGTTTTCGAGCCTGCGCGAGATTTTCGCGCCGGAGCCGCCGAGGTCGGGAAGGCGGGCGAGGAAGGATTGCTGCACCTCATTCCGATTCGCCGCTGCTTCAATACAGGTTTTCGAGAGAACAGCCGCAGGAGTTTTCTGGAAGTGTTGCATAGCTGGTAGACACGTCGGCGTGAGATACTGCTCTTTCAAACGAATGTAGCCACCGCTGGCGATGGGCGTTTCACCTACCCACTGAAACCACGCGAGCTTTGAATTTAGAAAAGCAAGCAGTGACAGGTCGGAAGTAGGTATGACAAAAGCGGTTCCATCAACAAAGTAACCTCGGGAATCCAATGAAAAAGGCGACGAGTTGGCGATATCGAGGTAGACGATCTTTTTGGCTTCATATTTTGGCTGGTATGCAATTTGAGCTTGCTGCAGCTCCCACCATTCCTGCACGGTTGCGCGTTTCTCTAATTCCGGCTTGTAAGCCAATAGCCAATCTCGAACTGCAGGGTAGTCATCAATGTTCACTTTGCCTTTTGGCGTGTTGATGACCCAAAGGCCCTCATCTTCAACATACCAGCGCTTGACATTTCTCCCTCGCAGATAGGGTTTGAGCAGCTCACTCGATTTCCCATCAGCTGATACCAATGAATTTCGAGTTTCGGTGTCGACGATAAACGCATCATTCAAGCCAGTCTTCATGCCCCAAAGCGGCGCGCCATAGACTTCGCCGAGCGTCTTCCTGCCCTTGACGATCTTGTCGCGCAGCGCGGCGAGCGGCGCGTCTTCGAACTGCCAGGAGCCGCCGGTCAGCCGCGCCCTCGGCATGGCGCGCGCGCCCGCCTCAAACGCCGCGCCAAGCTCAACCGGCGCCTCGCCTTTGACATGCAGAAAGCGCAACTCTCCCGCGCCTGCGCCTTCGATGCTGCCGCGCTTGGTGGCCGTCAGAATGGCCGGATAGGTGGTGACGCCTTCAAACACCTGCGTGTCGCCGAAATCGACCACGACATCCAGATTGGTGCGCTCGGACAAATGCAGCCGCAGCTTCTCGCCGGAACCGGTGCGGAAAAAGGTCGAAGAGGAAATGAACCCCAGCCGCCCGCCAGTCTTGAGAATGGAAACGCCCTTCTCAAAGAAGTAGGCATAGAGATCGCTGCGCTCGTCGGCGACCACATAATGCTTTGTCAGCCAAGGCTTGACCGGCTTCAAAAATTCCATGCGCACATAGGGCGGATTGCCGATGACGATATCGAAGCCGCCCTTGGCGAAAACTTCCGGAAACGCCGCATTCCAGTCAAACGCCCGCGCGTCGGTTGCCTTGTCATGGATGATGCTGTTGCCGGCGCGGATCGTGTGGTCAAGGCTCTGCAATTGCTTCTGCCGCCGCGCCGTTTTCAGCCAGAGCGACAGGCGGGATATTTCGACGGATTCGACATTGAGATCGACGCCGTAGAGATTGGAGGTGAGAATTTCGTCGTAAATGTCGAAATCCAGTTTGTGGTCCAGCGCCGTCATGCGGTCAGTGACGCGCAGGTATTCGGCGGCGAGCGCATCAAATGCGGCGACCAGAAACGCACCGGAGCCGCAGGCGGGATCGACCACAGTCAGGCCGCGCAGGGCGGCGAGATATTCGCTCCAGAATGCCAGTTCCGCAGGCGCGTCATCCTTGAACAGGACTTCCGACTTTTCCTCCGGGAAATCCGGAACCCCGGCGTGCTTCAACAGGAAAGCCGACTGCATCTGCGCCAAGGCCTCGCCGATCGTCCGCTCGACCAGAAACCGTGTGATGCCGTCAGGCGTGTAGACAACGCCCTCGCGTTTGCGTTTGTTGGCGACGGGTGCTTCCGCCTCGCCCTCGCGCAGCTTTTCAATGTCCGTGATCGACTGCTCGAACAGATGGCCAAGCACAGTGACCGGCACTTCGCTGGCGAAATCCCAGTCGCCGAGCGCCGCCATGGCTTCGGCGAGATGATCCGGCAGCATGATGCTGTCCGTCACCGGGTCGGGCGCGAATAAGCCGCCATTATAGGCGGGGATGTCGCGCGGATGCCGCCCGCCTTTGTCCACCATGCGGAACAGGCCCTGGAAATTTGTCCAGACGGGCTGCGGGTTAAAGCCATTGACGTCGCTGGCAGCCCTTTCAAGCAGCTTCTCTTCCATCAGACGGTTCGCACCCGCGAATGCCACGAACAGCACGCGGTCGAGAAGCTTTTGCGCGACCTCGATGGACGAGGCGAGCGCGAGCTTCGGTCCGTCCGGCTCATGCGCCAGAAAGCCGAGCAGCTTAAGGCGAAGCTCCTTGTATTGCTCATAGAGCTTGTTGGTGATGTCTTTCAGCTCATTGTCGGAATCGCGCAACAGCTGCTCGGTTTCGCCGCCAAGAAACCGCTTCGCGGACAAGAGCAGCAGCAGCCTTTTCAGCTCTTCCGGCTCGTTGAGCCGCGTCAGGTCGAACAGCTCATAGGCGTCGCGGCCCCGGCCAAAGCCATAGAGCCGGATTTCCCGGCAATTCGACACCAGCACCCATTTCGCGCCGGGAACATCAATGGCGTAGTCCCAGGCCTGCTGCACCGGGCTCTTGCCGCGCCCCGGCATGATGGCGTCGAGGTCGCTTGTGTCTGCGCCCTTCATTTCCATCGGCGCAGCGATCACATCGCCGTCGCCTTCGGGAAAAAAGCTGCCCAAGGCGACATCGACTGAACCGCGCCTGATCTGGCGCTCGGTCGCAAGCGAATATTCGCGGTCATGGGAGAACTTCTCATAGCCGAGGATGAGGCCGAGCACCTGATCAATGAAAATCGGACGGACCTCCGTCTCCTTGCGTTTGGAAAACGCTTCGCTCGCTGCCAGTTTTGCATAGGCTGCGGCGGCTTTGATCTGCTCCTCGCGCGGATCAATGCCACTTGTTCCAATGCGGCGCTCCAGCGACTTCTTGGCAAACAGCGGCAAGCGCGGAAGGCGCGCCCGGGCGCGCTTTCCGGCGAAGGATGATGAGGCCGGGAGATCAAGACCGGCGGACATGAAAAGATTCATATCAAAGATTTAGAGGAAGCGGAGTTGGCCGTCGATACCGGAACCTGCGATTGACGGTTGCTTTGCAGAAAAAGTCGGGGAAAGCTGGCAAACAAGGACTAGAGTCGTCAATGCCTAAACCAGACCCGCAGCCCGATCTGTTCGGCTCCGCCGCCGCGCGACCCGCATGGCAGCCGCCCCCCCGGACAAGGTGCGCCGCCGTTTGGAGCGCTTACCCACTGGACCGCGCGGCTTGAGCATCTGCCCTAAACGTATACACAAAAACCTATTGACATATATTGAGAAAATGTAGATACACAAACCATGCTGATCTTCTGGGATGAGCCGAAGCGGCTGGCAAATCTGGCCAAGCATGGCTTTGATTTTGCTGACCGGAATGAAAGGAACCTGCTCACATGACCAGGAAATCTGAAAAGACCGGCTTCAAACCGGGTCAAGGCTTCACAAAAGCGGATTGGGACGCGGTGGACAGCCCGCCGCTGACAAAGGCGCAGCTGGCGCAGGCCAAACCTTTTGCCGATGTGTTTCCGGAGCTGGCGGAGAAAATGCGCAAAAGCCTCGGCGGCCGCCCGCCTCTGGTGCGCCCGAAGCGCGCGGTGAGCATCCGGCTCGATCAGGACGTGATCGACAAGTTCAAGGCGTCAGGCCCCGGCTGGCAGAGCCGGATCAATGAGGTGTTGAAGCGCGCTGCAGGTTAAGACACATGGTGCCCGCCCCGCTTCCATTGCGCCCAACCGCGCGGCTGTTGGCAAAAAGGCCGATGCCTTTTAATATCTTTGTCAAAAACGGGGATAGATGCGTGGATAGATCGCGCCCTTGCCATCCCACCCAAAACCTCCTATAGCCCCGCCCGTTCAAGGTTCGGAACCCGGAAGGGGGCTGGACGGAGGGCTGGGGTTTCGCCCCGCTTGCCGGAATAATCCGGCGGCCTCCCGTGTCTCCTCTCTCGACCTTTTGCCGCGTCCTTTCTTCGCCCGCTCATCGGGTTCTGGAAAAGTCGCAGAGGCTTAGCCGCCGGGTCCGATACAGATTGAGCTGATTGAAGAAAGGGAAATTATGGCGCTTATATGAGCATGTTTTCCTGTCGCGGCAGGATATTTCGCCGCAGCAGGTCGATGAATTGGTGGCGACCTACAAGGGCATTATCGAAGCCCAGGGCGGCACTGTCGGTCGGGTTGAGAATTGGGGCCTGCGCTCCCTCACCTACCGGATGAAGAAAAACCGCAAGGCCTATTACACGCTGATGGACATTACCGCCCCGGCCGCCGCCGTTGCGGAAATGGAGCGTCAGCAGGGCATTTCCGAAGACGTTCTGCGCTCGCTGACAATCAAAGTCGATGCGCATGAGACCGGCCCGTCGGCCATGCTGGCCAAGCGCGACCGCGATGAC
Source organism: uncultured Alphaproteobacteria bacterium (assembly GCA_963792485.1). Classification (GTDB taxonomy): domain Bacteria; phylum Pseudomonadota; class Alphaproteobacteria; order Rhizobiales; family Rhizobiaceae; genus JANOYJ01. The sequence continues at coordinate 595,774 of CAWBWL010000007.1, forward strand.
GACCGCGGCGAGCGCGGCTCGTTCGACCGTCCGCGCCGTCCGTTTGGCGACCGTCCCGGCGGCGACCGCCCGTTTGGCGACCGTCCGCCGCGCCGTGAGCGCACCGAAGAAGCCCCAGTGGCAGGAGCATAAGCCAAATGGTTGACATCAATCAGATTCCGACCCGCCGCCCGTTCTCGCGCCGCCGCAAGACCTGCCCGTTCTCCGGCCAGAATTCGCCGAAGATCGACTACAAGGATGTGCGGCTTTTGCAGCGCTATATTTCCGAGCGCGGCAAAATCGTGCCCTCGCGCATTTCGGCCGTCAGCCAGAAAAAGCAGCGTGTTTTGGCGCAAGCCATCAAGCGCGCCCGCTTCCTCGGCCTCCTGCCCTATCTTCTGGGCTAAACCACACAAGACGGGCATTTGACCCGAGTTGGGCCGCAGTGTTGCGGCCCTAACTGCCACAAGCAGGACAGCGAGATGAAGTTTGAACCCAAATCCATCGCCATTGGCGTTGCCGCAGGTCTTGCGGCAGCGCTTTTGTCTGTTGGATCGGTGGTGCAGACCTCGCTGTCGATCATCCTGTTCTTCATCGCGCCGCTGCCAATCATGGTCGCGGGTCTCGGCTGGGGTCCGGGCGCAGGCGCTGGCCAGTGTTGCCACGGCATTTCTTGCCGTTTCGGGTTTTTCCTCGCTCCTGCCTGCTTTGGTCGTCACGCTGACGATAACCCTGCCCGGCGCGGTCATGGCGTATTTCGCCAGTCTTGCGCAAACTGGCGATGACGGACGCCTCGCCTGGTTTCCGCTCTCCGGCGTGTTATTCCGCGGCGCGCTCACGGTGGCCGCAGGCTTTGTCATAGCGGGGATTGTCATCGGCTTCAGCCCCGAATTCGTCAAAGCTTTTGCCGACGAGCTGATGAAGCAGTTCATTGCTGCAAACCCGCAAATGGTGATCGCAGAAGAGAGCAAAGCGCGTTTTGCTCAAACACTTGCGACGCTCATTCCTTATGTGCAGCCCGCCTCCTGGCTTCTGGTGATCCTGTTTAACTTTTATGCAGCGCTGCACATTTCCCGCCTCTCCGGCCAGCTCAAGCGCCCGCGCGATTATTGGCCGTCACAACTGCGCCTGCCGAAGATTGCCCTGCCCATCATGGCCGTTTCATTGGGCCTTTCGTTCATCGGCGGCGCGCTCGGCAGTGCCGCCGCAGTGCCTGCGGGCGCGCTGCTGATGGCGTTTTCGCTGGTCGGCCTTGCCGTCTTTCACAGTTTTGCCGCTACGAAAGCCTGGCGCGTGCCGGGCCTTTGGCTGACTTACGTCGCAATCGGCCTTCTGGGCTTTCTCATACTCCCCTTCCTCTTTGCCGGGCTGATTAACACGGCAAAAGGGGATTCATCCAGTCATTCCAACTAACCTCCTGAAAGGACACACAAAAATGGAAGTCATTCTCCTCGAGCGCATCGGCCGTCTTGGCCATATGGGCGACACCGTCAAGGTAAAGGACGGCTATGGCCGCAATTTCCTCTTGCCGCAGAACAAGGCGCTGCGCGCCACGGAAGCCAACCGCAAGAAGTTCGAAAGCCAGCGCGCCGATCTTGAAGTGCGCAATGCCGAGCGCAAGACCGAAGCCTCGGCCATTGCCGAAAAGCTCGACGGCAAGTCGTTCATCTTCGTGCGCTCGGCAGGCGAAACCGGCCAGCTTTACGGCTCGGTGTCCACCCGCGACATCGCCGATCTGATCGTTGCCCAAGGCTTTAACGTCAACAAGAATCAGATCGCGCTGATGAACCCGATCAAGGCCATCGGCCTGCATGAGCTTGAAGTGCAGCTGCATGGCGAAGTCTCGGCCAAAGTCACCGTCAACATCGCCCGCAGCGCCGATGAAGCCGGGCGTCAGGCGCAGGGCGAAAAGCTCGACACGGCGGAAGCCATTTACGGCGCCAATGAGGACGCGGTCGTCCCCGGCGGTCTGGATCAGGAAGGCTTCGGCGAAGACGCTTAAGCCCCCTTCTAAATTGATCAGCGCCCGGCGATGTGCCGGGCGTTTTTCTTTTGGCCCTGTGAATTGATGTGTTTATCGTAAGACTTGCTAAGCCAAGCGATTCGCGGCGTTGAGTTCCCGCATCCGAACAGCTAGCTGTGCGCGCTCATCACCCAGGAATGACCATGGCCGAAGCCGTCCGCAAGCTTGAACCCGTCCCCGCGCCTTACCGCTCGGCGCCGAACAATATCGAGGCAGAGCAGGCGCTGCTCGGCGCTGTTCTCGTCAATAATGACGCGTTTTACCGGGTGTCGGACTTTTTGAAGCCGCAGCATTTCCAGGAGCCGCTGCACCGGAAAATCTATGAGGTCGCGGGCGATCTCATCCGCCTCAACAAGACCGCCAATCCGGTCACCATGAAGACGTTCCTTCCGGCGGAGGAAAAGGTCGGCGAAATGACTGTGGCGCGCTATCTGGCGCGGCTTGCCGCGGAAGCCGTCACCATCATCAATGCCGAGGATTACGGCCACGCCATTCACGACATGGCGATCCGCCGCGCTTTGATCACCATTGGCGAGGACATGGTCAATGTCGCCTTTGACGCGCCGGTCGACATGATCCCGCGCCAGCAGATTGAAGATGCCGAGCGGCGGCTGTTCGAGCTTGCCGAAACGGGCCGCTATGATGGCGGCTTTGAGGCGTTCACCGACGCCGTGCGCAACGCCATCGACATGGCGAGCGCCGCCCATCAGCGCGACGGGCATTTATCCGGCATTTCGACCGGCATTCACCGTATGGACGGCATGATGGGCGGGCTGCAGGGCTCCGACTTGATCATCCTTGCCGGACGCCCCGGCATGGGAAAAACCTCGCTCGCCACCAACATCGCCTTCAACATCGCCGCCGCCTACGAGCCGGTGCCGCAGGCGGACGGCGCCATGAAAGCAGCCAATGGCGGCGTTGTCGGCTTCTTCTCGCTCGAAATGTCGTCCGAACAGCTCGCCACGCGCATTATCTCCGAGCAGACGGAGATTTCGTCCTCCAAAATCCGGCGCGGCGAGATCACCGACGAGGATTTCCGCAAGCTGATCGCCTGCGCCGAAATGATGCAGAAAATCCCGCTCTATATTGATCAGACCGGCGGCATCTCCATTGCCCAGCTTGCCGCGCGTGCGCGCCGTCTGAAACGCCAGCGCGGGCTTGATATTCTGGTCATCGACTATATCCAGCTGATGCAGGGCTCCTCCAAGCGCGCCTCGGAAAACCGCGTGCAGGAAATCACCGAGATCACCACCGGTCTCAAGGCGCTGGCCAAGGAGCTGAAAGTTCCGATCATTGCGCTCTCACAGCTCTCCCGCGCAGTCGAAAGCCGCGATGACAAGCGCCCGCAGCTGTCGGATCTGCGCGAATCCGGCTCGATCGAGCAGGATGCGGACGTGGTGCTGTTTGTGTACCGCGAGGAATATTACCTGAAGAACAAGGAGCCCAAGCCCGGCACTGCGGAGTATCTGACCTGGGAAACCGACATGAACAACGCCCGCGGCAAGGCGGAAGTCATCATCGGCAAACAGCGCCATGGCCCGACCGGCACCGTCCCGCTGGCGTTCCAGGGCGAATACACCCGCTTCTCCGATCTTGCGGATGATCAATATCTGCCTGACCGCCGGTTCGAGTAGAATTGGGCTCTGACCGGCAATTCACAGGCGTTGCGTCCGCCCTCGCCTGCGGGCGGCTGACGGTTGACCTTGGCGCGCTTGTGGAGAACTGGCGCACGCTTGCGGCCCTGTCCGCCCCCGCCCGGCCCGGCGCCGTGGTCAAAGCGGACGCTTACGGGCTGGGGATGCCGCCGGTCGTTGAAGCTCTCTACGCCGCCGGCTGCCGTGATTTCTTCGTGGCGCAGCCACAGGAGGGCATTGAAGTTCGCGCAGCTGCTCCAGATGCGCGGATTTATGTGATCACCGGGGCGTTCAAGGGAGCGGAAAGCGCGTTTGCCGAGCACCGGCTCATTCCGCTGATCTCCTCGCCTTCGCAGCTGTCAGCCTGGATCGCAATGGCGCGGCAGGCGGGCGCAGCGCGGCCTTTCGGCTTGCATGTCGACACCGGCATGAACCGCAGCGGGCTGACCCTTGATGAAGCGCTTGCCGCATCAGCCAATGTGGACGCGCTCAAGTCAGCGGGCCTTGGCCTCATCATGTCGCATTTCGCCTGCGCCGATGCGCCGGATCATCCGATGAATGCCGCGCAAACTGAGTCATTTCAATCAGTTCGCGCCGCTTTCTCGGGCGTTGAATCATCGCTTGCCAACTCGGCAGGCATATTGACCGGCCTTGCCAAGAATACGAACCTCACCCGCCCCGGCATCGCCATCTATGGCGGCGAGGCGGTCAACGGCATCGCAAATCCGATGCGGCCTGTGGTGACCGCCGAGGCGCGCATAATCCAGATCAGGACAGCAAAGAAGGGCGAAACCGTCAGCTATGGCGCGACGGTCACGCTCGCGCGCGACACAAAAATCGCTGTCGCGGCAGTGGGATATGCCGACGGATTTCACCGCGCTGGCGGCTCGGGCGTCGCCCTGCGGCTGACCGGAATTCCCGCAGGGGCCGGAGCAATCGGCGGACACAAAGTGCCTATATTGGGCCGGGTGACGATGGACTTCACCATGTTTGATGTCACAGATGTTCCGGACAGCGTGCTGCAGGGCAGTGAGTGGGTTGAGCTTTTTGGCCCCAACATTCCGCTTGATGATGCTGCCCGTTCAGCTGGAACCATCGGCTACGAATTGCTGACAAGTCTTGGCCATCGCTACCATCGCGCTTATGTGAGCAACTGACATCATGGCAAAACCCCGCGCATCCTACATCTGCCAAAACTGCGGCTCGGTTTATCCGCGCTGGTCGGGCAAGTGCGAGGCTTGCGGGGGCTGGAACACGATTGTCGAGGAAAACCCGACGGCGGGGATTGGCGGCGGGCCGGCGGGCATGGCGTCAAAGCGCAAGGGCCGCGTGGTGGCGCTGGAGACCCTTGCCGGAGAGAGCGAGGACGCGCCGCGCATCCGCACCGGCATTGCCGAGCTTGACCGGGTCATCGGCGGCGGCTTTGTGCGCGGCTCGGCGGTTCTGGTCGGCGGCGATCCCGGCATCGGAAAATCAACGCTCTTGATGCAGGCCGCCGCATCGCTTGCCATGAGCGGCATGCGCGTCATCTACGTGTCAGGCGAGGAAGCGGTGGCGCAAGTGCGGCTGCGGGCCCAGCGCCTCGGAGCGTCCAATGCGCCGGTCGAGCTCGCCGCCGAAACCAATGTCGAAGATATTCTGGCGACGCTTGAAGGCGGCAAACGGCCTGATCTTGTGATTCTCGATTCCATCCAGACGCTGTGGACCGACAGTGTCGAATCCGCGCCCGGCACCGTCACGCAGGTGCGGGCGAGCGCGCAGGCAATGATCCGCTATGCAAAGTCCACCGGCGCTGCCATTGTTCTGGTCGGCCATGTCACGAAGGATGGCCAGATCGCCGGGCCTCGTGTCGTGGAGCATATGGTCGATGCGGTGCTCTATTTTCAAGGCGAAGGCGGCCATCAGTTCCGCATCCTGCGCGGGGTCAAGAACCGGTTCGGCCCGACTGACGAGATCGGCGTGTTCGAAATGTCGGATGCGGGCCTGCGCGAAGTCGCCAATCCGTCCGAGCTGTTCCTTGGCGAGCGCAATTCCGTTGCGCCTGGCGCGGCGGTGTTTGCCGGCATGGAGGGCACGCGGCCTGTGCTGGTTGAAATTCAGGCGCTGGCTGCGCCCACCACATTGGGCACGCCCCGCCGGGCTGTCGTGGGCTGGGATTCGAGCCGGCTGGCGATGATCCTGGCCGTGCTCGAATCGCATTGCGCTGTGCGTTTCGGCAGCCATGATGTTTATTTGAACGTTGCCGGCGGCTATCGCATCTCCGAGCCCGCCGCCGACTTGGCGGTGGCAGCCGCACTTGTGTCCTCTTTGGCTGGTATTGCCCTGCCCGCTGATTGCGTCTATTTCGGCGAAGTCAGTCTCTCAGGCGCAGTCAGGCCTGTTGCCCATGCCGGGCAACGCTTGAAGGAGTCTGATAAACTGGGGTTTTCCCGCGCGGTGGTTCCTGCCGGAACTGCTGATGTTCCCAAGGAACGGGCGGGCACGATAGAAGAAATGGCGTCTTTGCCCATGCTTGTGGCGAAGATTGCGGGGTCCGCGAAGAAGCGGCCGCGCGCGAGCGATGGGGAAGATTAATGCCGGTTACGCTGCTTGATGGAATTCTGCTGCTGATCACGCTTGTGTCAGCGGTGCTGGCGATGATCCGGGGCTTCTCGCGCGAAGTGCTGTCGGTTGCCTCCTGGGGCGCGGCCGCCATTGCAGCGCTGTTCTTCTACAAACAGGCGACCCCGTTGGTGCAGCCCTATGTCGACAGCGAACTGGTTGCCCAGGCCGCCGCTGCTGGCGGGATTTTTTTGATCACGCTCATCATCGTGTCGCTCATCACCATGAAGATCGCCGATTTCATCATCGACAGCCGTGTCGGCGCGCTCGACCGCACATTGGGTTTTGTCTTCGGCGCGGCGCGCGGCGTCTTGCTTGTGGTCGTGGCGATTTCTTTCTTCAACTGGCTGGTGGGTGCGAACCAGCCAAGCTGGATTTCGGAAGCGAAATCAAAGCCTTTGCTGGACTCCCTAAGTACCAGACTGCTGGCGATTTTGCCTCAAGACGCCGCAGGTTCGGTCATGAAAAAGCTGCGGCCTGCCAGTGAGGACGCGCCTGAAACGGCTCCCGCCGGTGAAACGCCGGCCGAGGGCGAAGACACGCCTGCGGTCCCTGAAACCAAACCAGCCGCCGGCACCAACGGATAATTTGGCTCCGGCCAGCAAAGGATAGGCTCATGAGCGTGGATTGCCTTCCGCACGAAGCAGATGATCATTTTCATGATGAATGCGGCGTGTTCGGCATATTCGGCCGTCAGGATGCCGCTGTCGTTGCAACGCTTGGCCTGCACGCGCTGCAGCACCGCGGTCAGGAGGCGGCGGGCATTGTCTCGTTTGACGGAACGCAGTTCTGCGTCGAGCGCCATGTCGGCCTCATCAGCGACAATTTCACCAAGCCGGCCATTATCTCCCGCCTGCAAGGTTCGCGCGCCATCGGGCATACGCGCTACTCAACGACTGGCGGCGCGGGCCTTCGCAACGTGCAGCCATTGTTTGCGGAACTGGCCGATGGCGGCTTTGCGGTCGCCCACAACGGCAACATCACCAATGCCATGACCGTGCAGCGCGAACTGCAAAAGCGCGGCGCGATCTTTTCCTCCACATCCGACACCGAAACCATCATGCATCTGGTGGCGATGAGTCCGGAGCGAAACTTCACCGACCGCTTCGTTCACGCCATCCGCCAGCTTGAGGGCGCCTATTCCTTTGTGGCGCTCAGCACGAAAAAGATGATCGGCTGCCGTGATCCGCTCGGCATCCGCCCGCTCGTGCTTGGAGATCTTGATGGCGCATGGATATTGGCGTCCGAGACCTGCGCGCTCGATATCATTGGCGCGCGCTATGTGCGCGATGTTCAGCCGGGCGAAGTGGTTGTCATCACCGACACCGGCATTGAAAGCCTGTTTCCGTTCAAGCCGCAGAAATCGCGGTTCTGCATATTTGAGTATGTCTATTTCGCCCGTCCCGATTCCTATGTTGACGGACGCAATGTCTATGATGCGCGCAAGCGCATTGGCATGGAGCTGGCGCGGGAAATGCCGGTGGACGCCGACGTCATTGTGCCGGTACCGGATTCGGGCGTGCCCGCCGCCATCGGCTTCTCGCAGGAATCCAGCACGCCCTTCGAACTGGGCATCATCCGCAATCATTATGTCGGCCGCACCTTCATCCAGCCGTCTGATTCCATCCGGCACATGGGCGTCAAGCTCAAGCACAATGCCAACAAGCAGGTGCTCGACGGCAAGCGCGTCGTCTTGGTTGACGATTCAATCGTGCGCGGCACGACATCGCAAAAGATCGTCCAGATGGTACGTGATGCGGGCGCGAAGGAAGTGCACATGCGCATCGCCTCCCCGCCGACCATGTCATCCTGTTATTACGGCGTTGACACGCCGGAGAAGTCGAAGCTCCTCGCCTCGCGTATGTCGGTGCAGGAAATGGCGGACTTCATCCGCGTCGACTCGCTTGGCTTCCTGTCGATTGACGGACTTTACCGCGCCGTAAACGAACCCTCGCGCAACAGTGCCCAGCCGCAATTTTGCGATGCGTGCTTTACCGGCGAGTATCCAACGCGTCTCATGGACCGTGACGGCTCGGACAATGTCCGGCAATTATCGCTCTTGGCAGGCAATGGATGAGCACTGACCTGAAAGGGACGCATCGCGCTTGTCACCGGTGCTTCGCGCGGCATTGGCTATTTTCTGGCCAAGCACCTCGCCAGAGCCGGCGCGCATGTCATTGCCGTTGCGCGCACGCAGGGCGGGCTTGAGGAGCTTGATGACGAAATCCGGGCTGGCGGCGGGGAGGCAACGCTTGTTCCGCTTGATCTTGCCGACATGGCCGGCATTGACCGGCTCGGCGGCGCCATCCATGAACGCTGGGGCAGGCTTGATATTCTCGCCGCAAATGCCGCCATACTCGGCGTCATCGCGCCCATCGGCCATGTCGAGGCGAAAGTTTTCGAGCGTGTCATGCAGGTCAATGTCACGGCGACATGGCGTCTCATCCGCTCGGTCGATCCGCTGCTGCGCCTGTCGGATGCAGGGCGCGCCATGCTGATGTCATCCAGCGTCGCGCACAGCTGCAAACCGTTCTGGGCGCCTTATGCCGCCTCAAAAGCTGCGGTCGAGGCTCTCGGCCGAACCTGGGCGCATGAGACGCAGAATTCGCCCTTGCGGGTCACGATGGTCGATCCCGGCGCCACCCGCACCGCCATGCGCGCGCAGGCGGTTCCTGGCGAAGATCCTTCGACCCTGCCGCACCCGTCGGAAGTCGCCGAGCAGCTCCTGCCGCTTTTCAGCCCGGACTTTCGGGAGACCGGAAAACTATTCCAGATCCGGACCGGCGCGCTTGTCGGGTACAACCTTCCCGGCTGAACCTGCCGCCTCCCGCTGAGCCGCGCGCACACCGAAGGGGAGCGAGGCGATATAAGCCAGCGCTGACAGCGTCAGCGTTTCCCAGGTGAACGTAACCAGCAGGCCGACATAAATCGTCACGCCCAAAATCATGGGCAGCACAATCTCGCGCGCAATGCGCGTCGTAGCCTTCTTGCCGGAAAAGACCGGCAGCTGGCTGATCATCAGGAAGGCGATGAGAATCGTGTAGAGCGAGGACAGCAACGCAATCGGCAACGTCGTCTGCACGCCGAGGAACCAGACATAGACAGGCAGCATGACGAGGCACGCCCCGGCAGGCGCGGGCACGCCAACGAAGAAATTGCCGCTGTTTGCAGCCTGTTCGGGGTTGTCGTTCATGACATTGAAGCGCGCCAGCCGCAGGCAGCAGGCAATGGCGTAGACGAGCGCTGCAATCCAGCCGATAGAGCGCGTCTGATCAAGCACCGCCGCATACAGGACCAGCGCGGGCGCGGCGCCAAAGTTCACGGCGTCGGCGATCGAATCCATCTGCGCGCCAAACTTCGACTGGCCCTTCATCATCCGGGCGATCCGTCCGTCAATGCCGTCCAGAAACGCCGCTGCCAGCACCATCATCACGGCCTGTTCAAAGCGCCCTTCAAAGGCGAGCCTGATGCCGGACAGCCCGGCGCAGATGGCGAGCACGGTGATGACGTTTGGAATGATGAAGCGCAGTTCAACCTTGCCGAAGCGCCGTGTGTTCTCCGGGCGGCCATGCGGGTCAAAGGGCGTGAAGGGCGTTTCCATGGCTCAAGCGGTCCGGTGCAGCGCAGCCGGCTCTTCCCCGCCAAATGCCGCAATCACTGTCTCGCCCGCAATCGCCGTCTGCCCGATCTGCACGCGGGTGACCGCGCCATCGGGCAGGAAAATATCCACACGCGAACCGAAACGTATCAGACCAAACCGTTCTCCAACACCGATGGAAGCGCCCTCCTGCACCCAGCAGACAATGCGCCGCGCCACGAGCCCGGCAATCTGCACCACGCCAACCATTCCGTTCGGGCTGTCGATGCGAAGGCCGTTGCGCTCATTGTCCGCGCTTGCCTTGTCAAGGTCCGCGCTCAAGAACTTGCCCGGCCTGTAGGCAATCTGCTCGATCCTGCCCCGCACCGGCGCGCGGTTCACATGGACTGAAAACACGTTCATGAACACGGAAATGCGCGTCATCTCGGTTTCGCCGAGCCCCAGCTCCGCAGGCGGGAACGCCTTGCCGACGGAGGAAACTATCCCGTCTGCCGGACTGATGACAAACCGGTCATCTGTCGGGTGTCACGCGCTGCGGATCACGGAAAAAATAGGCGCACCAAAGGGTCAGCGCGACGCCGATCCAGAACAGGAAATTCGAAAACAGGCCGAGAAGAAAAGTGGCCGCTGCAAAGGCGGCGATAAAGGGCCAGCCCTCGCGATGGATCGGCACCATGGCGCTGCGGACGGAATCAACTACGCTCATAGACTGCTCCTGTGACGAACCGTCTATGTAGGTGACAATGCCGCCCGCCGCAAACGCGTTGCGCGGCTCACACCGGCTCTGAAGTCTTGCGCCGGATGACGACCCCCAGATCGTCCCCCTCCTTCGCCCGGCGCAGCCTCTCTTCGGCTTCCGTGGCTTCGCGCTGGCGGTCCCACATGGAGGCGTAAAGGCCCTTCTTCTTCAAGAGCGCCGCGTGCCCGCCGCGCTCGGCGATCAGTCCGTCCTGCAGGACGATGATGTCATCGGCGCCTATGATGGTCGAAAGGCGGTGGGCGATGACCAGCGTCGTGCGCCCGCGGCTGACCTGATCGAGCGAAGCCTGAATTTCCTGCTCCGTATGGGAATCAAGCGCCGAAGTGGCCTCGTCCAGGATGAGAATGGGCGGCGCCTTCAAAATGGTCCGGGCAATGGCGACCCGCTGCTTTTCGCCGCCCGAGAGCTTCAGCCCGCGCTCGCCGACCATGGATTTGTAGCCATCCGGCAGCCGCGTGACGAGGTCGGATATCTGCGCCAGCTCCGCCGCCTGATGCACCAGGGCTTCCGGCGCGTCGGGTTTGCCATAGGCGATGTTGTAGTAGATCGTGTCGTTGAACAGCACCGTGTCCTGCGGCACCATGCCGAGCGAAGCGCGCAGGGAGTGCTGTGTGACGTCGCGAATATCCTGCCCGTCAATTGTAATGCTGCCGGACTGGATGTCATAGAACCGGAACAGCAGCCGCGAAAGCGTGGACTTGCCTGCCCCGGACGGGCCGACAATGGCGACGGTCTTGCCAGCCGGAACGTCAAACGAGACGCCCTTCAGGATCGGCCGCGCCGGATCATATGCAAAGTGCACATTTTCAAAGCGGATGGCGGCGTCTTTGACATTCAGAGGCATCGCGCCGTTCTTGTCGGCGACCTCGCGCTTGATGTCCAAGAGGTCGAACATCTGCTCAATGTCAGTCAGGCCCTGCTTGATCTCGCGGTAGATCATGCCGATGAAGTTCAGCGGCATTGAAAGCTGCATCAGAAGGGCGTTGATCAAGACGAAATCGCCCAAAGTCTGGCGGCCCGCCTGCACTTCCATCGCCGACATGACCATCATGACGCCCATGCCGGCGGAAAAGATGACGCCTTGGCCGAAGTTCAGCCAGCCGAGCGAGGTCCATGTGCGCGTTGCGGCGGTCTCATACTTTGCCATGGACCGGTCGAAACGCTGCGCCTCCATGCCTTCATTGCCGAAATATTTGACTGTCTCATAGTTCAACAGCGAGTCCACCGCCTTGGTGTTGGCGTCGGTGTCGGATGTGTTCATGTCGCGGCGGATCTGGATACGCCAGTCGCTCGCAACCACGGTAAACCAGATATAAAGCGCGACAGTCACGACGACGACCGCCAGATAGCGCCAGCCATAGGAGAAGCCGAAGACGGCCGCTGTGAAGGCAAACTCGATGACCGTCGGCGCGGAGCCGAGTATGGTGAAGCGGACGATGGATTCGATGCCCTTGGTGCCGCGCTCAATCACCCGCGACAGACCGCCGGTGCGCCGTTCCAGATGGAAGCGCAGCGACAATTCATGCAGATGCACAAATGTGCGGAAGGCGAGCTTGCGCACCGCGTATTGGCCGACGCTGGCAAACCAGGCGTCGCGCAGCTGCACGAATCCGGTCGAGACAATCCGCGCAGCATTATAGGCCAGGACCAAGGCGACAGGGACAAGCAGGAAGGCGGGCACAGCCGTGCCAAGGATGGGCTTGCCGTTCAGCGCATCGGTCGCCCATTTGAACGTATAGGGAATGAGCAGGGTCAGGAGCTTGGCGACCACGAGAAAGAAGGCGGCCCAGACGACGCGCGCCTTCAGATCAGGCCTGTCCCCCGGCCACATATAGGGCCACAGATTGCGCAGCGTTGTCATCATGCCGGTTTCGGCGGTGACGGTCTTGTCAGCCATGTGGGACAGTCCTTGTCATTTCGGGTGAACAGCATTGTTCGGCAAGGCGCGCGACCGAGCGGGACAAAAGTTCAACGGCAATCGGGGAGATCGAATAGCGGGATGTCTGCTGATGCCGCGCAAAGCGCACGAGACCGGCATCCACCAATATCTTCAAATGCTGCGAGACGGTTGATTGCGCAAGCCGCACCTCGCCGACCACATCCTTGCAATGGCACATCTCATTGCAGGCCAGATGCCGCAGGATTTTGAGCCGCACGGGATTGGACAGCGCCGCAAATAGCGCCGCTGTGACTTCATCGGGAATATCAATGGTTTTGACTTCATTCATCGTCTATCGGCGATAGACGATGAACTATGCGAATGCAAGCGCCTTTACTGGCTGGCGGAGTCTGCCTTGCGCTTCTCGATCTCGGCCATGTCGGCCGCCTCTCCCTCAGCCGTTTTGTCCGGTATCATCATGACCTGACCCGGCCAGATGCGGTTCGGGTTTTCGACCTTCTCCTTGTTGGCGAGGTAAATCGTCGAATAGCGCACGCCGCGCCCATAGATGCGCCGCGAGATGCGCCAGAGCGAATCGCCGCGCCGGATGATGACGGAGGTGTCCGCCTTCTGCAGCGCCGGGGCTGTCGCCGCCTCCTGGGTGGCCGCAACCTCCGCTGTGGCAACGATCTCAGCCTGCGCGGGCACATCCGCCTTGGCAGCAGCCGCGTTCTGATCAACTGGCGCTGGCTCTGCAGCCGGCGCGGCGGCTACGTCTTTCGTCTTCGGCGCTTCGGGCGCAACGGCAACCACCGCCTCGCCCGCCTCGCGCTTGAACGGCACGACGGCTTTGGCCAGCACTTTCTGCCCGTTCGCGTCCAGCATTTCGGCGCTGATCGCATAATCGCCAACGGGCAGTTCGCGCTCGATTTCCAGAAGGAAGCGGTTGTTCTCTGTGGCTTTCGTCTCGCCGAGAATATCGCCATTGGCGTAGAGCCTGATGGTTGATCCCGCCTTTGCCTGACCGGCGATGAATATTTTCTTGCCTTCGATCTCGACCGCCTCAACTGCAACCACTTCGACAGCCTCAGCCATCGGCTTTGCAGCTTCAGCAGCAGGCGCGGCTGGTTCAGCGGCTGCGACTGCGGCTGGTTTTTCTGCTTCGAGGCTTGGCGTGGCCACCGGCTCGCTGGCTGCTGCTTCCGCAGGCTTTTCAGGCTCCGCAGTCGCAGAGACCGCTGCGTCAGCCGGTTTTGCCACTTCCGGCGCGCTGATGATCCTGCTCGCCTTGCCCGGCTCTTCCACCAGCGCCAGAACCTGTCCGGTCTTGGTCTCGGGAATGCTGACCGTGGCGGTCTGCACCGAGGTTGCGACCTTGCCATCTGGGTTGGTCGTGCGCAGAACCAGCGCGTAGTCGCCTGGCTTGAGCGGGGTGTCGAGCACAATGGCGAAATCGCCGCTTGCGCCGGCCTTCACTTTTCCAAGCACAGTCGAGCCGCTCAACAGCTCAATGTCGGCATTGGGAAGGCTCTGACCCGACACCAGAAGCGAGCCATCCGGCTCTGCCCGCAATGTGTCAAACGCCGGCGCAATCCCTACGGTGGCAGATGCTGCATCCGGCGAGGCCGCAGGGTCTGCAGTTTTTGCAGCGCTCACCTCAGCCGGTTTTTCTCCAGCCGGTTCAACAGCCGGCGCTGCCGGATCCACCTTGGCGACTTCAACCGGCTTTTCGGCAGGCGCTGCGGGCTTTTGCGCTTCAGACACTGCCGGTTCATTGGCCGTGGTCAGAAGACCGTTATAGGCGGCAAGACCGCCTGCAGCCGCTGCAGTCGCGAAGCCCATAAACAGGGCTCTGAATCTGTTCATTAATCTGCCTTCCCCTTAGTTTTCCACCCGTTTATAGGTTTTTGAGGCCTACCACAAGAACGGGCCGCGAACAGGAAACCGGAGCTGTCCTCCTTTAACAGATTTGGGAAATAATGTCGAAGATTCAATCAGTTTGCGTCTATTGCGGCTCGTCTGCGGGCCGCAGCCCCGTCTACGCGGCCAGCGCGCGGCAACTGGGCGCAGCCATCGCCGCCAACGGCCTGCGACTCACCTATGGCGGCGGCACCAAAGGCATAATGGGCGCGGTCTCGCGGGCCGTGCTTGATAATGGCGGCAAGGTGCTCGGCATCATTCCGCGCTTCCTGATGAACAAGGAAGCGGCTCCGAACGAACTTGGCGGGCTCTCCGAGTTGATCATCACCGATACCATGCATGAGCGCAAGCACGCATTGTTCGAAAACGCCGACGCCTTTGTGGCGCTTCCCGGCGGCATCGGCACCGTGGAGGAGATCGTCGAAATCATGACATGGGCGCAGCTCGGCCATCACAATAAGCCGATGGTCTTTGCCAACATCAACGGCTTCTGGGATCCGATGATTGCCCTCATCGAACACATGCGTGCTGAAGGGTTCATCCATTCCGGCCATCTGATGCGGCCGCTGGTGATTGCGGATGTGGATGACATTATTCCGGCGATCCTGGCATCGGCCAACGGTGAGGATCAGGGCGATGCGGAAGTGCTGGCGCGGATGTGAGGCAGGTTAAGCGCCAAGCGCCCCCTCTGTCCTGCCGGACTGACGGCCCGGAGCCAGGCGCCCGTCTCTGTCCCGCTGGACGGCCCGGAGCCATGCGCCCCTCTGTCCTGTCGGACATCTCTCCCGCGAGGGGAGAGATCGGCGCTCCACCGCTTTCCCCTTTTCTTGCACTGTTGAAGGAAGAGGGAAAACCGTGACGCGAGCGATCTCTCCCCTTGCGGGAGAGATGTCCGACAGGACAGAGAGGGGCGCCGGGCGCCCAGCTTTCGGCGTCCTGAATCGCCCGGTTGGGGGATGGATCCACACGACAGAAAATTTATCTGCGTGCTTTTTCAATGCCTTATCGCCATACCGGTAACGCTTTTATCCCACCCCTCCAAACCTGCCGCATAATACTTCCCGTTGTGCAGAAAGGCGGGACATGTCGGATATTGACTTCAAAGGCGTCATCGAGCGGCAGTCGCGGGATTTGTTCTTTGTCATGACAGAGATGTTCTTCATGGCCGGTCTCAACAAGGGTGTGCCGGTGACGGTGCTGACGCGGCGGATTTACCGGCGTATCTTGATCCTGCTGCGCCCGGCGGAAGCGGCGCTGCGCCGGCTGATCATCATCGCCGCGCGCGGCATTGTGCTGAAGGTTACGCCCAGCGGTCCGTTCCCGAAGGAACTGGCGGCGAAGCTGAAGAAGATGGAGCGGCGCTTCGGATGCGGCTTCAGATACGCCAGCGCGCATTCCGGTGTTCAATCTGATCGAGCCGCTCAAGCATTTCGCCCGGCCCGGCGGATCGCAAGCCGTTCCAGGGCAGGCCCACCTCGTTTCCGCGCATCAGCGTGCCCGGGCTGGTCCACGCCGTATTTTCCGCCCGAACCCGCTCCCCTCACCGGCGAGGACCCGATCAATGCCGCGCGGCTCATCCGGCGCATTACAGCGTTCAAACACGCGCTGGCAACGCTGCCCAAACAGGCGCGGCGCTATGTGCGCTGGCGCGGCAAGATGTTACTCGAAATCCGCAAACTCACCGCGCGCAAACGCGGCTCGCGCATCTCGACCATCCGTCCCGGCTATCCGCTGGGTCATCGCAAGAAACAGATCCATGAGGTTGACCGGGTCCTCAGCGACTGCTGCTATTTTCTGCGCGAATTGCGCAAGGAGCAGGATACGTCATAAGGGGCGTGGATACACGCTCTTTCGCTGCCTTCAATGATCGGATGCTTTTCAAGCAGGCGCGATGATGATTGAGCTCGCCCGCTCAAACCTCGCTCTGCGCAACCGCGTCCCGGCGCTCGCTCGCCACCGCCTTGCGTCCCGCAAACAGCGACCAGGAATAAACGGCAAGCGCCGCCCAAATGAAACCGAACGCCGCAAGTTTGGCGCTCGAAAACGGCTCCTTGAATGCAAACACCGCGATCAGGAAAATCATCGTCGGGGCCGAATATTGCATGATGGCGATGGTGGTCAGCGTCAGAAGCTTCGCGCCGTTTGCATAGAGGATCAGCGGGATGGCGGTGACAAGGCCCGTCCCGGCAAGCAGCCACATGTCATGCCGCCATCAAGATGAAAATGCCCCTCGCCTTTCGATGCCAGCCAGAGCGTATAGCCGAGGGCGGGCAGGCAGAGGATCAGGATTTCCAGAAGGAACCCCTCGGTCGGTCCGACCGGCAGGGTCTTCTTGAAATAGGCGTAAGCGCCCCAGGAAAAAGTCAGCGCCAGCGACACCCAAGGCAGGCCGCCTGCGTCCCAGGTCAAGATGCCCACAGCGATGACGGCAAAGAGAATGGCGATCATCTGCATCCGGTTCAGCCGCTCGCCCAAAAGGACTGCCGCGAGGAAGACGGAAAACAGCGGGTTGATATAATAACCCAGCGCCGTCTCCAGCGCCCTGCCCGCTCCGACCGCCCAGACATAGACGCCCCAGTTGACCGAGATGATCGACGCCGTCAGTGCGCCCATCATCAGCGTGCGCGGCGAGGAAAAAGCCTTTTTCAAGCCCGGCAAGAGCCCGAGAAAATACAGAATGACAATCGAAATCGGGATCGACCACAAAATGCGGTGCGCAACGACTTCCCAAGACGGCACATGCGCCAGCGCCTTCATGTAGAAGGGCAGAAAGCCCCACAAAAGATAGGAGCCGCCGGCGAGGAGGAAGCCTTGTCTGGTGTCGCGGTTTTCGGGCATGGTTTTCCTCGGCAGGGTATTGAACCCTTATCCCCGCTCTATGCCCTCCCCGCCACCCGAAAACCAGCGCGCGGCTGTTATGGGTTGGATGAAAGTGTGTGATGGAACGAAAGGCATCGGATGTATTGCAAAGCGTAAAGTGAAACTTCATGGTTTGCGATCTCTTGACTCCCCCTCACCCGTCTTGCTGCGCAAGACGTCCTCTCCCCGGAGGGTAGAGGCGCGAGCCCGGTTTGCGCCCTTCCCAGCTCCCCGGCCAAAGGCGGTGACCTGCCACTGAAGTTTCATCCGGCAGCTTTTAGAGTCTCCAGCGTTTGTATGCCCGGTTGGGCGGGCTGTGCAACAGTCTGGCGTGCGGAGCCGCGGAGGGGCGGAGCTTGGCGGCCTGTTGCGGCGAATTTTGCGGCGTAAGCGGCTGGTGTCTGGTAGGCCAGTGATGAGTGCGGTCGCGTTGTGTTGTAGTCGTCCATCCAGGCGGCAACGATTGATCTTGCGTGATCGAGACTGAAGAACAGTGTCTCATTGAGCAGTTCATCGCGCATCTTGCCATTGAAGCTTTCGACATAGCCGTTCTGCATGGGCCTGCCTGGGGCGATGTAGTGCCAGTCAATCTTGTGGTCCTTGCACCAGGCGAAGATGGCGTTGGAGGTCAGCTCCGTTCCGTTGTCACTGACAATCATGCCAGGTTTGCCCCGGCGTTCGATGATGGCGGTGAGTTCGCGCGCAACTCTCTTGCCTGAGATCGAGGTGTCGGGGATGGCACCCAGACATTCATGGGTGATGTCGTCGGTGATGTTCAAGACCCGGAACCGCCGGCCATTAGCCATCTGGTCATGCACGAAGTCGAGTGACCATCTTGCATTCGGTCTTGCCTCGACAAGTTTGGGCGCACGCACGCCAACGGCACGTTTGCGGCCCTTTCGCCTGCGCACGCCAAGCCCTTCCTCGCGATAGAGCCGGTAGATACGGTTGATGCCGGATAGCTCGCCCTCGCGCCTGAGCATGATGAACAACCTCCTGTAGCCGAACCTGCGGCGCTCATTGGCAAGGGAGCGGAGCCGCTCGCGCAGCTCAGTCTCCGGTGGTCGCCGTGACCGGTAGCGGATCATCTTGCGGTCGGCAGCTATGACAGAACAGGCCCGCCGCTCGCTCATCTGGAACTGTTCTCTCAGACAGGCGGCAGCTTCACGCTTGGCGGCGGGCCCTACCATTTTTTTGACAGAAGCTCCTTCAGCGCTGCGTTGTCCAGCATGCTGTCCGCCAGCAGCCGCTTCAACTTGCCGTTCTCGGCTTCCAAAGCCCGCAGCCGCTTCGCCTCAGACACGTCCATGCCGCCGAACTTGGCTTTCCAGTTGTACAGCGTAGCTTCCGAGATGCCATGCTTGCGGGCCAGATCGCCCGTCTTCATTCCGGCTTCATGTTCCTTCAGAACAGCAATGATCTGCTCTTCGGTAAACCGCTTCTTCTTCATCGTCCGTCTCCTGCGTCAGGGCCGGACTCTAATTGCCTTTGGAGGAAATCCTTAGTGGCAGGTCAGAGGCAGACCAGCTCGCGGCCTCCTCTACCCTCCGGGGAGAGGCGGTTTGCGAGAGCAAACCGGTGAGGGGAAGTCAGGCAGTCAGGCAGTCAGGCAGTCAGGCAGTCAGGCAGTCAGGCAGTCAGGCAGTCGGCAGTCAGGCAGTCAGGCAGTAGGCAGTCAGGACACGGCTACTCCCCCGCCACCAGCCCCGCCAATCCCCTGTTCTTCATCAGCTTATACACAATCGAATCCATCAGCGCCTGAAACGACGCATCGATGATGTTGTCCGACACGCCGACCGTCCACCAGCGGGCTTCCGTGCCGTCCTTGGATTCGATCAGCACGCGGGTGACGGCTTCGGTGCCGCCGTTGAGGATGCGGACCTTGTAGTCGGTGAGTTCGAGGTCCTTGATATCGTCCTGATATTTGCCAAGGTCCTTGCGCAGGGCGAGATCCAGCGCGTTGACCGGGCCGTGGCCTTCGGCGACGGAGATGGTTTCGTCGCCGTCGACGTTTACTTTGACGACGGCCTCCGAGACGGTGCGCAATTTGCCATTGGCGTCGAAGCGGCGCTCGACCTGGCAGCGGAAGGAGTCGACGCGGAAGAAGTCCGGCACGGTTCCGAGCGTGCGGCGGGCGAGGAGCTCGAAGCTCGCATCCGCGCCCTCATAGGCATAGCCTTGGCTCTCCTGCTCCTTGACCAGCGAAATCAGCGTGTCGAGACGCGGATCGTCTTTTGCGACAGCGATGCCGCGCCGGGCGAGTTCGGCGAGGAAATTCGACTTGCCGCCCTGGTCCGAAACCATCACCCGGCGGCGGTTGCCGACTTTTTCCGGCTCGACATGCTCATAGGTTGCCGGGTCCTTCGCCAGCGCCGAGGCGTGGATGCCAGCCTTGGTGGCGAAGGCGGATGCGCCGACATAAGGCGCCTGCGCGTTGGGCGAGCGGTTGAGCAATTCGTCAAAAGCGCGCGAAAGGCGGGAGATGGCGGGAAGGCCCGCCTCGCCAATGCCGGTTTCGAAACGGTCGGCATAGAGCGGCTTGAGGATCAGCGTCGGGATGATCGAGATGAGGTCGGCATTGCCGCAGCGCTCGCCAATGCCATTCAGCGTGCCCTGCACCTGCCGCGCGCCTGCGAGCACAGCGGCAAGCGAGTTGGACACAGCTTGCCCCGTGTCATTATGCGCATGAATGCCGAGATTGTCGCCGGGAATGCCGGCCTCGATGACCTCGCGCACGATCCGCGCCACTTCAAACGGCTGCGTGCCGCCATTGGTGTCGCACAGCACCACCCAGCGCGCGCCGGATTCATACGCCGTTTTGGCGCAAGCGACCGCGTAGTCCGGATTTGCCTTGTAGCCGTCGAAAAAGTGCTCGCAGTCGATCAGCATTTCCTTGCCCGAGGCGGCGACGGCCTTGACCGAATCGGCAATGTTTTCGAGGTTTTCCTCATTCGTCACGCCAAGCGCGACGCGCACATGATAGTCCCAAGCCTTCGCGACGAGGCAGGCGGAATCGGCTTTGGACTGGATGATGGCGGCAAGGCCGGGATCGTTTGAGGCGGAGATTCCGGTGCGTTTAGTCATGCCGAAGGCGGTGAAGCGGGCGGAATGGGTCTGCTTCTTGGAAAAGAATTCCGTGTCCGTCGGGTTCGCGCCCGGATAGCCGCCTTCGACATAGTCGATTCCAAACTCGTCAAGCAGCTTGGCGATGGCCTGCTTGTCTTCGAGCGAGAAATCAACGCCCGGCGTCTGGTTGCCGTCGCGCAGCGTGGTGTCGAAGAGGTGGATGCGGGATTTGGTCATGACGGGATACTAGCGGAGATGGTTGAAGAATGGGTTGCTTGGAAAAGTCCGGCAGACTTCCCCCCTCCGCCGCGCAAGAGCGCGGCTTCTCCCCCACAAGGGGGGAGGTTGGGCGCGGCGCTTAACCTCCCCCCTTGTGGGGGAGGAGCTTGCGCAGCAAGCGGAGGGGGAAGTCTGAGCACTCAATCACAATCCGGATGCTGATAATTGCTGCGCTTAATCAGCGCCAGCCGCGCGCCGCCATCCGTCTCGCCCGCCCCGCTCACCTCTTCAAACACGGCCGGCAGCGGGCCGAACCATGGCATGCGCGCCTCAATGCCGCTCTCATGCGTTGGCGCAAGTGACGCGGGATCGTCAAGCGAGCCGAGCGTGACGCTGAGATGGTCCGAACCCATAGGGTCATAAATCAGCGGCGTGCCACACTTGGCGCAAAAGCCGCGCCGCACGGGTTCGGAGGATTGGAACCATGAAATTTCGCCCTTGACCTCGAAAATTTTCCTCACCGCGCTGGCGAGCGGCATAAAATAATTGCCCGCCGCCTTCTGGCACATGCGGCAATGGCAGAGGTGGGCGGTTTCGGGCCTCATGTCGGCGCGGTAGCGCACCTGGCCGCATTGGCAGCCGCCGGAGAGGATCATACTTTCTGCCCCTTTTCTAGCCAGGAATCCGTGTCTTTATCCGGGTGCTGGTTCGAAACGATCCTGGCGTTCCAAGAATCGTTTTCCTCACTGCGCTGCGGGGTGGCGTCCGGCAATTCGTGCAAGCGCATCGTTATGTCCAGCCGATCCTGCACATTGGCATGATATTCAACCTGCGCAGCGGCCGCATCGTCGAGCGACCCGATCGCGACTTCCACTGTGGAGTTCGTCTCCAGCGTGAGCGGCGTGCCGCAGTCACGGCAGAATCCCCGGTTCGAGAGGTTGGACGAGGCGAACACACCGCGCTTGCCGCGGGTCCATTCGAAGCCTTCGACCTCCACCAATGGAGCGAAATAGTTTCCAAAGGCTTTTTGGCACATGCGGCAGTGGCAGATCGACGCCGTGCCAAGCGTCTGGAAACGAAAGCGCACCGCGCCGCATTGACATCCGCCGCTATATGTCTGTTTTTCCATCTGTTTACGCTTCCGGCGCGTGGCAGACGGCTTCGACATTGTTGCCGTCGGGATCATAAACGAAAGCCCCGTAATAATGCTCATGATAATGCGGCCGCACCCCCGGCCCGCCATTGTCCTTGCCACCGTTGGCCATGGCGGCTTTGTAAAATGCGTCCACCTCGGCGCGCGAGCGGGCGGAGAAGGCGAAATGATTATGTCCCTCCGCCTTGCCCTCGGTCACCCAGAACTGCGGCTGCTCGCGGCCATAGCCGATGACGCCTTTGCCGCCGGTGAATTCCTTTGGGACGGTCATCAGGAGAGAGCCTCCAAGCGCGGCGAAGACAGAATTGTAGAAGGCTCTGGAGGCTTCGAAATTGGTGGCGTTGATGCCCATATGGTCGATCATGATGTGGGTTCCTTGGTTGCGAAGGGCGTTGGCATAACATTTGAGGGGGCGGCGAGGCCTGCGAGGGTGAGAATATGCTGACAGTTTGTGTCAGCAAGGCTCCGCCATCCGCCGCGCTTTTCCCTCAAGCCAAGTGGGCTGGGCCACCCCCACCCCTGCCCCTCCCCACAAGGGGGAGGGAAGAACCGCCCGGATTCCCCTCCCCCTTGTGGGGAGGGGTTAGGGGTGGGGGCGCCTCGCTCCAAGCTCACCGCTTCACCTCCCACCCCGTCACCCGCTCGCCGGTCACCGGGTCTTTCGAATCCCTTAGCTGGATTCCCTGAGCCAATAGCTCATCGCGGATGCGGTCGGCTTCGGCGAAGTTTTTGGCGGCGCGTTCCAAGGCTGGCATTTTTCTCCGCCGGCTGCCGCGCTTTTCCCCCAAGCCAAATGGGCTGGGCCACCCCCACCCCTGCCCCTCCCCACAAGGGGGAGGGAAGAACCGCCCGGATTCCCCTCCCCCTTGAGGGGAGGGGTTAGGGGTGGGGGCGCCTGGCTCCAATCTCACCGCCTCGCCTCCCACGTCGTCACCCGCTCGCCGGTAACCGAGTCTTTTGAATCCTTCAGCTGAATCCCCTCGCCAGAAGCTCATCGCGGATGCGGTCGGCTTCGGCGAAGTTTTTGGCGGCGAGGAAGGCGAGGCGGTTCGCGATGCAGGACTCAATTTCAATCTGAGGCGGTCGCGCCACTATAGTCCCAGGGAAGAACATGTCCTGATCCATGAACAAAGTGCCCGTGATCTTTTGTGGAAATGGAGGGCACCTTAATCCGTCATCAGAAAGCGAAAAGCCCAAAAACTTCAATGAAGTTTTGAGGGCCACAAGATCATTATTGTTCTTCAGCGTGTGAAGCTCTTTGACCATCTCAGACGTGTTTAGATCGTCACAGAGCGCCTCGATCAGTACTTTGGTGATAGGAAGCCCATTTGGCTCCGTCATGCGGGTGAGATTTTGCCAAGATTTCAACACCTGCCAGCTTTCTTGAAGGCCACGAGACGTCCAATCGATTGGCTGCCTGTAATGTGTCTTGAGCATATTGAAGCGCAGGACGTCTCCACCCCATTCTTCAAGCAACTGACTAATTGTGAAAAAATTCCCCTCGCTCTTGCTCATCTTCCGGCCTTCAACCTGCAGGAAACCGTTATGCATCCACACATTGGCCATCACGTCCGTGCCATGCGCGCAGCGGGACTGGGCAATTTCGTTTTCGTGGTGGGGAAAGATCAGGTCGAGGCCGCCGGCGTGGATGTCAAAGGTTTCGCCGAGATAGCGCTTGCTCATGGCGGAGCATTCGATGTGCCAGCCGGGGCGGCCCCTGCCCCAGGGCGAGTCCCAGCCAGGTTCTTCGGCTGAAGAAAGTTTCCACAGGACGAAATCGCCGGGGTTTTTCTTGTGCGCCTCGACAGCGACGCGCGCGCCGGCCTGTTGCTCATCGAGATTGCGGCGGGAGAGTTTGCCGTATTCGCTCCAAGAAGTATTGAAAAGCACTTCGCCATCCGTGTCGTAGGCGTGGCCTTTGGCGATCAGCATCTCGATGATTGCGATCATCCCGGCAATATTATCCGTCGCCCGCGGCTCATGCGTCGGCTCAAGGCATCCCAGCGCCTTCACATCCTCATGAAACTGCCCCGCCGTCTTTTCCGTCACCCTGCGGATCGCCTCGTTCAGCGGCAGGTCGGGGAAGTCTCGCAGGGCGCGGGCGTTGATCTTGTCATCCACGTCGGTGATGTTGCGCACATAGGTGACGTGGTCCTCGCCATAGAGATGGCGCAGGAGGCGGAAGAGGACGTCGAAGACGATGACCGGTCTTGCATTGCCGATATGGGCGAAATCATAGACGGTCGGGCCGCAGGCGTAGAGGCGCACATTGTTTGCGTCGATGGGGGTGAAAACCTCCTTCGAGCGGGTGAGTGTGTTGTAGAGCTTCAGTTCGGTCATGCGAAAAACCCAATTTGCCCGCAGCCGGACCTAAATTTTCGCTTGAGACTTCAAAAGATCGAAAACGGCCAGGCCAGCGGAGTGCTAGCGAATAATCCCGGAGATACAAATGGCGCAGAGGCGCATTGCCGTTTTCATAATGGCACCATGGCGTTTGCCTGCCGCAAAATCAAGCCGAATTGCTTTGGCAGCCCATCAAGGGGGTCGCCTGACAATTTTTTTCACATATGGTCAAAAAAACTTCCGGCGTAACCCATTTGGGTGATGCGACTTTGGTAGAAGGAGGTTACGTATGGGTCAACTTGGCAACAAGAACCGTTTTCCGGATGTCCATTGCGCCCCACTCGGCATCTGGAAGAAAGCCGCTCATTCCCATATCGGACCATGGGGATGAGCGGCATTTCATTCAAGTCGCACACATAACCAGCATTTTTTGCCCGGCTTCACCAATATGGGTGATGCGCCCAACTCTTCCGCAGCGTTAGATGGGCTTGCTCCCAAGTGAGCATTCCCGGGCGGGTAAGGCAACTTTCTCACCGGAAACCGCCCATTCCCGACCGGACCGCGTGGAATGGGCGGTTTTTTCACTCTTTGTTAAGCACAAAGGGTCAGAAGCCACGCCAAACTCCCCAAAGCGCCACGATATTGCCAAGTTTGGCACATATCGCGCCGCTCAAATCGATTAGATGGACGAAATAATGAAAACCCTGACTGCATTTTCCGCCGCGCAGGAACGCGAGGCCAATGACACGCTGGCCGCGCATTACCGCCAGATCGGCTCCGCCGCGATTCTTGCGGCCGTGCTCGCCGTCACAAGGCAGCGCGAACTTCTGGCGAATGCGTCAAAACAAGCCGCTTAAGAGTGACAGGCCGATCCCGGCCATCACAATACCGATCACAAAATCCAAAATACGCCATGCGGCCGGGCTCGCAAACACCGGCTCGAGCAGCCTTGCGCCGTAGCCCAGCGTGAAAAACCACACGAAAGACGCGGCCATTGCCCCTTCGGCATAGGCGAATCGCGCTGGACCTTCATATTTTGCTGAAAGGCTGCCAAGCAGCACCACCGTATCAAGATAGACATGCGGGTTGAGGAAGGTGAAAGCGAGGCAGGCGACAATTGCGGCCTTCAAGCTGCCGCCGCCACTTTCGCCTGCCCGCAGAGCGGCGGGATTCATGGCGCGCCGGAAGGCAATCACCGCATAGGTGAATAGAAACAGCGCGCCGCCGAGTGTCACAGCTGTGATCAGTTCGGGCGATGACGAAATGAGCGAACCAAGGCCCGCAACACCGAGGGCAATCAGGATTGCATCTGACAGCGCGCAAATCAGGCACAGGATAAAGACGTGCTGGCGCAAGAGGCCTTGGCGCAGAATAAACGCATTTTGTGCGCCGATTGCGATAATCAGCGAACCACCAAGTAGAAATCCGTTGATAAAGGCAGGAATCATCCTGCCAATCTGTCTGAAATCAACCGTTCAGTCCAACGCGGCCTGTGACATAGTCATAGATGGCGCGGCGGATGGCCGGGTCCTGCAGCTTGTCGATCGGAAGGTAGAACGAGACGCCATTGTCATTGGCAAGAATGATCGCGCCGGATTTTTCCTCGACACGGTCAAAGGCCGACCAGACAAAGCGCTCAAAGGAGTCGCCGGCAATGGCGGTCAGCGCGTTTTCGTCAAAGGCGAATGTCTTGCGGCCGGGCTTCGGCTCCGGGAAAACCACGCGGCCCGCCGACGCCTCTGCAATGACCTCGCGGTCCCTGTCATTCAACTCGACACTGAATTCGCGGATCATGAACCTGTTCCTTAAACCGTTTACCTCTCGGCTTGCCCGCAGTTTCTTGCCTGAAAGCGATGTTAATCCGGTTTAAAACAACTTCATTTGTGACGCGTCCGGGTCTTTTGTTGCTGGTTTGGTTTCCGCATCTTCAGAAGATTCATTCAAATTGACAGCAATCTGGATATCCGGGCCCGAATTGGCAACCTTGTTGACCTTGTCGGAGACCGGAACCGCTTCAAACTGGTCTGAGCCATGCGCCAGGAGGTCCGCCACCTCTCTCGGCTCAAAGTCGCGGCAATTGAGCCAGCGGTCAAAGTCTTCCGGAGCAATGACCACCGGCATGCGGTCGTGAATTTGCGCGAGATGCCCTTTTGATTCCATGGTGATCAGGGCCGCCGTGTCGAGCTCCGAGCCATCGGGACTGAGATAAGGTTCCTTCAGTCCGGCTAGCGCAATCAGCCCGCCATGTCTCGGCCTGATCCAGAACGGCTGTGATTTCGCAGTTCCGGTGCGCCGCCATTCATAATAGCCGCTCGCCGGAACCAGCACGCGCCGGTGGCGCAGCGCGGCGCGGAACGACGCCTTCTCAGCTACGCTCTCGGCGCGCGCGGAAATCAGCAGCGGAAACGCTTTCACATCCTTGACCCAGGCCGGGATCAGGCCCCAGCGGGCGAGCGAGGCCATGCGTTTGGCACGGTTATGCCCTTCGCCTGCTGAAGGCTCAATCAAGAGAATGGGCTGCGTCGGCGCGATGTTGTAGCGCGGCGGAAAATCCTCGATCTCATCGAGTTCAAACAACCGGAGCACATCCTCCGGCAAGGCATTCAAGGCAAAGCGGCCGCACATGATTGCTATTTCAGTGGTCCAGCCGCAGAAATCAACCAGTGTCGCGGATCAAAGGCTGGAATTTGACGGGAGAAAGACAAGCGGCTGTCTCGGTGGCCATCTTAATGGAGGACAGGCTCTTGCTCGTTGAACGGGCGCGGCCGCCTGGTGAAGGCATGTTCGCCTTTCCCGGAGGCCGGGTTGAGTCAGGCGAAACTCTGGAAGAAGCCGCGCGGCGTGAATTGCTCGAGGAAACGGGCCTGAAGGTTAAGTCACTCAGAGTTTTTGAAACTTACGAACTCTCTGGCAGTGCAAATGGCTTTAGCTTGACCGTCTTCATTGGAGATAGTGTTTCGGGCCATCTGCAAGCCTCAGACGATGCGGCAAGCGCCGCTTATTTCAGCGTATCGGAAGCAGACGCACTGCCAATGCCACCCTCGATGACTGACTGCATCACGAAGCTGGTTACCGAAGGGCTTATCGCGATTAACCCTTCGGAGCGCGAGTAGAATTTTGTCTTGCGAAGCACGGACCAAGCGCACTATCTGGGCGCGATGAACAGCCTGCGCAATACGAGATTCGGGGCGGCCTTGGCGGTATTGGCCGCCTTGAGCTTGCCCGCGTCTGCCCAAAGTGCTGACCCGCCCTATCAGGCCAAGCTCGAGCGTCTGTCAGAAATCCTCGGCTCGGTCCACTTCCTGCGTAATCTGTGCGGCGCGGCCACGCCTGTCTGGCGCGAAAAGATGGATGCGCTTTTGACCGCCGAGAAGGCTGAGACGGATCGGCGCGCCCGGCTCGTGGCGCATTTCAACCGGGGCTACCGGGCGTTTTCAAGCACATACGTCAAATGCACCCCTTCAGCCAATCTTGCCCTCTCCAACTATATCAAAGAGGGCGAGGGTCTGACCAAGGAAGTTGTGCTGCGCTACGGAAATTAGGCTTCCGTTAACTTTCCTTGCAGTTTCGCTTTTGGCCTGTTGCCGGAACCCATAAAGATTGTGCTAATGTCTTAACGGGACTTTAACGGCTGTCCGAGCCGGGGATTGAAAATGACGTCAACTGAAGCTGAACTGAAAGAGCGCATCCACGCAGAGAAGCGGCTTGTGGCGCTCGAATACCAAAGTGAAGCTTGGGCTGACGGCATCGCCGAGGGAATCGAGCCGGAAATCCTCGCATCTGCTGCATTGGAAACGGCGATTGGCGGACTCGTGCAGGATTGCGGGTCTGCAAGCGCGGCAAAACTTCTCGAAAATATGCGGATGAAACTGGAAACCGGCGGATTTAGCGGATATCAGTTCCTGAACTGATCTCCAACGCTTGGGTCCCGCACAAATGGCATCGCCCTCTGAAGAGACGCATTCCGCCGCCAAGCGCGCTACTGCGCTCGCGTTGTTTGCAGGAACTATCCTTTTCACCAGCCTCACATTGGCAAACGTGCTTGAACCCGGCCCTCTTGCGCTGAGCGAAATCAAGAAAGAAGAAATTCCAGCGCCCGGCGCGGCACCAGCCGTTCCGGCGGAGCCGGAAGCGCCGGCCGTCACCGTTCCTGCTCCCGATCCGATCGAACCCGGCACAGCTCCGGCAACTGAAGACCCACCCTCCGGTGAGGACGAACCAAGCACAGGCGAGCCCCCAGACGGACCGCCCCAAAGCGCTGACCCCGCCCGGCCCGAGTTCGACCCAAATGCGCCCTTACCGGCGGTAGAGTATGATCTGACCAAGTTGCCCGCGCCTGTGCTTGATCTTCACACGAAGCTCGTGGCAGCGGCCAAGGCTGGGCAGATTGAAAGTGTGCGCCCGCTGCTCAAGACCGGCGAAGCTGCAACGCAGCTGTCGCTGGCCGGAACCGATAATGACCCGATTGTGTTCATGAAAAGTCTGTCCGGAGACGAGAACGGCCAGGAAATTCTCGCAATCCTTCTGGAAGTGCTGGATGCAGGCTATGTGCATTTGAACGCAGGAAAGCCCGAAGAGCTTTACGTGTGGCCGTATTTCTTTGCGCTTCCGCTCGAAAAGCTCACTGATCCGCAGCGCGTGGAATTGTTCAAGCTGGTGACCTCAGGCGATTATGAGGACATGAAATCCTTCGGCGCGTATATTTTCTACCGCGTTGGAATATCGCCGGATGGTTCGTGGCGCTTCTTCCTCGCGGGTGAATAAGCTCAACCTCGCAGTGTTTCCTGAAACCGAACGGCTTCGCCCTGCCCCGGCGTAGTGATCTCGCCTTCCCACATGATGCGCTTGCCGCGAATGATGGTGCCGACCGGCCAGCCTTGAACTTGTTTGCCATCGTATGGCGTCCAAGCGGCGCGGGAGCTGATCCAGGAATTTATGATTGTCTCCTTCCGCTTCATGTCCACAATGGTAAAATCCGCGTCATAGCCTGCCGCGATGCGGCCCTTGCCCGCAATTCCGAACAGGCGGTTCGGGCCGTGTGAGGACAAATCCACAAACCGCTCCAGCGTGAGCTTCCCTGCATTCACATGGTCGAGCATGATCGGCACCAGCGTTTGCACGCCCGTCATGCCGGATGGCGAGTTGGGATAGGGTTTGGCCTTTTCTTCCAGCAGATGCGGAGCATGGTCAGAACCGAGAACGTCTACAACGCCATTCTTGACACCTGCCCATATGCCGGTTCGGTGGCGCTTGTCGCGGATGGGCGGGTTCATCTGAATGAGCGTGCCAAGCGTCAGATAATCATCGGCGGTCAGAGTCAAATGATGCGGCGTCGCCTCACATGTCGCGACGTCCTTATGCTCAGTGAGGAACTCAATCTCCTCCTCGGTCGAAATATGCAGAACATGAATGCGCGCGCCTGTCTTGCGGGCAATGCCGACAAGACGCTGGGTGCACTGCAAGGCTGCAATTTCATCGCGCCAAAGGCAGTGCGATGACGGGTGATCGATAATGCGCAGATGCATCCGCTCGTTCAGCCGGTACTCATCCTCGGAGTGGAAGGCGGCGCGGCGGCGCGTGTTTCTCAAAATCGATTCCACGCCGTCATCGTCTTCGACCAGGAGATCGCCCGTGGAGGAGCCCATAAAGACCTTGATACCGGCGGCGCCGGGCAAGCGCTCAAGCTCGCTGACAATCAATGCGTTTTCACGCGTGCCGCCGACCCAGAAGGCAAAATCGCAGTGCATCCGGTGATGGGCACGCTGAACCTTGTCAGCAAGCGCCGCCTCGGTTGTGGTGAGGGGCTTGGTGTTGGGCATTTCAAAAACTGCCGTGACGCCGCCAAGCACTGCCGCCCTTGATCCCGTTTCAAGGTCCTCTTTGTGCTCAAGCCCAGGCTCGCGGAAATGCACCTGGCTGTCGATGACGCCAGGCAGGATGTGCAGTCCCTTGCAGTCGATGGTCTCGGCGGCGTCCTTTGGCGACAATGATCCCAAGGCAGTGATGCGGCCATTGACGACGCCTACATCGCGTTTGCCCGCGCCATCATGATTGACCACGGTCCCGCTTTTGAGGATCAGGTCGAAAATCATGAATTGCTCCTTCTTGCCGCGCTTGATCAGCGGGCTTAGTTAAGGCGTTCAATGATTGCAAGAACAAGGCGGGCAATGCCGGTTTTCACACTTACCCACCGTTCTATCGTGCGCGTTTCCGGGCCGGAGGCGGCGCATTTTCTGGATAATCTGGTCACCTGCGATATCGAGAATCTGGGCGCTCCAGACTTAGTTCCAGGCGCGCTGTTGTCGCCGCAGGGCAAGATCCTGTTCGATTTCCTGGCGAGCCGCGATGGTGACGGCTTCCGGCTCGAGTGTCACATGGACGTTGCGGCAGAGCTTGCAAAGCGGCTGAAGTTCTACCGTCTGCGAGCAAAGGTCGACATTGTCTTGCAGGAACAAGCGCTTGTCGCCGCCAGTTTCGGGGTTGAGTCCGGAAGATCAGAAATTGAGTCAAACTCTCTTTGGCTCTGTGACCACCGATTCCCCTCAAACACCAAAGCTTTTCGAAGCTATGGCGCGACCGCCGAAAGTTCAGGCGCGGACGCCTATGGTTTGATACGAATAGAACATGGCGTCGCTGAAGGTGGGTTCGACTATGAGTTTGGGGATGTCTTTCCGCACGATGTGAATCTCGACCAGATTGGCGGGGTGTCATTTTCAAAGGGGTGCTATGTCGGTCAGGAGGTCGTCTCCCGCATGCAGCATCGCGGCACGGCCCGCCGCCGAATTGTGATTGCTGCGGCAGATTTACCGGTGACCGCGCGGGCCGAAGTGACGGCTGCCAGACGCGCTGTCGGCACGCTCGGTTCGGCTGTGGGAAACAAGGCGCTCGCCCTTTTGCGCCTCGACAAGGCAAAAGACGCGATGGATTCTGGTGTCCCGATTCTCGCCGGCGGCGTCCCGGTTTCCCTCGGTCTTCCACCAAATGCGACTTTCAGCTGGCCAGTCTCGAGCGGAGCAGACGAATGAGCGGGCGCGTATGGCAGCGTATGCTCTCTGGCCGTAGACTTGATCTTCTTGACCCTTCTCCGCTGGACGTGGAAATTGAAGACATCGCGCATGGCCTTGCGCGTGTCGCGCGTTGGAACGGGCAGACCAGCGGTAATTTTGCCTTTTCGGTTGCCCAGCATTGCGTTGTCGTTGAGGCAATCTACACCCGGATGCAGCCGGACGCGACCGCTGCCGCGCGGCTCGCCGCGCTGCTGCATGATGCGCCTGAATATGTCATCGGCGACATGATATCGCCGTTCAAGGCAGTCGTCGGCGGAGGCGGTTACAAGGAGGTTGAGAAGCGCCTGCAAGGCGCAATAAATTTGAGGTTTTCGCTGCCCTTTGAGACACCAGCATCCCTGTACCGCATCATCAAGCAGGCAGATACCGTCGCCGCCTATTTCGAAGCGACCCAGCTTGCCGGGTTTTCGGACAGCGAAGCGGTCAAGTTTTTCGGGCGGCCGCGTGGCTTTTCGCCTGACATGTTTGACCTCGATCCCCTTCCCGCCATAAAGGCGCAAAGGGCGTTTTTGCAGCGATTCCGCGCGCTCGATATCAACCGGCAAGCATAAGAAGGCCCAACAGTGCCCAAAATCATCGTCTCGTCCCTCGCCAAACTGCACGACACGGTGCGCGAACACAGCGCGCGTCGGATTTTGACGCTAATCAATGCCGCGACTCCGGTGCCGCGCCCCGATGAAGTGCACGAAAAGGATCACCTGTTCCTCGGCTTCAACGACATCACCGAGCCGATGGAGGGCATGGTGGCGCCGAACGAGGCGCATGTGCTCGAGATCATCCGCTGGGCCAAGGAATGGAACCGGGCGCATCCGATGGTCGTACACTGCTATGCCGGCATTTCCCGCTCAACGGCGGCGGCCTATATCTCCGCCCTGACGCTCAACCCCGGCCTTGATGAATATGCGCTCGCCAATGAGCTGCGCGCCCGCGCCCCGACAGCGACACCTAATATCCGGCTGATCGGATTCGCGGATGAGATTATGGGCCGCAAGGGCCGGATGATCGAAGCTATCACGCTGATCGGGCGCGGCGAGGACGCGTTTGAAGGCGTGCCATTTGAAGTGCCGATGAAGCTGTAAGCCATGGGCCAGTCAGCCTTCGGGATCGACTTTGGCACATCCAACTCGACCGTCGGCATGAAACGGGCGCGCGGCGCGGCGCTGATTCCGCTCGAAGGCGAAAATCTCAACATTCCAAGCGCGGTGTTTTTCGATGCCGAAAGCGGCCGGTCGCATTTTGGCAGGGCCGCAGTTCAGCGCTATGTGGACGAGCATGGCGGGAGGTTCATGCGCGCGATGAAGAGTGTGCTCGGCAGCTCACTCATCAACGACAAGACCCGGATCGGAACGCACTATATGACGTTCGGCGAAATAATCGGACTGTTCATCGGGCATTTGAAGCGCTCTGCGGAGGCGCACATTGGAGAAAAGGTCGGGGCAGTTGTCATTGGCCGTCCGGTCTTCTTTGTTGACGGCGATTCCGAAGCCGACCGCGCGGCGCAGTCGGCCCTGGAAGCTGCGGCGCGCACGCAAGGGTTCGCGCATGTTGAATTTCAGTTCGAGCCCGTTGCGGCGGCGCTGGACTATGAGCAGACCTGCCGGCGGGAAGAGCTCGCGCTTGTGATTGATGCGGGCGGCGGCACGTCGGATTTTTCACTGGTGCGCGTATCGCCGGAAGGCGCAGCCAGAAGCAATCGCGGCAGAGATGTGCTGGCGAGCCATGGCGTTCACATAGGCGGGACGGATTTTGACCGGGCGCTCAACCTTCGCGCCGCCATGCCAAACCTTGGGTATGGGTCTCTGATTTCCAGCGCATTCGGCCTTGATCAGGTCCGCCCCGCGCCCGCGCATCATTTTGCTGAGTTGGCGACCTGGCACAGGATCAATCTGCAATACGCACCGAAGAATATCGCCGATGTCCGTGCCCTGCTTCGAACGGCGCACGAGCCGAAAAAGATCGAAAGACTGCTGGATGCGCTCGAAAACCGGCGCGGGCATGAGATTGCGATGGCGGTTGAGGCCACAAAAATTCACCTGACGGATGCCGAAGTTTCCGCAATCAAAATGCCTGCAGACAGGCAGCCTGAGTTTATCCCAGTCAGCCGCGATGATTTGCGTCAGTCAATCGCCGGAATGATCGAACAGCTGCTGGCGGCGCTCACCGAGACGCTGCGCATGGCGCAGACAGAGAGGGGCGAGGTGCAAACCATTTTCCTCACAGGAGGCTCCACCGCGCTGCCGCTGGTGCGCGATAGTCTGACAGCGCTGCTTCCGCAGGCCAAGGTGGTCGCGGGCGACACTTTTGGGAGCGTCGGGACCGGGTTGGCGATTGATGCTGCGCGGCGGTTTGCCTAACGCACCTACTTCTTCAGCGTATACACATGCTCTTCGGTCGGAAACGCCCGCGACTTGACGTCTGCGGCGTAGGCTGCCACCGCTGCCTCTATTGCATCTCCAACTTGACCGTACTTCTTCACAAATTTTGGTACACGCGGGTTGAGGCCGAGCATGTCTTCGAGCACCAAAATCTGACCGTCACACTCCTTTGACGCGCCGATGCCGATGGTCGGAATCGGGCACTCCTTGGTAATTTCGGCAGCCAGCGGCTCAACTATGCCTTCAAGCACTACGGCAAACGCACCGGCGTCTGCGACGGCGCGGGCGTCTTCCTTGATGAGCGGCCATTGCGCCTTGTCGCGGCCTTGCGTCTTGAAGCCGCCCATTGTGTTGATCGCCTGCGGGGTCAGGCCGATATGGCCCATGACCGGGATGCCGCGCTCGGCGAGGAAATGGATCGTCTCGGCCATGCGCGCGCCGCCCTCAAGCTTCACCGCGCCGCAAGCCGTTTCTTTCATGATCCTGGCGGCATTGCGGAACGCTTCAGACGGGCTTTCCTCGTAGGTTCCGAAGGGCATATCGACCACTACCAGCGCTTGCCTGGACCCGCGCACCACGGCGCGGCCATGCATGATCATCAGGTCGAGCGGCACGCCGAGCGTTGATTCCATGCCGTGCATGACCATGCCAAGCGAATCGCCGACCAGAATGAAATCGGCGTGACGGTCAACAATTGCCGCTGTGTGCGCATGGTAGGCGGTGAGCGAAACAATCGGTTCGACGCCTTTGCGGACGCGGATGTCGGGGGCGGTCAGGCGGCGGGTGGTGGTTTCGATGGACATGGACGGGCTCCTTGGGTTTAAGGGCGGATGACGCGATTATCTATGAGGCGGACCTTGCCGAATTTTACAGTAAGCAGGACCACGGCGGGCGCGGTGATTTTCCCGGCAATTTTGTTGAGTGTCGCAGCATCGCGGATGTCCACGGCTTCGATCTGGCCAAGGGGTTCGGAAGAAAGCATGGAGACCGCCGCCTTGCGGATGGCGCTGACCGAGCGTTCGCCCAGAAGCAGCATCTCCTCAGCGCGGATAAGCGCCCTGTTCAAGACGGGCGCTGCGGCGCGGTCCTCCGGCGTGAGGCGCACATTACGGGAGGAGCAGGCGAGGCCGTCTTTCTCGCGCATGGTCGGGACCGGCACGACTGTGACGGGCATGTTGAGATCGCGCACCATGCGCTTGATCACCGCGACCTGCTGGAAATCCTTTTCACCGAAGAACACTTCATCGGGCTGGGCGATGTTGAACAGCTTGTTGCAGACCGTGGCGACACCTCGGAAATGGCCTGGACGGATTTTGCCCATCAGGACTTTGGAGAGCTTGATCGTTTCAACAATGGTCTCTTCACCGCCCGGATACATTTCCTCGACAGTGGGTGTGAAGACGTAGTCCGCACCCCCGGCCTTGAGCATTTTGAGATCGCGCTCGAGATCGCGCGGATAGCTGGAGAGGTCCTCGTTCGGGGCGAACTGGGTCGGATTGACGAAGATCGTCACCACCGTGATGTCATTGCGGGATTTGGATTCTTTGACGAGTTCCATATGGCCGACATGGAGGTAGCCCATGGTCGGGCAGAGGCCGATTGTCTTGCCCGCGCGGCGGTGTGGGGCGAGGGCTTGGCGGAGGGCGGCTATTGTCGAGATGACCTGCAATTCAGTCACCCAATCTCCACATCCAGCCCGACATCGAGCGTCGGGGCGGACATGGTGATTTTGGAGGTGGAGATGTAGTCAACGCCGGATCTCTGCAACTGCCTTGATCGTATCGAGTGAAATGCCGCCAGACGCTTCGAGGATGACCGCGCCGCCTGCAATTTTCACCGCCTTTTCAAGAAGTTGCGGCGCCATATTGTCAAGGAGAATCACATCCGGGCTTCTCGCCAAGTGCCTCTTTCAACTGCTCAAGCGAGATAACCTCGCACTCGACTTTGACCAAATGTCCCGGCAAACGCCTTTCCTGCGCGGATGGCCTTGCGCTACGCCGCCCGCAACAGCTATATGATTGTCTTTGATAAGGATCGCGTCATCGAGCCCATAGCGGTGCGTCGAGCCGCCGCCGATGCGCACGGCGTATTTTTCGAATGCGCGAAGTCCGGGAAGCGTCTTGCGGGTGCATGTGACCCTCGCTTTGGTGTGGGCGATTTTGGCCGCAAACTGCGCGGTGTAGGACGCGATGCCCGACAAGTGCATCATGAAATTCAACGCCACGCGCTCTGCCGGAGAGGAGAGACCGGGCGGGTCCGGAGACGACGGCAATGATGTCGCCCTTCCTGAGGGCCGCGCCGTCGGAAAACCGGGCGTCGAACTCAAGCGCAGGATCAATCAGCCGGAACGCGGCGCGGGCGAATTCGATGCCTGCCAACACGCCATCTTCCCGCGTCGAGAGCGTGGCAACAGCCTTGGCGACGGGCGGAATTGTCGCGTTGGAGGTGATATCCCCTGCCCGGCCAAGGTCCTCAAGTAATGCCGCGCGAACGGCCTCTTCAATCAAGAGCGCGGGGAGCTGCGGCAGGTAAGCGCTCATCTTAGACAGTCTCCGCGATTTCATTGGCGAAGGCAGTCGCCTCGGCGAGCGTCATCATTGTCCGATGTTTCCATGATGCTACCTGTTCGGGGAAATCGGAGCGGAAATGACCGCCCCGGCTCTCCTCGCGCTTCATCGCGCCAACCGCCATCATTTTGGCCGTCGTCAGCACATTTGCGAACGGTATTTGTGTGTTCTTGCGCTCGAGGTCAACAATGGTGCGGATTGCGGATTTGAGGCCGCCGGCATCGCGGATCACGCCGACCTGCGCCGACATGGTTTTGCGCAGTCTTGTCATGGCCGCCGAGTCCGCTCCCGCTTCGTCGTCATCGCGTTCGGATGCATTTTCGGGCCAGTCGCCGTGCTTGCCTGAGGGATGCAGTCCGTCAATGTCGGCGGCGATGCGCGCGGCAAAAACCACAGCTTCCAACAATGAATTGGATGCCAGGCGGTTTGCACCATGCACGCCGGTGGAAGAGACTTCGCCCGCCGCCCAGAGCCCTTCCAGCGAGGCACGGCCATTACTGTCCGTCAATATGCCGCCCATGTGGTAATGCACCGCCGGAACGACCGGTATGGGTTCGACCGAAGGGTCGATGCCCGCCGAGCGGCAATAGCCGTAGACCGTCGGAAACTCGGCCTCAAAATGCGCGCCGACCGTTTTGGTGCAGTCAAGCCAGGCCCCGCGCCCGGCCTGGACTTCGGCAAATATGCCGCGCGCCACGATATCGCGCGGCGCAAGCTCGGCGTCCTTGTGGATGGCCAGCATGAAGCGCTCGCCGGCCTTGTTGACCAGATGCGCACCCTCGCCGCGCAAGGCTTCGGTCGCCAGCGGGGCCGGGTCTCGGCCGATATTGATGGCAGTCGGGTGGAATTGCACAAACTCGGGGTCGGCGATCACCGCGCCTGCCTTGGCCGCAATGCCGCAGCCGCCGCCCCTCGCTTCGGACGGGTTGGTGGTCACGGCAAACAAATGGCCGACGCCGCCGGTCGCAATCACCACCGCCCGCGCCGGAAATTTGACGCGCTTGCGCGACCGGCCAGCGTCCGCCTTTGCCACAACGCCCGTCACCCGCCACCCGTCAGAGATCAGCTCTTCAACAACATAGCTTTCCAGCACGCGAATGGAGGTTGTCTTCCTGACCCGCGCAATCAGCGCCTCCATGATCGCTTTGCCCGCCCGGTCGCCGCCGACGCGCACGACGCGGTTTTCTGAATGCGCGGCTTCGCGGGACTGCACGAGCTTGCCTTCCAGGTCTCGGTCGAACGGCACGCCATATTCGAGTAAATCATGGATGCGAGCCGGAGCTTCTCGCACCATCAAGCTGGCGATCTCCTCGTCGACTATGCCTGCGCCCGCGATGATCGTGTCAGTGATGTGCTTTTCGAAAGTGTCGCCTTTGCCAATGGCAGCGGCGATGCCCGCCTGCGCCCAAGCGGAAGACGCGCCCCGGCCGATGGGGGCCGCCGCAAGCACCGTGACGGGACGTGGCGCGAGCTTGAGCGCGCAGAACAAGCCTGCCAAACCGCCGCCGACAATGACGATGTCGTCCGACACGCCGGACATCAATTCTTCAGATTGATCATGCGCTCAACCGCCAGCCTTGCGCGGCCGGCAGTGAGCGGGTCGAGGTGGATTTCCTCCGTCATGTTGAGCAGGCTGTCGAGAATTTTCGGCAACGTGATGCGCTTCATGTGCGGGCAGAGGTTGCACGGCTTGATGAATTCGGTTTCCGGCACTTCAAGCTCGACATTGCCCGCCATCGAGCACTCAGTCACAAGCAGGACCTTTGCGGGCTTGTTGTCCTTCACATAGCGGATCATGCCCGACGTCGAACCGGTGAAGTCAGCAATGGCAACGACGCTTGGCGGGCATTCAGGGTGGGCGATGATCTGGATCAGGGGGTCGGCGGCCTTGTAGGCGAGCAGTTCTTCGGCGGTGAAGCGCTCATGCACTTCGCAATGGCCTTTCCAGGTCAGCACCTTCACCTTGGTCTGGGCGGCGACGTTCTGGGCGAGAAACTCGTCCGGGATGCAAAACACGGTATCGACGCCAAAGCTCTCCACCACGGCGACCGCATTCGAGGATGTGCAGCAGATATCGCTTTCAGCTTTCACGTCGGCGGATGTGTTCACATAGGTGACA
Organism: uncultured Alphaproteobacteria bacterium; assembly: GCA_963792485.1. Classification (GTDB taxonomy): domain Bacteria; phylum Pseudomonadota; class Alphaproteobacteria; order Rhizobiales; family Rhizobiaceae; genus JANOYJ01. Next base: position 633,936 of record CAWBWL010000007.1, read on the forward strand.
ATTGGCACGCCCGGATGCGCCTCGCGCAGCAGGCGGACGTCTTCGCCGGTAATGGATTCGGCGAGCGAACATCCGGCGCGCATGTCGGGGATGAGCACGGTCTTGTGCGGATTGAGGAGCTTGGACGTCTCCGCCATGAAATGCACGCCGCACTGGACGATGATTTCCGCGTCCGCCTTCGCCGCCTCGCGGGCCAGCTGCAGCGAATCGCCGACAATATCGGCCACGCAGTGGTAAATGTCCGGCGTCTGGTAGTTATGCGCCAGAATGACCGCGCCACGCTGTTTCTTCAGGCGGTTGATCGCAGCGACGTAGGGCGCATAGACCGGCCATTCGATTGCCGGGATCGTCGCTTTGACGCGCTCGTAGAGAAGGGCTGTTTCCGCAGCGACTTCCGGCGTGAAGGTCAGGTCCGGGCGCGGCAGGACGCCGAAGAGCTCCGCTGCGGTCTTGCGGGCGGAGGGCGCGGCGACGGCCTTGATGTGCGTTTCGGTCATGGCCTGTCTCTCCCCGATCAACCGGGTCCACACCTAAGTTGACGTTGGGGCGATTGCAAGACGCGGAGAGACATTAGTGCCGCCGCAACGCTTCACTGAAATCGATGCGAACTGGCCGAATTATCAATTTGAACAGGCGCGGCGGGGCGCGTAATCTCCCATGCCAAGGAGTTGATCATGAGCCAGACACAGACCGCGCGCGCCCAGGAAATCCCGTTTCCCTGGCTCATCATCACTGCCGGCTGTTTCGTTGCCATATTGACCATCGGCCCCCGCTCGGCGCTCGGCTTGTTCCAGCTGCCGCTGATTTCCGAGCGCGGCTGGGACCGGCAGACTTTTGGCTTGGCGATTGCCTTGCAAAACCTGTTCTGGGGGCTGGGACAGCCGTTTTTTGGAGCCATCGCCGACAAATACGGCTCATGGAAAGTGTTGCTGCTTTCGGCAGTCTTCTTCGCCGTTGGTTTTACCATGATGGCGACGGTGAAGACGCCGCTGCTGTTTCATCTCGGCGGCTCGCTGGTCGGGCTTGGCATCGGCGCGGGCGGGTTTGGCATCATCCTGTCGGCTTTTGCCCGGCATGTATCGCCGCAGCAGCGCTCCTTCGCCTTCGGCCTCGGCACGGCCGCGGGGTCGGCGGGCATGTTCATCTTCGCGCCGCTCAGTCAGGAATTCATCGCCCGCTTCGGCTGGTCGCATGCGCTTTTGGTGATTGGCTCGATGATGGTGCTAATTCCGCTCCTCGCCATCCCGCTCCGCGGCAATTCCAGCTCGGGCACAACGTCACGGAATGAGATCGAACAGAGCATTGGCGAAGCCCTGCGCGAGGCATTCAGTCACCAGAGCTATGTGCTGCTCACCATCGGCTTCTTCGTCTGCGGCTTCCAGGTGGCCTTCATCACGGCGCATTTCCCGGCCTATCTTGGCGATATCGGCATTGAGGCCAAATACGCCGCGATCTCGCTGGCACTGATTGGGTTCTTCAACATATTCGGCTCGTTCGCGGCTGGTATTGTGGGCCAGAAGTATTCGAAGCCCTATCTCTTGGCCTATATCTATATCGGCCGGTCAATTGCGGTGACCGCATTCCTCCTCCTGCCGCAGACTCCGTTTTCGGTTGTCATATTCGCAGCGGTCATGGGCGTGCTCTGGCTGTCCACCGTGCCGCCCACCAATGCGCTCGTCGCCATCATGTTCGGCACCCGGCATCTTGGCCTCCTCGGCGGGCTGGTGTTTCTCTCACACCAAGTCGGTTCGTTCATCGGCATCTGGATGGGCGGATATCTGTACGATCATTTCGGCACTTATGATCCGGTCTGGTGGATTGGCGTCGCGCTCGGACTTTTCGCCGCCATCGTGCATTGGCCAATCAGGGAAAGGCCGGTGGACCGGGGCGCGCTGCAGCCTGCGGAATAGCAGGTTTTCCACAGGCCAGACCAAAGCGCCGCCGCCGTCATGCGCCTGTTACATGTGCATTGTTGTTTGAGGCCCCACGACCAATGGAGCCCGGACATGAATCAGCACGTGACATCCAATCAGATCAAAACCCTCACGCAATTGCGTGAGGAAGAGGAAGATGTTGGCCGCAACCCGTCGGCCAATCCCACAATGGGCGACATCATCAACTTGCGCTTCTCGCGGCGCGGTTTCCTGCAAGGTTCGCTTGCCGTAACGGCAATCGCCGCCACAGTCAGCCCTCTCGCTCTCATCGTCGCGGATGAAGCGCGTGCTGAAGCGAAGTCTGCGTTTGATTTCGAGGAAATCGAGGTCGGCGTCGACGAAAAACACCACGTCGCGGCCGGTTATGACGCTGACATCCTTCTGCGCTGGGGTGACAAGATTTTCGCCGACGCGCCGGATTTCGATCCGATGAAGCAGACCGCCGAAGCGCAGGCGCGGCAGTTTGGCTACAATAACGACTATGTCGGCTTCATTCCGCTCGAAGGCAGCGCTGAGCGCGGCCTGTTTGTGGTCAATCATGAATATACCAATGCCGAACTCATGTTCCCGGACTGGGCCACGGTCGGCAAGGACGCCGAGGGCAAAGACAAGGTGAACATCGGCGAATACACCAAGGAGCTCGTGGACATTGAAATGGCCGCGCACGGCGGCACCGTGATCGAGATCAAGCGGGAGAATGGCAAATGGACACCAGTGCTGGACAGCAAGCTGAACCGGCGCATCACGGCCTCGACCGAGATGGAGCTGACTGGTCCGGTTGCGGGGCATGCCCGCGTCATGACCAGTGCCGATCCCTCGGGCAGAAAGGTTTTCGGGACGATCAACAATTGTGCGGGCGGCGTTACCCCTTGGGGGACCTATCTGATGGCCGAGGAGAATTTCCACAATTATTTCGTGGGTGAGCTTGCGGCGGACCATGCGGAGGCCTCAAACTACAAACGCTACGGCGTTCCGGTCAAAGCGCCCGCCGTCCCCTACAGCTGGGGCAAGTTTCATGACCGGTTTGACATTGCCAAGGAGCCAAATGAGCCAAACCGCTTTGGCTGGGTGGTCGAAGTGGACGTCATGGACCCCAACTCCGTCCCAAAGAAGCGCACTGCGCTTGGGCGCACAAAACATGAGGGCGCGGAAAGCATCGTCAACAAGGATGGCCGCGTCGTGTTCTATTGCGGCGACGATGAGCGCTTCGACTATGTCTACAAATTTGTGACCACCGGCATCTACAATGCCGCCGACCGCGCCGCGAACATGGGCCTGCTTGATGACGGCACGCTTTATGTTGCCAAGTTCTCAGCGGATGGCACTGTGGATTGGCTGCCCTTGGTGCATGGCCAGGCCGGGCTCACCGCCGAGAACGGTTTTGCCGATCAGGCGGGCGTGCTCATTGAAGCCCGGCGCGCAGGCGATGTGCTCGGCGCAACCAAAATGGACCGGCCCGAAGACGTTCAACCGAATGCCAAAAACGGCAAGGTCTATGTGCTGATGACCAACAACAACAAACGCAAGGCGGGCGAGGAAGACGCGGCCAATCCGCGCCCGGAGAATTTGTTCGGCCATATCATCGAGATATCCGAAACGGATGGAGACTTCGGGTCTACCAAATCGAAGTGGGAAGTGCTGCTGAAATGCGGCGATCCTTCGGTCGCTGAAGTCGGTGCGAGCTTCTCGTCCGCGACCACCGCGAATGGCTGGTTCGGCATGCCGGACAATTGCGCCATTGACGCCGATGGCCGGCTTTGGGTTGCCACCGACGGAAACAATCAGAAAGCCACGGGGCGCACTGACGGTCTGTGGGCTGTCGATACCGAAGGCGAGACACGCGGCACGTCCAAACTGTTCTTCCGGTGCCCGGTTGGGGCGGAAATGTGCGGCCCGAATTTCAATCCGTCGGCCGACACATTGTTTCTCGCCGTCCAACACCCTGGAGATGACGGCCTCGCCACCTTTGAGGCTCCAGCGACCAGATGGCCGGATTTCGCAGAGGGCATGCCAACACGGCCTTCGGTTCTGGCGATCACGAAACAAGGCGGCGGCAAAGTTGCGTAGTCTTGTCCAGTATGCAGGAAGGGGGCAGCAGAATGCTCCCTTCTTTCCCTGCCGATTTCAAAACTCCGAATGAGGATCCGCAAGGTGAGGAAGAGTTTTCCTCAATGCAGCTATGAAAGACGCGCGAGCATCTGGTGGTTCTATTCCGCGCGGGCCATAGACGTCCCGGTTCAAAAAGAACCCCGCCAATCTCCACGCCGCAACAAGCTCTTCGACTGTGGCGCCGCTACCCGGCACCGCGCGCAGGAATGCCGGAAGCGCCAGCAGCCGATCCGCGTAGGGAGCGCCCGCATCCCGGCACACAGCGCGGCCTGATTTTGGCGAAACCCAGATCAATTCGTCACGCCGCCCGGTGGCGGCGCATTCCTCCAGATCAAGCCCAAAGCCGAGCTCATCCAGCAGCCTGACCTCAAAGCGTGCGATCAGTTCGCCCGCCAGCGCGGCATTGTCGAAGCAATCGAGGACCACACACAATATTTCAAACAGCTGCGGATGCGGGTCGCGCTCAGGCAGCAGACGCAAATGCGCTGCAATGAGCTGCACGCCACTCAGCGCCAGCCGGCTTTCAATCAGCCGCGCGGCGGCAAAGGAAACCGGTTCAAGCGTGTAATTGCCAAGATGCTCGTCCAGCCGGGCGCGCCACTGCGCCGTGACGCGGTTGCCCGTCTGCAAGAGCGGCTGCATTTTGTGCGAGCGCCCGCCTTGCACCAGCCCTAAATGGCGGCCGTGATCGTGGGTCATCAGTTCGACAATGGCGCTGGTCTCGCCATGGCGCCGCGTGCCGATGATAATGCCTTCGTCGGTCCAATCCATGCCTGCGGTTCTACAGCAAAAGACTCCAGCTTAAGAGCCGAAATTCAGCCCCATTTCGCGGTAGCGCTCAGGATCATCGCCCCAGTTCTCACGTACTTTGACGAAAAGGAACAGATGGACCTTTTGCTCCAATATCTGCGCGATCTCCATGCGCGACGACTGACCAATCGCCTTGATCGTCGCGCCTTGATGGCCAAGCACGATCTTCTTCTGGCTCTCGCGCTGCACATAAATCACCTGCTGGATGCGCACATCGCCGTTCTTCATCTCTTCCCATTTTTCCGTCTCAACATGCGAGGCGTAGGGAAGCTCCTGATGCAGGCGCTCGAACAGTTTCTCGCGGGTAATTTCCGCTGCAAGGCTGCGCATGGGAAGATCGGACACCTGATCCTCGGGGTAAAACCATGGCCCCTGCGGCAGGGCGTTGGCGAGCCAATCCGTGAGATCGTCGCAACCTGAACCATTCAGCGCGGAGATCATGAAGGTCCGCTCAAATTTCGCTGTTTCGTTCGCTTCAGTTGCAAGCGCCAGGAGTTTTGGCGGATCCAGCCGGTCAACCTTGTTGAGAACAAGCGCGACGCGCAGTTTCCTGTCCTTCAGGCTCTCCAGAATGGCCTTGGCATCGCCGGAAAATCCCCTTTCGGCGTCCACGATAAACAAAATGATGTCGGCGTCCCCTGCCCCTTGCCAGGCGGTCGAAATCATCGCGCGGTCAAGTCGGCGTTTCGGCGTGAAGATACCGGGGGAATCAACGAAAATGATCTGGGTTTTGTCTTTGGCGACAATGCCGCGGATCAGGGCCCGCGTTGTTTGAACCTTGTGGGATACGATGGAGACTTTGGTGCCAACAAGACGGTTGACCAAAGTGGACTTTCCCGCATTGGTCGCGCCGAGAAGCGCCACAAATCCTGACCGGGTCTCAATCGCGTCATTCATTCGCCCTCGCTCCAAACACCCTCGCGCAGGAGCATCTGCTCTGCGGCTGCGCGCTCTGCGAGGCGTTTGGACTGACCGTCGGCCCGCTCCGGCGTGTAGCCGTTGACCGAAAGCTCGACGGAGAACACCGGCTCATGATCGGGTCCCGACCGGTTGACGACGGTGTAAAGCGGCTGAAGGCCCCCCACACGATGCGCCCACTCCTGCAATTCAGTCTTCGGATCGCGCCTGCCTGACGTCAAGTGCCTGGCGTGCGGCCCCCAATGGGTTTCGATAAAGGGGCGCACTGCTGCCAGTCCACCGTCCAGGTAAATTGTTGCGATGATCGACTCGACAACGTCAGCGCGGACATTGGAGAGCCTTTTGCTCTCGATCTGCGCCATATCGCTGCCCTTGCGGATCAGCAGATGCAGATCAAGATCATCCGCAATTTCAGCGCAAGTCTCGGCATCCACCAGTGAATTCAGCCGAATCGAAAGCTCGCCCTCATCTGCGTTCGGATACATCGCAAACAGAAGCTCGGCGACGACTAGCCCAAGCACGCGGTCGCCCAAGAACTCCAGCCGCTCATAGTCAGAGCCGTCATGATTGCGCGCGCTCGCATGGGTCAATGCGCGCTCAAGGCGCGTCATATCCAAGAATTTGTGCCCGGTCTTTTCTTCCAGAACCTTGGCAAGCGCTTCCTGATGTTTGGAAAGACCGGTCATTTGCGATCTACTTCACTGGATCGAGCAGCCGGTCGAGACGGATGCTGGAAGGCCATTTCCAGATTTCCAGCGGGCTGGCACCATCGGAAATCGAGAAGAAGATGCGGTTGGCACGGCCAACGAAATTTTCAAAAGGCACAAAACCGACGGACAAGCGGCTATCCGACGAGTTATCCCGATTGTCACCCATCATGAAATAGTGACCGGCAGGAACGATGAATTCACGCGTATTGTCGGTCGTGGAATTTGGATCAATGTCCAGCGTGTCATAACTTACGCCGTTCGGCAGTGTTTCGCGGTAAACATCGACCGGGCCGACCTGTTCGGTCACGTCCACATCATCAATCTCGCCAGTCTTTTCGCGTTTAACCGCGACGCCATTAATGTTCAGCACACCATTGATCATCTGCACTTTGTCGCCCGGCAGGCCGATTACCCGCTTGATGTAGTCCAGCTTCGGGTTTGGAGGAAACTTGAACACCGCCACATCGCCGCGCTGTGGCTCCGCAGACCATATCCGGCCAGAAAAGAGGTTTGGCGAGAAGGGAAAAGAGTTCTTTGAATAGCCGTATGCGTATTTAGAGACGAACAGATAGTCGCCTTCGAGCAAAGTGGGACGCATCGAACCGGAAGGGATGCTAAAAGGTTGGAACAGGAAAGAACGGATGACAAGTGCAAGTATCAGGGCTTGAAAAATGACATTGACGGTTTCGCCAAGGCCTCCTGATTTCTTCACCTGGGTCTTGTCTGCCACGCTCATTGTTTCCTCTGGTCCAATTCAGCCGATCTCTTAGCCGCTTCATGCCACAGGGGCAACACGGGCGGGGCAATGAAAGCCAATTGCGGCGCTTGTTCGGCAGGTCCTTGCAATGCTCAAGAACCAGGCAGCGCCTCAATGATCACAAAAGCCTGCGCAATGGGGTAGTCGTCTGTGATGGTGAGATGGATCATGCCACGGCAACCGGATGGAAGCATGCGTTCGAACTGCGCCTTTGCTCCGCCAGTCAGCACGATTGTCGGCTTGCCGGACGGAAGATTGGCAACGCCCATGTCCTTCCAGAAAACGCCGCGCGAAAGTCCTGTTCCCAGCGCTTTTGAGCATGCTTCCTTTGCGGCAAAGCGCTTTGCGTATGATGCAGCGCGCTGTTTGCGGCCTTCGGATTTGCGTTTTTCCACTTCGGTGAAAATGCGGTCAATAAACCGGGTGCCATGCCGTTCGAGTGTTCTTTCGATGCGGCGGATGTCGATGAGGTCGGAGCCGAGGCCGATAATCACAGACGCGCTCCTCTCGATTGATTCAGATATTCCGGCTGCCCGGCTTCACCGGCGGAATTTTTGCAAGTTCCGGCGGCAGATTGTCCGCCGTGTAGGCAGGCACCTCATATTCAGCCAATGCGATCAGCGGCGCGCCGATATCGGCCTTGCCTGCGGACCGGTCGATAATGCAGGCTGCCGCAACGACATCCGCGCCAAGCGCCTTAAGGCAAGTTATGGTTTCGCGGATGGAAAGACCCGTCGTCACGATGTCTTCGACAATGACCACGCGCGCGCCTTTTTCGAGGTCAAACCGCCGCAATCTGAATTCGCCCGCTTCGCGCTCCACCCAAATGGCGGGAACGCCGAGGTGGCGGGAGGTTTCGTATGCAGGGATCAGCCCGCCAATCGCCGGACCGACAACATAGTCGATCTTCCCCGGAACCGAGGCGCGAATTTTGTCCGCCAGCGCCCGGCACAGTTTCTCAGTCTTCTGCGCATGCATGAAGACGCGCGCCTTCTGCAAAAACACCGGACTGCGCAGTCCCGATGACAGTACGAAATGGCCCTCGAGAATGGCACCAGCGGAGCGGAAAACGTCCAAAACCTCATCAACGGTCAATTTGGTTTTTCTCCGTGCGTTTCGCGGCCATACACACGGCGCGCCGCTGACACGCAACCCTTTTCTTTGATTTGCGATATCAGCCGGTTGAGATGTTTCAAATCCCAAACTTCAAGGTCAAACAGCATTTCGGTGAAGTCCGGCGCGGTGTTGCCCATGGCAAGTTTGTGGATATTCGCCTCGTTGGTGGCGATGACCTGGGCGATCTCGGCGAGCGATCCCGGCTCGTTCAGCGCTGTGATGCTGACACGGGCGGGGAAGCGTTCTTTCATGCCCTCCTCAATATCCCATCTGACATCGATCCAGCGTTCTGGCTGGTCATCGAAAGCGGTCAGGGCCGGTGACTGGATCGGGTAGATCGTTATGCCCTCGCCGGGCTGCAAGATGCCAATGATACGGTCGCCGGGAACGGCCCCGTCTGCTGCGAAAGTAACAGGCAAGTCACCGCCTGCGCCGCGGATGGGAACGGCCCCATTCGGAGCAGGTGTGCTCTTGCGCGGTGCGCGGCCCGGCAGTTTGAACAGCATGCCAGCGGCGTTGCGCAAATTGAACCAGCCCTCTTCCTTTGGGGCGATTGCGGCGCTCGCGGCAACGCGCTCTTCCTTGTAGTCGGGAAACAGCGCGCGCATCACATCAATCGACGACAGCTCCCCTTGCCCGACCGATGCCAGCACATCATCCACCTCCTTGCGCGCCAATCGGTGCAGGACAGGCTTTAGCGCTTCTTTCGACCAGACTTTGCCTGAGCGCTGAAAGGCACGCTCAAGAATGCGCTGTCCGAGGCCGGAGAACTGCTTGCGCACGGCTGCGCGTGTGGCGCGGCGGATCGCGGAACGGGCTTTGCCGGTAACGACCATTGCCTCCCATGCGGCCGGTGGCACCTGTGCGGCGGAGCGGACGATATCGACTTCATCGCCATTCTTGAGCTCGGTCATCAACGGCATGATGCGGCCGTTGATCTTCACGCCAACGCATGAATCGCCGATGTCAGTGTGAACGGCATAGGCGAAATCAATGGGCGTCGCACCGCGCGGCAAAGCGATAAGACGGCCCTTGGGCGTAAAGCAGAACACTTGATCCTGAAACAGCTCCAGCTTGGTGTGCTCCAGAAACTCTTCCGGATTATCGCCATCGGCGAGCTGCTCAATTGTCTGGCGCAGCCAGGCATATGCGCGGCTGTCCTTTGAGAGCTTCATCGCCTCAGACGACTTGCGATGTCCCCCATCCTTGTAAATGGCATGCGCAGCCACGCCATATTCGGCCAGCATATCCATATCGCGCGTGCGGATTTGCAGCTCGACGCGCTGGCGGGACGGGCCAACCACCGTCGTATGAATCGAGCGGTAATCATTCTGCTTCGGTGTCGAGATGTAATCCTTGAACCGTCCTGGAACCGTCTGCCATGTCGTGTGAATGACGCCGAGAGCGCGGTAGCAATCCTCGACAGTGTCTACGTATACCCGGAACCCGAAAATATCCGACAATTGCTCAAACGAAAGGCCCTTCGATTCCATCTTGCGGAACACCGACCAAGGCTTCTTCTGCCTGCTCTTCACATCAGCATTTATGTGATTCTTTTCAAAGAGCTGGGAAAGGTCTTTCTCGATCCGATTCAGCAGTCCGCGATTACGCTCCATAAGATCGGCGAGCCGGTCGGTCACCGTCTTGAACGCTTCCGGGTTTATTGCGCGGAAGGCAAGATCTTCCAGCTCCTCGCGCATGTCCTGCATGCCCATGCGCCCGGCAAGCGGCGCGTAGATTTCCATCGTTTCCTCAGCGATGCGCGCGCGCTTGTCAGCCGGAACATGATCAAGCGTGCGCATATTGTGAAGCCGATCAGCAAGCTTGACCATCAGGACGCGCACATCGTCCGCAATGGCAAGCAAGAGCTTGCGCAGGTTTTCGGCCTGCTCGGCCTTCTTGGACACAAGGTCGAGTTTCTTGAGTTTGGTCAGGCCCTCAACGAGGCCGCCAATATCCTTGCCAAACAGATCGTCAATTTCCTGCCGGGTCGCGGATGTGTCCTCAATTGTGTCGTGCAGCAAAGCCACGGCGATGGTGGATTCATCCAGCCGCATGTCCGTGAGGATCGCCGCGACCTCCAGGGGATGGGAGAAGTACGGGGCACCGGAGGCGCGTTTCTGTGGACCATGCTTTTGCATGGCATATACATAAGCCTTGTTGAGAAGCGCCTCGTTGACGTCAGGCTTGTAGCGCTGCACGCGCTCCACAAGCTCATACTGACGCATCATGATGCTGCTCCTGCCAAAGGCTCAAATAAAACATGCGCCAGAGCGGTCGCTCAGGCGCATGTCATGGTAGTCTCTAAACGGCGAAAAAATAAAGGCTTTTCGCGTGGGCTATCAGAAATCGTCGTTCTTCTCCGGAGCGACCAGACCTTCAATGCCGGCAAGCAGTTCGTCTTCGGACATTTGGTCGAAGGTGATGTTGTCGTCATCCGCTTCAACAATGGTCGAAAGCGCGTCTGACGCGTCATCGGATGCCGTGATCGCGGAGGGCTGGTTCTCAGGCTCGTCCACTTCCACATGCTTCTGCAGCGAGTGGATAAGGTGCTCCTTCAAATCGCCCGGAGACAGCGTCTCTTCGGCAATCTCCCGCAGCGCAACGACGGGATTTTTGTCATTGTCCCGATTGATGGTGATCGGCGCGCCCTGCGAGATCAGGCGGGCGCGGTGGCTGGCGAGGAGGACCAGCTCAAAGCGGTTGTCGACTTTGTCGATGCAGTCTTCAACGGTGACACGGGCCATAATGCCCCTTTCTTGCGTCTCATGTGGTTGGGATTGAGCGCGCAATAGCGCGAATGGCTTTCGAAAACAAGGGAAACCAGTCTGCAGAAACCGATCATGAACCAAGCGCCAATCACGGGCTTGGAATCTGTCGTCATTCCGCTAATCTTGCGCCCGTTAGAACTGGCCCCAATTAGTTTCATTCCAGCCCTTATTGCGGCGGACCATAATTTCAGGAGTTTTTCCAAATGTTCGATGCACGCGAAAAGATCGCCTTGTTTATCGACGGCGCCAATCTTTATGCCACGTCCAAGTCGCTCGGCTTCGATATGGACTACCGCAAGCTGCTCAAATATTTCCAGAAACACGGCTATCTCCTGCGCGCCTATTATTACACCGCGCTGATTGAGGACCAGGAATTCTCTTCAATCCGCCCGCTGATCGATTGGCTCGATTACAATGGCTACAAGGTCGTGACCAAGCCCGCCAAGGAATTCACCGACGCAATGGGGCGGCGCAAGATCAAGGGCAATATGGACATCGAGCTTGCCATTGATGCAATGGAGCTTGTGGATGTGGTCGATCATTACGTCTTGTTTTCCGGCGACGGCGATTTCCGCGTTCTGGTCGAGGCTTTGCAGCGACGCGGCAAGAAAGTGTCGGTAATCTCTACGGTTTCCAGCCAGCCGCCGATGATTTCGGACGATTTGCGCCGCCAGGCGGACCACTTCATAGATCTCGTGTCACTGCGCGAAGAAATCGGACGCGAACTGTCCGAGCGCCCTGCCCCACGGCCACGTCCGGCGGATGATTTTCATGATGATTTGTAAGGGTTAGCCCTTGTCGCGCAACAACCGCCCCTTCTCTCTCGACCAGTCGCGCTCCTTCTCGCTCTCGCGCTTGTCATGCAGCTTTTTGCCGCGCGCGACGCCGAGTTCGAGCTTGGCCATGCCCTTGTCATTGTAGTGGATGTTCAGCGGCACCAGCGTCATGCCTTCGCGCTCGGTTGACTGCGCCAGTTTCGCCATCTGCTTGCGGTGGACCAGAATTTTGCGGCGGCGGCGGGGTTCGTGGTTGAAGCGGTTCGCCTGCAGATATTCGGGGATATAGCAATTGATCAACCACAGCTCGCCGCCTTCAACCGAGGCATAGCTGTCGGTGATATTGGCCTTGCCGCCACGCAGCGACTTGATCTCGGTGCCGGACAGCATGAGACCCGCCTCAAGCGTGTCGGTGATCTCGAAGTTGAACCGCGCCTTGCGGTTTTCAGCCGCAAGTTTGCGCGGCGGCTTGTCAGGCTTGGACATGGCTAATTGACGAGGCCAGCATGGCGCATGGCGTCGTCGATCTTCGCGGCTGTTGCGATCTCCAATGGCACGAGCGGCGAGCGCTGTACGTTCTCCATCTTGCCAAGCTTCGACAGCGCATATTTGGCTCCGGCGGGGTTTGGCTCTATGAACAACGCCTTGTGCATCGGCATCAGTTTATCTTGCAATATCAATGCCTTGGTATAGTCACCTGCCTGACATGCGGCCTGAAACTCGGCGCACAGGCGCGGGGCCACATTCGATGTCACCGATATGCATCCGACACCGCCATGGGCGTTGAAGCCGAGCGCTGTGGCGTCTTCGCCGGAAAGCTGGATAAAGTCCGCGCCGCAGGTCTGGCGCTGTTCGGAAGCGCGCTCGACCTTGCCGGTTGCATCCTTGACGCCCGCGATGTTTCTGAAATCATGCGCCAGCTGGCCCATCGTTTCCGGTGTCATATCGATGATCGAGCGGCCTGGAATATTGTAGACAATGACGGGCAGCGCAGTTGCCTTGGCAACGGCTGCAAAATGCGCGTAGAGGCCGCGCTGGTTCGGCTTGTTGTAATAGGGCGTGACGACCAGAACCGCATCGGCTCCCGCTGCTTCCGCAAACTGGGCCAGATCAATGGCTTCCGCAGTGTTGTTGGATCCCGCTCCCGCGATGACCGGGACGCGCTTGTTCGCCTGCGCGACACACGCTTCGACCACGGCCTTGTGCTCATCATGCGAAAGTGTCGGCAATTCGCCGGTTGTTCCAACCGGCACGAGCCCGTTCGTGCCCTTCCGCGATCTGCCAATCGACAAAGGCGCGGAACGCTTTCTCATCAAAGCGGCCGGCCGTGTCGAATGGCGTGACGAGCGCTGTGATGGAACCCTTGAACATGGAGAACTTCCCATAGATAACAGAATTTGCGCGGCAATAGCCGGTTTTGCCGCGCCGCGCCAGAGGATTGGCTGCGGACGGCGGCTGAATATTGCCTCTATGGATTGGAGTCCGGGCGGAGTAAGGACATCAAAATTGCGCGAGTGTAAAACTTGAAATTGGAAACGCCGGCGCCAGGCGCCCCTCTCTGTCCTGTCGGACATCTCTCCCGCAGGGGGAGAGATCGCTATGTCGCCGCTTTCCCCTGTTCTTGCATCGCTGAAGGAAGAGGGAAAGCTGCGGGGCCAGCGATCTCCCCCCTTGCGGGGGAGATGCCGACAGGCAGAGAGGGGCGCCTCGCGCCGCGCTTGGCGGTTGTCCGACAAGCCGCAGATCGCGGCCGCCAATGAAACCCGCCCCCTTCGAAGACAACACTTTCTCCGCCCCCGATGGCCTGCGCCTGCATGCCCGCATCTACATGCCCTCGGCAAAACCGCACGGCGATGTCATCTGCCTTCCCGGCCTCACCCGCAACAGCCGCGACTTTCATGGGCTTGCGCTGCACCTGTCGCAAGAAGCAGCCAGTCCAAAACGCGTCATCGCCATGGATATGCGCGGCCGCGGAAGGTCCGAATACGATCGGGATTTCAGCCATTACAACATCGTCACCGAAGCCGAAGATGTGCTGGCGGTGCTGATGGCGCTTGGCATTCATGAGGCTGATTTCATCGGCACATCGCGCGGCGGGCTGATCATCCACATCCTCGCCGCCATGCGGCCCACCGTTCTGAAGTCCATTGTTTTCAATGACATAGGTCCAGTGCTCGAGCCGGCCGGGCTGATTCAGATCAAAGCCTATCTCGAACGCGCGCCGAAGCCGAAAGACTGGGCCGACGCCGCGGCCATCCAGAAGGCGCTGCACGGCCACGAGTTTCCCGCGCTCAAGAACCGCGATTGGGACACACACGCCCGCGCCATCTACCGCGAGCGGGACGACAAGCGAATATTTGCTGACTTTGACCCCAATCTTCTGAAAACGCTGAAAGATCTGGACCCCGCCGAGCCCCTGCCCGCGCTCTGGCCGCAGTTTGCGGGGCTCAAGAATAACCGGCTCATGGTGATCCGCGGCGAGAACTCGAAGCTGTTAAGCGAGGCAACCGTGCGGGAGATGAAATCGGCCCATCCGAAAATGGTGACGGTGGAGGTTCCAGGCCAGGGCCACGCGCCGATGCTGTGGACGGCGGGGCTGCCGGAGATGATTGGGGAGTTTTTGGGGCAAGCGGGGTGAAGCTGGCGGCCAGCATCTCAGTGCTGAGAAGATAATAATGGTTGGGCTTGTCCTGTTTCGCTCCTTCGGAACTACGCAGGATTGGGGTGCTTTAATGGGTGCCCAATCCTGCGAAGCTTTAGCGAAGCAGGACGTCCAGAACACAAAACCCGGCGGTTGCCCGCCGGGTTTTGCTCTTGTCTGATTAGATCAGATTAGAATTCGCGCTGGAACCGGAGGTAGCCGTTGACTGAGTCGTCAGATGTGCCGACGCCAGAGTCGTAGTTAACAGCCAGTTCGGTCGTGAACTGCGGTACGATCGTGTAGTTAGCCACGAGGCCAGCGGTCCACTTGTCCTTACCGAGATTAGGATCAGCCGCAGGCAGACGATGATTGTCAGCGAAATACTGCGCACCAACCGTCAGGGCCAACTTCTCGTTGACCTGATACTTGCCCGAAGCACCGATCGACCAGTCATATCCGTTCGAGTAGAAGCTATCGCCACTGTTGTAGGTCGCGCCGAGCTGCAGTGTGAACGGATCAGAGACTTTCGCGGTCAAGATCGCCTTGAGAGCGAACTCGCTCGTATCGGTGATAACGATGCCACCGTCTTCGTCGTCATAAGCCGCCCATGCGTCCAGAGTGTAACCACCTTGGGTGTAGCTCGCCTTGGCGACGACGTTCGGGATGTAGTCAGCGCTATAGTTTTCTTCTTCAAGGTTCAGCGTGAAAGTGAAGCCGTTACCGGAAGAGAAGGTGTACCCCATGAAGTGGACGCCAGCGCCGCCGAACGAGTCGAATTCGCCGTTGATGCCGCCATCGAACAGGGTATCGGAATAACCCATCTTCAAGCCGCCAAGCTGGATCCACGCATGTGTAAAGGAAAATGCGCGATTCAGAGCAAAATCGTTGTTGTCAGTGATGACGCCGTTGCCTTCGTTTCCAGACAGACCATTCGCTTCCATCTCGATATATGATGTCAACGTGCCAAGCTCGGTGTCAGACTTGGCAGTGAAATTCAGCATAGCCTGAGCTTGCTTTACCCAGCCTTCCGTCGTCGGCTCACCGGCGTCAAAATTGCCGTCGCCATTCAGATCGCGGTAAAGAAACGAGTCACTGTTGTAGTTGATCTGATAGCGAACGCGGCCCGAGATTTTCAGGCAGGTTTCGGTGCCAGGGATGTAGAAGTAGCCAGCGCCGTATGCGTCGCAAACGCGGACGTATTCGACGGCTTCTGGTTCAGCCATTACTGCATCCGCAGCACGGGCGCCAGAAACAGCGACGAGAGCCGCTGCGGAGCCGAGAAGAAGGCTCTTAATGTTCATGGTAGACCTCCAGTAAAAAAGTTTTATCAGGTTCGGGCTTTTGCCAGCTAAGGCCGGTCATTTTCGACCCGACCCCTTTTTCGAAAGAAGGCCGAAGCACGCCCCGTTCCTTCAAATCTGAAAATACGGGGAGAATCTCCCGATGCAACGCCCAAATGGCCGGAAGCGGCTTTGTCTCTATGTTCCGAAGGGCCGTGTTGCGCAAATGACACGAATTTCGCAACCATTTGTTCATGAGTGTTAAGATCAGGCCATCCTCAGGGGCTGGAGGTTAAGCGGGATGCTTAATTTTTGGGAAAAGCGGGATGGAGTGATTCCGTCCTGCGCAGATGAAGCCGGGCTGGAAGCATTGAGGAAAGTGGCGGAGACGGCGGGATTCGAACCCGCGATACCTTTTTGGGGTATGCTCATTTAGCAAACGAGTGCCTTCAGCCTCTCGGCCACGTCTCCGTCCACGCCGCGATAGACGGGAAGAGCGGCGATTTCAAGCCGCAATCACTTGATGAGCCACCGCAAGCCCGGTCAGGCAGTCTTGGCGCGCCGCTTGGGTGCTGATGATCGGGCTGATTTGCCGGTCTCCGCCTCAGCTTTCCCAGTTGGCAAATCTTGTTTCGGCTTACGCCCCTTGACCGAAGCTGGGCGCGGCGCGGCTGCGGCAACTGGTTCCGCTTCCATCTCTCGCGGCAAAACCGGCAGCGGCCCCTCGGCCCATTTCTCCAGAATGCGAGTCGGATCCTTCAGATCGCCGCGGCGTTTGAACGGGCCGGACTGGGTGGTCAGTGGGCCTTCTTTCTCGCCAGTGTACATTTCAAAATGTACCATCGAAATGCTCAGCCCAGTCAGGGCGCTGACTTCGCCGATTTTCTGGCCCCTGCGCACAGCACCGCCGACTTTGACGCCGGAGGCAAGTGTCTTGCGGACCTCGCCATAGCGCACGACGAAGCCGGGATGTTTTACGACGATGGCCCAGCTGCCAAGATAAAACGGCGTGAAAGACAGAACCGTGCCGTCATCGACGGCGAAGACAGGCGTCCCCGGCGGGGCGTAAAGATCGCAGCCGGCATGTTTGCGTTTGCCCTGGTTGCGCGGGGCGCCGAAGGAGCGCGGCGGAACGCGCCAGTTTTTGGAGGGCACGAAGGACAAGGGGAAAGACATTGCACAATGCTCCCAAACATGCCCCAAGGCAAGATTATGCCAAGTGCGGCAAGATGCAAGAGCGCGGATTATGCCGGAAGCTCGTGCTCCCAGGGCGGATTTGCGCCAGCGCGCGAAACCGTGACGGCGGCGGCGCGCACGGCAAGTGTGAGCGCAGCCTCAATATCTGTCAAAGATAGTTCGGACAGGGCGGGCTTGCTCAGCTTGCCTGCCTTGGACAACCAAGCGAGGATACCGGCATTGACCGTGTCGCCCGCGCCCACCGTGTCCACCACATCGACCTTGACACCGGGGACCCGCACTTTCCCGGCTCTGCCAATGCCGATTGCGCCTTCGCCGCCTTGAGTCATGACCACCAGCTTGACGCCCTCTGCAAGCACTCTGGCCGCAAATCCCTCAAAATCGCCAGCTGAGTCAAAAAATTTCAGATCCTCATCCGAGAGCTTGACGATATCGGACATCGCAATCATCCGATCCATCCGGGCGCGATGAGCAGCCTTGTCCTTGATGAAGGAGAATCGGATGTTGGGGTCCAGAGACATGACAAGCCGCTCTCTCTCTCGTCGCATCAGGCTCTCATATGTGGACCCGCAGGGCTCGGGAATGAGCGAAATGCAGCCAAATTGCAGCGCCTGCACCTCTGGCCCGAACGATGGCAGGTCCGCCTCCGCCAACAGGCGGCCAGACGTGTTCTCATCATAAAAGGCATAAGTCGCCTGCCCATTGACGAGCCGCACGAAAGCAATTGTCTCAGGGTGATCCGTGCGCAGCACGTAGCGTGTGTCAACGCGGCTCTTTTTCAGGACATCAACGAGCAGGTCGCCAAAAAAATCAGTCGAGATGCCAGTGAAAAACGCCGACGGCGCGCCCAGGCGGCCAAGCGCAATGGCCGTGTTGAATACCGCACCGCCTGCATGAGGTTCGTAGCAGGGTGCGCCGGAAGCCGTTTCACGCGGCAGCATGTCGATCAGCGCTTCGCCGCAGGACACGATCATGTGCAGTCCCTCCCCTTTGCGACCGCAGGCGGGCCGCTCGTCTTTGGAAGGGCGATACCATCATGGATTCTGAAAATCCACCTGGGCGGCGGCGCAGATGTTGAAAGATTCGTGACAGCGCGGCACAAGTGCAGGAGCCAGGAGACAAAATGTCAGAGACTCGCCCGAAATTCACTTCCCTTGCCGAAACCCTGCCCTCGACCGTGCCGTTTGTCGGGCCGGAGGCAATTGCCCGGCAGCGTGGACGGGAATTTGTGGCGCGGCTTGGCGCCAATGAAAGCGGGTTCGGCCCCTCACCGCGAGTGATTGAGGCGATGCGGAAGGCGGCGAGCGAAAGCTGGGCGTATGGTGACCCGGACAACCATGATATCAAGGCGGCTCTTGCCGCGCATCTGAGCGTCGGTTTTGATCAAGTCGCCGTTGGCGGCGGCATCGATGGATTGTTCGGGCTGACCGTCAGATTGTTTGCCGGGCCAGGCGATGTAGTCGTGTCGTCGCTCGGCGGCTATCCAACGTTTCATTATCATGTCGCCGGATTTGGCGCGCAGCTGAAGACAACGCCTTACGTGCGAGACCGCGAAGATCTGGATGGACTGCTCGATCTTGCACGGCAGAGCCGAGCGAAGATCGTCTATCTCGCCAACCCGGACAATCCGATGGGCACCTGGCATAGCGGGCCGGATGTGGCAGCGTTCGGGCGCGCATTGCCGCCATCGACACTTCTGGTGCTGGACGAAGCCTATTGCGAGACCGCGCCGGTCGGCACCTTGCCGGATCTGCCGGCAGACATGCCAAATGTGTTGCGGTTTCGCACCTTTTCCAAAGCCTACGGGCTGGCGGGGGCGCGGCTTGGCTATGTGTTCGGCGATGCGCGGCTGATTACCGGATACGACAAGGTGCGCAATCATTTCGGCATCAGCCGGATCAGCCAAGCGGCGGGCATCGCAGCGCTGGAGGATCAGGACTATCTGCACTCAACAGTCGGCAAGATTATTGCGGCACGGGAGCGGCTTGGCAGCATTGCCCGCGCGGCGAGGCTCAATCCCCTGCCCTCCGCCACAAACTTCGTGGCGGTAGACTGCGGACGGGACGGCGCGTTTGCCAAAGCGGTTCTCGAAGGGCTGATTGCACGTGACATTTTCGTGCGCAAACCGGCCGCACCCGTTCTCGACCGCTGCATCCGCGTGTCCTGCGGGCCGGATGCGGAGCTTGACCTGTTTGAGGCTGCACTGTTGGAAACGCTTGACGCTTTGAAATAATAGGACGCGCGTTCTATTCTGGCCGAAGTGATTCGGGAGGATTGGAATGGCGCGCACCAAAGGATCGGATGGTTCCAAGACGAGAGAGCGCATTCGGCAAAGGGCGCTGGAACTGATCACGCGGCACGGGTTTGAAGCGCTTACGATGCGCCAGCTGGCGGCAGCGGCGGGGCTGCAAGTCGGCGCGCTTTATTATCACTTTCCGGACAAGCAGACGCTCTTGCTGGCATTAATGGATGCGCACCTGACGGCGCTGCTTGAGGCCAACCAGCCCGGTGGAAACTCTCCGGCTGAACAGCTGAAACAGTTCTGCCGCACGCATATCCTCTTTCATGTGGCGCACCGGCAGGCGGGTCATGTTGCGAATAATGAGCTGCGCAGCCTGAACCGCGAAAACCTTGCCGCAATCCTCAAACTGCGCGGACATTACGAAAGGCGGCTGAGACAGATCCTCGCCGAGGGCAGCGCAGCGGGCGATTTTGATATTGCTCAAGCGCAGCTTATGTCCGCTGCGATGCTCGGCATGCTCAACGAAGTGTGCGTGTGGCATCGCGATGGCGGGGCGCAGACGCTTGACGATGTCGCAGAGACATATGCCAAGGCTGCTACGCGGATCGCGCGGGGCAATTGAACGCTCCCCAACTCATTTCTTGTCTGATTTTGGCGGTCCAAACGTGTCTATACGCGGGTTGGCGAAGGGTCCCTTGAAACTGCCTGCGTCCCTTGTTTTTGGGATGGCACTTGCGATGACCTGCACGGCACACAGGTTTTTTGAGGGGTCAATCGGAACAATCCCGAAGCCGGGGTCCAGCGCCGACACCGGCACGCCGAGCGCAAGGGCCGCGTCTTCGAGGCGCGGGGAGGATCCCACGCACTCGACAGTCATCAACACATAATCCACCGCCGCCATCTCAGGTCCGCTTCATAATATGCCAAGCTTGGTCGCCGCAGCATTTGGCTGGATTATCCCGTGCCCGTAGTCGCCGTTCCACCCAGCACCCGTAACTTGTTTGGCCGTGCCTGTCAGCGCCGCGAATATCTTCGACGGCTTGTGGAATTTCGCCTGCCGTTTGGTGCGCAGCGCCGCAACGCATCCGCTTGCCACCGGGCACGCTGTCGATGTGCCCGAATTGGGCGAACCCACTCCGAAGGCTTCCGAACCCGAGAAATGCGTGTAGGCGGTGATATCCGGCTTGTTCTGCGGCATTCCGGCAATGCTTGGACCTTGCGAGGAATAGCCGACACGCTCGTCATTCACATCGCAGCCTGCGAGTGTCAGCACCGATCCATGGGCGTTAGCACCGGTGATGGTGCGCGTGACGACGTTTTGGCACCTGCCATCAGGGCATTGGCCGCCGCAGTTTCCCGCAGCGAACAGAATATCCGCCCCTGCCGCTGCGAGCGTGCCGGTGATGATGTTGAACGGGTGGTTGGGATTGTCGCCGTAGCGGCCCGGATGGCCGGCGGGGAAATCCCAACTCGGATGGAACATGCCCCAGCTGTTATTCACGACGAGCGCCCGATACTTCCAGGCTGGAGAGGTAAACCTGGTCAGCAGGAATGAAAATGCCCGCAGCGCATCACTCAGGAAACCCGACATGGCGCTGCCGCCAGGCGTCGTTGACAGAAGCGTTGGAATGTCGATCAGCGTTGCCTTCGGCGCAGCAATCAGGGCGTCAAACGCGCACATTGTCCCATGGTCCACCGGATAGCTTCCGGGCGTGGCGGCAACGCCGGGCGGGGCAATGGTGATGTTCTTGTCGATTTTTGGCGAAAGTCCCTTCATCTTCAGATGTGCGATGTTAATGCCGGTGTCGACAATGGCGATGGCCACGCGGCTGCCCGTAAGTCCGCGCGCGTGGAGCTTTGCGACATCCAGCTTGTTTGCGACGGATGCGGAGTTACCAACCGGCGGATCGCCGACGCAGGTCAGATAAAGGCCGATTTCCGGGTCGGCGTAGACCTTGACGCCGTCCTGCTCGAATTGAATGTCTTCGGGCCGGTCAACCTCGATTGTGCCTCGGACAACAAAGACGGGGGCTGCTGCCGGGGCGGCCATGGCAGGACCACCTCTTGCGGCGGCTGCCGCTGTCATGCCGGGAAGCGCTATCGCCGCAAAGCTTTCGTCAATCAGAAATGATTTGGGCGCAGGCGCAGTACTCGCGGCGACCATACCTTTGGCTCCCGCAGCTGCAGATTCCGCTGAGGCACGCAAGCCTGGATGCACGTCGGAAACAAGAAGGACTGATGTGCGCATAGAAGCTCTCCACCACTGGAAGAAGCCCCACACTGAAATAATAGATCTTAGGTCAACGCATGTAAACTGACCAAGTCTGGTAAAACGGTCCTATTGGTCGGCCTTTTCGCTTTCGGGCTTCGGCTTGCGCACCTTTTCTTCTTCGCCTTCCGAGAAGGACTGGCGCAGACGCTGAACTGCGGCGTCGTTCTTGAAGGTGTCGGCAAACAGGTTCAGCTTGGCCTTCAAATCCTTGATCTGGTTTTCGGAGGCCTGATAGAGCGACTCGAATTTTGCGAGGCGGCGGTTTTCGGCGATCAAAACCTCGACATTATGTTGGAACAGTTTGTTCTGCTCGCGCTGCTGGTCGAGCGACAAGAGGTCCGACATATATTTAAGGTTGACGTCGGATAGCTTGAAGTTGGCGTTGGAAAGCTCTTTCTTTTCCTGCTCGAACTCGGCTTGAACCGCATTGAGGCGCTCGGTGGCGAGGCGCAGACCGTTTTCGTTTTCAATCAGATCGCGCTGCAGGTCCTTGATACGGGCGTTGGATTCCGCCAGCGCGCGCTCGGAAACGCGCAGCGTCGATTTCTGCATGTCGAGTTCGTTGCGCAGCGCATAGGAGTCGGCCGCAGCACGGCTCTTGAGCGTCTCGTTTTCGATCTGCAACTGCTTCGTCTCATCCTCGAGCAATACAAATTTGTTCTGCGCTTCGGAGTTCTCTCGCTGGGTCAGGCGCAGTTCGTTGCGCAGCTTCTCATGGTCACTGACGAGAGCGCCATGGACCTTGTTGAGTTTTTCGTTTTGCAGCTTGTATTCAAGGATCTGACCGCGCAGTTCGGACTCGGTCTGGCGAAGTTTGCCGTAGCGGTCCTGCAGTTCGGATTTGGATTCGGCAAGCGATTCCTTCTCTGAATTGACCCGCTCAAATGCATTATGCAGACGCTGGTTCTCGGAGAAGATGTCGTCATGCGTGTCGCGCGAGTCGCCCAGTTCCTTGGTGACTTTTTCAAGCCGCGCCTCAAGCTCGGTCTGCGCTGCCTTGCGAGCGTCCAACTGAGCGCGCAGTTGCTTGTTGCGATCCTGCAGCATCTCGGTTTCCGAGACACGGGCCGCGTGGCGGCTTGAAACCTTGTCGAGCTCATTTTTGAGCGAGATGTTTTCCGCCATTAACTCGTCGCGGTCGCCCTCAATCTGTCCGGAGCGATAAATGTCATTTTCAAAATTGCGGACGAATTCCTGCATGGTTGCAAAGGACCGCTGCGATTGCACGATTGCTTCGGAAACGACGGACAATTGATGTGAAAGGTCAGTATTAAGGTTCGCGAAGGAATTGAACTCGTTCAAACGTCCGGAAATCAGCTCAAGCTCAGCTGAGCGTTCCGGGCGCACCCGCACGAGATTGCTGCCAATATCGTCACCAAAGCTGCGTTCTTCTGTCATAGTAAGTGGCAAATCATCGTCGTCCTCGTCCCCGGTCTCGTGCAGTTCCGGCTCATGAGCTGCCGCATCGGCCGCAATCTCTGCCGAAATATCCTCAACGAGCGACACGTCCATGTCGAGGTCATCGTCATCTGCATTCTGATTGTCAGCCTGCAGATCAAGATCTGACTGAATCGCGTCGGCAATTGATTCATCGACGTCATCATACGCTGATGTCACATTGTTCGCGGGTTCATAGACCGGGGTTTCAATCTCGCGAGCGATCGCCTCTGAGGCTGCATCGGAGACGGCGGAATCCTTGCGCGCACCAAATATTGAACTGACAAGCTTCATTATGGGTCCCCAGTATCCCTTACGCCTACAAACACCCGGGCGAGTGTAAACGAACCAAAAAACGCGCGCAACACGCCGCCAAACGTCTCGCAAAAGACATCCAACAGTGGAAGTTTTAACGGCAAACGAACCCCAATAGCAACCGAAAGCGCCCAGGAAACGCATTTTCCTTTTTCAGCGGTGCCCGTGTGTTGTGACTTTGCATCTAATGAATGGGCAAAAACCTGGAGCTATCAAGCAGCGCTCAATGCAGGATGTGCCAAACAGGAGCAGATGCCGAAAATGAAAAGGCCGCAGCCGGTGTCCCTTCCCGCTGCGGCCTTCTTCAAACATCTGCGCTCGGCGCATAGTCAGAATTTCAGATGATTAGTGGGTTGTCATCCACTCGCGGGCTGACTTCAAGGCTTCGGCGATCTCGATCTTGCTCATTGAGAAGGCGAGCTCGGAGCGCAATTCAGCAGCGCGCTCGCTGCCTTTGATGGCGGCAATATTGAACCATTTGTGCGCAGCAACCAGGTCCATTTCGCAATCGCGGCCTGTCGCATACATCAGACCCATGTTCAGAAGAATGTCGCCTTGGGCGTTTGCGCCCATCGAGGCAGTGCCAGCATCCAGAATTTCAAAACGTGCCATTGTCGTATCCCCTATAAACCCCTGAGAGCGTTACTTTTTCTCCGGATCATTCCGGTCTCTCGATGTTTTTGAGAATGAAGCAGGCCTTCTAATCCGCCGTAAAAACTTGTGCTTAATTTGATGCAAATGAAAGACAAACGGGACCTTAACTTGGGAGTTTGTTAAGGAGCGGGATCGTTTGAATTCAATGGGTTAGACAGAATTTTACGTTGGATTCACATGTCTATTTCAACGGCGCGGTAACCACAGTGCGCAAAGGCACATTTCTTTTCCGGGGAGAGTGCCGGGAATTGTGTGAAAAAAAGCTGCCGGTTTCCCTTGCGGGACGGATTTTCAAGCGCGAAAAATTCGAATAGCTTGACGTTGGCGTAAGGGACGCACTTCCGGCGGGAGGCCGGGCTCAAAAGCTCTGGAGGAATCACATGATCCGCAAACTTATACTGGCCGCCGCGATTTCGATGGCGGGTACGTTCGCCGTGCAGGCCGACATTATCGAAGGCGACTGGAAACGGCCGACCGGCAATATTGTGACTTTCAAGAAGTGCGGCGCTGCTTTCTGCGCCATTGCCAAGACTGGCAAGTTTGCCGGACAGCAAGCAGGATCAATGACCGGCAAGGACGGAACCTATCGCGGTTCGTTGACCGACCTTGAAGCCAAGAGGACCTACAGGGGCAGGGCCAGGATCACCGGGACGACTGCAATAATGTCCGGTTGCGTGCTCGGTGGCCTCATATGCAAGAACGAAACCTGGGTGAAGCAGTAAGCTCTTCCGCTCACGCATCATTGATTGTCCAATCCCCGCCCGGCGCTGTTAGGACTGCGCCGGGTATTTGTATTTGCGGGAACAATCATGCGCGCGCACTTTGCCTTGTTGGTTTTTCTGGCGTTCGGCGGCATCGGGCGCGCCGAAACGCTTGACAGCGCGAAAATTGAAGAACTCCTTGACGATACGACTGTCTATGGCCTGCCACTTGCGCCGGACAGTTGGCGCCAGTCATTTTCCAAGGGCGGCGAGACGATTTACATTGATGCATCGGGTGCCAAGACCTTCGGCTCATGGCTGGTGCGCGGCAACAAATATTGCTCGTTATGGCCGCCTTCGGACCGTTGCGGTCTGTTATGAGGTCGAGGGTGGGCTGACTGCGGATGGCAGGCCGACCGCCACCTGGATTTCAGGCGGCGACGGGTAGCGCTACGAAGCAGTGATTGTGCCGCGGCATGCACATCGACGAAACCACACCGCCGAAATAGCACCAGGCATTCAATCATCCGGCACAATTTTGAGCTTGGCGTGATGTGCGGGTATCTGAGCGCCCTTGGCATCGCGAAGTGACCCTTGGGCCCGAACTTCTTTTCAATTGGGTTTGCATGCACATCGTCATAGTGTTGAACGAGCGCCTGCATCCGCTCGAAAATAAAGGATCGCCATTGCTTGGATGAACCTGCATAGGATGCAGGGGCCTTCATGGTCCCAGCGATTGCATCACGCACCGCGGGCCGGCCGTTACCGCCCGTCCAACTGATGTTGGCTTCTTCCAGCAAAGTTTCAATTCGCGCATAGGCGATCAGAAACCGGCGCCATTGATGGTCGTCGAAATTGAAGTTCGTGCATGTCGCCGGGTTCGCCGTTTGCGTTGAACAGTTTTCCGACGCGCCCGCCAAATCCGCCTATGTCCTTCACCAGCTTGGGAGGCATGTTCAGATTGAGGCCGCCCTCGTCCGAGTTCAGAAACACGTGGCCGATGCGTTCCCGGTAGCCTGACATTTTGCCGAGCTTGCGGTCCTGCCACTCGCGCGCAGCGTTGACGATGGCGAAAACGAATCCGACGATGCCCGAGATAGTGCGCGGCTGCAGAAGCTTTCCGGTCCACGCAGGCATTGGCAGGTAAACGCGCGGATGGCCCGTGCCGTATTCGGGCATGTCTTCCAAAGCGATGCCAAAGGTTGGGCGGGAAGGGAAAATAGAGTCGAAATAGCGGATCGGGAAGTTGCTTGTGATGCCGCCGTCGGAAAACAGGAGCCGCACCATTTTGTGCTGCCACTTGTCCTGAGTAACCTCGAAGCCACCGCCGAACACATGTTCCCTGTAGAGCGGGGCGGCAGTGAACAGGATCGGGAAGTTCAGGCTCATGCGCACAGCGAGTATAACGGGCATTCTTTCATTGAGAGGAAGCAGGTAGATTGTCGTGCCGTTCTCCAGATTCCGGGTTTCGGCATTCTCTGTCATGTAGTCGACAACATAAGCAGGAAGAATGCGCCGCATTTCAGCAGGCTCGAAATAGTACGCCTCATCGTCGAGCATTGGCAGCGTCTCGCCAGTGCCCAATGTGAGATTGCTGGTCATCATGCGAAGCGAGATGCTGAGGTGCTTCTGATCCTCGGATCCATTGAGGTCCCCAAAGGTCAAGGGCCTGCCGGACAGCCCCGAAGCTTCCTGAAGGCGGGCGTCGACCCAATCGACCACTCCCGGTTTTCCGTCTTGGCTGATGCCGGGGCACATGCCGAAATCATTGGCCTCAAGGCGCAGGACATCGCGGATGACGCCGGCAATTACGGCCCCGGCAACTGCCAAAATGAAGAAGAATATCACGGCAATAACCGATATCGATGCCGCTACAGAGGCCATAAGCCCCAACCCGTCGGAACCGAGATAGGCGATAGTCATGGGCAGAAGCACTGCCGCCCAGAGAAAAAGTCCAGCCAGCGCAAACGGCCAGTAAGCCGCCATCGCATTGCCAAGAAGGCGAAGAAACGTTCCGATCAACGAGAAAAGGCCGGAACCTTTCTTTGGTTGCTTCATGCCTGAAACACTTGTCAGAAGGGCATAAAGCCGCCGGAATTTCGCAAACGGCTGAAACAGACTGCCAAGATTTTGTTGCAGGTCCTCAGGAATGCGCGCCACCGCCTCAAAGCCCTTGGCGTCCAGCTTACCCTCACGCCGCCCATATTCTGCAGCCGCCGTGATCGCCGCAGCGATGGCGCCAGCGGAGGTGCCGCCTATACCACGAAAGCGGTATTTATCTTTAAGTTCGAGGATGGCCGGGGGAAATGCGACGCCCGACGTTATGCCGCCAGCCATAACGATATCGCATTCGAGCGCGGGCACCGGATTGTTGTCCATCAGACCCTCCCTGCGAAATGAAGTTACGCAAGGTTAGGCAGATGGAAGACGATTGCAAGCGGGGTTTTTGCCGCAAGGACAGTAATGGCTGTTACGCAGGTTCAGTCCACTCATTTCACGTCATTGGAAGTGGCAGCCTGTTTCAGCAGCCTGTCTTTCGCCGACAGCCAGTACAATTCGACTTTGATCGCGTTGATGCAGGCGGTCACACCCTCCAGTTCCTCCTTCAAATGCTCCTTGAAGTGCGCCTCTATAGGCTCAGTCGGAAGCCCCAATTCGTGAAAGCCGATCATGTAGTTGCGCACGCGTGCCATCCAGTCGAGTGGATAGGGCACACCAAGCGGGCGGCCAAAGCGATGCAGCCAAACCAAAGATGGCAGGCAGAGTGTACGCCCGCCACGCTGTCGGAACTTCTCATGGAGGTAGCCCTCCTCGCCGCCAAAGCCAGTGAAATTCGGATTGAACCCCGGCCATGCGGCCTTGCGGCAGGCGAAGACCCCGGCGCCCTGCATGGGAATGTCGAAGGCTTCGCTGTCCAGGCCATCATCAAATGGAACGGCTGGCGCCCAGACGCCCCACATTCCGCCGCGCCAGACAGGCTCCCAAAACGGAAGTAATGTCTTGAGATCGTCATTGGCCATCGGCCCCTGGACAAGATCAAGGCTGCGGGGCCGTGCTTCGAAGTGTTCGATAAGCCGCTTGAGAGCCAGCGGCTTGAACAGCACATGGCAGTCCATCGACAGGACGACTTCGCCCCTCGCCTCCTCAAATATCCGTCCCTTGATGATCGACCCGACAGTTTCCGTCCAAGGCACGTAGCGGAAATTTGGAATCATGCCGGCAAGATGCCGCAGCGCCTCGCCGCACTTTCCTTCCGGGTTATTGTCAATGACGACAAATTCGATTCGGTCGAGCACTTCAGGATGATGCAGGCGTATTGACTGGACGCTGAAGTAGACGCCGTCATAATCGTCAAAAGTTGCCATTCCAATAGTCAGAAACGGTGTTTTCTCTCGATTCATAGCGCGCCCAACTAGTCTGTGCCCGATTGTGACTCAAAAGCGTCAGCGGGGCGCAATTGACAATATGATAACACGCCGCGTTTATCCCGCTTGAGACGGAGTTCGGCTATCTGATGATAGGCCCTTCGGTGGTTGAAGGGGGGGGGCGGTTGAGGTCGGGGCTGAGGTTGAGGTCGGGGCTGAGGTTGAAGTTGGAGCCGGAGTTGTCGTCGGGGGCGGGGCAGTCGTTGGCGCAGCCGTCGTGGTGACAATCGCAGTTGTTGTTGGCTCAGACGTCGTTGAAACAATGACGGTGGTTGTTGGCGCGGCAGTGGTGCTGACCTGCGGTGTTGTGCTCGCAGCGGCCGTTGTTGAGGCGGAAGCTCCGGAGCCGTCCGCAGACGCGTTGCCGCTGCCCGCCAGACAATCTGCGCCGGCTTGGCCGCCATTATTCTGCTCAAGCCGTCGTTTCTGCCGCTTCAAAGCTTCGGGGATGCCTGCTTTCTCCGCCGCGGTCAGCAGTTTGTCGTCACCAGCGCTCTCCAGAGTGTTGGACGAGTGAAAGTTTTCCGAACAGGCGATGCCGCCAGCAGCGTTCTGGCCCGTCTTGACGCGATAGGTGTTGACCTTCTTGATGGTAAAGGCGTCGCCCTCGCCTGGATCAATGAAGACCACATCCTGATAGACGTAGCCGTCGCCCGGCTCATAGGGATCAAGGGGAACCTGGGTCGTCACACACCCGGCAAGCGCCGTCGTCAAGAACAGCCCAATCAAACTATTGTACTTCATTGCACGCCACCCAAACGCCCCAAAACCCGGTCCTATCGCTAACGATGGGCGATTGTAAGCTACTCCGAATGGAATTATCGTATATTTTAACAGTATTTAGCGGCAAGAGCCCCAAGCAGGGAGCGCGCGCTCAATTTCGCGCCCTCTGCCCAAACAGCATCTTCTGCGCCTCCTTGTCGTCTGCGAGATTGGTCCTGTTCCGCTCAT
This sequence comes from uncultured Alphaproteobacteria bacterium, assembly GCA_963792485.1. GTDB lineage: Bacteria > Pseudomonadota > Alphaproteobacteria > Rhizobiales > Rhizobiaceae > JANOYJ01. Next base: position 662,952 of record CAWBWL010000007.1, read on the forward strand.
CCTTGCCGACATCAATGCCGCGGATGACGGCAGGGCGGGATTTGACTGTCTCATACCAGCGTTTCAGATGCGGGAATTCATCAAGGTCCTGGCCTTGGCGCTCATGCGGGATGATCCAGCCGATGCAAGCCATGTCGGCGATGGAGTATTCTCCGGCAAGATAGTCATGCGCTGACAGGCGTTTGTTCATCACGCCATAGAGCCGGTTGACCTCATTGGTGTAGCGGGCAATGCCGTATTCGATCTTTTCCGGCGCGTATTGGCGGAAATGATGCGCCTGGCCCGCCATCGGCCCCAATCCGCCGACCTGCCAGAACAGCCATTCCTCCACAGCGACGCGGGCGCGATCATCCTGCGGATAGAACTTTCCAAACTTGCGCCCGAGATATTGCAGGATCGCGCCGGATTCGAAGACAGAGACGGGCGCGCCGCCCGGGCCCTCCGGATCGACAATGGCGGGCATGCGATTATTGGGTGCAATGGCGAGGAATTCAGGCTTGAACTGGTCGCCCACGCCGATATTCACATATTTGACCTCATAAGGAACGCCTAGCTCTTCGAGCATTATGGTGATCTTCCACCCGTTCGGTGTTGGCCAATAGTAAAGCTCAATAGGCAAAATCTGACCTGCCATCACATGCTCCGGCAAAACGTGTGCTGATATTCCGACCGATTTCGCCGGGACATGTAAAATTGCACGGATCGCGGCAAATGGCCATTAGGTTTCCTGAACGCTCCATGAACGCAGACATCAGCCTTGGTTCAGCGCCGCTCATCTATAAGCGCGCAGACAGGAGACAGAAATGCGTTTTGAAACTGCCGTGATCGCCCGCCGCTTCACAATCATCTGCCTTCTGGCAATGATTTTCGCTCTGGGCTTTACCGCGCTGATCGAGGGGGTGACCCGCCCTGCACGCGCTTGGGAAACGGGCCAGCTGCAAATCTGCCCGATGCCGCATGGCGTGACCTGCTTCATCAAACGCTGACACAAACACAAATTCAAAATTCAGGGATATTTACATGAAATCGCTTCACCGCAATGCCAACCGCGCTGTCAGCCTTCTGGCTGGCATTATTCTCCTTGCCGGACCTGCGCTCGCCATCGGCGCGGTGAAAGATGGCAACCGCTCCGACAAGGTGTCCGGTGCCGGCCTCGTGCTCATGGTTTCGCTGCAGCGCATGTAAGTCTGCGCATGGTTGGCGCATGAAGCCGCTGCGCAGACGCCTCTTCACAAAGCGCGACCAAGCCGCTAAGTCATGCCATGACAAAGCTTGAAAAATTCAACACATCATTCATCTCCACCCCGCCCGCTGAAACGCCGAAACAGTTTCGCAACGCCGAAGAGGCCGTGGCGGAGCTTAAACGGCTCTATGCGCGCAACACGCAGTTCCTGCGTGACGCCTTTGACAGCGTGGCGCGCGGAACAGCGCCGGAAGGCCGATACCGGGCCTTTTATCCCGAACTGCGGCTCACCACGACGAGCTATACCCAGATCGACAGCCGCATTGCATTCGGCCATGTTTCAGCCCCAGGCGATTACGCCACCACCATTACCAGCCCCGAGCTGTTCTCCCATTATCTGACCGACCAGATCCAGCTTCTCCTGCGCAATCATGACGTGCCGGTTACGGTGTGCGAATCCTCAACACCGATCCCGCTGCATTTCGCGTTTCTTGAAGGCACCTATGTTGATCAATCAGTGGCCGAGGCTTTCTCGCGGCCGTTGCGCGATCTGTTTGATGTGCCGGATCTTGCGGGTACGGATGACCGGATCGTCAACGGCACGTTTGAGGACATGGCAGGACAGCCGTTGCCGCTGGCGCCGTTCACGGCCCAGCGCATCGACTATTCACTGCACCGTCTGTCGCACTATACGGCGACGAGCCCGGTGCATTTCCAGAACTTTGTGCTGTTCACCAACTACCAGTTCTATATCGACGAGTTCACCGCCATGGCGCGCAAGCTGATGGCCGACGGCGGCGGCGGTTATGATGCATTCGTCGAACCCGGCCATGTGATCACCAAAGCGGGCGACCGCTGGCCATCCAGCGGCACGGCCCCTGCCCGCTTGCCGCAAATGCCGGCCTATCATCTGGTCAAAGGCATTTCCGGCGGCATCACCATGGTCAATATCGGCGTCGGCCCGTCCAATGCCAAGACCATCACCGACCACATCGCCGTGCTGCGCCCGCATGCATGGCTGATGCTCGGCCACTGCGCCGGGCTTCGCAACACGCAGGCGCTGGGCGATTATGTGCTGGCGCATGCCTATGTGCGCGAGGATCATGTGCTCGACGCCGACCTGCCCGTCTGGATCCCGATCCCGCCGCTCGCCGAAGTGCAGGTGGCACTGGAGGAGGCGGTCGAGGAAGTGACCGGGCTTGAAGGGTATGAGCTGAAAAAGATCATGCGCACCGGCACGGTCGCCACCATCGACAACCGGAACTGGGAGTTGCGCGACCAGCGCGGCCCGGTGCAGCGGCTGTCACAGTCGCGCGCTATCGCGCTCGACATGGAAAGCGCCACCATCGCCGCCAACGGCTTCCGCTTCCGCGTGCCCTATGGCACGCTCCTGTGCGTCTCCGACAAGCCGCTGCATGGCGAGTTGAAACTGCCGGGCATGGCGACCGAATTCTACAAACGGCAGGTCGCCCAGCACCTCACCATCGGCATAAGGGCGCTCGAAAAACTCGCCGAAATGCCGGATGAAAAGCTGCATTCGCGAAAGCTGCGGAGCTTTTACGAGACGGCGTTTCAGTGAGAAAGCTTGATAACGGCGTGTAGAGAGCGTTACACATCCCGCATGTTCTTCCTCCGCGCCCTCCTCTATCTCATTGCCCTGCCGGCGCTCGCCGTTGTGCTGCTGGGCTATTTCGGCTCGGTGCATGCCTCGCTCGATTCATTCTCGCATTTTCGGCTGCATTTTGCGGCGCTTGCGGCGGTTTGCGGGATCATCTTGGTGCTGATCCGGCGCAAGGCTGTGGGATTGCTGGTGACTTTCTCCGCGCTCATCCCGCTCGTCTTTCACATGGATCAGCTTGGCGGCAAATCGCCGGGTGAAGTTGTGGTGCTGATCCGGGAGATGCTTCCCGAACAAGTCTCCTCCAAATCGGCGCGGCTGCCGGGGAAGTCTGAAGCACCTGCGCCGCGCTACAGGCTTCTGCACGCCAATCTGCACTATGACACTCCCGATCCAAAAGAGTTTCTGCGGCTGGTGGGCGAGTTCAAACCGGATGTCATGACGCTGAACGAAGTCTCCGATATCTGGCGCCCCGCGATTGAAACGCTGAAAGCGGCCTATCCGCAGCAGCTTGTCTGCCCTGCGGTGAGCGAGCTTGGAGCCGTGGCGATCCTGTCCAACCGGCCGTTTGCGGGGGATGCGCTGAACGGCTGCGCCAATGACGGCGAACTGGCGTTTCAGCGCGTGGATTTCGGCGGCAGGCAGGCAATGATCGGAACCGCGCATTTATTCTGGCCCTGGCCGCACGGCCAATCGCAGCAGATCACGCAAATGCGCGGGCGGATGAAGAGCGTGGGAGACGCTGGCGGCGCGATTGTCTTTGCCGGCGATCTCAACGCCGCGCCATGGAGCCATTCGGCGAACCGCATATCGGCATTCCTGAATGCGGACAGCGTGACGGTACCGGGCGGCAGCTGGCTCTACGAAACGCTGCCGATGGATTATGCGCGCTGGGGTGGCTTGCCGATCGACAATGTGTTCGCGCGCAGCATATTTGTCACAAATGCCGAACGCGGGCAGCCGTTCGGATCGGACCATCTGCCGTCATTGATCGAGTTCTCGATTGAGGACGCACCAGACAATCCGAAGCAGAGCGCGCTCGCAAATTGATTCTGAATTGTCACGCAAGCGATTGAATTCATTGTGGACTCACGCCAGAACTCCGCTCACATATTCGGATAAACCGGCCCCTCGCCGCCCTGCGGCACAGTCCAGTTGATGTTCTGGTTCGGGTCCTTGATGTCGCAGGTTTTGCAGTGGACGCAGTTCTGGGCGTTGATGACAAACGCCTTGTCGGCTCCCTCGCCGGTCCATTCATAAACGCCAGCCGGACAGTAACGCGCGGACGGCCCGGCATAGACGCCAAGCTCGGACGCCTTCTGCAGTGTCATATCCTTCACTTTCAAATGGATCGGCTGATTTTCCTCGTGATTGGTGTTGGAGAGGAACACTGAGGACAGACGGTCGAAGGTGAGCACGCCATCGGGCTTGGGATAGGCGATGGGTTTGAAGTTCGCAGCCGGCTCTGTGGCCTCGGCGTCGCTCTTGCCATGTTTCATCGTGCCAAACAGCGAGAAGCCGAACGTGTTGGTCCACATGTCGACCGCGCCCAGCATGATGCCGCCGAGCGTGCCGAATTTGGACCAGAGCGGTTTGACGTTGCGGACTTTCTTCAGGTCCGCGCCGATGTCCGAGCCGCGCCAGTCATTCTCGATCTCAATAGGCTCGTCATTGGCATGGCCGGCGGCAAGCCGCGCGGCGATGCGCTCCGCTGCGAGCATGCCGGACAGGACCGCATTGTGCGAACCCTTGATGCGCGGCACGTTGACGAGACCCGCCGAACAGCCGATCAGCGCGCCGCCGGGGAATGAGAGTTTTGGCACGGATTGCCAGCCGCCTTCGGTGATCGCCCGCGCGCCATAGGAAATACGCTTGCCGCCTTCGAACGTCTTGGCGATGGCGGGATGGGTCTTGAAGCGCTGGAACTCCTCGAAGGGCGACAGATAGGGGTTCTTGTAATTGAGATGCAGGACGAAACCGACGGCGACCTGATTGTCTTCCAGATGATAGAGAAACGATCCGCCGCCGGTCTTCATATCGAGCGGCCAGCCGAAGGAATGCTGCACCAGGCCCTGATGGTGGTTTTCCGGCTTGACCTGCCAAAGCTCCTTGATGCCGAGGCCGAATTTTCCCGGCTCGCGGCCTTCATCGAGCTTGTATTTGGCGATGATCTGCTTGGCGAGCGAGCCGCGCGCGCCTTCGCCGATCAGCACATATCTGCCGAGAAGCTCCATGCCGCGCGCGAAATTCGGCCCCGGCTCGCCATTCTTCTCCACGCCCATATCACCGGTGGCCACGCCGCGCACCGCGCCCTCGTCATCGTAAAGCACCTCAGCGGCGGCAAAGCCCGGGTATATTTCAACGCCCAAGCCTTCAGCCTTGCCCGCCAGCCAGCGGCAGACATTGCCAAGCGAGACGATGAAATTGCCATGATTGCTCATCAAAGGCGGCATAGCGAAATTCGGAAGCCGTATAGAACCTGCTGGTCCGAGCGCAAGGAACACGTCCTTCGTCACCTTTGTCTTGAAGGGATGGTCCGCCTCGTCGCGCCAACCCGGCAAGAGCTGGTCAATGCCTATGGGGTCCACCACCGCGCCGGACAGGATGTGCGCACCGACTTCAGCGCCCTTTTCGAGGACGACGACCGAAAGCTCCGGATTGACCTGTTTGAGGCGGATAGCGGCGGAGAGGCCGGCGGGACCTGCCCCCACGATTACCACATCAAACTCCATGCTTTCGCGCGGTTCGCTCATTCTCGCCTCCAACTTATGCGCCTGTCTTACAGGCATCGCCGCACGGCGTTCAAACGCTTTTCTGTCGCGGCGCGCTGTTTTGTCATGCGAGTATATGACGTTGACGTAAAGGTCAATCAAGAGGCGGATTGTGCGGGGGCATCGTGGCGGGTAGGAAGGTTGCATGGAGAACCGGCCGCGTCACGAGCTTGAAGACATTCTGCGCTTTTACGCAGAAGCAGGGCTGGATCATGCTGTCAGCGACGAGCCGGTTGATCGATTTGCAGCGTTTGAGGCTGCACGTGGCGCATCAGCGTCCCCCGCTGCTCCACTGGCACCAAAAGCAGCGGCACGCCCTGCCCCCCTCACCCCGCGCCCGGCAGCCATTCCCGATGGTGCGGCCATAGCAGCGGCGCAAACCTTGGCTCAAAACTGCGGGACCATTGCCGAACTGACCGAGTCGCTTGCCGGCTATGAAGGCTGCGGCTTGCGGGCGACAGCGAAGAGTCTCATCTTTGCGGACGGCAATCCACAAGCCGAAGTGATGTTTGTCAGCGATGTGCCGGGACGCGAGGATGATCTGGAGGGCGTTTTGCTCGCGGGGCCAGCCGGTCTGCTCATGGACCGAATGCTCGCTGCAATCGGGCTCAAAAGAGATTCGGCCTATCTAGGAGTCATGATTCCATGGCGTCCGCCCGGCAACCGCGCGCCCACCTCCTTCGAGATTGAAGTTTGCCGCCCCTTCATCCAGCGGCACATCGACCTTGCTGCGCCGAAGCTCCTCGTGCTACTCGGCGATTTGCCTGCCAAGACGCTAATCCCATCCGGCGAATCCATCCTGCGCCTGCGCGGCCAATGGCGTGACTACGCACTGCCGGGCGGCGGCATTTTACCCGCCCTGTCCATGCTGCACCCGGCCTATCTTATGAAACAGAGTGCACAAAAACGGCTGGCCTGGGCGGATTTTCTGGCGCTGAAGGGGCGGCTAAATTGAGATTGGTAGGGGATTGATTTACAATTATACAGCGTTTGACTTTAGATTGGACGGCATTTCGCCTTGCATTGCACGGTTTCATGCGATGCCGGTTTCAACGTTCTGGGAAGCTTGAAGACATTCACGCCAGCCGCATGAACGCCAGGCCCAAGGCCACAACCCCCGCCCCCGCAATCCGGCCCGGCTTCAATGGCTCTTTCAGCCACATGACAGCAATCAGCGTTGCGAACAGGATGCTGGATTCGCGCAGGGCCGCCACCAGCGCGATAGGCGCGCGGGTCATGGCCCAGAGCTCGCCCGCATAGACCGAAAGCGAAACCGCGCCCCAAACGAGACCCTGAAACCATCCAGACTTCGCCGCTCTCCAGACGCGTTGCCGCTGGCAGGTCAACACGTAGATCAGGTTCACCGCTGCGCCGCTCGCATAGATGAAAACCGTGTAGGCGACGGGCCTGCCCGACACGCGCGCGCCGAGCGCGTCAATCATAGTGTAGCCGCAGATGACGCAGGTGACGAGGAGGCAGTTAATCAGCAGTTTGCGGTCCTTCAACGCGCCGCTTTTCAGCCCGGAGAGCAGCACCAGCAAAAGCCCGGCGGAGATGATGAGTATGACCGCCAGCTGGTCGCCCGCCGGATATTCGTTCACAAGAAGCGAACTCAAAATCAGAACCAGAATGGGCGCGCTGCCGAACGCGAGCGGAAAGACGATGCCAATATCGCCGGAGGCGTAGGCCCTCCCGATGACGGTCCAGTAAACCGCCGACATCACTGTGGATGCGGCAAGCCATGGCGCGGCGGCGGCACCGGGCAGACCGGTGGACAAGAGGAGCGGCAGGGCGACCGCGCCGCTTCCGATGGACACCAGAAGCGAGCTTGCGAGCGGGTCCGGCTGATGTTTTAGCGCGCAGCCCATCAGGGCCGTCGCCAGCGCCCCAGCCAGCACGACGAGGATTACAGCCGATTCCATGGCCGTCACCCAGCTTTTCGCAATGGCTGCGGTTCAAGCGTCGCGGCCTCCGGAAACGCAACAATTTCCGCCGTGTCTTCGGAGGGCTCAAAATACGGAACAAGCGTTTCAACAAACTGCCCGGTTTCCTGATCGTACTCCAGAATGTAGCGGGTGCCTTTAACTTCGTTGATCTGGCGCATGGTAGTCGTCCCTTGGTCAAAGCGTTCTGCAGGCACGCTTCGGCGGAAGAGAGCTTTGCTCTCTTTTTCAAGCCTTCAGCGATGTTGCCTAGTCGCGGCAGAATTACTTTTGGTTCAAACTCGGCGAAGGCCGGACTGCCCCATGCAGCCTTCGCAGGTCTTCCGTAGCGGCATGAAACGAGAGCCGCATCATCAATTTGGGTGATGAAATGCGGTTTTCCTGCAATCAGCCCATTTTGACGAAGGCGACTCCGGCGACGATCACTCCTGCCCCAAGCATGCGGCCGATGCGCATGGGTTCACGCAGCCAGAGCACCGCGAGTATTGCCGCAAACATAACGCTGGTCTCACGCAGCGCTGCCACGAGGGGAATTGGCGCGCGGGTCATCGCCCAGAGCGCGACGCCGTAGATTGCCAAAGACGCCGCGCCGGTCACGATCCCGGTGCGCCAGCCTTTGTCGAGCGCACTGGAAAGGCGTTCGCGCTGTTTGACGAGACCGTAGGCGAGCAGGACCCAGCCATTGCAAGCGTATAACATCACCACATAGGAGGCGGCGCTTCCTGAGCGGCGCGTGCCGACGCCATCGACGACAGTGTAGAGGCAGATCGTCACCGCCACGATCAGGGCGTTCGCAATCATGTTCTGCTGCATCAGCTTTTGAGTATCCGCCCCGGAGCACATCACGAGAAATATGCCCGCGACAATGAGCGCAATGAAGGCAAGCTCTCCTGGGCTCGTCTTCTCTCCAATAAACGCGACGGCAACAAGAAGCGTGAGAATGGGCGCGACGCCCCGCGCCAGAGGAAACACGACGCTCACTTCCCCCGAGGCAAAGGCGCGCCCGAGATAACTCCAGTAGAAAATGTGAATGATTACGGAGGCGAGCAGGAAAGGCGCGGCGGCAATGTCCGGCGTTCCGGTCACCATCAGCAGAGGCGTCGCGACCATGCCGCCGCAGATCGCCAGCAAAAGCGTCGCGGCGAGCGGATCGGTTTGGCGCTTCAAGGCGCAGTTCATCACTGCATGAGCGAAGGCGCTGGCGAGAATGATCGAGAAAGTCACAACATCCATCAGGGCCGGTCTCCTGCAAACCAGAATTCAGTGACGGACCTGTGCACAAGGCAGGGCAGCGCTATCAGTAATGCGCGGCGCAGACATCACCCAAATTGATGAAAGGTGCGAAATATCAGACGCGTGCCGCTGGCGTGCTGAGACTCAACGGCATGCTGAGGCTTGAAACGAAATGCACGAGCGCCCGCTGGCTGTTGACTCCGGCTTTCTCAAACACGTTGGCGATATGCGTTCGCACTGTGTTAAGTGAGATTCCCAGCGCGGCGGCCACCTCACCGGGCGCGCGGCCGTCGGCAATCATCAGCGCGATGCGGGCTTCGCGGGAGGTGAGGCCAGTCAGCGCTGAAAGCACCTCGACGGCGGGCGGCATGCCTGTCTCGCCATTGGACAAGAATATGGCAGCCATGCCAGCCCCAAGCGCCCTGCGGGGTTCTGAGTTACCGAGCGGCAGCACGTAACAGACGGTGAAGGTTCCGTCCGAGCCGGGCAGCGCGATGCCATTGCCGCAGGTTCCCAAGTCCGAATCGATGCCCGAGCATGCTCGCGCCAAAGCCTCATGGAATCCCCTCGCGTGCGGCGCAGAAAGCACTTGAAGCCTGTTGTGGCGAACGGTGATGGAGGTACCCTCGGTCAAAATGCGATCCGCCTGCGTGTTGGCATAGACAAGCGAAGATTCGCCGTTGACTATCATTATGCCCGTCGAGATCTGGTCGAGAAGGCGCTGATAGAGCCGCAACTTCAGCCGCCCTTCGTCAAGCATGCCACTGATGAGTAATGACCGTCTGATGTGTGGCGAGAGAATGCGGAGGGCGTCCCGCCCGGCATCGTCAAACAGCGCGTCTTTCGCAAACCTGCCTGCGCCAAGCGAGGCGAGAAGAGAGGGCCGTTTGGCGACTGCGGTGTGGCAGAAATCGCGCAGGCCTTGAGGCTCTACATAATGCCGGTAGAAGTCGCACTGTTGGAACTCATCCTCTTCTATACACTGCATCTGCGAGATCGACTGGTCGATATCCAGCGCTAGCCAGCGATCAATTCCGGGAATGTGCGGTACCCAGCGTGGGCCCTCCTCCATCCATTTCTTTGGCCAATCGGTCTGCAAGATCACGGAGTGGTCATCGCCGCCATAGTTCCGGTCTATGTAGGTGACTTGCACATAGGCCAGATCCATCTGATCGCGAATGCCGGTCAGAGTGGGCGCCCAGAGTTCCGGATCAACCGCGCAGTCATATATTTTCCCGATAACGCCACTCAGCTCTTCCTGCGAATAATGCTTCAATCTGCCCGCCTCCGCTGGTCTGGAAACATCACCGGCCTCAATGTCCAGCGCTGAGGCTCAGCGGCATGCTGAGGCTTGAAACGAAACGCACGAGGGCTGGCTGGCTGTTGACGCCGGTTTTCTCGAAGATGTGCGCCAGATGCGTGCGCATCGTGTTCATCGTGACGCCGAGATTCCCGGCCGCTTCGGTGGGCGTTGAACCATCGGCAATCATCAGCGCAATGCGCGCCTCACGGGAAGTGAGGCCCGACAGCGCCGACAATGTTTCCAGCGATGGCGGCAGGCTGTTGCCTGCAGCGCTTACAAAGACTGCAGCATGGCCCGGTCCGAGCGCGCGGCGGTGGTCGGAAGTGCCGAGCGGCAGCACATAGCATACGGCCGTTGGGGCATTGATGCCGGGCAGCGGGATGCCATTGCCGAAATTGCCAATATCAGCGTCATTCTCCGAGCAGGCGCGGTCCAGTGCAGATCTCAATCCAGCGGCAAATGCTGCATAGGCGCTCTGCAGCTGCCCGCCACGAACCTTGATATTGCGCCCCTCGCTCAGCAGTTTCTCGGCTGCGCCATTGGCATAAACCAGCTTTGCCCCATGCGAAACGATCATGACGCAGGTCGTGATGCGGTCGAGGAGGTCGCGGTAAAGGTTGAGTTTGAAATTGCCCTCGTCCAGCATGTCGCCGATCATGAGCGCGCGCCGGATATGCGGCGAGAGCATCCGGAACGCATCGCGGTCGGCATCATCGAACAAGCGCCGCTGCGCAGAGCCGGAGGCCGTCAGCGCACAGATCAAATGATCCCGCTTGACGAGCGGCGTCGCGCAGCTGTCGCGCAGGCCGCGCGGCTCGATCCATTCCTTGTAGAACGCAGACTTCTTGAACTCTTCCTCGCTGACAAACTGCATTTGTGAACTCGGCGTGTCGATGTCAGCTTCAATCCAGTCATGCCCGCCGGGAATCTTATTGAAATGCGGTGCGAAGTCCTTGATCCAGTCATGCGCAAACAGATTGCGGAAGGCGAGCGGCTGGGCGGCCTCGCCATGGCGCAGCCGTTCCTGGTCGACTGAGACAATCTGCAGGAAGGCAAGGTCAAGCGATTGGCGGATTTCATAAAGCGTCTGCGGCCACAGCTCAGGTTGAACCGCGCAGTCGTAAACGCGCCCGATCATTGCGCTCAGATGTTCGACTGAATACGGCATGACCGCCGGTTCCCGATTTTCTTCCCCAGCGTAAACTTGATGTATATGCCTGCCAATTGCAAGGCTTGGGAACCAGCGCAAGCTACAAGCTCTGCGCTTCCCGTGCCTTGCGCTGCTCAAGACCAAGCTGATGCTCACGCCAGATAATGAAAAGCCCCGAGCAGACCACGATCAGCGCGCCGAGTATCATGCGGCTAGTCGGCACATCGGAAAACACGAAATAGCCGATGGCGAGCGACAGCAGCAGCGAGACATATTCAAACGGCGCAATTGTCGAAACATCAGCGTAACGGTAGCACGAGGTCAGCAATATCTGTCCAATTCCGCCCACCACACCAGCCATGATCAGATAGAACCACTGCGGGCCCGACAGCGCCTTCCAGCCAAACGGAATTGTCAAAAGCGCAAGGCCAGCGGAAATCAGCGTGAAGTAGATAACAATCGTGATGGCTGCCTCGCGGCCAATGAGACGACGGACCTGAATCATCGCTCCTGCCGCAAAGGCCGCTGAGCCGAGCACTGACAAAGCACCCCACGCCATTGCGCGGCTCGCGGCTGTTGGGTCAGCAAATATTGTCAGCCTCGGCCACGAAACGATCAGCACGCCGATCAATCCCACGAGGACTGCGGACCAGCGATAAATGCGGACCTGCTCCTTCAAGAGCACCGCGCCCAATATGACCGTTATCAGCGGCATGGCGTAACCAATGGTCACCGCCTCCGGCAAAGGCAGTTGCGTGAGGCCAAAAAACCCGAGCCCCATGGAGGTGACGCCGATTACCCCGCGCCACACATGGCCAATCGGATCGACAGTCCTGAACGCCCATAATCCGCCGCCGCGTGCGAATACCCAGATCAGCACGGGGATCATCGCGAACGCCGAGCGGAAAAAGACGATCTGGCCGGGGGGCACTTTTCCGGACAGCTTCACGAATGTGAACATCGAGATGAAAAAAGCCACTGCGGTGACCTTGAGCGCAATGCCAAGAAGCGGGCGGTGCTCCCTGCGATCAATAGCGGCGTCTCCCATTATCCGCGCTTCGCGTTCTGAATAGTCTGCCAAACCCGGTGCGCAGTTGCCGGCATTTCGATGTGCCGCACGCCATATTCTCGCCAAAGCGCGTCGATGACCGCGTTCATGACCGCCGGCGCCGCGCCGATTGTGCCGGCCTCGCCCGCGCCCTTGATACCCATGGCATTTGTGGTTGACGGGACATTGCGGGTGTCAAAGTCAAAGTTTGGCATGTCGGCCGCGCGCGGCAGCGCATAGTCCATAAAACTGGCGGTCAGGAGCTGGCCGTCCGGTGTGTAGACCGTGTCCTCGCACAGCGCCTGACCGATCCCCTGCGCCACGCCGCCATGGACTTGACCCGCAAGCAAAACCGGATTCACGACGACGCCGAAATCATCGACAATCGTGTAGCGCTCAATGCGCGTGGCGCCCGTGTGTGGATCTATTTCAACCTCGCAGACATGCGTTCCGTTTGGATAGGTAAACTCGTCCTGCTCAAATTCGCCAATCGCTTTCAAATCGTCAGGTGATCTTGCCTGTCTTGCAACATCGGAAAAACTCATCCGCCTGTCGGTGCCGACAATCCGTGCGACGCCATCAACGAGTTCAATATCGGCCACGGATGCTTCCAACTCATCCGCCGCGATCTTCTTGATCTTTTCCGAAAGCGCCTCACCCGCCCGGCTTGCCGAAACGCCGCCGAGCGGGATTGAGCGGGATCCCCCCGTGCCGCCGCCCTTGGCAAGTTCGTCCGTATCGCCCTGGCGCACGTCTATCCTGTCGATGCTGATGTTGAGTTTTTCGGCGACAAACTGGGCATAGGCGGTCGCATGGCCTTGGCCATTCGATTGCGTTCCGATCCGCAGTTCCACAATGCCATCAGCACGCAGCAGAGCGAGCGCCGGTTCGGAGCCCTCAAATGCGCAAGCCTCGATATAGGTCGCCATGCCGATGCCGCGGATTGTGCCATTGCCTTTGGCGGTCTTCAAGCGCTTGTCAAAACCCGCCCAGTCCGCCTGCGCCATCGCCTTATCCATATGTGCCGCAAACTCGCCGACGTCATAGGTTCGATTGACTTGTGTCTTGTAGGGAAACTGTTCGGGGCGGATGAAATTGCGGCGGCGGATATCTTCCGGGGCAAGCTTCAGATCGCGCGCGCATTCGTCGACCAGAGCGCTCCAAGAGATATGTTGCTTCCGGCCGTCCCGCCCCACGATAGGCGTCGAGCGGCGCGGTGTTGGTATAGACGCCCCTGATCTCCATATGGACAGCGGGAATATCATAAAGGCCGGGTGCCATGCTCGCGCCGAGCTTTGGCACGAAGGCGGCGTTCTCGGACATGTAGGCGCCCATATTGGCGATGACGCCGATTTTCAGACCAAGGAACTTCCCGTCCTTGTCCATCGCCATTTCAGCTTCGACCAGATTGTCGCGGCCTTGCGCGTCAGCGAGAAAATGCTCCGTGCGGTCACCCGTCCATTTGACCGGTCTGCCGAGGCGCTTGGCGGCCTCCAGTACCAGCGCATACTCTCGGTATGTCAGCGCCTTTGGCCCAAACCCGCCGCCGACATCCGGCGTAATGACTCGCAGCTGGCTTTTGGGAATGCCCAACACCTTTTCGGCCAAGCGTTTGCGCACGCCATGCACGCCTTGGGAACCGCAGGTCAGCGTGAAACGATTTTCCTCGGCATTCCACGCGCCTATGGCCGCCCGGGTCTCGAGATAGTTGGCGACAAGCCGGTTGTTGTAAAACGCAATGCCGGTCACATGCGCGGCTTTGCGGAATGCATTCTCCGTCTTGATGCGCCTGCCATAATTTTCCACATAGGCCAGATTGCTGCCGGCCTGCGGCCAGACCAGCGGCGCATCCTTGCCCAGCGCTTCCCTCGTAACGGCATTCGATGGACGGGAATCGTAGTCAACTTCGATCAGTTCCGCAGCGTCCTGTGCCTGCGCAAGCGTGTCGGCGACGATGAAGGCAATGGCATCGCCGACATGTCTCACTTCTTTCTCACATAGAATCGGAATGTCCCGCGTCGGATATTTTGAGCCGTCCGGCTTCTTGACCTTGTACCATGTTGCGAGCGCCCCAAGATGTTTCAGGTCCCCGCCGGTCAAGATCAGCCGGACACCCGGCGCGGCTTTGGCGCTCTTCAGCGAGCCAATCTTGAACGCACCGCTCGCCGCGGGTGATCTCAAGACATATCCGCGCAGACAGTTCTTGATCTTCAGGTCATCCGTATAGCGGCCTTTGCCGCGCAAAAAGGAATCGTCTTCCTTGCGCAGCACGGAGGCGCCGACGCCGAATTTCATGTTCATCTGGTTCATGGATGCTCCGAATCGCCGAACGGCTTGGGCTCAAGCCCTGACAAATCGCAAAAGATGTTGGCAAGGACCGCAATTTCGCCGACATGGCGGGGTTTGTAAACCATTGAAGTGGCAGTCACCGGCTGAAATCTGGTAACGGATTGTCGCGAATGCGGCACATTGAAAAATCGCCGCGTCGGAGAAGACATGCGCACAGACACCGGCAAGACGTTCCGCCTCGAAGACTACCGGCCGACGGATTACGAAATTCCGGAAACGCATCTGTCTTTCCGGCTTGATCCCCTGGCAACCAAGGTCCGGAGCCGCCTGTCGATAAGCCGCCGCGCCGGTGTTGCCTCAAACGTGCCGCTCGTGCTTGACGGCGAAGAGCTGAAACTCGTCTCTGTTACAATCAATGGCGAGGCGATTGGTGGCAACGCCTTTTCGGTGACACCCGATAAGCTGACCATTCATCAGTTGCCGGAAGGCACATTCACGCTCGAGATCGAAACCGAAATCGCGCCGCTCAGCAACAAGACGCTGTCGGGTCTGTATCTCGCCGAGGGCATTTACTGCACGCAGTGCGAGGCCGAGGGCTTCCGGCGCATGACCTATTTCCATGACCGGCCGGATGTCCTGTCCGTCTACTCGGTGCGCATTGAAGCGCCGGAGGATGTTGCGCCCATTCTGCTTGCCAATGGAAATCTCACCAACTCAGGAAGGCTGGAAGCGGGCTGGCATTTTGCCGAATGGCACGACCCGCATCCCAAGCCTAGCTACCTTTTCGCGCTTGTCGGTGCGGACCTCGGCGTCATCCGCGACGAATTCACTTCCGTTTCAGGGCGCAAGGTTGATTTGCGCATTTATGTCGAGCACGGCAAGGAGAATATGGCGGATTATGCCATGGATTCCTTGAAGCGCTCGATGGCGTGGGATGAGGAGCGGTTTGGACGCGAGTACGACCTTGATATCTTCATGATCGTTGCCGTCTCGTCTTTCAACATGGGGGCGATGGAGAACAAGGGCCTCAATGTCTTCAATGACAAATATGTGCTTGCAGACCCCGATACCGCGACCGATGCCGACTATGCCGGCATTGAGGCGGTCATTGCACATGAATATTTTCACAACTGGACCGGCAATCGCGTCACATGCCGCGACTGGTTCCAGCTGTGCCTGAAAGAAGGGCTGACGGTCTATCGCGACCACGAATTTTCCGCAGACCAGCGCTCGCGCGCCGTTAAGCGCATTGCCGAAGTGCGCGGCCTGAAGGCGCATCAGTTTCCGGAAGACCAAGGTCCACTCTCGCATCCGGCGCGGCCGCGCAAATATCGCGAGATCAACAATTTCTACACGGCGACGGTTTACGAAAAAGGGTCGGAGATCGTGCGCATGTTTGCGACCATTCTCGGGCGCGACATGTTCCGAAAGGGCATGGACCTCTATTTTGAGCGCCATGACGGGCAGGCTGTGACGATTGAGGATTTTGTCGCGTGTTTCGAAGAAGTTTCAGGACGTGACCTCTCGCAGCTGGAGCAATGGTATCATCAGGCCGGCACGCCAAATCTGACTGTGAGTTCCGCATGGGACAGAAGCGCGAAATCCTTCTCGCTTGAGTTTGAGCAAAGCTGCAAGGCAACGCCCGGAGAAAGCCGCAAGAAGCTCCTGCACATTCCGGTCGCTTTCGCGCTGTTTGGCGTAGATGGAAAAGAGATTGAGACCAAGAACGCTGAGGGCGCAGTGGTTGAAACCGGCGTCATCCATCTGCGAAAGAAAAATCACCGCATCATCTTCAAGGGCCTGAAAGAGCGCCCGGTCCCCTCGCTTCTGCGCGGCTTCTCGGCGCCCGTCACGATTTCGTTCCAGCAGAGGCAGGATGACCAGCTGTTCATTGCGCGCCACGAAAGCGATTTGTTCAGCCGCTGGCAGGCCTTGAACGGGCTTGCGAGCGAAGCGTTGATTGCCGCGACCAGGGCTTCGCGCGGGAAGGGCAAAGCGCAGTTTGATGCCAAGCTGATCGCCGCCTATGGCGCGCTAGCTGCAGATGAGGCGATGGAGCCCGCCTTCCGGGCACTGGCGCTGACATTGCCGATGGAAGGCGATATTGCTCGAGAGATCGGTTCCAATGTTGATCCCGACTCGATCTTTGCTGCCCGGCACGTGATGCAAGGCGCCATCGCGGCTTCGGCAGGCGAAGTCTTCAGCAGGCTTTTGCCGACGCTCGCCTCCAAAGGCAGGTTCAGCCCCGATTCTGCCTCTGCCGGGAAACGCGCTCTCAAGAATGTCGCGCTGGACTATTTCTGCCTGGTCCAAGCCTCTCCTGAACTCGCATCGCAGCATTATCAGGCCGCGACCAATATGACGGACCGGCTGGCGGCTCTGACTATTCTGGTTCATCGCTTTCCGCAATCCGCAGAGGCAATAGCGGCGTTGTCGCGGTTTGAGAAGCGGTTCGGATTGATGCCGCTTGCCATGGACAAATGGTTTGCCGTGCAAGCTACACTGCCCGGGCCCGATGCGCTTGAGCGCGTCAAAGCGCTGCAGAGCCACGCAGCATTCACCTTCGATAATCCAAACCGGCTGCGAGCGCTGATAGGCTCGTTTTCGACCGCGAACCCCACCGGCTTCAACCGCCCTGATGGGTTGGGCTATGAACTATTGGCGGAGGTGGTGCTTCGCGTTGACAAGCAAAACCCGCAGACTGCGGCGCGTCTGCTCACGGCCATGCGGTCATGGCGGTCGCTGGAAACGGGACGAAAGGGCAAGGCGCGCGACGCGCTTTCGCGCATTGCGCAGGACAGCGCCCTGTCAACTGACGTGCGCGATATCGTGGAACGTACGCTCGGTTAACAAATTCTGAACAAAAGAACGAATCAGGGGCTGGACAAGCCGAATCACATTTGATTCATTGACCCCCGAATCGGGGGTGCGGCGTTCCGTTTCGTTCAGCGTACAGCTAAAAAAATACGAGGGGTCCTATAATGGCTATTGCTGACGCGCGACGCGCGCCCGCCTGGAATTTTGCGGCCAAATTTCGCCAAAACAAGATGAAACGCGATGGACTTGCCGGCCCGGCCCGCATATTGGCCGAGCCCGCTTATCAAAGACTTTTGGCCGCCGAGCCAGTGCTGCGGCGCGCGGTGCCGACGCTGACGATCATTTTTCTTGTCATCGTTGCCGCTGCCCGCGTCATGTCGCTGATGTCGGCGCGCGAGGATGTTGAGCGGTCAGCCGGTCTTATGCTCAATCTATCTGCGGCGCAGATTACTGCGGCGCTGGGACCAGTCGGACAAAGCGCCATTGCAGTGACTGACGCCGAAGCTGCACTGCAATACGCGCACCGTATAGGCGGAAGCTACCGTATGACGACGCTTCTGGTCACGGACCGCGACTTCAAGATTATTGCCGTGCGGGGAGAACTCCTTGCTTTGCGCGGGAAGAATTTGGAAATGGTGCTGCCGGACAGCCAGCCGCTGTTTCTCTTCGGTTCGAATGCTGGCGCCATGCCGGTGCGCATTCAAGGCGTTGAGCATCTGGCCGCCATGCATTTCATCAGCGGCAACCAAGGCGCGGTCGTCGCGCTGCAGAGCACAAATGCGGTCTTTGCTGACTGGCAGAAAACCGTGACGTTGAATGTGACATTGTTCGTGCTCACATCCGGTCTCCTGCTTATACTGCTCTATGCCTATTTCAGCCAGGCTATCCGCGCTAAAGACGCGGACGGGATGTACCGCCAAACTCATGAGCGCATTGATCTTGCGCTTTCGCGCGGACGCTGCGGCCTGCTGGATTGGGATATGGCGCGCGGGCGCATGTATTGGTCGCGGTCCATGTATGAGATGCTGGGCTACGAGCCACGCGACGCCATCCTTGCCTTTGGTGAAGTCGAGCAGATCATGCACCCGGAAGATGGCAATCTCTATGACCTCGCCAGCCGTCTTGTTTCCAAGGAAGTCAGTCAGATCGACCATGTGTTTCGCATGCGCCACGCCAATGGATCATGGGTCTGGATGCGCGCGCGGGCCGAAATCGTGGACCCGCTGGCGCGTGATATCCACCTCATCGGCACCGCAGTGGATGTGACTGAACAGAAGAATTTGGCGCAGAATTATCAGGACGCTGATCAGCGCCTGAGGGATGCGATAGAAAGCATTTCAGAATCCTTCGCGCTTTGGGATCACGACAGGCGACTCGTCTTGTGCAACACAAAGTTCCAGCAGCTATCCGGCCTCAAGCCCGAGCAGGTCGAAGCCGGCACGCCGCGTGAGGAGATCGAGCGTATACGCCCGGTTGTCAGCCAAAAGCGCATGGTGACGGAGCGCGGCGCGGAAGGCGTGCAGACCTACGAGCGGCAATTAGCCGACGGCCGCTGGCTGCAGCAGAACGAGCACAAGATGAAAGATGGCGGTCTTGTTTCCATCGGCACTGACATTACCCAGATCAAGCAGCATCAGGAACGCTTGACCGACAGCGAGCGCCGGCTGATGGCAACGATCCATGACTTGTCGCTTGCCCGTAAGGCCGAAGCCGAGCGCGTGCAGGAAGCCACCGAGTTGAATATCAAATATCAGGCCGAAAAAGACCGCGCCGAAGCTGCCAATCTTGCCAAGTCGGAGTTCCTCGCCAACATGTCACATGAGCTGCGCACGCCGCTCAACGCCATTATCGGATTCTCGGAGATCATGCAGTCGGGCATGTTCGGTCCGCTAGGCTCCGACCGCTACGAGGAATACGCCAACGACATCCACCAGAGCGGCAATTTCCTTTTGAATGTCATCAACGACATCCTCGACATGTCGAAGATCGAAGCCGGCCGATACTCGCTCGAGATCGAGACAATTGACCTGTGCCCTCTCATTCAAGAGGCGGTGCGCGTGGTTTCAGTTCCAGCGGCCGAGAAAGACATCGAAGTCATCACCAAGATCGATGACAGGATCAGCGTGCAAGCGGACAGGCGCGCGATCAAACAGATTCTGCTCAACCTTCTGTCAAACGCCGTAAAGTTCACTGGTCAGCCAGGACGCATTACCGTTCGTGCAAAGAAAGTTGGTTCTGCCGTGGCGCTCACCATTGAAGACACAGGCTGCGGCATTCCAAAGGCGGCTCTGGTAAAACTCGGCAAGCCTTTCGAACAGGTTCAAAACCAGTTCTCGCGCAATCATGCAGGGTCAGGCCTTGGACTTGCGATCTCCAGATCACTTGCCGAAATGCATGGCGGCGCGCTGAAAATCCGCTCGACGGAGGGCGTCGGCACAATTGTTTCTGTGCGCATTCCAGAACAGATGCTCAAACTGGCTGCGTGAAAAACCGGCGGTTTTCACCGCCGGTCTTTTGCCTTTTCAAATCAGGATCTTACCGTCAGAACCAGAGCTTCTGATTCCACAACGCCCTTGTGCTTAAGGGGTTGCAGGAGCAATAGGCGCCGGAGCCGCAGGCGCGTCCTGACCGCCCATGCCGCCCTTCATTCCGCCGCGGCCCATATGGCGCGGGCGCTCATTTGCGGCGATCTTGCCATCGTCGTTCTTGTCGAGCAGTGCGAACACTTTTGTCTGCGCGCTCTTCGCCTCTTCCGCCGTCAGAACGCCATCACCATTGCCGTCAAACCTCTCGATCATGTGGGAAGCCATGCGCGCGCTGCGCATTTTCTCAATCTCTGCTGAGACCTCGGCAACTGTCAGCTGACCGTTCTTGTCGGCGTCCGCGGAGGTGAAGCGCTCGGTCGCGACCTTGGTGAACTCTTCGAGGGTGATCTCGCCGTTCTTGTCGGCATCGGCGAGATTGAGCGAAGGCATCATGCCCCCCGCCCGCTCACCGCCGCCATGGTGCCGCCCGCCGCCCCATCCATCACGGGCATAGGCCGTGCTTGCGACTGCGCCGGAAAGAGCCAGAAAGGCAAGTGCGATTGTCAGATTACGTTTCATTTCGGTTTCCTTTTTGCATCATCACCCCCGATGCGGGTGCAAGTTCTTGTGCGGCCCACCGCACGCAAACCTGCGTTAACGGAACAGTCGGTCGAATATCGATCGAACCTCCTGCGCCGTGTTCTTCACATGCGCCTTGAGCGTTTTGAGATCAGGCAATTCGCTCACCCGACACATGATGTCGGCAAGACCCTCAAACAAGTCATCGGATCGTGAATTATCTTTAACGCAGAGCCGCAGGATTTGCGTGAGGTCAGAGAAAAGCCGGTGCGCGGCGACCAAGGTTTGACGGTCATCAACGGTCAAACTTTGGACACTTAAACTGGTAAGGGCTTTGGCAGTTTCGACAGTCGCCACGCCCGCCTGGCCCGTAACTGCAGCATATTGCATGATGAACTCAAGATCGATAAGCCCACCCGGCATAAGCTTGAAATCCCAAACACTCTTCGAAGGTTTTTCCTCTTCGATGAGTATGCGCATCTCCCGCACATCCTTGGCCACTTTCGCGCGGTCGCGCGGCAGTGCGAGTATTGCAGCAATTTCGCTTGCAATAACCTCACCAAACTCCGCATCACCCGCAACGACCCGGGCGCGGGAGAGCGCCATGTGCTCCCATGTCCAGGCCTCAGCGTGCTGATATTTGGAGAAGCTGCTGAAGCGCGTGGCGACCGGTCCCTTGTTGCCGGACGGGCGCAGGCGCAGATCGACCTCGTAGAGCACCCCCTCCGCCGTCGGCGCCGATATGGCCGCAATGAGGCGCTGGGTGAAGCGGGCGTAGTATTGCGCCGGACCGAGTGGCCGCTCACCGTCTGACTCCTCCTCAGCGCCGTGCTCATAGAGCAGTATGAGGTCAATGTCGGAACCGGCCGTCAGCTCGCGGCTGCCGAGCTTGCCCATGCCGAGAATGGCAACCTTGCCGCCTGCGATGCGGCCATGCTTGCGCTCAAACTCTGCGGAGACCGCATCCAGAACGCGCGCGAGCAGCGCATCGGCGAGATCGGAGAAGGCCTTGCCCGCCTGCTGCGGCGAGATCGCGCCGGTGAGGACACGAACGCCGATCAGGAACTTTTGCTCCGCCGCGAAGATGCGCAATCGGTCGAGAATTTCCTCATAGAGCGGCACGTTTGCCAGAAACGCATCCAGCCGCTCGGTGAGATAGGCGGTAGTCGGGACATCGCTGTAAATCGACGGGTCCAACAGCCCGTCAAACACATGCGGCTTGCGGGCAATGATCTCGGCCAGGCGCGGCGCTGTGCCCATGATCTGCACGATGAGGTCGAGCAGCGCCGGATTGGAGTTGAGCAGCGAGAACAGTTGAATGCCTGCCGGCAGTCCCGCCAGAAACTCGTCAAACCGCAATATGGCGTCATCGGCATCTCTGGCCGCACCGAACGCTTTCAGGAGCGCGGGGGTAATTTCCGTCAGCCGCTCGCGCGCTTCAGCCGATTGCGTTGCCTTGTAGCGGCCGAAATGCCAGATGCGGATGACCCGGCAAATGTCGCTCGGGCGCTTGAAACCGAGCGACGCCATGGTCTGCAGCGTATCCGGGTCGTCATTATCACCGGTGAAAACCAGATTGCCGATGCCGGTTGATAGCTGTGGCGCGGTCTCGAACAGGTTTGAGTAATGCGCTTCCACCGTTTTCAACGACTTGCGCACTGCCTCGCCAAATGTCCTGGTGTCCTTAAATCCCGCCATCAGGGCGACGCGCATCAAGCCTTCCTCCTCCTCCGGCAGCGCATGCGTCTGTTCGTCGGCGATCATCTGCACGCGGTGCTCGAGATCGCGCAGGAACCAGTATTCGCGCGTCAGCGCATCGCGCGCCTCCGGCTTGATCCAGCCGCGCTCGGCAAGCTTTGCAAGCATGGCCACAGTCTCGCGTCCGCGCAAATCCGGCGCCCTGCCCCCGGCAATCAATTGCTGCGTCTGGACAAAGAATTCAATTTCGCGAATACCGCCGCGCCCGAGCTTCAAATTGTGCCCGTGCACGGCGATCTCGCCATGGCCCTTTTGCGCATGGATTTGCCGCTTGATCGAATGAACGTCGGCAATGGCGGCAAAGTCCATATATTTGCGCCACACATAGGGCGTCAGTTCCCTGAGTACCCGCTCGCCTGCGGCAATGTCCCCCGCAATTGGCAGCGCCTTGATCATCGCCGCGCGTTCCCAGTTCTGGCCGCGGCTTTCGTAATACTGCAGAGCCATTTCAATCGGGATGGCCACAGGCGTTGAGCCTGGATCGGGCCGCAAACGCAGATCGGTTCGGAAGACATAACCGTCCGAGGTGCGCTCCTGCAAAATGCGCACGAGGCGGCGCGTGAGCTTTGAGAAAACTTCAACACCCTCGAACTTGTCGGTCACCGCCGGGGCGTCGCCATCGAAAAAAACGATGAGGTCAATGTCAGATGAATAGTTCAGCTCGTGTGCACCAAGCTTGCCCATGGCCAGAATGATCCAGCCGCTGTTTTTCGCCGGATCGTCCATTTCAGTGATGTTCAGCACGCCCTTCGCGCCCGCATCGCGCAGCAGGAAATTTACCGCCGCATTGACGCAGGCAATGGCAAGCGCCGAGACGCGCTCTGTTGTCGCCGCCCTCCCATACAAGCCGGCCAGATCACCCAACGCAATTAGCACATGCGCCTCTGTCTTTGCGCGGCGCAGCAGTGTCATGAGTTCGGCCTCGCCTGGGCGCAGCGATCCCAGCGCTTCTATGCCGCTGATGATCGTCTCAACGCGTGTACTCAACCGCGCATCAAACAATGCCTCGATAATTTCAGGGCGCACGAGCAGGACATCGCGGATAAAAGGTGACAGGTCCAGAACCGCCCCAAGGAACGCGACCGCATCATTTCTTGATTCAATCAATGCTGCCAAGTTTTTGCAATCATTGGCTTTTGCGGAAGCTGCGAGATCCGACAGCTGCGCCGCCGCGTTTTTCGCATCAAGCGGCAGAAGCTTGCGTGGAGTTGCGCCAAAAAGCGCTGCGCCTGCTGCGCCCATGCTCTTCTCCACTGGCCTCATTTGGCGGGGCTCTTCGGGAATATCAGTTCAACGCTGAGACCCGGATTTGCGCTGCCAATTTTCAAGGCACCTTTGTGGAGTTTCATGACCGCCTTGGCAAGGCTGAGCCCGAGGCCTGATCCCGGCTCCGACCGGCTCTTCTCAAGCCGCACAAAGCGCTCAGTCGCGCGGTCGCGATCAGCCTCCGGAATGCCGGGACCATTGTCGGTAACGACGATGCGCGCGCCTCCAGCTTCCTGCAAAAGCTCGACTTTGACTGCTGGCCTGTCTGTCTGGCCATGGCAATACTTGATCGCGTTATCGACGATGTTTGACAGCGCCTGCGCCACGAGTTCGCGATTGGCCTGAAGCTTGACGGCAGCGATCATCCCTCGTGTCAGGGCAACGCCCGCCTCCTCGGCAACGGGCTCGTAAAGCTCGATGACATCACCTACAATATCCGCCAGATCCGCTTCGCTCATGCTCTCTTGCGAGTATCCCGCCTCCAGCCGCGAGATCATCAGGATGGCGTTGAAGGTCTTGATGAGCTGATCGGATTCTGAAATCATATCCTCGATCGCGGAACGATAGCCGGGCGCAGTTTGCTTTGCCGCCAACGCCGCCTCGGCGCGGTTGCGCAGCCGGGTCAGCGGCGTCTTCAGATCATGAGCGATGTTGTCCGAGACTTGTTTCAATCCATCGTTCAGTTCTCCAATGCGACCGAGCATGGCATTGAGATTCAGGGAAAGCCGGTCAAACTCATCTCCTGACCCAGTCACCGGCAAGCGGCCCGTCAGATCTCCGCCCATGATCCGGTTCGAAGCAACTGAAACTGCATCAATGCGCTTCAGCGCCTGGCGTCCGACGAAATACCAGATCAGCAAAGCGCCAAGTCCCATCATGCCGAGCGCCAATATCAGCGCACGGCGAATGACCTTCCGGAATCGCTCGGGCTCCGCGAGATCTCGCCCCACCAGAACGCGCATGCCGTTCGGCAGGGCGATGATCTGCGCCAGTGCCGGATGCGCGCGCTCATCAGCGTTTTCTGAAAAGCGCTCATAACTGAAGGGGCGCGCCGTCCAGCCTTCGCGTTTCAATACGCCCGGCTCAATCTTCTCGACATTGCCGACCAGAATGCGGCCTGACGAATCGGTCACCAGATAAAGATTCGCGCCCGGTTGGCGCGAACGGCGATCAATTGTGCGCACAAGCGCCGGTATGCCGCCGCGCTGATAGGCCCCGCTCAGTTCGACAATTTCTTCGTCAATGCTTTCGCGCGTTTGCACGGTCAGGAACCGGACGGACTCGCCGGTCACGTAGAAAATCAGCACGATTGCGCAAATGGTGAAAAGGAGGAGATAAAGGGCTGAAAGACGCGCCGCAGTTGTCGAGAAGACAGAACGGAGCCGCCCCATCAAACTTTCCCCTGGGCCTTCAGCATATAGCCCGCGCCGCGCACGGTGTGCAGAAGCGGGCCGCCAAATCCCTTTTCGATCTTGCCGCGCAGGCGCGAAATGTGAACGTCGATCACATTGGTCTGCGGATCAAAGTGGTATTCCCACACATTTTCAAGCAGCATGGTGCGGGTCACGACCTGCCCGGCATGGCGCATGAGATATTCAAGCAGCCGGAACTCACGTGGCTGAAGAGTGATCTCTTTGCCTCCGCGCTTGGCAGAATGCGACATGCGGTCGAGTTCGAGATCACCAACCCGGTAGACCGTCTCGACATCGCTCACTAAAGCGCGGCGCTGCAGGACTTCTACCCGCGCGAGCAGCTCGGCGAAGGCGTACGGCTTGGTGAGATAATCATCGCCGCCAGCGCGCAGGCCTGTCACGCGGTCATCAACATGACCCAAGGCTGACAATATCAGCGCAGGCGTCTTGTTGCCCTTGGCGCGCAGCGAGGAAATGACGGACAGGCCGTCACGGCGCGGCAGCATGCGGTCGACGATCAGCACATCGTAACTCCCGCCATCGGCAAGCGAATAGCCAGCATCGCCATCGGCGGCGAGGTCCACGGAATGTCCGGATTCGGAGAAGGCTTTTTCCAGATAATGCGCCGCCTCGCGGTCATCTTCGATGATCAATATTTTCATGGGGCGACTATCGGGTTTTGGCGAAGGATTGGCAATGCGCGAAGGAAAGGTGGCAGCGGGAGTGTGGGCACCCGCTGCCTGGAGCAATGCCGGGGTGACGGTGGGGGTGACCATACCCGGCCCCGGCGTGCCCATTTCGTCAACCCTTGGCGACCGGCAGTGCCACAAAGCGGCTGCCATTCTCGCCTTCGATCTGCATCAGAACCGCCTTGCGGCCATTCTTTGCAGCGCTGGCAATGGCCGCGGACACATCATCCGCCGATTTCACGCCGGCCGCATTGACGGACACAATAACGTCGCCGGTCGAGACACCGCGCTCGGCTGCGGCGCTGTCAGGCGCGACATCAGTGACCACGACGCCATTGCCCTTGTCGTTCGGCACAACCGTCAGCCCGAAATCCGCGAGCTTCTGCGGCTCCGCAGCGGCTGGTTTCGCCTCCGCCTTCTTCTCGGTATCGGTCAGCTGCTCAATGCCCACCGAAATGGTCTGGGCCGCGCCATCGCGCCAAACCGTGAACTCCGTCTTGGTGCCGGGAGCGATGTCGGCCACCTTGCGGGCC
Organism: uncultured Alphaproteobacteria bacterium; assembly: GCA_963792485.1. Taxonomy (GTDB): domain Bacteria; phylum Pseudomonadota; class Alphaproteobacteria; order Rhizobiales; family Rhizobiaceae; genus JANOYJ01. The sequence continues at coordinate 689,069 of CAWBWL010000007.1, forward strand.
AGATCCTTCGGCGACTCGACGGGAGCCCCATTGATCGCCGTGATCACGTCGCCCGCCTTGATCCCGGCCTTCAGCGCGGGACCGCCGGCCTGCGGATCATTGACCAGCGCGCCCTTGGCTTCGCTCAGACCGAGCGAGTCGGCCACGTCCTGGGTGACGGGCTGAATCTGCACACCCAGCCAGCCGCGGTTGATCTTGCCGTCGTCGATCAGATCATCCACCACATCCTTTGCAGTGGATGCGGGAATCGCAAACGCGATGCCGACATTGCCGCCTGACGGGGAAAAGATCGCTGTGTTGACGCCGATGACTTCGCCGGAAAGGTTGAACGCCGGACCGCCGGAATTGCCGCGGTTCACCGCAGCGTCGATCTGGAAATAGTTGTCATATGGCCCGGAGCCGATGTCGCGGCCATTCGCTGAAATAATGCCCGCCGTCACCGTGCCGCCAAGGCCGAACGGATTGCCCACGGCCACGACCCAATCGCCGACACGCACCTTGGTGTCATCTGCGAACGCGACGTAGGTGAACTTGCGGGAAGGCTCGACTTTCAGCACGGCCAAATCCGTGCGCGCGTCCTTGCCGATCAGCTTGGCATCCAACTCTGTGCCGTCACTCATGACAACAACGAAAGAATCGCCATCGTCAACGACATGATTGTTAGTCACAACGTAACCGTCTTCGGAGATGAAGAAACCGGAACCCTGTCCTTGTGCGCGGCGCGGCGACTGGCGGCGCTGCTGGTCGTTGTCGCCACGGCGCTCGCTGCGGAAATCGCGGAAGAAGCGGTTGAGCGGATGGTCACGGGGAAGGTCTTCAAGGCCGGGAGGAAGGTCACCGTTGTCAGACGCCGGCTGGATCGCGCCTTTGACCCGGACAGAGACAACCGCGGGGCTGACTTTTTCAACCACATCGCCAAACCCCGGCTGCTGCACGGCTTCAACGCGCACAGCCTCGGCATTGGCGCTTGCCGTGTAAACCTGGCTGACTCCGGTTGCCATCAGCAGGAGCGCGGTGCCGGCAAGCAGGGATACTTTCAATTGATTGCGGAAATTTGAAGGGGCCGAATTCTGCGAATTCATCTCTCAGTCCTTTTTTGAGCTCTGGCTCCGGATATGGAGCGCTAGGATGCTCAATTAGGCAGGCACAGATTACAGCGCCATTTCCTGCGGATGAATTCTTTGTAATGTTGGCGCGAGCACAGCCGTTAATTCAGCTTCGATGCCGGCAATTCCACCGCGCGCGGCATGGTGACGCCCGCCCCGCGCAGCGCATCCCAGATGAGCAGGCGAATGGCGGATGCATAGCTCTCGACTTTGTGCGTGTCCGCCTCGACCCAATATTCCGCCACCAGACGCACGCCATGCCCGGCGAAATCCGCAAGCTTGCATTCCGGCGGTTCTGGCTTTTGCAATACGCGCGGATGGCCGCCAATCGCCTTGACGGCAATTTTCAGCACGTGATGGAGGTCGCAATCGTAGGGCACGTGAAACGCCACCTCGTATTTCTGCAGGCGGTCGGTCTTCGTCCAGTTGGTGAGGCGCGTGGTGATGAAGCGCTCGTTCGGCACCATGATCTCGCGCCCGTCGCCAGAATCGATGGTCGAGGAGCGCATGTTGATCTCCTTCAACAAGCCCGCCTTGCCGTCCTCCAGCTCGATATAGTCGCCGATTTTCAGGGAGCGTTCGAGCAGGATGATAATGCCGGAAATGAAGTTGGAGGCGATCTGCTGCAGACCGAAGCCGAGGCCGACGCCGACTGCGCCGCCGAATACCGCGAGCGCCGTCAGATCCAGTCCCAATATGTTGAGGAGCAGGACCGCGACGATGCAGTAGATGCCGATTTCGATGACCTTGGCGACGAGTTCGCGCGTCTGGATGTCGAGCGCCTCCTGCCCTCTGATGGCGCGCTGGCCGGCGGTGGTGGAGAGCCGTCCAAGCCAGAACAGAATACCGCCGAAGATTACAGCCTTGGCAAGCGCCAGCGCCGAAATGCGGATATTGCCCGCCGAAAAAGCGACCGTGTCGAGCCATCGGGTGAAGTCGTCAAAATAGCCGAGCGCCCACAGCGCCGCCACCGGCAGCCCGATCCAGCGGGCAATGATGTTGATGATCGGATGTTTGATGAAGCGGTTGATGGCGGCATAAAAGACGTAGATGAGCGCGGCGCTCTTGGCGATCAGCGCGAGCCAAGCCGGCTGCCCCATCTCTTCGAGGATAACCACAGCCAGCGACAGAGCGCCGAAGGCCAAAAGCGGAAACAGAAGATCGCGGCAGGCGTAAACGACGCGCCGGACTTTCAGCGCGGGACCCTCAACCGGCTCCGTATGGAAGAAAGGAACCATGCGCCTGACCTGCCCCGCCAGCGCGAACGCCGCGAAAACCGCCGCCGCGACAGCCGCCGCCTGGAAATAGAATTGCGGTGAAGTGAACCAGTCCGCCAGCTTGGCGAAAAGCTCCCGCGCCAATATCTGAAAGCGTGTGAGGTCCAATCCGGCGTTCTCCTGCGGGCATGGGAATATGACGCAACGTCAGGCGATCAAAGGCCAGATTGGGGCGGGATGCAATGGTGTTGAGAGACCTATGAACAGCCATCCAGCTGGTTATCTGAAGAGTTATTTGGAAGCTCGCTCAGACTTCAGTCCGATCCTTCACAATCTCTCCAAGCCGCCGCTCTTCCTCCGCGCTGAGCGACGTCGCCGTCTCGGCCTGCGCATTAGTTCGCGACTTCCGGAACAAAACCAGCGCCCCGATCAGCATGACAAGCACAGGCGCAGCCCATAGCACGGCATTCCTTGCCGAAAACTGCGGCTTCAGCAGCACAAACTCGCCATAACGCGCCACCACGAAATCCATCACCTCAGCGTCCGTGTCACCCGCCGTCAGCCTTTCGCGCACAATCACGCGCAGATCGCGCGCCAGATCCGCGTCGGAAATGTCGATGGACTGGTTCTGGCAGACGAGGCAGCGCAGTTCGGAGGATATCTGCCGGGCGCGCAGTTCCAGCGCCGGGTCTTTCAGGACCTCGTCCGGGTTCACTGCGAATGACACAGCTGAGGAAAACAGCAGCCCGGCAACGGCCAGCATGAGCAAACCCCACCTCATCCGGTCGCGTGCCTTTCAATAATGCGCGGCTTCTTCGCCCGCTGCGGCGCGCCCACTCTCAGGCGGCGGTCGGTGAGAGACATCAGCGCCGCAAACGCCATCAGCATGGCGCCGAGCCAGATCAGCGTCACGAGCGGCTTGTGCCAGATGCGCACGACAATCCCCTCGCCCGATTTCTCGCCGAGCGAAACGTAAACCTGGCTGAACCCGCGCGTCTCAATGCCTGCCTCGGTCGTCGGCATGGCGCGGGCCGGATAGAAGCGCTTCGAGGATTCAATGACGGCAAGTTCCGCGCCCGCCGGATCAAGCAGCCGGAACGTGCCAAACTCTTCCTCATAATTGGCGATGCGCCGCTGACTAAGTCCGTCAAAGGCGAGCGTATAGCCCGCCGTCCTGACCTCGTCGCCCTTCTTCATCACCAGCACCTGCTCGGTGCCAAACGCCGTCACAAACACAATGCCAAGCGTCATCAATCCAATGCCGAAATGACCCATCGCCGTGCCGTACACCGAGCGCGGCAGACCCTTCAGCCGCGCCAGCGCCGAACCGCCTTTGCCAATGCCGGACTTGCCCCAGAGGTCCACAAGGCTGCCCGCCATGACCCACACCGCTAATCCCGCCGCAAGCGCTGACAGGACAGGCGCGCCGGTCGAAACATAGATCGTCGCCAGCGCCGCGATGATCGCAAGGCCAAACACCAGCATCAGCCTCTGCCCCGCCCCATATAGATCGCCGCGCTTCCAGGCGAGCAGCGGCCCGAAGGGCATCGCCATGAGCAGCGGAACCATCAGCGGGCCGAAGGTCAAATTGAAATAGGGCGCGCCGACCGAGATTTTCGCGCCGGTCAGCGTCTCCAGCACCAGCGGATAGAGCGTTCCGATCAACACGCTTGCCGCAGCCGTGGTCAGGAACAGATTGTTGAACACCAGCGCTCCTTCGCGCGAGATCGGCTGGAACAGCCCGCCCTGCGCCAGCGTTCCCGCCCGCAGCGCGAACAGCGCCAGCGAGCCGCCGACAAAGAGCGCAAGAATGACAAGAATGAACACGCCGCGCGTTGGATCGGATGCGAAGGAATGCACGGATGTCAGAACGCCGGAGCGCACCAGGAATGTGCCGAGCAGCGAGAATGAGAATGTGAGAATCGCCAGCAGCAGCGTCCAGATTTTCAGCGCCGAGCGCTTCTCCATCACAATGGCTGAATGCAACAGCGCCGTGCCGGAGAGCCAAGGCATGAAGCTCGCATTTTCGACCGGGTCCCAGAACCACCAGCCGCCCCAGCCAAGTTCGTAATAGGCCCAATACGAGCCCATGGCGATGCCGGCGGTCAGGAACATCCACGCCATCAGCGTCCACGGCCGCACCCAGCGCGCCCAGGCGGCGTCAATGCGCCCGTCAATCAGAGCGGCGACGGCGAAGGAAAACGCGACAGAAAATCCGACATAGCCGAGATAGAGCATGGGCGGGTGGATCGCGAGGCCGATGTCCTGGAGGACCGGATTGAGGTCACGGCCCTCCACGGGCGCAGGAATGAGCCGGGCAAACGGGTTGGACGTCGTTAGCACAAACAGCAGAAACGCCGAGCCGATCCAGCCCTGCACGGCCAGAACATTGGCCTTCAGCGAGGGCGGCAGATTGCCGCCAAACAGGGCGACGAGCGCGGAGAACAGCGTCAGGATCAGCACCCAGAGCAGCATCGAGCCCTCATGATTGCCCCACACGCCGCTGAACTTGTAGACAAGCGGCTTGAGCGTATGCGAGTTCTCAAACACATTGGCGACGGAGAAATCCGAGGTCACGTAGGCTGTCGTCAGCGCCGCGAATGCAACAGCCACCAGCGCAAAAGCCGCCAGCGACGCCGACGATCCCGCCGCCATCAATCCCGCCTCGTTCCGCCTCGCCCCAATCAGCGGCGCGAATGACTGAACCAGCGTCATGACCAGCGCCAGGACAAGTGCAAAATGGCCAAGCTCGACGCTCATCATTGCGCTTTGGCCTCCCCGCCCTGCCACACGCCCTTTTCCTTCAGCGCATCCGCCACTTCCTTCGGCATATAGTTCTCGTCATGCTTGGCGAGCACAGTGTCGGCGGTGAAAACCCCGTCCGTCCCGAACGTGCCTTCCGCCACAACGCCCTGCCCCTCGCGGAACAGGTCCGGCAAAATGCCGACATAGACCACTTTGACCGTATTCTCGGTGTCCGTCACGTCAAAATCATTGCGCGCGCCGCCGGCCTTTTTCCAACTGCCCTTCTCCACCAGCCCGCCCAGCCGGATGCGCGTGCCCGGTGCATGAACACCCGCCCTTAAGTCACTCGGCGTGTTGAAGAATACGATCTCCTGGCGCAGCGCGAACAGCACCAGCCCCGCCGCCACGCCGAGCGTGGCGAGGCCGGAGCCGATGATCAGAGCGCGTTTTTGTTTGCGTGTCATGTCAGCTGCCGTTCAATCCGAGCTCTTTGGCAAAAGTGCGGATGCTGGCAAGTTTTCCGGCATCGTCCTTGAATGCGCCTTGCGCGGCGGCATACGCCTTTGCCGCCTTGTCCTTCTTTTGCAGCACAATGTAGGAGCGGATCAGCCGCTGCCAGCTTTCCAGATCGTCCGGGTTCTGTTTCAGTTTTTCTGCAAGCCCTGCAACCATGCCTTCGATCATCGCCAGGCGGTCGCCAGCGCTCATGCCCTCAGCCGCTTCGACCTGTTCCTGTGACGGTCCGGCCGCGACCTTCCCCTCGCCGCCCTTTGGCGCGAGGCCGGCCAGCACACTCGTAACTGTGGGAACCCAAAGCGCGTCGGCGGGCGCATTGACGAGCAAGCTCTCAAGGCTCGCGCGCGCCGCGTCCGGCTTCCCCTCCCGCGCCATCGCAACGGCCAGAAATATCCGCGCCTTCGGCTCATCCGGGTCCAGTTTCAGCGCGCTCTCGAACGCGGACTTGGCCTCTCCGCTCACCGCGCCATTAGCCTGCCCCGTCAGCGCCTCGCCCAGCCCGGAGAGCCGCGCCGCTGTCCCGCCATTCAATTCGATTGCGCGGCGATAGGCGTTGACCGCTTCGCCAAACCGCCCAAGCCTCACATAGATCGGCCCGAGCACATCCCAGCCGCGGCCATCATCCGGGCTCTTCGCCAGATGCGCCTCGGCCTGCGCGATCATGTCCTGGATTGGCGCAGCCGGATTGTTCGCGCGCGCCGCGATTGGTTGGTCCGGAACGGCGGGGGATCCAAGCAGCGCATATCCGCCCCATGACAAAACCGGCACCATCGCCGCCATTGTCAAGGCCGCAACGCCGCGCAGCCGCTTGCCGCCCATAGTTTGCACCATTGCGCCATCCGCGCTTGCCAGAATGCGTCGGGAAATCTCAATCCGCGCGCTGTCCGCTTCGTTCGCCGCAATCAATCCGCCCTCAGCGTCCCGCTTCAGCTCAGCAAGCTGGTCCTTGTAGACCTCAAGGTCATGATTGCGCGCGAATTCGGCCGCTACCGGCTTTTTCAGCAGCGGGTAAAGCGTTGCGGCAACGCACAGGACAGTCAGACAGGCGGCGGCGACCCAAAACAGCATAGAGCCTTCCTATCGGGCTTTGCGCGCGCTCACAACAAAATGCAGATAAATTCAGGGTGAAGCGTGAAAACGCCGCAGACGGATCACTTTCAGAAAGCACCTTCTGCGGCGGCCATCGCCAGTCAGCTTCCAGCCGCACCCTGCGCATATTGCGCGAGGAACTCCGCGCTAGGCTCAATTGGCTTGATCACGTCAATCAGAACGCCATTGGGATCGGCGGTGATGAAATGACGCTGGCCGAAGGGCTCATCCCGCAAGGTTTTGAGTATGGGCAGCTCTGCCCTGAGGCAGAGGTCATATACAGCGTCGGGGTTTTCAACTTCGAAGTTAAGCAGAATCCCGCTTGCCCGGCCTCTTCCGCCTTCCGGAATGGTGTCATGGTCCCCCTTCAGAAGCGCCAGATTGACGCCTTCATCTTCCACGGACTGGAGGTGCACGTACCAATCGCTTTCAAACAATGGTTTGAACCGGAAGTGAGTGACATAAAACTGCGCGGAGCCCGCAACGTCGTCCGTCATCAAGACCGGGTAGTAGCTCGTCGATTTCATGGCTTTTCTCCCTTCCCAACTTAACATACAGTCAGTCTGTATCTGTTATTAACATACAGGCTGTATGTATGCAAGAAAATTCAATCAGGCGCAGCAACCATGACAGGACAGAGGCAACGCGCGCGAAACTCATCGCGGCCGCCCGCCGCCTCTTTGTTGAGAACAGCTATGCCGGGGCGGGAACACCCGAGATCGCCAAAGCCGCCGGCGTGACGCGCGGCGCTCTTTATCATCACTTTGCCGATAAGGAAGCGCTGCTGCGCGCGGTCATCGAACAAGAGGCTGCGGCTGTGGCTGAGCAGGTGGAGCGTGAGTCGGCGGACGCCTCTGACGCGGTGGAAGCGCTGCTGTCCGGCGGGCGCGCCTATCTTTCCGCCATGAAAAGCCCTGGCCGAACCAGGCTCATGCTCATTGACGGACCTGCGGTGCTGGGCAGCGCCGAAGCAGACCGGATCGATGATCTGCATGGCAAACGGACTTTGCGGAAGGGCCTGCAGCATGCCATCAGCTCGGGCGCTTTCAAACCTCTGCCATTGGATGCGCTGACCGCGATCTTGTCCGCCGCCTTCGACCGCGCCGCGCTGTCAATCGCCCAAGGCGCGAAAGAAGATGAGCAGATGGAGGTTCTGGCGGCGTTGCTGGAAGGATTGCGCAGCGGTCGCGCGTGAAGGCAGAGGGAAGTCAACAGCGTCCGGCGGCAGCTAACCAATCAAGTCAGCGGCGTCCAGCTGCCGTCCGCATTGCGGCAGGCGGTGCCCTTCGCCGTCTGCGTCACGCCCTTGACGAAGAATGTGTGGCTGTACTGACGGCAGTTCTGGCTGCCGACGCGGTAAGGCTGCGCGGCGCTCACTTCACCGCCATTATTGTTCTTCGGATTGGTCCAGATTGCCTTCTGCCCGGCTGGGGTCTCTTCAAGCGCCCTGTACTCCGCCTCAAGCGCCAGGGTTTTATCCGATTTGTCGAAATTTGTGCCGAGCTTTTGCCCGATCAACCCGCCATTCAACTGCGCCAGCAGTCCGCCGGATGCAGGTTCGGCAGGCTCAACGCTCGCAGCAATCGGCTTCACCCCGCCTGATCCCAGCGTCGCGCAGCCGGACAGCGCGGCAACCATCAAAAATGCGTATCGGTATGCAGCCATGATATCCTCGAAACAACGCGGCCAGCTTTGAGTGGATTTTTGATTTGAAGTCAAATGATGATGCACGGTTGCGGACATGCAGTTGTGGGCAGACTAATCTGCCATCGGCAGGGTAATCGTCGCCGATAAACCGCGCAGTGAAGATTTGCCGAGCACAAGCGCGCCGCCATATTCCTTGACCGTGTCTTGCACGATGGAAAGGCCCAGACCCGTGCCGGGTTTGGTCTCGTCCAGCCGTTTGCCGCGCTTGATCCCGTCCTTGATCTGTTCATTGGTCAGCCCAGGCCCATCATCGCTGATTTCAATCGAAAACATGGCACCGCCTGTCGCGCGCGGGGTCCGGTCCAGCGTGATCGATATGTGTTTGCGGCCCCATTTGGCCGCATTTTCGAGGAGATTGCCGACGATCTCTTCCAAATCGCTCCCCTCGCCCGCGAAGATGATCTCCGCCACAGGCTTGGAAAACGCGAATACCTTTTCTGGATTGAGCTTTTGCATCACCCGCGTCAGCCGTTCGAGAATAGGTGTCACCGGCGCGCGGAAGACTACGCTGTCGCGCTGGGCGGCAATGCGCGCGCGCTGCAGATAATGCTGGATCTGGCCTTGCATCGCGCCCGCTTGCTCGGAAACAGTCTTGCCCTTCGCCCCGCCCATGGCGCTGCCTTCGTTCATGATCACCGCGAGCGGGGTTTTCAGCGAATGCGCCAGATTGCCGACCTGCGTGCGCGCCCGCTCCATAATGCGCCGGTTATTGTCGATCAGCGCGTTCATTTCAGATGCCAGAGGGGCGATTTCCGTTGGAAACTCCCCATCCAGCCGCTGCGCTTTGCCCTCGCGGATCAGCCGCAGCGAATCCTGCGCTTTGCGGAGCGGGTTGAGACCCAGAAGGATGGCGAGTGCATTGACGGCGATGCTGCCCAGGCCGAAAAGCGCCAGCGCCAGATAAAGCTGTTGCGCGAAGGTCGCGATGTTCGCCTCAAATTGGCTGCGATTACCCATAAGTCGCAGAACAATTCTGTCTTTGGTGCCAAATATCCCAAACAGAATCTCGACAATCTCAACGCGCTCGCCGTCCAGTCCGTCGGACAAATAGCTGCGTGTCGGATACTCATCTGCAGTTTGTCCCGGAACAAACGGAATACGCTTTATGTCTGCTATCGGGATTTTCTTGCCGTCCATGGATCGGGATAGGAGCGGCGCTTTGTCCGTTGTGCCAACGGGTTCGACTGACCAATACCAGCCCGATAACTTGACTGAGAAGTCGTCCCCCAAATCCGGATTGCCAGTAATTGTGCCATCAGGTCTTACCAAGTCAGCGCCGACAAGACTTTTCAGTTGCGCTGCCAGCAGTCCGTCAAAGCTCTTCTCACTGGCATCCCGGTAGAGCGACAATATCACTGTCGCAATGACAATAAGGGACAACGCCGCCCAAAGTGTCGAAAGTGCGATGGCCCGCAGCGCCAGCGATTTTGGCAAAAGGCGTGCGAGCATTTCGCCTCGCATAGTTTGTTTCAGAACTCATCGGGCCGAGTTAAATGGCGGGATTTTCGAGAAGCTTCCGGGTCCCCGCCAGTCCCTTGGGACTTAAGGGCGGGGCAATTTGGGCGCAGCGAACCAGCGTTCGTGAGCACCGGAAGCGCAGAAAACCGCGTCAGTTGGCCGGGCAGATGAGTTTTCAAACACACTATCAATTGGAGGCGCCCTGTGAGGGCTCGGCGATGCGGTAGCCCATGCCGCGCACGGTTTCGATCATGTCAGTGCCCATCTTCTTGCGCAGGCGGCCGACAAACACTTCTATCGTATTGGAATCGCGGTCAAAATCCTGATCGTAGAGATGCTCGACCAGTTCAGTGCGCGAAACCACTTCGCCGATATGGTGCATGAGATAATCAAGGAGACGAAATTCGAGCGAGGTCAGTTTCAACTGCGTTCCGTCCATCGTCACCTTGCCTGACTTCGTATCAAGACGCAGCGGGCCGCAGGAAATGTCGGATGAGGCATGGCCCGCCGCGCGGCGGATCAGCGAGCGCACACGCGCCAGCACTTCCTCATTATGGTATGGTTTGGTGACATAATCATCAGCGCCGGCATCAATCCCCGCAACCTTGTCGGACCAGCGGTCGCGTGCGGTCAGCATAAGCACCGGCATTTTGCGCCCGTCCTTGCGCCAGCGCTCAAGCACGGAAATTCCGTCCATGACCGGCAAGCCGATGTCGAGGATAACAGCGTCATAAGGTTCGGTGTCACCAAGGAAATGGCCCTCCTCGCCGTCGAACGCGGTATCGACCACATAGCCCTGGTCTTTCAACACATCGCAGAGCTGGCGGTTGAGGTCCTTGTCATCTTCGACTACGAGAATGCGCATACTGCACCGGTTGCTTTGATTGGCTGAGTTAAGCCTAGCCGGTTACGTGCGAAAAACAACAGCCGGGTCACACAAGCGCCAGCCACAATCTATTGCGGCACATATACTTCCTGACGCATTGGCGGCTCGCCATCCTGACCGGGATAAATGATGACAATTCGGCACATGGGCTGGCCGTCCTGCGTCACAGGAACAGCCTTCGCCACCGTCCCGCCATTTTGCTGCGCCATCTGTTCAGCAACGGCATAGCAGTCGACATCCACGGCGATCAATGGCCCCCGCCCTTGATCATCCAGCCCAAGCGTCTGAGCCCGCGCCTGCCCGAAGGCCAGCACGCCAAAGACCAAAGTAAGTGCGCCAAGCGCGGTAAAGGCAAGAAGCTGTTTCATCATGGCCGGGTGTATACCGCGGGCTGGCTGAACGGCGGATGAATGGGCTGTTGTGAATTTTAGAGGATTGGCGACTTCTACCCAATCTTGCTCCCCGCGCTCACCCGTCCGAATATCGCCACCACGCCCGACAGCGCCGAGATGATCTGCAAGAGCTGATCCGCGAGCGCGCTCTGGTCGATGCCACTGTCGGAACGCCTGCGAAGCCGAGCAGCGCGCAGGCGACGGAGATGCCGGAAGCCCAGATGGTTTTCGACAGATACCAGGGCTTGAAGTTGATCATGATCGTCTCCTTTGTCGTTGATAAATCAGGGAAAACTCAAAGCGCGACTCGCGCGGGAACGCCTGCGCCAATTGCTTCGCTCATCTGCGCCGCCTCCAGCGCGACCGGCAGAAAACCGGCATCCGCCGCCTGCATGGATGGCGTCCAGGCCCAGAGCGGCGCGGAAACACTGGCTTCACGCACCACCGCCCCGCCCTCATTCACGAGCCGGATGCGATAGCTCTCCTCGGCCTCGCCGAGAGGCACGTCCGCCCCAAGCCAGCTGTCCGCATCAATCCGGCTGCGCCGCACCCAGGAAAACTGAATCGTCCCATCGGCTTGCGCCTTTTTCTTCAAATGCACGGGCGAGAGCGGCGTGAGCGCCCGGACGCCGCCGGCCGCCGTCTGCGCTGAGAAAAAATCAACCGAGAAGTCCTTGCCGACCGGCCCCGCCCGCCAGTTTAGCTCAATTCCGATCTCCGACGCGTTCAGCCCCGCCGCGCTGACGGCGCTGTTGAGCAGCACAAAATCGGCCCTGGCCGCCGCGCCCGCCAGCATCGCGTCCTCCGTGCCAAGCTGGCCGCGCAGCAGGCCGAAGAGTTGCCAGACCCCCGCTGAAACTTCCACGGCCTCCTGAAACTGGATAATCTCCCAGCCGCCACTCACGCACTTCACCAGCGCCGAATTCCCGCCATTCAAAATCTGCGCGTCCGGCTGGCCCGCGAGCTCGCCGCCGAGCAGTCGCACGGTCAGGACATTCTTCCGGTCAAACCGCCCGGTCTCGCCCGCGTCAAGCGCATTGACCAGCACACCCACAGTCGCGGGCGCTGTCACTGTCCCGCGCTGCGCAAAGCCGTTACTTGATGGCGACAAAAATATCGCCTGGCTGCGCCATGGCTTCGTCCAAACTGCAATCTTCAGCCCGCCCGCCGCCTCGCTCTCGCCCGGCAGCAGCGGCAGATCAATCAGCCGCAGCAGCGGCGGCCCAATCACTGCCCCGCCATGCATCATCCAGTTCCGGCAGCCGCGCCTGCACAACAGGCGGATAGACGGCGACAATCGACAGCGCCTCGATCCGCCGCGACATCGCCATCTTCAATGCGCATCACGCGGAAAGTCTCGCCGGCCAAATCCGGCAGCGCGATCACATCGCCCGGCGCAAGCCGCGCCTCGCGCCAAGGCGCGGAAAAGGTCAGTTCCTTGCGCGCCGACAGCCGCTCGCGGTGCAGCCCGCGCGCCAGCGCATCGGCCATTGCCGGATCCAGCATGACTGGCGCGTCAAGGCTTTCAATCCCGCCCCCGCCGCCTTCCGCCCGCACCGATGCGCTCGCCGCCTGATAGTCGCGCAGCGGGTCGCGGAAAGCGGATTTCCGTCTCGCGCGGCAGCGCCGACAGGTCGATCAGCCGCGTGTTCACCGGTCCCGCATCATCCGGATAGACCGTATCGGCAATCAGCAAGGGCGCATCCGCCGCCCGGCTCCGCGAGGCGAACACCACATTGCCATTAACTTCGCTGACATCAACCGGCCACAAATTGATCAGCGGCTCTAGCGCCTGCCGGGCGGTTGCGGGATCGCCGGCAACATAACCCTGCACAAATCCATCCACCGTGTCCGTGTCCGCGCCAGTCACGCCGTGGTCCGCCAAAATCGCCACGATCAAATCGCCAAGCGTCATGCCATCCAGCCGCCCGTTCAGCCAGTGTCCGGTCAGCCAGTTGCCGCCATCGCTCCAGACCCCGCTTTGCAGCGGAAACGCCGGAAAAGGTCGCGCATCCCAGGCCCAGAGATAGAGATTGGACAAATCAACCATCGGCCCGCCATAGACCGGCGAAACCGGGTTGTTCGCGCCCCAATGCTCAAGATGCGCGGTCAGAAACCGCTGCTGCGCCAGATCGTTGCGGCCGCCATTGGAAAAATACGGCACGGCGGAGTTCGCCGATTTCGGGTCCGGAAACACATTTGGCTGGTTCGCGCCCTTGTCCACCGCCGCGCAGCCGAGCTCGGTGAACCAGATGGGCTTGGAGCGCGGAATCCAGCCCGACGGGCTCCCCAGCTCCGCACCGTTCCTGCGGTCATAATGCGGGTTCGCCCACCAGGCTTCGATATCCTTGGTGCGGAACACCCAGGGCTTGCCCGCCGCGCCATCGGTGATCACTGTCCGCGTCCGCGCCTTCCGCGCCGCCTCATTGGCATAGAACCAGTCATATCCCTCGCCGCCCGCAATCGCCGCCTTGAACGCCTCCAAATCGTCGGCGCATGCCGCCCCGTCCAGATTGCCGCCCAGCCAGTCCGCGTCGCGCCAGTCTGCGAGCGGCATGTAATTGTCTATGCCGACGGCCGAGACATGCGGCGAGGCCCAGAGCGGGTCTAGATTGAAGAAAACGTCATTGGAGCCATCGGCCGGATGGTAGCCGAAATATTCGCTCCAGTCCGCGCCATAGGTCAGCTTCGGCACTGTTCCAATGATCGAGCGCACTGCGCCCGCAAGGCTCACAAGCTCTGAAACGGCCGGAAAACTGTCCGTGCTTGAGCGAATGCGGGTGACGCCCCTCAGTTCCGAGCCAATCAGGAACCCGTCCACGCCGCCCGCTGTCTGCGCGAGCTTGGCATAGTGCAGCGCAAACCGCCGGTAGCCCCAATCGGCCGCGCCGGAGAAGCTGACCACATCGCCCGCACTCGAAAACTGCCCAGCCGCCGCGCTGCCGAAAAACGCAGCTGCTTGCGTGCCCGCCGCCGCACTCTTGTCAACGCTCCCCGCTTGCCCCGCCGCCGGATGGCAGGTGATCTCGCCGCGCCAGGGATAGGCCGGCTGGCCCGCCCCGCCATAGGGGTTTGGCAAGGCATTCCCGGCCGGGATGTCCATCATGACAAACGGATACAGCGTGACCTTCAGCCCGCGCGCCTTCAAATCGCGGATCGCGTCGATCACGCTCTGGTCGCTGGGCGTGCCGCCAAAGCTCGCCCCGCTTTGGTGCGTTGACACCAGATGCGCGTCGCCCCTGGTCGCGCCCGAGACGCGCCAGGCGGCTGAAAGGCCGCCAGCGTCCCGCGTCGTCACCCCGGGCCTCACCGCGCAATTGCCGCAGCGCAGATCATTGCCGAACCAGGTGACCACCAGCGCCACGCTTTCCAGGTTCGGGCACAGCGCCTGCAATTCATCAATCGACGCCGCCCAATCACTCTCCCCGAATCTCACATGCCGGTTCTGCGAGACCGTCTCGCCTTCCTGCACCGTCCGGTTCACCGGCAGCGGCGCGTAGCCATATTCGGTCGATCCCGGGATCAGTGTCATCGCCCGGATCTTCGGCCCCAGCCCGCCCACCGGATGCAAGACTTCAAATGAAAACTGCGGAATGCGGTTGCCGAAATTCTCCAGCGGAAAGCGGTCGAACACGACATAGGCCGTGCCGCGATAGGAGGGCGCATTGCCGACGCCTTGCTTCGCCTCAATCAGCGGGTCAGGCAGCTGGTCGTCCGGTTCCGCGATAAATGCGGATCGCAAAATCGTTCTGGTCCAGCTCCTTGCCGTCCGCCCAGATGCGCCTGACATGCGCGATCTCGCCTTCGCACATGGCAATGGCGAAATTGCCGAAATACGAAAATGTCGTGACCTTCGGCCCGCCCTTGGCGCCCTGCCGCTCGCTCCGCGCCACTTCCTGAAACCGCGTCGCCCAGATCAGCGTGCCGCCCACCCGCGCCGAACCGTACACCCGCGCCAGCGGCGCTCCGTCCTCTCCGGTCAACGGCTGCATGGCCGACAGCCTCGGCCCCTCCCGGCTTTGCGATCCGGTCAGCAGCGCGCGGTCGATGAGATATCCACCCAGCGCCCCCGCTGCCGTCCCCAGCGTCGCGCCAAATGCGCCAAACAGCCCGCCGAGATAAGCCCCAGCGGCCTGCAACACGAGTGTGGCCATGATTAATCCTTGATCGTGGGGAAACCCAAACACGCCCGCGATCCGCTTCTTCCATTGCGGCACCAGATGGCTCTCCATCACCGAGTGCCCCTCATAAGCATGGATAAACCGGTCCGGCCCGCTCAGGATCGCCGCGTGCTTTGCCGCATGCTCCGGCCTCCAGCGAAACAGCACCAAATCCCCCGCCGCCATCTCCGCCATGGCCTTCTCCCGAAAATGCCGCTTGGCCGCCTCCAGCAGGGCATCCCGGTCGCCTGCCTCCGCCCAGTCCGCGCTATACGGCTGCAGCGCTTCCGGCTCGCGGCCATACAACGCCCGCCAAACCCCGCGCACCAGGCCAAGACAATCGCAGCCAACACCCTTCAGAGACCCTTGGTGCCGGTAAGGCGTGCCGATCCATTTCCGCGCCTCCTCAAGGACTGTCCCGTTCACGGCACTAATGGCGCGCCGTCAAACACGCCCTCCCCGTCAACATAGGCATAGGCCGCGTCATTGCCGGGCAGATGCG
This sequence comes from uncultured Alphaproteobacteria bacterium, assembly GCA_963792485.1. Classification (GTDB taxonomy): domain Bacteria; phylum Pseudomonadota; class Alphaproteobacteria; order Rhizobiales; family Rhizobiaceae; genus JANOYJ01. Next base: position 704,847 of record CAWBWL010000007.1, read on the forward strand.
GGAAGCCGCGAAAGTTCAGCGTGTTGGAGAACTTCTCTTTGCAGGTCGCAAACGCCTTGTCGCACCCGGCCACAACGCTGAACCCGTCGCCAATGGCAATCGTCTCGGAGGGCGGCCGCCACAGCACGATCCGCTGCTCAAGTCCTTGCCGTTCAAATTGCGCCACAATGCATGCCTGCCCCGCATTCGCGCCGCTCGTCCATGTCAGCACCCCATGGTCAAACCAGCGATCACGCAAATGCGCTCAAATCATCAGTCGTAAAATCCGCGGCCGTTGCCACGCCGAGCACTGTCCCTGCCGCCGTCAATCCAGCCAGCGCCACCTTGCAGCGGCTGTCGCCAAGCTCGGCGTCACAATGCCTGCGGATGGTCCGCCCGATGCGCCTGTCGAGCATATGCGTGCGGCTCTTCAGCTCCGCCTTGAACAGGCCGCCGGTCATCTCAATCTTCGAAATATAGCTCACCCGCAGCCGCGCCCGGTCCGTGACATTCTGCCAGTTGACCAGCCAAGTCTCGACCTCCGCCCCGTCAAACACACCGGACGACAAATCCGCCTCGCTGATCCGGCTCGAGCTCAGCGCGCCCTCGACCTCCATGGTCGAGACCGCCAGCCCCAGCGATGCCTCCGCCGCGCTTGCATTGAACCCGCTTTCCGGCTCGAAACTCACACTGTCAAAACTGATCGTCCCGTCATGGTCGGTGAAGCCGATCTTAACCCCGTCCTTGCGGGTAACCTTCCAGCAAAAACAAAGCGTTGTGGCCTCGCCTTGAACATGTGATTCAAGTCCCGGGCGGCAGCGTGATCATGGCAGCACCTCGAACAGCGGAATGGTCGGCACCTGTCCCGCCTTGAATGCGGTCAGGCTCACCGTCAGCCGCTCAAGATCAAACCGCACCGGCACATGAAACTCAAACCCGGCCGTAACCGCCGCGCCGTTCGCCGGGATCGAGCCCGGCGCAAACACAATCTCGCCCGCCGCATCATCAAACGAAAAATGTGCCGCCAGCGTCTTCTCCACCCCCGCCACAGCCACCCGCAGCGTGTCGCCGACCGGCTTGCGGATCGGCCTCGCATAGGCGTCCGGCCCGCTGCCGTAGTGCTTCACCAGCGCAAACCGCGCAGCTCGTTCCATCGCCCGTCCCAAGCACTTGGTCATTCGGCGTCACCGCCAGCCCGTCATCGCGTGAGGCAAAATCAAACGGGTCGCGAAACCGGAACGCCGTCAGCTTTCCGCGCCGCGCTTCAAAGAAGCGGATCACTTCCCTCAGCTCATCAATCGAGCGCACGCCGGTCCCCGCATCATAATGCCGCCTCGAATGCGCCTGGCGCGCATTGCGCTGCTCCTTGCCGGAGGTCAGCTGCGCGACTTCAACCCGCCGCTCCGGCCCGCCAGTCGCGCCGAAGGAGACGGAGAGCGGGAAGACGACGTCATGGAAGATTGGAATTGGCATTCAAAGTCCTCACAAATATCGCGCCCCGCGACCCGCCGCCCGCGCCAGCATCGCGGTCACCTGCGCTTCGGATTTGCGGAATGAGGCGGCATCCGGCGTCGTCACATTGATGGTGATCTGCATCGCCCCCTTGCCGCCGCCCGCCGCAACGCCAAGCCGCCCGTCGCTGGTGCGCGACAGCGGCAATATCGCTTCGCTCCCCGCCTCGCCCATCAGGCCGATGCTGTTGCCGTTCGGGAAATAGGTGGGCGAACTGACAACGCCGCCGGACGCAAACGGCGTCACCCCGCCCTTGGCAAACGGCATGATCCCGCCAAGCAATCCGGAAAACACATTGCCAAGCAGCCCCTGCAGCGGTTTCAGCCCGGCATCCAGCGCCATGCCGGCAAGGCTGAGACCAACGCCGCGCAAGACATCCTCCAGCGATTTGCCGCTCACCACCGCGCCCTTCAGCGCATTGGTCAGCACCGAACCGAACTGCTTCGAGCGGCTCTCAAGATCACGCAGCGCCAGATCAAACGCATCGGTGTCGGCGCGGATTTCAACGTCCACAATCTCGGGCATCACATCTCCTTGTCGGGAAAGGATTGCATCAGGGTATCAAACTCGTCCCGCGAAGGCGCGCCGTGCCCTTTCAGAAACGGCCGCATGGCCATCGCCAGCTCGCGCGGCGTCATCTCCCAGAACTCGGCCGGCGAAAGGCGCAATACACCGAAGGCAAACGCCGAAACCGCGTCCCAGGGAAATACCCTTGCCTCAGCCATTTGCTCCGCCAAACGTCGCCTCAAGCAGTTCCGCCGCAATGCGCGCAAACCCCGCCAGCCCGCCATCACATTGCATCGCCCCAAGCTCGCCCGCCGCGAGTTTTTCGCCGCCGCCGCGCAGGCCCGCCGCGATGATTTCCAGCATGTCCTTCGCCGACAGCCGGCCGCTGGCAAACCGCTCTGCCAGCGCGTTCAGATCCTGCGCGCCAAAAGCATCCTCAAGTTCGGCCAGCGCGCCAAGCGTCAGGCATAGCCGGTACTGCTTTGCCGTCGAGCGTCGCGCTGATCTCGCCACGCCTGCGATTGGCCGCCATCAGATTGCACCGAAGGTCATGAGGCCGGCGGACTCCATTGCAATCTCGAATGTGAGCGCTCCGTCATGCGCGCCTGAATATTCGAGCGCGGTGATCTGAAACGGTCCGGTCACAGTGCCGAAATCCGGGATCAGCACTTGCCAGTTCCGGATCACGCCGTCGAAAAACAGCGTGCGCACTGCCGCATCCGAGGCCATATCCTTGAATATGCCGGAACCTGTCAGCGAGGCCCGCTGCACCCCCGCCCCCGCCAAAAGTTCGCGCCAGCGCCCGGCAGATTCCGCATCGGTGATGTCAACGGTCTCGGCGTTGAAACTGAGCTTCTTTGTCCTCAGCCCGGCAATGGTAACAAATGTCGCGTTGCCAAGACTGTCAACTTTCAACAGCAGGTCTTTTCCCTTTTGCGCAGCCATGTTGGCTCCTTTCTTGAATTTCGGTTTTGAAAGCCCGGAGCCAAGCGCCCCTCTCTGTCAATTCGTGACATCTCTCCCGCGAGGGGAGAGATCGGCTGCGCCACCGCCTTCGCCAATTTTCAAGTTTGGAGATTGGCGAAAGCGGCGGTGAGCGATCTCCCCACTTGTGGGGGAGATGCCCGACAGGGCAGAGGGGGGCGCCTGACTCCAAACGATCCGTCGCGCCCCTATACTGCCTCCGTCAGCGCGCGGTAGCGCAGCATGCCGTGATACCCATCTTCGGCAACGTCAAAGCGCACATCCTCAAATTCGAGCCAGAGCAGCACCAGCCTGTGCGAAGCGAAATCTTGTGTGAGCCCTTCAAGCCGCAGCCGTATCTTCTCCATGATCTCATGCGCCTCAACCCTGCCGCCAGCGCGCGACCAGACATGCACGGTGAGCAAGTGCTCGCGCCCGCTCTCGCTCGCCGTGCTCCAATCATAACTGACCGTCTGCGCAAGCGTGACGTAGGGCAACTTGGCGGTAACGGCTGGACGGTCGTAAATCTTCGCCCCGCCTAGCTGCGCGACAAGCGCCGCATCACCTGTCAGCCGCGTGATGATAGCCACTTGCAGCTCCAAAGCCGCACTCATGTTGTGGCGCTCGAAAACCGCGCCGCCTTGCGCTCCGCCGCCAGGCGCTGTGCCTTGGTCAATGGCCTCCTGCTTGGTTCAAGCTGCACCCAAATAGTGTTCACCGAAAGCTCCGCGCTCCTGCGCACCGGCAGTTTTTTGGGCCTTGCCCCCAAATCCGGGCGCTTCATCTCAAGGAGATCCTGCCGCCGCCAGCGCAGCGCGTTGATCAGGCTCTCCGCCGTCAGATTGAGTGAAATTTTCATTCGCTTTCCTCGCGCGTGCGGCAGATGAGATAGCGACCGCTTTCGTCAGGGTCCTGTGCCGAGAGGATGGGAAAGAGCCGCGTCAGCTTGCGGAACCGCATCCCTTGCTTGACATCGCCGCGAAGCCGCAGCGTAACGCGGTGGGTTGCTTCAGAAGCCTGTCGCCCCGCCCAAAGCTCACGCGCCGGATCAAGCGGCTCAAGCCGCGCCCAGAGCGTTGCGATCTGCGTCCAGACGATCGTAAACCCACCCGCTCCGTCCGGCGTTTCCACCGGCTCTTCCAGCGCCACCTCGTGGTTCAAAAGCCCGGCGTCGATGAACCGTGTCATCATCACAGTCCCACCCGCCTGTAGCGCGCGATGATCCGCTCAAAGCTTGGCGGCCAGGGCGCGCATTCGCGGTCGAAGGCATCCGGCCCGCGATGCTCATACCAATGCGCTGCCAAGAGCATGATCGCCCGCTTCAGCCCGTCCGGCACGTCCACACCTGTCGCACCAAAGCCGGCGGTGAAATCAATCTCGATCCCGTTCAGCTCCCGCCCCGGCATCGTCACGTCAGCCGGCAGCGCCAGCCTTGCGGGACGCGAGGCGCGGTCGAGCGCATGTCCGAAGAGAGGCAGGCTGGTTGGCGCTCCGGTTCCATCGAACACCGTGACCGCATCCAGTGAGCTAACCGGCGCGCGCTGCAGCAACACGACGCCGCTTTCTGGCCAACAATCCAGATAAAGCCGCCAGCCTTGCGCGATCAGCGCAAGACCCGCCGCCTGCTCCACCTCCTCGCGCGCCGCCTTGATCAGATTGCCAATCAGCGCATCCTCGCTGTCATGCGTCACGCGCATATGCGTTTTCATCTCGGCAAGCGTCACAGGCTCGCCAACCGGCGGTGTGATCCGGGCAAGTGTCATGGGTTTGGGTTCCTGAAAATACGATGGTTTGGAAGCTTTGGAGCCAAGCGCCCCTCTCTGTCCTGTCGGACATCTCCCCCGCGAGGGGGGAGATCGGACTGCGCCGCTGCCTTCGCCAATTTTCAAGTTTGGAGATTGGCGAAAGCGGCGGAGCGCCGATCTCCCCCCTCGCGGGGGAGATGTCCGACAGGACGGAGAGGGGCGCTTGGCTCCGAAACAAAAATGCGGCCCCGGCGGGAGGACTCCGGGGCCGCCCGGCGTCTCTTAAGAAACGCCAAACTTCAAAAGCTTGATCGCATCAAAGTCCTGCACGCCGCCGCCAACGCGTTTGGTTGTGTAGAACAATACATACGGCTTGGCGGAATACGGATCGCGCAGCACGCGCACGCCGACGCGGTCGGCGATCAGATAGCCGCGCGAGAAGTCGCCGAACGCCACCGACATCGAATTCGCGCCAATGTTCGGCATGTCCTCGGCCTCGACTACCGGGAAGCCCATCAGCGTCGAGCGCCCGCCGGCCACGGCCGATGGCTGCCAGAGATACTCACCGTTGACATCCTTCAATTTGCGGATCGTGCCCTGCGTCTTGCGGTTCATCACCCAGCTGGCGTTCTGCCGGTACCCCGCCTTCAGAGAAAACACGGTATCGACCAGCACGTCTGACGGGTTCGAAGCCGGCAGCGCGCCGGAGACGCCGGTGGCCGTGTAGCCGAGATTTCCCCAAGTCCACGAAGTTTCCGCGACTGTCGGATAGTTAAGGAACCCGCGCGGCTTGTTGACCGCATCGCCTGATACAAAGGCCGTGCCCTCCTGCTCGGCGAACGCCACCTCGACTTCCTGCGCAATCCACTGGTCAACATCGACCGCAGCATCATCCAGGAGCGTCTGCGTCGCCGCCGGCATGGCGTAGAGCTCCATCGCCGGAAACTGCAGCTCGGTGAGCGTCGGGTTTGCCGTCTGCGCGCGAGCGCCGGTTTCCGCAGTCCAGCCGGAAGCAAATCCGGTCAGGGAAAACGGCTTGCGCAAGATGCCGGCCGACATTTGCCGCACGCTCGCAATCGAACGGATTGGCGACAATTGCGAGAGCCGCTTGCCGATCTCGGCTTCGAGCTCGGTCGGCACGACATAGCCGCCTTCCGCCGCCACGCCCGCCGTCAGCGCCTTGGCTTCAAGCTGCGACAATCCCTTTTCATCGCCGCGCCTGATATAGCCATCGAAGGCGCGCTTGTGCTCGGTCTCAACAATTGGATTGCCCTCGCGGCCCAGATGCGGGCGCGCGGCTTTCAGCACCATCTGGTCGATGGCGCGCTTCTGGTCGTCCATCGCCTTGGAGATGCGCTCCACCTTGTCAGTGGTAAGAACGTCGGCGCTCATGCGCTTTTCGATCTGTCGCAGGCGGTCGTCATTGCTCTGTTTGAAGGCGTCGAACGCTTCCATGAAATCATCAAATGCGCCGGCCACATCATCCGCGTTCTGCGCCGATGATTTCAGCTCCGGCGCAATGCTATGCGCTGTTCCAGTCATGCTCATATCCTTGTTTGCATCAGGCTGGCCGCGTCTTTGAAACGCCGCACCAGCGGGTTGGAGTTCAGAGGCCGTTTTGAAAGCCGGCTGGCCGAGTCAGCTGGTGTGGTTTTCGAGAACCGGAGCGCAGCGAACTTAGGTTCGTGAGCACCGGAAGCGCAGAAAATCGCATCAGATGGCCGGCCAGGCGAGGTTTCAATCCGGACTCTCAGCGCTGCTTCCCGCTTGTGCGCCACATCATTGAAGCCGCGGGCAATCACGCCCAAAGCCTCCGTCCGCGTCAGCCCGGCATCCCGCCTGAGCCAATGCTCGAATTGCCTGACCGTCGGAAAATGCCGTCCGGCCTTCACCGCCTCGACCCGCGCGCCGGGCAGCATCGGAAAGGTCACCACCGATATTTCCCACAAATCCGCTTCCAATATGCGCCGGATTCCCGTGGCGCTTTCGGCCTTCGCCTTGATGGTGCGAAAGCCGATGGACAGCCCGTCCAGCGCGCCAGCCCGCATCAGCTCCAGCGTCTCCCTTGCGCGCGCCACGCCCGTTGCGAGCCGTCCCTTGACGAACAGCCCGCGCTGGTCCTCGCGGATCTCCGCCCAGGCGCCAATCGGCTCATTCGGATCATGCTGAAACAGCATGCGTATCCCCGCCGCACCACGCCTGCGAAGAGACTTTGCAAACGCCCCGCGCTCGACCATGTCCTTGCCAAGATCAACCGCGCCGAACAGGCTCGCATAGCCGGAAAACGTCCCGTCTTTCTCGACGGCGTCGAGGGCAAGCCCCGTGAACTTCGTCTCGCCTGGCACATATTGGCTCGTCGCGCTCATCAATTCTTGTCCTTCAAATTGTTTGGATAAGTCTGTGCGGCAAAGCGCTTCATCGCGCCCAGCGCCCACCAGGCGCACAGGCTCGCCGCCGCCGATCCCGTCAGCACCAGCTCCGCCTCGCCCAACGCATCGGCGATGCCGAGCCAGTCCCCGATCTTCACTCCCGCCGCACCGCCAAACACGAGGCCGGATACGAGCCCGACCGCAAACCGCACCGCCGCCTCGCGCCGGTCACTTGGCAAAATATAGGCGACCGAAATCGCCGATCCGGCCGCCGCTCCGAGGGCTTTGATCCCCCACAACGCCGCCCCTTCGGACAAGCCGCTCATGTTGTGTTCTCCTGAGATGTGATAATTGGTTGGGCCGGAGCCAAGCGCCCCTCTCTGTCCTGTCGGACATCTCCCCCACGAGGGGGGGAGATCGCTGTGCCCCCGCCTTCCTTCTTCCTTCAAGGGCGCAAGAAGTGGGGAAAACGGAGGCGCGCCGATCTCTCCCCTCGCGGGAGAGATGTCCGACAGGACAGAGAGGGGCGCCTCGCGCCAAACTATCAGCCAGCAGAAAAGGCCGAATACCCCACCGCCTCACGCTTCTCATCATCCGTCAGGAAGCTTGCGCTGCCGATCCGCTCCCACAGCGCCGCCCGATCCAGCGCCAGACCTTCCATCCCGTCCGGATCATAAGTCAGCCGCAGCTCGTCGCCCCAGACCGGCCCGAGCCAGGTTCCCAGCGCCCCCAGCACCCGCCCTAGCATCGGCAGCACCGTCAGCCGGTAAAACGCCCGGTTGGCTTCAGAATAGTTGGCATATGTATTGTCGCCCGGAATGCCGAGCAGCATGGGCGGCACGCCGAAGGCAAGCGCGATCTCGCGCGCGGCGGCGTTCTTGGCTTCCAGAAAATCCATGTCCTTGGGCGTCAGGCCCATCGGCTTCCAGTCCAGCCCGCCTTCCAGCAGCAGCGGCTTGCCCGCTTGGTTTGCGCCCCGGTACTCTTCGTGGAGCTGTGCCTTCAGCCGGTCGAACTGATCCGTTGACAGATTGCCGCCCTCTTTCGGCGCATAAATGAGTGCGCCGGAAGGCCGGGCAGAGTTATCAATCAGCGCCTTGTTCCATGCGCTCGCCGCATTGTGAACGTCCGTTGCCATCGCGGCCGCTTCAAGTGGCGCAAAGCCATAATGATCATCCAGCGGATGGAACAGCGTCAAGTGCAGCGCCCGCGCCGCACCTCCCATTTCGCCGGTGAGAGCAATGCGCCGCGTCAAATTTCCCGTCCGATAGGCAAGCGCCAGCGGCCAGCCAACGGCATCCGTCTCCACGCTCACGCGCTCGGGCCGCAGCAGATGCAGTTCCAGCGCATCGCCCTCGCCCACCAGCTCTGTGTAGGCGTTGCCGGATAAGAGCAGCTGCGTGACCAGCGCTTCACAGAACGCCGCACCGCTCAGGCGCGGATTGGGTTCATGCAACAGATCCGTCAGCGGATGCCGGTCAAGCTCCTCCACCCCGCGATAGATCAGCAAGGGCGCCGCCCCGCAGGCTTCGGCGATCAGCCGCGCCGCGCGGTAGACAATCGGATTGCGCAGATAGCCTTCCCGGGCCAGCGCCGCATAATCGCGCCGTGTCCAGCTGGCCTGGCCTTGGCGCTCCAGCGCGACAAAGCCATAGCCGCCGCCCTTGGCCTCCACACGTGCAATCTCATCGCCGCGTTGCCGCAGCGGCCATTTGAAGGGTGATTTCATGGGGTTCCTGTTGTGTTTTTTGGTCAGTGAGAGGGAACTAAATTTCGAATGTCATTTACCCCAGCCCCCGCACCCGCGGCTCTCCGCGCTCATTCAGCATCAGTTCCGACAGCGCCCAGACCAACGCGTCGAGCCGGTCGGGCGAGCGGCCATTGCTCAGTCCGTCAATCGAGAAATCGCACATTTCGTCTTCAAGCTCGCTGAACCGTCCGGCGTGGCGGATCCTGTTCTGCTGGTAGAGCATATTCACAGGCTCCGCCCGCAGCCATTTGCCGCGCGTGGCATGCACCGGCTTGACCGCGACCGTCGGATCAATCTGCCGGATGATCGTCGCCACCATATCGCCGCCCTGATTGACTTCGGCAATGATGCGGTCCGCCTTCAGCTCGTGATACAGCGCCACCGCCCGGCGCGCCCATTGCTGCGGCGAGGCGGTGCGCAGCGTGCGGTCAGCCAGCACCCAGCCAAGGCCGTTATCGTCAATTCCCGCCGCCACAATGCCGCAGGAATCTGAACCCCTTTTTGAGGTGACTGGCGGATCAAGCCCGATGACAATCCGATTCAGGTTTTCAGGTGTAACTTGTTGAATAGTTTCGAGTTCATACCGCTTCCACATAGCATCCTTGCGGTCCTCGACCAGTTCCCCGTCCAGTTCCTGCCGCCCGAGCTCCGTTCTGCCATATCGGCCCGTTATTGCTCTGAGGAATCCCGGTGCCAGATTCGCCTCGTTCTCGCTGGTCTTGACGATTGTCTTTATGACGCTCTCATCGGCGATAAGCCGTTTCATCAGCGCAGTCGGGCGCGGAGTCGTCGTTGCCACCACGCATGGATGCACGCCCAGCCGCAGCCCGAACTGCAGCATATCCCAGGTCTCCATGGCATTCTTCCATTTGCCGATCTCGTCACACCAGGCGGCAGCAAATTGCGGGCCGCGCAGCGATTCCGGATCCTCGGACGAAAACACATGCGCCACCGCGCCGCTTTCCCAAACGAGCTGGCGTTTGGAAGCATAAAAGCGCGGCCGCCTCGTGCGGATCGACGCCTTGATCCCCGCCGGCCCCTCAATCATCACATCGCGCACATCCGCTAATGTTTCGCCTATGAGTGCGATCGGGGAGGCGTTCCCGCGCTCAAATGGCGCAAAGTTGTTTGCAAGCGCGTTGACCCATTCAGCCCCCAGCCTCGTCTTGCCTGCTCCCCGTCCGCCCATCACCAGCCATGCCGCCGGCCGATCCAAGCGAGCGAGCTTCAGCTTTCCCTCGAACATCCATTCCTTTTCGGTCTTTTGCAGCTCGTTTGGATTGAAGTTTCTCTTCAACCAGCTGCGCGTATTTCTGGTCTGCCAGATCATGAATGCGGTTTTCCATCTTCTTCAGGATGCGGGCGATCTCCTCCGGCTTGGGCTGCTCGGGAATTGCTTGCTGCGCGGACACATGCATCGTCATCAGACGTTCAAGGTCTTGCAACGCGCCCTCGATGCGCTCCAGCAGACGCCGGTCGGCCTTCAGAAGATTGCCGGACGCCAGCAGGACAAAAACGTCCTTCAACAATTGCCGCTTCAGTTTTCCTATCGCGAGAGCAAGCTCGCCGGCTGAGATTTCTTCCTCGGCTGGCGCGCCCAACTCCTGCCCCGCGCTGTCAGGCGCACCGGTGACAACCACAATGTGCCCGTTCTCCAGAACAAGGCTTTCGCGCAGGACCGAGTCATTCTGACTTACATTTGATCCTGTCGCCCAACCGCCTTTGCTTCGCCTTGCCCGCACCGTCCTGATTTCGCAGCCCAACAGCCGTGCCGCCAGCTCATCCGGCAGCGCGAACTCGGTCTGCGCCAGCCGCAACGCCTCCGCCGCGCCCGGGAGAATGCGTGGCATCAAGCCTCCGTCAGTGAAGCGGGAGATGAAAGGATGACCCGCCGCGCACTATCGGGCGCAATTATCGAGTATGGAACGTATATGCCTGAGGACCGTCACGGTGTCAAGGACTATTTTCCTAGGAATTAAATCTTTTTGACTCGCTCGACGTGATAGGCCCCGAGCACCGAAATTTTGCCGATGTCATACACGGTTTTTCAGCAGCTTGGCTGAAATTCATACATCAAATTTGCCGGTCTGCGGCCCGGCCAGTCGATATCAATGATCAGGGGCGCCACTCCCTTAACCTCATTCCCCGCCTCTCCTTGCCCCAAAGTCATTTTTCAAGCATATAGCGCGCGGTGGGATGATGAGCCGGTTCGCGCACCGGCGCACTGGCACGACATGGCATGACCGACCCGTTTGAAGAGCAGAAACCGGCGCACAAGAGGCCGAGCAAGTTTTTGGCCGCTGATGCGTGGCTGGATTCGGCCCTGTACGAGACCGGCTTCCGCGCGCGGGAAATCTGGGAAAACATCACGATCTTCTCACGCCGCTTTCACGTCACCGGCCTCAAGAAATTCATTTTTGAGCTTTTCGGAGAAGGTTTCACGCTGGGCACAGTGGGCCTGACCGCGCTTCTGGCGCTCGCCATTCCCTCATTCCAGGAGACACAAGGCGATTGGCGCAGGCAGTCGGAGTTCGCCGTCACCTTCCTTGACCGCTACGGCAACGAGATCGGCCAGCGCGGCATCATCCACAAGGATGTGGTGCCGATTGATGAACTGCCAGATCATGTGATCAAGGCGGTGCTCGCCACCGAGGACCGGCGCTTTTTTGAGCATGTTGGCCTCGACTTCCTCGGCCTCGCCCGCGCAATGAACGAAAACGTCAAGGCGAACTCGGTCGTGCAGGGCGGCTCGACCATCACGCAGCAGTTGGCCAAAAACCTGTTCCTCACCAATGAGCGCACTATTGAACGCAAGATCAAGGAGGCGTTCCTGTCAGTTTGGCTTGAAACCAATCTGTCGAAAAAGGAAATCCTCCAGCTTTATCTCGACCGCGCCTATATGGGCGGTGGCACGTTCGGCATTGCGGCGGCGTCAGACTTCTACTTCGGCAAAAGCGTCAAGGACGTGTCGCTCGCAGAAGCGGCAATGCTGGCGGGTCTGTTCAAGGCGCCGGCCAAATACGCGCCGCATATAAATCTTCCCGCCGCCCGCGCCCGCGCCAATGAGGTGCTGAGCAATATGGTGGAAGGCGAGCTGATGGCCGAGGGCCAGGTGCTCGACGCGCGGCGCAACCCGGCCAACATCGTCGAGCGCACAACGTCCGAGACGCCTGATTATTTCCTCGACTGGGCCTTTGAAGAGGTGAAGAAGGTCGCCAAAGGCCTTCCGCAGTCCAGTTTTGTTGTGCGCACCACGGTCGATCTTGACCTGCAGAAGGCGGCGGAGGAATCGGTCGAGTTTCACCTGCGCCAAAACGGCCAGGAGTTCAAAGTCACCCAATCCGCCGTGATCATCCTTGAAAATGATGGCTCGGTGCGCGCGATGGTCGGCGGCCGCGATTATGGCGCCTCGCAGTTCAACCGCGCCACAGGCGCGCTGCGCCAGGCCGGCTCCTCGTTTAAGCCATATGTCTACGCCACCGCCATGGAGCGCGGCTTCACGCCTGAATCCATTATTTCCGATGGACCGATCTCGTGGGGCGCTTGGTCACCGCAGAATTACACACGCGGCTATTCGGGCCGCATGAATTTGACCACCGCGCTGGTCAAATCCATCAACACCGTGCCGGTGCGCCTCACCAAAGACCATCTGACCACCAAACCCATTGCGGCGCTTGCCAAAGCCATGGGCGTCGAGTCGGAAATTTCGCTGCACAAGACCATGTCGCTCGGCACATCGGGCATGACCGTGCTCGATCAAGCAACGGGGTATCTGACCCTTGCCAACGGCGGCTTCGGCGGCACGCGCCATGCCTTCACGCAGATCATGTCCTATTCCGGCGATGTCATCTGGGATTGGGCAAAAGACGGGCCAAAGCCCGTGCGGGTCCTGTCCGAACAGGCGGACACAGCGATGAACACAATTCTCGCGCAGGTTCCCGAGTGGGGCACCGGCCGGCGCGCCGCGCTCGACAACACGCGCGTCGCCGGCAAGACCGGCACCACTCAGTCCTACCGCGACGCCTGGTTCGTCGGCTATACCGGCAATTACACCGCCGCCGTCTGGTACGGCAATGACGACTTCTCGCCGACCGAGAAAATGACCGGCGGCATATTGCCGGCCATGACCTTCCAGCGCTTCATGTCCTATGCGCACCAGAACATCGAATTAAAGCCGATGCCCGGCCTCGAAAAACCTTACCCCGATCCAAAGCCCAAGCCAAAAGAAGCGCTTGTGGCGGAAGGCTCGGAAACAGATTCAGGCCTCAAACCCATCTCCCGCCCCGCCGCTTTGTCGCCGGAAACGACGAAAGTCCTCGAAGAGCTCAACCGCCTCTTCCGCCAAGCGCCGGCGGATGTGCTGGCGAAGCTGTAACCTGCGCCTCCCCTTGCGAAACTTCCCCAAATCGCATTAACCCGCTTCCATGCTGCGCAACCTCTTCCTCTTCGCCCTCGCCACCACACTCGCCATCGGCGGCGGGTCGTGGCTGACTTTGCGCGCCGTCACCGGGGTTGAGCGCTTTGGCGGCCTCGAAGTCGGCCTCTGGACCGCCTTCCCCAATTTCGGCACGCCCAATGCCGACCCCTACGCCAAAGCCATTGTCGCGCGCACCGGCTCGCTGCCGCTTGGCGCGGCGGAGGGTGTGCGGTTTTTCGCCGAAAAGGATTCGGAAGGGCGCGGCCTGATCTTTGGCTGCGATTATGTGATTAACGGACCGAGCCCCCCTGCCCGGCTCTGGACGCTGTATGCCAGCGCCAATGACGAGGTGCCGCTCGCCGCCAATCCGTCTTGGCCGACGGTGCTGCATTCGCGCCAGATCGTGCGCTTCACCGGCAATGACGTTGACATCACCGTCGCGCCGAGCGCGCGTCCCGGCAATTGGCTTGCGGTGAAATCCGCCCGCCCCGGCGCCTATCATCTCATCCTGTCGCTCTATGACACCCCGGTCGCCTCCAATGCCGGGCTGGTCGACATGAAGTTTCCTGACATTCGCCGGACGGGCTGCAATGGTTAGCTCCCCTTTCGGCACAAGGTTCGGATTTCGGGCCAAGCTCGCCTTCGCCACGCTTGCCGGCCTTGTCGGCGCGGGCATTGTGCATATCGCCACGCTCCTCATCATTCCCGCCGTTTCCGACATCGACACATGGGGCCGGCTGGCGAGCCTTGGCAATCTCAACGAGTTCCACCGCATCGACCATGGCGGCGTGACGGCCGAATCCATCCGCGCGCTTGATCCCACCTTCGAGGTCGCCGCCTGCCGGTTTGATCTGCGCAACGGCCCGGTGGAAATCCTCTCCGAGGGCGCCGCCCCGCTCTGGTCGATGTCGATCTACAACCGGCGCGGCGAAAACATTTTCTCCGTCAACGACCGCACCGCCAACCAGGCCAGCCTCGGCGTCATCATCGCCACGCCCCTGCAGGTCATCGAACTCAAGAAGACCCTCACGCCAGACCTTGAAACCTCGATCGTCGCCGAAAACGAAATCGAGGAAGGCTTCGTCGTGCTCCGCGCCTTTGTTGAAGACAAAAGCTTCAAACCGCAGGTCACGGCGTTTCTGGAAGGCGCGAGCTGCGATTTGTATTGAGGGGTGGAGTCGAATTCCGCCACCGAATTCTCGCAGGTAACTGGAAGAGAAACGTGGACTGCGGATGCCGTGCTGCAAGCGAGTGCCATCAAGGAAGGCTCAATGAGGACCGCCGCTTCAACCATCGACGAACTTTGCGTCTTCATCGCTCTCTCTCATCGTCAGTGAGTATCCAGGCCCAAGCCAGAAGGCAATTGCGAAAAAAAATTGCCGGCACGGAATAACTGGCTAATCAGTGCGTTCTCCGCGCATCACTTGGAAATGCGAAAGGAGACAACCATGCAGACCCAATCCCAGATTTTTACCATCCATTCTGGCGCGAAATCGCGTGAACTCGAAGCGCTTGCCAGCGAACGCGCACTGCTTGATCAAAAGCTCGAAACCTGGCGCGATCTCATGAGCGCCGCCGACGACGGCATGCACGGCGACATAAACATCGATCCGGAGCGCATCACGGCGCGGCTCGACGCCGTGGAGGCGAGGATCGCGATGCTGCGCCGCCGCCTCCACTGACTGGCGGTCTGATTGAAGGAACAAAGAGGCGCGGGCCATCCGCGCCTCTTTTTTGCTGCGCTGCGCGTCTGCCTGAGGCGAAAAGCCAAGCAAAATCAGATGGAACTCAAGGCAAAGCGCGGAAATGTCGTTAGCCGAGGAATAATCTGCCGACGGGCGCGTTCTCCCCTTCGTGACAGTTTCATGACGAAGAGGATCGAACGATGCCCACTCCCCGCTCACCCCAAGCCGCTGTGGTCACAATGACCAGGTTAGAATCCTCTTCAGAAGCCGAGCCTGACGATGCGTCGATGGCGCACCTGCGCCCTCTCACGCGAGCGCTGGCCGCCAATGGCTGGGCCATCGCCGTCTCGCTCGCCGCCGCCGCCGCCATCTGGTTCCTGCCGCAGGCGCTGACCGCGGATGCGCGCATGTGCCTGCTGGTGACCGCGCTCTGCATCGCCGGCTGGACGCTGACGCGCATCCCCGACTCGCTCATCGCCATCGGCGGCGCGCTCGCGCTGGTAATGAGCGGCGCGATGAAATCCGAACAGCTTTATGCCGCGCTCGGCAGCGAACTGGTCTGGCTGCTGGTCGCCGCCTTCGTTATCGCCGCCATCCTGAAGTCGAGCGGCCTGATGGAACTCGCGGTGGCGCGCGCCACCCGCCCGTTCCATTCGGTGACCGGCGTGTTCCACGCGCTCGCCTTCCTGATCGCGGCAACGGCCTTCTTCATTCCCTCGACCTCGGGGCGCGCCGCGCTGCTGCTGCCGGTCTATGTCGCGCTCGTGCCGGCGATGCCCGATCGCAGGCTCGTGCGCCCGCTGGCGCTGCTGTTTCCGTCGGTCATTCTTCTGTCGGCAGGCGGCTCGCTGATCGGCGCCGGTGCACATCTGATCGCCGCCGACACCATTGCGCGCGCGGGCGGCGGCTTGATTGGTTATCTGGAGTGGATGCTGCTCGCCTTCCCGTTCGCCATTGTCACGAGCCTTGTGTCGGTGTGGCTGATCATCGCGCTCTTCGTGCCACGCGAATTGCGCAGCCTCAGGATCGAGACGGACAATGCGCAAACACAGCCGCTCGACGCGCGCCAGAAGCGCCTGGCACTTGCGATGATGGCGATCATCGGCATGTGGCTGACGCAGGCCTGGCACGGGCTCGACATCGCCATCGTCGCGCTCGCTGGCGCCATGCTGATGCTGACGCGGCCGTTCACCGACAAGAAGCCGAAGGAGATTTTCCGCAGCATCGAAATGGAGCTGATCCTGTTCATGACCGCGACGGTGGTCATCGCCGATGCGATGACGGTCTCCGGCGCCGACAAGTTTCTCGCGGCCGGCGCGATGGCGGTGCTGCCCGCGCAGATGACAGGGTCGCGGCCGGTCGTGGTGATCTTCATGGCCGTGGTCGCGGTGGCCGCGCATCTCGTCATCAATTCGCGCAGCGCCCGTGCCGCCATCCTCATTCCGGCGGTCGCCCTGCCGGTTGCCGATTTCGGCCATGATGTGCGCCTGATCGTGCTGATGACAGTGCTGGGCACGGGCTTCTGCCAGACAATGATGGCGAGCGCCAAGCCGGTCGCGCTGTATGGCGGCCACGAGACGGCGCCGTTCATGCAAAAGGACCTGATGCGCCTTGCCGCGCCGCTGATGCCGGCAGTGACCGTGCTGCTCGTCGTCTTCGCGCTTGCGGTCTGGCCGCACCAACTTGGTTCGCCCGTGCTGCGTGCAATGGCACCGGCTGCGGCGACAGAGCAGCTCCCGGCGGCCAAACCGCTGGCGGACGAATATCCGCGGCCGCTGATGTCAGAGCAGGTTGCCTTGCAGCCAATGCCGGGCGCGTTGTGCACCAGTGGCGAGCTGCGCACCGTCATGCACGCCACGATCGGCGAGCGCCGCATGTGGGCCGCAGGCTGGTGGCATGTGTGGAACCGGCTGCGCAAGGACGGCGTGCCGGTGGAGCGTGACGCGGTGAAGACGCTGTACCGCAGCGGCGACATGGTGACGCTGCGCGACTACAGCACCGAAATTGCCTTGATGCGAGCAGACGCGAACGCCGTCGCGGCGGCATTCGCGGCCTGCCGGGGCGATACCGCGCTGCCCACACAGGGCTCGGCGATACCGCTTCCCGAACCGCGACCGGCATCGTGAAAACCAACAACATGCCGGGACCTGGTGGCCGCCTTCGGGCGGCCTCTTTTCTACAGGTCCGGTCGGGAATAAACTTCGCCGGCGTCCGTTCTCCTTCCATTGCAACCAAAGGAGATAACCATGTCCATGACCGTTCTCATAGCGCCCTCGGGCTTCAAGGAATCCCTCGATGTCGACGAAGTCTGCAAGGCGATTGCCGACGGCGTGCGGCGCGCCATCCCCGATGCGCGGGTTCTGGAAGCGCCGATGGTCGACGGCGGCGAAGGCTTCACCAAGGCCATCGTCAACGCGACAGGAGGCACGATGCATGCCGTCACCGTGACGGGTCCCGTCGGCCAGCCGGTCGAAGCCTTCTTCGGCATGATGGGCGCAACGCACGCAAAGACGGCCATCATCGAAATGGCTGCCGCCGCTGGACTTCGCCTCGTGCCGCGCGACATGCGCGATCCAGCAAGAACCACGAGCGTTGGTGTTGGCCAGCTCATTCTTGCAGCGCTCGACGCCGGCGCGGAGCGCATTCTCATCGGCTGCGGCGACAGCGGCATCAATGACGGCGGCGCCGGCATGGCGCAGGCGCTCGGCGCGCCGCTTGCTGGAAAGCGCCGGGATGCGAGATCGGACAGGGCGGCGGCGCGCTCGCCGGACTCGCCACCATCGACATGACGGGCATCGACCCGCGCATAGCCGAAACGCGGATCGACGTTGCCGTGAACTGGCACAATGTGCTGCTCGGGCCGCGCGGTGTCGCCCGGGTGTTCGGCCCGCAGAAGGGTGCGACGCCGGAACAGGTCGAACAACTCGAACAGGCGCTCGAGACATACGCCGCCGTCATCCGGCGTGATCTGGAACTCGATATCGGCAAAGCCAATGGCTCTGGCGCTTCCGGCGGTCTTGGCGCCGGACTTGTCGCCTTCGCCGGAGCAAAACTGCATCCGCGCTTCGATGTCGTCATGCAGTATCTGGAATTCGACGCACTTCTCGGCGAGGCGGATTTGCTGATCACGGCTGAAGGTTCGCTCGACGGCCAGAGCCCGTTCGGCAAGGTGCCGTGCGAGGTCGCGCGCCGCGCGCGGGAAAAGGGTATCCCCGTCATCGCCCTTGCGGGCACTATCGGCAAAGGCGCGCAGACGACCTTCGAGAACGGGATCGACGCCTTCGCCTCGATCGTCAAGCGGCCATGCACGCTGGAGGAAGCGATCGCCAAGGGCGAGAAGCTGCTGCGCCACGCGGCGGAAGACGCAATGCGCATGGTGCTCATCGGCATGCGGCTGGCGGCGTAGGTCACCGCCCCGGAATTCGCTGACCGCACACCCAATCGACAATCGCCCAGTAAACGTGGCGGCGGGACAGCGGCTTGCTGATGCTGTGGCAATGAAGTGCGCCGCGACATGATTTCCTGCGATTGACTGGCAGCCACAACGGTCCCACACTCCGCCGCTCATCCGGACAGACAGGGAGCTTGCCATGCAACAATTCCACACTGCGCCGCTTGGCTTGGCTGCCCGCGTCAAGCTTGCCGCCGCGTTGGCGCTCTTGAGCCTTACCTTCGCCCAGGCCCAGACCGTCGTCCCCGCGCCGGAGATCGGCACCGGGCGCATCGCCAATCACGCTGAGACCACAAAGCTCGACATGGTTGCCGCCGCCAATCCGCTGGCGGCCAAGGCCGGCAAGGACATTCTGGCGGCGGGCGGCAGCGCTGTGGATGCGGCGATTGCAGTGCAGCTGGTGCTCAATCTCGTCGAGCCGCAGAGTTCGGGCCTCGGCGGCGGCGCGTTTCTCATTCATTTCGACGGCACGAACATGGCAACCCTCGACGGGCGCGAGACGGCTCCGGCCGCCGCCATTCCCGAGCGTTTCCTGTGGGCGGATGGCAAACCGGCAGAGTTCTACGCTGCCGTCATCGGCGGGCGCTCGGTCGGCGTGCCCGGCACGCCGCGCCTCCTCGAAGCCGCGCACAGGAAATGGGGCAAACTGCCCTGGGCCAAGCTGTTCGATCCCGCCATCGCAATCGCCGAAAACGGCTTCAACATCTCCCCGCGCCTTGCGGGCCTCATCGCCAAAGACAAGTTCCTCTCCCGCGACCCGCTCGCCAAGGCGCTTTACTTCAACGAAGACGGCTCGCCCAAGGCTGCCGGCACGCCGCTCAAAAACCCGGCCATGGCGGCGACGCTGCGCGCGCTTGCGCAGGGCGGCGCGGATGCGTTTTACAGCGGCGCGATTGCCGACGATATTGTCGCGACGGTCACCACCCATCCAGCCAATCCCGGCGACATGACGCTGGACGATTTGAAAGCCTACAAGACAGTCGAGCGCCCTGCCGTCTGCGGCCCTTATCGGGGCAGGAAAATCTGCGGCATGGGCCCGCCCAGCTCCGGCGCGGTCGCAGTGCTGCAAACGCTCAGCGCGCTTGAGGGCCAGAACATGGCCGCCATGCCGGCCGGTCCTGATGCGGCGCATTTGATCGCCGAAGCCGAGCGCCTCGCCTTTGCCGACCGGGCGCAATATCTGGCCGATCCCGATTTCGTCTCCGTCCCGCTTGAGGGCCTCCTTGATCCGGATTATCTCAAAGCGCGCGCCGCCCTTGTCGATCCCGCCAAATCCATGGGCACGGCCAAGCCGGGCGAGCCGCCGCGCAAGAAGGCTGAGTTTTTCGCGCCGTCCGACGGCATCGAGTTCGGCACCAGCCATATCGCCATCATCGACCGCTTCGGCAATGCCGTTTCGATGACCACAACCATTGAGGATGCGTTCGGCGCGCGGCTGATGACCAAGAGCGGGTTCCTCCTCAACAATGAGCTGACCGATTTTTCCTTCCAGCCCATCAAGGACGGCCTGCCGGTCGCCAACCGCGTCGAGCCCGGCAAACGCCCGCGCAGCTCCATGGCGCCGACGATAGTCCTCGATGAAAACGGCAAGCTCCTCGCCGTCACCGGCTCCCCCGGCGGCAGCCTCATCATCAATTTCGTGGTCAAAACACTTGTCGCCCTGATCGACTGGAAACTAGACCCGCAGATCGCCGTCGACCTCCCCAATTTCGGAAGCCGCAACGGCCCGACCGAGCTTGAAATGGGCACGGAAGCGGAAAGCTGGAAACCCGCCCTCGAAGCCAAGGGCCACACGGTCAAACTGATCGAAATGACCTCAGGGATACAGGCGATTGTGGTGACCAAAGACGGGTTTGTGGGCGGCGCAGATTCACGGCGCGAGGGTGTGGCGATCGGGAATTAGGAACTCACGTCTTCGTTTGCTTGTCGGCCGGGATCGGGCAGTTGCTGCAGACGCGATCATCACATAGGCGACAAAGCGTGCGGCGTTCCATATCCGTCGTCTCCATTGAAGACAGCATTTTGTGCAGGAGAGCAGCAAATGTCTCCTGCTCGGCGCCAGTCAACGGCGCCAAAAGCGGCCGGATGGCGGCAAGGCGTCCCTTTAGGATTTCCTCGCGAAGGGCTTGGCCCCGCTTGCTGAGGTATAGCGCGATCGCCCGTTTATCGCGTCCTTCGCGACGTTCAACGAGGTCATCTGCGACAAGCCGGTCAACGAGGCGCACTGCCCCCGGATGAGACAAGCCAAGAATGCGTCGCAATTGATCGTTGGACGGGCCGGAGCCGTATCCGATGACGACGAGCGCCGCAGGCGTTTCACCAGCGTGGCTGAGGATGTCGCGCGCTGTGTCCTCGATGCGGTCGGCGACCGCAAGCCCGACAACGCCGAGCAGATTGGCAGTACGGTTGATCATCCGTCGAAGCATACGTGCGGTGCGCACATTTTTCAACTTGACAATATGTGCGTAGCGCACATATTTGGTGGCGGAGCCCAAGAATAGGAGGTTTGAATGATTGACCACGTTTCAATCGGCGTCAGCGATATTTCGCGGACAAGAAAGTTTTACGACGCTGTACTCAAGCCGCTCGGATATTCCTGCCTCAGCGAAGACGCCGCCTCACTCGGCTATGGCAAAGATCAGGTGCAACTTTGGACGAACATGGCCCAAAAGCCGATCAAGCCGGACATGGAATCAGGCTTGCATTTCTGCTTCGCCGCACCAAGCCGCAAGAGTGTCGACACCTTCCACAAGGCGGCCTTGGCCGCCGGAGGCCGTGACAATGGAGAGCCTGGTCTGAGGGCGGACTATGGCGAGAACTACTACGCTGCGTTCGTTGTCGATCCGGACGGATATCGCATCGAGGCTTACTGCAACCAAGCAGGTTGAACCTGCTTCCGCTGAGGACGCCCCGGGAAGTGTCTTGAAAATGGCGCACGATCGTGGGTGATTCTCAACCCATGGTGCACTTCACGCTTTTCCCGACCGCGCTCGGCGACTGCGGCATCGCCTGGCGCGGTGACACGGTCGTGGCAACGTGCTTGCCGGACAAAAGCTCTGCTGACACTGCTGGCCGCTTGGCGGCGCGGATCGGCGCGACGAAGGGCGAGCCGCCGCCTGCCATCCGGCGCGCCATTGCGTCGATAACTGCGCTGCTTGAAGGAGAAAGAACGGATCTCTCATTCATCGCCTGTGACTGCAGCAGGATTGATCCGTTCGCAGCAAAGGTCTACGCCGCCACGCGCGCTATCCCGGCCGGCGAGACGCTGACCTATGGCGCCATCGCTGAGCAACTCGGCGATAAGCTGCTTGCCCAGAATGTCGGGCAAGCGCTCGGCCGCAATCCCTTTCCGATCATCGTCCCGTGTCATCGCGTTATTGGCGCGAACAGCAAACTCACCGGCTTTTCGGCCAATGGCGGCGTTGAGACCAAGCTCAGGATGCTCGCGATCGAGGGTGCGCGGATCGGCGAAGCGCCGGGGCTGTTCGATGATCTGCCGCTGGCGGTGAAGCCGCTTGGATGATGCTTCTCAATCATCGCGAACTTCTGCGAGCGTGCCGCGCTGCTCCATCTCACTGTGGTGGGTCAGTCTGTATTTCCGCAGTCTGAATCGCTCCTGTCAGCATGTCTGCTGAACCCCGAAAGCTGATAGTAATAACAAGACGCGATTGACCCTTTGCGGACATCTCAGTGCATTGCGGCCAAAGTCAGCTCAGAGCCCTTAGCGGTCACCTCGTCATTGCGGCTTCACATTCAGTAGCCAGCTCCTGAATGACGGATCGCTCAGGCTTCCCGGCACCGAGATGAATGTGCCGCAGTTCATCCATGAAGATGTCCCACATCGACGGGCCACCATCTTCCAGCAAATGTGCGCGCACCGACAGCTCGCGCGAAACGGGGGTATGCCGCACCCCCCATGCTCCCATGGTGGCAAGCATCGGCACCAACTGGATCGCCGGTTCGGTCAGGCTATAGATCGTCTTCTGCTTATGGGTTGGATCTTGGTCTGTTGAAAGCAGCCCGGCGTTGACCAGCTTCCTCAAGCGATTGGCCAAAATGTTCGACGCGATCCCCTCTTCGGAGTTGTTCAGCAGATCGCGGTAGTGGCGCCTCGATCCGAACATGACATCGCGAATGACGATGAGACTCCATCGATCCCCCAGTGTTTCCAACGTAAGATTGATCGGGCATCCCGACCGCCCCGGCTTGACCATTGTTCGCAACTCCTGCCGCACTGCTTGCAAAATAGGGACGGTTATGATAAATCGCAACTGCTTGTGAAATGCAAGCAGACGACAAAGGACTCAGCCATGCCCAAGTTTGTTACAATCGGATACGGTGACCAAGACGGCTACAACAGAACAGCGAAACCGATCCGCGACGCGGCCCACAAGAACGACGAATGGCTCGTTTCGATGGGCGCGATGATGGGTATTGCAGGAAAACCCGTGCAGGTGCGAAACCCCGAGAGTAGCGGAGTGGAAGTTTCAGAGGGTGCGTACCTTCGGTCGGATTTACCAATTGCAGGATTTGCGATTATCGATGCTGCCAACATCAAGGAAGCGATTGAGCTTGTTTCCAAGTCGCCCTGCGCAGTCGCACATGGCGTGATCGAAGTGTGGCCAATAGAAATTCCAGGGCAGAAGTGAACGTCCGTTCCGTCCGCATTGCCGCTAGTCAATCCGTCTTCGCCAGAACTTCCGGATTAGGCCCATCACGACACAGCATACGCCAAAGATAGCTGCCTAACCCAGAAAGCAGACAGCCAGTCAGCGACGCGATAGGCCCGGGATGTATTTCGAACCGACCCATCTCACGGCGATGTCCTGCCTGTTGAGGTCGAGATGGGGATACACGCAAGGACGTCTTTGACCGCGATGTCAGACCGCAGGTCACCCGACAGTCAGTGTCACCACCCACTTATGCTTGCCAATCAGCCGCACCCGCTCGAAGCCGAGGCTTTCAAACGTCGACAGCGCCCCGTTGAACAGAAACGCCGGCGAAGCCTTCCGGCCTTCGGTGTCTTCCGGATATCCCTCAATGCGCCCGCCGCCGAGCTTCCTGATCTGATCGACCGCGCCTGCAAGCGCGGCAGCCGCCACACCCTTGCCGCGATAACCCTTGCCGGAAAAGAAACAGGTGATCCGCCAGTCGGGAAGCGCGGGGTTGGCTGCAAGATAGGCACGGCTGTTATGGATTTGTGGAAGCTCTTTGGGTGACCCGAACTGACACCAGCCGACACAGTCCGCGCCATCAAAAACGAGAGATGCATGCGCCCGTCCTTCCCGGACAAGGCGCTCCTTCGCCTCGCGCCTGGACGCGGGGGAGTCGTCCGCGCTTTGGTCCTTGCCGTGATACCACATGCACCAGCACCCGCCCCAAACACCGTTATTGGCCTCGACCAGACGCGCAAAGTCTGGCCAGGTGTCCGCATCAAGGGCTTTGGTTTCGTATCTTGTCATCGCGTGTCAACGACCGTTGATTTCCAATAAAGCGTGCAGCCCGTGCGCATGTCAACGCTGGCGGTTGGATGCAGTCGGGCACTGTCTTAATTGTTCGATTGGCTGCGGGGACGGACACCGGCGGCGCCGTTCAGCACATCTAGGGACAGCTCGCATCAAGCGGCATGCCGGGCCACTCGCTGAGCGGCACAGCGAGGGTCGCCTCCGTTTTCCGCAGCGTGCCAACCAGAACCGCCGCCAGCTTCAGTGCGCCCGCCTCTTCCACAAACACCGGCCCGCCGCGGCTTGCGCCGAGGCTGTCGCATGTGGTTGCGGCGACGCCGTCGCGGATATTGACTGCCTTGCAGCTGCGGTCGGCGCTGAGCCGGTAGCGCCGGTCGCTGCCATAGCCGGCATGAATGAGGCCAACGCCGGGCTGCATCGCCTCCCCTTGCGCCAGCGCGGCCGTTCCGGCTTTGGGTATGGCATCGGTCAGAACGATGATGACAAGGTTCCGTTTGAAGAAGTCTTCCGGAACAATTTGCGTGCCTACATCCGGAAGCGTGCGTTCCGGCGCGCGCATTTTGAAGCCTTGCGGAAATTTCAGGCACTGCGCGCCTGAATGTCCTAGCGACTCATCCTTGCGGACACCGGCGACAAAATGCACGTCTTTCGCCGCCAAAGGCGTGTTCCTGAACATGTCCATGACGCAGTATCCGGCGGTGAGAACCACCCTCGGCGCAATCAGCGTTCCGGTGCAGACATTCCGGTTTCTCCGCTCACCGCCCGCATTGACATGCCCGACCGCCGTCCAAGGCGGCGCATAATCCGTCACGATCTCACGGTTGTCCTCGCCGATAATTCCGATCTTGAGGTGGTCATTGGCGCGCGCGGTCCCCGCCCCTCCGGTCATCAAGGCAACGGCCAGCGCCACAAGCCG
The DNA here is from genome assembly GCA_963792485.1 of uncultured Alphaproteobacteria bacterium. GTDB lineage: Bacteria > Pseudomonadota > Alphaproteobacteria > Rhizobiales > Rhizobiaceae > JANOYJ01. The sequence continues at coordinate 729,606 of CAWBWL010000007.1, forward strand.
GAGACGCCGCCAGATCAAAGCGCAAGACCTGAGTGACTATGACACATGCGCAATCCCGGCAGAGGCGTGAAGAGGTCAGACACATAACAGCGCGATCCGCCGCGAGGCAATCCAATTCTCATGGCGGTGACGTCGCCACAATGCCCGTCAGCGCTTGTCCCGATCAACCCCGACCAAGAAAGGCGTCAAATCTTTCAGGACGGCCTTCACATGTTTTGGTGTCAACAGCACGTCATGTCCTGCCTTTGACACCACACGAAACAGAACTGGCACTTTTTTCGCCTTGAGCCTTTCTGCCATCATGACCGATTGCGCGATTGGCACAAGCTGGTCATCGTCGCCATGGAACAGGAAGACGGGCGGCGCGCCTGAGCGCACGGCATAGAGCGGCGATGCCTCACGGGACAAGGCGCCGTTGAGATAATTTGCGACATCCACTTTTGCCTGCGGAAAAGCTACGGATGCTGCCCACGAATCCAGATCGGCGGCAGCGGCGACGCTCACGATTGCTGCGACTTGAATGTCGCGGGGCAGTCCGGCAGACAGCGCCAATGTTCCCCCTGCCGAATAGCCAACAAGGACAACCTTTTCAGCGCCGTTCGATTTCAGCCAGCGCACGGCTGATTTTACATCCTCGATTGCCGCAGGGTAGGGAAAGGCCGGAGCGAGGCGGTAGTTCATCGTCGCCGAAACAAATCCGCCCTTCGCGTAAAGTTTCGCCAATCCCGCGAGCTGTAATTTGTTGCCCTCCCGGAACCCGCCGCCATGAATGAACAGCAGCGCCGTTTTTCGCTTTTCTGCATCCGGCACGTAAAGATCAAGCGTCTGACCTTGCGCGCCATAGACTATGTCATTCTGAAGCGACTGCGCCGCAGCCGGACCGCCAAAGCTCACGAGAATGACAACAAACAGCACCTTGAGCATTTTCATGCGGCATTCTCCGATTGCAGCCGATGACACGCCCCCCGCCCATCATGACCTATCCCGCCCGCATTGTCATTCCCGCCCTGCCCCATCCCATCACGCAGCGCAGGAAATCTCCTCCGCGCCGCCGAATGCCTGCCTTTGACGGAAACTTAAAAATTCAGCGATAGCCTGCCGGCACACTCCGCCGTGCCGCCGGGACTCCATGAGCAAGACATTCCATCGCGCCGACGCGCAGTCTCATACGAAAGACAGTTTCGTGGTGCGCTATACGGGCCGGCATACCGGCTATTACCTAGCGCGCATTGTTCCGTTCATCCTCGTCTTCGCCGCCTTCGCCTGCCTTTACCTTGATGACGAAAGCCGCTGGATCTTCAGCAGGGGCAGCGTCAGCAAACCGTTCTCGTGGATTGAGTTCATCGGTCTTCTTGCCTTTGTGGCAGGAGCGGTTGCCGATCTCGTGCTCACGCTGCGCCGCGTCCAACCGGGGGAGCTTGCCCTGTCCATCTCGCGCGACGGCATCACCGGCGCCGTGCGCCACGTGACGCGTCTGATGCCGTGGAGCGAGATTGCGGACGTGAAGACAGGCGGCAAATTCGTGGTGGTCCGCCGCCAGCCACGGCTCATTTATCCAGAAGCTTTTTGCCAGCCGCGGGCTTGGCAACATCAACATTCCTGTTCGCCAGCTCGATCACGATGCCGGCGAAATTCTGGCCGCGGTGCACCGCTTGGCGCATCCTGTGCTGGACGGCACGAGGTAGCGCATGAACGATCCTGGCGGCTTGTTTGTCTATCTCTGCGCGGCCCTCTTCGTGCCGGTCATCCTCGCCCGCTTCGTCGTGCGAGCGGATTGGCGCACGGTCGGCTACGCCTGCGCAATTTGGTACGGCATCCTCTTCCTTGCCTTCGGTGCCTTTACGGGCGGCGATGGACTGGGCTGGGCGCTGATTTTCGCCATGTTCTACTCGATCCCCGCCGTCCCGATCATCGCACTTCTGTTCAGGATCTGGAACTGGCTCCGGCGGCGCAGAGCGGGCGCTCCATCGAGCGGAGGATCAGCTGCCCAGCTGCATCAGGCCATAGGCGAAAAACATGAGCAGCGACGCCGCTGCTGACACCGCCAGCCCCCACACCCGCGCCGTCCAGCCGGTCAGCGGGGTTCGGGAGAAGACCTGATTTCCAACGTACAGGCGTCCCGAGGCGGCCCCGGACACCCCGAGCAGGAATGCGGCGATGATTGTTCCCCAGAACAGCGAAAGAACGATTTGGCCACCCACCATCCCGGCATAGCCCGCAAGGCAGCTGACCAGAAAAACCGCCGACACGCTCCAGAAAAGAACATGCGCCGCGACCGCGTAACGCGGCCAATCCGATGTGAAAGGCGATCGTAGCGGCACGGCACGGACATCCCAGGTTTGCGACGTCCATGACGCTAGCGCAAATCCGTAAAGCGATTTACCAACAGCGGTAGTTGCGCCTGAGAAATCGGTGACGTAGCAAAATCGAGGTAAGAAACTCGGTGACTGTGCGCTAATTGACCAATCCGCCCTATCCGGCCTCTTCAGCCTGCAGCGCTCTTCGGTCGTGACAATTGGGATGCCCCGCGCTCACAGCGCCAGCGGCAGCTCCGGCGGGTCGAGTTTCACCTTGCGCCTCTGCGCCTTCTCAAACCGCTCATAGCGCACGCCGGTGAAGAACAGGATTTGCGCACCCATTTGCCTTGCATTTGGGCCATCGGTTTCAGGCCCGCTTTTTGCAGGCTCTCTGTGAATTGCCGGAAAGTTCAATATCGTTGCCACGTGGCCGCTCCAGGTTACAACTCACACTCCACCCTTAAATACCCCAAAGCGCATTCAATCGGCACAAGGTTAATAGTTTGCAAACAAATTCATAATAGATTTAGCGGCACTGTGTATCACCCGTGTTGGTGAGGAGTGTGAGTAAAATCGTGTCGCAGAATACAAAAGCGCAGAACTTCAGAGCCTTGGAAAACACCTCCAGCCAGACCCGCAAGGACGAGATCGTGCTCGCTGCCGTCAACGCGTTCGCCTCGCGCACGCGCCCGACGCGGCTTGAGGCCGGGCAGCTTGAGGATCTGGTGCTTGCAACGCTTGCCTATACCAGCGAGCAGACCCGCCGCATGACCGCCGCCTGCCTGTCGCATCTGCCGCATGCGCCGCTGAAGCTGGTGCTGCGCCTGTGCGAAGAAACCGCCGACATCTGCGCCCCGCTGCTTCTGCGCTCGCCCGTTTTGCAGGATGCCGATCTGATCGCGCTCATCGAAAAAAACGGCCTCGAATTTGCCCGCATCATCGCGCGCCGCCTTAACCTGACGCAGAAGCTGCGGGGCCTCCTCTTGACCCTTGGCGATCCCCAGCTTGCCTCTATCGTCACGGCTGAAGTGTCCGCCGACCTTCACCCCGAAATCAAGGCCGACCCCGTCCAGATCTCGCAGAAACTGGAAGCTGCCCGTAATGCGCTGCGCAATATGATGCGCGAACAGGTCGAGCTGCCGGTGATCGCATCCAAGCCGCAGGAAGTCTTCGAGCCAGCCCTGCCCGCCGCTGACCAGGGCGCTGTCGCCCCAAGCGCCGCATGGACCGAGCCGCCGCTGCAAGCGCGCGAGCCGGGCCAGACTGCCGCCAAACTGCGCCGCACCGCTCTCATGGGAGACGCCAGTTTCTTCGTGACGGCGCTGGCCGACGCGCACGGCCTCTCCTTCGAACGGGCCAAGCGCATCACCACCCGCGCCACGCCCTCCGAGCTTATCATGGCGCTGCATGCGTCCGGCGTCACAACGCCCGATGCCTTCATCATCGTCACGGCCTTCTACCCGTCGCTTGCTAAAGAGAAATCCGAAATCGCCCTCTTTCTCCTGCGCTATGAAGGCATGGTGCACGATCAGTCGCTGTCCAATGTGCGGCGCTGGAAAGCAGAGGAAATCTCACAGGCGCTGCGCACCAAGCCGGCCAATGCGCCCTCGGCCAATCCCGTTCCTGCCGCAGCGCGAATTGAAGGCGGGGTAAGACAGTCCCAATCCAACTTCTGCACATCTTCGCCTTATGCTATATTGATCGTTGAGGCTGGGGATCATGCACCATGGCAAAGATCGTTTTCGGAATGCTTGTCTCGCTGGACGGCTATGTCGATCATGACGCGTTCGATCCTGATCCCGTGCTCTTCCGCCATTTCATCGAGCAAACGCGCGAGCTGGCAGGAAGCGTCTATGGCCGCCGGCTCTACGAAATCATGCGCTATTGGGACGAGGACGATCCCGACTGGACCCCGGACTACCGCGAGTTTGCGCAAGTCTGGCGCAGCAGTCCGAAATGGGTCGCCTCGCGCACGCTGAAATCCGTCGGCCCCAACGCCACCCTTGTTCCGGACGGCATCGAGGCATTGATACCCAAACTGAAGGCAGAGCTTGCCGGGCAAATTGAAGTCGGCGGAACAGTGCTCGCGCACTATCTGGGCGAACTTGGCCTCATTGACGAATATCAGCTCCACATTTTCCCCGCCGTGCTCGGCAGCGGCAAACCGCTATTCGCCGGACCCCTACCCCCGCTGCGCCTCACAGCCAGCGAGCGCATCGGCGCGGAGGTGATCCGGCTGACTTATGTGCCGGGTTGAGGGGGCGAAACTGCGGAAGGGGTTGCGCTGAAATATCCGGCCGGTTTCAGCCCCCGTCGGCGGCCAGCGCTCCGATCAGTCAAATCTAATCGATTCAATCGCCCTTTTCATGTCCGCGATCACAACTTCGCTCTCCTCGGCGGGACGGATCGCCAACACTTCGATGAAATACTCATCGAACACCGCGATATAGGATTGAACTTCAACGTCCACCCACTCGTCTGACTTACTTCTTCTTGCTGTGGCGGTCACCGCCGTCATTGCCACAGCCCTTCCGCCAAGGCTGACTTCAACCGGGTCAGCAATCTCCAGGTTCCTCACCCGGTCGCCGTCGGCCTTTAGTCCCTTCTCTGTCGAATCTTTGGCTACCCTTAGGAGATCCCGCTTTCCAATGTCGCCATATAGGTGGACAATGACGTCAAGACGTGGATTGCGCAGGTCTCCCGCCTTCTTTGTCAGCGTCGCCAAAACAAGTGACATTTTTTTGTTGTTCACAAAGGAGGGATCTCCTTTTGCGGCCCTTTTGGCCAAGGACTCCCGCTGGCGTTTCCCTTCTTGTTCCACCCAGCCGCCGGGCAGTTCCATCGCAAAATGAAGCGACGGCACTTTGATCTTTTGACCTGCCCATGCCGGTGAGGCCAATGTGAGCGCGAGCAGCGCTGCAGTGATCGTTTTGCGCATCGGATTGCATCCAGGGATCGGACCGACAAGTTAGCCCACTCAAATTAAGATTCCCTGAGCCGATTATCGACATTTGTTTGACTTTGGTGTGCCCACGAGATGGTGTCGAAACTCGCGTCAAAAACAATCCGAACTATGCCGGACCGACCTCAATCAGCTCCCCCACCCCCAGCTTCCCCAACTCCACCTCCACCGCCCACAAATCCCTATCAAACCGCACCTCCCGCTCGAGCCTCGCGTCAATCTCGCCCGCCGCCACCCTGTCCAGCACCAGCGAAAACCCCCGCTCCTGCGGCTTGTCGCTGTCATAGTCCGTCTGCGGCGCGGGCGCATAAAGGCTGGCGGTGCCATCGCGGAACTGCAGCTTGATGAAGATAGCTCCCGCCTCGCTGGCGCCCTTCTTCATGACGGCCGCGTAGCCGCCATCATTGAACACGCGGCGCATAATTTGACTGACCCAGAATTCGGACGTCAGGCGCATGGCGCGCTTAAAGCCAGCCGGATTTCTTCATCGACTTCAGCAGCGCCTCATCCGCCACGCCCGTCACTTTCAGCTTCTTCGCCTTCTGATATTCCTTGATCGCCGCGTTTGTTTTCGATCCGGCAATCCCGTCCGGCTCGATCTCGTCATGGCCATGCTTTTTCAGCGCGGCCTGAATTGACTTCACCATGCCGCTGTCCGCGCCTTCGGCAATAACGTCTTCCAGCGTCTGCTCCGCCGGCGCGACCTTTTTCAGCTTCGGCGCTGGCACGGACGCCGTGCGGATGGCGTCGAGCAGCGGCGGGCCGACTTTGCCGTTCGGCTCAAGCCCGGCCTTTGCCTGAAAATCACGGATCGCCTGCAGCGTGCGCGGCCCGGCAATGCCGTCGACTTCGCCCTCATACATGGCCATCTGCCGCAGCGCCGACTGGATGTCGCGCACGACCGGATCAGCCTGCGGCACGCTTTCGCGCACAATGCGGAACGTGTCGGACTTGCCGCCGCCCGCCCCAAGCTTGGAGTGAATTTCCGGCAGCTGCGGCGCCTTGTAATCTTCCAGCGAACGGGTCTCGAAGAAGGCGTCGCGGTGCGCGTTTGGCTGATACCAGAGCGCATTGGATGCGACGAAAAACAGCGTCACCAGAAAAGCGGTGGAGCCGCCGACCAGCGCCGGGTTTTCAGACACAAATGCGCCCGCGCGCTGCGCGGCGAGCCCAGAATAATGCTCGAGCCCGGATATTTTCTTAGGCCGTCCTGCGGATCGCCGTGTCATATCCATCTCCATTACCCTCAACCCCTTGCGGCAAAATATGCGGCCGCCGCTCACTCAGTTTCACGGGCTTTGCCCCGCGCGCCTTTTCAGGCCCCGTCAATGGCAGGCGCACGGTCACTGTCGTGCCCTTGCCGGTCTCGCTTTCAATCGACAGCCCGCCCTGGTGCAGTTCGAGCAGCCCGCGCACCAGCGACAGGCCAAGGCCCGTGCCCTCAAACGCACGCGTATAGTCGCTCTGCGCCTGATAGAAGGGCTGGCCAATGCGCGCGAGATCGTTCTCGCTGATGCCTATGCCGCTGTCCGCGACTTTCAGAACCAGATAGCCGTCCTGCGCATGAGAGGTAACTTTCACCGTCCCGCCTTCCGGCGTGAATTTTACCGCATTGGACAACAGGTTGATCATGATCTGCTGCACCGCGCGCCGGTCCGCCGTGCATTCGCCAGCCGCCGGATCAAGTGCGCTGGTCAGTTCAATGTGTTTCGCCATCGCCTGCTCGCGCACCTGGGCAAGGCTCATTGATACAGCCTCTTCGACTTCAAACGGCTCGGCGACAATCTGGTAAGCCCCAGCATCAAGCTTCGACACATCGAGGATCATGTTGACGACCGACAGAAGATGCGCGCCGGACTGGTGGATCAGCTCGACATATTCGCGCTGCCGATCATTGGCGAGCGGGCCGAACATGTCCTGGCGCAGAATATCGGAAAAGCCGAGGATCGCGTTCAGCGGCGTGCGCAGCTCATGGCTGACGCCCGCCAGATACCGGTCGGCGTGGATATGGTTGTCGCTCAGAGGCACTGGCTTTGCCGCGACCGGCTCGTCCGCCTCTTCAATCATCATGGCAATGTTGTCGCCCGCCATTTTGCAAAACAGCATGTCGAATGTCGAATAGGCGCCGTCCTCAACACCATTGCGCAGGCGTATGTGGAGGCGGACCATGGCCTTGCCCGCCCGCATGTCATCCAGCGCTGACAGATAAGACACGCGGTCGCTCACCAGCACACGGTCGTACAGCCCGAAACCCTTCAGCACATCCGCTGATGCGCCCAGAATCGCGGTGCAATTGCCCTCGACGTCGGCCACTTCGCCCATGAGCGAAATCCGCAGGCGCACATTCTCGCCCGCCGCCATCAGCGTATCGGCAATCGAGGCCGGTCTGGTCTCAGGGGCTGAATTGCCGGAATGCAATCCGCGAATTGCAAGGCTCGCCACATGCGCCATTGAAACTCCTGTCATGATAATTGTCATAAGCGCGCCAGACGCGCCAAAGCCCGCGAACCAGCCCGTCACCAGAGCCGCAGCCGCTGCGGCCAGCGCCGCAAGCGCAGACAGTTTGGTGTCGCGCGAAACATAATGGCTCTCGCCCCCGGCCATCAGCATCAGCGGCAGCAGAGCCGCCAGTCCGGTCAAGGGCATCATCAGGCCAGCTGCGATTCCGGCGCCGGCGGATGCAAGCATCAAAGGCGGCGAAGCGTTCTGCGCGTTGGCGGCTACTGCGCCGAACATCAGTGTGGCGGTAAAGACAATCAGCAGCGCGGCAAAGGCTGCATCAATTGACGCGCCGGCGCAGAGCGCAGCGAAGATCGCACCTGTTCCCACGACGGGCATTGCAAAAGCCAGCTTGAACAGGCGCTGCAGGGCGGGCCGCACGGAGGCGGCCGCCCGCTCGCTGACCCAGCCAGCGCAAAGGCGCGAATATGCTTCAAGCATATCCTTCAAAACTGACCTTTGGACTGACACGCGCCGCACTCACCTTACGCCCGGGACTCATACATAAAACCGGCCTGACGAACTTCGCATTCAGGCTTTAAGGAAAGCATAAGGCTGGCAGAACCCGCGCTATTTGATGGCACAATGCCGGGGGCAAACCAGAACTTTTACGCCTATGGTAAACAATTGGTTCGCGGTTGCGCCTTGGTTGCGAGCGCACTTCCCAACTCAGCGCATCCCGGTTTTATTGTTTTATTTCAATATCTTATCATATTCAGACTTTTCGATGCCGCCGCCCGTCTTACGCGCTCACTTCCAGATTTCAACGACATATAAAATTTTACTCAAATTTCGCTCAAAGCCGCCCGTTTTTTCCAAGCCCTCCTTTCCAGGTTTGCGCCCATGCTTCCCGCTCGCATCCCGGGACGGATGCTCAGAGTGTCGGTTCAAGAATGTCTTGTTGGACCGGCATTAAAAGGGGAAATGCCATGTGGTTCATTATCCGGACCTCTTTCTGGTTCTCACTCGTGCTTCTGGCGCTGCCGCTCGGCGCGCCGCGTGAAGACGGAACGCGCGTCGGCATCGCCGAAGCCGTGATTGCCGCCAGCGGCGCGGCGTCGGACCTCAACGGTTTCTGCGAACGCCAGTCTGGGACATGCGAGACCGGTCGCAAGCTCGCCTCCGAAGTCACCGCGCGCGCGCAGACTGCTTTGCGATTTGCCTCTGACTATATGGACACAGATGCAGCCACCAAAGAACTGACCATTGAAGAGGTCATCGAGACCGGCAGCGTCAACTAAGCAATTCCAGAAAAAGTGGTTCCCGGCTTTTCCTCCGGAATTGCGTCTTAAAACAACACATCGCCTCTTGCCGGTCTTTCGGCGCGCCGCAAGCTCCTGTCCCCAAACAGCTTGCGGCGTTTTTTATTTTCTCCTGGCGCGCCTGCCTAACTTGCCAGCATGCTGCGAAACGATAAGGTTGGCGATCTATCAGGAGCCAGTGCCATGCCGAAATTCTCTGCGTTATTCTCCGCCTGTCTCCTTCTGTCCTCCAGCAGCCTCGCCCTCGCCGCCCCCGCAACGCCCGAGGAAGCCGCGCGGCTGACCGGCGTGTTCGAATCCCTTCTCGGCAAGGAGCCTGGCGTTGTCAGCGTCGCGCCCCAGGGCGAAGCCTATGATGTGACTCTGGACTTCACGCCCTACCTCAAGAAATTTGCCAGCGCCGCGTTCAAGGGCACCATCTCGCCCTATCCGATGACCCTGACGCCGCAGGGCGGCGGCAAATGGACGGTCACGCAGGATGCGCCCTTTTCCATCTCCGGCGAAATGGCTGATGTTTTCCGGATCAATCTCAATCTCGGCAATGTGAAGGCAACGTCCGTCTTCGATGAGGCTGTCGGCACGTTCACGACGTCAACCGCAGTCATCAAGGACATGACTTTTGATGAATTCGTCACCGTTCCGGACGCATCGGGCGCAGGACCCGCAGCGGTTACCCGCATCACCTATGCCGTGAAGAACACCAGCTATGAGTCCAAGCTCGCGCCTGCCGCCGGAGATACCGTCGAAGGCACGATCCGGATGGTCTCCACCGGCTTCACCGAAACCTTCAATCTGCCGCCGACTGCTCCCGGCGGCATGCCGATGGATTTCACCATCACCGCGGACAGCGTCACGCAGGACATGGGCTACAAGGGCATGAAAGCCAAGGCCATCGCCGACATCGTCCGCTGGTTCATCGCCCATCCGTCGGAGGCTGAGATCGACGCCGGCCGCGCCGAAATGGTCAAGGTCGTGGAAGCCGCCCTGCCTCTGTTCGGCACGATCAATTCAACAGCGCAAATGTCCAACATCACCGTCACCACGCCCTTCGGCCCGGTTGGCATCGCCAAAGCGGGCGTGAATATCGATATGAACGGCGCAGTCAAGGACGGCATGCTGCGCGAGGCCTTTTCCGCCGAAGGCATCACGCTCCCGCCCGGCCTCGTGCCGCCGTTTGCCGCGGACCTCGTGCCGGAAAAATTCTCGATCGATTTCACCGTGTCCGATTTCGACCTCGCCGCCCCGGCCAAGCTCCTGCTTGCCCACACCGCCAAAACCAAGGACGCGCCGACGCCAGAGCTCGAAGCCGAACTGATGAAGGCGCTCATGCCCTCCGGCGCGGTCAAAATCACGCTCGCGCCGGGACACGTCACCAGCAAGATCGCCGATATCGGCTATGAGGGCGCGATGACCGCGGGTCCCGTTGCCATGCCCACAGGCAGCGCCCTCATCACCGCCAAGGGCTTTGACGCTGCCGTCGGGGCGCTGAACGCCGCGCCGCCCGAACTCGGCCTCTCCCAAGCCACAATCGGCATGCTCGCCGCCAAGGGATTCTCCAAGACCGAAAGCGACGGCAGCATCAGCTGGAAGATCGAAAGCACTCCTGAGGGCGGAGTTCTGGTGAACGGAGTTGATATGTCGAAGCTGGGCAAGTGAGTAGCGTCAAGTTTCCTCACCGGTCGGCGTCCGGTTGGAAATTCGTCATGCCGAGTCGAAAATGACGACTTTCGAGCATCGGAGCGGAGCGTACTTAAGTACGTGAGCACCGAAGCGCAGAAAAGCGCCATTTGCAGACCGGCAGGGCGGATTTCTGAACGGACTTACATGCCCATTCCCTCCGCCGCCAATAATCCCTATATCCCCCCCCATGAGCGCCACCCTCGACGACATCATCGCTGACTTCGAGCTTCTCGATGATTGGGAAGACCGCTACCGCTATATCATCGACCTCGGCCGCCAGCTTGATCCGCTGCCCGACAGCGCGCGGGTGGAGGGCAACAAGGTGCAAGGCTGCGTCAGCCAGGTCTGGCTGCAAACGTCAAAAGGCGAAGGCGCTGATCCGCTGATAGAGTATCGCGGCGACAGTGACGCCCACATCGTCAAAGGCCTCGTCGCCATCATCCTCGCGCTCTACTCCGGCCAAACCGCCTCCACGATCACGTCCGCCGACGCCAGCGCGCTCCTGAAAAAACTCGGCCTGGACCAGCACCTCTCGCCCCAGCGCAGCAACGGCTTGCGGGCGATGGTGGCGCGGATCAGAGGGATGCGGGCGGGCGCTGGGGATGCAGGCAAGGGTTTCCAATTGAGGCCAGGCAAGCAAGCGCGGGCTTGCACACGCCATCGACATATCTTGATCACATACCGATGAGATCGAAAAACATCGACACATGAAGTTGACCTGTTGATTGGCCTTCACTCCGGCGGCGCGGCCACTTTGCTCAGCGCCGACTGCCCCTCCGCCACCAGCGTCACCACTTGCGGGCAGCGGAAACAGACCGCTTCCCCTTCCTCGGCGAACCAGCGGCAGCTTGCGCGGATCAGGCAAGGCGGCAGCGCGCTGACGACCGGCTCCAGCCCTGCGCCACGCGTGCGCCAAGGCTGCAGCGGCCATCCTTGAACTGGCCGCAACGGCCCTCCTCGCACCGCGCCGAAAAGCGGAACACATGGGTTGGGTCAATGTCGCCGAGCTTGGCAAGCGCCGCCTCATCGACGCGCGCTTCCGCCTTCAGATAGGCGATGCGTGGCGCGTCCGGCGTGCCGGATACAACACCCAGCGCCCGCGCGTCTTTCATGTCGGGCTGCGCGCTCGGACAGGAGTAGAGCGAGCCGGTCATGGCCTGGCCTTCCGCCGCTAGAACGGCCTTTCAACGGCACATTGATCCGTTCAAAAAAGCCCGCGAGAATCCATTTGTCGATCTTCAAAACGGCGGGCTCAACCTCAACGCCAAGCTCGGCCATGCCGCGCGAGACTTCGCTGGCAAACGACCTCGCCATCGGCAAACAATTTGACGCGCCGGCCGATCAGATCCCATTTGGTAGATCACTGAATTCTTGCCGGGCTTGACGGCAAACGCGCTGCAAAGCCATCTCAACCGCCTTGTCGACCATGTCGGGAAGTTTGCGTGCGGAAATCAGTTCTGCTCTCTTGACGTCTGGCATGGCAATGTCCTCTCCAAACAGCGTTGAATGACCGGACCAAAGCAAAAGGCATTTTGTTGATTGATGAAAATCCTACGCCTGTTTGAGATTTGCGCAAGAGATTTCTGGGCTGCCGCAAATCAGTTGGGAACTCCGCAGAGCCCCCGCTTTAGACCCACCCCTGGCTCACCCCAAAACAGGCCACCTCACTCGCCCCTGCCGCCTGCATGACTGGCGTTTTTGTCCGGCAAACATCCCGCGCATAGGAACAGCGCGGGTTGAAGGCGCAGCCTTGCGGCGGGTTGAAGGGGGATGGCAGCTCGCCGCTGAGCTTGATGCGCGCGCCGCGCCGCTCGGGGTCCGCCACCGGCGTCGCGGACAGAAGCGCGCGGGTGTAGGGGTGCTTCGGATTGGTGAACACCTCCTCGACACCCGCCATCTCGACCGGCTTGCCGAGATACATGATCATCACATCATCGGCGACATGGCGCACAACGCCAAGATCATGGCTGATGAAAATGATAGGTCAGTCCGAACCGTGTCCTGCAGATCGGCCAGCAGGTTCAAAATCTGCGCCCGGATCGACACGTCCAGCGCCGACACCGGCTCGTCCAGCACCAGAATTTTCGGGTTCAAGATCAGCGCGCGGGCAATGGCGATGCGCTGGCGCTGGCCGCCGGAAAACATGTGCGGATAGCGCCCGGAATGTTCGGGCCGCAAGCCCGACTTCGCGCAGCATGTCCGCCACCTTCGCCTTGCGCTCCTTCGGGCGACAGCGCGGTGTTGATCGCCAGCGGCTCCTCCAGAATGTCGCCGATTTTCTGGCGCGGATTGAGCGAGCCATAGGGGTTTTGAAACACGATCTGCACGGTGGAGCGCAGCGATTTCAGCGTGTCGGCATCCGCGCCGGTCACGGTCTTGCCGTCAATGACAAGGCTGCCGTCCGCTTGCCGGCTCGATCATCGTCAGGACCCGCGCCAGCGTCGATTTTCCGCAGCCGCTTTCGCCAACCACCGCCAGTGTCTTGCCGGCCTCCACGCTGAAAGCTCGCGCCATCCAGCGCCTTCAGTTCCGTTGAAGCGCGAAAGGAAGCCTTTGCGGACTTTGTAAAACCGCTTCAGATCCGGAAGCCGTCACAATCGCGTTCATGCCGCCACCCCTTGCGCTTCAACCGGATAATGGCACAGCGCTTCGCCAAGCTCCGGCCCCTGCCGCGGCGGCGCGATGGTCCGGCATTTGTCGTCCGCGTGCGGGCAGCGCGGGTTGAACAGGCAGCCGTTTGGCCGGTCAAACAGGCTCGGCACCATGCCCGGAATGGCGAATGAGCCGCCCGCCATGCGATCGCTCCGGGAAGCGCGGCAAGAAGCCCCGCCGTATAGGGGTGGCGCGGCGTGCGGAACAGATTGCGCACGCGACTGCCGCTCGACCTGCTGTCCGGCATATTGCACGACCACGCGCTCCGCCGTCTCCGCCACCACCCCCATGTCATGGGTGATCAGCACCAGCGCCATGCCGGTCTGTTTGCGCAGCGACGACAAGCAGGTCAAGAATCTGCGCCTGAATGGTCACATCGAGCGCCGTGGTCGGCTCGTCGGCAATCAGCAGTTTCGGATTGCAGGCAATCGCCATGGCGATCATCACGCGCTGGCTCATGCCGCCGGACAGCTGATGCGGAAAGGCGGACAGCCGCCGCGCAGGTTCGGGAATGCCGACTTGCTTCAAGCAGCTCAATGGAGCGCGCCCGCCGCGCGCCTTGTCCATGCCCATATGCGTTTTCAGCGACTCGCCGATCTGGAAGCCAACCGTGAAACAGGGATTGAGGCTGGTCATCGGCTCCTGAAAAATCATCGCCATGTCTTTGCCGATGATCTTGCGCCGCGCTTTTGCATCGAGCCGCATCAGATCATGGCCGTTGAACTCCATCTTTCCGGCGCTCACCGTCGCCGTCTTCGGCAAAAGCCCCATCAGCGCCATCATCGCAACAGACTTGCCCGAGCCGGATTCTCCCAACAATTGCCGCCACCTCCCCCGCATCGATGGCAAGATCAACCCATCCACCGCCTTGAACGGCCCGGAGCCGGTGGCGAAGGTGACGGTCAGATCGCGAATGTCGAGAAGGGTCATTGTTGAATTCAACCACAGTTATGAATTAATATGCGACAGACTTCGGAGCGAGAACCATGGCCTCCAAAAAGCCCAAACCGCCAGCACTTCCCAAACCACTTACCCGTCCGACCGGGTTCAAGACTGGTTATTGAACTTCCTCGAATTGGATATCTCAGCGAGTTAAAATCGGTTCGAGAAGTCGTCATGCCGAGGTGCCCGGTGCGGACTTCGAGAACCGGAGCGGAGCGAACTTTGTGTTCGTGAGCACAGGAAGCGGAGAAGGCCGCATTGGGTGCCCGGCAGGGCGAGCTTATCAACCATTTTCAGCTTCTCCTCAACTTCGGATCCAGCGCATCGCGCAGGCCGTCACCGACCAGATTGATGCAAAGCACCGTGATCAATATCGCCAGCCCCGGCATCATCATGATCCAGGGCGCGGCGGTGATGAACTCGCGCGAGTCTGCCAGCATCGCGCCCCATTCGGGCATGGGCGGCTGCGCTCCAAGGCCGAGGAAGCCGAGTCCCGCCGCTTCGAGCATGCCGTCGGAAATGCCAAGCGCGCCCTGTACGATCAGCGGCGCGGCGCAGTTTGGAAACACCGTGCGCAGCATCAGGCGGAACGGGCGCACGCCCGAGACTTTGGCCGCCGTCACATAATCCTTCGGCAGTTCGGCCAGAGCCGAGGCGCGCACAAGGCGCACATAGCGCGGCAGATAGACAATCGTCACCGCAATGATCGTATTGGTCAGGCTCGGTTCCAGCACCGCCATGATCAGGATCGCCAGCACAAGGCTCGGGATCGAGACGATCAAATCCATGATGCGAATGACAATCACATCGTAAAGCCCGCCGAACCAGGCAGATGACAGCCCGAGCGCAATGCCCGCCACCATCGACACCGACATCACCGCGACGCCGATGAACAGCGAAATGCGCGCCCCGTGCATGAGCCTTGAGAGCATGTCGCGGCCAAGCGCATCGGTGCCGAGCAGAAAGCGCGGATCGCCCTTGTCGAACCAGGCCGGCGGCAGTTTGGTGAAGCCGCGATATTGTTCGAGCGGATCGTGCGGCGCGATGAAATTGGCAAAGATCGCGCAGAAAATGATGATCGAGAGCACGATCAGTCCGAACACTGCGCCGCGGTTCTCGCGAAATGCGCGCCAGAAGGTGAGATGAAGGCCCGGGCGGCGCCTGGATGTTTTCCAAAGCCTACATCAGCCATGACGGATCCTCGGATTGATGAGACCGTAGATGAGATCGATCATCAGGTTGAAAACAATGACCATCATGGCGATCAGCATGATGCCGCCTTGCAGTGCCGGATAATCGCGGCGGCTGATCGATTCAATCAGCCATTTGCCCACTCCGGGCCACGAAAATATCGTTTCGGTCAGCACCGCGCCCGCCAGCAGCGTTCCCGCCTGCAGGCCGATCACGGTGACCACCGGGATCAGCGCATTGCGCAGCGCATGCACGCCAATGACGCGGCGCGTCGACAGGCCCTTGGCCCGCGCGGTGCGCACATAATCCTCCTCCAGCACTTCCAGCATGGAGGAACGCGTCATGCGCGCAATGACGGCAAGCGGCACGGTGCCGAGCACAATCGTCGGCAGGATGAGATGGCGCACAGCGTCCCAGAACGCGCCTTTCTGCCCCGAGAGCACCGAGTCGATCAGCGCGAAACCGGTGACCGGCTGGATAGAAATATTTGATCAGATCGACCCGCCCCGACACCGGCGTCAGACCGAGCATGTTGGACATCACCAGAATGAGGATCAGCCCCCACCAGAAGATCGGCATGGAATAGCCGGTGAGCGCCAATCCCATTAGCGACTGGTCATAAATTCCGCCGCGCTTCCACGCCGCAATCACCCCGGCCGGCACGCCGAGGAGGATCGCGAAGATCATGGCGCACAGCGTCAGTTCGAGCGTTGCCGGAAACAGTTTCAGGAACTCTTCGAGGATCGGCGATTTGGAGACCAGCGAGACGCCGAAATCGCCCTGCAGAATGTTCGACACATAATCGTAAAACTGCTTCCACACCGGCTGGTCGAGGCCCATTTCATGGCGCAGTTCCGCGAGGCGCTCCGGCGATATGCCGCGCTCGCCGCGGCGCACTTCGATCGGGTCGCCCGGCACAAGGCGGACCATCATGAAGGTGATGAACATCAGCGCCACGAATGTCGGGATCGTCAGCGCCAGACGTTTGAGGAGGAAGGTGAACATGCGCGCCGCCCGCAATAAGAAAGGGCGGAGTTTCCCCCGCCCTCTCAAGCCTTATTCGGCGATATCGACGTTCTGGAACTCATGCCCGCCAAGCGGCGAGACCTTGTAGCCGGTCACCCCTTTTCGGATCGGCTCGAACACGGTCGAATGCGCGACGTTGAGCCAGGGCACCTGCGCGGCGACGATCTTCTGCGCCTCGACATAGAGCTTGGTGCGCTCGGCCTGATCGGTGAGTTTCGACCGCCTTGTTCGATGCGCTCCTGGAACTTGGCTGTCGCACCATTTGGGGATGTTGTTGGCCGTTCGGCTTGCCGTCCTTGTCGCAGCCGAGCAGCACTGACAGGAAATTGTCCGGATCGCCATTGTCGCCGGTCCAGCCGAGGAAGCCCAGCTGATGCTCGCCGGCCTGCAGCCGCTTGCGGTATTCGCCCCATTCATAGGAGACGAGCTTCACATTGATGCCGACCTTGGCAAGATCGGCCTGCACCATTTCGGCCATGCGCTTGGCGTTCGGATTGTAGGGCCGCTGCACCGGCATCCACCACAAATCAGACTCAAGCGTGGTCACGCCAGCTGCCGCCAGCATCTCCTTGGCCTTGGCCGGATCATAGGCAATGTCCACCGTCGCCTCGTCATAGGACCACATGGTCGGCGGGATCGGGTTCTTCGCCTTCTGCCCGGCGCCCTGATAGACTTCCTTCAGGATCGAGTCGCGGTCGATGGCCATGGCGATGGCCTGGCGCACTTCCACCTTGTCGAAAGGCGGCTTCTGCGCGTTCATCGCCATATAGCCGATGTTCAGCCCCGCCTGTTCGAGCACTTCGATATCGGCATTGCCCTTCAGCGCTTCCAGATCCGCCGGGTTCGGCGCGATCATCACCTGGCACTCGTTCGCCTCAAGCTTCGCCTTGCGCGCCGTTGCGTCCGGGGTGATGGCATAGACCAGATCATCGATCTTCGGCTTGCCCGCCCAGCCCTCAAACGCCTTGAAGCGGATCACCGCGTCCTTCTGGTAATCGACAAAGGAAAACGCGCCGGTGCCGACCGGTATCTGGTCGAACTGCTCGGGCGTGCCCTTGTCCATCAGGAATTTGGCATATTCGGCCGAATGGATGGTGGCAAAATCCATGGCAAGGTTCGCAATGATCGGCGCGTTCGGCTTGGTCAGCGTCATCACCACCGTCAGATCATCGCCGCCCTTGGCGATGGAGGCGAGAAGGTCCGGCATGCCCATATCGTTGAAATAGTCGTAGGACCCGGCCGAGACCTTCGCATAGGGATGGTCGGCCTTCCACATGCGCTCGAACGACCAGATCACATCCTCGGCGTTGAGATCCCGCGTCGGCGTAAACCCGTTGACGCCCGAATGCACCTTGATGCCGGCGCGCAGCTTGAAGGTGATCGTCTTGCCGTCTTCCGAAACCGTCCAGCTCTCCGCCAGCCCCGGCTCGACTGTCGTGGTGCCCGGCGTAAACTGCACCAGCTTGTTATAAACCGGCCGCGCCGCGTCAAACGAGGTGCCGGTCGTGTTGATCGAAGGCGTGAAATTTTCCGGCGAGCCTTCCGAGCAATAGACCAGCGTCTTGGCATAAGCGCCCGACGCCAGAACCGTCACCAAAGCCGTTGCCGCCAGAAGTTTCTGCATTTTTCCCATGATTTTGCCCTTTTTGTTCCTCGCGCCGGGTATCGCCCCGGCTTGGGCGCCATCACATTCCGTTTGTCAGGACTTGGCAAGGGGGAGGCGCGCAAATCTTGATTGAACGGTCAGGAATTATTTCAAATCCCCCGCACACCCGTCATCCCCGGCCACCCTCACAGCCGTCATCCCCGGCCACCCTCACACCCGTCATCCTCGGCCACCCGCACACCCGTCATCCTCGGCCACCGGGCCGGGGATCCAGCCCGCGCCAAGTTTGCGAGTGCAGCGCCGGGGCCAAGCATCGCCTTCCACGCGGCACAGTCCTGACCGTTGTGCCGGCTGGATCCCCGGGCCGGAGCCCGAGGATGACGAAGTGCGCGCAACGAACGCCCGGAGCGCAAGCGCAGGGCCGGGCGCGGGCTCCATCTCCCCCTCTCGTGGGGGAGAAAGCGATTTCAAAGGCTTAGCTGGAGCGCAGCGCAAGCTAAACTTTAGAAATCGCAAGAGAGGGGGGATCGCGGAGTGCGGGGGGGGGGGGGGAGAACTTGGAAAACGAGTTCCAACACTAATTTTTGTTGCGTCCGCTACCCTTGCGCGTGATCGCCAGATACCCTAACGTCACATTCCAAATACCCCGACTACCAATCTTTATGGGGACCTGAATGGGCAAGTCCGCCAGACCCGCAATCAATGGCAAGACTCCTTGCTTATTCCTAAGTCATTCTGGCGCTGACACTGAAGGCGCGAGGGAACTGAAGCGGCGGATTCTCGCAAGTCCTGCCGCTCGTGATGCGGGCCTCACGGTGTGGTTTGACAAAGATGACCTTAAGGCTGGCCTCGAATGGCAGAGCCAGCTCGAGCAGGCTCTTCTTCACCAAGCTACCGCATTTGCAGTTTACATCGGCTCGAAAGGAGCGGTGAATTGGGTTGAGCGCGAAGTGCGTCTTGGTCTTTCCCGGGCAACGTCCAATAAAGCCTTCAAATTCATTCCCGTTTTAGCAGCGGATTCCGGCGGGGCGGCATCATTGCCTCCCTTTGCTGCCCAGCATCACGGCGTGCGTGACCCATTAAATGACGAGAACCAACTGTCGGCGCTCGTAGAGGCGGCGCTCGGTAACGATGGCCAACAGAAACCTGTGCTGGTTGAGGAGCCGTTCGTCGGATTGAGGGCGATGACAGAGGCGGAGTCTGACCGCTTCTTCGGCCGTGAAGTTGAGCTGGATGAACTTGTCGGGCTGATGAAGCGGCACCGGCTCGTGGCTATTGTGGCAGAGAGCGGGTCAGGCAAGTCTTCACTTGCTAGGGCCGGACTTATCCCAAAATTCCGAGGCGGCGCACTGGAGGAAATCGGTGGCCGCGAGCCCGATCAGCGCATTCGCCATGTTGTTTCCATGCGCCCCGGCGCGAAACCACTCGATGGTCTGCGGGATGGAATCGATGGAGCCGCTCGATCTCTTGGTCGCAACGATACGGAACGGGCCGCGCTGCGCTTGCGGGTTGATACCGAAAACTCTTATGAAACTGGTCACGCGTTGCGTTGTGACTTGCCAAAAGAACAAACGCAGACCTTGTTGCTCGTCGATCAATTTGAAGAGTTGCTCACGCAGACGCCCCAAGTCGACCGTGAGCAGTTCATTCAGCTTCTGCTCGGATTGGTAAACCACGGAGTGCATGTTCTCGCCACGATCCGGGCCGACTATTTCAATCTCTGCAAGGCCCATGCCTCGCTCTGGTCTGTCCTGTCTGGGGACCAGCAAAGCGCGGTGTTCCGGTTGCGCGGCATCAGCGAAGAAGGCATGGAGGATGCCGTACGCCGCCCGCTTAAGATGGCGGGATTTCAAGATCTGATGGAACAGGACAAACTGCTGGCCCGCTTCAAGCGGGACATGATGAAGCGTCCGGGGGATCTGGCGCTCATCCAAATGGCGCTTTACGCCACTTGGCAGCGTCACAAGCGCGACAATGCTGACTTGGATGACGCCTACGATTCTGTCGGCGGTATTGCGGGCGCGCTCGCAAACGAGGCCGACTCAGTGCGTGTCCAGAAGCTGAATGAGAGCGAGCGGAAGCTGTTGATTCCGCTCTTTGTCCGGCTTGTGCGGTTTGGCGAAACCGGCGGTGTTACACGCCGCGTTGCACGACTTGACGAGTTAGACGAAACCCGCGTCGATTTGGCTCGCAAACTCGCAACAGATGAATGCTCGCGCTTGCTGCAGACTGGCGCGGAAACAGTGGAGGTATCGCATGAGGCCCTGATCAGCCAATGGGCATGGCTCCAAAACGAGATGGGCAGTAAGGAAACCGCAACGTCAATTCGGCGGCTCGGAAGTTTGAGCGACGCAGCAATGACTTGGCACGCAGCGCCCAATAACCAAAAGGCAAGCAGCCTCCCGAATTCAGCGGACCATCAGCGCTTTCAAGAAGTTGCGGCACAGCATCCGGACTGGCTTTCAGATATTGAGACACAGTTTGTTGGCGCCAGCAGGACGTCGTTGAAGAAGATCGAGACCCGCCGCAGATTGCTGCTGGCTGGATCAATGGCGGCGGCATTGGCCTTTGGAATTCTCTCCGCCGTAAGTCTGCGGTCCTATCTGAATGCAAAAGAAGCCACAGAGATCGCCGAACGGAAGACAAAAGAAGTGGAAACGGAAAAGAAGAATGCCGTTGCGCAAGCCAAAATAGCTGACGAGCGGTCCAAGGAGGCCGAGCGCGAAAGAGCAAATGCACTGAAAGAGCGAGCCGCTGCCGAAGAGCAAAGAGAATTTGCCGAAGGCGCAAAGGAAATAGCCATAGAACAGACAAAATTCGCTCAGCAGATGTCCAATGTGGCAGATATAGAGAGGGTGAACGCAGAAAAGGAGCGCGTGACTGCGGAAAGGCAGCGTGAAGCCGCCGAGGAAAGCAAGAAAATCGCAGAAGAACAGGCAAAAATTGCGAACCAAGAATCGCGAGAAGCGGAAATTCAAAGGGTCACCGCCCAAAGGGAAAAGGCCACGGCCGAAGAACAGCGCAGATTGGCGGAGGCTAGCAAGAAGGTCGCAGAAGAACAGACGAAGTTGGTAAGGCAGCAGGCCGCTAGACAATCCGCTGTCGTCGCTCAATCCCTGACAGAAAACGGTGATGTGGATGCCGCGATACTTTTGCTTTTAGAAGGAGCTAAGTCGTTCGCGGAAGACAATTTGCCGTCCACAATGCAAATTTCGTTACATAGCGCACTTGAGCAGGCTAAGAGGCAGACAGTTATTGAAACAGGAAAAGATTCAATATATAGCAATATAGATAATACTGTCTTCTCCCTATCTAAGAATGATTGGTCAATATATAAAATTGGCAAAGAAGAGAAACTAATTCAACTATTTCCAGGCATCGACAATCCGGAGAAGCCAGTATATTTTGCGTTTATTGAGTTTGATAGTTTATTTATTATAGTTTCGGAGCAAGGGAATATTTTTTCATTGAATATGTCGAGTAATATTATTACCAAACTGGGTAAGATGAATTTCTCTTCAAACAGTAAATCTAAAACTTCATTTACAAAAAATGGAAATATTATACACGCTGTTTTTTCCGATAAGAATTCTGAACCCAGTTTTGTTAATTTGAGCGTATTTGATCTAAATACAAATTCATTCTCAGAAGCGAAATTGGATAGTTATTATAATTTAAACATTGTGGAATCTACTAACGATAAGCACTATTTACTTCGTTCAAGCTACGAAGAATTCACGCTATCTAATTTTTATGTTGATAAAGATAATACAATTCGCTTCGAGGAAAATAAATACAATTTCAAGGAGTATAGTAAACTACCTTCCCTTTGTGATCATGTCAAGAATCCATCAAAAAAATTCCAATCTGAGATTGCTAAGATTTACACGAGCGCTACCACTGCAGACTTTCAATGCTTGGGATTTGGCGAACAGGTGGCGCTCATTTACAAGCAAGCAGGATCAGGGGGATGGTATCAGCAGGTTGCGATGCTCGATCTTGAGGGTAACTTCTCAACTGATGCCCCCGGTGAAGAAGGAAGTGCAGGCTTTTCGAGGCTTGATGTCCCAGCGAAGATTTTTACCCTGGTTTCGTCGTCTTCCGAACGAAGTTCGATCGCAGTCGCAGTCAAGCGCGACGTTTATGTTGCAGGCGATGATTTCCGTGTCAGCTACAGATTTCGCGACGCACCCGCCTCTTTGAGCTTTTTGGATGAGACTCGGCTCGTAGTACAGGAGACCGAACGCGGACGAATGACTGTAACCAGTCTTCTAAAGGAGAACCTTCGGGAATCGTTGATATCAGAACTCAATTCTAAGGAAGTGCCAGCGCTGCAAAACCTGGGTAGTTGCGGCTTCGGTCAGGGCTTGCGCGCTGATACAGACGGTGTCGCTCCCCCGGTTGAGTTGAAGCCTGGACTGACAGTGGCGTTTAATGACGATGACGGCGAAAAATCGTTAAACTTCTCAGTTCATGTCGGCCAGTCTAAGGACCTTTTTGAGGTAAAATTTGACGAGAGTTACGTTTGTCATGAATTTTCAATTGACCGAAGCGAAATGGTGGTAGCGACTGATACAGAGTTGATTTTGTACGACGTAGAGAAGGTTATAAGAGAAAAATCGTTGGAAAATTCGGCGGCTGAACGAATTTTGTCACAAGTAAATTCTGTCTTTTTTGATTTCGATGGAGGACTAATTGCTACTAAAGATCAAATGATTTTTAAGTTGCAAAAAAATAGCCAAGGTATTTATACTGAGATTGCTTTGTATAAAGGTTTGGAGGACATTGTGTTTGCTGAACCAGATAAAACTGGGTTATATTTCCTTGTCGCGGAGAATTTGGGGACGAGTTATTCCAATTTTTATGTATTATCTCGTAAGTCTGGCATGGAATATCTGAACCTTGGGGAATATTACAAGTGGTATTATGCTGGATTTCTTACTGACGGCTCTATTTTGACAAATAATTCAATTCAGAAGGAAGTTATCAGGATTCCGGGAGTCTCTGAACTTTTGTCTGAAGCCAGGAGTGAGTTATCCTCGCATTGCACTCCAAGGGATCCTAGAGATCTAAGGTCTTCGCCGTGTTGGCCAAACTAGCTAATTGGCGTTTTCTCACTGCTGCTGCGAGCCCAGTTTGGCAACGGGTGAGGTCCTACTAGCACAATCGCCGTTCTCCTAATTCGAGGCCTTGCGCGGACGGCGGAGCAATTTTTGATCGCAACATAGAGGATCGACTATGAACCCATTGTCTTATCTCGCTGATCGGCAAGCCGTGTGGTCGGTGACCGCAAATCATTTGAAGACAACTCTCGGGCGCGCAAGAAGGACTTCTTTTGTTTTGTCGATAGGTGGAGCTTTGGCGGCGGCATTTGCAACCGCGCCGTTTGTTGGCGAAGCGCGGCTGCCTTTGACGGTCGCTGGCGCGGTCTCCTTGGCCGTCGCAGCGTTTCTCACACAGAGATTCTTGACGGCCGAAGTAGTGCTCGCCACGTCAGGGCCCGTTCAGCGTCGGAGGCACTCAAGCGGCAGGGTTATCTTTTCGCTACTTCAAGCGACCCATACAGCGCGAAGGAGACGCGAGAGAAGGCCCTGTCTGACCAGTTGACAAAAATCGAAGCGGGAGTCTCCGACCTCTTGCTGTTAGAGCGGTGCTGCCGATGCACCTGGCAGCTGCCCGCGCGCAGATATGAGTTTGCAAGAGTATGTCGCGAAACGCATTGATGCGCAGGTGCAATACTATCGCCAACACGCGGAGAAAATGGCCAAGGCCTCGCGCGGGCTTCATTTGACTGAGTGGCTTTTGGCGCTTGCGGCGGCCATTCTAACAGCTGTCGCCGGATTAAAGACGTACAGCTATTTCGATTTTGCTTCCATCACAGGAGTGCTCACCACCTTTGGCGGCGCAGTGCTTGCCCATCTGCAAATTTCGCGAATTGACGACACGGTCAGCTCGTTTCGAGCGACGGCCAACAGGCTTGAGCATGCCAGGTACGCTGGGGAACCTCAGCACGCTCGTCCAAACTTGCGAAGACATTATTGCCGATGAGACAGGAAGTTGGTCGGCTATGTGGTCGAAGAAGTGAGTGTGAATTTTCACGGTTTCGGCATTTTGCCACCACTCTTTAGCATGTGACCATCCCCCCACCCCTCACCAACACGTATACCCCCCATCCACGCTCACCACCGCCCCGGTCATCAAACTCGCCGCCTCCCCCGCCAGGAACAGCATCACCGAGGCGATCTCCTCCGGCTGGCCGAGCCGTCCCATCGGCGTGCGGCCGGTCCAGTGCTGGCTGACGCTCACGTCGGCGGCGGCCTGTTTGGTCATTTCGGTGGCGATATAGGTCGGCGCGACGGCGTTGACGCGCACGCCGCGCGCCGCCCATTCGGTGGCGAGCGAGCGGGTGAGGTGATGCACGGCGGCCTTGGAGGTGTTGTAGCAGGCCTGTTCCTGCGGATAATTGACGATGTCGCCGGACATCGACCCGACATTGACGATGACGCCGGCGCCCGCATCCAGCATCGCCTTGCCAAAGGCGCGGCAGCACCAGAACAGCGCCGTTCACATTGACATCCATGCACCTTCAGTCCAGCTCGCATCGTCCATGGTTTCGGCCGGCACGAACGAGATGGCGATGCCGGCATTGTTGACGAGAATGTCCACTTTCCCATGCGCCTTGATGAGCGCGGCGCAGACGCTTTCCACCTCGCGCGGATCGCTGACGTCGAGCTTGGCGCTCGCCGCGCTTCCTGCCCCGCGCAATCAGCGCGTCGCGCGCGGCGTCAGCGGCGGCCTCGTCCATGTCGGTGATGATCACCGTCGCCCCCGCCTCCGACAGCGCCTCGGCGGTGGCAAACCCAATGCCGCGCCCCGCCCCGGTGATCACCGCAATTTTGCCGTCGAGGCGGAATTTTTCAAGATACATTGCGCAGCCCTCCTCAGATTTCAGCCATTATGGCGCAGGCGCAGGCAAACGCCAAGGATGCGGCCGGAAGACGCGCAGAGCCGGCTTTTCAAAACGGCGTCCAAAAATTGCGCCCGGCATGATTTGAATCTTCCTTGCCAATGTTCCTATTTTGTTCTAGTTTTCTCCCATGTCCAAATCTGAGGGGCCGGCAGCGTTGAGTTTGGTGCGGAAGCTTTTTCCGCTGAAGACGGATTCGGGCAAGCCCTCCTTTGAGGCGATACGCCAGGCGGTGGCGCACGGTCCGCTCAACGAGATCCTGCCCGCCTGCCCGGCGATCATGCGGCGGCCTTGGGCTTTGCGCTCGGCTGGGCGATGATGGCGGCGGGCGATGGCATGTTGTTCTGGGCCGCGCCCGAGGCGGATTTCTTTGAGGACGGGCTGCCGAACGCCGAAGGGCTGGCGCAGTTCGGCATGGATCTGAACCGGCTTTTGATGGTGCGGGCGGCGAGCCAGCTTGACGCGCTGTGGGCAACGGAACAGGCGCTGTCCACCCCGCACATCACCGCGCTCTGCGCCATATCGGCTGCCCGCAAGCCCATGAACCTCACCGCCACGCGACGGCTTCTCTTGACCGCCGAGCGCCACAAGACGCGCTGCATTCTCCTGCGGCTCGACACTGCCGGGGCGAGCGCCGCCTGGAGCCGCTGGCGCGTCAGCGCCGGGCCAAGCCGCGGCGAAGGGCGCGAGCTTGGCGCGCCGGCCTTTGCCGCGCACCTTACGCGCAGCCGGGCGGGTCCGGGCAATATCAGTTTTAATCTGGAATGGGATATTCACAGCCATGCTTTCCGCAGCCTCGAGTTCCGGCGCGATGCGGCGATGGATGGCGCTGTGGCTGCCGCGCCTGCCGTCCGACCGGCTGAAGCGGGCCAGCGCAGCGCCGCCTGACGCCCGGCCTGTTGCCGTTTATGAAAAGATGAAAAACGCCTTCGCGCTGACCGGGCTTGACCGGACAGCGAGCGCAAGCGGGCTGCATGTCGGCATGGCGCTCGCCGATGCGCGGGCGATAAGGCCCGATCTTTATGCCGTGGAAGCCGATCCCGGCGCGGATGCGGCTTTGCTGGATGAGATTGCCGACTGGTGCGGGCGCTTCACGCCGATTGTGGTCAAAGACCCGCCGCATGGCCTGCTGCTGGATATCACCGGCTGCGCGCATCTGTTCGGCGGCGAAAAGGCGCTTTTAAAGGATGCCGAACGGCGGATCATGGCCGAGGGATTTGCCGTGCGCGCCGCCATTGCCCCGACGCCGGGCGCGGCCTTCGCCCTGTCGCGCACAGGCAAGGGCAGGATCGTTCCGGAAGATGAACTCACTGAGGCCCTGTCCGGGCTGCCGGTGCATGCCTTGCGGCTTGCGCCGGAATCCGCGGCGCTGCTGCGGCGGCTTGGATTGAAAACCATCGGCCAGATCATGCATGCGCCGCGCCAGCCCTTTGCGGCGCGGGCGGGGCAGCACGCCATGCTGCGGCTCGATCAGGCGCTTGGCCGCGCGCCGGAAGCTTTGACCCCGCGCCGCCCTGCCCCGCCAGTGTTCGCGCAGCGGCTGATGGTGGAACCGATCCTGACCATGGAGGCAGTGCTGATTGTGACGGAAGCGCTGTGCGGCGATCTGTGCGGACAGCTTTGCGAACAGGGCATGGGCGCGCGGCTTTTGCATTTGTCGCTGTTTGGCGTCGATAACCGCGTGCGCATGGTCGAGCTTGGCCTTAGCCGCGCCGAGAGCGATCCGGCCATCATGCTGCGGCTCCTCCGCGAGCGGCTGGGCGCGTCTCCTGAAGCGCTCGACGCGGAGTTCGGATTTGACGCCATGCGGCTTGACGCTGTGGAGATCACGCCCGTCATCCTGCGCGCCATTGATCTTGCGCCGCAGGCCGGGCGCGACCGGGAAGCGGAAGCGCGGCTGATCGACCGACTGACGGCACGGCTTGGGTCTGTGCGGATCGGCAAGCCGCAGCTCCATCTTGTGCACGGGCCGGAGCGGGCCAATCAATGGGCCGCCCATGACAGCAAAACAGCCGCGCCCCTTGCCTGGCCCGAGGACGGCGTCATGCGCCGGCCCTTGCGCCTGTTCGCCCGCGCCCAGCCGGTGGAAGCCATTGCCGCGCTCCCCGATGATCCGCCGATGCGATTCCGGTGGCGGCGGGTGCTGCATGAAGTGGCGCAGGCGGAAGGGCCGGAGCGCATCACGCCCGACTGGCTGCGCGCGCCCTCGGCGCGGCCGCGCGATTATTATCGGGTCGAAGATAAAGAGGGGCGGCGCTTCTGGCTTTACCGGGAGGACTATCATGATCGGGGAGAAGCCCCGCGCTGGTATGTGCACGGGCTGTTCGCATGAGCGGATTTGCCGAACTGTGCGCCAGCACAAACTTCTCATTTCTGCGCGCCGCATCGCATGGGGAGGAGCTGATCGAGCGGGCGAAGGAACTTGACTATCCCGGCATTGGCATTGCCGACCGAAACTCACTGGCCGGGATTGTGCGGGCGCATTCGGTGGCCAAGGAACAGGGATTGCGGCTTGCCGTTGGCGTGCGGCTTGTCTTCCGCGATGGCGCGCCGGATGTGCTTGTTTACCCTAAAGACCGGCCGGCCTATTCGCGGCTTACCCGGCTTTTGACCCTTGGCAACCGCCGTGCGCCCAAGGGCGAATGCTGGCTCGATTTTGAAGATTTCCTTAAGTCTTGCGAAGGCTTGCAGGCCATTGTTGCGCCGGTGATTTAAGCGGGTGAGCTTCCGGATGAACGCTTGAAATCATGCCTGAAATCCATCCACGACAAAAACGGCGCGGTCTGGCTTGCGGCGCGTTTCATCTTTGACGGCGAAGACCGGCGGCGCTTACGGCTGTTAAAGGCGCTGGCAGCTGAGACCGGCGCGCGCCTCATCGCCACGACCGAGCCGCTGTTTCATGTGCCGGAGCGGCGGGCGCTGATGGATGTCATCACCTGCATCCGCGAGAAGACGACGCTGGAAGCGGCGGGCCGGATGCTTGCCCCCAATGCCGAGCGGCATTTGAAACCGTGCAAGGAAATCACCCGGCTTTACCGCGATGCGCCGGAGGCGGTGGAGGAAACTATACGATTTCTTGAAGGCGCGAAATTCTCGCTGGATGAGCTCAGCTACCAATATCCGGACGAAACCGTCGAGGGCTACGAGACCCCGCAAGCCGCGCTTGAAGCCCTTTCTTGGCAAGGCGCGGAGCGGCGCTATCCGGACGGTATTCCTGCGGGGGTCAGGGCGGCTTTGGTGCGTGAACTCGATATCGTCGCGCATCTGAAATATGCGCCGTACTTTCTCACCGTCGCCGACATTGTCCGCTTCGCGCGGCAGGAGCGCGGCATCCTCTGCCAGGGGCGCGGCTCGGCGGCGAACTCGACCATCTGCTATGTGCTGGGCGTCACGGCTGTGAACCCGGCCACATCCAATCTTCTGTTTGACCGCTTCATCTCCACCGAGCGCAACGAGCCGCCGGACATTGATGTCGATTTCGAGCATGAGCGGCGCGAGGAGGTGATCCAGTATGTCTATGAGAAATATGGCCGCCACCGCGCCGCGCTCGCCTCAACGCTGATCTGCTACCGCAGCCGCAGCGCCATCCGCGATGTGTGCAAGACATTCGGCTATTCGGAGGATCGGATCGCCGCGCTCGCCAAGATGCAGCAATGGTGGTCAAAGGGCACGGACAAGCGTGACCTGTCGACGCTTGGCCTCGATATGAACGACCGGCGGCTGATGACGTGTCTTGCTTTGGTCGATCAGCTCAAGGATTTCCCGCGCCATCTGTCCCAGCATGTCGGCGGGATTGTCATCACGCGTGATCGGCTTGATGACGTGGCGCCGATCCAGAACGCCGCGATGGATGACCGGACTGTCATTGAATGGAACAAGGATGATCTGCAGGCGCTGAAAATATTGAAAGTCGATATGCTGGCGCTCGGCATGCTGACCTGCCTGCGCAAGGCCTTCACGCTGATTGACGATATCTATCCGGATTGGAGCGCAAAGGGCGAAAAGCTGACGCTGGATTCCATGCCGAAGGAGGATGCATCCGTCTACCGCATGCTGCACCGGGCGGATTCCGTCGGCGTGTTTCAGGTCGAGAGCCGGGCGCAGATGTCGATGCTGCCGCGCCTGAGACCCGTCAACTTCTACGATCTCGTCATTGAAGTTGCCATTGTGCGTCCCGGCCCCATCCAGGGCGGCATGGTGCATCCGTATTTGCGGCGCAAGCAGGGACTGGAAAAGACAGTTTATCCCTCAAAAGCGCTGGAGGCGGTGCTGGAGCGCACATTGGGCGTGCCGCTGTTTCAGGAACAAGCGATGCAGATCGCGATTGTCGCCGCCGGCTTCTCGCCGCCCGAGGCGGATAAACTGCGCCGCGCCATGGCAACGTTCCGCCGCGTTGGCACCATTGGCAAACTCAGAGACAAGTTTGTCAACGGCATGATCGCAAACGGCTATGAGCCGGCGTTTGCGGAAGCAAGCTTCAAGCAGATTGAGGGCTTTGGCGAATATGGATTTCCCGAAAGCCACGCGGCGAGCTTCGCGCTGCTGGTTTACGCCTCCTGCTGGCTGAAATGCCATTATCCGGATGTGTTCGCCGCCGCGCTTTTGAATTCCCAACCCATGGGCTTTTACGCCCCGTCCGAAATCGTGCGCGATGCGGATGAGCACGGGGTGGAAGTGCGCGAGCCGGATGTGAATTTTTCGCGTTGGGACAATGCGCTTGAACAAGGCTTGGCAGCGCGGGAGCATCTCAACCCGCGCCATGCCAGCATGCGGGAGGATATTCATTCACGTCATGCCGTGCGGCTCGGCTTCCGGCAGCTTAAGGGCCTTCGCGAGGAGGAGATGAACCGGCTCACAGATGCGAGGGGGCGCGGCTATGATTCCGTGCGTGATCTGTGGCTGCGCGGCGGCGTTTCACCCGCCGCCATCGAAAAGCTGGCGGATGCCGATGCGTTCCGCTCGCTCGGGCTTGACCGGCGAGATGCGCTTTGGGCGGCGCGGGGCTTGAACCGGGTTGGCGGACAGGAGGATCTGCCGCTGTTTTCCATCGTGCATGACCCGACGCGCGAGGCGGATTACGGTCTTCCCTCCATGCTGATCGGCGAGCATGTGGTCGAAGATTATCGCAGCATCGGCCTGTCGCTCAAAACCCATCCGGCCAAGCTCTTGCGCGCAGAACTCAACACGCTCGGCGTCACCCCTTCCGAAGAACTGGCCGCAATGAAGACCGGCGCGAAGGTCCGCGTTGCCGGTCTCGTCCTGGTGCGCCAGCGGCCCGGCACCGCCTCCGGCGTGATCTTCATGACGCTGCAGGATGAAGGCCATGTCGCCAATGCCGTGGTCTGGCCGAAAATCTTTGAGAAGCACCGCGCCGAAGTGCTCAGCTCACGCTTCTGCGCGGTGGATGGCTATGTGCAGAATGAAAGCAATGTCGTGCATGTCATTGCGCGGCGGCTGTATGACTATTCCCCGCTTCTGGCGAAGCTGTCGCAGAGCCCGTTTTCGGATGTCACAACGCCAGCAGACGAGGTCAAGCGCCCAGTCGAAATGGATTCGCGCCAGCATCCGCGCAATGTGCGGCACAAGCTGAGTTATGAGACGACGGCGAAGGTGATGCCAAAGGGGCGGAATTTTCATTGAGCGGGCGACACTGACCAGCTCCCGATCATTTGGCAAACCTCTTCGCCCCCGCCACGCAGAACACCACGGCCGCGCTCACTGCGATCATCTCCCAGCCCACGGCCTCCCGCAGCAGCGCCGCCGACAGCGTCAATCCGAAAAACGGCTGCAGCAATTGCAGCTGCCCGACACCCGCTATGCCGCCTTGCGCGAGGCCCCGGTACCAGAAAAAGAAGCCGATCAGCATTGAGAACACCGACACATAGGCAAGGCCGGTCCATGCCGGAACGCCAATATCTTCAATCGAGGCCGGCAGCGTCAGCAGCGCGAGGCCTCCCATGACCGGCAGCGACAGAACCAGCGCCCAGGAAATGACCTGCCAGCCGCCAAGCCTGCGCGACAGATGCGCCCCTTCCGCATAGCCAAGCCCGCACACAATGATCGCCGCCAGCATCAGGCCGTCGCCGGTCAGCGAAACATCGGCGTTCTGGCTCAGGGCAAAGCCCGCCACCAGCGCGCTGCCAAGACAGGAAAACACCCAGAACGCCGGGCGCGGCCGCTCCCCGCCGCGGATGACGCCGAAGATCGCCGTGGACAGCGGCAGGAGACCGATGAAGACAACCGAGTGCGCCGAGGTGATGTGTTTGAGCGCCAGCGCGGTCAGGAGCGGAAAGCCGACCACGACGCCAAGCGCGACAATGGACAGCGAGACCAAATCCTCCCGCTTCGGCCGCGCCTCGCGAAATGCGGCCAGCAAACAGACTGCCAATACGCCAGCAATCGAGGCGCGGGCGAAGGTGACAAACATCGGATCTATATCCGCCACCGCCGCGCGCGTGGCCGGCAGCGACGCGCTGAAGATGAGCACGCCGATGAAGCCGTTGATCCAGCCGGCGGCGGGGTTTTGGGGTGAGGTCAAATGAACGTCCGATCCTGGAGCCTGGAGTGCTTTTCCATCCGGTCAACGGTCATGGCGGCATGCTGTAGGCCACGGCTGCTCCCATTCACGCATTAAGATATGACATCCACGTTCTTTCCCACGAAAAACAGCCAGACATCGATGTTGTTGTTCGACTTCTTCGCTTTGACGAAACGGATTGAAATCTCGGTTCCGAACCACTCGCACAGAACATAAGGCATCACCTGTGGCCTTACGCCAAATGGGTCCATCGCCGAAGCGCCGCCGGTCCGTGCGCATGCGTGTGTTCGATGACCAGCCTGCCATCCGGCTTGAGTTGATTAAGCCAAGTCACCAGCGCCGCGCGCGGATTCCATGATTGATCGAGGGAGTTTGAGTAAACAAAGTCAAACCTCGCCAGCCACTCTTTGTTCGTATCGTGAAAGTCCCATTGGACCGAACGTTCAAAGTCGTTCGCAGTTTCAGAGATATCGGTTCCTATGGCCTCAAAACCCTTTTGGGAAGAAATGAAATTCTGCTCAAATCCGTTGCGCGTCCCGTGGCAAATACCCGACAAGGCGCCCGTGCCGGAAATGTCCTTCCTCAGCTCGTGGCACATCAAAGCAAGCGTGGCTTCGTCGGCCCACACATTCTTTATTTTCCGAATGTTGTGAGCTATCTGGGTGTCACGATATTCTTCATAACTCTTGTATTTGTGAAGATAGAAATCGATAACCTCAGAGCTTGCCACCGCCTTCAATCCAAACGGCGAAAGGATGGGATTGATCACGCTTTTGACAAAGCCTCTCGCAAATTCCACGTTTTGACCCCTCCGGCTGGGATAGATTGTTGTTCCACGACCCAAGCTTATGGCAGAAATGATCGCTCTCACACCGCTCAATCGTCACCGGCGGCCTTTGTGTCACCTCACAGTGCGGCGTAATGGCCTTGACATGCCCAGTCATTGAATAATCCAAATCGCCCGGTCTGCGCTCACCAACGCAATACTTCGCAGCCGGGCGGCCGCAACAATAAAGCGGTCGGCGGGGTCATTGTGGAAATCGCCCGGATCAATCACGTGGTCTCGGCGGAGAAGGGTGTCTAAATCAATCCCTGCCGCTTGGCTTCATACCACACAAAAGGGCTGACCTTCTTGAGCTCCTTTACAGACCAGTCGCCATCAAGCGCCTTGTCCAAATCCGCCAGCCTCTGTTTTCGAAGGTCCGGTTCGTCAAGTTTCAAACGGTCAACTGTGTCTTTCGCCGCCGTTCGCTTGGCAGCTGAAAGCGCAGAACTCAGGACGATGCGCCCTGTGACAAAATCAACAAGAAATGTGTCCTTCTTCAGTGTGAACGGGTCCAAAACATCTTCGAAGTCGCGTTTCCTCGAATTCAATCGGGCGCAAACCAGTCGATAGTTGGACCATTCATACGCCTGGTCCAGGCGTTTTGACTTCGGGGCAAAATGCTCAACCGATTTCGCGCCGGTAATTTTCGGAATATGCAGGCAGACATAAGCGCACACTTCGTCATAAGCCGACCAAAGGTCGTCTAGGCACTTGGTCCAATGGGAGGGAATTTTGGTACCACGCGGCACTGGAAGCGCGGGGTCAAGCCCACTTTTATGAATCCATGCCAGACCCTTTTGGCGAACAGTCTTTTGGAAGGTGGCTGGCTCAGGTTTTGGCTTTACGGAATCATCGACCGCTCCCCGCCGATCTCGCAAGATTTTCCAGCGGCGCCAAAACTGGTCAGTATCGGGCAAGAGCTGTTGCAGCTCTTTCTCAACTCCGTCTAACTCGGATACCGACGACGATGCGTTTGACATAATTCCACTTGCGCGGTTCAACGCGAGTTCGACATCTTTCGAACCAGCTCCTTCATATCGAAAGCTACACAGTTAGCCAACGGAGGCGTCGCTGCGTTTGATGAATGACGATTTGTGAGAAAGACATTTGCGGAGCGAGCGGTTTGGTCAGGCACCAAATCAATGTCGAACCAAGCATCCTGCCTGTCATCGAAATACGGCTCGACTGAGGCAAGCACCAGCGGAGAGTGTGTGGAGGTAATTAACTGAACTTCCGCACTGCCAGTCTGAGCCAGCTTGCTAACCACATCAAGCAGCGAACGAAGGATGACACGTTGCCATTTTGGATGAAGATGGGACTCAATTTCGTCGATCAGGAATATGAACTGACGTGTTCGCGACAGCCCAGAAAATCCGCCGCCGCATTATGTTCGTTTACTGCCCACACAAGCAGATAAGCAAGGGCGATGACACGCTTCATCCCCATCGAGATCAGGTTGATCGGGACGTCCTGCCCATATGGCATAGTGATAGTTGGAACTTCCCTAGCGTCATCAAAGTCAAATTTTGCCGGCTTTCCAACTTTCAGTGTCTCTCCATACACGGCGAAAGCGAGAGCACAGTTTGCAGCAACGAGAACTCAGGGATCCGGACAGCTGCCATTTGACCCAGTCAATCAGCAGGCCGTTGCATGCCACCTTGCCGTCCGGCAGCCTCAACCCATCCCAAACATCTTGGGCGTCGAAATGATAAGCGGGCGGGCGATCAGGTGTTCCTTGCCTTGCAGATTTTTCCAATAGTTTCGCGCCGGGTCCCAAACCGAAAACCCTCCGTCCACCCTCGCGTAAATCACCAGCCCCGGGGTTTGCCGGCCTTCCTTGTTTGCTTGTCCAGCGCTGATCCCGCCGGACAAACTCGCTGGCGTAGGTGTGCTTCTTGGTGGTGCTGTCAAATGAAAACGCTAACGAAGGCGTGGATGGGTCTGGTGTCTGGCTTCGCCGGGCCCTTAGCCCAGTTTCGGGTCAAGGCCCACCAAGCTATGTCCAGGATGAAACTCTTACCAAGTCGTTGTCGCCAGTCAGCAAGTTCAGACGCTTGCCAAACTCGAGCCCATTTCCGGCGCGGGACCCACATCCTTCAGTTCTAGGAGCGCAGCATTTGATTCGTGGAATGGCCAATTGCAGAAAAAAGATCTGCAATTCACTCCCACTCAATCGTCCCCGGCGGCTTGCTGGTCACATCATACACAACCCGGTTGATCCCCCGCACCTCATTAATGATCCGCGTCGCCACCCGTCCGAGAAACCCCATCTCGAACGGATAAAAATCCGCCGTCATGCCGTCCACCGAAGTGACGGCCCTGCAGCGCGCAGACATATTCATAGGTGCGCCCGTCGCCCATGACGCCGACGGTCTGGACTTCAGTGAGCACGGCGAAGGCCTGCCAGATTTTGTCGTAAAGGCCGGCCTTGCGGATTTCGTCGAGATAGACCGCGTCCGCCTCCTGCAATATGCGCAGCTTTTCGCGCGTCACGCCGCCGGGCAGGCGGATGCCGAGGCCGGGGCCGGGAAACGGATGCCGGCCGATGAAATGCGCCGGCAGTCCAAGCTCGCGGCCAAGCGCGCGCACCTCGTCCTTGAACAGCTCGCGCAAGCGGCTCCACCAGCTGCATGTTCATCCGCTCAGGCAGCCCGCCGACATTGTGGTGGCTCTTGATCGTCACGGAAGGCCCGCCGGAGAAGCTGACGCTTTCGATCACATCGGGATACAGCGTGCCCTGCGCCAGAAACTGTGCTCCGCCGATTTTCTTCGCCTCCGCTTCGAACACTTCGATGAAAAGCCGCCCGATCGTCTTGCGCTTCACCTCTGGGTCCGCCTCGCCTTCGAGCGCGGAGATGAACATGTCGGCGGCGTCCACATGGACAAGCGGGATGTTGTAATGGCCGCGGAACATGGCGAGCACCTCCGCCGCCTCGTTCTTGCGCATCAGCCCGTGGTCGACGAAAATGCAGGTCAGCTGGTCGCCAATGGCCTCATGGATGAGCACGGCGGCGACGGAGGAGTCCACGCCCCCTGACAGGCCGCAGATGACTTTCCCCGCTCCAACTTGATCGCGGATTTTGGCAATCATCTCCGTCTTGTATGCGGCCATCGACCAATCGGATTTGAGGCCCACGATGTTGTGAACGAAATTCGCGAGCAGTTTTCCGCCATCCGGCGTGTGCACGACTTCAGGATGGAACATGGTCGTGTAGTATCTGCGGCGCTCATCTGCAGCAATTGCGAAGGGCGCGTTTTCGGATGTGCCGATGACTTCGAAGCCCGTCGGGAGTTTCGTCACCCGGTCGCCATGGCTCATCCAGACGGTGTAGTGCTTCCCAACGTCCCACAAGCCTTCAAACAGAGGCGACGCCTTCTTGATTGTCACCTGCGCCCGCCCGAACTCGCGCGCATGCCCGCCCTCGACTTCCCCGCCTTGCTGAAGGCACAGCGTCTGCTGGCCGTAGCAAATGCCAAGTATCGGCACGCCTGAGTCAAACACGGCCTGCGGCGCGCGCGGCGAGTTTTTATCCAGCACCGAGGCGGGACCGCCGGAGAATATCACGCCCTTCGGCGCCAGCTTTTCGAACGCTTGGTCAGCGGATTGAAACGGATGGATTTCACAATACACCCCCGTCTCACGCACCCGCCGCGCAATGAGCTGGGTGACCTGCGAGCCAAAGTCGATGATGAGGATGGAGGCGTGAAGGGGCGTGTTCATGGCGAGCGTTTAGAGAAACTATTGAGTCTGCACAACGGCTTAGGCGCAATGGCCAAGATGCAGAGTCAGCCTGTTCACAGGTTGATTCATGTTGCTGCGGCATTGGGTGAAGCGGCGGCGCTATGTCTGCGCGCCGCCGCTTCAAGCGCCGTTCCGCTCACAGCAGTCCCTGCAGCGCAATCATGATGACGCCCGCCAGCACTGCATAGCTGCCGTCGACCATGAGCGCGTATGTGGATTTGCGGGAAAAAGCGCCGCCGGAAACGCCGAAGGCTGCCAAGGCAAGTATGGCAAATATGGCAGTGAAAAGCTGGTCGCGGGTTGCTGTGATTCCGACAACCAGCGCCAGCAGAAACAGCGCCAGAAGCTGCGTAATCATGGCCAATACCGGCATGGACTGCGCCGATCCCAACTCAACCCGCGAGCCTTCCGCCCAGCCCTTGCCGAACACTGATGGGCTGTACCAGAGCCAGCCCGCGAGAAACGCCACAATTGTGCCGGCGATCACTGCCAGCCAGTTCATACCTGAGAATTCCGCTGCCATTTTATCCTCCGCTTTTGCTTCAGCCAAGAACTTCGGCGAGCTTGTCGATTATCGCCGTCCAGCCGGATCTGTGGCCATCACGGCTCTGCTCGCTTGCGAACTTCACCTGAACCAGCTCAACATCGGTCGCGCCGGTGTCTATGGGCGTGAAGTTGAGCGTGACCATACTCCCATCAACGGAATGCGGCGACTCCCATGTGAACATGATGCGGGTGTAGGGGTCTATCGCCCGGTACGTGCCGGAGTGTGGAATGTCTTTCTCCCCGTCGACCATAATCACCTTGAACTGTCCCCCAACTTTGGGGTCGGTCTCGGCGAGCGAAACAGACATGCTTTCGCCGGGGGTCATAAACCGGGTCAGCATCTTCGGGTCCAGCCACGCTTTAAACAATTTTTCAGCCGGTTGGTTGATCCGGCGGGTTACAGTCAAACTAAGGTCGGTCATGTGTTCATCCTCACTGAGTAAATTGTCCAATTTCTCAAGCCGTATTTCCCAGATTGAACGCAGCTCCTTGAACCAGGATTCAATCAGCGAAACCTGGCTGAGCTCGGCGCTGATCCAGTGCACCCTGCCCGCCGTTTTCCGCGCGACCAAGCCCGCGGCTTCCAGCACCTTGATGTGCTTGGAGACCGAGTTCAGGCTCATGCGGTAGTAAGCTGCCAGATCCGTGACCCGCGCCGGCCCCTCCTGCACCAGAGTGGTGAGTATGGACCGGCGGGTCGGGTCGCTTGTTGCTTTCAGGATTTCCGAAAGCTTCAACTCGTCTGACTGACGTTCAACCATATGGGTGAATATACTCGCGCGAATTAAATAGTCAACCGTTTGGGTGAATTAATTTTTTGACCAGCTGCCGTTTGGGCAGTTTCAGCGCTCCGGACCGCAGCGCCGCCAGCAGCATATCGACTGCGCGGGCGAGCTTCTCGTCGATCACATGCAGATATTCCGTCCAGTTGTCATAGTGATGCAGATCAGCCGCGCCGTCCGATATTCCGCGCAATCCAATCAGGGGGACATCAAAGGTCATGCAGGCGCGCAAGACTGCAAACGTCTCCATATCCACCATGTTGGCGTCAATGGCGTCATAGGCTGCGCCAGATACTATGTTAGCACCAGTCGATAGCCGCGCCTCCGGAATGCCTGCAATCCGGTGCGGCAGATCGATGATTGCCGGCAGATCAAGGAATGGCGTGCGGCCTTTTTCGAAACCCAGCGGCGAGGCATCCATGTCGCGGTAAGATGCGGAGGAGACCTGGTACACCTCCGCCTGCGCCAGCATGCGCGAACCGGCAGAGCCGAGGCAGACGGCAAGGTCAGGCAGGCTTTGCGCTGCAGCGAGTTCAGCCAGCGATGCGCGCAGCTGACCATCGCAGCCTCGACCGGCCCGACGCCTGTGATCACCGGCGCGAACCGCGCCTTTAGATGCGGGCCGTATTCAGGCGCGGCGGCCATGAAGAAGAGAACGGATTTTGCGCCTGCGCTAACCAGGATGTTGTCGGTTTTCATCTGGCCTGAATGGCCGGGCGCGGGACAAAAATCAACTCAGCGGCCCGGTATATCCGCAGTCATCTCCTTGCCGCCATACCCATGAACAAGATCATGGGCGCGAATGATGACCTGTTTCACGCCGGGCGGCACTGCAACGCCGCCTTGGCTGCGGGTGAAGGGCTGCTCGTCATCATGCGGGTGTGCGAGCACACGGGTGGCATAGATTGTTCCATCCGGGCCGACGACGTCCCATTTGTCGGCATAATGCTCCCAGCCCGCATCGGCGTGCGTCGCAGTGACATCGAAGTTGAAAGTTCCGGCGGGTTCTGCCGTCACCTTCACATCAACGATATCGGTCTCGCCCGCCATGGCCTGGCAAGCTGCGAAGACCAAAAGGGAGACCAGAAGCGCGGAGCGCCGGACAAATTGTGAAATCATTGCGCTTTCCAAGTTTGAACCGCCGCACCTTGCACGGCACGCGGCACATCCAAACTCACAATGCTTCACGGATTCATCAAATAGATGGAACCATTGAGCAGACTGGCAAAGCCAACCCATGCCGCATAGGGCACAAACATGAGCGAGGCAGGCCGGTCAACGGGCTGGGCCGCAGCTATGAAGGCAAGGATCGTGACCAGAAGTGCCAAGATTATCACGAGCGCAAAAGCGAGTTGCTGTGCACCGAAAAACACCGGCGACCACAGGAAATTGAGCACCAGCGCGATCCACCAGAGCTTCATGGCCGCCCCGCTTGGCGCCGCCAGCCAGATGCGCCAGCCCGCGATTGCGATCAGCACATATAGAATTGTCCAGACCGGACCGAAAATCCAGTTCGGCGGATTAAATGACGGCTTGTTGAGGCTTGCATACCATTCGCCCGGCAGCGTGAAGAGGCCGATCCCCAATCCGCCACCAACCACCAGCGCCAGAAATCCGGCGAGAACGATCCATTTCCGGTCCATCTGCAAAATCCTTCCTGAGAGTGATACGCCGCCCCGCCGGTGATGGATTTAAGCTTTCTCCATGACACAGACGAAGAAGCCGTCCGTCCCGGTCAGCCGTGGCGTCAGCGTGATGCCGGAAGAACGGATGAGCGCCGCCCCGGTTCCGAGCGCCGGCAAGAGCGCCTCGATCCTGTGCGCATGGTCAGCGAGCCGGAACCCGGCATGGCCTGCCAGAAACGCCTCGACACGCGCCCCGTTCTCTTCGTCAAACAGCGAGCAGGTCACATAGACCAGCCGCCCGCCCGGCTTCACATATTTCGCCGCCGCTTCAAGGATCGCCGTCTGCTCGCCCATGCGCTGTTCCAGCTGCCGCTCGCTCAGCCGCCATTTGGCGTCGGGCCGCCTGCGCCAGGTGCCCGCGCCTGTGCAAGGCGCGTCGATGAGCACACAATCCATCGCGCCTTCGAGCGCCGACAGGTCGGACTTTGCGGCATGCACCTGCACATTGCGCGTCTCTGCGCGCTTCAGCCGCTCAAAAATCGGCGCAAGGCGGGTTTTGTCAGAGTCGGTCGCATGGATCTGGCCCTTGTTTCCCATCAGCGAGGCCAGCTCCAAAGTCTTGCCCCCGCCGCCGGCGCAATAGTCGAGCACCGCTTCCCCCGGCTTCACCCCTGCGAACAGCGCCACCAGCTGCGAGCCCTCGTCCTGAATTTCGAACCAGCCTTTCTGAAACGCAGGCTCTGCCTGCACATTCGGCTGACGGTAATCGCCGGGACCGGCCGGGATGCGGATGCCATCTGGAGAATAGGAGCACTCCACAGCGCCAATGTTCTTCGGAAGTTCGCCGAGCACCTTCTCGCGGGAAGACAAAAGACGATTGGCGCGCAAATCCACCGGCGGGCGCTCCGACAGCGCCCTGCCCTCAGCTGCAAAGCTGTCGCCAAACACGCTGCCCAGATGCCCGCCCGCCCATTGCGGAATGTCGGCCTGAATGTGCAGCGGCGCGTCTTCAAGGCTTGCACTGATAAAGCGCGCCAGGCTGTCTTGAGAGGGAAGCGCCGGTGCAAAGCGGTCGCCTTCTAGCTTTCCCGCCAGCGACTGCGCCGTCTCGCTCCAGCCGTCGAGCAATGCGCCAAAGACCAGCGCCGCGTGATCGTCCGCCCCCATGCGCCAGCCAAGCGAGAGTTTGCGGCGCAACACGTCATAGACAAGATTGCCAATCGCCGCCCTGTCGCCGGAGCCGGCAAATCTGTGCGACAGGCCCCAATCCTTCAGCGCTTCGGCCGCCGGACGATGGCGCTTGTCCATATCGTCCAGCACTTCAACCGCCGCCGCTATTCTTCCGCCCAGGCGCACTTTCGGTCCTTTCCCGTCATGCCTTTTCCCGTTTTGCGCCCTGCGCGAAGCAACACCGAGGCGACTGCATCTTGCTAAACGACCTCCAAAATGCACATGTCTACGAGGCTGACGATCCATGTCACTTTGGTTAAGGATAATTGAGGTTGTCGCATGAGCGAAGAATTTATTCCAACACTTACTCATGCGACTGAACGAGATATCGATCTCCTCTTAGTTGAGGAGCTATTTGCCTCTGCGGCGTTTGTCGACTGGATGGCCCAGCGTGCTGGGGTGACACAGCGCGTGATCAAAGCTAGGGTGCTTCACAGCAAACGGCGAACAAAAAATCGTCGGGAGATCGACATCTTCTTGGACCTATTGATCGGTGAAAAGGAGCGTTGCGCGCTCCTTATAGAGAACAAGCTCGACGCGAGTGAGCAGCCGGATCAGGCCGAAAGCTACAGGGATGAACTTGCGCGATTGGCACCGGATTATCCCGGTGCACGGATGATGATAGTTTGTCCGAAAGCATATGCCAGCGAACATGATGAGTTCACCAGAAAATTCGACGCCATCGTGACATACGAGGAACTGGCCTTGTATTTCGATGAAGCGACACGCCTTTGCGCCAACTATGATTTGGCATGTCGGCTCGCCGACGAGGCTTCGGCGCGAGCACAGTTCCGACACGATATTCTCCACCAAGCAATCTACAAACATCGACGCGGGAACACTCCTATTCCAAACGAACTGGTCGGCGACTTCAACGCTCGCTACGTCGCACTGCTTGCAAAAATCGCACCCGACATTTCTCCGGGGAAAAGCATGCTCAAGCCCGCGAACCCCGACGAAAGCACGTCAATGATCTTTGATCACTTAGCCTCACTCACAGGTCTACCTCCGGACTTGCTACCCACGCGCTTCGCACATGAACTCGGACGGGGACAGGTACATCGGGCAAATTACGTCGCGGTGACATTCGGCGGCTGGGGACGAGCCTTACCGATTTTGAAGGAGGTCATCGAGCGTGACCTTGTTGCATTGAATGTGACCGTCTCGGCCAAGTCTCCTACCAAGGCTCGCCCAAATCCGGGGCTCACTGTCGCCTGCCCGACACCCCCGGTAGACAACCAAAAGGACTTCGCGCAGCAGGAACGATTACTGATCACTGGTATGCAACAAGCCACAACTCTGCGGGACTGGCTTAGCAACAACATCTTGGCCGTACGAAACTGGAAGATGCTGGCCGATTATAACCAGCCCTCGTGATTTGCAGAGGTCGGTTTTTTGGATGACATCCGGTTGCCCACCTTTCCCCACGAGAATGGGGCCGCATGGCAATTAAGCACTGCACTTCCGTACTCCCGGCATCTTGCGGGCGGTACGGAAGTGTGGAT
Source organism: uncultured Alphaproteobacteria bacterium (assembly GCA_963792485.1). Classification (GTDB taxonomy): domain Bacteria; phylum Pseudomonadota; class Alphaproteobacteria; order Rhizobiales; family Rhizobiaceae; genus JANOYJ01. Next base: position 771,484 of record CAWBWL010000007.1, read on the forward strand.
GAGGGACAGAGCCGAAGCTCGACCTTTGTATTTTTTTATGACGCAGCCCACTTGATCAGACCAGATCAAACCGGTCGGCGTTCATCACCTTGGTCCAAGCGGCCACGAAGTCGGCCGCGAACTTCTCGCTTGCGTCATCCTGCGCATAGACTTCCGCATAGGCGCGCAGGATCGAGTTGGAGCCGAACACAAGGTCCACCCGTGTTGCCGTCCACTTCGTCACCCCTTGCTTGCGGTCGCGAATATCATAGAGGCCGTTGCTGGTTGGCACCCAGGAATAGGCCATGTCGGTCAGGTTGACGAAATAGTCATTCGTCAGCGCGCCTTCGCGGTCGGTGAATACGCCGTGCTTCGTGCCGCCGTAATTGGCGCCCAAGGCGCGCAGGCCGCCGATGAGCGCCGTCATTTCGGCAGCCGTCAGGCCCATGAGCTGCGCGCGGTCGAGAAGCATTTCCTCGGGCGTGACGACATAGTCCTTCTTCGACCAGTTGCGGAAACCGTCTGCGAGCGGTTCCAGCACGTCGAAGGAATCAGCGTCCGTCTGCGCATCACTCGCGTCGCCGCGGCCTGGCGCAAACGGCACGGTGACGGTGAGGCCGGCTGCCTTGGCGGCCTGTTCGACACCCACATTTCCGGCCAGCACAATCGTGTCGGCAATCGAAGCGCCCGCAGCCTTCGCCAGCGGTTCGAGAACCGCAAGCACCTTGGCAAGCCGGGCCGGCTCGTTGCCCTCCCAGTCCTTCTGCGGGGCAAGGCGGATGCGCGCGCCATTGGCGCCGCCGCGCATGTCGGAACCGCGATAGGTGCGCGCGGAATCCCAGGCGGTCGCAACCATCTCGGCAACGGAAAGCCCGGACGCGGCAATCTTTGCCTTCAAGGCGGCAACATCATAGGCCTTGTTGCCGGCGGGAACCGGATCCTGCCAGATCAGCTCTTCCTTCGGCACATAAGGTCCGACATAACGGTCCCTTGGCCCCATGTCGCGATGAGTCAGCTTGAACCAGGCGCGGGCGAACGTGTCCGAAAGATAGTCGAAGTCATTCATGAACTTCAGCGAAATCTCGCGATAGATCGGGTCCACCTTCATCGCCATGTCGGCATCGGTCATCAGCGGCATACGGCGGATCGAAGGATCTGTCGCATCCACCGGCATGTCTTCTTCACGGATGTTGACCGGCTGCCATTGCTGTGCGCCGGCGGGGCTGCGCGTCAATTCCCATTCATAACCGAACAGCAGCTTCAGATAGCCATTATCCCACTTGGTCGGGTCGCTCGTCCATGCGCCTTCAATGCCGGAGGTAACCGCTTCCGATGCCTTGCCGTGCTGGTTGGGGTTGGACCAGCCAAAGCCCTGTTCTTCCAGCGGCGCGCCTTCGGGGCTTGGTCCAAGAGCTTCGGCATTGCCATTGCCATGTGCCTTGCCCACGGTGTGGCCGCCGACGGTCAGCGCCACGGTCTCTTCATCGTTCATCGCCATGCGGGCGAAGGTTTCGCGCACCTGCGCAGCGGTTTTCAGCGGATCAGGGTTGCCGTTCACGCCTTGCGGATTGACGTAAATGAGGCCCATCTGCACGGCAGCGAGCGGATTTTCCATTGTTTCCGGCTTGCTGAGATCGTCATATCTGCCGTCCGATGGCGCAAGCCATTCCTTCTCTGCGCCCCAATACGTGTCCTTTTCGGGATGCCAGATGTCTTCGCGGCCAAAGCCGAAGCCGAAGGTTTTCAATCCCATCATTTCGTAGGCCACTGTCCCGGAGAGCAGTATGAGGTCTGCCCAGGACAGCTTGTTGCCGTACTTCTTCTTGACCGGCCACAAAAGGCGGCGCGCCTTGTCAAGGCTTGCATTGTCCGGCCATGAGCTCAGCGGCGCGAAGCGGATATTGCCGCTGCCGCCGCCGCCCCGGCCATCGGCCAGACGGTATGAGCCGGCCGAATGCCAGGCGAGGCGGATCATGAGGCCGCCGTAATGGCCCCAGTCGGCAGGCCACCATGGCTGGCTGTCGGTCATCAGAGCGCGCACATCTGCCTTCACTGCATCAAAATTCAGCGTTTTGACGGCTTCGCGATAATTGAAATTTTTGCCAAGCGGATTGGTCTTGGTGTCCTGCTGATGCAAAATGTCGAGATTGAGGGCCTTTGGCCACCAATCCATGTTCGACGTGCCGACCTCGGTCAGCCCGCCATGCATGACGGGGCATTTGCCGGTGCTTCCCACTTTCGCGTCCATGATTTTCTCCCGTTTTTGTTAATGACCTTGCCGGACCAGATTGTTTCGGGTCTGCGGTAAACATTTGCCAATTTCGAAATCTTGCGCCCACTCTGCGGCGGGTCCATGACACTCGTCAATTTTCTTGATAAGATCAAATTGTCTCTTCAGATTGAGTCAATTGGATTTTCTTATCATGCTGACAACGCGACAAATGCTTTATTTCGAGGCGCTTGCGGCCACCGGCCACTTTGGCCGCGCAGCGCAGGATGTGCATGTCTCGCAACCGGCCCTGTCGGCGCAGATTGCCGAAATGGAGCGGTATCTCGGCTTTGCCGTCGTGGAACGCCGGGCGAGCGGCGCGGTGCTGACCCCGCGCGGCACGGATGTTCTGGACCGCGTGCGTGGTATTCTGCAGGAATTGCGGCGCATCGAGCAGGACGCGAGGATGGATGGGCTGTTCAACGGCGTGCTCAGGCTCGGCATCATTCCAACTGTTGCGCCCTATTTGTTGCCGCGTCTTGTTCCTGCAATCAGGCGCGCACAGCCTGAACTGCGCCTGGATGTGCAGGAAGCCACGACTGCGCAGCTGGTAAAGGCACTTGCCGCAAACGAACTTGACGCGTTCATCGCCGCCGCGCCGATTGATGCGCGAGGACTTGCCTCCATCTCGCTTTTTGAAGACCGCTTCTTTATCGCCAGCGCATCCAATGAACAGGATGTGCTCGCATCGCCGGAACACCGCGATTTTCCTGTCGAGCGCCTGTTGCTGCTTGAAGAAGGCCATTGCCTGCGTGATCAGGCGCTGGATGTCTGCGGCCTGCGTCCGGGCCGGCGGCTGGTCAATTACAGTGCGACATCGCTCACCACGCTATTGCAGATGGTCGAACATGGCATGGGTTTGACTCTGGTGCCGGAAATCGCGCTCGAAGCCGAGTGCCGCAACCGCGATCTCAAAGTCGTGCCATTCGGCGATCCCGCTCCATCCCGCAAGATCATGCTGTTTTTCTCCTCGCGCACCGCCAACGAAGACGATCAAGCCGCGCTTGGCGCTATCGTGCGCCAGTCCGCCGCAATAAAAGGCCCGGCAGCGCAAACTGCCGGGCCGGACCTTGCCGTTGCCCGGATATGATCAATCGCGACCGAGCAGCGATTTCCAGATGATGGCGCCCAGCGCCGCGCCGGCAAGCGGAGCCACCCAGAACAGCCAAACCTGACCCAGTGCGCCATTATCCGCAAAAATCGCCGCTCCGAGCGAGCGGGCGGGATTTACGGACGTATTGGAGACCGGGATTGAGACAAGGTGGATCAAGGTCAAGCCGAGACCGATGGCAATCGGCGCAAAGCCTGCGGGCGCAAGTTTTGAGGTCGAACCAAGAATGATGATCAGGAAGAACGCCGTCATCACCACTTCCATCACCAGAACGGCCATCATGGAGTAACCGCCGGGCGAAAGAGTGTCATATCCATTCGAAGCAAAGCCGCCGGCAACGAACCCTGCCTTGCCCGATGCGATGAAATACAGCACCGCAGCACCGGCAATGCCGCCTGCAACCTGAGCGGCCCAATAGCCAATCATATCCTTGAAATCAAAGCGTCCGCCAAGCGCAAGGCCAAGCGAAACTGCAGGATTGAAGTGGCCGCCCGAAATGCCGCCGACAGTGTAGGCCATGGTGAGAACCGTAAGACCAAACGCCAGTGAAACGCCAAGCAAACCAATGCCAACTTCAGGAAACGCCGCTGCGAGCACGGCGCTGCCGCAGCCTCCAAACACAAGCCAGAAGGTGCCGAAGAACTCGGCGCTGAGTTTGTTCATCATGACTTTTCTCCCCGAATCACGAGTTGTGAGACGAGGAATTCATAGGCGAATTCAACTTTAGGCGAAATACGCCAGCGCCCGCACGCTGCGCTACGCCCCAGCTGCCAGCCGCCAGATGACCAGCGCCCACATCGCGAGCAGGACCAGAAATCCGGCGATGAAAGCCGGGCGGCGGTAGCGCACCCGGTTTGTCGTGACATGAACATAAGCGTGCACCAGGCGGGCGGCGGCGAACGCCCATGCGAGCAGGACCGCCCCTGTCCCCGCCGCGCCGAGGACAAACAGCGTCAGGCAGCAGGCGTAAAACAGCACCGGCAGTTCATACTGGTTGATCAGGCTCCGGCTCGCCGATGCGCTGCGTTCCGGATCCCGCGAGGGAATGCGGAAGTCGCCAACCTTCGCTTCGCCTGCCGTGATCGCCGCCATGCGGCGGCGCGAGACGAGCGCATAGACCCCGTATGTCAAACCGACTTGCACCAGCATCGGCCAGAATATTGATTCACCCTGCATTATCGCTCCTAATTCCTATCCGCTGACGCCGCTGGCATAGTTCGGGCTTTCCCGCGTAATCGTCACATCATGGGCGTGGCTTTCGCGCAGGCCCGCTGACGAGATGCGCACAAAGGTGGCGCGCTCGCGGAATTCCGCAAGGGTGCGCCCGCCAACATAGCCCATCGAGGCGCGCAGGCCCCCGGCCAGTTGATGCAGCACCGCCGACACCGCGCCCTTATACGGCACCTGGCCCTCAATGCCTTCCGGCACCAGTTTCAGCGTGTCGCTGACCTCGGCCTGGAAATAGCGGTCGGCCGATCCGCGCGCCATGGCGCCGACCGAGCCCATGCCGCGATACGCTTTGAAAGAGCGGCCCTGATGCAGATACACTTCGCCGGGGCTCTCCTCCGTGCCCGCCAAAAGCGAGCCGATCATCGCGGCGGATGCGCCTGCGGCCAGCGCCTTGGCAAGATCGCCGGAATATTTGATGCCGCCATCGGCAATGACCGGGATATTGTGCTTATGCGCCGCTTCCACCGCATCCAGGATCGCCGAGAGCTGCGGCACGCCGACGCCTGCGACAATGCGTGTCGTGCAGATTGATCCCGGGCCGATGCCCACCTTGATCGCATCGGCGCCCGCATCAATCAGCGCCTTGGTGCCATCGCCCGTAGCGACATTGCCCGCAAGAATGCGCACTGAATTGGAGAGCTTCTTCGCCCGCGCCACTGCGTCCAGCACACGCTGGGAATGGCCATGCGCCGTGTCAATCACCAGAACATCTACGCCCGCATCGATCAGCCGCTCGGCGCGCTCAAACCCGTCATCGCCAACGCTTGTCGCCGCCGCCGCGCGCAGACGCCCTTGCGCGTCCTTGGCGGCATTCGGGTTCAGCTGCGATTTTTCAATGTCCTTGACCGTGATCAGCCCGATGCAGTGGCCCCGGTCATCGACGACCAGCAATTTCTCGATCCGGTGCTGATGCAGAAGATGTTTGGCCTCGTCCTGATCCACATTCTCGCGCACAGTGATGAGCCCTTCATGCGTCATCAGCTCGCGGATTTTCTGATCCGGATTTTCGGCAAAACGCACATCGCGGTTGGTGAGAATTCCGACGAGCTTTCCGGTCTTGTCCGAAGCATTGCCGGAGGCCTCCACCACCGGTATGCCGGATATGCGGTGCCGCGCCATCAGCGCCTGCGCATCAGCCAGCGTCGCGTCCGGCCCGATCGTGACCGGATTGACCACCATGCCAGATTCGAATTTCTTCACCTGCCGCACCTCCTCGGCCTGAAGCTCGGGCGTCAGGTTCCGGTGGATAACGCCGAGCCCGCCCGCCTGCGCCATGGCAATTGCGAGCCGCGATTCGGTGACGGTGTCCATGGCGGACGAAATGATCGGCAGGTTCAGCTCGATATCCTGCGCAATGCGCGTGCGGATATCGGTCTGCCCCGGCATAACCTCTGAGTGTCCGGGCTGCAAAAGCACGTCATCAAAGGTCAGCGCTGTCGCGCCGGTGGCCGTTTCGATAATTTTGCTCATGCGCCGATCCTTAAAAATGCAAAGCGGCACTGCGATGAGCAGCGCCTCAAACTGTTGACCCGTAGAGGATTGGCAGCGGCAGCTAGCATGTAAAGCCAGGCAGGGGAAGAGCAGTGAAGTTGCTTGTCCTCAGGTGTGAAGGATGGCGGCCAGCGAGGCAATGATGCCGATGATCAAGTCAGCCCGCCAAGGACTTCGACAATGCCTTGGCGATTGGCGGGACGATCACAACTGCGATCTTGCGGCCAGGTGTCATGCCCGCAAGATGCCGGACGCTGCGCTTCGGCCAAATGCGCTTCAGGCTGCGGTAAGGCGCCTATTCGAGCCTGTCCGCGTCAGCACCAAAATCATTGCGCCGATGTTCATCAGGTTCCAGACAATGCCATTGATAAACGCCGTCTGGTAGGAGCCGGTCAAGTCGTAGATCCAGCCTGTCATCCAACCGCCGATCGCCATGCCGAATGTCGTCGCCATCATTACAAGGCCGACGCGCTGTCCGGCTTCCTTGGCGGGCAGATATTCACGCACGATGATGGCGTAGCACGGCACAATCCCGCCCTGTGACAGTCCGAAAACCAGCGACACCATGTAAAGCGAAGCCAGTCCGTCGAAGGGAATGTACAAAAGCAGCGCGAGCCCCTGCAGCACCGAGCCGATCAGCAGCGTCCGGATGCCGCCAATACGGTCCGCGATCGAGGCCAGAAACGAGCCTGGAGACCACGCCGCCCGCCAGCATCAGCGACAGCATCTGAGCCCCTGCTGCCGGACCGTAGCCGAGGTCAAAACAATAGGCGACGATATGAACCTGCGGCATCGACATGGCGAGGCAGCAGCCGAGCCCCGCGATAATGAGGAGCGTCTGGAGCGTCTGCGGCGACAGATTGGTGACTTTCAGCGCCACCGCATTCACACCGCCAGCCACAGTATGCTCGACAGGCCGCCGCTTCAGGAGCAGCGACAGCGGAATCATGATGGCAAGGCACGCCAGCGCAATGCCGAAAAACACCGGCCGCCACCCGGCGGTCTCCATCGGGCCTTTCAGGATCAGCGGCCAGATTGCCCCGGCGAAATAATTGCCGCAGGCGGCGGAAGCGACGGCAATTCCACGCCTCTTGTCAAACCAGTGCGATACATCGGCGATCAAGGGCCCGAAACAGGCAGCGCTGCCCGTGCCGATGAAAAACCCGTGCAGGAGCGAAAACACCCAAAGCGAATCGGTCATTGCCGATCCGGCAAAGCCCAGCGCTAAGGACAGTGCCGCGCAGATGAGGACCGGGACAATGCCGATCCGGTCAACCAGCCGCCCGATCAGCAGGTTGCCGAACGCAAAGCCAACCATCAAGGCCGAATAAGCGAGCGAGACGCCGCCCCGGTCCACCCCAAACTCCGCCTGCACTTTCGGCAGAGCCAGAATAATCGCCCACATGCCAACACTGCCGACCGTGGCAATGACCATGGACACACCAAGCCGCCGCCAGGAATAGGCGGAGTCGAGATCGGTCTTGTGAGATGAGGACATGATTCCCGCGCGCGCTTTCGCTCAGCAAATCATGGAAAGCGCGGCAAGGCCAGCGCTGCTTGCGGCAAATAGGCGGCAGGCGACACTTGCCAGGCGAGGAACACGGCGTTTCAGGCGAACATTCTGCCCGTCCCCGTCTGCAGAAAATCTGCAAACGGAACCTCCTCTTGCCGGATAAATCCCCGCTGCGGCAGTTTGCCCTCCCGCACCATGCAAATCACCGAAACCACCGAAGCCGAGGTCGTCCAGGCGATGGCCGTGTTGCGCTTGCCGGCCACGTCTATCGGATAATAGGCCCGCACAAACTCCTTGCGCTGAAGCTTTCCGTTGATCTCGCCTTCCGAAGCCACATGCACATAGACCACGTCCTCGTCCACCGGCGGCTTGGCGTTGGTGAGTATCTGCCCCGCCTCCTCGCGCCGCTCGCGCATCAGAAGCTCGTGGAAGAAGAAATTCATCAGCCGCATGTGGCCGGGATAGCGCATGGTCTTGTAGTCGAGGTTCTCGACCTTGCCATGCATGGTCTCGCACATCGTGCCGAGCCCGCCCGACGTTGTGAAAGCCTCAAGGTGCGTGCCCTTCACATAGATGGTCTCCAGCCATTCCATCGCCGAGACCCATTTGCGCGTCCCGCCTTCAATCACTTCGCAATCATTGAGATATTCATTGACCACGCCTTCAGGCGACCAGTTGAATGCATAGCCGAGATGCCCCGTCGGATGCTGCGGCAGCGCCCCGACCCGCATCCGTATCGAGCGGCATTTGTCGAACTCTTTCATCTGCGAGGCCGCGACGATGCCGACAAATCCGGGCGCCAGGCCGCATTGCGGCGCCATGACGCCTTTGGAAGTCTTGGCCAGCTCCTGGATGAAGTCCGTGGTCGGCACATCCTCCGTCAGGTCGAAATAGTGAATGCCCAGATCATGGGCAATTTGCGCGACATGCTGGTTGAGGTGATAGGGAAGGCAGGACAGAACCGCGTCCTGACTGGAAAGCTCCGAACGCAGCGCCTTGCTTGCGGCGACATCAACCGGTTTGACAGAAAAGCGCTGCGGCTCGGCCGGACTGCGCTGATCGCAGCCGGTCACGGAGAAATTCTGTTCATGCAAAAGATTGGCAGCGAGCAGCCCGACCTTGCCGAGGCCGAGAACGGCGATTCTTGAAAATGTCATCCTGCCCCTCCCAGTTGCCCACTTTTCGCGCCTGAGGCTAAGCGGCTTCAGCTGGCGCTCCGTCTTTCACGGGCTCAACCGTCAGTCTCACGCCGAGCGCGCCGAGAATTTTCTGAACGGTTTCATAGCGCAGTTTCGAGCCTGAACGCAGCGATTTGTAGAGGCTCTCCCGTCCGAGGCCGGTCGCAGAAGCGACCTGCGCCATGCCGCGCGCTTTTGCTACGTCGCCTAGCGCGGCGACAAACAAATCCGGGTCGCCATCCTCAAGCGCGGCGGCAAGATATTGGGCGATGACGTCATCATTGTCGAGAAACTCCGATGCGTCAAACTTTGTGAAAGCGGTCATTGATTTCCCTTCCCGATTTCGTCCCACAGCGCGATTGCCGACTTGATGTCGCGGCTCTGAGTCGATTTGTCTCCACCCGCCAATAGCAGATAAACGGTTTCACCCTCCCGGACGTAGTAAAGCCGATAGCCCGGACCATCATGAACGCGCATCTCCATGACACCGCCGCCCACCGAAGCGAAGTCGCCAAAGTTGCCGAGCTCTGCCATTCGAATTCTCGACAAAATCCGCGCCCTGCCGCGCTGATCCCTCAATGCATTGAGCCAAAGACGAAAATTGTCGGACAGGAGCAGCGTGTTTGTCATCGAATGTATCCAAATAGATACGAAAAGTCAACCATCCACGTCAGTTGTCATGGAGCGCTATCTGCATCGGCCTGACGCCCCTTGAACCCCTTAGCCAATATATACAGCTCCACCGATTCGTCCCTTGATGCAGGCGGCTTCACGTGGTGCACGCTTTTGAAGTTGCGCTTGAGCAGGTCCAGCAGTTCATTCTCCGTGCCGCCCTGAAACGTCTTCGACAAAAAATGCCCGCCGGGCTTCAGCACCTTGACGGCAAAATCGGCGGCGACCTCGCATAGATGCATGGTGCGGATATGGTCGGTGCGGCGGTGGCCCGTTGTGGGCGCGGCCATGTCGGAGAGGACGATATCGGGCGCCGCGCCCAGCATGTCCAAGAGCTTGTCCGGCGCGGCGTCGTCCAGAAAATCCATCTGCAAAAGGGCGACGCCCGGCAGATGGTCCATTTCCAGATAGTCGATCCCCACAACGCTTGGCGCTTCATCATTGGAACCGCAGATCTGCGCCGCCACCTGGCACCAGCCGCCTGGCGCTGCGCCAAGGTCGATGATCTTCATGCCCGGCTTCAAAATCTTGTAGCGGTCATTGATCTCGCTCAGCTTGAACGCGGCGCGGGAGCGATAGCCCTCCGCTTTCGAGCGATGGACATAGGGATCGTTCAAATGCCGCTCGAGCCAGCGGCGCGAGGATTCCTTGATCGACCCCGTCTTCTTGACCCGCACATGCAGCGAGCGCCCTCCTCCGGATGGCTTTTTCATGCGCGCGCTTCGCTTTCAAACCTGCGGCGCCAAACGCCAGCCGACGACATCATTTCCGTCAGAAGCCCTTCGCGCAACCCGCGGTCGGCAACGCGCAGCCGTTCGCTTGGCCAGGTCTGGCGTATCGCATCCAGAATGGCGCAGCCGCCCAGAACCAGATCCGCGCGTTCAGCCCCAATGCAGGCATTGGCGACGCGTTCATCGAAACTCCAGGAAAGCAGCCTGTCCGTCATGGCGGTCACTTCCGATTCTTCCATCCACAGCCCGTCCACCTGGCGCCGGTCGTAGCGGGCGAGCCCGAGATGGATTCCGGCCAGCGTTGTGACCGTGCCGGAGGTGCCCAGAAGATGGAAATTCGCGCCATGCGCCCGCACGCCCAGAATGTCGCGCGCGGCGAATTTTCCGATCATGCCGAGCACATCGGCAATCATGGCCTGGTAGGTTACGGACGTCACATCGCGCCCGCCATAGCGCTCGGCAAGGGACACCACGCCGACCGGAAGCGAAGTCCAGGCGATGATGTGATCCGCCAGATGCGGAGATTTGCGGTGCTTGACGTCAATCAAGGCAATCTCGGACGAGCCGCCGCCAATATCGAACAAAACCAGCGCCTCGACTTCGCGGTTGACCAGAGGACCGCAGCCGGAGACGGCCAGGCGCGCTTCGGTTTCCCGGTCAACGATCTCGAGCTCAAGGCCGGTCTCACTCTTCACACGCTGCAGAAAGGCCTCGCCATTTGCCGCCGCGCGGCATGCTTCGGTTGCGATCAGGCGGGACTGGAAGATGCGCCGGGCCGCCAGCTTGTCGCTACAGATTTTCAAAGCCTCGATCGCGCGGTCCATTGCCGCGTCGCCAAGCCGGCCATTGGCGGTCAGCCCCTCTCCCAGCCGGACAATCCGCGAGAACGCGTCAATGACACGGAACTGTCCTGGCTTTGTCGGCGCGGCGATCAACAGACGGCAATTATTGGTCCCAAGATCCAGCGCGGCAAAAAGGTCCGCGCGGTATTGCGGAGCCTGGCTGGCGGCCGGCATGATCGTCTCGGAAACGGAAGCTTCAGCTCGGCTGCCAGCTGCCGTGTGCGGCGCGCTTGCAGCGCCGGCCTTTTGTACCACGCTCTTGCCGCGATTGCCGCGGCTGCGGCCACGCCGCTTCGACTTTCCGGCTTGCGTGCTGGCGGGCGTTGGCGCCTGCGCAGTTGGCCCTGTGGCGGCTTGCGCCAATCCACGGCGGCGCCTGCGCCTGCGGCGTGAGCGCTTGCCCGTTTCATTTTGGGGTTGCCCCTCCCCTCTTCCGGAGGAAGACGGGAGACTTGACGCAGCGTCACGTTCCAATGGAGCGGTGTCGCTGTGGCGCGGCGGATCGCCTGCGCCCTGCCGGGCAGCCCCCTTTTGCGGTGTCACACCGCCTTGGGGGTCTTCCACTTCAGTTCCTTCCGCACCGCGCGAACCTTTAAAAGAGGACGCTGCGAGGTGCCTGATTTTTTCGTTGCCGCCAGTGTAACAGCGCAAGACCGGAATACAAGAGCCGGATCGCGGCGCGCCGCCGGGCGATAGCCGCCGAAAATATGGGGTTCCCTCCACACCGCACTTGCCCTATAGAGCCCCCGTTAGCGCGCGCCGGGCTTTTTGACCGGCACTATTGGGGAATAGGTTAACGGTAGACCCACGGACTCTGACTCCGTTAGTCCTGGTTCGAATCCAGGTTCCCCAGCCAGCCCTTTTCTACATTCATACAGTTATCGGTCTCTCCCCGCTGCGCCGAATTGCGCCGTGATTTCCGTGGCTTGCGTGGCTTGTTTTTGGCGGACCGTCAACAGAGACCCTGAGGCACGGATTTCGGCGAGAATTGGCGCCGCGTCTCTGGGCGGCCTTTTGGGGCCGACGGTTATGAATCATTCGGGACTTTTGTTCGGTCGGACTTAGCGGGCGAGCGCTTCGATAAAGCGGTCCTGCTCTGCCCATTTGACCGGCAGGTCCTTGGAGGCTTCGAGCAGTCTGGTTGGGCTGAGCACGCTTGGCACGTCACCATTGAGGATTTTCTTGATCAGACTCGGCGACAGGAATGTCAGCCGGATGCGTGAGGTGATGTAGCCTTTGCCCAATTGAAGCGCCTTCGACATGGCTTCAATGCTGTCGTGAGGACCATTCAAAAGGGTTTCACGAAGCGTGAATGCTTCCCCGAGAAGCGGCGCAAGCTGCATGTTGGGAGCGGCTTGGTTGGTGTCGCTTATGATGAGGCGAAGGCCGTTGCCGGAAGGTTCGAGACAGTTTGTGGTTTGGATGCATACGACATCGTCTTCAGGAACGGTGCTTGGAGTGTTCGGCACTGTTTTCGGTCTGGGAGGCGTTAGGTGCGGTTGATCCAAGAATGCTCTGCAAGAGACCGCGCCGCGACAGGCAGAGTTCCACATGATCGTTTCGTAGCCGGACTTTGATGAGAACGGTCTGCAGGGCCACGCGCTGATCAGCGGCGGATTTGCTATTCCAGACGTCAGCGGTTTCCTGTGCCTTTTGAATCACTTCGCGCAGTTGGCTCGCGGAGAGATTCAATGGCTGGAGCAATCCAGCAAGCTCGGTTTGCGAGCGGAGCAGCGTCAGAAGCCGATCGGTCACAAGCCGCTCGATTGCTGCTGCAGGAATGCGGATGATGGGTTGACCGGAATTGCCGTTCGCTTTGCTTTTCGATGCTGCCCTGAAGTTGGCATAGTAGCGATAGCGAACTCCGCGCTTCACAGCATGGGTTGGCGTCAGCATTTGTCCGTCTTCAGTCTCGATCTTTCCGACCAGAAGGCTCGGGTGCTTTGACCGCCTGCCGCTGGTTCGATTGTTGGTGTTGTCGGCGATCTGTTGCTGGACCTTTGTCCAAAGCGCTTCATCAATGATCGGATGGTGCAAGCCTTCGTAGATCTGTGCCCTTGTGGCTGACCTTGCCGATGTAGAGCGGGTTCTTCAGCATGTGATGCAAGGCCGCGCGGCTGAAGTGTGATGGCGAAGCGTCAGTGACATTTGCGGCTGGGTTGTGCTCGCCGTTGGATTGATCATTTGCTTGACCGCCTTTTCGGACTTGGTCCTGTTGCCCTTCCCCTGCTCTCTCCCGCGCATTTGTGACGCCGTTCTGAATGAGCCAATCTGTCAAAGCCTCCACTGTTCCAAGCTCGGCATAGGTCTCGAAGATCAACCGGACCGTCTTGGCCTCGCTTTCAACGATCTCCAACTTGCGGTCTTTGACCTGATAGCCAAACGGGATGGTGCCACCCATCCACATGCCTTTGCGTTTGGAAGCGGCGATCTTGTCCCTGATGCGCTCGCCCGCGATTTCCCGTTCAAACTGAGCAAAGGACAACAGCACATTCAGTGTCAGTCTGCCCATGGAGCTTGTGGTGTTGAAGTGCTGGGTGACCGATACAAACGAGACATGATGCTTATCCAGCGTATCGACGATGCGGGCAAAGTCGGACAGTGACCGCGTCAGGCGGTCAACCTTGTAGACGACGATGACATCCACTCTTCCCGCCGAGACATCATCCAGCAGCCGCTTCAAGGCCGGACGCTCCATATTGCCGCCAGACAGGCCACCGTCATCATAAAAGGCTGGCAAGGCTATCCAGCCATCATGCTTCTGGCTGAGAATGTAAGCTTCACAGGCTTCGCGCTGGGCATCCAGTGAGTTGAACTCCTGTTCGAGCCCTTCTTCTGAAGACTTGCGGGTATAAATGGCACAGCGTAGGCGCCGACGGGTCGGAACTGATTGGTCGCTGATTTCTGCGGTTCGAGCCGATGTCTTCATCACCCGATCACCTTACTTGCGCTGATCTTGCGAGCGTCACGCGGATCGAAAGTCGTATCAGACGAAATCACCTTGCGATCTGCCCTGCGCTTGATCAGGCCAAAGAAGCGCGGACCGGACCAGTGAGCGCCGGTTATTGCTTCGGCAATCTGCGACAGGGATCGATATTGCCTTCCCTGCCATTCGAAGCCGGCAGCCAGCACCAGCACGGTATGCGTTGTCCCATTCCATTCCCGCACCAATCGATTGCCTTCGCGAAGGGTCACTGTCGGCGACCGGAGCAGTTGGAATCCGGTTAGTTCGGGCGAGCTGGACCAGCTGCGCCAGCGTTGCCGCTACCTTCGGACAAACACAGCTCACCAGCGGCTTTTGCCAAGGCGGCAAGTTTCCGCAACTCCGGCTTTCCAATCCCGCCCAACGCCGCCTCCTGCAGTTTCCACGCCAAGCCCCCTGAGCAGCATGTCTTTGCTCAGCCGCATCGGCGGCGGCTGCTTCCACTGCCGCCGCCACTGGGTTCTCAGTTCAAACGTCGACAGGCCTTGCAGCCTGTCGATCTCGTCATCAACCGATGCCATGTTTGATCACCAGCCCGATCAGGCCGCGACCTTGATAGCATACCGACGCTCGTCGCCCTCGGGCTTTTCGGAGGTCAGTTCAAAGCCGAGCTTCTTGCGCACGGTTCCGGCGAAGAACCCGCGAACGCTATGCTGCTGCCAGCCTGTGGTTTTCATAATCTCGTTTATCGTCGCACCGCCTGCTTCCGACAACATCGTCAGGACCTGTTCCTGCTTTGTGGTCTTTGGCTTGGCTGTGGTCGCAACATCAGCCGACTTTGCGGCAGGCTTGGCTGCGATCGCAGGAGGCGCGCCAACTTCATCCGCACCACGCGTATCGAGTTTCTTGGGCTTAACGGCCTTCGCTGGCCTAGTATCCGCATTCAAGGTCGGCTTTGGCTTTTCAAGATGAGGTTCGGCGAGCAGAGTCTTTTTGGTCACGGCCTCCTTCGTTACTTTCTCTGCGGAGGGCAGGTTACGGTCAGCATTCTTTATCGTCTTGGTCATTGGACAAGCTCCTGGTTATCCGAGCGCACCATTGCGCCCGTACTGACCAAAGCCCCGCATCAAGCGAGGCGAGCCTTTATCTCGGATACCAACAACACCCATCTGCGTCGCTGGCTCCAACACCAATGCGTGGTTTCGAGAGGAAGTCGAGTGGGATTTTAAAGGAGTATGCGTCCGGGAAACCCATCGAAAATTGACCATCAAAGACAAGCCGCGCGAGCGCAGCGATGGAAGATTTTTTGATGAATTCCCTAAACTCGCTTTCAGCACATTTTTGAATTATGCAGCGGCGCGATTGGCAATCCCCCGCAGTATCTCGATAACTTGCCCAGCTTGTCCCGCTCCAAAAACACCCTCAACACCTATCGGATCGATATCAGTAAAAGGGCTCTCGTAAAGAAGCTCCGGATTCATGCTGCCTTGCTCGGTGAGGTAGTCAATCACAAGGTTGAGGAACTCGATCTGGTTTGCGGTGAGTGACAGTCCGAGCAAAAAAGAATCGAAAGCCCGCTTCGCTGCCTCACGCTCCAGCCCCACAAGCGAGCGCACAAACAGGCCGAATCCGCCCTCTTGGCGCACCGCGTCTATATCGGATGGGTCCGCCCCCGACTCGGCAAAAATACGTTCAAGCTCTGACAAGTCAGTCGGCGTGAGTGGCTCATTTCGACGGAGTTTGAGCACCGCAATGTGGTTTTCGTGATCCTTTAGAAACTGGCGCGCTTTCGCCCTGAAGCTCTCGAACCCTGTCGCGGTTAGGCCCGGCAAAGCTACCGACGTCACCCCACGCACTTGGTCTGATAACCTCCTTGCAAAAGTTATCTTGAATTACGCTTCAGCTAATTTGGGAATCCGGTTTGTCAACAGAACCTAAACAGCACTGCGTCCGCGTCCTCAAGCCCCAATATATGCCGAGCTACAATCTGGGCGGCAAGCATGCTGAAGGTGATGCCATTGCCGCCAAAGCCGAGCACAGCAAGGCAGCGCGGGAATTCCTTCAGGGGGCCGATGGCCGGAACGCCCGCCGGGCTCTCGCCAAAGCTGCCGCTCCAGGTGAAGTCCGGCGTGAAATCGGCGTGGGGAAAGTAGCGCGCAGCCTTGCGCGCCAAGGCTTTCACTTTGCGCACCATAAGCGCGTCACGCTGATCTGCATCTGAAAACGACTCGTCCTCGCCGCCTGCGATAATGCGTGCGTCCAAGGTTGTGCGAAGATAAAGATAAGGGTCTGCCGCTTCCCAGATAAGGCTGCGGTCGCGCCAGACATTTGATGGTTGTGGCACTGTTGCAAGGACCCAAGTGGAGATGACCTTGAAGCCTTTGGGAGCAATTCCTTTGAGCAATTCATATCCAGTGCAGAAAACGGCGTGAGCCGCTTCGAGATGGCGGCCATCTGCTGTTTCAAGTCGCACCTTGGACCGCGTGCTGTCGATACCGGTTACGTCCAGTCCTGAACGCATGACGCCGCCACGGCTGAGAAACGAGCGCCAGAGGCTGGCTGTGAGTTTCGCCGGATCGACCTCGGCATTGCCCATGGAAAGGATGGCGCCGGGTTTAGATATCCCAGTGCGCGCGCTCAGTTCGCTCTTGGCTATGAAAGTTGAACGCAGGCCTGCTGATTGCCGGATTGCTGCTTCCTCCCGCAATCCGGCGGTGTCGAGCACATCGCCGGGAAGATAAAGCGAGGTTCGTTCGCGATAGTCGCATCGCAGTCCGAGATCGGCGATGCGGTCCTTCAGAGCCTGGACGGCCTGCGCCGAGCGCCACCAAATCCGCGCGGCGTCACTCTTGCCAATTTTCTTCTGCAGATCGCGAAGCGGCGTATCGAGTTCGCCTTGCAAAAGGGCGGTGCTTGCGGCGGTGGAACCCGACATTGGCCTGTCCCGGTCTATGGCAAGCACAGAAAGGCCCGCGCTTAAGAGGGCGTCAGCTGTGAGAGCGCCGGAAATGCCGGTGCCTACGACGATCACATCGAATTTTTTGTCAGTGGGCTTATCAACTATTGCAAGGCGCGGCGGGGCGCCCCAGACCGGGACGCCAGTGCGCAAGTCCCGCTTCTGCGTGACGGACATAAATACTCCCTTGCAATTACGATCAGCGTTTCTGGCTTCCCGCCAGCAATCCCATCAACGCGGCGGTCAAAAGAATTGGCATTTTCTGCTGGCGGACCAGGTTCTGAGCTTCGACGGCAAGCGCGGCCTCGGAATAAATGGCCTCACGCCGGTCACGCGCGGGTCGGCGCAGTTTCAAGCCGATGGCGAGCGCCAGAATCAAGGCGAGAAGGCCGCACACTCCGGCAAGCAGCAACGGTGTTCCAACCGGACCCGCGAATGGACGCGCATAGGCCCATAGTGCCCAGAGGAGGAAGCCGAAGGCCGCAAATGCGGCAGTCACCGCAGCATAACCGGCGGCGGCGACGAAGGCGAGCTTTCGCCCCGCCTTGCGCCCGTAACGCGACACGCGGCGCTCGACGACCGCCGCCGCAATGGTGAAAATGTTCGCGCTCATCGTCGTGCCATCAGCGTGACAGCATGCGGCCGCTGATATACCCGATGCCAAGCGCGATCAGAAGCGCCGTAACCGGCTGCTCTTCGACTTTCTGGCCTACTAGCTTGGCTGCTCGGTCACTCTCAGCGGCGGCGCTGCGATAGAGTTCGCGCGCTTTTTGATCAACCTGACTTGCCGCGCCCTGTGCGCCGGAAGCCGCCGTTGATGTCATGTTTGCGATCAGAGACGCCATGTCGTTTTTCAGCGCAGCCAAATCTTCGCGCAGCGACACAAGATCGGTTTCAGTATTCTTTGCAGCACTCATAGTCCCGCCTCCTTCAAATCCTGATGCCGACCACGCCAGCGCCAACCGTTGGCGCTGATCACGACCGCACAATGATAAACGCGCATCAAGGCGTTTGGTTCCCGCGTGTTTTCCGGAGGCGGATGCCAAAGCGGTTGAAGAAGTCGACGGGGACGACATCCGTAAATACGGCGTTGTGGGATTTGACCGGCCTGCGGGCCGCGCGCTGGCATTGAACCGCATGGTCGAAAAGCCGCCGGTTAGTGAAGCCCCTTCGAACTATATGATGTCCAGCCGCTAACTGCTGCAGCTGGAAATCTTCGGCCTGCTGGAACGGCAGCAGCGGGGCGCGGGCGGCGAGATACAGTTGACGGATGCGATGATCGAGATCTTACGGACCCAGCCGTTCTGGGGCTGCAGATATGACGGCGCGACATATGACTGCGGCGACAGGCTTGGTTATGTGCTGGCTGACGTGGCGTATGGACTGTCTCGAGACGCGCTGCGTCGGCGTTGCGCAAGAAGCTATTGGATCTGTTGGGTTCAATGCTTCCTGTGCTGGTCGGAAGCGGCATCAGCCCGAGGTCCTGTCATAAGTAAAGGGACGGAACACGCCATGCTCCGTCCCCGATTTCTCAGATTGTCTTAATCAGGCCTTGGTCGACGCGACCTGCACGACATTGTTCTGATCAAGCGTTTCACGGCCTGTCAGCGCAAGTATGGCTTTTCCCACATCGCGCAGCCGCGAACTTCCGTCCGTGACCGTGTCGCCGGTCATGCTCTCATCCGCCGCTACCTCAAGGTCCGTGGCATTCGCTTCCCAGCGCTTAAGCACTGCAAGCTTCTGCTCAGGGCTAAGCGAGTCAGTCTCGACGACCTCCATCGGATCAGCGAAAACGCTCTCGGGCGTGAGCAGTGCCTGGTCGTAGTCCTTGGCTGAATACATGATAAGGTTCCGATCTCAAGCCAGGTTAAGCCAACCGTCGATCTCGGCGCGGCTCTGGTCCTTGGCATACCCATAGCGCTTTTGAATAAGACCTTCGAGTTCGTCACGTCGGCCTTCAATCAGGTCGAGGTCGTCATCTGTGAGCTTGCCCCATTGCTGCTGCACTTTGCCGCGGAATTCTTTCCAATTGCCTTCAATGCGATCCCAGTTCATGACTTACTCCCTTTGCTGGCCGGCCCAATGCCGTAAGGCTTATGGAACGCCTTAAGGGGCGGAAAGTTCCGGAGACAGTCAGCAGCAGTCACGCCGCCATTTTGGCCTTGGTGTCGAAGAACAGTGCTTGGCTGATCACGGCCTTGACCATGTCTGGCACGAAGGGTTTGGTCAAAAGGAAGGCGGGTTCCGGCCGCTGACCGGTCAGGAGCCGCTCAGGGAAAGCGGTGATGAAAATGACCGGAGCTTCAAAGCGCTTGAGCAGCTTCGCAACTGCCTCGAGCCCCGAGCTGCCGTCAGCAAGCTGAATATCCGCCAGGATCAAACGCGGCTGTTTGGAGGCTGCAATTTCCAGAGCTTCGGTTTCCGTGCGCGCGACGCCAACCAGCCGGTGGCCGAGTGAGCTGACAATCTCCTCAAGATCCATTGCGATTATAGGCTCATCCTCGATGATCAGTACGTCCGTGGCGACTTGTTGAGAAATTGTCTGGGAGGCTTCGGCAATCAGGTCCGATATTTTTGTTTGATCCAGCGAAAGTATCTGCGCGATCTGCCCCAGTTGGAAACCTTCCAGCGCCATGAGCAAAAACGCCTCGCGCGCTTTGGGCGACAGGGAGGCAAGATGTTCCTGAGAGGAAATCTCCCAATTTTCGCGCTCGCTGCGGGTGCTCAAATTGAGCGAGACTGACTCCCAGACTTTGCAATACTGGCGGTAGAGCTCGCCTTTAAGTTCGGGGGATTCGCTCACCGCAGAGGGATCAGCGATGATCAATTCCAACAGCGCCGCGACATAGGCGTCACCAACTTGCTGGTCGCCCGTCAGGGCTCTTGAGAACCTGCGCAAAAACGGCAGATGCGGCGCGATTCGTTGAGACAAGCTCATTCAGCACTCCCCTCCATGCGCGATGACGCCTGCGGTCGGCGCGCGGCATATTAGTCCAAACTTTCAGAGTCCGCAAAAGGTTCCAGAGTTTTTGAGATTTTTTCTGGAACCAATTTGTGTCACTCAGCGTTAAGAGAAAATGCGGGGCGGTCAGCGTGCATTCGTCGATATAGGGCAGTGCTGCGCGGAAGGTGAGAAATGGACGATAAACCTCCGGTGAACACGGCCACAAGAAAGCCGGTCAAAAGCAAGAAGACAATGCCGCAGAGTTCGATTCCAGCGCCTCCGTTCCATGATCTCATCGGCGCAAAGCTCAAATCGTTTTACGCACAGATTGCCAACGAGCCGGTGCCGGACCGTTTCACTGAGCTTTTGAAGGAGCTCGATATGAAATCCCAAACCGGCAAAAAGAAGTCATAGGCATGCAGGCGCACGCTGAAAGGCCCATGGGTGGTTCCGCTGAATTCTCCAAACAGCTTGTCGCGGCAATTCCGGGTCTGCGGGCATTTGGCATTTCGCTGACGTCCAGCGCCGAGCGGGCCGACGATCTTGTTCAGGAAACACTTCTGAAAGCCTGGAAAAGCCATGCGAGCTTCGAACCCGGCACCAATATGCGGGCTTGGTTGTACACGATCCTGCGCAATGAGTTCTACACGCAGCTGCGTAAGCGCAAGCGCGAAGTGGAGGACGCGGACGGAATTTTTGCTGCCCGCGTGTCTGTCTCCGGCGGACAGGAATCGCATCTCGATATGCAGGATATGCGTGCGGCGCTCGCTGGTCTGCCGCCGGACCAGCGTGAAGCGATCATCCTGGTTGGCGCCTCGGGTTTTTCTTATGAAGAGGCTGCCGAGATTTGCCTAGTGGCGGTCGGGACAATCAAAAGCCGCGTCAGTCGCGCGCGCACGCGACTCACGGAATTATTGCTTTCTCCCACCGAAGAAAAAAGCAAACAAGATGTAACCTCCGAAGCCGCATGACCGGCGCAGTCCGAGTTTTGGAACCAAATTGAATGCTGGCGCGTTCAATGGCTGGCTTGGTTTCATGGAGGACATTATGACCACCAGCACAGTTCTTATCATCATTCTTATTCTGATCCTGGTCGGCGCGCTTCCGTCATGGGGCTACAGCCGCAATTGGGGTTATGCGCCGTCCGGGCTACTGGGGGTGGCGCTGATCATCGTCATCATCCTGATGCTGACGGGTCGGGTCTGATTGCAAGGCCATGCTGGCCTTAGATCAGGCAAGCCGCGAGGCAGGAGAGGCTCCACCGCTGCCTGTCACAGCCCGCTCGCGGTTGCTGCTCGGCATATTTCTTATCCTTCTGGTATTCGCGCTTGATTTTGCCCGCGAATTCCTGCTGCCGGTTACGATGGCGTTTTTCATTGCGCTCACGTTCCGGCCGATCATCCGCAAAGCATCCAAACGCGGCATCCCGGCTTGGCTTAGCGCCACAGTCTTTATGGGAGCGCTGATAATCCTGGCCGCCGCATTTGTCTACGCCCTCAGCGGTCCTGTCGCGGGATGGATCGCCGATGCGCCGGACTATGCGCGCACTTTTCGGGAAAGGCTCGAGGCGATGCGGGACACGCTTCGCCCGATATCCAATCTGACCGACCGGGTCAGCGAGGCCGCCAATCTTAGCAGCGCTGCGCAGACCACGGAAGTGGTGATCGCTGAGAGCAATTCTCCGGTTTTCAACTATGTCGCCCAGGGTGCCGGATATTCGCTCAGCGTCATCGCGACAATTGTTCTGACAATCGTAACCGCAGCGTTCATGATGGCGTCAGGCGATTTGTTCTACCAGAAGCTCATCGGCGTGTTTCCGACGCTCGCCGACAAGAAGCGCGCCCTTCGGATTGTGTATGACGTTGAGGGGGAAGTCTCAAACTATATCTTGATCGTTTCCCTGATCAATCTTGGTCTCGGCGTTTGCGTCGGCTTCGCCTTTTTCTTCCTCGGCATGCCCGTTGCCTATCTTTGGGGGCTCCTCGCCTTCCTGTTCAATTTCATTCCGTATGTCGGAGCAATTTTCGGAATCGCTTTGTCAGGTTTCATGGCCGTCATCGCGTTCGAACTTTCTGGCTTACGCGATGCTCATTCCTCTCGTCTATTCCTTGCTTAACGGCATTGAAAATCAGTTTGTCACGCCGGTTCTTCTAGGGCGCCGGCTGCAGCTGAACTCCGTCGCGATCCTTATTTCGCTGACGTTTTGGACCTGGCAATGGGGAATAGCGGGCACCATGCTGGCCGTGCCAATTCTAATGACGGTTAAGGTTCTTTCTGGCAGCATCGGAAGTTGGAGGTTCGTGGGCGAATTCCTGTCCGGACCCGAACAGGAGCCTGAGGACACCGAAACGGCCTAGGACGGAGAAGGCCGTGCAGCCGCCCGAATGGCAACGATCAAATCCTCTCCTGAATAGGGCTTTTGAATCACACGCAATTCATCCACTTCCAGACCGGAATAGCCGGTCGTGACTATTACCGGCATCTGCAAACGACGAAAGAGCGGCAGAAGCTCGAGTCCCGATCCGTCTGCCAGTTTTACGTCCAAAAGAACGATAGAAAACTCGCGCGCGGCAGCGATTTCACGCGCTACAGCGACACTGGAGGTGATTTCCACTGTCCTTGCACCGTTTTGCAGCAGCAGTTCCTCGACATCGAAAGCGACCAGCGCTTCGTCTTCGAGCATCAGAATGTCGAGTCCAGAAAGCGGCCGCGTGGAAGGAGGCAAATGCGTTATGCCGCCTGTTGCTTGACGTGGTGGTTTGGTCATAAGATTTGTCCCTTGCATGGGGACGCTGTGCGCCTTGTATGCGCGCGCGTCTTTAAACTAAGACATAGGGGGAAGTTCCGCTGACCCGCCTCAATGCCGCCGCGAAGGCCGCTGCCGAAGCCGGAACCCGGCGGGAACGCGGTACCCCATGTCAGACCTGTCCGCTGCGCGGTCTGGGCGTCTTTCGAAATTTCACGCCGGGCGAACTCAAGTTTGTGCAGGGCTTCAAAAGCGGCGAGATCGAACTGAAAACGGGCACACCTTTGATGATGGAGGGTAAGTCAAGCCAAACGCTCTATACAGTTCTGTCCGGCTGGCTTTTCCGCTACAAGCTCTTGCCGGATGGCCGGCGGCAAGTGCTCAACTTTGTGCTGCCGGGCGATTTCATCGGCCTGCAGGCCACGGTGTTCGGCGAAGCTCAGCACACAGTGGAGGCGATGTCCGACAGCGTGCTCTGCGTTTTCCCTCGAGGCAAGCTCTGGTCGCTATACAACACCGAGCCCGGACTTGGCTTTGACGTGACCTGGCTGGCGGCGCGCGAGGAGAAGATGCTGGATGACAATCTCCTTAGCATCGGGCGGCGCAGCGCGGCGGAGCGCGTGGCGTTCATTCTCATTCATCTCCTGAGGAGATTAAAGGAACTGGGAATGTCAGACGGGGCTTCCTATGAAACGCCCTTCAACCAGCAGCATCTGGCGGACACGCTTGGACTGTCGCTCGTCCACACCAACAAGACTATCCGCAAGATGACCCGCAACGGGCTCATCCTTTGGCGGGATCGGTACTTGTCAATTCTGGACGAAAAGCGGCTTGTCGCAATCGCGCAATACGACCGCGACAAAAGTCCACCGAGACCACTGATCTAAGATTAGGAGCCCATCCCGCCAAACAGGTAAAGCAGGATGATGATCGGGACTGGAATGCCGAAAAGCCAAAGCAAAATGCCACGCATGAAAAGCCTCCTGTGATCGGGTGCGGGTTAAACGCGGATGGCAGTTGATTTGTTCCGCCAAGGGAACTTTCCGGGAGAGGCCAGCGTTTCCCTGCCTCTTTGCAAAGGAGGTCAATCATGCCAGCACAATCCAAAGCCCAGCAAAAGGCCGCCGGCGCGGCGCTCTCTGCCAAGCGCGGTGAGACCAAACTAAGCGAACTCATCGGCGCATCGCGGGAAATGTATGAGTCCATGTCCGAGAAGGAATTGGAGGAGCTTGCCGAGACAAGCCATGAGGGCTTGCCGGAACGGAAAAATGCGGAGTGAGCGGAACCATTCCGCTTCTCTCCCGTTTGTCCGGCGTGCATCGTCACAGGAGGAACTCATGGCACAGAACGATAAAGCCGGTGACAAGTCCAAAGGCGGCAAGTCTGGCGGATCAAAAACCGGCTCCACCAAGACTGGCGGATCCCAAACCGGAACCCGCGCTACGGGAAGTTCCGGCGGTGGATCCCAATCCGGGCAGAAATCGCAATCGCGCTAACCCGGCCCGGTCGGCCGTGCCGCCCCCCGGCACGGTTGGTCCCGCCCTTCTTTCAGGAGAATCCAGATGAACTCAGTTATTTATCTTGTCGGCTTGGTCGTTGTGATCCTGGCAGTCCTTTCGTTTTTTGGCATGCGCTGATCGGCGCCCTGACCCAGGAGAAAACCGATGGCTCTTTCCAAATCTTATGTCGACACCGGTTCCGCAGTGTCGGACCCGCAAGCAGTGCGCCCCTCTGTTCATTATGCGGGGCGTTATGTTGATTGGGGGGCAATCCTCGCCGGGGCTGCGGTTGCCGCCGGTGTGTTCTCCGTCTTTGCAGTGTTCGGCTCGGGCATCGGCCTCAGCCTGGTCTCGCCAACCGATGGCAATGCAATGCCTGCCCTAGGCTTGCTGATCGCCGCTGCGCTGTGGGGCTTGTGGGTGCAATTGTCGAGCTACATGGCAGGCGGCTACATAGCGGGACGGCTGCGCCAGCGCATAGGAGACGCGACGCAGCACGAGGTTGAAATGCGCGATGGCGCACATGGGCTGGTGACTTGGGCTGTGGGGTCGCTCATCAGCGCGCTTCTGGCGGCGACGCTGGCAATGATGGCCGCAGGCGCAGCCGGTTCAGCCGCGAACACTGCGGCGGCGGCAATGTCTGGAAACGGGGCGGATGCGCAATACTACGCAGACCAACTCATGCGCCCCGCGGCAGCGCCGCGGCCTGCTGCGCTGATGTCCGCAGCGGATGCAGGAAATGCAGACGTCGTATCTCTGCTGGCCCGTCTGCAGATCAACGCCAATGATGATGACCGCGCTTACCTTGTCTCTCAAATCAGCCAGCGCGCCGGAATTTCCGCCGAAGAAGCCAATCAACGCCTTGACGCCGCGACAGCGGAAATTGCCGAAGTGGCTGATCAGGCCAGAATTGCCGGCGTGATGTTTGCATTCTTCACGGCGGCCAGCTTGCTCCTCAGCGCGGTCGCGGCGTGGTGGGGTGCCGTTAAGGGCGGTGAACATCGCGACCAAGGCATAGATCACAACCTGCTGGTTCGCTGGCGTTGAACTTTCAATCCGGTTCGCTCGCGTCTCCTCCCATGCGCAATCGCGAACCGATCATTGTGCCGGAGAATGTCTCCGGCACTTTTTTTGTTGTTCTTGGCAATATTTCTCAATGAAATCAGGAACTTTTGCCCGATCCGCTTGTTTCTCCGGTGAGCAATTCCGCTCTCATTCGACAGGAGAGATAAAATGAAAACTGCACTTTTAAGCTCGGTTGCTGGCCTTGTTATGCTGGCTGCGCCGACTGCGGCATTTGCGGCATGCAACATGGGCGATGCGGCTGCTGAACAGCAATTGTCCCAGATCGAAGGCATTCAGAGCGGTGACTATGCCGGTGTGCGCCGCGATGCGCGCGAACTTCGCTCGGCAGCAATGGTTCTGCAGCGTTATGGGAAAGACGCCGCTTGTGAACAGGTGGTCGCAGCGCTGAACGAAGTGCTTCGCGATCCGGGGGCGTCGGCGACGATGCGCAACAATGCAATGGCGCCCTCAACTCCAGCGCCAGCGGCTGATCCTGCGGCCTCTGCCGCTGATGGCACGGCGCAGGTTCCGGCAGCCACAGGCGACCAGACTGCGGCCATCCCGTCAGCCCCCGGCATGACTATGGACCAGCGCCGGACCGGCGCTCTGCCTTACACCGAGCGCAAGGCGGCTCTTAGCGCCTCCGAACTGATTGGCACGGATGTGTATGGTCCGGACAATAACAGCGTTGGTGAAATCGATGACGTGGTTGTTTCCCCAGACAACACGCCTGCCTATGCCCTGATTTCCTTTGGCGGGTTCCTGGGAATGGGTGAAGAGCAGACGGCTGTTCCGATCAACTCCATCCGATTTTCGGAAGACAACTACGCCTTCGTCAGTTTCAATGCTGATCAGCTGAAAGCAGCGCCCAAATTCCAGCGCGGCACGTCCGACTGGTGGGGCAATGCTGATTGGCGCAAGGAGAATGACACCTACTATAATTCTCTAAATCAGTAGTTCCGATCTCACAATTGACCATGTCGCCCGGCCAGTTTGGCCGGGCGTTTTCAGTTTGGAATGTGAGATGATGCGTAGTCTGCGGATGGGATAAAGGCTCGGCTGCCATTTCGTTGGCCATAGCGGGAAACCGGAAAAACCGCTCTGTTCCTTCTGCCATCGCGTCCGGTTGACACACAGACGACCTGACATGAACGGCGGCCCGGACGAAGAGGTTCCGGGAAACTTTCAAAACCCGCTGCGGAAAACCTCAAAAAGCAAATAGAGCAAGAAACCCAGGATGGCGCCATTGCCGATTGTTTCGAGCCGTGCGTTTCGCTGCCGTTTCATCGCTGATGCCTCCACTTTGTTCTGTTCCGATTATCGATAATCATCTGCGAGGCATCAGGTTCCGTCTTTAAGGCACCCTGTGGAATGTGGCCGCGGCCAAACGCAATGCAAGTCCGCTCTCTTGCAGAATTGCCGGAACAAATTTTACCGTTGCGCGTTTGATGTATGGACGTCGCGATCCCCGCTTGGCCCCCGAGCCATGAGCGGCGTCTATCCCGTCTTGCCTCTGGGTCTGAGCCCCTTCGCCCAGAGGCAAGTTTTTTCAAATTTTGAAGAATTAAACACATGACTGTTTCCGACGATCCAGCCCGAAAGCCTGTCAGACCGGCGCCTGAATACGGCGATCCATCCGCCTCGAAATTCGGGTTCGAACCCAGTCTCGCAGCAAACAAAGCGCGGCAAGGTGTGACTGGTCATGGGGTGAGGTTTGTCCTTGGACTTGGCATTCTTGGCGCGCTCGCGGCGTTTATCGGGCTGCTTATCAGGTCTACTGACCCATGAACGCAGGGAACGTTTAAGCATACCGGGCGTTCCGCACGCAGAGCTAATTTCCAACCAATGGAGGACGAGATGACCAAGGTGAAAACACTTGAAGATCTGTTTCACGACACACTGAAAGACATCTATTACGCGGAGCGGAAAATTCTGAAAGCGCTGCCGAAAATGCAGCGCGCGGCGCAGTCTGAGGAACTGAAAGCCGCATTTGAAAAGCATCTGCGGGAGACCGAGGGTCAAGTCGAGCGCCTGCAGAAGATTTTCGAGCTGATGGGCAAACGCCCTCAGGCCAAGACTTGCGAAGCAATTGAAGGCATTCTGGCTGAGGGCGAAGGCATCATCGAAGACTATAAGGGCACCGACGCACTCGATGCCGGTTTGATTTCCTCGGCCCAGGCGGTCGAGCATTATGAGATCACCCGTTACGGCACGCTTCGTCGCTGGGCGAGTGAATTGGGAATGGACGAGGCCGCCGCACTATTAAGCACCAGTCTTGAAGAAGAATCTGCCACCGATGAAGGCCTGACGGAACTCGCCGAAGGCAGGGTCAATCAGGCTGCAATAGCAGGCGCGAATGCGCGCTTGGCCGACGCATCCGCAGGGGTGCGCTGATCGCAAATGAAAATCAAACAAGCGAGAAGCCATGCCCGCGACAGCCGTGCGATAATCGTCTTTGCAAAGGTTAAAACGAGCATGCCAGACCAGCGGGATTCGGTTTATGCTCGCCCAGCCAGCGCAGCGCAAACGCGGCTTGGTCCATAAGGGCCTGCCGGGATCCGCATCGGCGCATGGCTGCGAGAAGGGGGCGCAGTTATGACGGATGAATATTCAAGGCTGTCAGGGCGCATATCCGCCCCTGTCTGGTTGACCGCGCTGCTTCTGGCAGTGCTCATCCCGTTCATCGCCTTTACCGCCTACAGCGTCGGCGAGCTGAACCGCAATCTGCGCAGGAATGATGGACTGCGCATGATCGAGCGCGCCGATTCCTTGTCGGCCAATGTCGACCGGGAAATTCGCGGCATGATTTCTCTGGCTGATGCGCTGGCGAACTCTCCCTATTTGCAGGAAGTGAATCTGGGGGAGTTTCATCGATATGCCGCATTGTCCCGCCCAAGCCCGACAACCCACATGATATTGGTAGATCGAAGTCTTCAGCAGCTGTCCAATACGCGCGTTCCATTCGGCACGGAATTGCCGAAAATAACCGCATCTGACGCCGTGTCGCAGGCACTGGGCTCCAACCGCCCCGTGATCTCGAATGTTGTTGTGGGGCGGGTGTCAAATCGGAAGGTGTTTAATGTCAACGTCCCTGTGAGCGTCAACGGGCAGACGCCTTACGTTCTCATTGTCACCGACGAGCCGCCGCGCATAACGAGGGTGCTGGTGGAACAAGGGCTGCAGCAAGACTGGCGTTCGGCTGTCATTGACGGCAAGGGAGAAATCATCGCCTCGGACGAGCCGATGGCGGCTTCCACCGGTCAGTTTCCGATGGGCACTCTGAAGGGCAATGGCAGGGTGGAAACTGTTCTGGGCGGACAAGACGTTGTGATGCAATATGTCAAGTCGGAGCTGACTGGATGGACGAGCGTGGTATGGGTGCCTGTGACCACACTCAACGCACCGTCAGACGCACTTTGGAAGACGCTGACTGCCGTGAGCCTCATTGCACTTCTGGCGAGCTCGGCGCTGGCATTTCTGTTCGCGCGGCCATTTGCAGGCTTGATGCGAGACACCTTGAAAAATGTGAGTCTGCTCGGAACACTCAGCGACATGCCGCCGATCAAGTCTTTCCTGCATGAAGGCACCATAATTTCCCGCAGCCTGCAAAGAGTGAACCGGCAGCTTCTGGACCGGCAGAAGGAAAATGAAGAAGGCAGCGCGCTGCTGCTTTCGTTGCTCGACAATGTGCCGGAGGGGATCACGATTGTGGGCGGGCCCGACCTTGAGATCATCGCAAGCAGCCGCCAGGCGCTGGAATGGCTGGGATATGAAATCAATAAGCCGGACATCCATCCAGCGGCGGGGGCGGAGGTTTTGTCGGTTAAGAATCTTGACGGGTCGGTTCCCGATGCGGAGCAGATGCCGCTTTACCGCGCCAGCCGGAACGGCGAGAGCGTTAAGTTCTTGCAGCTGACGCTTGAGCGGGCGGACGGCACGAAAATGCCGATTGAAATGAGCGTCAATCCGTTCCGCGACAGATCCGGCAAAATCATCGGCGCGGTCAGCTGCTGGCATGATATCACCGAGCGCAAACAGGCCGAGCAAACTCTGCGGCTGATCACGCGCGAGCTAACGCACCGCGCCAAGAATCTCTTGACCGTAATCCTTGGAATCGCCAAGCAGACCGCGCGTCCGGACATGACAATCCAGGATTTCCTGTCTGTTTTCACCCAGCGTATTCAGGGCCTTGGCGCCTCGCATGATCTCCTCACGCATTCGGACTGGGGCGGCGCGCAGCTGGAAGAGCTTGTGGTCTCCCAGCTCTCGCCGTTTGGCAGCGTCGATGGAAACAGAATCAGAATCAACGGACCGAAGGTTCTTTTGAAGAATGACGTGTTGCAGACGCTGGGCCTCGCCTTTCACGAGCTTGCCACCAATGCCGTCAAATATGGAGCGCTCAGTGTTGAGGCCGGGAGTGTCGACATCAGCTGGAGCATCAACTCCGTCAAAGGGGAATACCGGCTCACGCTGGTTTGGAAGGAGCGCGGCGGCCCAGCTGTTCACGAACCAGTGCGAAAGGGCTTCGGTCACAACATCACCGTGCGCTCGCTCGCCCGCGTGGTTTCCGGCGAAGTGAAGATCGAGTTTGCAAAGACGGGTGTTGTCTGGACGCTGGATGCGCCATTGCCGGCGCTGGCGCTCGACAAATCTGGAACCGTGTAGCCTGAATTAATTGGAACTACGCGGCGCGACGCGCGTTTAGCTTTTAACTTCACTCATGCAGATGGCGCCCCATGACATACTGGGAAATCATCCTAGCCCGCACGGCAACGCCGGAATGGGAAATCGCGGCGCGGCTTGCGGCGTCGATTTTCTTTGGAGCGGCAATTGGGTGGGAGCGGGAGTACAAGAACCGACCGGCGGGACTGCGCACGCATATTCTTGTGTGCCTCGCCGCTGCAACGTTTACCCTTGTCTCGGTGGAACTGGTCTATTGGGCGGGACAGAAGGGCGCACCGGCCGACCCAATTCGCGCCATTGAGGCGGTGACGGCGGGTGTGGCGTTTCTAGCGGCGGGCACGATCATTCAAGCGCGCGGTCAAGTCCAGGGGCTGACCACCGGCGCAGGCCTGTGGCTGGCCGGCGCAATTGGCGTCGCGTCCGGCACGGGCATGTATTCGCTCGCGCTGATGGTCACCGTGCTGGCGCTCATTGTTCTGTCCTGGCTGCAATGGCTTTCCAACCGCATCAATTCTGAAAAGCCGGATGATGCGTCTGATTGATCTCGGCGCTCAGAAATTGGGGAACGCAATGCGTCACACGGCGTTATGTCGAAAGAATCGGCGGTCTGGGCGGCACATCTGAAATGCCTCCGCCAGCCCCATTCTTTTCGCGGTCCTTACGGCCTCCCGCATCCCAAACAGGAGAGACACATGACAAAGATATCCGCACTATTCGATTCCCATGACGATGCCGAACGCGCGGTCGCGGCATTGAATGAGGCTGGTTTCAGCACCGATGACATCAGCATTATGACTTCGAACCCGGATGGCAGCTATGACACGGAGAACGGAGCTGCCGCAGGTGCAGGGGCGGGCATTGGGATTGGCGCGGTCGCAGGCGGCCTGCTAGCCGGACTCGGCGCGGTGACTATTCCCGGCGTCGGCCCTGTTCTGGCCTCCGGATGGCTGGCCTCGACCGCCGCTGGCGCGGCAGCTAGGCGCGGTTGCAGGCGGGGCCGTAGGCGGATTGATCGGTGCAATTACCGACGACGGCGTGTCCGAGGATGAGGCGCATGTCTATGCTGAAGGCGTGCGTCGCGGTGGCACCTATGTCAGCGTGCGCGCCGATGAGGGAGAGCGCTCGCAGATCGAGGACATTTTCGCTGCGTCCAACCGCGTCGACGCTTCCGACCGGCGGCATGAATATGAACGGGAGGGCTGGAAAGGATTCGATGACCGCTTGCCGCCTCCGGCTGCGGGAAGCGTGGCTCCGCCGATGATCTAGCACATCAATCCGGACTTCGGGCGGGACGGTCGGCCAAGCGACCGTCCTGCCTCGTCGGCATTGCTCACCGATGATGGTGACCATGGTTGCCCCCCCCCCGAATTCATTCAAATGCGCAACGCGTTTGCAGAGCTTGTTTCAATAACGCTCGATAGAGACGCTTTGTGATTCCGCGCACAATTGGAGCAGCGCCGTTTCACTGCCCACGCTGAAGCCATAAACTCAAAAGGCTAAGCTGAGGACGCGGATCGATAGCGCCAAAGTCGCGGAACATTTTTCTTGCCAAGCCGTTTCCCTCCTGAACTCAAACAAGGAAGACGCCGATGATCAAGTCCGCGAAGCGCAACCTGGAAGATCTGCTCGAAGATTTCGATGTAGCCATGATGATCACTTTCGCAGGCGGGCAGACGCCGCATGCGCGCCCCATGCAAATCGCTGAAGCTGATGATGACGGTCAACTTTACTTCGCAACTTCACTTGACTCGGCTAAGCTCCGGGACATTGAAATTGATCCCCGTGTTCTGCTGATCATGCAGGAGGGCTCCGTCTATGTGTCTCTTTCTGGCACCGCTCATCCATCAACTGACCGGTCCTTGATCAACCGCCTGTGGTCGGAGGCGTGGCAGGTCTGGTTTCCAGAAGGCAAGGACGACCCCAACATCGTTATCCTGCGCGTAGAGCCGGAGGAAGCCGAGTATTGGGATAATTCCGGGGTGGAAGGCATCGCTTATGCCATGACCGCGCTGAAGGCCTATGTCAAAGGCGAGCGGCCGTCGGAGACGGATGCCGCACAGCACGCCAAGGTTCAAATGTAATGCAGGGGCAAAGGAAACCGGGGACAACCAGCAGAGGACGAAGGACATGAAGAAATCTATCTCCCTTGGCGTCGGAATTGCCGTGTTGGCAACTTCAATTGCCGTTTTTCCGCTTCCCGCTTCTGCGTTTCCCAGCGCTCTTGCGGTCGCGAAATCAGCTCCGAGCAATGTCGTAAACGTCCAGCAAGTCCGGCGTTTGGAGCGGCGCGGTGCAAGGATATTTCTCAATGGTCACCGGGGCTATCGCGAGCCGCGGCGCGGGTATCGCGAATTCAATGGGTTTTGGTTTCCTGCCGCAGCATTCCTCGGTGGGTTGATCATCGGTGGAGCGCTTGATGACGGCCCGCGTTATGTACGCCCAGGCTACAGACTGAGCAACGCGCATGTCCGCTGGTGCTACGACCGTTATCGTTCTTACGATGCTTCAAGTAACACGTTCCAGCCCTACAACGGACCGCGCCGCGCATGTTATTCTCCGTATGGGTAGACCTAGGTTTCGTCAGGCTGGCCGCGCAGTGCCGAGCAAGCTCTTGTATGCGCTACGCTCCACTGTGCGGCTTGATCGACTGCATTTGCTGTAGAGGCGCCGCCGTGATGGACTTTTTCCACCCTTCCGCCAGTTCCGATGCCTCAATTGTAGCACTTGAGGGTGGAACTATGCTGCAAATCTGAAATGTCTGCTGATCAAACCCAGCGCTTGAGCGCACACATCATGGAGGGGGACCGTTTGTTCTGATCAACATTTCGCTCAATGTGAGGAACGGGGATGCGCCGCGACCTCCGTTGGAGGCTGTAGCACTAAGCATCATTCAAATCCGCCCTTGGACGCATGACTGAACTTGCCTTTTTGGCATTTGGAAGCTATCGCGCCGCACCTCTATCGCAACCGGGGTGTCGGCCGCCGTCCGAAGGATTGCTAAGAGTGGGAAGCGGGTCTTAAATGCGCTCATTTATCCGCATCTCAAGCTCACGGGAAATCTCACTCAGTTCCATGGGTCTGCCGGCCTTCTCGCGCTTCAGCATGGCGCCTGCTGTCCCATAGACGGCGTGGATCATCGGCATCATGTCATGGAGCGCGGTCAGGCGTTGGCCGCGGGGTATGCGTTTGCCAAGCTTTCGCCAGACAGCGACGGTGTGCTTGAGCAGCTCTCGCTTGGTCATACGTATTATAGATGCGATCGAACCGAATGAGGTCGAGCGCGGTCAGGCGAAAGCGGACGGGTAAGGTGCTGTCGATCATGTGCATCATGAACCAGGCCATAGCGCCGGGCTTCTTCTGAGTGTTTTCGCCGGCCTCAATCCATTCCTGCTTTGACGCCAGCCGCTCCTCCAGTGTGGCCTGAACGAACAGCGCATCACGCTCTTCGCGGCGCTTGAGCACTTCAGTAAAGTCTTCCTGATCGATTGGTCCGATGATGTCGCAGCCCACGCCCTCGGTGATGACAATGTCGTCGGGATGGAGAAAGAACATTTTGGGGTCCCTGCCAACTGCGGTCCAGTGATTCAGCTCACGGAAAGCACGCTCCTGTCGTTCCCTGCCCCAGGCAATCTCCTCTGCGATCCGTTTGGCCTCTTGTTTCTGGGCCTTCTGCGCAATGCGAATGAGCTGACCAAGCGCGTGCGACGAACCCTTTTTGACCGCAGTCTGAATGAGTTGAAGAATCACTGCCTCCTCAATTGTGATCTCCTTCGGTCCGGCCTCCGTGTTGATGCGTGTTGACCGGCGGATCTCTGACAAAAGCGTCCTGTGGATCGGCAGCAGGTCCGGGGTCGGCTCTTTTGGCGGTGCTGGTGCGGAGTTTCGGGAACGCGTCAAGTGGAAGCTCCTTCCAAGGCAGATTGGTTAAGCGATGCCAACCCGTGAGGAGCTTGCGCCTGCTGACGCCTTGAAACAGCAGCAAACGTCTTGCCACTTGCTTCAAGGCGCGCCTTCTCGCCAGAAATGCGCTCAAACCGGCGAATGATCGTGTCGCAGTAAAGCGGATCAAGCTCCACGAGCGCTGCGCGACGGCCGGTCTCTTCAGAGGCAATCAGCGTACTGCCTGAGCCGCCAAAAATATCGAGGACAAGATCACCCCGCTTGGTGCAATCGCGGATCGCATCCGCAATGAGTGCAATAGGCTTGACGGTCGGGTGCATGGACAGGTCTTCCTCGCGCGTGCCGGAAAATGTGTTCACCCCGGCATAGTCCCAGACATTGGTGCGATAGCGCCCGCTGTCACCGAGGCCGAAATTATTGACATGCGGTGCCCTGCCCTTCTTGAACACGAACACCAACTCATGTTTGGAGCGGTAGAAGGTTCCCATGCCGCCATTGGTCTTGTTCCAGACGCACAGGTTCTTCAGCTCATCGAATACTGCATGCCCGGCTGTCAGCAGTTCGCGCATGTGGCGCCAGTCCATGCAGACAAAGGCAATGGCCCCATCCTTGAGTTTTGAGGCTGCCGCTCCGAGACTGTCGGTCAGAAACTGCGTGAACGCGGCTTCATCCATTTCTCCCGAAGCAATAGCGAACTCGCGATGCTTGACCTTGCCCAGTCCGCTGACATGGCCGTCAATCGGAACATTGTAGGGTGGGTCGGTAAACAGAAGCGCCGCCGGGACATTTCCGCAGGCACGCGCAACGTCTTCACTTGATCGCGCATCACCACACAGCAACCGATGGGGCCCCAAAAGCCAAAGATCGCCTTGGCGCGATACCGCCGGACCGGACGCCACGGGCTCGAACTCTGTCCAAGAACGGATCTGGCCCTGCACCTAGCGACACGCCACCGATGGTCAGGTCAATCTCAGCTGTTGAGAACCCCAGCAATTCCAGATCGAAATCAATATCAATGAGGGCCTGCATTTCGAAGGCGAGCAGTTCACTGTCCCAGCCCGCATTTTCGGCAAGCTTGTTGTCGGCCAAAATGTAAGCCCGTACCTCGTCCTTCGTCAGATGCGACAATCGACGGATCGGCACCTCTTGCATGCCAATCAGCTTGGCGGCCTCCACCCGTCCATGGCCGGCTATGATCATATTGTCATCGCTCACCAGCACCGGGTTCGTAAACCCAAACCGCTCAATGCTGTCGGCAATCTGCCGCAGCTGTTTCCTCGAATGGGTGCGGGCGTTGTTCTTGTAGGGTGCCAGGCTGCCAACCGGGCATAACTCTTCGTTTGGCAAATGCATGCGCATTCTCCATTAGGCCCCAATACCGGGCAGGTTTGATCTGATGGTTTGGTTACGCGATACTGAGTGAACAATACCGGAACCTGCACCGCGTGCGCAACTGGGCAAACTGCAGAAAGCAAAAGCGTTCTACTCGACCGAGCACTTTTTTTGAGGGCTTCAAATACCCTTTGAAGACCCTTTGAAAGGGCTTTGAGCCGCCTTCAAAAGACAAATCTCGTTCAAAAATTCACTGAGGCAGACTTTGTAGAATGGATTTCCAACAACCATTAAATTCTATCGCGCAATTGGAATTCCATTTTTTCTGATAGACCTAAAATCGGCCGCCAGCAGCCACGGACAGACTGGCGAAACTGCAAAGCGCGATCAAAATCGGGCTATTTTGTCACCAGCTAAAGACGGCGACGCGCGACTCCATATCCCTCGAGGCTCGTGAAATACCGCTGAACACGGCGAAGGCGAACACCACGCTACGCCCGCGACTGAGGCCATCAATTGGGTCCAATCCTCGCTCGCCGAGCATGCCAGGCAAGCAGTCAATCACAACAATGCAATCCCGATCCGTTCAATACCTCAATCCAGCTTTCCCCTACCGCTTCAGGGATTTTCCGAACACCGCACTGCCCGGCGTTCTCGCAAGTCAACATCCCATTCCCGACCAAGTGCAATTCATTCCCACCTAATGACAATTCCATCCCACAAAATGACAATTTTTTCCCACGTAACTGCAGCGATTTTCGGAGCACACTTCAGTGTTGCGGTCAATCAAACAGGCGCCGAATTCGATCAGCGCACGCTGATATAATGTGCATAACATGCTGATATTGCGTTCTATTTCGGACTCCTCGTCCAACAATTGTTGGCTAAACGGTGAGCCTGTGTGGTCCTTTTGGAGCCTGAAGGCAGAGACCGGTTCGCACAAGAAAAAAACCTCAGCCAGCCCTTCTTCCATATTGATATAGTCATCGGTCTCTCTCCCGCTGCCCCGGATAGCATCGCGATTTCCGTGGGTTGGGTGGCGCGAATTTGGCGGGCATTCCAAGAGGCCGGTTTGAAAAGTCGTCTGGCCGGGCCAGCTGGTGCGGCATTGGAGGGCCGGGGCGCAGCGAACTTGAGTTCGTGAGCACCGCAAGCGCAGAAAGTGGCGTCAGATCGCCGCCTAGGCGATGTTTGCAAAGGGGCTCTTATAGTCTCATTAGTCATCACCTCAATCCAGTCTTGCCTTGCGCAATCACCGGTGGTCAATGTCAGACATGGACGATTCGACCATGAAGGGATGAAATGGCGCTTGCCATTGACAAGATAGAGGCGGTGGCGCCGGATCAGGCTTCGCTGGCCGCCGCGCTGAAAATAAAGCCGGATGCGTGGAGCAATAGCGGGCGCGACGCGGGCGGCCAGTTCGCCTGGGGGGAATGCCAAGGGTCGGGCTCGACGCCCTACCGCGTTGCCGTTGCGCTGTCCGACCTTGGCGCCAAATGCAGCTGCCCCAGCCGCAAATTTCCCTGCAAGCATTCGCTTGGCCTGATGCTGCATTATTCGCGCAATGAAAGCAGCTTTGCGAGCGGCGGCATCCCCGATTTCGTCAATGACTGGGCGGGCCGCAGGCGTGGTCCGGCTGCTTCGGCCTCCGCCAATCCTCCAGTTGAAAAGGCAAAACTTTCGCTCGCCGCAGCAAGTGAGGCAATTGAAGAGGAAGCGCCGGACCCGCAGGCGGAAGCCCGCGCGGCCAAACAGCGCGAGCGTCTGAAGGCCGAGCGCGAGACGTCCATTCTGGCCGGACTTGATGAACTTGACCGCTGGATCGGCGACATATTGGCGCGCGGCCTCGCCGCCTTTCTCAAGGATGCGCCGGGCCTTTGCCGTATTGCTGCGCAGCGGCTGGTCGATGCGAAGGCTCCGGCGCTGGCGGCGCGCATCGATGCCTTTCCGTCGCAGGTTCTGTCTTTGCCGCTTGAGCGGCGGGCCGACGCGGCAATCGAGGCGCTTGGCGCATGGCATTTGCTGGCCGAGGCCTATCGCCGTCAGGATGATCTGCCCGCAGCGCTGCGCCATGATGTGCGGCGCCTGGCCGGGTGGAGTGAACAGCGGCAGGCTCTGCTGGATGATCCGCAAGCCCTGCGGCTGACCGCCGATTGGACGGTAATGGCGACTTTCAGCGAAGTGCAGCCGGACAAATTGCGGCGCAACGAAACCTGGCTCGCCAGTGATGATGGGCGGACAGCATTGCTTCTTGATTTTGTGCCGGTGGCAACCGGCGCGTCCGGCCCGGCCTTTCTGGCTGGCGAGCGCTTCTGCGCCGAACTTGTTTTCTATCCGTCGGCGGAGCCGCTTCGCGCCTTGCTGGTCTCAAAGTCGCAAGCAAGCGAGTCTGCCAAACCCGTTGCCCTGCCGGACATGTCCGAAGCACTCGCCGACTTTGAAGCGAGACGCGCGCGCCAGCCCTGGCTGGGCGCAATACCAATCCGCTTCCGGGCGGGCATTGTGCGACGGGCGCTAAAAGGCGCGCTGTGGATCACGGATGGTCAGACAAGCCTGCCGCTTGATCCGCGCATGCATGATGAATTGATTGTCCTTGACGGGATGGCGCTGGAAGCAGCCGCCGGTTTCTGGGATGGCCAGGTGTTTGCGCCAGTCTCCGCCGAGACGCAGATTGGAACATGGGGGCGCATATGAGCGCGCCCCTTTTCAATGCCGATGAGGCGGGCGCGCTGCGCCACAGCCTGTCGCTCGGCCTTGCGGTGTCGGCGCCCAAGTCCTCGCACCCGCCGGTTCTTGCCCAGCTTGCCCTGCTTGCGGCGTGGCAGCGTTGCGAAAGACCGGTTGCGCCGGATTTTGCCTCGGTGCCAGCTGCCGCTGATACTCACCTGCGATATCCAGATATTGCATGCCGGGGCCAGCTGGCCCGGCTTGCCACTATGACAAAGAAGGATGCGTCAAGCCGGTTGCTTCCCGCCGCGCTTGATGCGATCCGCGCCGCAGGTCTGGCGCTTCATCCATTCGACTATGCGCGGCTTGAGGACATCATCGCCCGCCATGCCGAGCGCGTTGATTCCGGCGCGCGCGCCTGGCTGCAGACCGTCCGCCCTGAGAAGGAATTGCCGGAAGCGCTCTATGACGGCCCTGCCGTTGATGAGAGCAACGTTGCGCAGGCCGGCAAGCGGCAGAAGATCGCGTATGTCGCAGCGCTACGCGTCGCCAATCCGGCAGCCGGACGTGGGCTTGTCGAACGGCTGTTTCCGGATGAGCCGGCGGCAAACCGGCTGGAACTGGCGGCGGTTCTTGCCAGCCATCTGTCTGGTGAGGATCGTCCGTTTCTCGAGTCTCTGGCGAGCGACCGCGCCCAGACCGTGCGCGACAAGGCGAATGAACTTCTTGGGCTGCTGCCCGGCACGGACGCGTTTGCAAAACGCATGGCGCGGCTGAAAGAAGACATTGAAATCAAGTCCGAGGGATTGCTGCGCCGCCGCAAGGTGCTGGCTTACAAGCCGCCCGCGAATGTGCGCCCGCACGAAGTGGCGGGTGCGCAGGCGGCGCTGATTGCGGGCCTCAGCCTTGATGGCATCGCCAGCGCCTTTGGCGAAACCGCAGACTCTCTGATCACCATCGCTGCCGCTTCCTTGAAGGCTGGACCTTTGGCCTACCTGCTGTTCCTCAAGGCTGCCGAGGAAGGCAATCTGCGCCTC
The DNA here is from genome assembly GCA_963792485.1 of uncultured Alphaproteobacteria bacterium. Taxonomy (GTDB): domain Bacteria; phylum Pseudomonadota; class Alphaproteobacteria; order Rhizobiales; family Rhizobiaceae; genus JANOYJ01. The sequence goes on from CAWBWL010000007.1 coordinate 810,252, forward strand.
GTGGAAAGCCATCCGGACTTGATGAACGGCGATGAAGGCACCAAGGCAGTCGCTCTTCTGCAGGCGGGTCTGCCACATCTGACAGGCCCAGAGCGCGACAGACTGATCCTGTTTGCCTTGCCGGTAAATCTTTGGAAGTCTTTGCCACATGGTTACATGTTCGATCTGATCGGCGACGCGATCGGCGGACCGCTCCCGGCAGCAGTCGCGCAACCGCTTGTGGCGAGCAATCTGTGGGACAATGTGCAGCCAAACCTGATTGAAGACACCGCCGAAGCCGTGGCTCCGCTGGTCCCGCTGGCGCTTTCTGCGCGCTTTGTCGCGCGTTTCGAAAACGCCGCGCCGCGCGCGGCGCAGTATCACAAGTTTCTCTCCACACTTCCTGCAACAGCCGTTTGAGGGCGCCATGGCCAAATCCGCAACGACCAATGAAAAACTTCGCCTGACAGCGGAAGAAATCCACGCCGGTGAACTTGCCGCGCTGGCCAAGGCGGATGACCGCACCCGGCCGGAAGGCTGGTCCATGTCACCGCAGGCAGTCGTCACCTTTCTGCTCGGCGGCAAGCTCAAGGACGGCACGCTAATATCAGCCAAATATGTCGGCAACCGCCGGCTCGTTGAAACAGCGGTCGCAACACTGGCGACGGATCGCGCATTGCTGTTGCTGGGTGTTCCCGGCACGGCGAAGTCCTGGGTTTCCGAACATCTGGCCGCCGCTATCTGTGGCAATTCGCAGCGGCTCATCCAATGCACCGCAGGAACAGACGAAGCGCAGATCCGTTATGGCTGGAACTATGCCATGCTGCTCGCCAAGGGCCCATCACGCGAGGCCCTGGTGCCGACTCCCTTGATGAAGGCGATGGAGGAGGGATCGCTCTTGCGCCTCGAAGAACTCACCCGCATGGGTTCGGATGTGCAGGACACATTCATCACAGTCCTGTCCGAGAAAGTGCTTCCCGTTCCGGAACTCAATGACGCCATTCACGCCAGGCGCGGTTTCAATGTCATCGCCACGGCCAATAATCGCGACAAGGGCGTCAATGATCTGTCGTCTGCGCTGAAGCGGCGCTTCAACGTGGTCGTGCTGCCACTGCCGGACAGTCTGGCGGAGGAAACCGGCATTGTCGTCAAGCGCGTGAACGAGATCGGCACGGGCCTGTCACTGCCGCCGATTGAACCTGCCGACAAGGAAATCGCCCGCGTCGTCATGCTGTTTCGCGAGTTGCGCAACGGGCAGACCGAAAACGGCAAGCAGAAGCTCAAGGTTCCAAGCGGCTCTCTTTCCACGGCGGAGGCGATTTCCGTCGGCATCGGCGCGTGGGCGGAGGCCGGGCATTTCGGCAATGGCGCGATGGATGCCAATTCAGTTGCCGCGCAGATTGTCGGCGCGGTGGTGAAGGATCCCGTGCAGGACCGCATCGTTCTGCAGGAATATCTGGAATCGGTTGTGCGCGAGCGCACCGGCTGGCGCGACCTCTATGATGCTGTCCGCGAGGTGCTGTGAGCGAGCCGCGCCTCCATCTCCTCGGCATACGCCACCACGGGCCGGGCTCTGCGGCGAGCGTCGTTGCGGCGCTTGGCGCGCTTGATCCGGATGTTGTCCTGATCGAGGGACCGGCCGACGCCAATGATGTCTTGCCCTATGCCGCAGGCAAAGGCTTGCTGCCGCCGGTCGCCATGCTTGTCTATGAAGAAGATGCGCCGGAAAAATCCGCCTTCTATCCGTTTGCGGAGTTCTCGCCAGAATGGCAGGCGCTGCAATGGGCGCTTGAGAACAAGAAGATCGTGCGCTTTGCCGATCTGCCCGTTTCTTCGCGCGGCGGCAGCGAAAAGGCAGAGGATGAAGACGAGACTTCTGCCATCGGCGATCCGCTGACCATGCTTGCCGAGGCGGCAGGCGAAAGCGATGGCGAGACCTGGTGGAACGGTCTTGTCGAGCAAAGCGCTGGAGGCGCGGGCATATTCGCGAGCATCGAACAGGCAATGACGGCGGTGCGCGCCGCTCATGAAGAAGATCATCCGATTGGTTTGGTTGAAGCGCGGCGCGAGGCTTTCATGCGGCTCGAAATTGCCAAGGCGCTTTCAGATGTCTCCGGCCCTGTCGCCATGATTTGCGGCGCATGGCACGTCCCGGCGCTGCGCCGCAAGGTGCCGCTTTCCGAAGACCGCGCCGTGCTGAAAGGCCTGCCCAAGCCTAGGACCATGGCCACATGGATTCCGTGGACATCCTCACGGCTGGCTCATGAAAGCGGCTATGGGGCGGGCATCACCTCGCCTGGCTGGTATCAGCATCTGTGGGCAGAACAGGCAGGCACGGGGCGCGCACATGCCGAGGCCATGACGGCGAGCTGGCAAACAAAGGTGGCCGGTTTGCTGCGCGAAGAAGGTCTGCCCGCTTCCACTGCCTCGGTCATCGAAGCGGCGCGTCTGGCGATTTCCGTCGCCGCGCTTCGCGGCCACTCCATGCCAGGTCTTGCCGAAATGCAGGATGCCTCACTGGCTGTCCTGTGCCACGGCGATGACATCCTGCTGCGCCTCATCAACCGCAAACTGGTGATTGGCGACGACATCGGGGAAGTCGGCGATGACATTCCGCAAATGCCGCTCGCTGAAGATCTGGCCCGCTGGCAAAAGCGCCTGCGGCTGAAACCGTCCGCCACGCAAGAGGAAATGGCGCTGGATCTGCGCAGCGAGGCGGGCTTGCTGAAATCCACCCTGTTTCACCGGCTCAATCTCATCAACGTGCCCTGGGGCCGGATCCGCGACGCACAGGCCGGGCGCGGCACGTTCCGTGAAATCTGGACATTGGTCTGGGCTCCGGAATTGTCCGTGCGTTTGGCCGAGGCCTTGCGCTTCGGAGTGACCATTGAGCAGGCGTCGGCCAATGCCGCGCTGGATGCCGCTTCCAAAGGCGCTGACCTTGTGCGCTGCGCCGAACTGGTCAGTCAGTGCCTCAACGCTGATCTCGGTGACGCCGCAGCCCAATTGACAGCCCGCCTGCAGGCGCTTGCCGTTTCCGAAGGTGACATTCTCAAACTCATGCTCGCGCTTGGCCCGCTTGCAAACATCCTGCGCTATGGCACGGCCCGCAAGATGCCGGTCGAGGCCTTGACCGGGCTTGTGACGTCGATGGCTGCGGAAATCAGCGCCGGGCTCGCGCCTGCCTGCCGCGGACTGAATGAGGAAGCGGCGCAAGCCATGTTCAGTGCGATGCAGTCGTTTGATGTTGCGGTCACGCTTCTTGAGGAAGCACACCATCGGGAGGCATGGCTTGCCGCCCTGGCGCAAGTTTCGGGCGATCAGCTTGCCTCGCCCTATCTGCGCGGCTATGCCAGCCGGCGCCTCTATGACAGCCAGATTATCGATAGCGAGGAGACCGGGCGCAAATTGTCGCTCGCCACATCCGCCGCTGTTGCGGCCGCTGAGAGCGGGGCCTGGATGGAAGGGTTCCTGTCCGGCGCGGCACAGGTGCTTTTGCATGATGTGCGTCTGTTCGGCCTCGTGGATGAATGGCTGTCCGGTCTCGGCGAAGACATGCTGACCGAACTTCTGCCGCTCCTGCGCCGCGCGGTCGGTTCCTTCGATCAGATGGAGCGGCGGCGGCTGATTGAAATCGTGCGCAAAGGCCCTGTCACTATCGGCCCATCCGGCCATGCTCAATCCGGCGATCCGGAAGTTGCTGCGCGCTTTGCCGCCGCCGAACCGCTGCTGCGCACAATTCTGGGGATCAAGTCATGAGTGCGGCAACTGCAGTGCCCGAACGTGAACGGCGCTGGCGGCTCGCGCTTGGCGCTGATGATAACGCCAGCGCCCTCAGCGAGCGTGACCGGCGTTTGGATACGGCGCTGACCGCGATCTATGGCAGCGGCGATGGCGCAGAAGGCAAGAAGGGCGGACTTGGAAGCTCCTCGCCGCGCGTCGCGCGCTGGCTGGGTGACATCCGCGAGTTCTTCCCCACTCCCGTCGTGCAGGTGATCCAGAAAGATGCGTTCGAGCGGCTCGGCTTGAAGAAAATGCTGCTCGAACCCGAATTCCTGCAGAGTTTTGAAGCGGATGTGCATCTGGTCGCGGACCTGATGTCAATTGGCAAGGCGATGCCGGAAAAGACCAAGGCCACAGCGCGGCTGGTGATCACCAAAGTCGTCGAGGAACTGATGCGACGCCTCGCCCACCGCACGACTGAGGCCGTGCGCGGAGCGCTCAACAAGCAGAAGCGCTCCTACCGCCCGCGCCATGCGGACATTGACTGGCCGCGCACCATCCGCGCCAATCTGCGCCACTATCAGGCCGAACACAAAACCATTGTGCCTGAAAAACTGATCGGCTTTTCGCGCAAGGTCCGCCGCGCCGATCTGAATGATGTGATCCTGCTCGTGGACCAATCCGGCTCGATGGCGACATCAGTCGTCTATTCCTCGATCTTCGCCGCAGTGATGGCCTCGATCCCCGCCGTGTCAACGAAGTTCGTGGTGTTCGACACCGCCATTGTGGACCTTACCGAAAAGCTTGCCGATCCGGTCGAGGTGCTGTTTGGAGTGCAGCTTGGCGGCGGCACCGATATCAACCGCGCACTCGCCTATGCGCGCGATCTGGTCACGCGTCCTTCGCAGACGCATCTGATCATGATCACCGACCTCTATGAAGGCGGCAACCGCGCTGAAATGCTGGAGCGCGCGGAAGAGGCGGTGCGTGCGGGGATCAATGTCATCGTGCTCTTGGCGCTCTCCGATGACGGCCGCCCATCCTATGATGTGCAGGCCGCGCAGCACATCGCCTCGCTCGGCTGTCCAGTCTTTGCCTGCACGCCGGATCAGTTTCCGGACATGATGGCGGTCGCCTTGCAGAAAGGCGATATCAATGCTTGGGCGTCTGCGCAGGGTATTGCCACGGTGCGGGCATCCTCCGCAGATTAGAATGATCATTTCTCAATTCCTGTTCCCCGATTTTCGACTTGCGGGCCGCGCCTGCCCCCTTGAGCCGCTGGGATGAGCGCTGGTTTGGCGCAGCCCGTGACGAAGAGGGGATCGCCGGTGTAGGATAAAGCCAAGCCGGGAAGTCACAAAAACACGAATTAACCGAGCAATATCAACGGCCCTCAAAAAATACTTATCCCACCCCTTTCATCCTGCCCCATAATCCGCCGCGTGTGTGGAAGGGCAGGGCATGTCGGATATTGACTGGAAAGGGGTGATTGAGCGGCAGTCGCGGGACTTGTTCTTTGTCATGACAGAGATGTTCTTCATGGCCGGTCTCAACAAGGGCGTGCCGGTGACGGTGCTGACGCGGCGCATTTACCGGCGTATCTTGATCCTGCTGCGCCCGGCGGAAGCGGCGCTGCGCCGGCTGATCATCATTGCCGCGCGCGGCATTGTGCTGAAGGTCAGGCCCAGCGGCCCGTTCCCGAAGGAACTGGCGGCGAAGCTGAAGAAGATGGAGCGGGCTTCGGATGCGGCTTCGGATGCGGCTTCAGATACGCCAGCGCGCATTCCGGTGTTCAATCTGATCGAGCCGCTCAAGCATTTCGCCCGGCCCGGCGGACGCAAGCCGTTCCAGGGCAGGCCCACCTCGTTTCCGCGCATCAGCGTTCCGGGCTGGTCCACACCGTATTTTCCGCCCGAACCCGTTCCCCTCACCGGCGAGGACCCGATCAACGCCGCGCGGCTCATCCGGCGCATTACAGCGTTCAAACACGCGCTGGCAACGCTCCCCAGACAAGCGCGGCGCTATGTGCGCTGGCGCGGCAAGATGTTACTCGAAATCCGCAAACTCACCGCGCGCAAACGCGGCTCGCGCATCTCCACCATCCGTCCCGGCTATCCGCTGGGCCATCGCAAGAAACAGATCCACGAGGTTGACCGGGTCCTCAGCGACTGCTGCTATTTTCTGCGCGAACTGCGCAAGGAGCAGGATACCTCGTAAGGATTGCTCCGGCGATCTGACCGATAGCTTTTTTCTCGTGGTGTTTTGACGCGCGCCGCGCATGCCCGCGCGCGTCATATGTTTGCCTTGCCCATGACATTCTTGCTGCCTCTTGCCTGATGCGTCTTGCACATTGGCTCGATTTCACTAGTGATTTGCCCGGCAAGGAGACAAGAATGGCAGATCAGATCAGGAAGCTGAACGTCGGCATTTTGGGCTGCGGACCGATCTCGCAGGCCGGGCATTTTGAAAGCGCTACAAAGGCCAAAAACGCCGATCTTTACGCCATTTGCGATATTGCCGATGATCTGCGCGAGCGGATGGCGGCCACGCACGCGCCGGCCAAATCCTACAGCGATTACGCGCACATGCTGGCCGATCCGCACGTTGATGCCGTCATCATTGCCACATCCGATGCCTTCCACGTGCCTGCTGCCCTTGAAGCGCTTTCTGCCGGCAAGCACGTTCTGTGCGAAAAGCCTCTTGGCCTGTCCGTTGAGGAAGTCGAGACGCTCAAGATTGCTGTCGGGAAGAGCGGCAAGCTCTTGCAAGTCGGACACATGAAGCGCTTTGACGCCGGGCTGCAAAGCGCGAAGGATTTCATTGATACCGAGATGGGCGAGTTGCTGGCGCTCAAGGCCTGGTACTGCGATTCAACCCATCGCTATGCCGTAACCGATGCCGTCCAGCCGCTGATCATCAAAAGCGCACAGGCCAAAAGACCCGCCGGAGATCCGAAGGCAGATCTCGAGCGCTATTTCATGCTGGCGCATGGCAGCCATCTTCTGGATACCGCCCGCTATTTCGCCGGAGACATTGTCGAGATCGATGCAAGACTGCGCCAGCGTTTCGGCGCCTATTGCTGGTTTGTGGACGTCGCCTTTGCCAGCGGCGCGATCGGGCATCTCGACCTGACGGTCGCCGTGCGGATGGACTGGCATGAAGGCTTCCAGATCTATGGCGAGCATGGCAGTGTTCTGGGCAAGACATTTAATCCCTGGTACTACAAATCGAGCGAAGTTGATGTGTTCCGCGAAAGCACCGGGGCCAGCAGCCGGGTCATTGGCGCGGACGGACATTTCTACCGGCGCCAGCTTGAAGGGTTCGCCGATTGCATTCTCAACGGCGCCAGGATGACCGGCGCAAATATTGACGACGGAATTGCGTCCGTGCGGGGCATGGTCGCGATTGCGCAGTCCGTTCGAAGCGGAAAGCCGGTGAAACTCGCCGGCGTTTCTGGATCAGTCTGATGCGGATCGGCATTTTCGCCAAGACATTTCCCGGTTCAACCCCGGGCATGGTGATGCAGGCGGCAGTGGAAGCCGGGTTTCGGTCTGTCCAGTACAACATGGCGTGCTCAGGCATGAGCGCCCTTCCGGAACACATCAGCACTGATGCTGCACAGGCAGTGAATGCGGCATCAAAGGCAAGCGGCGCTGCCATTGCCGCCGTCTCGGCAACCTACAACATGATCCATCCCGATCTGCAAATCCGGCAGAGCGGACGAAGAAGTTTTGAGTGTATCGCGGCCAAGGCAAGAATGATGGGCGCGCAGCTGTTGACCGTGTGTTCAGGCAGCTGCGACCCAGACGACCAGTGGCGGCACCATCCCGGCAATGCCGGAGCGGATGCCTGGGGTGAGATGCTCCGCGAGTTCGAGCAACTGATCCGGATTGCCGATCAGCATGACATCCGCATCGGCGTTGAGCCAGAGCTCGGCAACGTCGTCAGTTCCGCTGCCAAGGCGGCGGAGCTGATCAGCGCGATGAAGTCAGACCGCATCCGCATCGTCCTTGACGCGGCCAATCTGTTCGAGATTGCCAATGCGTCCGAACAACGGCGGATCATTGAAGAGGCAATTGACAGGCTCGGACCCTTTATCGAAATCGCCCATGCCAAGGACCGCAACCCCGATGGCAGCTTTGCGGCGGCGGGCAAGGGCGTCATCGATTTCCGGCACTATCTTGCATCACTCAAAGCCGCCGGCTTTGCCGGAGACTTGATCACGCACGGACTGTCAGCACAGGAAGCGCCGGGCGTGGCGAACATCCTGAAAGCGGCTTTGAGCTGAGATGGCAGTTTCATTCTTCGAAACAGGCGGCGTCAGGCTCGCAGTTCACGATAGCGGGGCCGGCCTGCCATTCATCTTCCAGCACGGTCTGTGCGGCGATGCCGGGCAGACCGCGCACGTGTTTCCAACAGACATTGGCTATCGGCGGATCACGGTCGAATGCCGGGGTCACGGACTTTCCGATGCGGGCGCCTTCGACCAATTCTCGATCGCGGCCTTCGCCAATGATGTCCTGCACTACATGGATGAAACCGGAATTGAGATGCCTGTCATTGGCGGCATTTCCATGGGCGCAGCGATAGCGCTGCGGCTTGCAGTGCAACATCCGGGAAGGTTCAAGGGCCTTGTCTTGGCGCGCCCCGCCTGGATTGTCGAGAGCGGGCCGGAGAATTTGTTTCCGAATGCGATGGCTGGGAAGCTTTTGGAAGAGTTCCCTCCGTCGAAGGCCGCCGCAGAGTTTGAAGGGTCTGCAGCAGCCGAACTCTTGGCGCAAAAAGGTCCCGACAATCTGAACTCGATCCGCAGTTTTTTTGCCAGGGAGCCTGCAGCCGCCACATCACAATTGTTGCAGCGGATTTCAGCCGGCGGGCCGGGCGTCAGTGAAGACGAAATCCGGCGTATTGCCGTTCCGGCGCTGGTGATTGGAAATCAACTCGATTATGTCCATCCCATTGCCTATGCCAGGACTTTGGCGGACTGGATTGCCGGCGCGCGGTTTGTCGAGGTCATGTCCAAGGCCAAAAGCCCGTCCGGCTACCAGTCTGATTTCAGCGCGGCACTGGCCGCATTCTTGAAGGAGCTTTGAATGCGCCCTGCCCCTAACTGGATTGATGCCCTTCCCAAGGACCGGCTTTTGGCAGAGTACTCGCTCTGGTCGGCGGACCTTGCCCGGCTCGCCGATGACATCGCCCGGGTCGAGCGGCATGTGGATGTCTATCACATCGACGTGGCCGATGGCGATTTCTCGCCCTCGCTTCTGTTTTTTCCCGATCTCGTCGCCGCCTGCCGGAAGCTGACGGGCAAACCTTTTCATGTTCATCTGATGATGAACGACGCGATTTTGGAGGAGCAGGTCCGGCAGTTTGCCGAGGCCGGGGCGGACCTGATCAGCGTGCATGCCGAAAACCAGAATGCGCATTCCGCCCTTGCTTTGATCGCCAGCCTTGGCCTCGCATCCGGACTGGTGCTGCAACTGCATACGGATGTTTCAAGCGTTGAAGGCCATCTTGAGCACATCCGGTTTCTGACCCTGCTTGGCACGCGGATGGGCATCAAGGGAGTCGGCCTTGATGAACAGGCAGGGCCAAGGCTGCGTCAGGCCACTGAGATGATCGCCTCCAAAAAATCGCCTCATCGCATCGTGCTGGCGGCAGATGGCGGCATTCGCGAAAACACGGTTCCGGGTCTTCGCCGCGCAGGCGCTGAAACCATTGTGATGGGCTCGCTCGCCTTCGGCGCGACGGACCTTCATGCGCGCATGGCCTGGGTGCATGCCCAACCGCTTGGAGCCTGATATATGCCGCTTTGCCTCGGCTTTGATCTGGGCGGGACACAGCTGCGCGCAGCCTTGGTCGAGGACGGGCGGATCATCCGCAGAGCAGCGACCGCCACGGATGTTCCCGGCGGCCCGGAAGCGGTGATGCGGCAAATTCAACGGCTCACCGATGAGGTTTGCCAAGGCGATGAAAAGTCTCAGCTGACCGGTGCCGGCATCGCCTCCCCCGGGCCGATCAACACGGTCACCGGCATTGTGGACCACATCACCACCCTGCCCGGCTGGGACCGGTTTGCGCTGCGCCAGCGCATGAGTGAGCAGTTCGGCTTTCCGGTTGTGGTTGAAAATGACGGCATTGCGGCAGCTTACGGTGAATGGAAACAGGGCGCCGGGCGCGGTCTCCAGCATATTGTCTATGTGACGGTGAGCACCGGCATTGGCGGCGGCGTGATCGTCGACGGACAGCTGCTGCATGGGCGGCGCGGCATGGCCTCGCATGTCGGGCATGTTAGCCTTGACATGAATGGCCCGGCCTGCACCTGCGGCAACAGCGGCTGCCTTGAAGCTTTCGCATCTGGAACCGCGCTAGGCGAGCGGGCGCGGATGGCTGCGGCCTCAAATCCGGTTGGGTATCTCGCGACGGCCGCAATAGATGGGCGTGTTGTTTCCCGGCACGCTGTCGAAGGCGCGCGCGCCGGAGATGCCGAGTGCATTGAACTTCTCAAGCAGGAAGCGCTCTATCTTGGCAACGGTTTTGTCAGCCTCCTGCATTTGTTCAGCCCTGAGCGCATCATCATGGGCGGCGGGGTCAGCGCCGCGTTTGATTTGCTCAAGGATGATATTCGGGCCGTCATCGACCAGAAGGCGATGGCCTCTTACAGGGCAGTAGAAATCGTTCCGGCAGAACTGGGTGACAATGCTGGCTTGATTGGCGCGGCGCTTCTGGCAGGGGCTCAACATTCAATGGAACGGCAGCCGTGAGCAAGGTTCAAACATCCGAGTTTTCCGGAAAAGTCGCCCTCGTCACCGGCACGACCGGCATTGGCCGCGCGGTGGCGCTCAAACTCGCAGCCGAGGGCGCGGCTGTCATTGCGCTTGGCATTGATAAAGCTGCGAACGCAAAGCTTGCGCAAGCGCCCGGCATCTCCGTTATCAGCTGCGATGTATCTGATGCGAAGCCGCTCCGCGGCGCTTTTACCAAGATCGAAACCCTGCATCCAAGGCTCGACATTATCGTCAACGCGGCGGCAATCCACCCCTATGGTGATGCAGTCGAAACCTCGCCCGAGACATTTGCCAAATGCCTCGCGGTCAATGCCGGTTCCATCCACCTCACCGCGCATTTCGGCGTTCCGCTCATGCGCAAGGCGGGCAATGGCGGGGTCATCGTCAATCTGTCGAGTGTCCAGGGCCATGCCTGTCAACCCGGGGTCATGGCCTATGTCGCCTCCAAAGGCGCAATTCATGCCATGACGCGGGCGATGGCGCTGGATTTTGCCAAGGACAAAATCCGTGTCGTGTCGGTTAGCCCCGGCTCGGTGCGCACGCCGATATTGGAGCTTGCAGCGCGCACATTTGACGGACCCAATGCCGATATCGAGGATGTATTCCGGCGCTTTGGCGCATCGCATCCAATCGGGCGCATTGGCGAGCCAGAGGAAATCGCCGACTTCATCGCTTTCCTCGCCTCGGACAAGGCCGGCTTCATCACCGGCTCAGACCATGTCATTGACGGGGCGCTGACGGCGGCTCTGGGTGTGCGTTAATCGACCTTCGACTGGCAAATCCATTTGCCTAATCGATTGAATTGTGGCTAGTGGCCGCAGACATTTTCGAAGTTCCGCGGCGTTGCCGCAAATCAAAATCGGGAGGATTTACCTTGGCACGCATCACGCTCCGGCAGCTTCTGGACCACGCAGCGGAAGAAAATTACGGCGTTCCGGCGTTCAACATCAACAATATGGAGCAAGCGCTGGCGATCATGAGCGCGGCGAACGCCACCGACTCGCCGGTCATCCTGCAGGCCTCGCGCGGCGCGCGCTCCTATGCCAATGACATCATGCTAAAGCATATGATGGACGCGGTGACTGAAATCTATCCGCACATTCCGGTCTGCGTGCATCTTGACCATGGCAATGAGCCCGGCACCTGCATGACGGCCATCCAGTCCGGCTTCACCTCGGTGATGATGGACGGCTCACTCCATGCCGACGGCAAGACGCCGGGCGACTGGGACTATAATGTCGGCGTCACCAAGACTGTGACTGAGATGGCGCATCTCGGCGGCATTTCAGTCGAAGGCGAGCTCGGCGTTCTGGGTTCGCTCGAAACCGGCGAAGGCGAGAAAGAGGATGGCCACGGTTTTGAGGGCAAGCTCTCCCACGACCAGCTTCTGACCAACCCGGACGAAGCTGTGAAATTCGTGCAGGAAACCGATGTCGACGCGCTCGCCATCGCCATGGGCACCTCGCACGGCGCCTATAAATTCACCCGCAAGCCGGACGGCGCGGTTCTCGCCATGAACGTGATCGAGGAAATCCACAAGCGCCTGCCGAACACGCATCTGGTCATGCACGGCTCGTCGTCAGTGCCGGAAGACCTGCAGGAGATCATCAACAAGTTCGGCGGCCAGATGAAGCCGACCTGGGGCGTGCCGGTTTCCGAAATCCAGCGCGGCATCAAACATGGCGTGCGCAAGATCAATATCGACACCGACAACCGCATGGCCCTGACCGGCGCGATCCGCAAAGTGTTCGCCGAAGATCCGTCCGAGTTCGACCCGCGCAAATATCTGAAGCCCGCCATGGAAGCCATGACCAAGCTCTGCACCCTGCGCTTCAACGAGTTCGGCACGGCGGGCAATGCGAGCAAGATCAAGAAGGTGCTGCCGGTGAGCGAGATGGCGAAGCGGTATCAGAAGGGCGAATTGCGGCAGAAAGTTTCGGGGTAAATAGCCACAGGTTGAACGCTACGCATGGGTGATAAACTCCAGCAAGATTGTGACTCCGAGCGCTTCTTCGCCCATTGGCAACGAAAATCCCGCTTCGCGGTAGTGGGTCCAAACGGAAAATTCTCAACTGCATGGGCGGCTTGGGACAACAGCGACTCGGTGTATGTCGCAGGAAGGACCCTTGGCGGCTTCATGAAGGTGAGCCTTCACGAGCAAGGGGGTTACAGACTTGCGTTCACCAAGGAGTTTCATCCTAAGATTCAAGAAAGGTCCGAAAAATTTAGATCTCGAACTCTTGCTGTCTGGTCTAAACCCTTAGTGAGCAAGGACAAAGCAGATTTGATCTTGTCAATTTGTTTTCCTACTGACAATCTGATGTCAAACGCACCTCCGTCATCGGCGAAAAAACCATACCTGATTTTGCAAGCACCAAAATCGGGACGCGCAGTAAACGTTGGGTTTTTTCTTTCGGGCGCCCCTGCTGACAGGTTGGAAAAGTCCTTCTCCAAATATGGAAAAGCGTTCTGCCACTGGGACTTTCGAGACGGCACTTCAATTTCGATGGTTGCATGGGAAAGCGATTTTGACCGGAGTAGTCTGCCTAAAGTGGGCGCGAACTCCGACCTCGTTCCACTAACAAATTCTGGAAAAATTGACCTTCCAGAACATCAGAGCGACCTCACTGCGCTTGCGTGGAATGACCCCGGGCTGACTGGAGCACTTCAGATGACAGAACTAGGAGGAGTATCCTTGACAAGAAGAGCAAAGACCAATGAGCACTGAGCAAATTCAATTGCAGTTATCGGAGGCAGCGACATTTGCTTTCTCAGATTGACGCTGGCGAGCAAGGCAAGAAACGTGCTGCAGGCGAGCGAGATGGGCAAGCGGTATCAGAAGGGGAGTTGAGGCAGAAAAATGGCTTAGTGAGGCGCTATTGCCTTCTGCTGGCGAGTATTCTTTCCACCGAATCGTCCACAGTATCGTCGGTCGTATCCAGAACCAGCCAGCCATCAGTGGCCAACCCAGCGACAGCGCCTTGCAAACTTTTATAGACAATATCGATGCCCTCATCGATATACCCTCTGAAAGTGCCAGGTGCATAGCGCCCCTGATTCCTAACTTTGGCCTGTTCTGGTTTTGGGTATAGAAGCACGGGGACAAAGTTCTGGGCCTTCCACAGCGATTGATACTCCTGCATCTGAGAATTGGGATCCCAGAAGTCATCGAGAATCACCGCAAAGTTGGACCGTTGATAGTTCAACGCCGTCGCCAATGCTGATTGACGGGCCAGCTGCAATTGCTCAACCAATTGCGGTGTCCAGGTGGCACTTGGATGTATCACGCCGGAAATCACCATGCTGCGCAAATCATCAACTGGCACATGAATGCACTTGGCATATCTTTTCGCCAGTGCTTTCGCCAAGGTTGACTTGCCTGACGCCGGAGCACCTATCAGCAAATAGATGGGACTCATTCTTACCTCGCTGCGCTCAGCCCTGTTTCAGCGCACCGCACCCTATCAGCCACTGCAATTGTAGCAATCAAGAATGCTTGCATCAGTTGCTTCCAGCGATTCAACACTTCTGGCCAAGGCCAGCAAGATCAAGAAGATGCTGGCGGTCAGCGAGATGGCGAAGCGCTATCAGAAGGGCGGGTTGAAGCAGAAGATCACCTGATTCATGAGCGGACGGCTTGACGCGATGCGGGCCAACCCGAAAGGGAACTGGCAGGCTGCGGATGTGAAAGCCCTTTGCGATGAATTCGAAATTCTGTGTGAGCCGCCGCGCGGAGGCAGCTCGCACTTCAAGATCGGCCACGCGGCAATTCAGCAAAAGCTGACAATCCCTTTCAAAAGACCGATCAAGCCTGTATGTTTAAGGCACTTGGTGGCCTTCGTTGCCGAGTAGATCAAACGCCCATGGCAAATCTTGAATACGCCGTCGTTGTCGAACCGCTGTCGCAGGATGACGGCGGCGCCTCCATCGGAACAGTGCGCAAATGGGAGAGCGGCGAGCGTTCGCCCTCGGGCGCGGCGGAGCGGTTGCTTCGCCTGCTCGACGCAGAGCCGAAGATTGTCACGCGCGCGCTCGGCATCAAGCCCTCAGCGCCAAAGCGCCAGCCGCGCAGCCAGATGGTGGCCGGTTAGCTGACCTTCCACACCAGCTTCAACCGCAGTTTTGCCCCTCACAAAACCGCATCGCTGTGCAACTTAAGCCGGCTTCCGCGGAAACCGATAAGCCTTGTATTTCCTGATCGAAGGCGTCAGCGCCTGCCAGGACAGCCAGCGTCCCGCCAAGGTCCGCTCGAGCGGGCTGAGCTTGGCCCGGATCCGGTCCTGCACTTCGATGATCATCCTGTCATACGACCCCAGCGCTGCGTGCAGGGCGTTGACATAGGCCGGCGAGTTGACTGGAGCGAATTGCGCGGTCTTGTATTCGCGCAGCATGTTTTCAAAATTTGAGCCAAGCGCGTCGGCCGGATCGACTGCTGTCGGGACATACGGCACTGACACCGTCTGCGGCACAGTTCCGAAATGCAACATCAAATCGGTCAGGTTCTTGTTGGCTTTTGCCGCAGAAACAATCCGAACGAAGGAGCCGGTGAGACCCGAAGCATTTTCAAGACTGGCCAGATTGTCATTCAACAAATCAAGGTTTGCGCGCGCCGATACGTCATGATGGTCATGGAGACCCACAATGCCCTTGCCACCCGTATTGTTGGCCATCTCCATGCCGACATCCGGCAGCGGCGTGACCTGATGGTCATAGGCCCAGAAGAACGTCTGGTTGTTCAAAATGATCTGCTGATAGAGTTTGCGGTAGGTCTGGCTGTCCGCCTCGCTCAATTCCTTACCCTTCTCGACACGCTCGAACAGAGCGAGGTTTTCAAACCGGTTTTTCTTGCCCAGCGTCTTGTGCGGGACAATGACGGATGAGGCTTCGTTGACAATATCGGCCAACGCCGAAATTTCCTCAGGCGTGCGGGCGGGCGGGTCCCATGGCGTGTTCCAGACGGCAAGGCCAATTCCGCCAATCAGCGCAAGCTGCACCAGCCGCTTGAAAAATGTCCCGATACGCATGCCCGCTCCGCAAATGAGGAGAACGGGAGATCAGCCCCCGCGCCGCATCGCGCCCGGGGGGATTGTAGGCAAAGACCGAGGGTTGTGCAAGGCGCTCCTACCCCCCAATGCTCGTCCCCAGATGCGCGCTCGACTTCATCATGGTCGGCGTGGCCTTGGCTTGGCGCAGCTCTTCGACCGATCTCACTTTCAGCCGCGCTGCGCCTTCCCAGTCTTTGGTTTTGACGAGCGGCTTTTTCATGCGCGCCCGCGCCCCCGGAATCGCCTTGGCGTATTGGGGGAGCCATTCGGCCTGGGCGACCAGCATCTCATCGACCATCTGCCAGACCTCGTCCGGATTGCAGATCGCACCGACCAGCGGATCATGCAGCACGGCGAGCTTCAAGAGGTCAACATCGCCGGTGAGCGCTGCCTTGACCGACATGCGCTGGACATTGACCGAGACCGAGCATGTGGCGACGCAGGCGTCGGGAAGCGTGATGCCCTCAACCATGTTGATGCCGAAGCGGTCGACGAAGCCGGGTGATTCAATGATGCAGTCTTGCGGCAGGTTCTTGATGACGCCATTGTTGCGGACGTTGAAATGTCCACGGTAAGTGCGGCCCGTCTCCAGCGCTTCGATGATGTGGCTGGCGTGCTCGTCGGTGCGCTCATGTTCGCTCAAGGGAATATTGGCGTCGGCCAGAAATTTCGGATGGTCCTCCTCGAACCAGTTCCGGTTTTCCGTGCAGTAGCGCAGGTAGCCGCCGGTCTCGCCGTGGATCCATTCGGACATGTCTATCCAGCGTTTCAAATCCTTCGGCCGCTTGCGGTACCAGGGCAGATATTCGGACAGATGGCCGTTGGATTCGGTTGAGTAGAAACCGAAGCGCTTCAG
Organism: uncultured Alphaproteobacteria bacterium; assembly: GCA_963792485.1. Classification (GTDB taxonomy): domain Bacteria; phylum Pseudomonadota; class Alphaproteobacteria; order Rhizobiales; family Rhizobiaceae; genus JANOYJ01. The sequence continues at coordinate 826,643 of CAWBWL010000007.1, forward strand.
AACATCAATGCGCACTTTCTCCTGTTTGGAATAGGTTTTGTGCGCCTCGAAGGCGGCAATGAGTTCGTCCTTTTCGATCTTGCGGCCCTTGTGGCGGATGTCGAGATACCAGGTCTGGTGGTTGATGCCCGAGCAGATGATGTCGATCTCGCGGTGATCCTTCACCCCGAGCGCAGCGGCGATCTGGCGCCAGCCATTCTGCACGCCATGGCAAAGGCCCACCGTGTTGACGCCTGCATATTCGATCGCTGCCCAGGTGTTCATCGCCATCGGGTTGGCATAGTTGAGGAACAGCGCGCCGGGTTCGCACAGCTCCTTGATGTCGGCGCAGAATTCCATGGTGGCATGCACGGTGCGCTGGCCATACATGATGCCGCCGGCGCAGATCGTGTCGCCGACGCATTGATCGACGCCGTATTTCAGCGGGATGCGGATATCATCGGCGAAGGCTTCCAACCCGCCAATGCGCACGCAGCTCATCACATAGCGCGCGCCCTTCAAGGCTTCGCGCCGATTGGTGGTGGCGATGACTTTGGCGGGGAGTTTGTTGACCTCGACAATGCGGCGGATGATTTCCGAAACCATGTCGAGATTGTGCTGATTAATATCGGTCAACGCGATCTCCATGTTGGCAAATTCCGGAACGCACAAGAGGTCGCTGATGAGCTTACGGGTGAAGCCAACAGAGCCAGCGCCGATAATGGCCAATCTGAACGGTGCGGACATATTTCAGGCTCCTATCGCAGGGATTCAAGAAACGCGCGGTGCCCAAGGGTCTGCCGAGCGGCGTTGGTGTATTCGGCTTTCAGGCTTTCGACCGCAGAGCGGGCACTCTTGAGCGCCTCGGGCATCTTGTCCATTTCGCGCTGCGCCGTCACCCGGTTCAGAAGCCCCAGACCGTCCAAGACTGGATAATGCAGTTGCTCCTCGACATGGGCGAAATTGCCGGGCAGGCGGATGAAATCATCGGCGCACGGCATCGTCTTTTGCCAATGCGCAAGCCGCTCGCGGGTTTCCGGCAGAATACACTCTATGGCGACATGGTTCCAGAATGGCGTGTCGCGGCGTTCGGACACATAATGCAGATTGATGAAGCGGCGGAAATCGTCAAGCTGGCGCGCGGCGGCGGCGTTGTAGGCGCTGCGGCCGGCGTCATTCATGGCCGCAGGGTCCTCTAGATGAAACTCGGTGAACATCATCATCTGCACAATCGTGCCATGAATGGACGTTGCTTCCAATGGCTCTAGGAAGCTTGAGGCAAGGCCAAGCGCAAGACAGTTGCCTATCCATGAATGATCGAGGCGCCCGATCTCGAAGCGGATGTCGTTGCGCGGCTGGATCGGATGGCCGAGCGCGGTTTCGATCTCCCGCTGCGCGCCTTCCGGATCGAGGAAGTTGTCGGAGTAGACATAGCCCATCCCGTAGCGCTGCTGCGTCGGGATCGACCAGAGCCAGCCCGACTTCTGCGCCCAGGCAAGTGTGTAAGGCGAAATTTCCTCGCCCTCTTTGAGGTCAAGCCAGAACGGCATGGCGCGGTTGACCGGCAGTTCCCTGGCATAGGAAATCCACTTGGCCCCCATTTCATGAACAATGAGGCGTTTGCGGAAGCCGGTGCAGTCGATGAAAAAATCGGCTTCAAACTGTGCGCCATCATCGAGCGTGAGCGCGGTGATATTGCCGGTCTGTTCATTGCGGGCCGCGCCCGTGACCTGCGCGTCCAGCATATCAATGCCGGCGGACTTTTTGCGCAGATATTTGCCTACCAGCGCCTGATCGAAATGATAGGCGTAGTGAAACGGCCCCGCCGCGATCAGGCTACCGTCCGGCTTTTTGGCATAGGGGCTTTTGTGGCCATCAAGGAGATGCGCGAACAGATGCGGTTCGGCGACGCTGCGCCCGGCGGCGACGGAATAGACATCAAGAAAGGAAGAGTTCGCACCACGTGGTCGGGCAATGACGCTGGCCGGGTCGTCAATCGGACCGTCATAGGTGAAGCCCACTCGCCGCCAGTCCTTGTGGCGGATGCCGAATTTGATCGTCGCGCCAGTCTCGCGGATGAACTCGAACTCGTCGAGGCCAAGATGTTTCAAGAGGATGCGGAAGACGGCGGTTGTGCCCTCCCCCACTCCGATCACCGGAATTTTTGAAGACTCAATAACCGTGATCTTGAGCGGCAGGCCTTTGCGCTTCGCCGCATCCTGAAGCATCAGGGCGGCAAGCCATCCGGCCGTACCGCCGCCAACGATTGCGAAATGCGCTTGCTTCAAACTCATGCCTTTCACTAGCAGCCTCAATTGCCGCTTGCCACAAGCACTATTCAGCCGCCTCGCGATATTTTGACCCATGCGTCCAGGCCGGCAGCATGGAGCCATGGGCGCTGATGAGGTCCTCGGTCAGCGACCATATTTGGTCGAGATCAAGCTCGGCCGCAGCATGGGGGTCCATCATGGCGGCGTGGAAGATGTGTTCACGGTTTTCCGTCATCAGCGCGTGGACTGTCAGTTCCTGAACATTGAGGTTGGTGCGGATGAGTGCGGTCAGCTGTTTCGGCAGTTCGCCGATATAGGTCGGCTGGATGCCGCGGTCATCGACGAGGCACGGAACTTCCGCCGCGCAGTCATCCGGGAGCGAGGTGATGCAGCCATTATTGCGCAAATTGCCGTAAATGACTGACGGCTCGCCGGTCCAAACTGAGTTGACGATGGATGACGCATATTCGTGCGACGGCTTCAAATCCATCGGCTCGTTACGCAGCGCATTGCTTTCGCGCTTCCAGCGGGCGACTTGCTCGACACAGCGCTTGGGGTATTCATCCAATGGAATGCCGAATTTTTCAATCAGGTCTTCCCTGCCCTCCTTGATGAAATAGGGCGTATATTCGGCGAAATGCTCGGAACTTTCGGTGACGAAATAGCCGAGGCGGGTCAGCATTTCATAGCGGACTTTATTGGGGCAGCGCGGATTCCAGTGGCTTGGCTTGGGGAAGCGTCCGTCGCGATAGCCTGCCAGAAGATCCGGATAGAGATCACGGTAGCTGCCGTCTTTCTGCTTGTGCTCAAACTTCAGATAGAAGGCCATGTGATTAATGCCAGCGGCGCGGTAGCGGATTTCCTCGACCGGGATGTCGAGGTCGCGGGCGAGTTCGGCGGCTGTTCCTTGCACTGAATGGCAAAGGCCGACCTGCTTGATCTTCGGATACTTCGCCGAGATCGCCCATGTGTTGATCGCCATCGGGTTCACATATTGCAGCATGATTGCGTCCGGGCAGACTTGGCTCATGTCCTCGCAGATTTTCCACAAATGCGGGACAGTGCGCAGGCCACGCATGATGCCGCCAACGCCAAGCGTGTCTGCGATGGTCTGGCGCAGGCCGTATTTTTTTGGCACTTCAAAGTCGATGACTGTGGACGGCTCAAAGCCGCCAATCTGGAATGCGACGACGACGAAGTCGGCCTTCTCCAAAGCCTTCTTCTGGTTCAGATGGGTTTCCACTGTGGCCTTTACACCGAGTTGGCCAATCATCTTGCGGGCGATGATCTCTGACTCTTCAAGACGGGTCTTGTCGATGTCCATCAACGCGACCGTTGCACCTGACAGTGCCGGGCGCTGCAGAATATCGCCGATTATGTGTTTCATGAAAACGCTTGAGCCAGCGCCGATAAAGGTGATGCGGGGATTGGCGGACATGGGACGCTCCTATGCTGCGACTTCAAAGGCAGCGCGCAGCAGCCTTTGTGTGTACTCGGTTTTTGGATTGGTCATGACTTCATTGACCGGCCCCTGCTCCATGATCTTGCCATGCTGCATGACGATCACACGGTGGCAAAGGGCGCGCACGACTTTTAGATCATGCGAGATGAAAAGGTAGGACAAGTCGCGCTCCTTCTGCAGTTTGCGCAGAAGCTCGATGATCTGCGCCTGCACTGACAGGTCGAGCGCGGAGGTCGGCTCATCGAGCAGGATGAATTCCGGCTCCATGGCGATGGCGCGGGCGATTGCAAGGCGCTGGCGCTGACCGCCGGAGAACTCGTGCGGGAAGCGCGAGAGAATGTTGCCGGGCATGCCGGCATCGACCAGCGCCGCCTTAACGCGGTCCAGGCGGTCATTGGCGCTTTTGCCGATATTGTTGACAATGAGACCTTCCTCGATAATCTGCCGCACGCTCATGCGCGGGTTCATCGACGAGAACGGATCCTGGAAGACGATCTGCATGCGGCTGCGGTAGGGGCGCAACTGCTGGCGATCAAACTTTTCGATGCGGTCGCCGTCAAAGGTAATCTCGCCTTCATTGATATTGACGAGCCGGATCAGCGCCTGGGCAAACGTGGTTTTTCCGGAGCCGGATTCGCCGACGAGGCCGAGCGTTTCGCCGCGCTGCAAAGTGAGGCTCAAGCTGTCGACCGCGACGAGGTCGTGATATTGCGGATTGAACATGCCTCCTTTTTTCAGCTTGTAGACAACGCGGATGTCCTTGCCGATCAGGATCGGCGTTTCCTTCTGTACGAGAGGCTGGGCAATGCCTTTTGGCTCAGATGACAGAAGACGCCTTGTGTAAGGGTGCTGCGGATTGGCGAAGAGGGCCTGCGTTTCATTGTGCTCGCGCAGTTCGCCCAGTTGCATGACATAGACGCGGTCGGCGAATTGCTTGACCACGGTCAGATCATGCGTGATCAGAACAACAGCCATGCCATAGCGGTCTTTGAGCTGGTCAATCAGGTTCAGTATCTGCGCCTGCACGGTGACGTCGAGCGCGGTCGTAGGTTCGTCGGCGATCAGAATGTCCGGCCGGTTGGCGAGCGCGATAGCGATCATCACACGCTGGCGCTGACCGCCGGAGAGCTGATGCGGATATTGGCGCAAGCGCGATTCAGGGTCCGGAATCTGCACTTCCTCAAGAAGTTCCTTCGCCTTCTTCATAGCGTCGGCATTGCTCATCTTGTTGTGAATGTGCAGCACTTCGCAGATTTGCGTCCCGATCGTGTAGACGGGGTTCAGCGAGGACATTGGCTCCTGAAAAATCATCGAGACTTTGCTGCCGCGCAGCTTGCGCATATCGCGCTCGGATATCGTGTTGACGTCGGTCCCGTCCACACTGATCCTGGTCTTTGGGCCCAGAACCGCGCGCTTGGACAGAAGCCGCATGACGGCGCGCGCGGTTACGGATTTACCAGAACCGGACTCGCCGACAATGGCAATCGTCTCACCCTTGCGCACGGCGAAGGTGATGTTCTTGACGGCATCGACCATGTGGTCGTCAACCTTGAAGCTGACCGCCACGTTGCGGGCTTCAAGGACGATGTCGCCGAACTTCTTGGCGGCGTAACCGGTGGTTTTGACTGAGGCGGTGGTTTCCATTTCGCTTCTCCTCAGTACGGATCGATTGCGTCGCGCAGCCCGTCGCCAAGCGCGTTGAAGGCGAAGACGGCGACGAGAAGAAAGCCGACCGGCGACAGGATCCAGGGATAAGAGCCGATCACCGAGAAAGTTCCGCAATCCTGCAGCATCAATCCCCAGGATATCAGCGGCGCCTTCACGGCAAAGCCGAGGAAGCCGAGGAAAGATTCGAGCAGGATGATCGTCGGGATACCGATGGTCACCGCAACGATCAAATGGCTCATCACATTCGGCAGGATGTGCCGCAGGATGATGCGTTTGTCGCTCGCGCCGACCGCTTGGGCAGCGCGCACATATTCAATGCGGGCCAGAGACAGCGTCTTGCCGCGCACTTCGCGGGAGAGCGAGGCCCAGCCAAGGGCTGCCATAACCACCACCACGAAAGTGAGGAACACCGAGGTTGGCGCTGTGACCGGAATGAGCGTTGCAAGCGTCAGGTATAGCGGCAACTGCGGAAAGGCGAGCACGACTTCCACGAACCGCTGCATCCAGGCGTCAAACCTGCCGCCAAGATAGCCGGAGGTGATGCCGACCAGCGTGCCGATAATGGTCATGACGGCGACTGTGACCAGTGCGATGGCAAGCGAGATGCGTGACCCAACGAGGCCGCGCGAGAGGATGTCACGGCCAAATTTGTCAGTACCCAGAAGATGCAGCGGCTTGCCGTCATCGGTGCCGAACAAATGCGTGTCTGCGGGAATCAGTCCGAGCAGTCTATAGGGATAACCCTCGACGAAAAATCTGATCGGACGCGGATTGTCGTAGTCAGGTCCGATCAGCGGCTGAAATGTCACCGGGTCAAGTTCGGTCGACTCCTTGGTGGCATAGGTTGAGGGGCGCAGCGAGAAGCCGTTCTTGGTGATGAAGTCCACGGCGTCCGGTGGCGAGAAGGCAATGTAGGGCTGCTTTGGATCAACAGGCGCGACAAAATCGGCGAAGATCGATGTCAAGAGCATAAGCGAGACAAGGATCAGCCCGAGCATGCCGGTGATGGACTTGCGGAATTTGCGCCAGACCAGAACCGGATAGCTCTCATTGCGGTCGAACCGGCCGCCGCCAATGCGGGAGGGTTCCACCGAATAGTCGGCGGCTTCCTGTTTGACATAGGGTTTGAAAAGATCAGCAGACATTATTCAGCCCCCAAGCGAACACGTGGATCGAGCCAGGCCAATAGAAGGTCTGAGATGATATTGCCGACAATGAGCGTCGCGCCGAGGATCAGCAGCAAAGTTGCTGTCACGAGAACGTCGCCGCGAGCCATGGAGCCAACGATGGCCGGGCCGATTGTCGGCAAGGCGAATATGATGGCAACTTCAATTTCGCCCGTCAGCATGTAGGGCAGGACGACGCCCTGATAGGCGACGAGCGGATGCAAGGCATTTGGCACCGCGTGCTTCATGATGACCGCAGTTTCGTTCAGACCCTTGGCGCGCGCCGTCTCAACATATTGGGCGTTCAACGTATCGAGCAGATTGGCGCGCATGACCCGCATATTATAGGCAAGGCCGCCAATCGTCGCGACCAGGATGACCGGCCAAATGTGCTGGATAAGGTTCCAGAATTTGGCAAACGACCAGGGCGCACCACCATATTGCGAGGAGTAGAAACTTCCGAGTTCCTGGACATTGAGCTTGAAGGCCAGAATGTAGAGCAGGATCAGCGCGATCAGGAAGCGCGGAATTGTCATGCCAAGGAAAGAGAAGATCGAGAGGACTGTGTCAGTCCAGGAATATTGCCGCGTGGCGGCAAGTATGCCGAAGCCGATGCCGAACAGCGACGCGAGAAAATGGCATGTCAGAGCAAGGAACAATGTGGCTGGCAGCCGGTCCCCGACGACCTCGGATATTGGCTTGTTATAGAAATAGGAATGGCCAAAATCACCAACCAGAAAGCCGCTGATCCAGCGGAAATATTGAATGATAAGCGGATCGTTGAGGCCGTTTTCTTCGCGGAACCGCTCTGCTGCGGCATCGGCTACGGCCGTTGAGGCATTGCCCTGAAAGATCAGCTGATTTCGAATGTAGTCCGCATAGTCGCCGGGCGGCGCCTGAATGATGATGAAAGTGATGAGGCTCATCACAAACAGCACGGGTATTGCGGACAGAATTCGGACGGCGAGAAATCTCAGCATGGCGCAAACCCCAAAACGTCGCTGCAGGGTGCAGGCCGCCCCGGAGGAGGGCGGCCCGCGTCTTGCGGGAGGAGACTTACTTGATTGGACCCTTGCCGCCCGGAACATCCGAGAGAGTGGCAGGATGCAGTTCAGCCGACAGCTGCTTGTCAGCCGGAACAAAGACGCGTTCGCGGATGATGTTGTCTTCGGCCCAGTTGTACATGAAGATCGGGGCGCCAGGCGCAACGTTGGCGAAGCGCTTGTTGATGATCAATGCACCCGGATACTGGGTAAGGCCGGCCGTGTAGACGTTTTCGGTGGAGATTTTCTGATATTCCTTCATCAGATTCTGCCGCTCGGTCGCATCCTTCGTGGAGATGAACTTGTTGACGATTTCAACAAGCTGCTTTTCGAAGTCGAGGAGATCGACCTCGCCGCCTTCAGGCGCCTTATGCCAGTCATTGGTGTTTGGACCAACAGGAGCAAGACGGTCAGTGTTCTGGACAACGGCGACCGTTTCAGGACCGTTGCGCCAGACATGCCAATCGAACTTGCCAGCCTTGCGGGCCGCGTCGCGGTCATTGCCGGTCAGAATGTTCGGAATGACGCGGATACCGGCCTGTTCAGCCATGGCGACGACGCCCTCGACAAGTGTCTTGTCGGATGCGTAGTCAGCATTGCCAAGCAATGTGATTTCCACATTTTTGCCACCGCCTTTGCCTTCCGGGAAGTTCAGAATGCCATCGCCATCCGTATCCTTGAGGCCAGCCGCGGCGAACTCCGCCTTGGCAGCATCGAGACTATACGGATAGTAGACAGTGGAAGCGGCGTCGTAGAATGACGTTCCGGTATGGATACCGCCCGGATAGATCGCCGTAAACGGTCCTTTCACAAGGGATTCGCCGAGCCGCTGACGGTCGAGCAAGGACGTCACGCCTTTGCGGAAGTTCACGTTGCGGTTGAGCTCACGCACCGCCGCGCCGCGTTCGTCCGGAGCACCCCAGCCATTGCCGCTCAAATTGAAGTGCAGCGAATAGGCGATGGTGCGCTGGCCGAACTCGAGACGGGCGGGCGAAGCGGGGTCCGCCGCCTTCTTCAGCGACTCGACATAGTTTTCTGCCTGCTCAAGGTTCGAGAAGTCGCCCGATCCAGCCACAGCCTGAATGTCACGATCGCCCCAAGTAGAGAGACGGTAGTGCATTTCATTCAAATAGGGCAGCTGGTTGCCGGCCTCGTCCACTTTCCAATAGTACGGATTGCGGCGCAGGACGACGATGTCATCTGGACGGTGCTCGACAACCACCCAGGCGCCGATGGTCGGCATGCCCAGATAGCTCGGGCCAAAAGCATTCTTGTATTGGTCGTAGCTGTTCTTCGAGTTCTTCGGATGCTGCGGCGCCAGGATATGCGACGGACCTGGGCAGAACGTTCCATAGGCCATCGAATAGAGAACCTGCGTCGGAAACGCGGTTTCGAAGGTCCATTTGATTGTGTTGGCGTCAACCTTCTCAAGCTTCGAGCCCTTGCCGAAAGTCTCCTGGGTTTCCTGGTGCAGCGGGTTCACTTCAGGATCGAGAATGTTCATTTCCCAGTGGTACATGACATCGTCAGCATCGAACGGATCACCATCCGACCATTTTGCGCCTTCGATGAGTTTCATGGTCAGCGACTTGCCGTCTTCGGACCATTCCCAGCTTTTCGCCAGATTCGGCAGCGGCTGCAGCTCTTCCGCCTTAACCTGGAACAGCGGGCCGGTTCGTGTCAGACACTCGGACAGACCAATGTCGATGCCGCCCCAGCCTTGGCTCTGGCCGGCCCAATAGTTCCAGCCTTCCGGACGTCCGCCAATGACGTGGCGCATGACGTCGCCATAAACGCCAACGCCGTCTTTCATGTTGCCGGTCTTGTAGACCATCGGCTCTTTCGGCAGCCGGTCTTTGACGGGCGGAAGCTTGCCGGTCTCAACAAAGCCCTTGGTGACCCAATCAGGCTCCTTGTATTCCGGCAGCGCCTTGTATTCGAGAATGTCGCCGATGCCGACGAAGGTCACCTGACCTTGCGCGTCGAATTTGGGCGCATCCGGAACAGCGGCCATTGCCGCCCCTTCGGCGCGCACGGCAGCCGTCGATACACCTAGCAGCAGCGCCGCGATTGCGGCCTGCACGATTGTCTTTCGCATTGTTTCTCCTCCCAAGAAGATAAGAAGCTCCCGGAACAGCGCCGCCCTCCTCCAGAAGGCAAATGACGATTGTTCCAGCTTAAATGTTATCGCAAGGTGGCTTGCCGTGAATGCGGATTTCGCATTATTCTTTACGGGTTTTGAAGAAGTGAAATATTTCGGGAGGGAAAATTAATGGCGCGCGGCGCGACCCAAACTGTACAGGCAAATATCGCTCATTCCGAGCGGCACTTCTACAGCGACAAGCGCGCCTTCGGCCGTTTCGGCATGCGGGTTTTCACGCCAACCATCATGGACAAGGCGCATTGGCATGGGCATGTCGAGGCCAATTGGCTGACCAGCGGCCAGATGCACTATCAAGTTGACGGCGTGCACCGCGTCATCCCGTCGAACCGGCTCGTGGTATTCTGGGCGGGCGTGCCGCATCAGCTGACCAGGGTGGATGGCGGCAATGATCCGGCACAGAAGCTCAGCAATATCTATCTGCCGCTCGACGCCTTCCTGTTCATGCCCCATCTTGCCAAGCTGCAGGTGGCGCTGCTGTCAGGCGGGATCATTGTGGTGCCGCCGGAAATCTGCGGCGTTGAAACCGTGCAGCGCTGGTATGCCGATTACCGGTCGGGCAATGTTGAGCGGGCAGAAATCGTCAAGATGGAAATCAACACCCTGCTGCGCCGCACCTCGTTGCAGGAGTTCGATTATATATTGAAGCCCTGGGGCGAAGATCCGGAGCGCTCAAGCCTCACATCGGCGCAGGTTCGCCACGTTGTTGCCATGGTGCGGCATGTGCTCGAGAAATCTTGAGCAGCCGATGACGTCGGAATCCGTGGCGAAGGTCACCGGCATGCATCCAAACTATGCCCTCGCTTTGTTTTCCAAGACGCTGCATCTGTCCTTGAAGAAATTCATCATCCGCATGCGGCTCCTGCGGGCGCGCGCGCTTTTGATGGAAAGCAACCTGCCGATCACGACAATTGCGCTTGAGAGCGGCTTTGCCTCGATGACGCAGTTCTACCTGCACTTCAACAAGGCGTACGGGACGACGCCGTATCAAATCCGGCAGAGCTATATTGCGACGACGGCGGCTTGAGGGGGCAACTCCAAAAATTCATGGCGCGAAGCGGCGAAAGACAGCTTAGTTAAATTGCGACCAATCTTCCGGGAATGCCTGTCCGCCATATAAGATTCTCAATATTCGAACCGCTTCATGTTCAACCACAAACGCAATCGCAGCACGGCGTTCAAAGCCAATAACTCTCAAGCCCGGAAATATTTCGTTCCGCATCGTTCCGCGTTCCGGAAAGTCAGCCAGTTTCATGCATTCAGCTTCGATCCGTTCGACGTATCTGCCCGCGACAGACCGACCGGCCTTCTCGGCAATGTAGTCATAGAGATTTCTCAAGTCCTCTTCGGCAGCAGGCCTGATGAAAACTCTATACGGCATGGTCTTTCCTGGCTGACTGCTTCGCGTGATAGGCGCGCAACTTGTCAAAGACTTCCTTCGCGGGAATGTCTGGCCGGGGATCGTTCATTGCTTCCAACACCTTTTGACGAATGGCGTCATCCAGCGCAGACTCCTCGCGATCCAACGCCTTGAGCCCAGCGCGTATCACTTCGCTGGCAAACTCATATGCACCTGATGCGATGCGTGCATCGACAAGCGCCTGTTGTTTGCCGAGAGTCACTGTTAGGGGTTTGCTTGTTCGCATGAGTGCACCTTTCACGTTTTGCAACGAGTCATACAATGTCATACAGCAATTTTCAACTCGTCTTTTCGCCGAAATCGCCATTGAACCGATTGAACTTCCCTATTTTGCCTGCATAAGTCCTGCCAACACATCCTGCGGAGCCATCCATGCCCAAACACAAAATTGCCCTTCTCACCGCCGGTGGCCTTGCGCCATGCCTTTCCTCCGCCGTTGGCGGGTTGATTGAGCGCTATTCGGAAATTCTCCCCGACGCGCCGATCATCGGCTATCTGGCGGGTTACAAAGGATTGCTGCAGGGCAACTCGATTGCAGTTGATGATGATGCGAGGAAGGGCGCGGCGGTGCTGCACCGGCATGGCGGATCGCCTTTGGGAAACAGCCGGGTCAAGCTGACCAATGTGAAGGATTGCGTCAAGCGCGGGCTGGTCAAGGAAGGCGAGAACCCGCTGGATGTGGCGGCCAATCAGCTGACAAAGGACGGCATAACCATTCTCCACACGATTGGCGGCGACGACACCAATACAACGGCGGCGGATCTTGCAGCCTATTTGGCGAAGAACAATTATCCACTCACCGTTGTCGGCCTTCCAAAAACCATCGACAATGACGTTATCCCGATCCGCCAATCGCTTGGCGCTTACACGGCGGCGGAACAGGGAGCCATCTTCTTTGAGAATGTCGTCAACGAGCAGAGCACATCCTCGCGCATGCTGGTCATCCATGAAGTCATGGGCCGCAATTGCGGCTGGCTGACGGCTGCGACGGCGCGGGTCTACCGCGAGCGGCTGCGCGCACTTGAGTTTCTCCCGACATTCAATCTTGGCACGCATCACAAGGGGATTGACGCGATTTATGTACCCGAGATGGAAATGGACATTGCTTCGGAAGCCACACGTTTGAAGGCGGTGATGGACGCAAAGGACAGCGTCAACATTTTTGTCTCTGAAGGCGCAGGCGTCGATGCGATCATTGCCGAGATGCAGGCGCGCGGCGATGAGCCGGCGCGCGATGCGTTCGGCCATGTGCGGCTCGATTCAATCAATGTCGGCGACTGGTTCGGCAAACAGTTCGGCAAGCTGGTGTCCGCCGACAAGACCCTGGTGCAGAAGTCCGGCTATTTCGCCCGCTCGGCGGCGGCAAACGCGGCGGATTTGGAGCTGATCCGATCCATGGTCAATCTAGCGGTCGACAATGCGCTGAAGGGCGTGTCGGGCGTTATGGGCCATGACGAAGAGCAGGGCGACACACTGCGCGCGATCGAGTTCCCGCGCATCAAGGGCGGCAAGCCGTTTGATATTGATACGCCCTGGTTTGTCGAAATGCTCAAGGAGATCGGGCAGCCCAAGGGCAAGAGAGTGGCGACGGGACACTGAGTACCAAGGCTCACGTCCTGATCGTTTGCCCGTCCCGGTCAAACAGGACGCGCTTGCCAGTTTGAGGCGTGACGAATACGGTCTCATCCACCGAATAGGCCGCCTCGCCCGTCTCGCGCACGGTCACCAGCCCTGCCTTCTCAATGTCGAGATAGATGTTGGAGTCCGCGCCCAGATGCTCGACATGGATCACCTTGCCGCGCCACTCGCCTTTATCGCGCGAGAGCGTGATGTGCTCCGGACGGATGCCGAGCGTGGCGGCGCCTGACATCCGGATTTTGTCAGCGTCGATGAAGTTCATCTGCGGCGAGCCGATAAAGCCGGCGACGAACTTGTTGGCGGGCTTGTTGTAGAGCTCCATCGGCGAACCGACCTGCTCGACCCTGCCGGCATTCATGACAACAATGCGGTCGGCCAGCGTCATCGCCTCGACCTGGTCGTGCGTCACATAAATCATCGTCGCGCCGAGCTCGCGGTGCAGGCGTGCGATCTCGAGCCGCGTGTTGACGCGCAGCGCGGCGTCGAGATTGGACAGCGGCTCGTCGAACAGGAACAGTTTTGGCTCGCGCACCAGAGCGCGGCCGATGGCGACGCGCTGGCGCTGGCCGCCGGAGAGTTCCGCCGGGCGGCGGGCGAGCAATGGATCGAGCGAGAGCATGCCGGAAGCCTTGGCAACACGCGCCTCCACCTCGGAAGCGGACGCGCCGGCCTGTTTGATGCCAAGGCCCATATTGTCCTTGACGGTGAGGTGCGGATAGAGCGCATAGGTCTGGAACACCATGGCAATGCCGCGCTTGGCGGGCGGGGCGAGCGACACATCGTCATTGTCGATCTTGACCACGCCGTCCGATTTGTCCTCGAGCCCGGCAATGATGCGCAGCAGCGTCGATTTTCCGCAGCCGGACGGGCCGACAAAGATGACAAATTCGCCATGCTTGACGTCAAGATCGATGCCCTTGAGCACTTCGGTCTTGCCGAAACTCTTGCGTATGTTTTGCAGCGTGAGCGAGCCCATTCAGTTCCCCTTATAGATCAACGGCTTTGCCGGTGCGCACGCTTTCATCCGCGGCAAGGCAAATGCGCAGCGACTGCACCGCATCTTCCATGTGGCGTGTGAGATCGATGTCCTCGTGAATGGCGCGGAGCATATAGGCCTGTTCGCGGGCGCAGAGCTCGTCGTGTCCTGGCTCTTCGGCCATGGACAGGTTTTCATCAGCCTTGGTGAACTTGCCGTCCTCTCCGGTTTCGGCGCGGTGCACGCGGATGACATTGGTTTTGGTGTGCGTGTCGTGATCGTCCGACTTCGCGCCCTCGCTCATGACGATGGACACGCAGCCTTTCGGCGAAATGATATCTTTCACAAAGAACGCCGTCTCAGACATCATCGGCCCCCAGCCGGCCTCATACCAGCCGACGGAACCATCGTCGAAAATCACCTGCAGATGACCATAATTATACATGTCTTGCGCGATTTCGTTCGAAAGCCGCAGCCCCATGCCGCGCACCTGTTTGGGTTTGGCGTCGGTGATCTGGCACATGACATCGAGATAGTGCACGCCGCAGTCGACGATGGGCGAAGTCGTCTTCATCAGTTCCTTGTGCGTCGCCCATTTCGCTGCGGAGGATTGCTGATTCAAATTCATCCGGAACACATAAGGTCCGCCCAGCGCACGGGCCTCTGCGATCAGCCTGATCCAGGAAGGGTGGTGGCGCAAAATGTAGCCGATGACGAGTTTGCGCTTGTTGGCCTTGGCGCATGCCACGACGCGCATAGCGTCTTCAACAGTCGTTGCCATCGGCTTTTCGAGAAACACATGCGCGCCGGATTCCATTGCGGCTATGGCGTAGTCGGCATGGCTGTCGGAATAGGTGTTGATAGAGCAGAGGTCCGGTTTGGTTTCCACAAGCGCCGCCTTGAAATCCGGCAGAAGAGGGTAGGCATCAAGCGCGCTTATCCAAGCGCGGTTTGGAGCGGTTGACCAGCGCGGCGATCTCGAAGCCCGGATTGTTGTGATAGGCGAGCGCATGGCTGCGGCCCATATTGCCGAGGCCTGCGATGAGGACGCGGACGGGGTTCATTTGACGGCTCCTGCGGTGATGCCGCGGATCAGCTGGCGGGAGAAGATCGCATACAGAACAAGGACGGGCAGGATTGCCAATGACAGCGCCGACAGCACGGCGTTCCAGTTGGTGACGAACTGGCCGATGAACACCTGCGCGCCCAGCGTCACGGTCTTGGTCTCCTCAGCGGGCGCGAGGATCAGCGGGAACCAGAGATCGTTCCAGATCGGGATCATCGAGAACACCGCAACGGTCGCCATGGCCGGTCGCACCAGCGGCAGGACGAGCTTGAAGAAGATGGCGTATTCAGACAGCCCGTCTATGCGCCCGGCGTTCTTCAGATCTCCCGAGACCTGCGCCATGAATTCGGACAGAATGAAGATTGCGAGCGGCAGTCCCTGCGCGGTGTAGACGAGAATGAGCGCCGTCAGCGTGTTGACCAGCCCGGTCTGCACCATCAGCTGCAGGATTGCGACAGTGCCGAGGCGGATCGGGATCATGATTCCGAGCGCCAGATAGAGGCCCATCCAGCGATTGCCCTTGAAGCGGTATTCGGACAGCGCGAAAGCCGCCATCGCTCCGAACAACAGGATAAAGAACAATGAGGCGATTGTGACGACAAGGCTGTTCTGGAAATACTGGACGAAATCACCTTGCGCCCACACCGTCTGATAGCCCTCCAGACTGAACGTCTCAGCCGTTGGTGGGGCAAGCGGCGCGCCGAAAATCGCAGCGCGGGTCTTGAAGGAATTCATGACCACCAAGACGACCGGAAACATGCAGATGACGAAGTAGAACGCCAAGACCAGATGGGCGCTGATGGAGCGGGCGGGAGATTGTGTTGCAACGCTCATGCCTGCCTCCTCTAAAACTGATAGCGGCGCAGCCGCGTCTGGATGAGGAAGAGATAGATGCACACGCCGGTCAGGATGATGAGGAACATCACCGAGGCGATGGTCGAGCCCATGTTTGGATCGCCAATTTGCAGCTGGAAGCCGAAGAAGGTGCGGTAGAGGAACGTGCCAAGAATATCCGTCGCGTAATTCGGTCCGGCAAGCGCCCCCTGCATGGAATAGACAAGGTCAAAGGCGTTGAAATTGCCCACGAAAGTCAGGATTGAGATAATGCCAATTGTGGGCAGGATCAGCGGCAGCTTGATCTTCCAGAACTGCGATGCGCCGGTAATGCCGTCGCATTCGGCGGCCTCCAATACTTCATCGGGAATGGACAACAGCGCCGCGTAAATCAGCATCATCGGGATGCCGACAAACTGCCAGACGGAGACGAGCGCCACGGTGGTCAGCGCATAGGCTTCCTTGCCGAGCCAGGGCGCGAACAGGCTTTTGAGGCCGACCATATCCAGAAGGTTCGGCGCAACGCCCCAAATGGGCGAGAGGATGAGTTTCCAGATGAAGCCGACAATGACGAAAGACAGCAGCGTCGGCAGGAAGAAAGAGGTGCGGTAAAATCCGCGCAGGCGCAGTTTCGGATTGGACAGAATAGCGGCGAGCAGAATACCGATCGGGTTCTGCACCAGCATATGGATGACAAAGAACCAGACATTATTGCCAAGCGCATTCCAGAAGCTCGCAGACCAGCGCTCATCGCCGAACAGGGTGCGGAAATTGTCGAGACCTGAAAATACGCCGTTGTTGAAGAAGGACATCTGCAGCGTGCCGAACAGCGGCAGGATCATGATCGCGGTGTAGACGAGGACAGCGGGCGCAAGGAATACGGCGATGTGCCAGCGCACCGCCGGACGGGCATTTTGTGCAATGGCCATCGGCTCCTCCTCTCAGCGATAAATGAAGTCCGGGCCGCGCGAGGCGGCCCGGAAATGTGGCGCGACTACTTCGCCATCGCCGGCTTATACCAGCTCGCCAGTCCATCCTGCAGGCGCTTGCCGGCGGCTTCGGGCGTCTCGGTGCCCTTGATCACATTGGCGGAGGCGTTCCAGGTTTCGTTTTCCAGGTTCGGCGTGCCGCGCGACAAGATCTGGTAGGTCGAGCGGATCGATGATTTGCACTTGCCACGCCAGGAGATCATTTCCTGCGCAATCGGGTCGTCCAGCTTCACCGCCTCGTTGGAGAGCGGGAAGAAGCCCGGCAGCGCGTTGGCGTAGAGCGCGGCGAACTCGGGCGAAGCGACCCAGTTGAGGAAGACCTTGGCCTGTTCAGGATTGGCGGTCTTGGCGTTCATGCCGACGGCGATATCGGTGTGGTCGGAGATGTAGCACTGGTCACCGGCGTTCGCGACCGGCGGGTTGAACGCTCCCATCTTGAACTTGGCCTGCGTGTTGAAGCCGGAGATTTCCCATGAACCGGCCGGATAGATTGCTGCACGCCCAAGCGTGAACAGGTTCTGGCTGTCCGGATAGGTCTGGGCTTCGAAGCCGTCGCCAAGATAATCCTTCCACTTGGCGAGCGTCGCATAGGGCGCGACCCATGGCGCATCGGTGAGCTTCTGCTCGCCCTTGATCAGCGCGTTGCGGCCTTCCTCGCCTTTCCAATAGTTCGGGCCGATATTGTTGTAGCCCATGGTCGCGGCTTCCCACTGGTCATTGGTGCCCATGGCCATCGGGATGAACGTGCCGTCCGCCTTGATCTTGTCGAGCGCGGCGAAGAATTCGGCCTCAGTTGTCGGCACGGCGATGCCGAGCTTGTCGAAGGCGTCCTTGTTGTAGATGAAACCATGGATGACGGACGCCATCGGCACGCAGAATGGGTTGGCGCCATCGTCGGTGATCCATGCGGATTTGGCGACATCGGAGAAATTCTTCATGCCCTCGAGATCTTTGAGCGAGGCGAGATAGCCCTTGTCATAGAGCGCGAGCGAGGCGTCGAACGGGCGGCAGGTGATGAGATCGCCAGCGGAACCGGCTTCGAGTTTGGAATTGAGCGCAGCATTATATTCGGTCGGGGCGGACGGGGCGAATTTCACCTTGATGCCCGGGTTTTTGGCTTCAAAGGCCGGGATCAGCTTGTCCTGCCAGATGGCCAGGTCGTCATTGCGCCAGCTTTCAATCGTCAGCGTCACGTCCTGGGCCAAGGCCGGGGCGGCGACGCCGCACAAAGCTGTGGCAAGCATCAATCTTTTCAATGTGTTGGCAGTCATGGTCGCGAACTCCTCTGTTGGCGCTTTTGTTATGCCGCGGACGAGCCGCGGTTTTCTTGTAATCTCTCCCAGCGGCATTAATGCCAAAAAAATACCACTTGGCAAGTGGCCGTTATGAAATTTGTTAACTTTTCTGCTTCCATTCATTTTTATGTCAATGATTTCAATATCTTGATTTCATGCGATCATTAAGGAAGATTAACGCTTGGCATTTGGTATTTTATTGGTATTATCATATCGGAGGCTTTGAATGCTGTTTGCGATTGGCATAGATGGCGGCGGCACGGGATGCCGCGCGGCGCTGCTCAACCGCGCCGGAAATGTGCTCGGCCGCGGGTCGGGCGGGCCTTCGAACATTGCCACAAACTTCGAGGGCGCGCTCGGCAACATCCAGGCAGCCATCACCGAGGCTGCTCAATCAGTTGCTCATTCCGGCTCCATCCATTCCGCCTCGTGCGCTGTTCTCGGCCTTGCGGGCGCAAATGTCGGCGATCACGCCAAGAACCTCGAAGCGCGGCTTGGCTTCGCGCGCTGCAAAGTGGTGAGCGATGCGCAGACCTCGCTCGACGGCGCGCTTGGAGGCCAGGACGGCACGGGCGCGATGATCGGCACCGGGTCCGTCTTTGCAAGCCGAAAGAACAGTGTTTTCCGCCAGCTTGGCGGCTGGGGGTTCCAGATTGGCGATCAAGCCGGTGGCGCGCGGCTCGGGCGCAGCGCGCTTGAGGAGACGCTGCTCGCGCATGACGGCATCCGTGCGCATTCCGCGCTCACACAGGCGATGCTCGCCCGGTATGGCGGCGCGGCGGCCATCACGGAATTTGCGCGCAAGGCGGCGCCGAGCGATTATGCGGCGCTTGCACCGCTCGTGATTGTAGCCGCAGGAAGCGGCGATGCGGTTGCGTCCGCGATTGTGGACGAGGCGTGCGCCTATATCGATAAGGCAGTGAACGCGGTCTCGTTTGACCCTGCCCTGCCGGTGACCATGATTGGCGGATTGTCGCAAAGCTTGGCTCCCTTCCTGTCTCGGGCATTGAAGGCGCGGCTGGCGCCTGCCGTCGGAAATGCGCTGGACGGGGCGATGCGGATGGCGTTGGAATTGCTCTGCGAGGAGGCGGCCCATGCCTGAGAGCTTCGCGTCTGTCTTTGCGCCCGAGCCTGCCAGCGCCACGCAGGGCGGGCCCATCTATCTGCGGTTTGCCCGGCGCATCGAGAGCGCGATCAAGCGCGGCGTCATCAAGCCCGGCGAAGCCCTGCCCTCCGAGCGCGACATTGCGGTCATGGCCGACATTTCGCGGGTGACGGTGCGCAAAGCGATGCAAGACCTTGTGCAGCACGGGCTGCTCGTGCAGCGGCATGGCTCCGGGACATTCGTTACGCCGAAGGTCGACCGGGTCGAACAATCGCTTTCACAGCTCACATCCTTTACCGAAGACATGGCGCGGCGCGGCAGGAATGTGCGCTCGGAATTTCTGGAGCGCGGCGTGTTTGCGCCCTCGCCCGAGGAGGTTATGGCGCTGGGGCTGGTGGCGGACGAAAAGGTGTCGCGCGTCAACAGGCTGCGCATTGCCGACGACACGCCGCTTGCCATTGAGCGGGCGACGATGTCGGTGGCCTCGCTGCCCGATCCGCTCAGCGTGGAGACATCGCTTTACGCGGCGCTGGAGAAAAACGGCTGCCGCCCGGTGCGGGCCATTCAGCGCATTTCGGCAATCAGCCTCGATGAGGCGGACGCGGCGATATTGAAGGTGGAGCCCGGCTCGGCGAGCCTTCGCATCGAGCGCATTTCCTATCTGCCGACCGGGCGCGTGGTTGAATTCACACGCTCGATCTACCGCGGCGACGCCTATGATTTTGTCGCGGAACTGCGCCTGCAGGAAAGTTGAGACATGAATGCTCCCAGCAAAATGCGCCTTGAAATCAACGAGATACCCGAGGCGGCGGAGAGACTGATTCAGTCATCTCAGAAAACGATTTCAAGCGCTTTCCAAAGCGCTTAAGGAGAAGGACCCTGCCTTTGTCGCGACTGTCGCACGGGGATCGTCGGATCATGCGGCGAATTATCTCAAATATATCATCGAGATGCAGCTTGGCCTGCCCGTCGCTTCACTCGGACCATCCGTCGCCTCCATATATGGCGCGCAGCTGAAAATGCCGCAGGGCGCGATGATTGCGATTTCCCAATCTGGCAAGAGCCCGGACATCGTCGCCATGGCGGAGAATGCGCGGCGCGGCGGCAGCTTCACCGCCGCGTTCACCAATGTGATTTCCTCGCCGCTTGCGGCCGTCTGCGATGTCGCGCTGGACATTGAGGCTGGGCCCGAACTTTCGGTGGCGGCGACAAAAACGTTTGTGAATTCGGTGATCGCAGGTCTGCTGCTTGTGGCCGGATGGACCACTGACCGGAACTTGATGGAAGCCTTGCATACGCTTCCCGCCGCGCTCGGCAAAGCGGTGCAGATGGATTGGTCAGCGCTGGGGGATTCGCTGGAGGGACGGCACTCGCTTTATATACTGGGGCGCGGGCCCGCCTATGCCATCGCCTGCGAGGCGGCGCTGAAATTCAAGGAGACAAGCGGCATGCATGCGGAGGCCTATTCGTCAGCCGAGGTCATGCACGGCCCGGTGTCGATTGTCGGTGAAGGATTTCCAGTGCTGGCGCTTGCGGCGCGCGACAAGGCGCAGGGCAGCATTGTGGCCATCGCCGACCGGCTCACCGAGCAGGGCGCAAAAGTCTTCATCACTTCTGATCTTGCGCGGCGTGCGAAAACTCTGCCCTTCTCCGCAACAGGCCATCCCCTCACAGATGCCCTCGTGCAGATTGCATCCTTCTATGGTTTTGTGGAAATGCTGGCGCGCACGCGCGGCTTCGATCCGGATCAGCCGCAGCATTTGCGCAAAGTGACGGAGACCACATGAGCGCGCAGTACTTTGCCGCACCGGAGATTTTTGACGGCGAGCGCGGCCGTGCGAACGCGGCACTGAAGATTAGTGACGGACGGGTCGCCGCAATTTTAGCCATGAGCGACGTGCCGGCGGGCGCGGAACTGACAGAGTTTAACTCCGGCATGATTGCGCCGGGGTTTGTCGACTTGCAGGTCAATGGCGGCGGCGGCGTTTTGATGAACGACGCGCCAACAGTTGAAACAATCAAACACATTTGCGAGGCGCACCGCCAATTCGGCACGACATCGCTGCTCGCCACCTTGATCACGGATATACCGGAGATCACGCGCTCTGCGCTTGCGGCGGGCATCGAGGCAGAGCGCCTCTGCGTGCCAGGATTTGCGGGGCTTCATATCGAGGGTCCGCATCTTTCCATCGCGCGCAAGGGCACGCATGACCCGGCGCTCATCCGGCGGATGACCGATCAGGATTTGCGGGAACTCTTGGAGGCGAAAGAGCATCTGCGCACGCTCTATCTGACGATCGCCCCGGAGTCCGTGACCATTAAGCAGACCGCTGCGCTTGCGGCGGCGGGCGTGATTGTCAGTCTTGGGCACAGCGACTGCACCTTCGAAACGGCGATGCGCTATGTGGCCGCCGGCGCGCGCTGCGTGACGCATTTGTTCAACGCCATGAGCCAGCTTGGCAACCGCGAACCAGGCCTCACCGGCGCAGCGCTTGCGTCTGGGCAGTTGCATGCAGGGCTGATCGCGGACGGCTATCATGTGCACGTGGAAAGCATGAAGGCGGCATTGCGGGCAAAAATCGGTCCGGGCAAAATTCATCTTGTCACGGATGCAATGTCCACGGTCGGCAGCAATGTCACGGCCTTCGCTCTGAACGGACGGGTCATACAGCGCAGCGCAGGAAGGCTGACATTACAAGACGGCACTTTGGCCGGGGCTGATATCGACATGAATGCCTGTGTGCGAAACGCATGCTCAATGCTCGGTGTTTCCAGTCACGAAGCGATCAGAATGGCGACATCTTACCCAGCTCAATGCATCCGCCGGGAGGGTAACGTCGGATTGCTTGCGCCCGGCGCGCGCGGCGATTTCGTGCATCTTGACGATAAACTGCAGGTCAGATCCGCCCATATTGCTGGTTCTCCAGTGGTTGCAAATCATTAGGGCTAAGGGTGCCTCAACCGGCGTGGTAAACAAAAACCACCGTACTTTCAGCCATTTAAACCCATTATTTACTCTGTGCCGCGATACTCGCACAAAATTGGGCAATTCCGTCGCGGGCTTGAAAGACAAATGTTCAGAGTAAAAATGTTTACCGCATGCGCATCCACACTGGCCGCTGCGGGGGTTCTCTTCGGCGGGATTGCATTTGCAAACGACATGCCGCCGGTCATTTACGCCGAGCCGCAGTCTCAACCGGTATTGAAACCAACTATCGAAGCTGCCGATGCAGAAGCTCCGGTTTACGCAAAGGCCGATATGTCAAACCGCTGGGTTGGTGGCTATGCCGGCATACAAGTCGCCTACACAATGCTGCGAGACAGCCTTCCGGCTGAAGGCAATGGCGTCACCTACGGCGCGTTTGTCGGTTACAACATTCCCGTCATGGGCCGCCTCGTTGCGGGTCTTGAAGGGGGATATACGCATATGGACATCGAATTCGACGATGGCTCGGGCGTTCGCGGCAAAGACACATTCTCCGCCCGCATGCGCGGCGGTTATGCGGCTGACCGGTTTTATGCTTATGGCTTGATTGGTGCGGAACACGCGATTGCGACGGCGCCGTTTGCTCCGGGCTATAATTTCAAGGACACAACAATGGTCTGGGGCGCGGGCGTGGATTTCGCCGTGACTGACCGCGTCGCGGTCGGCGTTGAATATACACGCAGCTTCTTCAAGGAATTCGACTATCCGGTCTTCCCGATCCCCGTTGATGTGACGATGCAGAAGGTGCAGTCACGCCTGACCTACAAGATCAACTGATCGAGCTTTGCCTTTGACAAGACCGGACGGCGGCCCAAGGCTTCCGTCCGGTTTTGCATTTTGGACTCGCCTCCTTCCTCACCAGCCGCCGGGCGTCGAGCAGTTCTGGCCGCCAAACGGCAACACTCCCGACAAGGTGCCGCCGGCTCTTTTGCATTTGGCGGCAAATTTATCGCCGCAGGCTTCCGTGGTCTCTGAGCCGCACTGGAAGTCATGCGAGGTGCCGCCGCCGTTTGACTTGAAGCCGAGCTGGGCGGTCTCGCCGCGCGCCTTGAGGCTGCCGGCTTCGGCTTGGGCGAGTGGCATCGAGAGACCCGCGAGCAATGCCAGCGCCATGGCCGAGGCCAGATTTCTGCCGAAGGGGGATTTGGATACCGTGGATGACATGTTCATTCCTTTCCGTTGTCACGACGGTCACATCCGTCGATGCCGTCATGGGTTAGTCGGGCAGCGCGCCGGAAAGGTTCAACGGATGAACGCGCGCCTAATACTTTGATCGTAGCGAATGCGGATTGCGCACTCGCAGAAGTCAGCCTAGTCTCGCCCCAACAACATTTCTTGGGAGGGGAATGAATGACCACAATCTCACTGACGTTGAACGGGCGAAAAGTATCGGCGGATGTCGAAGACCGGACGCTGCTGGTGCATTTCATCCGGGAGAACCAGGGCCTGACCGGAACCCATGTCGGCTGCGACACTTCGCAGTGCGGGGCTTGCGTTGTGCATGTCGATGGCAAGGCGGTGAAGAGCTGCACGATTCTGGCTGCGCAGGCGTCTGGTTCCAATGTCATGACCATTGAAGGCCTTGCCGGATCCGGCGACCTGCATCCGATCCAGGCAGCCTTCCGTGAGCATCACGGTTTGCAGTGCGGCTTCTGCACGCCGGGCATGATCATGGCGGCGGCGGACATGATTGCGCGCTATCCGGGCGGCTTGGACGAAGCGACAGTGCGCGCTGAGCTCGAAGGCAATATCTGCCGCTGCACCGGCTACCACAATATCGTGAAGGCGATACTCGCGGCCTCCAAGGCTATGAGCAAATCGTCGAAGGCAAAGGTAAAGAAGGCGGCCTGAAGCGGCGCATGGGTGCTGGCTTTAAGGCTGCGTTGAAGTGCCGCCTGTCTGCTCCAGTTTCCCTTCATTCGCTGACTCGACACCGCTCAACCGGATTTTTGGGAGGAGACCAAAATGGGTATTGAAGGCATTGGCGCACGGGTGCTTCGCAAAGAAGACAAGCGCTTCATCACCGGCAAGGGCAAGTACACCGACGACATGACGCTCGTGAACATGAAGCACGCGCATTTTGTCCGCTCGCCGCACGCGCACGCCGAAATCAAGAAGATCGACACGAAAAAAGCGGCCGGCATGCCGGGCGTTGTCGCCGTTCTGACTGGCAAGGAACTCAAGGCCGACGGGATCGGCAACATCATATGCGGCTGGATGATCCACTCCAAGGACGGCACGCCGATGAAGATGGGTGCCTGGTCGCCACTGGCCGTAGATACCGTGCGCTATGTCGGCGATGCGGTTGTGATCGTCGTGGCCGATACAAAGTCGCAGGCGCGCGACGCAGCCGAGCACGTCAACATTGTCTACAAGGTAAAGAAGTCGGTCGCTGAAGCGGTTGACGCCATCAAGCCGGGTGCGCCTCAGCTGCATCCGGAAGCGCCGGGCAATCTGATTTTTGACTGGGAGATCGGCGACTCCAAAGCTGTTGACGCGGCCTTGAAGACATCAGCCCATGTCACCAAAATGGACATCCACAATAACCGGCTGGTGCCAAACGCCATGGAGCCGCGCGCCGCGCTTGGCCATTACGATTCAGGCGATGACCAGTACACGCTGTGGACCACCTCGCAAAATCCGCATCTTGCCCGGCTTGTGATGAGCGCATTTTACAATGTCGCGCCCGAGCACAAGCTGCGGGTGATCGCACCGGATGTCGGCGGCGGGTTTGGCTCGAAAATCTACATCTATCCAGAAGAAATCGTCTGCGTCTGGGCCTCCAAGAAGACCGGTGTTCCGGTCAAATGGGTGGCGGACCGGACGGAGTCCTTCCTCACCGACGCGCATGGGCGCGACCATGTCAGCCATATCGAGATGGGCTTTGACAAGGACAACAAGATCACCGCGTTCAAGTCCGACACGATCGCCAATCTCGGCGCCTACATGTCGCTGTTCTCGTCGGTGACGCCCACCTATCTGCATGCGACGCTTTTGTCGGGTCAGTACAATATCCCGGCAATCCACTGCAATATGCGCACGGTCTATACCAACACCGCGCCGGTTGACGCCTATCGCGGCGCGGGCCGGCCGGAAGCTACCTACCAGGTGGAGCGCATGATGGAGACGGCGGCGCGCGAGCTCGGCGTTAGCCCGGCGGAGCTGCGGCGCAAAAATTTCATCCGCACCTTCCCGCACCAGACTCCCGTCATTCTGATGTATGACGCGGGCGACTACGAAGCATCGCTCGATGCCGCGATGAAGGAAGCAAACTATGCAGGCTTTGAAAAGCGCCGCAAGGACGCGGCCAAGCGAGGCAAGCTGCGCGGCATCGGCATGAGCTGCTATATCGAGGCCTGCGGCATCGCGCCGTCGGCTGCGGTCGGCTCGCTCGGCGCGGGCGTCGGCCTGTGGGAATCGGGCGAGGTGCGGGTCAACGCCGTCGGCACGGTGGAAATCCTTACCGGCTCGCACAGCCATGGTCAGGGCCATGAGACCACGTTTGCCCAGCTGGTCTGCGACCGGTTTGGCATTCCGCATGATAACGTGTCGGTGGTGCATGGCGACACTGATAAGGTGCAGATGGGCATGGGCACCTACGGCTCGCGCTCGGGCGCTGTCGGCATGTCGGCGGTTGTCAAGGCGCTCGACAAGGTCGAGGCCAAAGCCAAGAAGATCGCCGCGCATTTGATGGAAGCGGACGACAAGGACATCATCATCGAGAATGGCGAGTTGAAGGTTGCGGGCACGGACAAGAAAGTGCCGTGGTTCCAGATGGCGCTTGCCGCCTACACCGCGCACAATCTGCCGGCGGGCATGGAGCCGGGCCTGAAGGAAGGCGCGTTCTACGATCCGACCAACTTCACCTTCCCGGCAGGCTGCTATATCTGCGAGGTCGAGGTCGATCCCGACACCGGCGTGACCGAGATCATCCAGTTTGTTGCTTCCGATGATTTCGGCAAGATCATCAATCCGATGATTGTCGAAGGCCAAGTGCATGGCGGCCTTGCGCAGGGCATTGGCCAGGCGCTTCTGGAGAACGCGGTCTATGACAAGGGCGGGCAGCTGCTCAGCGCCAGCTTCATGGATTACTGCATGCCGCGGGCCAATGATCTTCCGTCCTTCAATGTCTCTACCACAGAGACCCCTTGCCCAAGCAATCCGCTTGGCATCAAGGGCTGCGGCGAAGCGGGGGCCATCGGATCGCCGCCGGCGCTGATGAATGCGATTACGGATGCCATCGGTAATAATAATCTGTCCATGCCCGCCTCGCCTGAAAAGGTCTGGGCGGCGCTGAACGCAGCCAAGAACTGAGCGCGGGGAAACATCATGTATCAGACAAGCTATCACCGCGCCGCTTCGGTTTCCGATGCGGTGAAGAAAATGAAGGGCGCTGAGGACGGTAAATATCTGTCCGGCGGCATGACGCTGATCCCGACGATGAAACAACGTTTGGCTTCACCGAGCGATGTCATCGACCTTGCGCACATCGCGGACATGAAGGGCGTCAAGGTGTCGGGCAAGACCGTCACCATCGGCGCGGCGACGACGCATGCGGAAGTGGCGGCGGATGCCAAGCTGCAAAACGCCTGTCCGGCGCTGGCTTCGCTTGCCAGCCATATCGGCGATCCGCATGTGCGCCACCGCGGCACGATTGGCGGCTCGATCTCCAACAACGACCCGGCGGCCGACTATCCTGCCGCAATGCTGGCGCTTGACGCGACGATCATCACCGACAAGCGCGCGATCCCGGCCAGCAAATTCTTCAAGGGACTGTTCGAAACAACCCTGAAGGATGGCGAAATCGTCAAGGCCGTGAGCTTCACCGCGCCAACCAAGGCCGCCTATTCCAAGTTCCCCAACCCCGCCTCGCTGTATGCGATGGCCGGCGTGTTCGTCGCCAAGCAGAAGGATGGGGTGCGCGTTGCCGTCACCGGCGCAGGCGAGGATGGCGTGTTCCGGCACAAGGGGCTGGAAGCGGCGCTCTCCAAAAAGTTCGACGCGTCCTCGCTGGACGGCGTTGAAGTTTCAGCCAAGGGCCTGATGAGCGACATGCACGGCTCGGCTGTCTACCGGGCCAATCTCATCAAAGTGATGGCAAAGCGGGCTGTGGCAGCGGCGGGCTGAGCAGGGCGTTATCAAGCGAATTGAAACGGGGCCGAACGGTCCCGTTTTTCATGGCGTTGGTGCAGCGATTTTCATTGCCAAATCCTTCCAAACTATTCGGCGATTTCTTGTTCAATCCATCAGTCTATTCAATGGCTTGGGAATTCTTCACGGACGACTGATCAGCATTCGGGGAGGTTTACGGCCAACGCCCCCGGCAGCAACGCCGTCAGTACCAGCCCGTTGGCATGGCCCGGCAAAGGCGGTCCGTAGTCGAAGACCAAATCATCGTCGGGCCGGAACGCCATCACCGGCAAGCGTTATGGTCCCGGCGGCGCGCAGGGCGGCCTCCTGTGCCTCGGCCCGGGCGGGGTCGATAGTGTCGGGCAGAAAGCCCAGAAGACCAAGGATCATCGCCCGGTCGGTGGCATGGCCCCTGCCGGTGAAAGCCAGCCTGCCCTACCATGCAGACTTGCACGCAGCCGGGTGTTCTGAGGCGGCTGTGCGTCGTGAAGCTCGTCCAGAAAGCGCGCCGCCGCCACCAGCGGTCCCATTGTGTGCGAAGATGACGTTCCAATGCCGATCTTGAAGATATCGAAGGTCGAAAGGAACATCGTGCGCTTTTACTGTTTGCAAAGGGCGGCATCGAAGCGCCGCCCAGTTGGCTCCTCCGGCCAGGATTACTCGGCGGCTTCCATGTAGCTTTCAAGCGGCGGACATGAGCAGACCAGGTTCCGGTCACCGTAGACATTGTCGACGCGGTTAACCGGGGACCAGTATTTGTCCACCCGGAAGGCGCCTGCCGGATAGCAGGCCACCTCGCGGCTGTAAGGGCGGTCCCATTCGCCGACCAGATCTTCGACTGTGTGCGGCGCGCGCTTGAGCGGATTATTTTCCGGGTCGAGTTTGCCTTCGGCAATTGCTTCGGCTTCGGACGCGATGCCCAGCATGGCGGCGATGAAACGGTCGAGTTCCGCTTTAGGCTCGCTTTCGGTGGGTTCAACCATCAGCGTTCCCGCGACCGGCCAGCTCATTGTCGGCGCATGGAAGCCACTGTCGATCAGGCGCTTGGCCACGTCGTCTACTGACACGCCGGCCTTGTCCTTCATCACGCGCGTGTCCAGGATGCACTCGTGCGCAACCCGCCCGCCCTTTGATGAATAAAGGATCGGGAAGGCATTCTTCAGCTTGCTGGCGATGTAGTTGGCATTCAGGATTGCCACCTTGGTGGCTTGCGTCAGCCCTTCGCCGCCCATCAGCAGGCAATAGGCCCAGGAGATCAGCAGGATCGATGCCGAACCATAAGGCGCCGACGACACTGCGCCGCCGTCTGCAATCATCGGATTGCCCGGCAGATGCGGAGCCAGATGCGCCTTGACGCCAATCGGCCCCATGCCCGGACCGCCGCCGCCATGTGGAATGGCAAAGGTCTTGTGCAGGTTCAGATGGCTGACGTCCGACCCGATGTCGCCGGGACGGGACAGGCCGACCATGGCGTTCATGTTGGCGCCGTCGAGATAGACCTGCCCGCCGTGCTTGTGCGTGATCTCGCAGATCTCGCGTGCGGTCTCCTCGAACACGCCATGTGTCGACGGGTAGGTGATCATGCAGGCGGCAAGATTTGCCGAATGCAGTTCCGCCTTGGCGCGGAAATCGTCCATGTCGATGTCGCCGTTCGGCGCGACGCCGACGACGACAACTTTCATTCCGACCATCTGCGCCGAAGCCGGATTGGTGCCATGCGCCGAGGTCGGGATCAGGCAGACATCGCGATGCCCTTGACCTTGGGCGCGGTGATACGCCTGAATCGTCAGCAGGCCCGCATATTCCCCCTGCGCGCCGGAGTTCGGCTGCAGGGAGAAGGCGTCGTAGCCGGTGATCAGGCAAAGCTTTGCGTCCAAGTCCCGCAGCATCTCGGCATAGCCCGCCGTCTGGCTGTCAGGCGCAAAGGGGTGGACATCCGAGAATTCCGGCCAGCTCAACGCCATCATCTCGGCGGTGGCATTCAGCTTCATTGTGCAGGAGCCGAGCGGGATCATTGAGCGATCCAGCGCCAGGTCACGGTCGGCCAGACGGCGCATATAGCGCGTCATTTCCGCCTCGGCCCGGTTCATGTGGAAAATTGGATGCGTCAGGTAGGGCGAGGTGCGCAACAGTTTTTCCGGGAACCGGTAGGCATGGACAAGATCATCGTCCTTACGCTCGATGCCGAAAGCGCGCCAGATGGCTTCGGTATGGCTGCGCCGGGTGCGTTCGTCGAACGTAATGCCGATTTTTGTTGCTCCCACCTTGCGCAGGTTGATCCCTTCAGCCTCAGCCGTTTTCAGGATCGCACCCTGCACCGCGCCAACTTCGACAGTGATCGTGTCGAAAAAGGTGGCGGGTTCCACGGTAAAGCCATGAGCCTCAAACCCGTTGACCAGACGCACCAGCTTGCGGTGAATGCGCTCGGCAATGGCCCTCAAGCCTTCGGGACCGTGGAAGACGGCATACATCGAGGCCATGACCGCCAGCAGCGCTTGCGCGGTGCAGACGTTCGAGGTGGCCTTCTCGCGGCGGATATGCTGCTCGCGGGTTTGCAGGCTGAGGCGATAGGCGCGGTTGCCGCGCGCATCGATGGAAACGCCGACAATGCGCCCGGGCATGTTCCGCTTCAACGCATCCTTCACGGCCATGTATGCGGCATGCGGGCCTCCATAGCCCAACGGCACGCCGAACCGCTGTGTCGTGCCGATAGCGATATCCGCCCCCATTTCACCCGGCGCTTTCAAGATGGTCAGCGCCAGCGGGTCGGCTGCCACACACGCCAATGCTCCGGCTTCATGCAGCGAGGCGATCACTTTGGTGAAGTCGTTCACATGGCCGTAAGTGCCCGGATACTGGAAAATGGCGCCAAAAACCTGCGTCGGGTCCAGATCGGCAAACGGATCGCCGACGATCACCTGCCAGCCCAGAGGCTCGGCGCGGGTGTGGATGACGGCAATCGTCTGCGGATGGCAGTGGTGATCGACAAAAAAGGCGGTCGCTTTCGACTTGGCCGAACGCTGGCACAGTGCCATCGCCTCGGCTGCGGCGGTGCCTTCGTCCAAAAGCGAGGCGTTGGCAACGTCGAGCGCCGTAAGGTCGGAAATCATCGTCTGGTAGTTCAGAAGCGCCTCAAGGCGGCCTTGCGAAATTTCAGGCTGATAGGGCGTGTACGCGGTGTACCAGGCGGGATTTTCAAAGATGTTGCGCTGGATTGCGGGCGGCGTGACCGTGCCGTGATAGCCCTGCCCGATCAGGCTGGTCATCACACGGTTCTTGCCCGCGACTTCGCGCAGCCGGTTCAGGACAGCCTGTTCCGACAGCGCCTTGCCCCATGCAAGCGGCGTGCGCAGGCGGATGCCTTCGGGAACGATGCTGTCGATCAGCGCATCAAGGCTCAACGCGCCGACGGACTTGAGCATGTCGGACATCTCTGCCGGAGACGGACCGATATGGCGCCGGTTGGCAAAATCATAGGGTGCGTAATTGGACTCTGAATAGCTCATTTTTTCCTCTCAGCCGACCAATGCCAGATAGGCTGCTTCGTCCATGAGCCCGTCAGCGTCCGAGGCGCGCGCCAGCTTCAGCTTGAAGAACCAGGCCGCACCCTGCGGATCAGCGTTGACGAGCGACGAATCGTTGACGACCGCCTCATTGGATTCGATGATTTCACCATCGAGCGGGCAATAGACATCGGACGCCGCCTTGACTGATTCGACAGTGGCGGCAGCATCACCCTTGCTGAAGCGCGATCCGGCTGCAGGAAGTTCGACGAACACAAGATCGCCCAACTGTTCGACCGCATGTTTGGTGATGCCGACGGTTGCAACATCGCCAACAATGTCCAGCCATTCATGGTCTTCTGTAAATTTGATCATTTCGAAACTCCTCAGGTGCGCTTGTAGCGGGGGGTGATGAAGGGAAGGGTTGAGACCAGGACAGGAAGGCGCTTGCCACGCACTTCGACAAACAGGCGTGTGCCTGTTCCGGAAGAGCTGGCGATAACATAGCCCATGGCGACTGGCCGGTCGGCTGTCGGGCCAAACCCGCCGGATGTGACGGTGCCGATCGGTGTGTCCGAGCTTTCGTCGGTGAACAATTCGGCGCCTGCACGGACGGGCGCCCGGCCTTCAGCGGCCAGACCTACGCGGCGGCGGGAAGCGCCCTTCTCGAATTCCGGAAGGATCACGTCCGCACCGGGAAAACCGCCCGCGCGGGCGCCACCCGTGCGGCGCACCTTCTGCACAGCCCACTCCAGCGACGCGGCGACCGGGGTGGTCGTCGTACCAATGTCATTGCCGTACAGGCAAAGACCGGCTTCGAGGCGCAAGCTGTCGCGGGCGCCAAGGCCGATCAGATGCACATCCGGATCAGCCAGCAGGGCTTTCGTCAATTCCACAGCCTTGCCGGCTGGTACGGAAATCTCATAGCCGTCCTCACCGCAATAGCCGGAGCGGGAGACGATGCAGGACGCGCCGGCCAGCGTCACGTCCTTCACGTCCATGAAAGCCATGGCAGCGACTTCGGGATTGAGCTTGGCCAACGCCGATTCCGCAGCCGGCCCCTGCAGGGCGATCAGCCCGCGATCAGTCAGTTCTTCGATGTCGCAGACATCCGACAGGTGTTTGCGCAGGTGTGCGATATCCTGGACTTTGCAGGAGGCGTTGACCACAAGAAACAGGTGATCGCCGCGGTTGGCGAACATCAGATCGTCCAGAATGCCACCTTTGGCATCGGTGAACAGGCCGTAGCGCTGGCGGCCAACTTTCAGCCCCAGCACATCAACGGGCAACAGGCGTTCCAGCGCAAGCGCGGCGTCTTCAACCTTGCCGGACTTCGGGCGCAGAATAATTTGGCCCATGTGGCCGACGTCGAACAGGCCTGCCTTGGCACGGGTGTGAAGATGCTCCTTCATCACGCCTTCCGGGAATTGTATGGGCATTTCATAACCTGCGAATTCCACCATCTTGCCACCGAGTTCGGCGTTGAAAGCAGTCAGCGGTGTCTTCTTCATGTCGGTCGTTTCAGCCATTGCGCAACTCCTTGCTGACGGTTTGGGCAACCCGTGCGGACCGCAACGCGGCAAACCCGTTGTCGGCGTGAAAAGAGGATCGGGTCATCGGCGTGGCGGATACGACCATAAAACCCTTTGACAGGGCAATGTCCTTTATGGTGCGGAATTCATCCGGGGACAGGAAGCGGTCAATCGGCTGGAGATATTGGCCAACGGTCAGGATATCGACACCAGCGATGCGCATGTCATCCATCACCTGGCGCAGCTCTTCCAGTGTGCTGTTGGGACAGACCGCCTCTTCGCAGTATGTCGAAAGAGCCTGTTCCTTCAGGAATTGCCTAGTTTGTACATACCCGGCATTTTCCGCGCGCGCGACCCGGATCCATGCCAGTTTGCGCGGAACTGCGCTTTCAGGACGGTGAGCCTTTTCCGGGTGGTGCAAACGATTCTCGGTTGTGATCATTCTTAATCCCATCACAGATGCAAATGCTTGCCAAGCGCGGCAAGGCAGGCCTCCTTGATCGCCTCGCCAATGCCAGAGGATGGGCGTCCCCCTCGACGATCCGCTCGGAGCTTGCAGATGGCTGACCTGAGACAGGAGGTGCGGCGTCAAGGGGACGGAACCGTTTGTCTGGCCAGAGCCCAGCTACATGATCAGTGCGAACACCGGCTGTTTAGGCCTTTCTTGACTTTTGACAATTTCATTATTCTAATCATAGATTGAGTTTGGCTAACACTAGGTCAGTCATGAAAAACGTCCCGACGGAGCTGCTGCGCACGTTTATCAAGGCCATCGACAGCGGCAGCTTTACCCGCGCCGGCGAACTTGTCGGCCGCACCCCGTCGGCCATCAGTCTTCAAATCAAGCGACTGGAAGAAATCGCGGATGCGACGCTTTTTCAAAGGGATGCCCACAAGCTGCAACTCACTGCGGACGGCAGGACCGTTTCTCAATTTGCCCGGCGCATCCTTGCTCTTAACGACGAACTCCTGTCCAACCTGCGACAGCCATCGGTCATGGGCCGGGTGCGTTTGGGGGCACCCCATGAATACACGGCCTCGCTCCTGCCTGAGTTCCTGGGTAAGTTCGCACAAGCACATCCGAACGTCATGCTTGAGGTGACAAGCGATCTCAGCAAAAATCTGCTGCGCCGCCAGCTGAGTGGCGAGTTCGATCTGGTCATCGCGCTTCACGAGGATTCTGCCTCTCCGGGCGGTCGCCTCGTCTTTACAGAACCACTCGTCTGGGTGGGCAGCAAGGATCATGCAAGCCATCTGCAGACCCCCCTGCCGCTGGTCCTGGCTCCGCCGCCCTGCATCTATCGAAACCGGATCCTGCAAAGCCTGAACCAGGCCCAACGGGCATACCGTATCGTTTATCTCAGCTCGAGCTATAGCGGGATTTCGGCGGCTGTGCGTGCTGGCATCGGCATAACCGTAATGGCTGGCAGCGCGATCCCGCCCGGCAGCAAGACCTTTGCCGAGCGCGACGGCTTGCCCAATATGGGGGAGCTTGAATTGCGGCTGCACCGGGCGCCGGAAAGCAACTCCGAAGCGCTGCAGAGGCTCGAAGAATACATCGCAGGCAGCTTTGCAAACTCAGTTCCCGCGCGAACCTCTGGTCTTGCGAGTGAATGAACCACCGCTCTTTGCAATACAGGATGGGTGGAGGATATGCCCGGCAACCTGGGTTCAGATTGGCGTTGGTGCAGCGATCAGCAACGATACTTGTGTGCCATGGCAGAACTCGGACCCGGCCGGCACAAACCGGAGACATCGTTTCGGTCCTGGGCGTGGAAGCGGCAAATGTGGCAACTGTTCGCCAGCCGCTCATCAACAAGGGTATGGTATGAAGCCCGCGCCATGGCGAAACAACATTCGCTGTTCCCATGTTCTACCGGTTCATGAAACGGCAGATTCCCGAACTCGAAAAGCACATTCCCAAGCGATGGGTGCGCTCGGAATGAGGCGGCTTCGTAAAAGGCGGATGGAGATGCCGCTCTTTGATGATTTCTATCTCACTTCGTGATCCATTTTTGGAAAGCCCAGTTCCTCAAGCACCTGCCGCGTGTGCTCGCCAAGTCTGGGTGAAGCTGTCCCCGCCATCATGCGTTCAGCGTCGAGCATGATCGGCGTGCGCACAGCCGGAACAGTCGCATTGCCCAGTGGAAGCGACGCCTGCATCTGCCGGTGCCGCACCTGCGGATCGGCAAAGACATCGGCTACTGAGTTGATCGGCCCGGCTGGCACATTGGCCGCTTCGAACCTCGCAAGAAGTTCAGCGCCGGTAAAACTGACGGTCAGCACATCCAGTCTGCGGTCCAGCGTGGCGCGGTTTTCAACGCGCCTGGCATTTGTTGCAAACTGCGGGTCAGCAGCAAGCCTGACGTCACCCAGAACTGCGCATGTGCTTTGCCATTGGCGGTCATTGCCGCAGGCGAGAATAATGAAGCCATCGCGCACGGGACAGACGCGGTAAGGCGCAATATTCGGATGGCTGTTACCCAGGCGTTTTGGCGGATCACCCGAGACCAGATAGTTCAGGGCCTGGTTGGCAAGAACGCCAACCTGCGTATCCAGTAACGCCATGTCGACAAAGGAGCCCTCACCAGTGATGGAGCGGCGGATCAGCGCGGACTGGATTGCGATGACTGCGTAAAGACCGGTGAAGAGGTCAGCATAGGCGACGCCAACCTTCATCGGGCTGCCATCCGGTTCCCCGGTCAAATCCATGATGCCGCCCATGCCCTGGATCATGAAGTCATAGCCGGGGCGGCTCGCATAAGGTCCATCCTGGCCAAAGCCTGTGATGGAGCAGTAAACCAGCCGGGGATTGATGCTTTTCAGGCTCTCTTGATCAAGACCGTACTTCTTCAGACCGCCAACCTTGAAATTTTCGATCACGACATCCGCCCCGGCAGCGAGCTTGCGGATGATCGCTTGGCCTTCGGTGGTTTCAAGATCAATAGCGACGGACTTCTTGCCGCGATTACAGGCATGAAAATAGGCCGCGTCCTTGGAGCCGTCTTCATAGCTGACAAATGGCGGCCCCCATTGGCGGGTGTCGTCACCGGCGCCGGGCTTCTCGACCTTTATGACTTCCGCGCCGAGGTCAGCCAGGATCTGACCGGCCCAGGGTCCAGCCAGTATCCGCGCGAGTTCAATCACTTTGAGGCCTGAGAGCGGTTTCATACCCGCCGATTAGCGCGAAACCGCACGAAGCGAAATGGCAAATCAGGCTGCAATTTCATCCGCAGGCTTGGAGTCGCGCTGCGGCATTTGCGCGCCGACAAACTTGCCGAGCAGGAACGGTGGCAGCTCCACGGCCGAGAGTGGCCGGGCGAAATAGTAGCCCTGCAAATGGTCGCAGGCGATGCCGCGCAGGAATTCCACTTGCTCCTTGGTCTCCACGCCCTCGGCAGTGATGCGCATGTTCAAGGTTTTGGCAAGCGAACCGATGGTCCTCAAGACGTCGCAGGCGGCGCGATCCGTCTCAATGGCGGAAACGAAGGACCTGTCGATCTTGATCTTGTCGTAAGGGAATTTCAGCAGATAGGAGAGCGAGGAGTAGCCGGTGCCAAAATCATCCATCGCAATGCAAACGCCGATCTCACGCAACTGGCCGAGAATGGCGATCACGTCATCCGGACGGTCAATGAGCAAGCTTTCAGTGATCTCGAGTTCAAGCCGGTGCGGCATGAGGCCGGATCGTTTCAAGGCGTTCTGAACCGTCTCAACGATGCGAGCATTGTCGAATTGCGGCGCCGACAGATTGACCGCGACAGTCAGATGATCCGGCCACTCGGCAGCGATCATGCACGCCTCTTCCAGCACCCAATCGCCGATGGCCTTGATGAGACCCGAATTTTCCGCGATCGGGATAAATTCGGCCGGCGAGATCAATCCGCGGATCGGATGGTTCCAGCGCAGAAGCGCCTCAAAGCCTGATGGCTCGTTGGATTCAGCGCCGATCAATGGCTGGAAAAAGAGCGCAAACTCGCCATTCTGCAGGGCGGATTTGAGATCAAACTCGAGCGCCCGGCGCTCGCGCGCCTGACTGTCCATTGAGATCTCGAAGAAGCGATACGCAGAGCGCCCGGAATCCTTGGCGCGGTAAAGCGCAAGATCGACATTGCGCAAAAGCTGGTCGGATCGTGTGCCATGACGCGGGGCAATGGCGATGCCGACGCTGGCGCCGATATTGATGGTTTCGCCGTCGATCAGGAACGGTTCGGACAGGTGCGATACGATGGAGGCAGCGAGCGGTTCCACATCAGCGGCCTTGGCGGCTTTGTTGATGATGATGGCAAACTCGTCGCCTCCCAGACGCGCAAGCGCCGAAGCCTGCGGGACCAGCGCCTTCAGGCGTTTGGAGACTTCGATCAACAGACGGTCGCCGACCGGATGGCCGCGTGTGTCGTTGACAGTTTTGAAATTGTCGAGGTCAAGAAACATCAGCGCAAAGGGAGCGCCATAGCGTTCCAGCCGGGAGACGGTCTGATTCAATGTCTCGGTAAAGTGCGCGCGGTTGAGCAGTCCTGTCAGGGCATCATTGTGCGCAAGGAAGGAAATTCGCTCATCTGCCTTCTTGTTGAAAGTAATGTCCGAACCGACGCCATGATAGCCAAGCGGCTTGTCCCCCGGACCCTTCTCCGCCATTCCGGTCAGTGACCACCAACGTGTTTCGCCGCCGACGGCCACAGGAAGTTCGATTTCTGTGAAATTCAGCTGGCGGTCCAGCGAGCTTTGGATAACGGCAATCGCAGGATGGGGATCTTCGCTTGCGGCCGCAAACAGATCCGAGAGTTTCATCCCGCACAGTTCAATCGCCGTGCGTCCCGCAGCCTGGGCAAACCGGTCAGAGGCGCGGATGATGCGCAATTGATGATCCGTCTCCCAGAGCCAGTCAGACGAATGCGCCTCGAAGTCCTTCAACAGCAGGGAGATGGTCTTTTTCTGGTCTTCAACAGTAGCGCTGACCAGCATGGATCGCAGATAGATTTTTGCCTGAGCGTAGCTGGAAAGCAGCACGGTCAAGATATAGGCAATCAAGATCACCGACAGCACCGCGGTCAAGGCGGTGGCCTCGGCCGCGAACACGGCAAGACAACCCAGAGCCACCGGCGTAATGAAGGCGAGGGCGACAACGGGAATTGTTGCCAGGACAAAACCGGCCACACAGAGCAATCCGGTTATGCATATGCCAAGCGTCACGTTCAGCTCGGTATGCTGCGTGCTGAAAAACACGAATGGGGCAGCGCTCCAGACCAATCCCAAAAGAAATGCACGGATCGCCGCCAATTTGACCGCGCGCGTTGAAACGTACTTTCGGCTCGGGCCTCCGCGCGAGCTGAGCCAGACTTTGATTCCTATCGCGCTGTAGGAGAACGCTCCCGCAAACCACATCAGAGCCCATGTCTGCACCGGCCCGCCAAGGCTCATGAAAAGGAGCATTGCGGCAAGCAGGGCATTGCCGCCCATCATGCCGGGCATGGTGCGCACCAGCGCAGCTACCTGCTGCGCACGCACTTGCGAGCGCAATTGTTCATCCGAGTTGTCGATACCCAACAACTTGTCAAAACTCTTTTCCAGATATGCAGCCATGCTTGTCGCAGGCATTATGCGAAGTCCCACCTTTTTCAGGTCGAATTTCGCATGGGGACATTAATATTCCCTTGTCCAGCGGCCTTGTGAGCGGTGGGAATGGTGAATGCCCTGCTAACGCGCATCTTGCAGCCAAAATTCCGCTTTATTTACCTTTTTGGTTTGACTTTCATTTACCACAGTTTGAAGCAAACAACCTGCAGTACCCAGTTTAAACCAGTCCGAAACTTTCCTGCCCAATGCTTGAGGCAACCAAAAACACGGACAGGTTTGGGTGACAGATATGGCGATAGATTTTGGACGCATGAATGCCTCGATGGCAGATCTGCCAGCAGAGGCGTTGAATGGCAGCTTGCGCGACTATAAGGAAATCCGCGGCGTTGACCTTTTAGGCCGGACCGACGGTTTTTACGCTTGGCAAGATTTGCGCCGTGCGCACAAGCTCTGGCCCTATTCCAAATCGACGGACACAGCGCCAAAGACGACATGCATTGCCCGCGACGATATGGGTGAGACAGTTGAAGGCGTGAACTTCGCTTCGCAGGACTATTTGAGCCTGTCCTCGCACCCTGCGGTCAAAGAGGCCGCGATTGCAGCCGTGAAGGAATATGGCGTGCATTCAGCCGGCTCCGCCGCGCTGCTGGGCAACACGCATAATTCCCTCAAGCTCGAGCGCACGATTTCCGATTTCGTGCACGGCCGCGAGGTTGTTCTTTATCCAACAGGCTGGTCCGCCGGCTTTGCAGCTGTGCAGGGCTTTGTGCGCCCTTCCGATCACGTGGTGCTGGACGTTCTCGCCCACTCATGCCTTCAGGAAGGCGCACGTTCGGCGACCGGCAATATTCACTTTCACGGACATTTGAATGTGAAGGGCCTTGAGCGCCGTTTGCAGAAGATCCGTGCGCATGACACTGAGAATGCGATCCTGGTTGTGACCGAGAGCCTGTTCTCCATGCACTCCGACACGCCCGACATCGGCGCTCTGAAAGCTGTGTGCGATGAGTACAAAGCAACTCTGCTTGTCGATTGCGCGCATGACTTTGGCTGCATCGGCGAAGATGGCCTTGGCCATATCGGCCTGCAAAACGCACTCGACAAGTCTGACATTGTCATCGGCAGCTTCTCGAAGACATTTGCGTCAAATGGCGGCTTCATTGCCGTGCGCAATCGCGCGCAGAAAGAGTATCTGAAATACTATTCCGCCACGCAGACCTTCTCAAATGCCCTCTCGCCGGTGCAGGCGGCCTCCGTGCAGGCCGCGTTCGAAATCGTCGGCTCGCAGGAGGGCCGTGATCGCCGCCGCTCGCTGATGGACAACATCCTGTATATGCGCGCTGAAATGACGAAGGCGGGCATGGAAGTTCTCGGCGATCCGTCACCGATCGTTCCTGTGCGTGTCGGCGCGGAAGGTCAGGCACGCATCGCCGCCCACCGCTTGAACGAGCTCGGCGCTATCGCCAACCTTGTTGAATATCCCGCCGTGCCGCAGGGCGGCGCGCGTTTCCGCGTGCAGGTCATGGCAAACCATCAGCGCAAGGAAATCGACACGCTGATCACATCCATGGTCAAGGCGATGCAGTATGCCGAAGCGGACTTCCGACCATACCGCAACATTGCGACAATTCCGCAGTCGAGCCCCGCGCTCGACGGTCAAATGTCAGACGCGGCGTAACTTCACTTCACCTGTCTTGTCAGGGGGACAAAATGACACTGAGTTTGTTGGCAGTAGATGATGATCCTTCCTCCGCCGAGCTTGTTGTGCGGGTGTCGGAGCGGTGCGGGTTTGAGGCTTTTGCGACCTCGGACTCCCGCGGCGTGGTCGAGTTGATCCGTCAGTTGGATCCGGACATTCTGGCTGTGGATATCTGCATGCCAAATGTCGATGCCCTGGAGCTGTTCCGCCTGTTGTCAGAGGACAAATTTAGCGGTTCCATCATTATCGTCAGCGGACAGGATGAGAGCACGCTTTATTCCGCAGCCCGCTACGCCGAGGAGCTCGGACTGAACCGGCCCAAGACCATGCAGAAGCCGCTGAACTTCCAGGATCTGCGCAGTTGGCTGCACTCGGTAAACGAAGGCTCCAAGGCGGCGGCTGCCTGACTGTCTATTTGCATTACTTGAAATAAAAGGCCGCGCACTGGGCACCAGGCGCGGCCTTTCCGTATACGGTTGTCAGACTGGTCTTGTCAGGCGGCGTTGAGCCAGACGTCCATCTTGCCAAGCAGGCGCGCCAAGTCCACCGGCTTGGTATCAAAGTCGCAGCAGCCGGCCCGCAGCGCCTTGTCGCGGTCCGATTCAAAGGCGCTTGCAGTCAGCGCTATCACGGGAATGGACGCCGTCTCCGCATCGGCCTTGATCTGCCGGGTTGCCTCGCATCCATCCATGCCAACCAAACCGATATCCATGAGGATAAGATCTGGATGGATGGCTCTTGCCGCTTCCACGCCGGAGGGTCCGTCTTCCGCAAAGCGCACTTCAAAGCCGCGGCGCTCCAGCCGCCGGCCAAGCACGTCGCGGTTCATTGGATTGTCTTCAACGATCAGAATGAGCGGCATGATTGTTCTACCCTTTTCATTGACGCCTTGTTTCAGCTTGCGCGTTTGGTTTCAACGAGGCTGCCTTGGCTGGCCTCGTCAAAGGCCTTCATTATCACATCCCTGTCGAGCGGCTTGCTGATGAAGCCATCGGCGCCAGCCTTGTAAGCCGCAGAGCGTTCGTCAAGCGCGCTCAACATGATAATCTTGCTGTCCGCGCAGGTGCGGTCGGCACGAATGTCCTTCAGCACGTTCCAGCCGCTGGAGCCGGGTAGCATAACGTCCACGATGATGATGTCCGGGCGAACCGTGCGCGCCATTTGCAGGCCGGTCTGCGGATTGTCGGTCATCAGCGTGCGGAAACCTTCCTTTGTGAGAATGCGTTCCGCCAGCTCAAGTATGGAATGATCGTCATCAATGACGAGAACGTTGCGCTGCGTGTTTGCGGACTTCGGCAGAGTTGGCGGGAAAATGAGGCTGCGCTCCTCCGGCGTCATGTCATCATTGTCATCCGTCACATCCGCAGAGACGGGCTTGGAGGCCTGCACGGTTGGGGACGGAGCGGCGACTTTGCGCTCGTTGAGGCGTTCGAGCACGGTGCCCTTCGACTGCAGGGCCGGCAGCATGATGGTAAAGGTGGAGCCCTGGTTGGTCTCACTCTCGGCAGAGATTTTTCCGCCCATCAAATTGCACAGGTTCTGGCTCAGCGACAGGCCAAGTCCGGTGCCGCCGTATTTGGCCGCGATAGAGGCGTTCGCCTGCTGGAAATTGGCGAACAAGCCTTTCTGCTGATCTTCGGACATGCCGACGCCGGTGTCCTGAACAGTGATCCTGATCCAATCTTCCTTGCCGATTGTCTCGCGTGTCACGGACAAAGTGACCTTGCCGTTATTGGTGAACTTGGCGGCGTTGGACAAGAGATTAATGACCGCTTGGCGCAGTTTGGTCGCGTCCGCATCAATCGTGCCGAGGCTCTTGCCGCGCTCAATGATGAAGGCATTGGTGTTCTTTGCCACCATCGGACGGCAGGTGAACTCGATCTCGTCAACGAAGCGGTCAAGCGACATGCGCTCAAGATAGAGCTCCATCTTGCCGGCCTCGATCTTCGAAATATCGAGAATGTCATTGACCATGGACAGCAGATGCTTGCCAGCGGCGCTGATTTTCTGCAGGTCGGAAATCTGTTCGCCCCTGCCCTCGATCTCGGCATCTTCGAGAAGGATTTCGCTATAACCGATAACGGCATTCAGCGGCGTGCGCAGCTCATGGCTCATCTTTGCGAGGAATTCAGATTTTGCGCCATTGGCCGCTTCCGCCTCCTCCTTGGCGCTGGTGAGCTGGGTCATGGTGGTCTGGTGGCGCTCGATTTCACGGATGAGGCCGGACTGGGAATCGACGATCGTTGCGTAATAAATCGCCATCATGAACACATAGGCCGATGCGCAGGTCGTCGAGATAATGCCGATGATGACCATGTCATCGACCGGAATGTGCACCGGAAAGCCGCCCTTCAGATATGCGGCCAGGAACGCGCCCATGCTCAGCGTGATTTCGGCAAGAACCGCCAATCGCGTGAACGGCGTTGAGCCGAGATAGAAGAAGGCGAGGAGCGGGACGATGAGGAGCCAGGCGAGAAATGGCGAGCTTGCGCCGCCATAATTATACGCGCCCCAGAGAATGGCAAAGATCAGGTTCTGCACCGACGCGAGCGCCAGCTTTTCATAATCGATCTTGAGAAATTTGACCGCAAACGGGAAAGCCCAAAAGAGAGAAATGGACACGCCCAGAATCAGCGAATGCGGATAAGGCTCCGGGTCGCTGAGCAGCATGAAAATCGTGATCGGATGGCCAAGGAAGGGCCCGAGCAGATGACTGATCAGGAACATGCGCACGCGCTTCTCAGCCAGCACATCTCCGCGCAGGCGGTCAGGCATGAACCAGTCAATGACCCCGTCCATGGTGTTGGTTATGCCTGAAAACATGTCTTTCCCCTCAGTGGCGGAATGTGTGAAGAACAACTTAATGCACGGCCATTAACGATCGGTTAGTGCTCGGAGCTTGCGCCCCGTCAGAATTTCCCGATCACATTGAGGAAGACGCCCTGATCGTCATAGGTGAGATCGGTCAGATCATCGGAGAACTTGCCGAAATTGTAGCCAATGCCGATCTTGGCATTGTTGCCGACATGGCGGTACACGGCCGCGAGCGCGCCGAAATGGGTCTGGCCTGCCTCTGGCGTGTAAAGCACCCTGCCCTCGACCAGCGCGTCCCAGTTCTTCACAACATTGAGGTCGAGCCGGACGATGCCGAGATGTGCGCTGCTTGCCGTAAAATCGTCAGTCAAACGCGAGGTGGAAATCTCTCCGAAGCGGTAGCCATATTTTGCACCGATCGTCAGATACTCGTTGATGTCATAGGATGCATCGGCTGACAGAATATGGCTGCGTTGCTTGGGGCCAAGGATATCGCCGTTCGCATTGACCTGTTGGGGACCCGGAAGGTCGTACAGGAAGGCGTATTTGAACAGAACATTCCATTTGTCATTCTCGACCGGGCGGTAGGCATAGCCGATGGAGGCCTCGACGTAATCGCCGTCAAGGATTGTATCTTCATCCGAATTGGAGATGAGAGCGTCGACATGGGCTGACAGACGCCAGTCTTCGCTGGTCTTCCACGATGTCCGCGCACGCATCAGATAGGTGTT
The DNA here is from genome assembly GCA_963792485.1 of uncultured Alphaproteobacteria bacterium. GTDB lineage: Bacteria > Pseudomonadota > Alphaproteobacteria > Rhizobiales > Rhizobiaceae > JANOYJ01. The sequence continues at coordinate 869,687 of CAWBWL010000007.1, forward strand.
GCGGTCACGCTTGTTGTCGGTAGAGTCTTCAAAGCGGGCTTCGAGGGCCGCCGAGGCGGAGACTTCGTCGGTCAAATAGCCGACCTTGCTCGAGAAGCCCTTGCGGTCAAAGTCGCCATTCATCGCGTCCGTGACGGTGCCGAGTTCCATGCCAAGGCTTGCGCTCCAGATTTCATCCGGGGCAAAACTGATGCCATAGACCTGCGTGAGCGAACGCTTGTGGCCAAAGAGGTCGGCGTTGGATTCCGAGAAAGCCGAGAGCCACTCGTTCAGCTTGCGGTGCGAGCCTGCAACGATCACGCCGGAATCGCGGCCGCCGGAGATGTCGGTTCCGCCAGTTGATACCAGATCACGGTCCGGATCGAGCTTGTATCCGACGAAGGATTTGTTTTCGGGCGAGGATTCATAGGTGACCATGGCTTCGGCGCCAATGCCGGATGTGCCGGTCGAGACAGAGCCTGTCACGCTGAGCCGGTCGGTGAGCTTCGCTTCCGCGCCCACACCAATGCGGTCATTGCGCAGGCGGTCGCCCTTCAGGTGCGCTGTGGTCTGGCCAAAGACGAAGACCTTGGTGTTCTCGCTGACTTCATACGTCACGCGCGCGCCGATATCGGTGCGGGTTCCATTGCGTCCGGCCTTGCCGGGATCGCGATAGTCGGTCCAGCGCACGCCGGCGAGCAGCGAGACAGTTTCGGTAATCTGCGCGTCGGCCTCGATGACAGCTTCATAAAGATCGCGCGCAGGCGTTGCCGCATCGCCATCTTCTTCAAGCGCATCGAGCGCAGCGTGAAGGCTGAGGCTTTCGGTCAGATCAACCTTGAACGAGCCGCCATAAATGCGCTTGGCAAACTTGTTCTCCGCATCAAGCGCCGAGAACCCTGCCTCGCGCTGTTCATAATACGCTTCGACCTTGCCATGGAAGCGCTCATTGGAGAATTCACCAAGGTCCGCAACTGCCTTCAGACGATACGCGCGGGCCGATTTGTTGGACGATCCCACCGGCAGTTCTTCGTTGAAGGTGAGGCCGCCATCCGCCGAGAAATGCTGGCCAAGGCCCTGCCCGCGCGATTGAGCAATCTCGGCCTCAAAATATGTGTTGTCCGACATGCGCAGACGCAGATCCGCCTCAAGCATTTCATTGTCGGCGCTGCCGGAGGAATCCTTGTTGCCGGTAATGCCGACTTCGACATGATCGCCAAGCCATTGCGAGACGCGGCCGCCATAGATCTGACCGTCATCCGCGCCGATAGCCGGGGAATATTCGTAATTGACTACCAGGTGCTGGGAATTGTTGCCCAGGGTTCCGTTGGAAACCGCCGAAGCATCTCCGGATGTCGAGGCAAGCGGGCTCTTCAGAATTATGACACCTTGTATATAGTCAATGTCATAGTCCTCGCCGGCTTTGAGCGTGCGGGTGGCAAGAACACGGCCGGTCAGCGGATCGCGGACCTCGACCGACACCTGCTCCGAGCCGGTGGTGATCTGTTGCCGCTTGAGGAAATAAGCGGAACCGCCTGTGCCTTTGAAATTATCGCGCTGCGGGACAGTGCCGGGCTCTGCCGCGTAAAGGTCAACCTTGGTCCTGGCTTCGCCAAAAGATGTCGCGCCTTCGGAGCGAAAGCGTGCGCCCGCGCCATAAAGGGCGCGTTCAGCGGCTGCAAACTTGGTGCCGGTGATACGGGTCTTGAAATTGCCCCACATGACATGGCTCTCGCCACGCGCCAGGCGCACATAGAACTTGCCCTTGGTTGGCGCGTCTTCGACCAGCGTCGAATCATCGCCATAGACCGGGTAGTAGTCGTCCGGGTCGAGGCCGCGCAGGATGTAACGCGGATCCTTCTTGTCCCAGCCGGTGAACAAATCCTTCAACTCGCCTTCCTGCGTGTCGGCGGCGGCAGTCAGCAGGTATCTGCCCTTGATCTTGCCCTTCAGATAGAAAGCAAGCCGTCCCTTCGTGTAGGTGCGCTTGAACTCGCCGGTCGCGGCGTTCTCAATCTTGCCCTTGAACTTGTAGCCAGCGGTCAAATCCGCAAGGCCGACATAGAACCATTCATTGTCCGGGATATTGACCTGGCGCGAAAAGGACAGGCCGTCATCCTTGATGCCATAAACCGCGACATCAACATCATGATCGCCGGGCGGCAGGATCTTTTGGGTGACGAAAGTGTTGTTTGCGTCGGTGCGGATTTCCTCGCCCAAGACTTTGACGCTATAGCCTTCCGGCACATTGCGCCCGAAAACAGTCACCGAGCCGCCGTGAACAGGAATATTGCGCGAAGCCGTGAGGTCCTTGTCGGCATTCGGGCCGGAGATAACGCCGTCGCCGCGCGCTGCCGTTGATTTGTCGAGCGGGATCAGGCGGGTTTCGTCAAAGCGGCCTTTCTGGTCATAGACGCGCAGCACGTATGACAGCTCGTCTCGCTTCGGTCTTGCCGCCTGCAAAGCTGGCCTGAAATCCAGGACCGGCAGGAACGGTCGTCCACCAGATCGGCGATCTCGCCGTTCTTCATCCGGTACACCCGGAACTCGGCCTTGGAGACAAAGTCCGGATAGTTCAGATGGCCAAGAAGGCGCACATCGCCATTGGCCCCGGTCTCATGCGAGGCATTGAGAACCTGCGTGATGTCCAGCCCGTCATATTTGACCTGAATGTCAGCGCCGGCGAGGCCGACATCGGTCTTGCGTTCGCTGTCGACTTCCGTGCTGCTGACCAGTGTTTCACCGTCCACACTGATGGCAAAGGGTGTGCCTTCGCCAAAGTAATCTTTGGTCGCGGCGCGATTCATGTTTTGTTCGGAGGGCCGCGGTTTTGGCGCTGCCGCCTTCTTGCGCAGCTTTGGCGCGGGTTCGTCTATCTTGATCACCACGGGATCGGGCTCAGCGGCGGCCAGTTCGACCTTTGGATCAGCGGCGGGCTTGGCGGGAACTGTTTTTGCGGACGCTTGCGGACGAGGTTCAACCCTGTCCTTGGCGGTCTCTGCTGAGGCTGACTTTGCAGCAGCTTGCGGAATGGGTTCAACGAGATCTTCGGCGGGGATATCCGCTTCAGTGACCACAGGCGAAACATCCGGCTGCTGCTTCATGGCCTCGCGCAGTCAATTCATGATTTGTTCGGGGCTCGGCTCGGAAGGAACCGGGACATCGCCAATCAGGTCAATTGGATCGCAAGGCTTGTTGAGGCGGCAGGTTTTTTTGGCTGATTGATTCACTGTCTGTTCTGAGGCAGGCAATTCGACGCCGCCCATCGCAAGACCCGACACTACCGAAAACATCAAAACCGTAGCAGCGGCAATATGTTTGGTGAATGCGGGAATACGGGCCGCTTTTGCCCGCGCACCTGCTCCTTGGAGCCGCCCCGCCCACCAACCCATGATTCAACCCCAGATTCCACTCAGTTGCCAATTGGTAAACCCGTATGGTTAATCTTTCCTTTCACGGAGCCAGGATAGATGCCTAAGTGGCGGAAAATGAATCGAAATTTGTTGAACGAATCCAAAGGGAAGGCTTCACTCTGCTACTTATGGATGAGTCTTCTGCGCCGATGGAATCTGGCGTTTATTTGAGAACAGTCGTCTCGATCTCAAGCCTGTAGCCGCCGCCGTTCTTTTTCCAGCGCTGCTGTATAAGCTTGGCCACGGCCTTGGCGCGCTCGCGGGCCAGCGCGGCATCCGCGCCGGCATTGAGGTAGCGCAGGCGCAACACCGATTGTTCGGCTTCAAGCACCCCGATGACCTTGTCCACACCTGCGGCCCATTTGGGATCAAGTGTTGTGGAGCCCGGCTCAAACGCCTCGTCTTTCAAGTCCAGTCTGACGACGCGCAGGATCGAGGCGCCGAAGTTGAGCTTGGATACCTTGCCCTTGGTGAGGCGGATCGTGCGCGGATTGTCGGTCGTCACGACATAGCCGGTCGGAAGCGTGCGTGTGTCGAGCTTCAGGATGAAGTTCGACCCGATCGCGCCGTCCGGGATCATGGCGCAAGGCACGCTGTAGCGGCCTTCCTTGTCAGTCGTGATCAGCTCGCCATTGACCGTGACGAGACGCACGCCCGGCAGGCCTTTTTCCGGCTCGTATGGCGAGGTCTCGCGCATCCTGAATGCCGTTGCGGTTCCGGTCATCAAAGACCTTGCCGATCAGATCGCTGCAGTCAAACACAGGCTCGGCTTCAATCGTTACCGTCGCCCGGCCGGTATTGCCGATCTGCGTTCCGGTGACCGGATCAACCGCTCTTGCCTCATTCATATAATCGCCCGGCTCGGCATTGACCGGAACGGACAGGGACAATGTGATTTCGGCATTGGCGCCTGCAGGCACAGTCACGTTCGCGAACATGACTGTCCGCCCGTTGACGCTTCCGGCAATCGGGGCGCCGTCAAGGCTGGCGCTGTCCGGCACGAAGCCGAAGCCGGCAGGCATCCGGTCCGTGACATTGACGGGACCCACAGCCGCAGCAGTCGGATTCGACAGGCGGATCGTGTATTTCGCCTGTCCGCCGCGCAGGACTATCTTGGAGGCGGCGATCTTGGACACCACCAGATCGGAAGGTACGCCGACTGGAATTGGATCCAGAGGAACGTGATTGTGGACGATGTCCGGGTCACCCGAAGCAATCAGGAAGCTTGTAAAGAACGTGGTCGGCTGGCCGCTTGCGGGCGCGCCTGCCTGGATTTGAATCTGGCACGAGCCGCCAAGGACAGCGTCGCCCGGGCATGTGCCAGCATCGAGCGCTCCACTCTGGGCCGTGATTGAGGCGGCCAGGCCCGGCAGATAACCAGCAGGCGCGGTGATGGCGAGGCGGTATTCGGTCTGGCCGGCCGGACACTGCGGCGCAGCGCCTGCGGCGATGTCAAAGCGGTATTCGCCGCTCGGTCCGGTGATCTGTCCCTGCTGCACGGGTGTGACAAAGCAGATGGCAGGCAGTGGCGAGCCGGATGCGTCAGTCAATTGCAGCACAGCGCCTGCCACAGGCTGGCGGGTGACCGCGTCATAGACGACGCCCGACGGATCAATCGGCAAATTGACATTGGTTACGTTCTGGCCAGGCGCAATGGTGATCACGCCCTCGCCCAGAACATGCACGCCATCTGGCGAGAATGCCGCGATGGTGTAGCCTGTGCCAGGGGGAACAGACGTAAAGAGGTAGCTTCCGTCCGGATTTGTCGTGGTGGTGGCAACCACAACACCATCCTTCAGGAGCTGGACCGTGTAACCGCCCTGAACAGGCTCAGAGCCGTCGTAGCGGCCATTGCTGTTGGAGTCTTCGTAGACAACGCCCGCAAGCGAACCAAGACCGGAGTCGACGATCACTGTGGCAACGGCCGTGGCACAATTGGTTGGATTCAGCACTTCGCAGATCTGGTAGGTCAGCTGGTAGGTGCCGTTCGGCGCGCCCGGCGCGACAGTCAATGTTCCATCCGGATTGAGTGTCAGATTGCCAGTCGGATCGGCAATTGTCTGCACGAGCGTAACTGTGCCGGACGTGCCGACAGTCGGCGCGACGCCGTTCAAATCGTCATTGAGAAGCACAGACGGCAACGTCGCGCCGCCAACACTGCTGGTGACCGGCGGATTGTCGTCCACGGCCGTGATTGGCGCCTGTTCGACATTAACCGTAACGAGCGAATCATCGCAATTGGCCGGGTTCAGCGTCTCGCAGATCCGGTAGGTGATTGTGTAGGCGCCTGCAGGTGTTCCCGGTGCGACGGAGACGATGCCGGTTGCAGGGTCAAGCACGACGCCAGGATTGGATGCTGGCGTCAGAATGGACGCGGTGATGCCCGCCACGTTCACGGGTGTGCCGTTGATCGTGTCATTGGCAAATGCATTGATCACTGATGGATTGCCACTGGCGCCGTTCACCGGTCCGGCAGTGTCATCAACAGCCAGGATCGGCGCGGCCATTACATCCACCGTTGCGATGGCGGTCGTGCAATTGGCCGGGTTGAGGGCGTCACAGATCTGATACGTGATCGGATAAGAGGCAGCTGGCGTTCCGGGCGGAACAGTAATGCGGCCCGTCGCCGGGTCCAGCACCGGCACAGGATTGCCGGGATTGACCGGCGTTGCGGGCGTCACCACTGACACGATGACTGTGCCGCCCGGCCCTGCCGTCACGGGCGCGCCATTGAGCAAATCGCCGGGCAGGACATCGAGCACATCGGGGCCGCCCGCATAGCCGTTGATGCCGAAGACGGAATCATTGTCTGCGGTGATCGGACCGGAGGTGACAACGACTGTGACCGTGGCCTGTTCGCAATTGGCCGGGTTCAGATTTTCGCAGATTTGATAGACAATGGTGTAGGCGCCATTCGGCGTGCCGGGCGCCGCAGAGATCACACCGGTCACCGGATCCATGGTCACGTTCGGGTTGGACGCAGGCGTGATGATCGTTGCCGTGATATCCGCAACATTGACCGGAGCGCCATTCAGCGTGTCATTGGTGAATGCATTGCCAAGCGCCGGATTGCCCGCCGCGCCATCCACAGTCGGCGTCGTGTCGTCATTGGCGACAATCGGCGCTGCCGTGACCGGCACGGTGACGGTCGCCTGATCGCAGTTCGCCGGGTTCAGCCTTTCACAGATCTGGTACACGATCGTGTAGCTGCCCGCAGGCGTGTTCGGCGCGACTGAAACAATGCCCGTGACCGGGTCCAGCACAATTCCGGGGTTGGCGGCTGGGGTGACAATCGTTGTGGTGAGGTCAGCAATATTGACCGGCACGCCATTCAACGTGTCGTTCGGGAAAATATTGACCGCATTCGGGTTTCCGGCAATTCCGCCGGCAGCAGGCGCGATATCATCGGTGGCAATGATAGGCGCGGGCGCGACGTTGACGGTGGCAACAGCGGTCGTGCAGTTGAGCGGGTTGAGCGTCTCGCAAATCTGGTAGGTGATGTTGTAGGCGCCAGCAGGCGTTCCGGCCGGCACCGAGACAAGACCCGTTGCGACATTGAGCGTTGGAACGGGACCGCCACTGATCGGCGTTGCAGGCGTGACCACCGACATGGAGATGTTGCCAGAGCCGCCAAGCAGCGCAGGATTGCCATTCAGCGTGTCACCCGGCAGCACGTTCAACACATCGGCAGCGCCGGTCAAGCCGTTGACGCCGGAGACCGAGTCATTGTCGGCAACGATATTGCCCGCATTGACCGTGATGGTCACGGTCGCCGGATCGCAGTTCGTGGGGTTCAGGACTTCGCAAAGCGTGTAGTTGATCGTGTATGGTCCGGCAGGCGTGCCAGGCGCGACAGTCACCGTGCCATCGGCATTGACCGTCAGCGGGCCGGTGGTGACGGGCGTCACCGTGACATTGGCAGGCAGAGCCGGCGCGCCGTTCAGCGTGTCATTGGTCAGGATATTGATGCCCGGCACGACGCCGCCGACAGCGCCATCAGCATTGCCGCTGTCATCATTGGCCACGATAGGCGCTGCGATCACGTCCACAGTGGCAACAGCGGTGGCGCAATTGGTTGGGTTCAGGTTTTCGCAGATGCGATAAGTGATCGTGTAGGGACCCGCTGGTGTTCCAGCCGGAACCGAAACAAGCCCTGTGGCCGGATCAAGCACTGGAACCGGCGCGCCTGGGCTGACAGGCGCTGCGGGCGTGACGATGGACATCGTCACATTGCCGGAGCCGCCAAGCGTTGCCGGACTGCCGTTCAGCGTGTCGCCCGGCAGAACGCTCAGCGCATTCGGAGCACCAGTCAGGCCATTGACGCCGCTTGCGGAGTCATTGTCTGCAACGATGTTGCCTGCATTGACGGTCACCGTCACCGTAGCCGTGTCACAGTTTGTCGGGTTGAGAATTTCACAGAGCGTGTAGGTGACGCTGTAGGGTCCGGCTGGCGTGCCAGGAGCGACGGTCACGGTGCCATTGGCGTTGACGGTCAACGGCCCGGTCGTAACCGGTGTGACTGCGACTTGTGAGGGCACGACTGGCACGCCGTTCAGCGTGTCATTGGTGCGCACGTCCAGCCCTGGAATGACCCCGCCCGCGCCGCCAATATTGCCCGCGTCATCATTGGCAACAATGGGGGCAGGATCAACTGGAACGGTAATTGTGGCCGTGTCGCAGTTTGCTGGATTGAGGTTTTCGCAAATCTCATAAACGATAGTGTAGCTGCCCGCAGGCGTGCCAGGCGCGACCGAGACAACACCGGTTGCCGGATCCAGCGTTACGCCGGGATTGGAGGCGGGCGTGATGACACTCGCAGTAATGTCGCCCGGATTGACCAGCGTGCCGTTCAGCGTGTCATTGCTGAAGGCATTGCCCGCCGATGGGTTGCCGGAGCCGCCATTGACGGCTGGCAGCGTGTCATCGGCAGCCACAATCGGCGCGGCGATGACGTCAATTGTGGCCACTGCCTGCGCGCAATTGGCAGGGTTCAGGTTCTCACAAATCTGGTAAGTGATCTGGTAGCTGCCCGCAGGCGTGCCAGCTGGAACATTGACCAGGCCGGTTGCGGGATTGAGCACGGGCACAGGCGCGCCGCCGATGGGCGTTGCCGGAGTGACGACACTCATGGTCACATTGCCCGCGCCGCCAAGCGTTGCCGGATTGCCGTTCAGCGTATCGCCTGGAAGCACGTCAAGCACGCCCGTCGCGCCGGTCAGACCGTTAATGCCGGAGACAGAGTCCGCGTCAGCGACGATGTTGCCCGCGTTGACGGTGATCACAACATCTGCCGTATCGCAGTTCGCCGGATTGACGATCTCGCAGACCGTGTAGGAGACTGTATAAGGACCGGCAGGCGTGCCCGGCGCGACTGTCACAGTGCCATCGGCGTTAACGGTCAGTGGTCCGGTGGTCACCGGCGTGATGACGACTTCCGACGGCACGAGGGGCGCGCCGTTCAGCGTGTCGTTTGCCAGAACATTGAGGCCGGCCACTACTCCGCCCACCGCGCCGTCGCCAACGCCTGAATCATCCACCGCAATAATCGGCGCGGGATTGACCGTGACGGTGACTGTCGCCGGATCGCAATTGGTTGGGTTCAAATTCTCGCAAATCTCGTAGACAATTGTGTAGCTGCCCGCAGGCGTGCCCGGCGCGACCGACACTGTTCCCGTTGCCGGATCAAGCGCGACGCCCGGGTTGGAAGCCGGCGTCAGCACAGTCGCTGTAATGTTGGCGGCGACAACCGGATTGCCGTTCAGCGTGTCATTGGCGAAGGCGTTGACCACAGATGGATTGCCCGACGCGCCATTGGCCGAGCCGCTGTCGTCATCGGCGACAATCGGCGCTGCGACAACATCAACGGTCGCGGTATTCTGCGCGCAGTTTGTCGGATTGAGCGTCTCACATATCTCGTAAGTGATCGCATAGCTGCCTGCAGGCGTGCCCGCCGGGACCGAAACGAGCCCGGTGGCAACGTTGAGGACCGGCACAGGCCCGCCGCCGATCGGAGTTGCGGGCGTGACGACCGACATCGAGATGTTGCCCGCGCCGCCCAGCAGCGCCGGATTGCCGTTGAGCGTATCGCCCGGCAGAACATCCAGCACATTCGCCGCGCCGGAGAGGCCATTAATGCCGGAAGCGCTGTCGGCATCGGCGGCAATGTTGCCCGCGTTTACGGTGATGACGACGTCTGCGGTGTCGCAGTTGGTTGGGTTCAGGTTCTCGCAGACCGTATAGGTGACTGTGTAAGGCCCGGCGGGCGTGCCCGGCGCGACGGTGACAGTGCCATCGGCGTTGACGGTGAGCGGACCCGTGGTGACCGGCGTGATCGTGACATTGGCCGGGACGATCGGCACGCCATTCAGCGTGTCGTTGGTCAACACATTGAGACCCGGCACTGTGCCGCCTGTGCCCGGACCGCTGCCGGCATCATCCACGGCGACAATCGGCGCGGCCACAACGTCAATCGTGGCGTCCGCCTGATCGCAGTTTGCCGGGCTGGCGATTTCGCAGATCTGATAGGTGATCGTGTAGGTTCCAGCCGGCGTGTTGGCTGGCACCGAGACAAGACCCGTCGCAGGATCTAGCACCGGCACCGGATTTCCCGGATTGACGGGCGTTGCAGGCGCGATGACCGTTGCCGTCACATTGCCGCCAGGCCCGACGGATGCAGGATTGCCGCCCAGCGTATCGCCCGGCAGGACATCCAGCACGTTCGCCGCACCGGTCAGGCTGTTGACGCCGGTGACGGAGTCATCATCCGCAATCACGGGTCCGGCGCTGACGCCCACGGTGACCGTCGCCGTATCGCAATTGAGCGGATTGAGGTTTTCGCAGAGCTGATAGGTGATCGTATAGCTGCCCGCCGGCGTGCCGGGGGCGACCGACACAATGCCCGTTGCCGGATCAAGCGACACACCGGGATTGGAAGCGGGCGTGACAATCGTCGCGGTCACATCCGTGATGACAACCGGATTGCCGTTCAAAGTGTCATTGGCGAAGGCGTTGATGACATTCGGGCTGCCGGTCGTGGAATCCACCGGCGTCGGTACATCATCATCGACCACAAGCGGCGCAGAAGTGACGCCAATGGTCGCCACACCCTGATCGCAATTGGTCGGATTGAGGTTCTCGCAGATCTGGTAGGTGATTGTGTAGGTGCCCGACGGTGTCATCGGCGGCACGGTGACGAGACCTGTTGCAGGGTCAAGCACTGGCACCGGATCGCCGGGCGCAACCGGCGTTGCAGGCGTGACGACGGTCATGGTCACATTGCCCGTCGCACCAAGCGTCGCCGGATTGCCGTTCAGTGTGTCGCCGGGCACAACGTCAAGCACATTGGCAGCGCCGGTCATGCCGATAATGCCAAGGACAGTTTCGTCATCCGCCACGATTGTTCCCGGATTGACCGGGACGGTCACAACGGCCTGATCGCAATTTGCCGGATTGAGATTTTCACAGATCTCGTACGTGATTGTATAATTGCCCACAGGCGTGCCCGGCGCGACCGAGACGATTCCGGTCGCCGGATCGAGCGAGACGCCGGGATTTGAGGCTGGCGTGACAATCGTCGCCGTGATGGCCGCGACGTTTACCGGCGAACCGTTCAGCATGTCATTGGTGAAGGCGTTGACGACCGATGGATTGCCAACGCCTCCATTGACACCGGCCGGCGCATCGTCTGCCGCCAGGATCGGCGCGGCAACAACGTCAATGGTGGCAACGCCCTCATCGCAAGTGGCCGGATTGAGGTTTTCGCAAATCTGGTAGGTGATCGTGTAGGTCCCGGCTGGCGTATTGGCCGGGACCGAAACCTGGCCCGTGGCGGGGTCAAGCGCCGGAACTGGCGCGCCGGGCGTCAGCGGGGTCGCCGGCGTGACGACGGTGAGCGCGACATTTCCGGCGCCGCCAAGCGTCGCCGGATTGCCGTTCAGCGTGTCACCAGGGATGACATCAAGCACGTTCGGCGCGCCTGCCAGACCATTGATCCCGGAAATGCTGTCGTCGTCGGCAACAATGACACCCGCACCGACCGTCACTGTGACATCGGCCTGATCGCAATTCGTCGGATTCAGCGTTTCGCAGATTTCATAGCTGATCGTGTAGCTGCCAGCCGGCGTACCCGGGGCGACGGATACGACGCCGGTGGCAGGGTTCATCGACACGCCGGGATTGGAGGCGGGGGTTACAATGCTGGCTGTTATGGTCGAGACGGTGACCGGCACACCATTGAGCGTGTCGTTTGAGAAGGCGTTGATGACGGATGGATTGCCCACCCCACCGTTCACAATGGCCGGATTGTCGTCAATGGCCACGATGGGTGCGGAGTTGACGCCGATGGTGGCCACTGCCTGATCGCAGTTGGTTGGATTGAGGTTCTCGCAGATCTGATAGGTGATTGTGTACGCGCCAGACGGCGTCATCGGCGGCACGGTGACGAGACCGGTGGCCGGATCGAGCGTTGGGACTGGTCCGCCATTGATGGGGGTAGCTGGCGTCAAGACCGTCATCGTGACATTGCCGGTGCCGCCAAGCGTCGCCAGATTGCCATTCAGTGTGTCGCCCGGGAGAACGTCGAGGATATTGGCCCCGCCGGTCATCCCGACGATGTTGAACACGCTATCATCATCAGCGGCTATCGTACCCGAGCCAACCGTCACCGTGACATCCGCCTGGTCGCAATTTGTCGGATTCAGCGTTTCGCAGATTTCATAGCTGATCGTGTAGCTGCCCGCAGGCGTGCCAGGCGCGACCGAGACGACGCCTGTGGCAGGGTTCATCGACACGCCGGGATTGGAGGCGGGGGTTACAATGGTTGCGGTTATGGTCGAGACCGTCACCGGCACGCCATTCAGCGTGTCATTGGTGAACGCGTTCACGACCGACGGCTCGCCCACGCCGCCATTCACACTGGCTGGATTGTCGTCAACAGCAACTATCGGCGCGGAGTTTACACCAATTGTCGCTACGCCCTGATCGCAGTTGGTTGGATTGAGGTTCTCGCAAATCTGGTAGGTGATTGTGTACGCGCCAGATGGCGTCATCGGTGGGACTGTGACGAGACCTGTTGCCGGATCAAGAGTTGGAACCGGACCGCCATTAATGGGCGATGCAGGCGTTACCACCGTCATCGAGACATTGCCGGTTCCGCCGAGCGTTGCGGGATTGCCGTTCAAGGTATCACCCGGAATGACATCTAAGACGTTTGCACCGCCGGTCATGCCGATTATGCTGAAGACGGAGTCGTCATCCGCCACGATTGTTCCCGGATTGACTGGGACGGTCACAACGGCCTGATCGCAATTTGCCGGATTGAGATTTTCACAGATCTCGTACGTGATTGTATAATTGCCCGCAGGCGTGCCCGGCGCGACCGAGACGATTCCGGTCGCCGGATCGAGCGAGACGCCGGGATTTGAGGCTGGCGTGACAATCGTCGCCGTGATGGCCGCGACGTTTACCGGCGAACCGTTCAGCGTGTCATTGGTGAAGGCGTTGACGACCGATGGATTGCCAACGCCGCCATTGACACCGGCCGGCGCATCGTCTGCCGCCAGGATCGGCGCGGCAACAACGTCAATGGTGGCAACACCCTCATCGCAAGTGGCCGGATTGAGGTTTTCGCAAATCTGGTAGGTGATCGTGTATGTCCCGGCTGGCGTATTGGCCGGAACCGAGACCTGACCGGTGGCCGGGTCAAGCGCCGGAACTGGCGCGCCGGGCGTCAGCGGGGTCGCTGGGGTGACGACGGTGAGCGCGACATTTCCGGCGCCGCCAAGCGTCGCTGGATTGCCGTTCAGCGTGTCACCAGGCATGACATCGAGCACGTTTGGTGCGCCTGCCAGACCATTGATCCCGGAAATGCTGTCGTCGTCGGCAGCAATGACGCCCGCACCGACCGGCACCGTGACGATTGCCTGATCGCAATTGGTCGGATTGAGCGTCTCACAAATCTCGTAGGTGATCGTATAGCTGCCTGCAGGAACGCCGGGCGCAACAGAGACAATGCCGGTTGCAGGATCAAGCGACACGCCTGGATTGGAGGCTGGTGTCACGATTGCTGCGGTGATGTTTGTAACGGTGACCGGCGCGCCGTTCAGCGTATCGTTTGTGAAAGCGTTGATGACGGACGGATTGCCCGTGCCGCCATTGACAGCGGCGGGCGTATCATCAGCGGCCACAATCGGCGCATCGGAAAGCGATATGGTCGTCGGATCAGAGCCGCCGCCGGTCTCATCAGCAGGGTTGGTGCTGTCGGATGTGTCGTTGACTGTCGCGCCGCCTGGGCCCGTGCCGGAGGCTATTGCCTGGTTCTGATGCGACCCGGCTGCAATATCCGCCGGCTGCAATGTGTAGGTCGCTGTGAATGTGGCTGTATCGACGACGCCCGGCGCCAGCGACACGAGCGGACCGCCGATGACGGTGACGGACGGGTCGGAAATGCTGATATTGGTCAGCGTGGTGTTACCCGTGTTCTCGACCGAGAATGTGTAAGAGAGCGTCTCGCCGGCCTGGCCAAAGCCGTCGCCATTCTCGTCATTGAACGTCACGCCTTTGAGAAGCTCAAGTGCGGGGGCAGAAGGAAGAACAGGTATGGCCACCGTATCGGATGGCGGCGTCAGCGTGCCTTGGGCAGGCGTGCCGGAGGCGGTCGCCGTGTTGGACAGATCCGCATATGCGCTGACGGAGCTGAACAGAAACGCAAACACAAACAACAGCGCGGCCATCGGGCTGCACTGCCTTGTATCTGGTTTGTGGTTAGCTCTTCTTTTCAACTTATGCTTTCAGAGTTTCGTTGGTGTTTTCCGGCCTCTACCCGGAATGACCGCATGCAGGCGGCCATTCCGGGCAAGAGAGAGGCAGGAGGATTATTGCAAGGTGTCGATATCCGCCTGGGTGACGGTGTAGGACGCAGTGAACGTGACCGTGCCGCCCGGCGCCAGCGTCGTGCTGCCAACCGTTGTCGGGCTCGGCACTGGCGTGCCAGTGCCGTTAAAGGCGGTTTCAGTGACGTTCACGCCCGAGATCGTCACATTGCCTGTATTGGTCACGAGATAGGTGTAGTTGACCACTTGGCCGACCGTGAGCGGCCCGGCGGTATCGGCGGTCTTGTCGATCGTGAGCGCAGGCGATGCCGGGATTGTCGCCGTCGCCGTCAGCGTCGATCCGCCAGGCGTCGGCGCGACCGGCGTGCCCTGAGGATTGTTGGCCGTCGCCGAGACCGTGTTCTCCACGCCGTCGGTCACGCCCGCCGCCGCATCAACATTGGCTTGGGTGAGCACATAGGTGGCCGAGTAGGTCCAGACTTCGGAAACGTCCAGAACGTTGTCGGAATCCGTGTCACCCGAAGCGAGGGTTGGCCCCGAAGTCAGCGCATTGGCCGCGCCGCCATTGAAGCTGACGCCCGGATCGGTGAGTGCGACGCCGGACAGTGAGACGTTGCCGGTATTGTCCACAGTGTAGCTATAGGTGATGGTGTCACCACCATCGGTCAGCGTCGAACTCGCGCCGGCCGACGTTGTGGTGGAAACGATGCTCTTGACCACGGTGTAGCCAGGTGCGGCGAGCTGAACGGGAATGTTCAGCGTATCGCTCGGATCCGTCAGCGTTCCGGCAGCGGGCGTGCCGGTTGCGGTCGCCGTGTTGCTCAGAGCCGCGTGGGACGCGGAAACTGACGATATGGCAAGCGCGGCGGACAGGCATGTTGTCATCATGAACCGCGCCGTCAATTTCGGTATTCCCTGCATTTTCGGGACCAGCCAGCGGCCGCCCCCAGTCATATTGTTCTTCATTTTTGATATCCTCTCTCTATTTCTTCAAAAAGGCACGGCTGACGCCGCACCAAGGCACGCTGCAAGCACTGACGATCAGGAGATCCGCCCCCTCAACTCAACTCATCGAACACGAAATCAGCTTACAAAGCGGGCACGCACACACAAAAAGGAGAAACCCGCGCGCGAATCACGCGGGATCGCTCAGGAAAACCAGAGGCACCTTATTGGTTCGAGCCCGTACGCATTACTGGTCATTGAAGTGTATCCACATCTTGTTGCGTCACCGTATAAGTCGCGGTGAAGCTAACAGACGCGCCCGGTGCCAAAGTTGTCGGACCTGTTGGAACCGGGTTCGGCACGGGAGTTCCTGTGCCGTTGAACAGTGTTTCACTCACGTCGACGCCGCTGACAGTGACATTGCCGGTGTTGGTGACGAGGTAGTTGTAAGTCACAACTTGGCCAACGGTGAGCGGTCCAGCCGTGTCCGCCGTTTTATCTACGGTCAAAGCAGGCGCCGGAACGAATGTGTTGGTAATGCTGCAGCTTGCGGTCTGTCCGAGTGAAAGCGTCAGATTGCTGCCGGACAAAGAGCCGCCGGTGCAGGACCAGGCGCTCGCTGTGTAGTTCGAGTTGGTCACTTCCGACAGCGCATAAGAACCCGCGCTCACCGCCTGATTTGTCACGGCGGCGGTTCCGCTGGTTCCCGTAATCGTCGTGATGCCAGTTGCCGTCAGCGGGAATGTCGCAAGCGTCGCCGTGCCGCCGCCCGTGTTGACGATCACCTTCGTCAGCGTCAGCGTCGCGGCCTGGTCGTCATTGGTGACCGTGCAAGTGGCGTTCTGAGCTTGCGTCAAGACCAATGAACTGCCCGTCAGCGTTCCGCCAACACAGGACCAGGCGCCGCCGGTGTAGCCGGCAAGTGCTCGACTCGGAGAGTGCGTAGGTTCCGGCATTTACGTTGGCGTTGGTGACAGCAACCGCGCCTTCGACGCCCGAGATCGTCACCGGACCTGTCGCGGTCAGCGTGAAGGCCGTGTCCAAAGCCGTGCCGCCAGAATTGTTGATCACCGTCTTGAGCAGCGTCAGCCTTGGCCGGTCGTTGTTGGTGATCGTGCAGGAAGCGCTCTGTCCATTGGCCAGCACCAGCGAATTGCCAGTCAGCGTGCCTGCCGTGCAAGACCATGAACCCGGAGTATAGGCCGCAGTCGCCGCGCCGGACTCTGTCAGCAGATATGTGCCGGCATTGACCGCAGCCGCCGTCACAGCCGCCGCGCCCTCAATGCCCGTGATCGTGGTCGGACCGGTCGCCGTCAGCGTGAAGTCGGTATCGACATTGGTGCCGCCATTATCGTTCGTAACTGTCTTCAAGAGTGTCAGCGTCGCGGCCTGATCGTCATTGGTGACCGTGCAGGTGGCGTTCTGGGCTTGGGTCAGAACCAATGAACTGCCCGTCAGCGTCCCGCCGACACAGGACCATGCCCCGCCGGCATAGCCGGCAAGTGAAGACTCGGAGAGCGCATAAGTGCCCGCATTGACCGCCGCATTGGTGACGGCTGGCGCGCCCTCGATGCCGGAGATGGTGACCGGACCGGTGGCTGTCAGAGTGAAGGCGGTATCGAGCGCCGTGCCGCCGCTGTCGTTGATGACGGTTTTCAAAAGCGTCAGGCGCGGCCTGTCATTGTTGGTGATCGTGCAGCTGGCGCTCTGGCCGTTGGCGAGCACCAGCGAATTGCCGGTCAGCGTTCCCGCCGTGCAGGTCCATGTGCCTTGCGTGTAGTTCGCCGTCGCCGCGCCGGATTCCGTGAGCATATATGTGCCCGCATTGACCGCAGCTGCCGTCACAGCTCGCCGCGCCCTCAATGCCGGTGATCGTCGTCGGGCCGGTCGCCGTCAGCGTGAAGTCCGTGTCTACATTGGTGCCGCCATTGTCATTGGTGACGGTCTTGAGCAAAGTCAGCGTCGCTGGCTGATCGTCATTGCTGACGGTGCAGGTGGCGTTCTGGGCTTGGGTCAGAGACCAATCGAACTGCCCGTCAGCGTGCCGCCAACACAGGACCATGCGCCGCCCGTGTAGCCAGCAAGGCTCGACTCGGACAGCGCGTAAGTTCCGGCATTCACATTGGCATTGGTGATCGCAGCCGCGCCCTCGATGCCCGATGATCGTGACCGGACCGGTCGCCGTCAGCGTGAAGGCGGTATCGACCGCCGTGCCGCCGCTGTCGTTGATGACGGTTTTCAGAAGCGTCAGCTTCGGCCGGTCATTGTTGGTGATCGTGCAGGAGGCGCTTTGGCCGTTGGCGAGCACCAGCGAATTGCCAGTCAGCGTTCCCGCCGTGCAAGACCATGTGCCTTGTGTATACGCCGCTGTCGCCGCGCCAGACTCGGTCAGGACGTATGTTCCGGCGCTCACCGCAGCCGCCGTCACGCTCGCCGCGCCCTCAACGCCGGTGATCGTCGTCGGACCTGTGGCGGTCAGGGTGAAGTCCGTGTCGACATTCGTCCCGCCATTGTCGTTCGTCACAGTCTTCAGCAGCGTCAGCGTGGCGGGCTGATCGTCATTGGTGACGGTGCAGACAGCGTTCTGGGCTTGGGTCAGAACCAGCGAACTGCCCGTCAGCGTACCGCCCACGCATGACCATGCGCCGCCAGTGTAGCCGGCGAGGCTCGATTCCGTAAGCGCGTAGGTTCCTGCATTGACCGGCGCATTCGTCACCGCCGCATTGCCTTCAATGCCGCTCGCCGTCACCGGACCCGTGGCCGTCAGCGTGAACGCCGTGTCCAGCGCCGTGCCGCCCGAATTGTTGATGACGGTCTTCAAGAGCGACAGCCTTGGACGGTCATTATTGGTGATCGTGCAGCTTGCCGCTCTGGCCGTTTGCCAGCACAAGCGAATTGCCGGTCAGCGTTCCTGCAGTGCAGGTCCAGGTGCCTTGCGTATAAGCCGCCGTCGCTGCGCCGGATTCGGTGAGCACATAAGTGCCTGCGCTGACCGCCGCCGCCGTCACGCTCGCCGCGCCTTCAATGCCGGTGATCGTCGTCGGGCCGGTCGCGGTCAGCGTGAAGTCGGTGTCGACGTTCGTGCCGCCATTGTCATTCGTCACAGTTTTCAAAAGCGTCAGCGTCGCGGGCTGGTCGTCATTGGTGACCGTGCAGGTGGCGTTCTGGGACTGGGTCAGGACAAGGCTCGACCCGGTCAGCGTGCCGCCGACGCACGACCACGCGCCGCCGGTGTAGCCCGCAAGCGCGGACTCAGAGAGAACGTAGGTTCCGGCGTTCACATTGGCATTGGTGACCGCCGCGTTGCCTTCGATGCCGTTGATCGTCACAGGCCCCGTCGCGGTCAGCGTAAAGGCTGTGTCAAGCGCCGTGCCGCCGCTGTCGTTGATGACTGTCTTCAGCAGAGTGAGGCGCGGCCTGTCATTATTGGTAATCGTGCAGGAGGCAGTTTGACCAATGCCAAGCACAAGCGAATTGCCCGTGAGCGTGCCCGCGGTGCAGGACCAGGTCCCCGGCGTGTAGTTCGCCGTTGCCGCGCCGGACTCGGTAAGCACATAGGTTCCGGCGTTGACGTTGGCATTCGTAACCGCTGGCGCGCCTTCAATACCCGTAATGGTCGTCGGGCCGGTCGCCGTCAGCGTGAAGTCCGTGTCAATATTCGTCCCGCCATTGTCGTTCGTGACGGTCTTGAGCAGCGTCAGCTGCGGGGCAATGTCGTCATTGGTGATGGTGCAGCTGGCATTCTGGTTCTGCGCGAGTGTGAGATTGGATCCGGCAAGCGTGCCGCCGACGCAGGTCCAGGCGCTGCCGGTGTAGCCGGCCGGTCCGGATCTCGCTGAGCACATAAGTCCCGCGTCAACGTGCGCATTCGTCACTGCAGGCGCGCCTTCAATGCCCAAGCGGTGACAGGACCCGTGGCCGTCAGCGTGAAAGCGGGTCAACCGCCGTGCCGCCATTATTGTTCGTGACATTCTTCAGCAGCGTCAGGCGCGGCTTGTCATTGTTGGTGATCGTGCAGCTTGCGGTCTGGCCAGCGATCAGCGCCAGCGAATTGCCCGTCAGCGTGCCCGCCGTGCAGGTCCATGTGCCTTGGGTGTAGTTCGCGGTCGCTGCGCCTGAACTCGGTGAGCGTGTAGGTGCCGGGATTGACGATCGCATTGGTGATCGCTGGCGCGCCCTCAATGCCGGTGATCGTTGAGGGACCTGTCGCCGTCAGTGTGAAGTCGGTGTCAACATTCGTCCCGCCATTGTCGTTCACCGTGGTCTTGAGCAAGGTCAGGCGCGGCTTGGCGGCTACGGTTACGGATGCGTTTGCCGTGTCATTGCTGTCGCCGGTATTGTAATCGACGACACTCGCCGGATTGGTGATCACCGCCCCGTTCGGCGCGGCCACGTTCACCGTTTGCTGGAAGGTGAATGTCTGGCTTTGGCCTGATGCGAGATTGCCCGTGCAGTTGATCACGCCTGCGGAATAAGTGCACACGCCGGCCGGACCTGACGAAGTGAACGCGGTGGGCGCTCCCACATTCACCGTCGGCGCGACATCGTTGACAACCAGCGGATTGGTGACCGTGTCGTCGGGACCGGACATCGGGGCCGGACCGAGATTGGTGGCGATTACCGTCCAGGTGATGACATCGCCCGCCGACTGCACGGCCGGGCTTGCGGTTTTGGTGACGCGCAAATCATAGCAGTTGATGGTGAGCGGACGGTCAACGAAGCGTGTGGTCGAGGCGCCTGCGGTCGTGCGGTCAACGACAGTCGCCCTGTTGGTGATCGTCCCGCACAGCGCGGTGCTGGAGATGATCTGCTCATAGGTGATGCGTCAGCGTTTCGCCGGAGTTCAGGCCGCGCGTGCCGCCAGCGGGTGCGCCGGGGGCGGACGGGGCGCTGTAGGGGCGCGTGCATGTGGTGCTCGCAGGCATCGCCGAGCCAACTGTCACTCCGGTGCAGGTGATCGCGCCGCTCGCCATGTCCGCGTTCGCGCCGCCGCTTGTGCCAATCGACAAGACGCGGAACGCCGGTGTTGGCGCGCCATTGGGGCCGACAGGCAAAGTGTCGGTGAGCGTCAGCGTATCGCCGCGCGTCATCGGATCGGGGCCGGTGTTGGTCACCGACACTGTCCAGACAACACGCCCGCCGGAATTGACCGGGGAAGTCGCCACGGACTTCACAACGTTCAATGTGTAAAGGCACGGCACCCAGTCCAGCGTCGCCGCACCCGCCGGACCATTGGTCTGCCCGGCGGCTGGACCAGCCACTGCCGTCCCGGATATGCCGGTTGGCGCAGATGCTGTTACGGTTGGCGACGTGGCGCGCAAGAAACTCGATCCGCCGCCGCCGCCGCCGCCCGTGCGGCTGTCGCCATTTGTCGCAGAGCCGCCGCCGCCGCCTGTGTAACCACCGCCGCCGCCGCCGCCGGAGTCGGTGCCGTTGTCAAGACCGCCCTTGCCGCCAGTGCCAGCGACTAGTCCTGCGACGCCATTGCGGGCAGGAGTCGTGCTGTTGACGCCGCCCGCGCCGCCTGCGCCGGTCTGTCCGCCCTGGCCGCCTCCGACGATGCCGGTCGCCTGGGATCCGTTTGAACCATTTGCGCCCGCCACAATGGCGCCCGCGGCAATGCCAGCTGCGCCGCCGGCTCCGCCATTGCCTGCGGGCGGAACCTGATGTGCCGCGCCGCCGCCGCCGCCGCCGCCCGCATGGACCAGCAACTGGCCGGCGACGCTGATCGACGAACTGCCGCCGCCGCTACCGCCCTTATGAATGGTGGCCGAATTGATGTCGCCGCCGGCGCCGCCCGCCGACGTTCCGCTGCCACCCGGCGGGCCGATAAGTCCCGTCGTTGAAATCGTGCCACCCCCAGCAACAGTGCCGGTAACGGCCTGAAGTGGAAGGACTTTGAATGTCGCGCCGATACGCGCGCCGCCGCCGCCAATACCGCCAAGCGTGGCATCTATGCCCTGGGATGCGCCGCCGCCGCCAGTAACAGTGCCAATAAATCCGCAGACGCCGTCAGGCACTGTCGTGGCGACTGCGCCGGCCGTGGTACGGCTGAATGTCGTTGGATCCGGCGCGGGGTCGGTGAAGCCCGGGCCCGGAAGCACGGCGGATGTGAACGCGCCCGCGAGCAGCACAATGAATTTCGAGCGCCGCCAAGATGCGGAAAAGAACCGGCGCTCCGGCTCGCTATGAGCCGCAGGTCCCTTTTGATCGTCGATATTCCGCCCCATTTAGTCCCCGCATCGCATCGCGGCTGGGCCGCGGCGAAGTAACGCTGCTTGTCTCAAAAAAACATTTCACGCTGACTGCCCTTGTTCGCCAAACCAGACACGGACGAAACAAAAGGTTCACACAAGGTCGGCGCGCTTAATTGCGCCTGATGATTCGGGGTGCCTCACACGCGAAACTGGCCGGCCACACTACTCAAGTTGCGCCTTGCCCAGTTCCGCCGGCCGGCTCGGCCAAGCTCCCCCCGCGGAGATTGGCCGGTTACTACTTCGTAAATATTGGTTAACGGGCGGTTAATCATTGCGCCCCGCCAGCTGTTCGCAGCCTTGGTCCCCTGCATAAAACGAAAGTTTCCAGTCTTTTGCCCGCTTGCTTCATTCAGAATCGCTCTGTGCCCCGGCCAACCGGTTCTCTCCTTTAGGTTCGGACATGTGGAAACAATGGCAGAAAACGCCGACTCGAGCCGCTTAGTGATTCTTACCCGAATCAGCTCGAATCATCTCTAATGGCGGCTTCAACCCAACTCAAGATTCCCCGCCAAAATATCGGGCAATGGGTTGTATTGCTGATAAGATCAACTTTAAATACTTTTGCCAAAGCGGGGCGAATTCGCTAGGAGCTTTTCTTCCAGCCCGGATGCCAGACATGACCCCGCAAAAGATCACCGACGATTTCACCGTTTCTCCGCAAATCCTCGCCGCTGATGTCGCCGAAATCGCCGCCGGCGGGTTCAAAAGCGTGATCTGCAACAGGCCGGATGGCGAGTCGCCTGACCAGACGCCCTATGCGCAGATCGAGGCTGCCGTTCGCAAGGCCGGGCTGGAGTGGCGCTTCATTCCGGTCGTGTCAGGCGCGATGACGCATGAGGATGTTGCGGCCATGGCGCAGGCGCTCAAGGAACTTCCCGCGCCGGTCTTCGCCTATTGCCGCTCCGGCACACGCTGCGGCGTGTTGTACCGCGCCGTGCAGGCGCAGGCATAACCACCCATATAGTTAGCTGATCGTATAAGTATTCTTGACAGGTGTCGCGTTTTCTGATCACTTAGCCAAATGGCTTACCATGATCCAAACCTGACCGCGCTGTTTCACGCCCTGGGCGACCCGACGCGCCTTGCGGTGGTCGAGGCGCTGTCGCGCAGCGAAGCATCTATTTCCGAACTTGCCGCCCCGCATGACATGGCGCTGCCGTCGTTTCTGAAACATATCGCCATCCTTGAGCAGTCGGGCCTCGTCCTCACCACGAAAAAAGGCCGCGTGCGCACCGCCACCCTCGTGCCTGGAAAACTTGGCAAGGCGGAGAAATGGTTCCGCGACCGGCGCGCCGTTTGGGGCGGCCGGATGGACAGGCTGGACGGATATTTGAAACAGAAGGGACAGAGCACATGAGCAAGATCGCCTTTGAAACCATCATTGTCGAACGGCAATACCCCTCCACGCCCGATGAGGTCTTCGCCGCCTTCACGACCCGCGCGGCGCTCGAAACATGGATGAGCCCCGGCGAGGGCTTTGACGTGAAAGTCGAGCCGTTCGACTTTCGCGAGGGCGGCGGGGCGACAACCACGATGCTGATGGATGGCGATGATCCATGGATCAACACCGACAGCTACCATGAGATCATTCCGGGAAAGCGGATCATCGAAACCTCAACCCTGCGCTACAAGGGCGCGCTGAACTTTGCGGGGCTCGTGACCATCGAATTCAAGCCGTCTGGCGGCGGCTGCGCCTTGACCGTCACCGAAATGGGCGCGTTTCCCGACGGCAAGGATGAGGCGGCAGGACATGAGGAGACGTGGAAGGGCATGCTGGAAAATCTGGCGGACTATCTCAAGGTCTAGTGGCCTGCGTCAGCCCTGCCGCTTTTGTGTCTAGGCGGAAGTCACCCGAAAACGCTCACCCCCACATCATACAGCAGCTTCACATTCAGCGTGATGATGATCGCCGCCGTCACCGCCGCCAGAACCGTCAGCCAGCGCGGCGCGATCAGCTCGCCCATTTTGGCGCGCGAAGCGGTGAACTGGACGAGCGGCACGATGGCGAAGGGGAGCTGCAGCGACAGGATCACCTGGCTGAGGATCAGCAGCTTGCCGGTCTGCCCCTCGCCATACCAGAGCGTCACGAACACCGCCGGGATGATGGCGATCAGCCGCGTTGTCAGCCGCCGCAGCCAGGCGGGCAGCCTGATGTCGATGAAGCCTTCCATGACGATCTGCCCGGCCATGGTGGCCGTCACCGTCGAGTTGAGGCCGCAGGCGAGCAGCGCGATGGCGAAGAGGCTCGGCGCAATGGACGCGCCGAGCAGAGGGGCGAGCAGCTCATGCGCCCGCCCAAGTTCCGACACTGTCGGTCTGGCCGGTTTTGTGAAATGTCGCCGCCGCGAGGATGAGGATCGAGGCGTTGATGGTCAGCGCGAACATTAGCGCAATCGTTGAATCTATCGTGGCGAATTTGATCGCCTCGCGCTTTTCCGGAATGGTCTTGCCGATGTCGCGGGTCTGCACGATGCCGGAATGCAGATAGAGATTATGCGGCATCACCGTCGCGCCGATAATGCCGAGCGCCAGATACAGCATGTTCGGATTGGCGAACACATCCGTCGTCGGCGCAAAGCCGCGGATCACCTCGCCCCAGTTCGGGTCGGCGAGCGCGATCTGGATGGCAAAGCATGCGGCGATGACGCCCAGCAGCGTGATGATGAAGGCTTCGACTTTGCGGAAGCCTTTGGTCTGCAGCCACAGGATCAGGAACACGTCGAGCGCCGTGATGATGACGCCGATTTCGAGCGGAATGCCGAACAGGAGATTGAGGCCGATGGCCGTGCCGATGACTTCGGCCAGGTCCGTCGCGCAGATGGCAAGCTCGGCCAGCACCCAGAGCGGCTTCGCCACCCATCCCGGATAGGCGTCGCGGCAGGCCTGCGCCAGATCGCGCCCCGTCGCCACCGCGAGGCGCGAGCACAGCGCCTGCAGGATGATCGCCATGATGTTGGAGAGCAGCGCGACGGTGAGCAGCGCATAGCCAAACTGCGCCCCGCCCGCCAAGGAAGTCGCCCAGTTGCCCGGGTCCATATAGCCGACGGCGACGAGATAGCCGGGGCCCATGAAGGTCAGCATGCGGCGAAAGTAAGTGGCGTTGGGATTGACCGGGATGGAGCGGAAGACTTCGACCATGGACGGCAGCGTCACGTCGCGCCGCCAGATGGATGATTGCGGCTTTATGCTTTCAACGTCTGCGCTCACGTGCGGTCTCCGGCCGGGTTCGGGGCGAGTATCGTCTAGTTGCGAATGATTTGCAAGTGCAGAAAGAATGAACTGCGGTCCTGGCGCCAATCTGCATGAAAGTGTGGCTCGCTGCACAGGAGCGGAAAGCCAGGCGCGAGGCGCCCCCCTCTGTCCTGTCGGACATCTCCCCCACAAGTGGGGAGATTCGCTCGCGCCGCTGCTTTCCCTCTTTCTTCAACGTTTCAAGAAATGGGGAAAGCGGGGAAACAGCCGATCTCCCCACTTGTGGGGGAGATGTCCGACAGGACAGAGGGGGGCGCCTCGCGACGAGGTCTCAATGATGTCCCCCATCCAACGAAAAATTGGCTCACAAATCCCTGACCACCCGCTCCCTTTCCCCCTCCCGCGCGCAGGCCATGCTTCCACTTCTCCAGCAGGCTCAGCCGCGATTCGCGGTATTTGCCCTCCAGCACATCCATCTGCGCAATCCGGTCGGTGCGGAAGCTGCGGAAGCCTTCGCGCAGCTCGCACCAGGCGATGATCATGCGCTGCAGGTCGAAATAGGAAATGGCGATGGGCCAGATCACCCGCTGCGTTTCTTTGCCCTCAACGTCAGAATAGCTGATGTCGAGCTTGTGCCGCGCGCGGATGGCGCGGCGGATGGCGGCGACGTCCACCCGGTCCTCGCTCTGGCTCTGCCCCGGCAGCGTGATCAGCGGCGCGTCGTAAAAGTTCGGCCGCACATTCTGCGGCAGCACCGCGCCGATCTTCGCCACGGCGTCGGCGGAGGCGTCGCGCAAGATTTTGTCGCCGCGCGCCGCCACCCAGCCCAGCCCCAGCATGATCGCCTCCAGCTCGTCCGGCTTGAACATCAGCGGCGGCAGGTCGTAGCCTTCGCTCAGCACATACCCCACCCCCGCCTCGCCGCGCACCGGCACGCCGTCCGCGATCAGATCGGCAATGTCGCGGTAGAGCGTGCGCAGCGAGATTTCGAGCTCCTCGGCGATGCGCACGCCCGTCACCGGCCTGCGGTGGCGGCGCAGAAGCTGGATGATCTTGAGGAGGCGCTCGGTGCGTTTCATGGGGTTATGTTAGCGCAGGCCGCTACTCAATCACAGCCACAGCCTCCACCTCAAACAGCATCGCCCGCACAGCCAGCCGCTCGACCGGCACCAGCGTCTGCGCCGGCAGCGCCGCGCCGAACATCTCCATCACCGCAGGCGTCAAAACGGCGAACTTTGATTCATCATGCCCCACCACATAGACAGTGAGCTTGACCACCTGATCCGCCCGCGCCCCCGCCGCCTCCAGCGCCACGCGCAAATTCGCATAAGCCTCCTTCACCTGCACAGCAAAATCCCCCGACATGCCGCCCCGCTCATCAAAATTCCCGCCCTGCCCCGAAACATAAACCGTCCTGCCGCCGGCGGGCGCAATGACAACATGGCTGTATCCATTCGCCGCCGGGTCGTAGAGGCCCTGCGGATTGAGGCGGGTGGGTTCAGTGGCGGCGAGGGGTGATGCGGTCATGATGATCAATGCTCCGATGGCTGGCAGTTTGCTGAGGTTTGTCATGGTGAGTTTCCCGGTTTGACGGGGGGAGCATAGACGGGGCTGCTGTCAGAATGTGTCAGCAGTGGAGTCGGAGGCTCCAGCCTTCCCCCTTGCGGGGAAGGTGGACGCGGAGCGGCCGGATGGGGGTGGTGCAGAAGGCGCGATGCTGTGAAGGCGGAGGCGCCGCAGCCTTCGTCCTGCGCCCAGCAGCGCCTTCCTCACCACCCCCATCCGTCAGCTCCCGCTGACACCTTCCCCGCAAGGGGGAAGGCTGGCATCCGCTTCCGCGCCCAATCTGCGCCTCACCATCGAGGCATGGATTCCGGATCGGCTGCGCCGTCCGGAATGACGAAATTCCGGGAGGCCTTTGTGGAGAACAGCGGCTCAGAATATCAGACGCACGTCCTTGAGGGCATTCCAAGAATTTTAGGGTCGTCAGAAGGGCTCTCGAGTTTACGAGCCTCTATGCTGTCGCGTTCGATAACGCCCCGCGTCAGGACCCCAATCAAAGATAAATTCGGCATGATCTTGTCAGCCGAAATGTTTTCGTGCTTCTGCGGATTCTGTCCTCAATTCGATGGATGAAAGCAAGCGCCGAGCCCGTTACGCCAACCACCTTGCCAAAGACCTCCAGTCGGTAATCTCCGGCGGCAAAGTCGAACTGGTTTATGTCGGTCGGAGTCAAAAAGCTGGTGATTTGTAGCAATGCCTTCCTGGCCGATGAAAAGCCCGCTGCCGCGCGCCAAATCCTTTTCGCCGTAGACCCAAATGTTGAAATTCTGTTGCGTCTCTCCGCGGCGCAATCGGACATACAGGTTTTCTAGGACAACCCCGCGCTTGGCTGTCGAGTAGAGCAGCGTCCGAAGGAAAATCTTCGATATTCCCTGCTCTCCGCCATCTGGACCAAAGAACACTACGGTTGGCTTGGTCATCTTCAAACTGCCCCGACGGATATGCGAGAGCCATAGTGTCACACCTGAAATGAACAATGCCAGGAGGGAAATCCCAACAGTCAAATACTGCATCTAATTCTCCTCAATGCTTGGTTGAGCATTGAAGTATCACAGCGAACCCTTCTTTGACCATCATCGGATTTCAACGATGCAATCACCTCGCGCACCAATCTCGCGCCCCGCCACCCCCCTCACAAATCCTTCACCAACCTCAACGCATCATAAATCGCCGCATGCGTGTTCCGCGCCTCCACCGCATCGCCAATCCGGAACAGCTGAAACGCCCCGTCCGGGTTCGCCCGCAGCGTCTGCGCCCGGCCCGCGATCAGCGCCTCGTAATCCACCGCGCCGAGGTTTGACGAACGCGGCTTCAGCTCGAAATACAGCTCGTCCAGCGGGATGGTGCCGTGGTTGACGACGACCTGATCGACCAGGCGCTCTTGGCCGCACGCCGCCATAGTGGGAGCCGACCTGGCACTTCAGGAGGTTGCCTTCGCGCGCCACGCTTTCCAGCTCGTAGGTGACGGTGAAGAGCGTGTCGAGCTTTTGCAAGGTGCGCATATAGGGGACGAGGTTCATCGCCATGACTTCCGGCGCGAAGGTGCGGTCGGGGGTCATGATCTCGACGCGCGCGCCTGATCTTGGCGATCACATCCGCCGCCTGCAGCGCGGCGTGGTCGCCGGCGTCGTCATAGATGAGCACGTTCGCGCCCGGCTTCACATCGCCGGAGATGATGTCCCAGGAGGAGACGACAAGATCATTGCCCGCCTTCAGCACGTCCGTGTGCGGATAGCCGCCGGTGGCGATGATGACGACGTCCGGGTTTTCGGCGGTCGACCGCGTCGGCCTCGGCCCATGTGTTGAAGCGGAAGGTGACGCCCTTGGCCGTGCACTGGTCGAACCGCCAGTCGATAATGCCGATCATTTCCGCGCGGCGTTTGGACTGCGCGGTGAGGCGGATCTGGCCGCCGGGCCTGTCGGCGGCCTCGAACACGGTGACCTCATGGCCGCGCTCGGCGGCGACGCGGGCGGCTTCCATGCCGGCGGGGCCTGCGCCGACAATGACCACTTTGCGCTTCACGCTTGGCGGGCGCAATGTCGTGCGGCATGCCTTCGGCTTCGCGGCCCGTCGCGGGGTTGTGGATGCAATAGGCCGCGCCGCCCTGATAGATGCGGTCGAGGCAATAGTTCGCGCCGACGCAGGGGCGGATGTCATGCTCGCGGCCCTCGATGAGTTTCCTCACCAGATGCGGATCGGTCATGTGGGCGCGGGTCATGCCGACCATGTCGATCTTGCCGGAGGCGATGGCGTGGCGGGCGGTGGCGATGTCGGGAATGCGGGCGGCGTGGAAGGTCGGGAAATCGACCGCGCGGCGGATTTCACCGGCGAGATCCAGATGCGGGGCGGAGGGCATGCCCTGGATCGGGATCAGGTCGGTGAGGCCGGGATCGGTGTCGATATGGCCGCGCACCACATTGAGGAAATCGATCTTGCCGCTGTCTTTCAAGAGCCGCGCGATCTGCATCCCCTCCTCCTTCGTCGTGCCGCCCTCCAAATCCTCGTCCGCCGTGAAGCGCGCGCCGATGATGAAATCCGGGCCGACACGCTCGCGCACGCCGTCCAGCATTTCGAAGAAAAACCGCATCCGGTTTTCGAGACTGCCGCCATAGGGCGCGGGCAGGATATTGGTCAGCGGCGACCAGAACTGGTCGAGCAGATGCCCGTAGCATTCAAACTCGATGCCATCGACGCCCGCCGCCTTCATCCGCTCCGCCCCGTCGGCGAAGTCGCGACTTGATGCGGTCCATGTCCCAGTCTTCGATGAGTTTGGGAAACGCCCGGTGCGCCGCCTCGCGCTTGTGCGAGGGCGAGACGGACGGCAGCCAGTCGCCCTTGTCCCAGCGCGTGCGCCGGCCCAGATGCGTCAGCTGGATCATCACCGCCGCGCCATGGTCATGGCACTCGTCCACCAGCAGCTTCATCCATTTCACCACCTCGTCTTTGTAGACGAGCACGTTGTTGAACACCGGCGGCGAGTCTTTCGACACGGCGGCGGACCCCGCCGTCATCGTCATCGCAATCCCCGCCTTGGCGCGCTCGACATGATAGGCGCGGTAGCGGTCCTTCGGCATGCCGTCCTCAGGATAGGCCGGCTCGTGGCTGGTCGTCATGATGCGGTTGCGCAAGCGTGAGGTGTTTGAGCTGGAAGGGCTGGAGGAGCGGGTCGTTCAGGTCATGATCCAATACCAAGCATCCGCCATCTCCCTCTTGCGCCTGTCGATGAAAGCTTTGCAGCTCCTCATCCACCGCCACATCCAGCGGCGGCTGCTCGTAGTCCTCCAGCATTTTCTTCCAGCGCTTGTTCGCCCGGAACGCCGCGTCATGGCTGCCATTGGCTTCCCATTTTTCGAACGGCTCATTGTCGGCCAAATTTGAATCCCAGAACGCCGTCTCGTAATTCTGCAGCGTATGCTGGCTGCCGAAGAAATGGCTGCCGGGGCCGACCTCTTCGAAGGCGGACATGGCGAGCGAATTGTCATCGACAGTGATGCCCGCCAGATAAGTGTGCAGCGCGCCGCAGAAATCGGCGTCCATGACGAACTTTTCGTAAGACATGGAAAGGAGGCCGTCGAGGAAACCCCGCCGAATGCAGGATGAAATTCGCGCCGCAATGCACGGCGGCGAGCATCGACATGGTGCCCTCGTTCATGGCGTGGGCGTCGGGCAGTTTCGACGTGGTGAAATTTCCGGAGCATCTGAGCGGCAGGCCCAAGCGCCGCGCCAATTGGCCGATCACCATCGAGCCGATGGCGGGCTCGGGCGTGCCAAACGTTGGCGAGCCGGAGCGCAGCGACATGGAGGAGAGGAAATTGCCATAGATGACCGGCGCGCCCTTGCGCTCCAATTGGGTGAGCGCGCAGCCGGCCATGGTCTCGGCATGCGCCTGCGCAATCGCCCCCGCATTGGTCACCGGCCCCATCGCGCCGCCGAGGATGAACGGCACGATGACGGCGGCCTGGTTCGATGCTTGCATAGGCGCGCAGGGCCGTGGTCATGGTCGCGTCCCAGACCAGCGGCGAGTTGACATTGACATTGCCGAGGATGACGCAGTTCTGATCGGTGAACTCTTTGCCGAAGACGATGCGCGCCATTTCGATCGACTCTTCCGCCCGGCTTTCCGCCGTCACCGAGCCCATGAAGGCGCGGTCGGAATATTTGATATGGGAATAGACCATGTCGAAATGGCGCTTGTTGACCGGCACATCCACCGGCTCGCAGATCGTGCCGCCGGAATGGTGCAGCGCCGGGCGAGGCCTGCGCCAGCTTGATGAAATTGCGAAAATCCTCAATCGTGCCATAGCGGCGGCCCTTGTCGAGATCCATGACAAAGGGCGAGCCATAGGCCGGGGCAAACACGACCGACTTGCCGCCGATCTCGACTGACTTGGCGGGATTACGCGCATGCTGGGTGAAAGTGCGCGGGGCGCTTTTCAATATCTCCTGCAGCATGCCCTTTTCAAACTTCACCAGCACGCCGTCAATCTTCGCCCCCGCGCGCTTCCAATGGTCGAGCGCCACAGGATCGTCGCGGAACTCGATGCCGATTTCGGCAAGGATGCGGTCGGCGGTGGCCTCGATCTTGAGCAGGCTCTCTTCACCCAGCACATCATAGGTCGGAATATTGCGCATGATATAGGGCGGATAGTTCCCCACCGGCCCGCCCGCCCGCTTGTCGCGCCGCGACTGGCGGCCGGAGCGCTCGCGGTGGGGGGCAGGGTTCGAGGAGGGTCATGTGGCGGTTCCTGAATTTCGGCGGCGGTTGATAATTTCGGGGACAGTTTACTTAATTCAGTTCATGGTCACTTCGTTTGGACATTGCGCTCTTACTGAATTAAGTAAACTGTCCCCGAAATTATCAACCGCCGCCGAAATCCCTTCTCCCATACTAACCACAAACAATCCGAAGTAACGCTGGAAAATTTCCCCGCTTTGCATAAACTCACCTTATGCAAACCCTGCGCCGCCTCCTCCCCTCCGCCTCCAGCCTCATCGTCTTTGAATCAGCCGGGCGTCACCGCTCCTTCACGCTCGCAGGGCGGGAGCTCGGTATGAGCCAGGCGGCGGTGTCCTACGCAATCCGCAATCTGGAGGACCAGCTCGGCGCGGCGCTGTTCCGGCGGGCGCACCGGGCGGTGTTTCTGACGGCGGCGGGCGAGCGGTTCCTTGCCGATGTGACGCTCGGCCTCTCGCATATCCGCAAATCCGCCGAGGAGATTTCAGCCGCCAAAGCCGAGGCGCATGTGACGCTGTCAGTATCGAATGCCTTTGCCGCCCTGTGGATGGTGCCGCGCCTGCAAAGGGCGCGCGAGGCGTTGCCGGGCATTGACTTGCGTCTGCAGACGTCAGACCGCGATGTTGACATCGCCACTGAGAACCTGCCGCTCGGCATACGCGGCGGCGACCCGGCCAATTGGCCACGCTATGAAAGCGCGCTGTTTGCGAAAGAAGAAATCATCGCCGCCGCCAGCCCCGCTTACGCCAGGGCGCATGGCAAGCCGGCCTGCGTGCAGGATCTGGCCTTTCACAATCTCATCCATCTCGACGAGCCGCACCGGATCGCCGCGAACTGGGACGAATGGCTCGAAAGCGCCGGCGCCGCCCTGCCTTCCAAAAACCGCAGCCTGATCATCAACGACTACGTCTCCGTCATCCACGCCGCGCTCAACGGCCAGGGCGTCGCCCTCGGCTGGCGGCATCTGGTGGACGGGCTGCTGGCCGAGGGGCGGCTGGTGGATATGACCGGGCATGTGATGAAGACGGGGTGCGGCGTTTTATGTGGTGTGGCAGCGGGATCGGGCGCTGAGCGGGGATGCGGAGCGGGTTAGGGATTGGCTGATGGGGGAGGTTTGAAGTCTACGCCGACTGAAGCAGCGGAGGCATATCATTCCAGGTTCTGCCTTTATATTCACGGCCAGTTTTCTTCTTATTCACACCACCCCATTGCTTAAAGAAAAACGCCGTTTCGGACTCGTCACAGGCGCTCTTGATTTCATCAACCCAGTCGATATCCATTGGCCGTGCGCCCGGACCCGACTCCCCTCCGACAATTGCCCAGTCTATGCCAGCCAAGTTTGCCTGCCACACGCTGCCAATCAGTGGCTCGAAGGAGATGAACTTCACGTTTGCTCGAGTGGCCCTCAAATCGTCTACCCGTGAAAGATACTTTGCGCTCTCCACTGAAGTGCCAAGCCAGACATTTTCGAGTGTTGGCAGCTCGAATTCATCGACAATTCGCCGCATGTTTTCTGGACGCTTGGTGAGTATTTGAAACACATGCCAGTGTGACTCAGCCATGACGTCCCACACACGCTGGATGTAGGCAGGCGGCACACCGTCCTGAAACAGGTCGGACATGGAATTTACAAAGATCATCCTTGGTTTTGACCAAGACAAAGGCGCCAGAAGCATCCGCTCATTGAGAATGACTTTACCTGTCCAGACCGAGCGATTTCCACTTTTCCGTGTTGTGCCGCGATAACTTGCATGCCCCATTGCTTGAAGGCGTGCCGCCATTCGCATCGCGTAACAGTTTGTGCATCCCGGCGATAAGATCGTACAGCCGGAGACCGGATTCCAAGTTGCGTCGGTCCATTCGATATCAGAAAGTCCAGCCATTATTTCCTCGTCATGATGTCACTGGCCACGCGCGCAGCCAAAGCGCGAGCTGGGCCACTTGGATTTGCGCACGCAAACAAAAGTGAAAACTTGTGTATTCCACCACTACCCATTGGC
Organism: uncultured Alphaproteobacteria bacterium; assembly: GCA_963792485.1. Taxonomy (GTDB): domain Bacteria; phylum Pseudomonadota; class Alphaproteobacteria; order Rhizobiales; family Rhizobiaceae; genus JANOYJ01. The sequence goes on from CAWBWL010000007.1 coordinate 902,601, forward strand.
ATCCAACGCTCAGACACATGGCCTTTGAAAATAGACTTCAAGCGCGATATCATGAATCTCGTAATTCTATCAGCCGTGGCAATCTTGCGATTTACCTCCGGCGCATCTCCGAACAAATCCGCTTGACCGGACCGTTCAAAGCTTTCCTGCCTCCAATCATTTGTGCCAAACAGCCGGTCCAATGAGCGTTCTGCGTCCTTTTGTACATTTCCGTCATTGGTGATTTGCCTTGCAACACCCAAACCCGCCGGAAATAAATACCACAAGTCAGCTTTCTCGGTAGATGCGATCTTTTCGAGCGTCTCCCAACCGACTTGATTCCCAAATGGGTCCAAGAAAATCACTGCCCGATCAAACTGCTGCAGGCCATCGCAAAATCTCGCCACCGCGTCATTTGCGTCGGCTTTCCAAATATCTATGCGGTCAATCAGGCCCTGAAACTCAGACTTCAGTCCTTCAAGCTGGCGCACTTTTTTTGATTCAAGTTCCGCGAACACGTACTGATCAAATGGCCTCTCAACCTGCAGCGCCCGTCGCGCCGAACCTTCGATAAATTGTTCAATGTCAACTCCAATGGAGTTCTACTTCAGAAAGGAGCGGCAATCCGCTTGCAAAGGGAATGCTTCCAGTCCCTGCAAATGCGTCCAAATATTTCAACTTGAACCGCTGCTTGGCAAGCGCTTTGGTGTAGAAATTCAAATAGTCCGCGACCGTCTTGAGTTTGACTACAGTGTCTCCGGATCCAAAAACTCTTTGCGTCATTTCTCAAGCGCCCGAAACATAACAAGAACAAAATTGCATGTTTCCGAGCAACCTGCAAGCGAATTCATATCAAAATTGCGTAAGACTGCGCTCTGACGTTCTAGTCACACGAACATCAACACTGCATGAGCCTTGCACTCATCCAAACACCCTAACCTTCTCCCCCTTCTCCAGCATCTCCACAATGGCGCGGCACGCTGGCGTCACCTTGGCTTTGTTCCTGATCAAGCACGCCTGCGTCGGCGCGCGGTAGCTGACGCCTTTGCGGTCGGCAAACCCCTCACCGCACCACCTTCACATTAAACATCGGCGTCCCCGTCACGCCCCACAATATCACCCAGAGCGGCAGCAAATGTTCCGTGCCGCGTGCGCTCTTGATGCCGCCGAGGTCTAGCACCGACTTCCAGCCGAATTCGTGTTTCGCCAGATGCTCGACTTCCGCCTTGGCGCGGGAGTCTTCGCCGGCGATCAACAAATCGTGCTCGCCGGATATGGCGGCGGGATTGATCATGACGGCGGCGGAGATGGTGTTGAAGGCTTTGACGACGCGGGCTTTCGGGAAGGCTTTCTGGATTTCTTCGCCGAGCGATGTCGCGCCCGCGTAATGCGGCAGGATGGCGGGCGGCATGCCGTTTGAGAAGTCGAGCGGGTTGGAAATATCGACCAACACTTTTGAGCCGAGCGCATCCGCGCCCGCCAGCGTCAGCGCTGCAATGGCACCCGCGCCCTGCGTGGCGTTAAAAATGATGTCGCCATGTTCGGCGGCCTCGCGCATGGTGACGATTTTAGCCCCCGTCTCCGCCGCCCATGCGGAAAGCGGTTTGGCCATCTGCCGGTCCTTGGCAAGCTCCTGAGGCGTCACATTGCGGATGCCGAGCACCACGTCATGGCCATTGGCCGTCAGTTTGCCGCCGATTGTCTGCCCGACCGAGCCGCCGCCGATGATTCCTATTTTCATAATCAAGCTCCCATGTTATAGACAGACAGGTTCGTCTACTAGTAACACTAAATACAGACAGGTCTGTCTACATGTCAAGTGAAATTTCCCCGCGCGAGCGGATCATGATGACGGCGGCAACGCTGTTCTACAAAGAGGGTTACCGCGCCGTCGGCATTGACCGGGTCATTGCCGAGTCCGGCGTTGCCAAGGCGACTTTCTACAAGCACTTCCCCTCCAAAGACGATCTCATCGTCGCCTGGATTGAGCGGGCCGAGACATATTCGGCTGACGCCTTCGCGATGACCGGCGCCAGGGAGCCGCTGTTTGCCTATGTCGATCAGGTGATCAAGATCGCCGCTTCGCCCAACTGCCTCGGCTGCACATTCCAGGGCAGTGCCGCCGAGTTCCACGACCCGGCACACCCCGCCCATGCGGCGTCCATCCGCGTCAAGCAGAACGTGCTTGCCCATTTGCAGGATCTTGCCAAGCGGCAGGGCGTTGCGGAACCCAAAAAGGCAGCCGAACTCGTCTTCCTCCTGGTCGAGGGCGTCTGGGCCAGCGTGCGCATGTTTGGCCAGAAGGCCCCCATCAGGCATGTCCCGAAACTCGTGCGGGAGATGGTGACGGCGATGGGCTGCAACTAGCCGCCAAACACCCGCACCTTTTCCCCCTTCTCCAGCCGCTCGACAATCTTGCGGCAGGCGGGCGTCACTTTCGCCTTGTTCCTGATCAGGCACGCCTGCATCGGCGCGCCATAGCTGACGCCTTTGCAATAGGCTTTGGAGTCATCGCCGCAGGTGCGGATGACGGTGGTGAGGCCGACGGCATGGGCGGCGCTGACGGCGCAGAGGGTGACGAGCAGAACGAGGGCCAATTTTTTCATAGGGGTGAGATAGCGTGTTTGCCGGCCGCTGCAAGATTGCGTGTTGCATGACTGAGCCCATGGCACGAATTTGGAAGCGGCACTCTAAGAACCAGCGCCCTGCGCGCCCCTCTGTCCTGTTGGACTGCCGGCCCGGCGCGAGGCGCCCCTCTCTGTCCTGTCGGACATCTCCCCCGCGAGGGGGAGATCGGCTGTGTCACAGCCTTCCCCACTTCTTGCACCGTTGCAAGCAAACGCGAAAGCGGCGGTGAGCGATCTCTCCCCTCGCGGGAGAGATGTCCGACAGGACAGAGAGGGGCGGCTCGCGCCACGCATTCGTATGCCCTGAACCGCCCAACTGTGGGATGAGAACACGAATTTTCTCGAGCAAATTCAATCGCCAGAAAAAATACTTATCCCACCCCTTTCATCCTGCCCCATAATCCGCCGCGTGTGTGGAAAGGCAGGGCATGTCGGATATTGACTGGAAAGGGGTGATTGAGCGGCAGTCGCGGGACTTGTTCTTTGTCATGACAGAGATGTTCTTCATGGCCGGTCTCAACAAGGGCGTGCCGGTGACGGTGCTGACGCGGCGCATTTACCGGCGTATCTTGATCCTGCTGCGCCCGGCGGAAGCGGCGCTGCGCCGGCTGATCATCATTGCCGCGCGCGGCATTGTGCTGAAGGTCAGGCCCAGCGGCCCGTTTCCGAAGGAACTGGCGGCGAAGCTGAAGAAGATGGAGCGGGCTTCGGATGCGGCTTCGGATACGGCTTGGATAAAGCGGGGCGCATTCCCGTGTTCAATCTGATCGAGCCGCTCAAGCATTTCGCCCGGCCCGGCGGACGCAAGCCGTTCCAGGGCAGACCCACCTCGTTTCCGCGCATCAGCGTGCCCGGCTGGTCCACGCCGTATTTTCCGCCCGAACCGGTTCCCCTCACCGGCGAGGACCCGATCAACGCCGCGCGGCTCATCCGGCGCATTACAGCGTTCAAACACGCGCTGGCAACGCTGCCCAAACAGGCGCGGCGCTATGTGCGCTGGCGCGGCAAGATGTTACTCGAAATCCGCAAACTCACCGCGCGCAAACGCGGCTCGCGCATCTCGACCATCCGTCCCGGCTATCCGCTCGGCCATCGCAAGAAACAGATCCATGAGGTCGACCGGGTCCTCAGCGACTGCTGCTATTTTCTGCGCGAATTGCGGAAGGAGCAGGATACTTCGTAAGGGGCGGTGGCGCACTATTTCTGGTCTGAAGACCCGGAAGGCAATGCCTGCCCGGAGCGTACGCGCGGCATCGCCCGGCTTTGCCGCTGCAGAGCTTGGCAGGACTTTTCGCGCCGGTTAGTCACGCCGGAGCCTTGGCGGAGGCGGAAGCCTTGGCGCAGCGGGACGAATCCGCCTATAAGCCGCCCATGACCATCCGCCAGCTTTCCGACACGCTCATCAACCAGATCGCCGCCGGCGAGGTGATTGAGCGGCCTGCGAGCGTCGTCAAGGAACTTGTCGAAAACGCGCTCGATGCCGGGGCGTCGCGGGTCGAGATTGTCACGGCTGGCGGCGGGCTGTCGCTGATCCGGGTGTCGGATGACGGCTCAGGCATTTCCGAAAGCCAGCTGAAACTTGCCGTGTCGCGGCATTGCACCTCGAAGCTTTCCGATGATTTGCTTGACATCCGCTCGCTCGGCTTCCGTGGCGAGGCGCTGCCCTCCATCGGCTCGGTCTCCCGGCTGACGATGCGCTCGCGGGCCGTTGGGGCTTCCGGCTCTTATGAAGTGCGGCTCGAAGGCGGGCACATGTCGGCGGTGCAGCCGGCGGCTTTGTCCAAGGGCACGTTTGTCGAGGTGCGGGACCTCTTCTTCAACACCCCTGCCCGGCTGAAATTCATGAAGGGCGAGCGGGCCGAATCCTCGGCCATAACAGATGTCGTCAAGCGCATCGCCATCGCCTTTCCGCAGGTCCGCTTCGAGCTTTCAGGCTCCGATCGGCAGGCGCTGACTTTGCCTGCATGCGCAGCCGGGCGGCGAGGGATTGCGGCGGCGGATCGCCAATGTGATGGGCGAGGAGTTTCCCGACAATGCGCTGGAAGTGGACGCTTCGCGCGAACAGGTTCGGCTCACCGGGCTGGCGGGGATACCCTCGTTCAGCCGGGCCAATTCACTCAGCCAGTTCGCCTATGTCAACGGACGGCCGGTGCGCGACAAGCTGATTGCGGCCTCGATCCGCGCCGCTTATGCCGATGTGATGGCGCGCGACCGGCATGCGGTGACCGCCCTGTTCATCGATCTTGAGCCGGGGCTGGTGGACGTCAATGTGCATCCGGCCAAGGCCGATGTGCGTTTCCGCGATCCGGGCCTGGTGCGCGGGCTGATTATCGGCGCGATCCGCGAGCAGCTCGCCGCATCCGGCATCCGCCCGGCAACCTCAGGCGCCGCGGCGATGATGGGGTCCTTCCGCCGGGGATTTGAGGCGGATGCCCGCAGCGGTTATTCCGCCAGAACTTCCGGATTTTACGCGCCGCCGCCGCAGGCTTATGATGTGAACCAGTCACCCAACCGGCCGTTCGGCTTCGGGGAGGAGCGGCAGGCCGCCTTTGACCATGTGGGCCAGCCCAGCGCGGATGTCAGGTCAAACGGTGATGCGCCAATCAGCAGCTTCCCGCTCGGCGCGGCGCGCGCGCAAGTCGCCTCAACCTATATCGTCGCCGAAACCGGCGACAGCCTGGTCTTGATCGACCAGCATGCGGCGCATGAGCGGCTGGTCTATGAGGCGCTGAAAAAGGCGCTGGATGATCGTGGGCTCCCCGCGCAGCTTCTGCTCATTCCCGAAATCGTCGATTTGCCGGAAGATGATGCGGACCGGCTCGCGGCGCAGTCGGACCTGCTCTCCCGTTTCGGCCTGCAGCTCGAGCGGTTCGGTCCGGGCGCGGTGGCGGTGCGGGCAACCCCTTCAGTGCTCGGCCGGACCGATGTCGCCGCGCTGGTGCGTGATCTGGCCGATGAGCTTGCCGAACATGACAGCGCTGATGGCCTGAAGGCGCGAATCGACCATGTGGCGGCGACCATGGCCTGTCATGGCTCGGTGCGGGCGGGGCGGCAGCTGAAGCCGGACGAGATGAATGCGCTTCTGCGCCAGATGGAGAGCGTCCCCGGCTCCGGCACCTGCAATCATGGCCGTCCGACCTTTATCGAATTAAAGCTTTCAGATATAGAGAGGCTGTTCGGCCGGCGATGAATGGAGACGCATGTGAACAGGTTTGAAGGTCCGGGCGCTGGTGAGGCGCGGGTGCGCTATCTGGATGCGGACTTCCAGGTCCTGTCGGTCGGCTCGTTTGTGACCTGCGCTGTCACGGGCGCGCGCATTCCTCTGGATGAACTCAAATATTGGAGCGTTGACCGGCAGGAGCCCTATGTGGATATCCAGGCCTCTTTGTCACGCGAGGCCGAGTTTGATTCAAGGTTTCGGCGCGGGACGGTAAAACTTTAGTCAAATCATATCCTTAACCATTGATTAACAAAACCTGCCCGTTGCATTCTTGTGCGGCGCAAAATGTCCTAACCTCTCAGTTTGAGGATGGGAACATGAACGGAGACCGCATCGTCCGGCTGGACGGACTAAGGTTTTTGGCGGCGCTGGCCGTGGTGATGTTTCACTACGCTTTCCGCGGCGAAGCCATCGGTGTCATGCCTGCGCTCAATCTCCCCGAATGGTTCGCCGGCATTTCCAAACACGGCTATCTCGGCGTCAATCTGTTCTTCATGATCTCCGGCTTCGTCATCGCCTGGTCTGCCCATGAGCGTCCGGCGCTGGACTTTGCCGCCGCGCGGCTGGCGCGGCTTTATCCCGCTCATCTTGCCGCCATGACCATCACTTTCCTGATCACGCTGCAGTTCGGCGCGCCGCATTTTTCTGCGGACTGGCTGCAATATGCCGCAAATCTCACCATGCTCGCGCCGCTGTTCGGTCAGAACTTCTTGGACGGCGCCTATTGGTCCATCGTGCTGGAGCTGTTCTTCTACGCCTGGGTGTTCCTGTTTCTTGCCCTTGGCCTGTTCGAAAAACACTGCACTCGCATTGTACTGGTTTGGCTCGCCATCGCTCTGTTCAATGAGCACTTGTTCCACATCAAGGCGATAAGGGTCATCTTCCTGACCGAGTTCGCCGGCTTCTTCTCCGCCGGAATCCTGATGTACCGCTGGCGCGCGGGCCTCGCCGATCTTGCCACGCTGCTCCTGCTGGCTCTCAGCCTTGGCGTTTCCATCCGCACCAGTCTCAACCTGCTGCCGGTCATCGAACAGGTCTATCAAACCGCGTTCTCCGGAGTGTTGACCGCAGTTCTTGTCACATTGCTCTTCGCAATCCTGTATGCTGCGACCTCGCCCCGCCCCCCGCGCATTTCGCCGCGCATTCTCCTGCCGCTCGGGGCAATCAGCTATCCGCTGTACCTGTTGCACCAGCACATCGGCTATATGGCTTTCAACAGTCTGGCAGGTTCAATGAGCGGGCTCGCGGCGATGCTCATGGTCACTTTGGGCGTTATCGTCCTGGCCACGCTGATCTGGATTGGCGTTGAAAAACCATTGCGTTCGCCCTTGCGGCGAGCCTTGCTTGCGTCAGTCCAACGCATGGCGCGATTCCTGCCCGCAGGGCGCTATATCGAAACTTAAAGCGCCGCCTGGCTGCGCAGACGAAAACGGTCAATTGTGCCCTGCACGATCTGGCTTGCAGATGTTGATTCCTCAAAGCCAAGCTCAATCTGAAACACCATGGTTCGGTCCGCCATTTTCTGCGCCATCTCAGTGCCGCGCACAAAACGCACCGCGTCTTTCTCGGTGGTCACCAGTGTCAGATCCGCGGTCTCGGCCGTGTGCATCAGTTCGGCCATATCCTCGTCCGTATAGTGGTAGTGGTCCGGGAAAGAGCGGGACAGCGAGACCCACGCGCCGGACTCCTGGAGCGTGTCGAAGAATTTGTCCGGGTCGGCAATTCCGGCAAAGGCGAGAAACCGCTTGCCGCGCACGGTCGCCGCCTCTTCCCATTTGAAATTTGCCTCGAAAACCGGCTTGCCGGCGCGGGCGGCGGCGCGGATCACCCATTCGGCCTGATCGCCCTTGCCAATGACGAGCAAGGCGTCGGTCTTGCGCATCTGCGCCGTCAGCGGTGCGCGCAAGGGACCTGCCGGAATGACGTGGCCGTTTCCAATGCCGCGCCGGGAATCCACAACGATCAAATTGCAGTCGGCATGAAGGCGCGCGCTCTGGAAGCCGTCATCCATAATGATGAAATTGCAGCCTTTGCTCTTCAGGAGCTTTGCCGAGGCGAGACGATTTTTCCCGACCGCCACCGTTGCGTGGTAGGATAGAAGCAGCGGCTCGTCGCCGACATGACGTGCCGAATCATGTGCGTTGTCGACAATGTGCGGCCCTTTTTCGTGACCGCCATAACCGCGCGACACAATGCCGGGCTTTAATCCAAGCTTTAGCGCATGATGGACGAGAGCGACGACTGTCGGCGTCTTGCCGCCGCCGCCGACTGTCAGATTGCCCACGCAAATGACAGGCAAATCAATCTGCGGCGAGGAGGCTTTCAAGAGCCGGTTTTCAGCGACAGCTCCGTAAAGCGCTGCAAAGGGCGAGAGCAGAAAGGCGCGCCAGTCGGGTTGCTGCCACCAGAAAACGGGAGTTTCGCTGGTCATCTGCCACCTGCCTTACGCGGCCTGTCGAGCTGGGATTTCACGACAAGCGGTTGGATATAGGGTTCCAGATGCACAAGTGTGCGCGAGAGCGCGCCGCCCATGGAGTCCAGAGCGCCTTGCGCGGCGCTGATCATCTCCCGGCGGGACTTAGGATTGTTGAGAAGATAGTTGACGCTGCCAGCCAGCATGTCGCGGTCCTTGACCAGTTTTGCCGCGCCGCTGGCAATGAGTATGCGGTATGCCTCGCGGAAATTCTGAACGTTTTCTCCAGACAGTATGGCTGCGCCAAGCGATGCGGGCTCGATCGGGTTCTGACCGCCCTCGCCTGACATGGAGCGCCCCACAAAAGCGATCTCGGTCAGACGCAGATAGAGTCCCATTTCACCAATGGTGTCGCCGAGAAAGATCCTGGTCTGCGGTTTGATTGCCTCGCCCCGGCTGCGGCGCGCGACGGTCAAACCACGGCGGAGCAGTTCCGATTCAATCGCATCTGCCCGGTCCGGGTGGCGCGGCACAATGATTGTCAGCAATGACTTGTGGCGGCGCGCGAGCATTTCGTGGACGTCGGCCGCAATCATCTCCTCGCCCTCATGCGTCGAGATGGCTGCCCATGTGCTGCGGTCAGCGATCTGCGCCAGAAGATTGGAGACATCTGTCTCGTCGGCAGGGGGCGGAGTGGTGTCGGCCTTCAAATTGCCCGATACGGCAACGGGACGCGCGCCTAGCTCCCTGAAGCGGAACGCGTCGAGCTCCGATTGGGCGACGACCAGCGAAAGATTCTCAAAAAGGGCTTCCGCCAGGAACGCCCGCTTCTTCCAAGAGGCAAAAGACCGGTCGGACAAACGGCCATTGACCAGAACCTGAGGCACACGGCGGGCGCCGAGCTCGAGAATGGTCATCGGCCAAATCTCGGATTCCGCGATGATGGCCAGGTCCGGTTTCCAATGAGACAAAAAGCGGCTGACGGCGGGCTTCAAATCCAGGGGCACATATTGATGGATGACATTGCCAGCCAGGCGGTCCTTGGCAAGACGCGCCGATGTGACGGTTCCGGTTGTCAGCACCACTGAAATCGACAGGGAACTCAAATATTCGAGCAAGGGTATGACGGCCGACGTCTCGCCCACACTTGCCGCATGGACCCAGACCAGAGGACCCTCCGGCCGAGGTATGGAACTGCGGCCATACCGCTCTTTGCGGCGCACCGGGTCTTCTTTGCCGCGATTGGTGCGCAATGCAAGATAGCCGCCGATCGCTGGCCAGGCGGCAGCGCCGCCCCAGCGGTAGAGTGACAATAGGGCGCGGGCCCAGCGCTCACTCATGACGGACTGCCTACGAGAGCAGAGGCGCGCTCAGTCGCGGCATTGAGGCGCGCTGTCAGTTCAGCGCGCGCAAGCGCCATGTCCGCATCATTTGCATCGCGCGCAATGAACACCGGATCGCTCGCTTGCGCCACGGCGCGGCCAAACGGCAGATTGACCCGCATCCTGTCCCAGCTTTTGGCAATGGTGAACCCCCGCGAGGAGGCGTATGCGGCAGGCAGGATGGGCCGCCCTGAGATCTTGGCGAGAAGCACGATGCCCTCTCCGGCCTGCCGGGGCGTCGCCTTCGAAATATCGGCGATCATGACCACGGACTTGCCTTCATCCAGTGCGCGTTTCAGCTGGATGAGCGCCCGCGCGCCGCCTTTTTCCAGCCGCTGCCCCGCCTCACGTCCGCCGGAGCCGCGCACGACTTCAACGCCAAGCTTCTCAGCGATTTTTGCGTTCATCTCGGCATCGGCGCTGCGGGAAAAAAGCGCGACAAACTGCATGTCTTTTGGAGCAACGAATGAGGCCATCAAATGCTGGCCATGCCAGAGGGCAATAATGAGCGGGCCGAGTTCGCGGATTTTGTCCTGAACCGCGCGGGTCTCGGCGCGCTGCGGATTGGTCCAGTTTGTGAAGCGCAGAAACGCCGCAAGGATAGCGGCAAGTGCGCCGAGCAACCACGGTTGCCGACGCAAGAAATGCCGGAACTTTCGCCAAGTTCTGCCCAACGACACTGCGCCCAACCCCTGCCTGCCCGCCAGTATGCCGATTTGATGCGTCATGAATAAACCGGCCTAATCATTGTCTCCTGGATCAAGGAGCCTATGCAAATGCACGATGAAATAGCGCATATGCGCATTGTCCACGGTCTGCTGCGCCTTTGCCTTCCAGGCCAGCGCCGCAGAGGCATAGTCGGGATAAATTCCGACCATATCCAACGCATCAAGATCACGGAATTCCGTTCCTTTGAGAGATGTCAGTTCGCCGCCAAAGACAAGGTGCAATAGCTGCTTTTTGGGCGCGTCGCCGCTCATGAACTGCTCCGGGTGAATCACTCAAATTGTATTCGTTCTACCCAAGGGAAGCGTGTCTCACAACCTGCAACATTTCTGAGGTGACGTGTGGAGCCCCGGCAACAAGAATTCCGTGGCTGGGATCAGCCTTGGCATAATTAGGCTGCTCACCGTCCACGGTAAAGATTGCGCCGCCGCATTCGCTCAAAATCAGATCAGCCGCGGCCAGATCCCAATCATGCGAGTTGGGTTTGACAAATGTGCCGTCGAGCGAACCGTTGGCGATCATGGCAATCCGGTAGGCGAGCGAGGGAATGTGCGGGGTGAAGGTGACGGGACGGCTGAACGCGCTGAGATCCGGGCCAAGCCAGGACTTGGCCCCGGCAAATCTGATCCCATTGCCCGGCTTCAGCTCAGGCAGGCGCTTGCCATTCAAATATGCGCCTTGCCCCTTGGCCGCTGTGTACATCTCTGCGCGCGCAGGGCAACAGAGAACGCCCGCTATGGGCCGGTTCTTTTCCACAATGGCGACAGAGACGCACCAGACGGTCTTGCCATCGATAAAGGCGCGAGTTCCGTCGATCGGGTCGACCACAAAGATGCGTTTCGCGGACTTTTCGCCGCCGTGCTCGCCCGACTCCTCGCTGAGCCAGCCATAGTTTGGCCGCGCGGTGAGCAGTGTCTGCCGCAGATACTCGTCTGCCGCATGGTCCGCCTCCGTCACAGGCGAATTGCCAATCTTCCAGGTAATCTTCGGCCGGTTGCCGAAATATGCCATGGCGATCTTACCCGCGCGCGTTGCGGCGGCGCAAATGAGGTCGAGGTCGGTGGACAGATGGTTGGGTTCAGTCACCGGCAAGCGTCATTCCGGGGATGGCAAGTGTTGGCGCAGCGGTGCCATAATTGCGGTCAATGTCGTCGGCGGGAATGATATTGAGGAACATGTCCTTCAGATTTCCGGCAATCGTGACTTCAGACACCGGAAAGGTCAATTCGCCATTCTCGATCCAGTAACCTGATGCGCCGCGGCTGTATTCGCCGGTCACCATATTGACGCCCTGGCCGATGACCTCGGTCACGTAAAGCCCGGTTCCAATATCGCGGATCAGCGCTTCGGGCGATATCCTGCCCGGCTCAAAGGCAAAATTGGTCGATGAGGGCGAGACTGAAGTGCCGGAGCGCGAGCCGCGGCCATTTGTGGTCAGTCCCAGTTCCTTTGCAGCCGATGTAGACAAGGTCCATGCCTGAAGCACGCCATCCTCGACGAAGTTGAGCGGCTGGCCTTCCACACCTTCTCCATCAAAGGGCCGCGAAGACGGGCCGCGCGTTTTCAGCGGGTCGTCGCTCACCCGCATGCCCTTGGGAAGCACTTGTTTGCCCATGAATTCGCGCAGGAAACTGGTTTTGCGCGCAATCGCTGCGCCATTGATGGCGCCTGAGAAATGCCCCGCAATGCCGCGCGCCACGCGCGGATCAAAGACAACATTGACCGGTCCGGTCTTGACCTTGCGCGGATTGATGCGGCGCACAGCGCGCTCGCCTGCTTTCCGGCCAATGGATTGCGGAGCTTCAAGCTCATTGAAATGGATGCGCGAAGAAAACTCGTAATCCCGCTCCATCTTTGTGCCTTCACCGGCAATGACAGACACGCCACGCCCGAAACGGGAAACCAGATAGTGCCCGCAAAAACCCTGAGAGGTGACCAGCACAATGCCGCCATAGCCAAAAGAGGCGGAACTTCCGCCTGAGTTTGTGATTCCCGCGACCGCAAGAGCTGCCGCCTCTTGCGCCAGCGCAGCTTGCGTCAGCGCGGCTGAACTGACCTCTGTGGCATCAAATAAATCGAGGTCGCGCGGACTGCGGGCCAACTGCTCTGGATCAGCAAGAGACTGGTACGGATCCTCGGGCGCGACCTTCGCCATGCCGACAGCCCGCGCGGCCAATGCCTGCGGATCGGACCCGGCGCTTGCTGAAATGCTGGCGACGCGACTGCCCACAAACACCCGCAGCGAAAAGTCATCGCTCTCCGAAGCCTCCGTATCTTCAACCTTGCCAAGGCGCACGGAGACGCTGACAGACTTGCCGCGCACAACCACTGCATCGGCGGCATCGGCGCCTTCACGCTTTGCCGATTCGACAAGGCGTGCGGCAAAATCGAGAAGTTCCTGCGAATTGCGCGGGTCGGACATGAAAGAAACCGTGCGGGCTGGTCTTGGAATGCACTCTGCTTTGGCTACATAGGTGCAGAGGCTCGGTTTGCCTATAGGGCGGGGACTTTGGAGAGGCAAGCAAGGATGCCGGTTTGAGCGAGACGCAGAACCCGAAATTCGTTACCGGCTCGACCATGCGGCATGTGCTGGTGATGACGGCGACCGCCTCGCTCGGGCTCATGGCGGTGTTTCTGGTTGACGTCCTGAACCTGTTGTACATCTCAATGCTCGGCGAACAGGAACTCGCGGCAGCCATCGGCTATTCCGGCACGCTGATGTTTTTTCTGACATCTGTCGCCATCGGGCTGACGATTGCGACCACAGCGCAGGTCTCGCGCGCCCTTGGCAAGGGCGAAAGCGTCAAAGCCGCTGAACTCGGCGGGGCAGGCATTGTGCTCATGGCTGCTGTGATGCTGGTCCTGTCCGTGCTCGGAGCGGTTTTCGCGCGCCCGCTCACTGAATTGCTTGGCGCCGAGGGCCGCACGCTGGATTTGTCGGTGCGTTTCATCTGGATCGTCATGCCCTCCATGACTTTGATGGCCATCGGCATGAGCGCGGCGGCACTGCTGCGGGCCAAGGGCGACGCGAAGCGGTCCATGTATGTGACGCTGCTTGCAGCGATTGTGACCGCTGTGCTCGACCCGGTTTTCATCTTCGTCTTCGATCTCGGCCTTGACGGCGCCGCCATTGTGACGGTGATTTCGCGCATAGTTCTCATGGGTGTCGGCCTCTATGGCGCGATTCGCGTGCACCATATGGTGCGCATGCCATCGCGCGAAACAATCCTGCAAGCCGCCGGCCCGTTCTTCGCCATCGGCCTCCCGGCCGTCACCACCCAGCTTGCGACACCGGTGGGCAACGCGTTTGTCACGGCCCAAATGTCGGGTTTTGGCGATGCCGCTATCGCCGGATGGGCAATCATCGGCCGGATCACGCCGGTCGCCTTCGGAGCGATTTTCGCGCTGTCTGGCGCGGTCGGACCGATCCTTGGACAAAATTTCGGCGCAAGGCGCTTCGACCGGATTGAGCAGACCATGAAAGACAGTTTTGTCGTAGTGATCATCTATGTGCTCGCAGTCTGGCTGCTGCTGGCGCTGTTCCGGAACCAAATCAACACCTTGTTTGGCGCGACAGGCACAGCTGCCGCGCTGATAAACTTCTTCTGCCTCATCGGCGCGGCGAGTTTCCTGTTCAACGGGATGCTGTTCACGGCCAATGCCGCCTTCAACAATCTCGGCTTTCCGCTGTATTCGACCATTTCCAACTGGAGCCGCTCGACGCTCGGCGTCATTCCGTTTGTTTCGCTCGGGGCAGCCTGGTACGGCGCGATCGGCGCGCTGGCAGGCCAAGCGCTCGGCGCTGTCCTGTTCGGCGCGGGTGCCGCATGGGTGTGCATGCGCGTTGTCAAGGATCTGGAGCGGCGCAATCCGGCTGACATCATCGAGCCCGTGCATCCGGCCGGTCAGTCGCCTTTTTCGTCGGGAAAGGCGGCAACGCTCGGCTGAGACTATTCGGCTGCCCTGCGCCTGCTGAATGTGACTGCCGCGTCAATTGCGCGCTTCAACTCATCCTTGATGCCTTCGGTCTCGCGCAGCACCGTGTTCACCTTCAGGAAATCCATGACGCGGAAGCGGTTCACGGAGGGGCGCAGGAAAATTGCCGGCTGATGCGCCTTCATTTTCATGGCGACGATTGACTGCATCATCAGCTGGCTTGCGCCGAACATCGCGTCAATCGTCCCCGGCATGCGGCCCGCATCGCCCTCCGGCCCGCCGACCACGTCGATTGCCACCACAAAATCCGCTTTGCCTTCCAGCAAATCAAACGGCACGGGGTTATAGATCCCGCCATCGATCAAAATCCGCCCATCCCGCTGTACCGGTCGGAAGAGAGCAGGAATTGCGGCAGAGGCGGCAATTGCTGAATAAAGATCGCCCGAATTGAAATCGAGTTCGCACTGTCCGTAAAAGTCAGTTGCCGTGATCTCAAGCGGGATTTGGAGCTCCTCAAAGCTCGCAGGAATGGCGTTCGGCAGAAACGCCGCCAATATCCGTTCAATGTCGAACTGCGTGAAGCGGAAGGCGTTCGCAAGCACACCCACAATACTTTTCGGCCGCAACTGCCATATCCGGTTCATCACCTGCGCCCGGTTCGCCAACACTTGAATGGAGTGTTCGCGGATATCCTTGCCGCTCATGCCAGCCGCCATCGCGGCGCCCATGATCGCGCCGATGGACGAGCCTGCGATAGCCGTCGGTCTTATTCCCAATTCATCAAAAGCTTCAATGACATGGATATGGGCGAGCCCCCGCGCGCCGCCACCACCCAAGGCGAGCGCGAAGCTCGGTTCATCCTGCGGCTTGGACTTCACAGCTTTTCTTGCAGCCATTTTTGAACCGGTGTTTTGTGGATCGGAAGAATCGGGAAGCTCAACTGGCGGACCAGCGCATGATACGCATGATTGTGTCACCAAAACTGCGGCTGTCCAAGAGATCAAATCCCTTTGGAAGTTGAACTGCCGCGTCAGCGCGCTCTTCCAGCACGATGATTGCGCCGTCATTCAGCCAGCCATGTGCAACTGCCGAAGCAAGCGACCTCTCACCCAATCCCATGCCATAGGGCGGGTCGGCGAAGACGAGATCGAACGGCTCGACCGCGCCCTTCGGCCCCAAATCTGTCGCATCGCGGCGGAAGATTTTGGTGCGGCCCTGAAGGCTGAGCGCGTCAACATTCTCGCGCAGCAGACCCCTGCCTTCCGTTGATTCCTCAACAAACAGGCAGAAGCGCGCGCCGCGCGACAGTGCCTCAATACCGAGTGCGCCTGTGCCGGAGAACAGGTCCAGAACTCGCGTATCTCTGAAAATTTCAGGGATATGCGTGGCCCAATATGTTGAACAGGCTCTCGCGGGTCCGGTCGGTGGTCGGGCGGATCCGGTCGGATTGCGGCGCGGCGAGCTTGCGCCCGCCGAGTTCACCGCCGACGATCCGCATTTCCGGGCTTTCCTCTCGGCTTTGCGCCAAACGGCTTGGGTCCGCGCGGCGGCAGGGCGTCCGTAGGCCCTGAACCCGGGCGCTTGGCATCGCGCGCGCCAAATGACCTTGGCGGCTTGCCACCCCCCGCAGGGCGGCTTTCGCTCACGCCGCCGGTCTCAGCGCGGGGCGGACGTGCCCTTACAGGCCGGTCTTCACGAGTGGGACGCTCGCCACGGGGCGGCCGCGAATCCTTGACGCCCGGTCCTGCCCGCTTGGCATCGCGCGCAGCAAATGGTTTTGGCGCGCGCTGGCGCTCTGGCGGCCTGACGGTTTCGGAAGAGCGGTTTTCGTTGACACCCCCATTTTCATCTCGGGGCGGGCGCGCCCTTACCGGCCGGTCTTCGCGGTTCGGACGCTCTGCCCGTGGCGCACGGAATGCGCCGCCCGTCCGCTCGCCCGATGGCGCGGCGCGGTCGAGCCTCGGCCTGCCCGCGCGCGGGGTAAATCCACGTTTTTCCTGTTTTTCATCGGTCTTTTCAGCCGGTTTTGCCGATCTGGGGCGCGCGCCGGGCGCGGTCCAGACATTGGCCCCGCGATTGCCCTTGCCGGACTTGGTGTCAAGACGATCAAGGGCATCGAAGCGCTTGGCGGTTTCGCGCTTTTGCCGCGAGACAATCGGGTTGTCAGTCCCGCCCACCCATTCGCCATGACGGCGCGGCATGGGTCTTTCAGCAAACTCCTTGCGCTCGGAACGCCGCTCCTCGGATTTCACCGGCTTGTTGGAGAACGGGCGGGAAACCGGCACCTCAAAGTTCGCACCGGATTCCTCAATCAATTTGTCGCCAAGCTGGTCGCGCAGAATGCGGCCTTTGATCTCCAGCACCGACCCTTCCGCAAGGTCTCCCAATTGAAAGGGCCCAAACGAGATGCGGATCAGCCGGTTCACATTCAGACCAAGCGAGCCCAGCACATTCTTGACCTCGCGGTTCTTGCCTTCGCGCAGACCAAGCGTGATCCAGACATTCGATCCCTGCTCGCGCTCCAGCTCCGCTTCTATCGAGCCATAGAAGACGCCTTCAACCGAAACTCCCTCCTTGAGCTTGTCGAGCTGTTCCTGCGTGACCTTGCCAAAGGCACGCACGCGGTAACGGCGCAGCCAGCCGGTTGTTGGTAGCTCAAGCGCGCGCGCCAGGCCGCCATCATTGGTCAGGAGCAGCAGCCCCTCTGTGTTGATATCGAGCCGCCCCACTGAAATGACGCGCGGCATGTCTTTTGGCAGCGCCTCAAACACCGTCTTGCGCCCCTCGGGATCCTTCGAGGTTGTCACAAGTCCGGTGCGCTTGTGGTAAAGCCAGAGCCGGGTGCGCTCGATGGGCGGCAGGTCCTGTCCGCTGACGGTGATCTTGTCACTGGCGCGCACATTGATGGCGGGACTTTGCAAGACAACGCCGTTTACGGTCACCCGCCCCTGCGCAATCAGTTGCTCGGCATCACGGCGCGAAGATATACCGGCGCGCGCGAGCCGCTTGGCAATGCGCTCGGAAGGCTCCTCCGCTTCAGCGGGAGCATTGCCCTCGCCAAAGCTGCTTTTCCGTTTGAATCCAGTACTTTGCGCACGCGGCGGCCTTGCATCGCTCCTTCGCGGAGTAAAGGGTTTGGCAGTTCGCGGCGGGCGTTCTTCATCAGACATTGTGCTAGGCAGACCTCATGGTTCGGGCTACCTATCAGGTCGCTTCAAAGCTTGCGAGGGAAAACGCTTGGCCAAACCGGACTTCATGCAGCTGGCGCTTGAACAAGCCAAGCACGCAGCAACGCGCGGCGAAGTGCCGGTCGGCGCGGTGCTTGTGAAGGACGGCGAGATCATTTCCTCTGCCGGAAACCGGACGCGTGAACTTTCAGACCCAACTGCGCATGCGGAGATGGTCGTCATCCGCGAAGCGGCAAGACTACTGCAGAATGAGCGGCTGGAAGGCTGCGATCTCTATGTGACGCTGGAGCCCTGTGCCATGTGCGCCGGAGCCATTTCCTTCGCACGCCTGCGCCGGCTTTATTATGGCGCGGACGACCCTAAAGGCGGGGCAGTGGACAATGGACCACGGTTTTTTGCGCAGGCAACCTGCCACCATGCGCCGGAAGTCTATCCAGGTTTGTCGGAGAGTGAAGCCTCAGCGCTTCTCAGACATTTTTTTGGCGACTTGCGGCCGCGTTAAAGCCAAGGCACGAAATCGCGCCAATTGCGGCCTTTGCCTTTTGTGGCTTCGCGCTTCAGGCGGCGCTCTTTTTTCTTCTCGTCTTCGCCGACATCACCGACGGGCGCTGTCTCGGCAGGCTGGCGATAGTCCAGCGGCGGCTCGGAGAGGAAGGCGCGTGAATTGGGTGAGCCGGCGGTGTTGGCCTTGCGCGCGGCGCGGAAACGGGCCTGTTGCTCTTCCGGCGTCAGCTGGCCTTCCTGCACGCCAAAGCCGTCATTCTTGATCGTCGGCACAAACAGCGGGTCATCCTGCGCGGCGGTGGCTTCGGCTTTCAGCCGGGCGCGGCGTTCCTCCGGGGATTCCGGCCAATTGGCAGACGCCTTGGCGCTTTCCTGCGGCGGCTGGCAATGCCGCTCCGGCTGCGGGGCGCACTAGCTCAGGGCGCGGCGCGTAGTCGATTTTCTCTTTCTGGCCTTTAGGAACCACATTGGCGACATTGCTGACATCTTCCAGCAATTGCGAGCCTGCGGTCTTGCCGGTTCCATAGGTCGGCGAGGAGACGCAGCCCGAGAGCGCGATGCCTGAAGCTCCTGCAAGGAGGAGCGCCAAGATGGGGTTGCGAAGTGCCATTTGCCGTATCACCAATTTAAGCCAGAGGCCCTCTTGCCGCAAAATCCGGCAAGACGATGGCCGTTCTTACCGAAGTTGGGCAGGGGCGACAATGCTTGTTTGCCGCCCTTCCCCGATTCAAATCCGCCCCAGCGCCTTCAATTCCCTGAGCGCGGCGGCGTCGCGGGCCGAAACGTCCGGATAGTCCGGGTCGGAGCCGACGTCTTGAGTGTAGCGCCACGAGCGGGCGCATTGGCGTCCGTTCGGCCGGTGCAGGGACGACCGCCGACATCAAATACGTCGGTCGGTAGCCAGGCGGCCCGTTACCAATTTCTAAGTCGCTGCCAGATGTGTTATGCAGATTTCGGCAAAATCGGCGTTTTGGATCACGTCCTGCGCCCAACCTTCCATTCGGAAACAGTCGATTCCAACATATATGGCCGGTGCAGCCTCCAGCGAGGAGCCAATTTTCTTGTTCGCGCGCTCCAGTTCCAGTGCTCCCGTGACTACGCGGCGCACGTTTTCGACATGAAGTCCCAGTTCTTCGCCAGAGCGTCGTTGCGCCAGTTGGCGGGCACGTCGGGGAACTGCTCCAGGTGGACCGATTTCGCGTCAGGATAGCGCGACGAGCCAAGCCTCTTCCGTGGTGAAGGGCAGCAGCGGCGCGGTCCATTTGACCATGCAATCGAAAATATGCCGCACCACCTCAATCGCCGCTTTGCGCTTGGCGCTCGAGGGCGCGTCGCAATAGAGCGCGTCCTTGCGGATGTCGAAGTAGAAGGCCGACAGCTCGACCACCATGAAATCCATCAGCGTCTTGGTGATCTTGCGGAACTCGAAAGCGTCATAGCCCGCGCGCACCTGCTCATCGAGCTGTGAGAGGCGGTGCAGCATCAGCTGTTCCAGCTCCGGCATGCTCGTTGACCGGCGTGACCTCGCCCTCATCATGCGCCAGCGTGCCGAGCATCCAGCGCATGGTGTTGCGGTATTTGCGGTAGGCGTCGACGGCCGTCTTCAGGATTTCCGGCCCGATGCGCAGATCATCGGAATAGTCGGATGAGGCGACCCAGAGGCGCAAGATATCGGCGCCGGAGTCCTTGATGACCTGCTGCGGCGCAACGATATTGCCGAGCGACTTCGACATTTTGCGCCCGTCTTCGGCGAGCACAAAGCCATGGGTGAGCACGGCGTCATAGGGCGCGCGCCCCGCGTGCCGCAGCTTTCGAGCAAGGACGAATGGAACCAGCCGCGGTGCTGGTCGGAGCCTTCAAGATAAAGATCGGCTGGCCATTTCAAATCCGGGCGCTCTTCGAGGCAGAAGGCGTGGGTGCAGCCGGAATCGAACCAGACATCGAGAATATCGCGGACCTGTTCCCAATTGTCAGGGTCGTCTACAAAGCCATCAAGGAACCGCGCTTTCGCGCCGTCCTTGTACCAGGCGTCGGCGCCTTCTTCGGCAAAAGCGGCCATGATCCGGTCGGCAAGTTCTTGAGAGGCGTTGAAGCCCTCGCCGGGGATGAGCTGTCCCGTTTCCTTGTGGCGGAACACCGAGATCGGCACCCCCCACGCCCGTTGCCGTGACAGCACCCAGTCCGGGCGCTGCGCGATCATGGCGTTGAGGCGGTTTTTGCCTGCAGGCGGGGACGAAGCGGGTGGCTTCGATGGCGGCGAGGGAGGTGGAGCGGAGGCGTTGCGCTGCTGCCAGCGCATCCGCCGCATTCGGGGGAAGGCTCGGCAGCCGTGTCCTTGTCCATATGCACAAACCATTGCGGCGTGTTGCGGAAGATCACCGGCTTTTTCGAGCGCCATGAATGCGGGTATTCATGCTTGACGCGGCCGCGGGCGAAGAGATTGTTCGCCGCGATCAGGGCCTTGATGACAGCTTCATTGGCGTCGCCCTTCTTGCCTGACTATCGATCACAGCACCCGCGCGGGACCGCCAGCACGGTCCGGCCCGAAGCCCGGCGCGTCCTTGGTATAGAAGCCGGCGTCATCGACCGGGAACGGGATCGCGGACGTCAGATGACCCGCGCTTCAA
The DNA here is from genome assembly GCA_963792485.1 of uncultured Alphaproteobacteria bacterium. Lineage (GTDB taxonomy): Bacteria > Pseudomonadota > Alphaproteobacteria > Rhizobiales > Rhizobiaceae > JANOYJ01. The sequence continues at coordinate 923,203 of CAWBWL010000007.1, forward strand.
GCGTCGCGGGCATTGGAAGTCCAGATTTCAAAGTCATCGCGGCCATGGGAGGGCGCGGTGTGGACAAAGCCAGTGCCTGCGTCATCGGTGACGTGCTCGCCATCGAGGAGGGGGACTGGGGAACCATAGGAGCCTAGAATCTGCTGATCGAAATCTGCTACGAAGTCGGGTGGGCGCAACACGATGGGAATCAGCCGGAACTCCTCGAGCAACTCCGAGAGCATTTTCGCTTTTCAGCACAGCATTCAGCTAATGACCTTGCAAAGATAAGCTTCTCGCCACCCTTGGGCCAAACGCGTTTTCCGCAGAAGCTACGTAAAGCCATAACCTTCCGCTAGCGAGTCCGCGAAAACAAACTTGTCCCGATAGGATGGCCCAAAGTCGTTCTCTTGGTTGAGCACAAAATAGAGGCCGTACGAGATCTTCGATGAAAAACAGACGGCGCGGTTCCCCGGAATTGTCCAAGGCGTGGTTGTCCAGATTACAATGAGGCAGTCCTCAAGTGAGGCATCTTCAACAAACGCGCTCCAATCCCTATTGCTGATTGGGTTACCTTCTTGATTTAGTTGATCTTTGGCCAACAGTTTGGTCGTGGATGCGTCAAGTTCCTTGTTGAAATACTTGACCGGAAACTTCACCCAAACCGCGTCGCTCTCATAGATCTCATACTCAACCTCCGCCTCCGCCAGCGCCGTCCTCTCCACCACCGACCACATGACCGGCTTCGACCCCCGGTACAGCTGCCCGCTCATGGCGAACTTCATCAGCTCGCCCGCGATCTTGGCTTCGGCCTTGTAGGCCATGGTCAGATACGGATCGTGGAAATCGCCGACCACGCCGAGGCGCTGGAACTCTTCGGACTGGACGCCGACCCAATGGGTGGCGAATTCGCGGCATTGGCGGCGGAACTCGTTGATTTCCACCTCGTCCTTGTTCTTGCCCTTGGCGCGGTATTCCTCCTCGATCTTCCATTCGATCGGCAGGCCGTGGCAGTCCCAGCCGGGGACGTAGTTGGAATCATAGCCGCGCATCTGGAATGAGCGCGTGATGACGTCTTTGAGGATTTTATTGAGCGCATGGCCGATATGCAGATGGCCGTTGGCATAGGGCGGGCCGTCATGCAGCACATATTTCGGCCGCCCCGCCGCGTCCTCGCGCAGGCGTTTGTACAGGTCCATCTCCTGCCAGCGCTTGACCGTCAGCGGCTCCTTTTCAGGCAGCCCCGCGCGCATCGGGAAATCGGTCTTCGGCAGATAAAGCGTCGTTGAATAGTCAACAGTCTCGGTCATCATGCAATCCATACGGCCGCGCGGCAGCGCTTGGCCAAATCAGGTTTCGTCTCTTGTGAAATTTTGGCTGCCAAAGCAACCGTCATCCGGCCTCAAGCGCGATTGCGCGAAGCCGGGGGCGTAATTCGTATGATGACGCTCAAGAACATGGGAGGGGTATAGCGGATGACGGTTAAGGAATAAAGGGCGTTTGTAATTTGTGCCATTTGCGCATATATCTATGGGCACATGGCAAAGGAGGCCGATATGTCTGCTGCATCTGCATTGGCGAGGTCTGTCATGATGCCAAGTGAACTCGATTCACTTACCAAGCACGGATTTTCCAATGACGAGATTTATAAGATTGTCGCGCCGAGGCGCACGCTGGCGCGCAGGAAGGCGAACAATGAGCAGTTTTCTGACGTCGAGGCGGACCGGGTGTTTAGGCTGCAGCGGATTGTCGAGATGGCCGAACGCATATTCGCTGACCCAGACCGGGCGCATCGCTGGCTGCGCAAAGAGAATCGGGCGCTGAACAAGGCAATTCCTTTGGAATTGCTTGAGACAGAACGCGGCGCGCACATTGTTGAGGAGGAGCTTTACCGCATTGATTTTGGCATGTTCGCCTAGAGAATGCGAATCTGGCGGATATCCAACCACCTGAATCTATCAGGAATGGGCGGGGTGTTTGGCGCTAACCGCTGGAATGTAAAAGGTGTTCCTATGGTTTATTGCGCCGATCACCCGTCAACGGCGCTTCTGGAGACGATTGTGCATATGACGGATGACCTCTTGCCGAGGTCCTACCAGCTTCTCGCTATCGAGGCGCCGGACGCGATCGACATAGAAAAGCCATCACTGCCGGCAGACTGGGAAACGAGCGAGCGTGCCACGCGGCGTATTGGAACGGCTTTCGCGCGGGAAAACCGCGCGGCACTCATGATAATTCCGTCCGTCATCATGCCGCAGGCGCGCAACTATTTGCTCAATCCCAATCATCCTGACGCCAAAGACATCAAAATAGCTGAGACTTGGCGTTACCCTTTTGACAGCCGTCTCTTAGCCAATTCCTAAAACGACATCTTCCCATCCAGGGCCGAAACCGCCTTCACCCCCGCCAGCAGTGCCCGCGCCTCTTCCTCGTCGCGCTTCATTTGCGCCATCAACGGCTCCAGCCCGACGAACTTCAGCTCGGGACGCAGGAAGCCAAAGAACGACACGGCGCATATTTCGCCATAGAGATCATCGTCAAGATCAAACACATAGGTCTCAAGCAGCGTCACGCCATCTTCAGTGACGGTCGGACGGCGCCCAAAGCTTGCGACGCCGTCATGCAGCGATCCATCCGCGCGGCGGAAGCGGACGGCGTAGATGCCATGCGCGAGCCAGGTTTCGCGTGCGAGCGCCATATTGGCGGTTGGATAGCCGAGCGTGCGGCCCAGCTGTTTGCCATGCACCACTTCCGCCTCGACCAGATAGCGATATCCGAGCAGGCCCGCGGCTTGCGACACATCGCCCTGTGCCAGACAATCCCGGATGCGGCTTGAGGAGACGACCGCGCCACCCTCGTCACGAAAGGCATCAATGAGCGTGACCTTGAAACCCTCGCGCTCGCCCGCTTCCATGAGATAGGCCGGGCCGCCCTTGCGGTTTTTGCCGAAATGGAAATCAAAGCCGGTCACGACATGGCTGACTCGCAGGTTTTCCACCAGAATGTTATGTACGAAATCATCAGCGGACATGCCGGAAAATTCGCGCGAAAACGGCTGCTCGATAACGCCGGCAAAACCCATCGCTTCCAGTATTTCCGCCTTAAGCCGGGGTGGCGTGAGCCGAAACACGGGTTGGTCGGGCTGAAACACCGTGCGCGGATGCGGCTCGAAGGTCAGCACAAGCGCGGGCTTGCCAAGCGCGTCTGCCAGCTCCAGCGCCTTTTCCAGAACGATTCGGTGTCCGCGATGAACCCCGTCAAAATTGCCGATGGCGACTACGCCGCCGCGCATTTCGCGCGGCAAATCTGAAAAACTCTCGAACCGCTGAATGGCCATGCCGCGCCTCACCACGCCAGCATCGGCATGGTTGCCACGGGCGCAACGCCATGCGCGTTCAGCCACGCCGCGAGTTTCTCATTGTCCGGATTGCCGTGATTGCCATACTCTTTGGCGTGCACTCCGGCGGAAATGTACAGGACATCAAATCCACAATTCACCGCACCTTGGACGTCTGTCAGCAGTCCGTCGCCGATAGCAAGCACGTCGGACGCCTTGATCGAGCAGCCAAGAACCGCCTCGGCCTCGCGCTTGGCGAGGTCATAAATCGGTTGATGCGGTTTGCCGGCAAGCCCTACGCGCCCGCCCATTTGCTGATATTCGCGCGCTATTGCCCCGGCGCAGTAAATAAGCCGGGTGCCGCGCTCGACCTTGATGTCCGGATTGGCGCAGATCATCGGCAGATCGCGGGCGCGCATGCGCCGCAGCATTTCGAGATAGTCGGCAGGCGTTTCAACTTCATCATTGAACGGACCGGTGCAGACAACCATATCCGCTTCGCGTTCCTCGCAAAGGTCCACATCCAGTTCCTCATAGACAGTTTTCTGGTGTATGTCGTTGCCAATGTGAAATATCCGGCGAGGGCCTTCGGCGATAAGGCCGCGCGTGGCGTCGCCGGAGGTGACGACCCGGTCAAAGGCGGCGCGAGGAAACGCCGAGACTGACCCAGCTGCTCAATGATCTTGTCACTGCGGCGCGCCGCGTTGGTGACAAGTACCACGGCAACGCCCTCTCCCCTTGCCTTCTCCAACGCAACTGCAGCTTCGGGGAATGACCATTCGCCATTATGCACCACGCCCCAAACGTCGCAGAATATCGCTTTGTAACTGGGCAAGATGTCGGAAAGTGAGGAGATAAAACGCATATGCGGCACCGGTTGTAAGGCGCGCTTCGCATACCGCAGGCGATTCACCCTGTCATCAGCTTTTGCTTTGCAGTGCCGCCCATCCATGCAAGAAACGGTTTACCAATCATTTACCATGGCTTTGATTGGCTGAAGCTGGTTTCTCCTTTCTGGGTGTCACGTGCTGCGTACGGGTCTGAAATTATTGCGATTTATTGGGATCGCCATTCTGACGCTGCTTTTTCTGGCGGCGATGTCAGAGGGTGTGTTCACCCGGGACCTGACGCTTGCCCTGGCCACAGCGCTGGCCTCGGCTGCTTTGGCCACTGCGCTCCTCGCATACCGGCGCATGCGCCGAACGACGCGCGAGGCGCAGGATATGTTTGCCGAGTTGGAGCGCGCGGCGCGAAGGGCGAACGCCGCCGCGCAATTGCCGCTCGCTCCCCTGCCGGACAAAGGCACAGCGAAATCGGCCGCCAAACCTGCCCGCGCCAAACCGCGCAAAGCCCTTCCCATTCCTGCAAATGAGCCAGGATCTGCCGCAAACTCCGCCAGAATTGCAGGCGCCAGGCCCATGCCGCCAGTCGTCACCGACGACATATCATCGGCAGAGGATGCCCTCCTGCTTGCCATGGGCAATCATGATCTCGATATCAGTCTGGAACCAGTGGTCGAGCTTCAATCGTCAAATATCGCAGCCTATCGCGTCCATGCCCATTTGCAGGCGGCAGACGGATCAAGCGTTCATGTGCGCCGGCTGGAAGGCAAGCATACTGGAATTGATCCCGCCCGGTTTGATCTGGAGCTGTTTCATGCCGCAGCAAGCGCCATTCGCCGCCTTCTGGGCACTTCGGCTGACACAACACCACTCATCTGCCCGGTTGGCATTTCAGTTCTGTCCAGCCACAAGGATTTGCGCCGGATTGTCGGCATGATGGCTGCTCTGCCAGCCCTTCAATCCGGCCTGGTGATTGAAGTGCCAGGAGATGCCTTGCAGCACGAGGGTCTCGCCTCGACAGGCGCGGCGCTGCTTCTTGATGCGGGTATCCGCCTTGCGGTGGAAGGACCTCTGCCGGAAGGTCAGCATGTTGAGATATTGGAGCGCTTTGCATTCGAGTTCTGGTCGCTGAAGGGCATTCATATTGTGCTGTCCGGTAAATCGACAGACACCGGAGAGACCGGAACGCGGCTTGTTGCCACGCATCTTGCGGAAGACCATGATGTGATCGCGATGATCGATGGGGGGGTCAAGCTTGTCTGTGGTCCGCTTTTTGCGAACCCTAAACCTGTCAGGCGGCGAGGCGATGTCGGACCAGACGTTCCAAACGAGCGCAAGGGCGCGATGTAAAGAAAAACGCGGCCCCGGAGGACCGCGTCTGGAGGTTGGAGCGCTCTTCTTATTTATCCCGTGAAGCGCAGATTTGAGAGTTCGTCGGCAATTTCCTTGAACGTGTCATCAAGAGTGTCAGACGTTGCGTTCCAGAACAGCTTGGCGGGATTGCCAGAGCCGTCCTTGCGAACACGCGAAGTTCCGGCGCAGTAAGTGAGCGTTTCGATCGCTTTGTTCACCTGCGCCTTTTCGCTCGCCGTGCTTTCGTAGTCCGGATTCAGATCAAGCGCCACTGTCATCAGCATGATCTTCTCGCCTTTGATGTTGTCGCAGATGTCGAGCATCTTCTCGTCCATTGCCTTTTGAAAGTTTGTCGCGTCATGTGTTGTCTTGGGGGCACTGGTGTTCAAGAAAATGCGGGCCACATTTGAGGCGTCGGACCGCGTGGCAAGACCGTTGGTGCCGGTATTGCCTGCATAACCGCTGAAACCAAACGCGCCATATGTTGACTCGGTGCCGGTTACGTCGCCATTATTTGCCTTACTCAGATCACCATAGGTGTTGGCGCCATCGGTGAGGACAATCACGACTTTGTCGATATCCTTGCGGGATTCTGGAACGCCCTCGGAGAACGGTTCCTTGGACGAAATCGTGCGCCAGCCCCATGCAAGGCCCTCAGGCACGTTTGTATTGCCGCTTGGACCCATCGCGTCAATGGCGTCGTGCACCGTGGTTTCGCTGCCAGTCAAAGGCGTGATTGCATTTGTGGTGCAGCTTTGGTTCGGGCCTGCCTCTCCGCGATAGTACTGCCACTGGCCAAGGCGTCCCGACGTCGAGGACGGCGAGCCCTGTCCCGAAAGAAACGGCTTGTTGGCGATGTATTTCGCAACGTTTGTCATGCGCGGGCGCGAAGTCGACGTCCACCATGTTGACGATGTCGGGCTAGCCGCGGAAGAAAGCGCCTGACCGGAGTCATTGTAAGTCGGCCAGTAGCTGACGGCGCGGAAATCCGCATCCGTTTCATAATCCGGCCACCAATTGTTGACGCCGCCGTAAACGCTGCCTGTGCTGTTTGACGTCCCATACTGCGACGCATTGAAGTCGTCTGGCGCAAACATCGGCACATACAAGCTGGATGGATTGCTGGCAGATGGCGTGGTGTCCGTGACATCAAGACCACCGGGACGCATTTCGACACATCCATTCCAGGCATACTGTTCTTTAAGCCAGTTCAGATTGTACGTTGAAGACGCAATAGCGGTGGCCGCAGCCGATGAAGCGGCGGCCACATCCGTCAACGTTCCGGTGCGTTTGAACACGGCACAGTTGGACGTGCTGCTGCCGCTGGTTCCCTGTCTCCAAACCTCACACTGGGAGGATGATTCAGTGCCGCCAGAACGGAATGTCAGCGCATTATAGATCGAAAACCGCGTCAATGGGTTGCCGGATGCATCCAGTTTTGAGCCGTCCGCACCGGTTGTCCGGTAACCCGTCGGGTTTGTCGGGCTCGGCGTGCCCCAGTTCAAATGCTCATGATGGATCGGCGATACGCCGCGCGTATCCATCCATGATTTCGTGGCATTTGCCGGGCCGACATTTACGGAGGCGGCAAAGGGAACGATCGAGAACTTGATTGGGTCGTTGACCTGCTCGATCTGCTCCCCTGCAGTGATCATTGTCGAGACGAGCTCTTTAGCCGCTGTTTTCAGCAGCGTAATGCGCTGGTTCGCCACCGGAGTGCCCGAGTTTCCGTACTTGTCCCACGCCATTGAGCCCGAATTATCGAGAACAAGGGCGATTTCGGCCAGTGCGCGCATTTTGAGCGTTGATTGCTGAATGACAACCACATTGGTCCCGGCCTGTTCGCCCATCAGCGCGGAAATGGCAGGTCCGAAAAGCGTCTCGTAGGCGAGAGTCGCCTTGACGACGAGTTCCTTGGAAGTGGTTCCGGCTTCGCCCGGGAGCAAAACTTCGACTGTAGTGCTGTCTTTATAGTTCGGATCAAAGTTTGCTTCAAAGAATTTCTTGCCAAAGTCCTTGAGCTCCGCATCTGTCTTGGTGCCCGCCGCATAGAGCTTACTGACAGCCAAGCCCGCCGCGTCGGTGGAATCGCCGAGCGAGTGCTTCAGGCGGCTGATATTGGCGTAATCAACCGACATGCCAACGCCCGCGAACAAGGGAAGCATCGCAATGGCGAAAATCGCCGCGTAATTGCCATCCTGATTGCGCAAAAAATTCTTCAGCATCTTAGTCTCCAGCCTTACCTGATCCCCCGCAACTCCAAAGGACGGATTGCGTATCAGGGTGAATTTAACAGAGCCGGGTTACAAAATTGGTACCAAGGCAAAGGCGAATTCAACGTTTGCGGGAAAGCGGGTGTTAACCATACTTGGCAACCGGTTCCGGATCAGGGCAGCACAATCACATAGTCATAATGATCCGCGGGCTTTCCTGTGACAGCCGCATAAAGCGGAGCCATTAGCGGCTTGAACTTAAGCCTGGCTGAAACCTTGAGTACTCGGCCCTGAGGCGAGCGCATGTCGGGCATCTGTAGCTTCAGCTTGAGATTTTTCTCATGTTCAGGGCCTAGATTGGCCAAAAGCATGGCCTTGACAGTTTTCTCGACGGCGGATTTTGGCTTTCCCTTCACCACCTCCTGAATGCCCGCAATAGCGGCTTGATCAATGCTGCGGGCAAACTGGCTCTGCAAGCTTGAGGCTTGCACATAGTCAAATGACGCGCCGACGCCGGCCATCAAGGGCAAGGCCGCAAGCGCAAAGATCACGGCATAATTGCCGCCGGTGTCACGTGCGAACCGTCGAGCCGCATCTTTTTGCATAACATCCCCCGCACAATTCACGCCCTGATAGAGGAAACCCATTAAGGCGGAGAAAACTCGGACTGTCCGATTTGAACGGTCTTTCGTCTCTGGTTTGACTCTCTCATTGACAAGCGCAGCCCAAGTGCATATCTCACCGCTACTAGCACTCATCCAGTGTGAGTGCTAATCCGGCTCAAAGGCCGGTCCCCACTTTCAAAAACCAACATCAAGGGTTCATCACAATGGCCAAAACAAAGTTCCGTCCGTTGCATGATCGCATCGTCGTTCGCCGCGTTGATGCGGAAGAAAAGACGGCTGGCGGCATCATCATCCCCGACACAGCCAAGGAAAAACCGATGGAAGGCGAAGTCCTGTCCGTTGGACCTGGCGCGCGCGACGATCACGGCAAGCTGGTTCCGCTGGACGTCAAGTCCGGCGACCGCATCCTGTTCGGCAAATGGTCCGGCACCGAAGTCAAGCTCAATGGCGAAGACCTTCTGATCATGAAGGAATCCGACGTCATGGGCATTCTCGGCTAATTCACCCACTCATTTTCATCCTGACTACAGGAGTTACATACTATGGCTGCTAAAGACGTAAAATTCGGCCGCGACGCGCGCGAGCGCATGCTGCGCGGTGTCAATATCCTCGCGGACGCTGTTAAAGTGACGCTCGGCCCGAAAGGCCGCAACGTTATTCTCGACAAGAGCTATGGCTCGCCCCGTATCACCAAGGACGGCGTCACCGTCGCCAAGGAGATCGAGCTTGAGGACAAGTTCGAAAACATGGGCGCCCAGATGCTGCGCGAAGTCGCTTCCAAGACTAATGACATTGCAGGCGACGGCACAACGACCGCGACCGTTCTGGCGCAGTCCATCGTTCAGGAAGGCGCAAAGGCAGTTGCCGCCGGCATGAACCCGATGGATCTGAAGCGCGGTATCGACTTGGCTGTCGCTGAAGTCGTCGCCGATCTCGTCAAGAAGGCCAAGAAGATCAAGTCGTCGGAAGAAGTGGCGCAGGTTGGTACGATTTCTGCCAATGGCGAGACGTCGGTCGGCGAAATGATCGCCAAAGCGATGCAGAAGGTCGGCAATGAGGGCGTCATCACGGTTGAGGAAGCCAAGACCGCCGAGACCGAGCTTGATGTCGTTGAAGGCATGCAGTTCGACCGCGGTTATCTCTCGCCTTACTTCGTGACCAACCCGGACAAGATGGTCGCCGACCTTGAAGATGTTTACATCCTCCTGCACGAGAAGAAGCTGTCCAATCTGCAGGCCATGCTGCCGATCCTGGAAGCCGTCGTGCAGACTTCCAAGCCGCTGCTTATCATCTCTGAGGATGTTGAAGGCGAGGCCCTTGCCACTCTGGTTGTCAACAAGCTGCGCGGTGGATTGAAAATCTGCGCCGTCAAGGCTCCCGGCTTCGGCGACCGCCGCAAGGCGATGCTTGAAGACATCGCCATCCTGACGGGCGGCCAGGTGATTTCCGAAGACATCGGCATCAAGCTGGAAAGCGTCACGCTCGCCATGCTCGGCCGCGCCAAGAAAGTTTCGATCACCAAGGAAAACACGACGATCATTGACGGCGCAGGCAAGAAGGCCGAAATTTCCGGCCGCGTTGCGCAGATCAAGGGCCAGGTCGAAGAGACCACGTCCGACTACGATAAGGAGAAGCTCCAGGAGCGTCTCGCCAAGCTCGCGGGCGGCGTTGCCGTCATCAAGGTCGGCGGCGCGACGGAAATCGAAGTCAAGGAAAAGAAGGACCGCGTCGAAGACGCCCTCAACGCGACCCGTGCGGCCGTGGAAGAAGGCATTGTCGCAGGCGGCGGCTCGGCTCTGTTGCGCGCTTCATCCGTCATCAAGGTCAAGGGCGCAAATGAGGACCAGGACGCGGGCATCAACATCGTGCGCCGCGCCCTCCAGTCCCCTGCCCGCCAGATCGCCACGAACGCGGGCGCGGAAGCGTCCATCGTTGTCGGCAAGATCCTTGAGAGCAAGAACGCCAACTACGGCTACAACGCCCAGACCGGCGAATATGGCGACATGGTCACCATGGGCATTGTCGATCCGGTCAAGGTGGTGCGCACCGCCTTGCAGGACGCGGCATCCGTTGCCTCGCTGCTGATCACGACCGAAGCCATGGTCGCGGAGCTTCCGAAGAAGGAAGCCGGCGGCGGCGGCATGCCCGGCGGCATGGGCGGCGGCGGCATGGGCGGGATGGATTTCTAAGTCCAAGCTCACCACATCGTTGAGACATATGAACCCCGGCGGAGACGCCGGGGTTTTTTATGACACCTTCTTGCGGGCCTCGCGACTGACATGTTCCCACAGCGCCGAATTAATCCGCGACTGGTAGCCGGTGCCGTTACTGCGGAACCAAGCGATCACATCGGCGTCGAGGCGCAGCGTCAGCTGCTGTTTGACGGGCCTGTAAAACAGACCGCGTTTTGCGCCGGACCAATCGGTGACTTCCGGAATATCGCTGGTGTCGATGTCTTCCTCGGCCATGGCGGCGAGCGCCTCGACTTCCCGACGCGATTTGGTAGAAAGCCTTGCAGATAATGCGTTCTTCATGAGATTTTGGTGCACCTGCGCCGGGTGGTGCCTATCAGTATGGAGAGTAGTGCAAAACTGCCTGCAAGAATAGCCTCCGGCGTTCGCGCCCGCTAATGTCCGCGCAAACCGGAGCGGCTCAATCATGATTTTGGCCATCGACATAGGCGGCACCGCCATCAAGGGCGCAATCGCGACTTCCCCGTCCGACATCACCCCACTCGAGCGCATCGCAACCCCGGTGCACGACCGCGCGGCGTTTGATGCGGCTATTGGCGGCCTTATCGCGCAGCATCCTGCCGTCTCCAAAGTCTGCATCTCCATCGCCGGTCCGGTTGACCCGGAGACTGACGTTGTCACAACCGCCAACATCCCCTGCATCGACCAACGCCCGCTGCGCCGTGAACTTGGTGCCAAGTTCTCGCTGCCATTCCTCGTTGCCAATGATGCCGATTGTTTTGCGCTTGCCGAAGCCACGCTCGGCGCGGGGCGCGGGGCAAAGATTGTGTTTGGTATCATCCTTGGCACCGGCGTTGGCGGAGGGTTGATTGTCGATGGCAAGATAGTCAGCGGCGCGGGCGGGTTTGCTGGCGAATGGGGACATGGACCGGTCATGCCGCTGATGGCGGGTGATCCGCCGATTGCCGTGCCCCAGATTAAATGCGGCTGCGGGCAGACGGGGTGTGTCGATACGCTTGGCGGCGCGCGCGGGCTGGAGCGCATCCACGAGCATCTTCATGGCACAAGGCCCGACAGCACCGAAATCACAAATGCCTGGCTTGCAGACGACAGAGCCGCGGCACAGACCATCGCGCTCTATCTAGACCTCATTTCGCGTCCGCTGGCACTGGCCGTCAACATCACCGGCGCCGGCATCGTGCCGGTTGGCGGCGGGCTGTCAAACGTTCCTGAGCTGATTGCCGAAATTGATCTCGCCACACGCGCCAAAACGCTGCACAAGCATTCAAAGCCGCTCGTCGTGCCCGGTCTGTGCACAGTCGAGCCGGGCCTGATCGGCGCGGCCATTATGGGATTTGCATCATGACCAAACGCATCCTCCTCGAAATCTGCGTCGACAGCGCCGACTCGATGTTCGCCGCCATTGAAGGCGGGGCGGACCGGATCGAGCTGTGCTCGGCGCTTGAGCTCGGCGGGCTGACGCCGACCCCTGGCCTTATGCACATTGCCGCCTCTGCGCCGGTGCCGGTGTTTGCCATGATCCGCCCGCGCGGCGGCGATTATGTCTTCTCGCCCGCCGAGCTCGACCAGATGCATCACGACATTGACGCCGCCGCAAAGGCCGGGCTTGCAGGCGTGGTGATCGGCGCGAACGATGAAGGCGGCCGGCTTGACGGGAACGCGCTCGGCGCACTCAAGCGCCATGCAGGCAATCTCGACGTTACGCTCAACCGCGCTATTGACCTGACGCCTGATCCCGTTGCTGCCGTCGATACAGCCGCCGCACTCGGCTTCAAGCGCATTCTCTCCTCAGGCGGTGCTCTCATTTGCCCCGATGGCCTTGACGCGCTTCGCCAGATGCACGCCCGCGCCAATGGACGCCTTACCATCATGCCCGGCAGCGGCGTTTCGGCTGAAACCGCTGCGTCCATTCTCGCCGCCTTCCCGGTCACGGAGATCCATGGTTCCTGCAGCCTGCCCATTCAGGAAAGCGACCCCAAAATGTCAGCCTTCGGCTTCTCGGCAGGCGTGCGGCGGCGGACCTCGCGGATGAAGGTCGAAAAGCTGCGCGCCGCGCTTGATGCCGTCGCCACAGCGCTTTCCTAAAGAAAACCCATCACGCCCAGCGCAAGCACGACATAGCGCGCGAATTTGCCGATCCCCACGAGAAGAAGGAACACCGGCAGCGGCTCGCGCAAAACGCCTGCAATAACGGTCAGCGCATCGCCGCCAATAGGCAGCCAGGCCAAAAGCAGCGAGTACTTGCCCCATCGCTGATACCAGTGTTGCGCCCGGTCCAATTGCCTTTGCGAAGCAGGGAACCATGGCCGGTCGCGAAAGCTTTCAATCCGTGCGCCAAGCCACCAGTTCACCGCCGCGCCCAGCGTATTGCCGACGCCTGCGACAATGACGAGCGTCACCACATCATGCCCGTCCGCGACGATCAGCGCCGTGAGCAGGACTTCGGATTGCAACGGCAGGATTGTCGCTGCGGCAAAGGCAGTGAAAAAGAGAACTGCGAGGATCGGCATGATCCGCGCCTAACCGCATTTTGCGCCAATTGACAGATGCTGAGCCGGCTGCGCCCGTTCACTTCCCGGAAACCTTTCGCGCGCATCATGATTTGATTCTTGTCCAACGGGACTTGAGGCAGATGAAAACCGGCGTGATCATGCTCTCTGGGTTTTCTGACGGCCACACCGGCCGGGGCCGAGGCTCGTGCCCGAAGATCAGCAGCAGCCCTGTCGCAGCGCCGGCTTATTCCAAAGACATCTTACGCCGCCGCCCGCTATGTTGCCCGCGACCGCAATGTGCGCGTGCTCAATATGCGTTCGGCGGAAGTGGACGAGGCTTCAAGCTACAAACTCTGCCTGGCCGTGCGCGGGGGCGAAGCACGCGGTTCCAAACCCGCGCGACTGTTGCCCGTGACGCGATGCCAAGGGCACTTCTCATTGACACGATGGTTCCCCGGCGGCTGTTAGACGGTTGCGAAAATCGTCAAAGGTCGGCATAGGCAAGCATCCCAGGAGCTTTGCCATGACCGCCACGCGCACCGAGACCGACACATTCGGCCCCATCGAAGTCGATGATTCCATGCTCTGGGGCGCGCAGGCGCAGCGCTCGCTGGGCAATTTCAAGATCGGCTGGGAAAAGCAGCCGCTCTCCATCGTCCGTGCCCTCGGCATCGTCAAACGCGCCGCAGCCGAGGCCAATATGGAACTCGGCCAGCTCGACGCAAAACTTGGCGCGGCCATCGTCAATGCCGCGCAGGAAGTCATTGACGGCAAGCTCAACGAACATTTCCCGCTGGTCGTCTGGCAGACCGGCTCCGGCACGCAGTCGAACATGAATGCGAACGAAGTGATCTCCAACCGGGCGATTGAAAAACTCGGCGGGGTCAAGGGCTCGAAAAAGCCCGTGCATCCGAACGACCATGTCAATATGAGCCAGTCGTCGAACGACACCTACCCGACCGCCATGCACATCGCCTGCGCCGAGCGAATTGTGCATGATCTTGTGCCTGCCCTGAAGCACCTCCACGCCGCGCTGGACGCCAAAGCGAAGGCCTTCGATCACATCGTCAAGATCGGCCGCACGCATACGCAGGACGCAACGCCGCTGACGCTTGGCCAGGAGTTTTCTGGCTACGCGGCGCAGGTCGCGTCTTCAATAAAGCGCATTGAGATGACACTGCCCGGCCTGATGGAACTCGCGCAAGGCGGCACGGCGGTGGGAACGGGGCTGAACGCGCCTGTCGGGTTTGCAGAGAAGGTGGCGGAGCGCATCGCATCGATCACCGGCCTTGCCTTTACCACCGCGCCCAACAAGTTCGAAGCACTGGCCGCGCACGACGCCATGGTGTTCTCGCACGGCGCCATTAACGCGGCGGCGGCGGCGCTGTTCAAGATCGCCAACGATATCCGCTTCCTCGGCTCCGGCCCGCGCTCTGGGCTGGGCGAACTGCAGTTGCCGGAAAATGAGCCGGGGTCCTCAATTATGCCGGGCAAGGTCAACCCGACGCAGTGCGAGGCGCTGACGCAGGTCTGCGTGCAAGTGTTCGGCAATCATGCGGCGCTGACATTTGCCGGCAGCCAGGGGCATTTCGAGCTCAACGTGTTCAACCCGGTCATGGCCTATAATTTCCTACAATCCGTGCAGCTTCTGTCCGACGCCTCGGTCTCCTTTACAGACAACTGCGTCACCGGCATTGAGGCGCGCGAGGACAATATCAAGGCCGCGCTCGACCGCTCGCTGATGCTGGTCACAGCGCTTGCGCCGAAGATCGGCTATGACGCCGCCGCCAAAATCGCCAAGACCGCACACAAGAACGGCACGACGCTGAAGGAAGAGGCGCTCGCGACCGGACTCGTCACCGAGGCGGAGTATCAGGCGCTGGTCGTTCCAGAAAACATGACGCGTCCGGGATAGATCGTTCATAAATTGAGAACGAACTGTATTATCGCGGCCTGTTTCAATTAACAGCGACTCAGGGTAACGGGCGCTTCCAACTTGAAAGGGTCCGATCCATGTCCAATGCTCTCCTCTCCCTCGTCGGCCGCGTTCTTCTCGCTGCCGTCTTCATCCCCGCTGGCTTGCAGAAATTCGGCGCTATTGAAGGCACCGCTGGTTACATCTCATCCGTTGGCCTGCCCGCTGGCACTGCGCTCGCTTGGGCGGCTGCGATTTTCGAAGTTGTGGCAGGCATCGCCATCCTGATCGGCTTCCAGACCAAGTGGGTCGCAATTGCGCTTGCAGCGTTCTGCGTGTTCACCGGCCTTGTGTTCCACGGTGGCGCTGATCAAATGCAGCAGATTATGATGTTCAAAAACCTCGGCCTTGCCGGCGGCTTCCTTGCGCTTGCCGCCTCTGGCGCCGGCGCATGGTCAGTCGATGCAAAGCGCGGCATTGCCGCTGCCTGATCTGAACCGGATTGAGTTTGAAGGCGGCCGGGGGAAACCCCGGCTGTTTTTTGTCAGGCTGAGGTATCCAGAGCGCCGGTAATGGAGTTCAACGTCGCCGCATCCGATTTGTTGCGCGCCTTCAGCGCCTGAACCAGACAGGCCTGCGACTTCAGAATAACCCCGTCGCTCAATACCTTAAGCCGGTTCGCCGTCAGCGTCTCGCCGGTCGACGTGATGTCCACGATCAGATCCGCCAGCCCCGCCGCCGGCGCGCCTTCGGTGGCGCCGAGGCTCTCGACGATCTGGTAGACCTGAATGCCGTGCTTCTGCGAAAAGAAGCTCTGCGTCATGCGCCAATATTTCGTCGCGATCCTGAGCCGCCGCCCGTGCCTTTGGCGGAAGTCGGCTGCCACGTCGTCAAGATCCGCCATCGTATCGACATCGTGCCAATGGTCCGGCACGGCCACCACCACATCTGCGCGCCCAAAACCCAGCCGCGCAGCGATCTCCATGCGTTTGTCCCAGTCCGCCGCGCTTTCGCGCACAAGGTCTTCGCCGGTCACGCCCAGATCAATCGCCCCCGCCGCCAGCTCGCGGGCGATTTCGGAGGCGGAGAGCAGCGCGATCTCGACGTCCTTGCGCCCCTTCACCTTGCAGCGATAGGCGCGGCTGTTTTCCGGCGGCATAATTTCGAGGCCCGCTTTGGCGAAAGCCAAGAGCGCGTCATCCTTCATCCGGCCTTTGGAAGGCATGGCAATTGTGATGCTCATGCCAGCGCCTCCAGCCGGTCAAGCCAGAGCGAGAAGCCGACGCCGGGGATAGGCTTGTCCGCGCCAAGCAGCGTCAACAGCCTGTCATACCGCCCGCCGCCAGCCAAGGCGCCCAATTCGCCATCCGGGGAGCGTATCTCGAAGACCAGACCCGTATAATAATCCAAAGGCCGCCCGAAAGCCGCGTCATAGGTCACAGACTTCGTCTCAACTCCGAGCTTGGCCATCTCGCCCACCCGTGCCGAAAACGCGTTGAGCGCGCCGTCAAGCCGGATCCCTTCCGCTGCCGAGAACCGCGCCAGATGCGCACCGGCGTCGCTTAGCGGCTCGCGAATGGCGAGAAACTCGTTCAGTGCGGCAAATTGTTTCTTCGTCAGCTTCACCGATGCAAGCTCCGCTTTCTCGATCAGCCGTGCCGCAATATCTTCAGCCGTCCGCCCTGCGTGCGCTGGAAAACCGCTCGCCTCCATCTCGACTTCGAGCGCCTTGGCAAGCCGCGCCGCATCGCCCCTGGCTGCAAGCTTTTGCATCTCCGGCGCAAGGCTCAGCTTCGGCTGCTCACCCGCCAGCGCATTCAGCGTCTCCTGCAGCAGCCCCGCATTGCCGAAGGTGCGCGCCAGCCGCATGCGCCAGCCGCGCGGCAGGCCGAGCGCTTTCAGCACTGCCTCAAACACGCTCTGGTCGCCCAGCAAGATCTCGAGCCTGGCCTTTGGCGCAGCCAGCCGCACCATCTCCACCGCTTCAGTCAGCGAGCGCGCATCGGCTCTTGCTATATCCGTGTCGCCAAGGTCCTCAATCCCCGCCTGCAAAAACTGCGACCCTCCCGCCCGCCTTTGCCGGAACACTTCGCCAAGATAGGCATAGCGCGCCGGCGTGTTTGACGCGGCGCTGATATGGCTGAGGCAGACGGGAATGGTGAACTCAGGGCGAAGACACAGCGTCTCGCCGGTCTCGGATTCGGTCAGGAAAATACGGCGGCGAAGATCCTCGCCCGCCATGTCGAGGAAGGGCGCAGCGGGCTGGAGCACGGGGATGTCCGTGAGCATCGCGCAGGAGGCGAGGTAGGCGGTGAGGGCGGTGAAGTCAGGTAATTTCGGTGACAGTTTACTTAATTCCGCGGCGCCGCCGCCAGACGAAGCCACGGTGGAGGAATTAAGTAAACTGTCACCGAAATTACCTGACTTCACCGCCCTCACCGCCCCGCTGCCAGCATCGCCGTCACTTCCTTGACCAAATCCGCCTCATCAATCACCTTCTCCCCCGCCTTCGCCTCTTTCCATTCGGCATTGTCAGTGATCGTCGCGGCGATGCGTTTGCCTTCGTTCAGGTCTTTGATAATCAGCTTGCCGTCCGCCCGCTCATTGCCGCCTTGGATCACGGCGATGGGGCAGCCCCGCCGGTCGGCGTAACGCAGCTGTTTGGGGAAATCCTTCGGATTGCCCTGATACATCTCGGCGCGGATGCCTGCGTTGCGCAAATCCTGCGTCATCTTCTGATAGCGCCCGAGGCTTTCCACATCGCGGTCCATGACGGTGACGAGGACCGGCGCGGCGACGTCGGAGACATCCAGCTTGCCAAGGTTTTTCAGCGCCGTCATCAGGCGCGAGACGCCGATGGAGAAGCCGGTGGCGGGCACGTCCTGCCCGGTGAAGCGCTTGACCAGCCCGTCATACCGCCCGCCGCCGCCGACCGAGCCGAACTGGACCTTTTCGCCCTTTTCATTGGTGACATCGAACAGGAGCTCGGCTTCGTAGACAGGGCCGGTGTAGTATTCGAGGCCGCGGACGACGGAGGACTTGTCAAATTTTATCCGCTTCGATCCATAGCCCGACGAAGCAATGACTTGAACATCTGGTCAAGTTCAAGAATTGCTTGCGCCCCACGTTCTTGTATTGCCTATGATCGCACTCGAGTGTGGCAATATCTGACAGATTGCAATAACAATCCAGCCTGGAGGTGTATCGCTCTCTGTCTCGTCACCTCTGACTTCAATGACGGCTCATCTGTCGAACCTACGAAAGCTGTTTGACCTTCGTAGTAATCAGATGAGCATTCGACCACTGCTGATGGACTTCAGATCCAGCCCCGCACCCTTCGTAAAATCCCCGCTCTCGTCCTTGCGTCCCAGCGCCCAGCAAAAGCCGCACGCCCTCAACGCCAAACTTGTCCAGCTTATCAATCGCCCGCAGCACGGTCAGCTTCTGCCCCGGATCGGTGACGCCAATGGCCTCCATCACGCCATCCAGCACCTTGCGGTTATTCACCCGGATCACATAATCGCCGCGCTTAATCCCCAGCGCCTCCATCGTATCGGCCATCATCATGCACATTTCGGCATCGGCCTGGACGCCCGGCGCGCCGACCGTGTCGGCGTCGAACTGCATGAACTGGCGGAAGCGGCCGGGGCCGGGCTTTTCGTTGCGGAACACCCAGCCTTGCCGATACGTGCGGTAGGGCGTCTGCAGCTCGTTGATGTTTTCGGCAAAGTGGCGCGCCAAGGGAGCGGTGAGGTCGTAGCGCAGGCTCATCCACTGCTCGTCATCATCCTGCAGCGAAAACACGCCCTCGTTCGGGCGGTCGCTGTCGGGCAGGAATTTGCCGAGCGCGTCGGTATATTCAAACATCGGCGTCTCGATCGGATCAAAGCCGTAGCGCTCATAAACCTCGCGGATTTTCGCGACCATCCTGTCCGTGGCGCGGATGTCGTCCGGCGAGCGGTCGATGAAGCCGCGCGGCTGGCGGGCGCGCAGTTTCTGCGGCTTTTTGGGCTTGTCGGACATGGGAATGCGGCCAGTTGAAAGTCGGCGCTTCCTAGCGGATGGCAGGATGAGCGGCAAGGTGCGTCCTTCGGGGTGCGCCGCACCTCATCGCGCAATCGTGAATGTGCCATCGCGCACCTTGCCGCAATCATGTGCTAATCCGATCCGCAACCGGAAAATCCGCCATGCTGCGAAATTCAGACACGCGCTACGGCTCCGTCGCGATCCTGTTTCACTGGATGGTCGGCGCGCTCTTTCTCGGCCAAATCTGCCTGGGCATTTTCATGCGCCGTGCCGCAGGGCCGAAGCTGCAGTTTGAGCTGTATCAGTGGCACAAATCCTTCGGCTTTCTTATCCTCGCGCTTGCCGTCCTGCGGCTGCTCTGGCGCCTGACCCAACGCGGCCCGGCAGATGCGGAGGGTCTTGCGGCTTGGGAAAGGCTTGCATCGAAAGCGGCGCAATATCTCCTTTATTCCGCCCTCATCGCCCTGCCCTTGACCGGCTGGGCGATCGCCTCGTCCTCGCCGCTCAATATTCCAAGCTTTGTGTTCAACCTTGTCGTCATCCCGCATCTGCCCGTGGCAGTCTCGGAGGCGGCGGAGCTGTTCTGGTCCAACATCCACTCCATCCTCGCCTACAGTGCGGCAGCCATTGCCTTGATCCATATCGCCGCCGCGCTGCGCCATCATTTCTGGCTGCATGACGGGGTGCTGGCGCGCATTTTGTCTTCGCGGGAGAGGAGTTAGTCTGATGTTCAAATCCGCCATGGCGCTGTTCGCCGCCGCTTTGCTTGACCTCAGCCATCGCCCGCGCCGACGCCTTGTCCGAGGCGTCGGGCAAATATGAGATCACGCCGCAGTCGCGCATCGGCTTTGATGTGGCGCAGGTCGGCGGCGGCGGCATCACCGGCACGTTCGGCAAATTCACCGGCCGGTTTGTGCTTGATCCATCTGGGCTCGCCAAATCACGCGTCGATTTCCAACTGTTCCCGGAAAGTGTGCAGACCGGCCAGAAGCGGGTCGAGGATTTCCTGCGCTCCTCCGCCGTGTTTGACGTCAGCAATCATGCGCAAGTCACCTTCCGCTCCACCCGCATCACGCAATTGTCGCCAAACTCCGCCCGCGTCGAAGGCACGCTGATTGCGCGCGGCATCAGCAAACCAGCCAAGTTCGAGGTCAGGCTGGCCGAGCGCAAGGGCGCCAGCATCACCTTCCATGTCACCGGCAAGGTTCTGCGCTCGCCCTTCGGCATGGATGTCGGCACACCGGTCTATTCCAACGTGGTGACATTCGACATGATGCTGTCGGGCAAGCGGCTGTGACGGGGGAGCCGCGCATGCGCCTTGCAGCCACCCAATTCAGTCACTACCTGAACGCCATGAAACGTCTGCGTCTCATTCTGCCGCTCCTTCTCCTCGTCGCGCTGACCGGCGCGCCGTTCGGCATGGGCCGGATGATGGATATGCCGGGCAGTCATGGCGCGGCGCATGCGTCAGCCATGCACGGCATGCATCATGACAGCGAACCGGCGCACAAGGGCTCCGCGCCGCATTACATGGTGTGCGCCGCCTGCGCGGCAGCCCCGTATTCTGTCAATGCGTCCTTTGAGTTCGTTGTTCTGCCCGCAGAGCTTGCCGTGCCGGAGCCGTCAGCCCTTTCCGGCACGCATTTGCTGCCGCCAGTCCCGCCTCCCAAACCTGTCCTTCTGACTGCTTGATCCATCGGCGCGGCGCATGAGCTGCCACGTCAATTCAACATTCAAAAGGATAATTATCATGATCTCGAAGAAACTCTTGGCTGCGTTTGCCGCAGCAGGGCTTGCCGCCACATTCGCCATCGCACAGGAGGAAAAGCCTGCCGGTGGCATGATGGACTCAAACATGATGGAGGGCATGTCGCATGACGACATGATGTCCATGATGACGGGCAAGCCGAAAGGCGACCAAGGCCCGGCCTCCATGGCGTTTGCCAAAGCCAACGCCTCCATGCATTCCGCGATGAACATAGAGTTCTCCGGCAATGCCGATGTGGATTTTGCCAAAGGCATGATCCCGCATCATCAGGGCGCGGTGGAAATGGCGAAGATCGTTCTTGAGTTCGGCAAGGACCCGGAACTGCGTAAGCTTGCAGAAGACATCATCAAGGCGCAGGAGACCGAGATCGCCTTCATGAAAAGCTGGCTGGAGAAAAACGGCGGCTGAGCCGTAAAGCAGACTGGGGAGGCGCTTAGCCTCCCCAGACCACACAGGCGGGGCGGCTTTGCAGATCATTCTTCTCACCAGTCTGACGATGATCGCCTTCGCTGCCAATTCCGTGCTCGCCCGGCTGGCGCTCGGGGCGGGCGAAATCGATCCGGCAAGCTACACAACGCTGCGCCTTTTGGCGGGAGCGCTTGTGCTGTTCATGCTGGCGCGGAGGGACCACGCAGCGCGGCCGTCTGGCGGCTGGATTCCGGCGCTGGCGCTGTTCGGCTACGCTGCGGCATTCTCCTTCGCCTATCTCAACCTCGCCACAGGCACTGGCGCGCTCATCCTGTTCGCGTCCGTGCAGGCGACCATGATCGGCTGGGGATTGTGGAAGGGCGACAGGCCCAACGCTGCGGAGTGGAGCGGGCTCACAATCGCCTTCGCCGCCTTCACCTGGCTCGTCTCGCCCGGCCTTGCCGCCCCAGACCCGTTCAGCTCCGGCCTGATGATCCTCGCCGGACTTTCGTGGGGCGCCTATTCGATCATCGGACGGACTTTTGCCGATCCACTGCAGGCGACCGCCGGAAATTTCCTGCGCGCCGCGCCGCTCGGGCTGGTGCTGTCCGTGGTGTTCCTGGCGGAGATGCGCATTTCCGCCCAAGGCGCACTATTGGCCGTCATTTCGGGCGCGCTCACATCCGGCCTCGGCTATGCGCTCTGGTACCGCGCGCTGAAAGGCATCAGCCAGGTGCAGGCCGCCTTGGTTCAGCTCACTGTCCCGGCCATCGCCGCCGGCGGCGGCATTTTGTTCCTGTCCGAACCCCTCACCTTCAGATTCGCCCTCTGCTCGGCGCTCATCCTCGGCGGCATTGCCATCGCCGTCCTGTCGCGGCGCCGGGCAAAAGCTGCGGTCTAACGTTTTGACCGGTGATAGGTCAGCGCCATGCCGACGCAGTGCCGCAGCTCCGGCTCCGGCAGCGGCGCTTCAGGGTTGATGATGATTGTCCGGTTGCCTTCAAAGACAAGCGCATCCGGGTATAGCTCGCGGAACTTTTCAACGAGACCGGTATGGCAGATGAAGTTCATCGACACTTTGCCATCCTTGCGCGGTGCGATCCGCACGGAACTGCCGACACCCTTTTTCAGCGGCGCAAAGCTCGGCTCGCCCCATTTGAGGCTTTCCTCAATCGCGCCAACACCGCTCGTCGCTGCCGCAGTGTCAAGCACAAGCTGGCGCAACGGCCGCAAGTGCTCGAGCGCTGCGCCCTGATATCCCGCCAGATTGCCGTCAGCGTTTTGGCCGGACATAATCAACCCTCAACTTCTCCAGCGGCGCGCGGCAATGGCAGCCTTCAAGGTGATCATTCACCAGCCCCATCGCCTGCATGAAGGCGTAGCAGGTTGTCGGCCCGACAAAACTCCAGCCGCGCTTCTTCAAATCCTTGGACAGCCGCATTGAGGCTGCGGTTGTCGTCTGGGCCGTCAGCGCCGCATGGTCGAAACCCGCGGGCCGCTCGCTTTCCGGCGGCTCATGGCTCCAGAAATACGCGGCAAGCGAGCCAAACTCGGCCTTCATTTCAATGGCGCGGTTGGCGTTGTTGATCGTTGACACGATCTTGCCGCGATGGCGCACAATGCCCGCATCAGCCAGAAGCCGCGCAATGTCACTGTCGCCATATTTAGCCACCTTGTTGAAATCAAACCCGTCAAAAGCGCTGCGGAAGGTCTCTCGCTTGCGCAAGATCGTGATCCAGGACAGACCCGACTGAAAGCCTTCAAGGCAAATCTTCTCAAACAGCCGGAAATCGTCCGAAACCGGCTGGCCCCACTCCGCATCGTGATAACGCTGGTAAAATTCATCATTTCCCGGCCACCAGCAGCGGATTTTCGCATCAGCGCCGTGCGCCAATCCCTTCGGCAATTGCCCTTCCATCCCGTTTAATCCTTGTTCACCATGCGCCGTCACCAAGCGGTAACCACACCAAATGCTTTACGCATCAAATTGCTTTTTATGAAACCCGGTTTACCTTTCGGTGGGGCACTTGCTGCAAGATGCTGACACTTGCTGTCAGGTATTGGCAGCTTTTCATGTGCGAGTGCGTAAATGTTGCGAGTGTTTGTTTCAGTTCTGGCGGCGTCCAGCGTTCTTGTGAGCCCCGTTGCGGCGCAGGAGCGCTATCGCGAGCGGCCCTCCGTGGTCATCTCCCCTGATCTCGCCGCCCCATGGGTCATGCAGCTTTCCAAACCGCGCCTCAAGATCAGGCGGGCTTTGCCTGCCCCGGTCACCACACGCCGCGAGATCGTCATCGGCGCGACCACAACTGTGCGCAAAGCCAAGCGCCGCCTGCCCGAACCCGCCGGGCCCCAGGACAATGTCGTGCGCATCGACCCGGACGGGCTGATCCAGGCTGTTGCACTGCCGCCGAGACAGAAGAAGCAGCCGGTTGAACGCTCCATTGACCCCGTCTTCCTGCCGCAGGAAGTGTCTTATGAGGGCAAGGAAAAGGCTGGCACGATTGTCATCAGCACCGGCGAACGCTTCCTCTATCTCGTCGAAGGCAATGGCATGGCGCGCCGCTATGGCGTCGGCGTCGGCAAGGAAGGCTTTGAGTGGTCCGGCACGCAGAAGATTACCCGCAAGTCCGAATGGCCGGCCTGGATTCCGCCGGAAGAAATGAAAATCCGCGTCAAGGCGAAGGAGGGCCGTATTCTGCCTGACCGCATGGAAGGCGGGCCGGACAATCCGCTCGGCGCCCGCGCCATGTATCTGGGCAATTCGCTCTACCGCATCCACGGCACCAACCAGCCCTGGACCATCGGCAGCGCCGTCTCATCCGGCTGCATCCGCATGCGCAATGAAGATGTGGTAGACCTTTACGAGCGCGTCAAAGTCGGCACCAAGTCATTGTGAGATAATCCCGGACATCAGTTCGAGGGGTGTGGGGCAAAAGCAAAAAGCAACAGGCCTCACGCAAAAGAGCGGCGCCCGGGGGACGAGCGCCGCTTTTTTTGTTTGCCGCTGAATTCAACGACTGAACCTCGGCGCTGCCCCTCATCCGACCCTTCGGGCCACCTTCTCCCCGTAAGAACGGAGGAGAAGGGGAGGCGGCTCGTAGTGGCTCTTCCCTTCTCCCCGCCGTTTGCGGGGAGAAGGTGGCCCGAAGGGTCGGATGAGGGGCAGCGCCGAGGGTTCGAAACTATCTTAAATCCCCTCCGGCCGCTCCCCGCCCCAAGCCCAGTCCAGCAGTTCCACCGTATGCACCACCGGCAGCGCGGTGCCTGACCCGATCTGCGTCAAACAGCCAATATTCCCGGCGGCGACAACGCGCGCGCCGGTCCGCTCAATATTTTTCACCTTCCGCTCTTTCAGTCTGTCCGCAATCTCGGACTGCAAGATATTGTAAGTCCCCGCCGAGCCGCAGCACAAATGTCCTTCGCCGGGCTCCTTCACAACAAACCCCGCCTTCGCCAGCAGTTCCTTCGGGGCCTTGGTGATCTTCTGTCCATGCTGCAAGGAACAGGCCGAGTGATAGGCGACTGCCATTCCCGAAGCATTGACTGGCTCCGGCAGCTCAAGCGACGCAAGATATTCGGTCACATCCCTGGCAAGTTCCGAGACTTTGGCGGCCTTGTCCGCATACACCGGATCAAGGTGGAACATATGGCCGTAATCCTTGATCGTCGTGCCGCAGCCGGATGTGGTGATGATAATCGCGTCGAGCCCCTCGCCGTCGATCTCGCGCGTCCATGCGTCAATCGCCGCCTTGGCAAACGCCCGCGCCGAGTCCTCTCGTCCCATGTGATGGGTCAGAGAGCCGCAACAGCCCTCGTTCGCCGCGACCGTCTCAACGCCCAATCGGTTCAGCAACCGCGTCGCCGCCGCATTGATGCCGGGGTCCAGCACAGACTGCGCACAGCCGCCCAAAATCGCCACACGCCCCTTGCGATTTGCAAGATTGGCGGGCGCGGCCGCCTTTGCCACAGGCAGATTTTTCGGCGCCAGCCGCAGCATCGCCGCCATCGGTTTCAGCGCCGCCACCTTCTCCATCAACGGAACAAACGGGCGGCCAAGATTGGCAAGCTTCAGCGCAAACCGGAACCGCCCCGGATAAGGCAGCACCGCCGCCAGAACGCCGCGCAGCAAGCGGTCCATCACAGGCCGCTTGTAGGTCCTCTCGATATGCACACGCGCGTGATCTACAAGGTGCATGTAATTGACGCCCGACGGGCAGGTTGTCATGCAGGACAGGCACGACAGGCAGCGGTCGATATGCCTGACCGTCACCGCGTCCGCCGGTCGGTCATTCTCCAGCATCTCCTTGATGAGGTATATCCGTCCCCGCGGCGAATCCAGCTCATTGCCGAGCGTCACATAGGTCGGACAGGTCGCCGTGCAGAAGCCGCAATGCACGCAGGCACGCAGGATGGATTCGGCCTCGGCGGTGTGAGGGTCGGCGAGCTGGGCGAGGGTGAAGGAGGTTTGCATCTAGCCCATCCTTCCCGGATTTAGAACGCCATTCGGATCAAACTGCGCCTTCATCCTCAGCGTCAAAGCCGCCAGTTCCGCCGCCTGCGGCTCAAATACCGGAACCGCCCGCCGCTGCACCTCGCCCGCCCGCACCAGCGTCGCATGGCCGCCGCCGTGTTTCCGGATCAATCCGCGCAAGGCCTTCGCCTCCGGATCGCCTTCGCAGCGGATCCAGATCAGCCCGCCCTGCCAGTCGTAATAAGCGTCCGCCGCCGCGTGCTGGCGGAAATCGGCGAGCACCGCATGGCCGGACAAAGGCGGCGCGGAGACGCGCCAGACCGGACGCTGCGTTCCATCCGCGAAGGGCATGACATCGCGCAGTTCGCGCCAGAGCGAGCGCGACTGCGCCTCCGGCAATATGTCCGTCGCCTGTTTGAAATGACCCGCGAGTGATTCAAGCCGCGAGGCGACGGATTTGCCAAACCCCTCAACCCGCAGCAGCGTCACCGCCCCGCCCTTCAACGCGCCACCCAACACTTTGCCGCTGACTGTCTCCGGCAGATGCGCGGCGGAGGAGACTTCGCAATTCGATCCCATGGCGAGCGCCATCGCGGACGCGCCTTGCGGGTCGTCAAGCCCGCGCAGAACCAACGTCTGTTCGGTCTCTGCAGCGGGCAGAACCTTGAAGGTCACATCCGTCAGCACCGCCAGCGTCCCCCATGACCCGGCAAGGCCCTTGGAAAGATCAAAGCCGGTGACATTCTTCATCACCCGCCCGCCGGATTTGAACCGCTCGCCGCCGCCGGTGATCGCTTCAACGCCCAGCACATGATCCCGCGCCGCCCCCGCTTTCAGCCGCCTTGGCCCGGACGTGTTGGTGGCAAGCACCCCGCCAATCGTGCCCCTCCCCGCCGGTCCGCCCAGCAAGGGTCCGTAATCCATCGGCTCAAACGCCAATTGCTGCCCATGCTTGGCGAGCAGCGCCTCGATCTCCGCCATCGGCGTCCCGGCCTTGGCCGAAAGGACGAGCTCGTCGGGTTCGTAGAAATTTATGCCCGTGAGAGCGGAGAGGTCCAGAACCTGCCCGTTCCCAACCGGCGCGCCGATGCCGCGCTTAGAGCCGTGGCCGATGATTTCGAGCGGCGTGCTCGCGGCGTTGGCTGACTGGATTGTGGCGAGGATTTCGTCGGGAGTCATGGGCGCCTCGCGTCAAGGCTTGAAGTTATGCCCATCAAAACCTCGGAATATCCGCAAACGGCAACTTCCCGCCGCTCACATGCATGCGCCCCAACTCCGCGCAGCGGTGCAAATTCGGAAACACCTTTCCAGGATTGAGCAGCGCCTGCGGGTCAAACGCGACCTTCACTTTCATCTGGATGTCCAGATCAACCGCGTTGAACATCTCGCCCATCAGATCGCGCTTCTCAACGCCGACGCCATGCTCGCCTGTCAGCACCCCGCCGACCTGAACGCACAGCCGCAAAATGTCCGCGCCGAAATTCTCCGCCTTTTCGAGTTCGCCGGGCTTGTTGGCGTCGTACAGAATAAGCGGGTGCAGATTGCCATCACCGGCGTGAAAGACATTGGCGACGCGCAGGCCATACTTTTCCGACATCTCGCGCATGCCCTTCAGTACCTTCGGCAGTTCCTTGCGCGGAATGGTGCCGTCCATGCAGTAATAATCCGGCGAGATGCGCCCGACCGCCGGAAACGCCGCCTTGCGTCCGGCCCAGAATGTCAGCCGCTCAGCCTCGGTGGTAGAGACTTTCAGCGTCGTAAAATTGTTCCTTGCTGCGATTTCCGAGACGCGGATCAGAAGATCATCCACTTCCGCTTCGGGCCCGTCGAGCTCGACAATGAGAAGCGCCTCGACATTCAGCGGGTACCCGGCGTGGACAAAATCCTCCGCCGCATGGATGGCCGGCCGATCCATCATTTCCATGCCGCCCGGAATGATCCCGGCGCTGATGATGTCGGCAACACATTGCCCCGCCGCTTCGCTTTCCGCAAAGCCGATCAGCGCCGCCCGCGCAGTCTGCGGCTTTTGCAAGACCCGCACCGTGACTTCAGTCACTACGCCGAGAAGGCCTTCAGAGCCGGTCACAAGTCCGAGCAGGTCATAGCCTTCCGCATCCAGATGTTTGCCGCCAAGGCGCACCACGTCGCCATTTATGAGCACCATTTCAACGCCCAGCACATTGCTCGCCGTCAGCCCGTATTTCAGCGAATGCACCCCGCCGGAATTCTCCGCGACATTGCCGCCAATCGAGCAGGCGATCTGCGATGAGGGGTCCGGCGCATAGTAGAATCCGTGCTCCTCCACCGCCCGCGTAATGCCCAAATTCGTTACACCCGGCTGCGCCGTCACTGTCCGGTTGGCGAGATCAATGTCGAGTATACGGTTGAAGCGCGACATCACAAGCAGCACCGCGTCCTCGACCGGCAGCGCCCCGCCGGACAGCGATGTGCCCGAGCCGCGCGGCACAACGCGGATATTCTCCTTGGAGCAATATTTCAGTATCTGCGAAACCTGCGTCACCGTCTGCGGCAGCACCACCACCATCGGCAATTGCCGGTAAGCCGTCAGCCCGTCGCTCTCGAAAACGCGCATACCTGCGGCGCTATCGACAACGCCCTCACCCGGCACGATTTCGCGGAGTTGCGTGACGATCTGCGCCCTCTTGGCGAGCGTTGTGGCGTCGGGCGAAGGCATAGCAAGCGATGTCATGATGCATAACTACGCCGCTTGGCGAGAATCTCAAGCCAGACGTTTGATCGAGAGCCGCCCGTCGGTTCCCGTTATCGCCCGCACATTGGTGTAGTCCTCAAGCGTCGCCAACGCCGTGTCCATCTTGTGATGATGCGTGGCCGTAATCACGGCAATTGACGCGCCAGCGCCCTCGCCCGCCAATATGCCTGCAATCGCATCTTCGAACACGAGGCAGTTCCTCGCCTCAAAGCCAAGCTTACGCGCGCCCAGCATGAAACAGTCTGGATGCGGCTTGCCGTTTTCGACATCGTCGCCCGACACGATCACGTCCGGACGCTCAATCCCCGCCTCCTTCAGGCGCTTCAGCGCAAGTGCGAGACCCGCAGAGGTGACAAGCGCCCACCGGTCGCGCGGCAGCGAGGCGAGGAACGCGATTGCGCCCGGAATAGGCAAAATGCCCTCCAGTTCCGCCATCTCCGCGTCCAATATCTCCTGCGCCTCCTTCTTGGCATCAACGCCAGGAAGCCCGAGCCGGGCGATGGTCTCAACGCCCTTCACGCCGTGGATTGTCGGCAGAAACGTCGCCACATCCAGCCCATGCCGCTCCGCCCAAGCCCCCCAGATGCGCTCGGCGGCGGCGATGGAGTTCAAAACCGTGCCATCCATGTCGAACAGGAAGGCGTCGAAGGATTTGTCAAATATGGAGGTCAAGGGAGGGATCTCTGAGAAAATGTCCGCGCTCTTTGGCCTGCCAATGACCACAGGTCAATATTCTCGATCAGATTGCGCGGGTGCTAGCCTTCCCCTCCTGAGCTTGTCAAAGTGGCGGGGAAGGCTGGCGACTTCAGCGCCGTTATGCCAAAAGCCAAAAACCTATGGACGGCAAACACAGGCTCCCACCAGCCGCTTCATCAGCAATTGACAATTCCGGACAAGCGGAATCTGATGATGCCGGGGCGCCTGAACCTGACAGGTGCGGCATGTCTTACCTCCACGCCATCAAAGCTGCGGTTTGTGTGATCGCTGTGGCGGGTTCATTTTCGGCATTCGCCGTCCCCGCCGCCGCGCAATCCTCCGACACCGGCTTCCAGCTCCTCAACCAGATTTACGAAGCCTCCAACTCGGTCGAATCGGACGAGCCGGAAACCGCGCGCGCCGCCTACAAGACCTGCACGGAGCTGGGCAAAGAGCTTGCGGCCCGCGCGGGCATGGAAGCCGGGGTGAGATTCTATCTTGAGGCCGAGGTCGAGGGCTGCCTGTCCTATGCCATGTATCATGGCGGCTTTTCCGACGGGACCGGCGACAAATGCAGCCATCACTTTGCCCATGCCGAGAAGCTGAAAGACGCCATCCTGGCGGCGCAAAGTGTGAAGGGCGTGCAGCAGGAGCAGCTCACCAATCTGCGCGACAGCCTGCAGCGGGCAAGCGAAGTCGGGCCGCAGCATTACGGGTGCACGGGCGATTATGCCGCTCTCATTCAGGCGCTGCCTGCGGCAGACGCGATCGCGCCATAAAATGAAAACAGATGAGGCCTGCAAATGAGAGCGAAGAGTGTTTGTAACGTCAGCGCCCGGCGTCCCGGCTTTACCCGTATGAGCCGGATATCCGTCCTTGCCGCCTCATGCCTCCTCGCCGCCAGCGCCGCTGCGCAGGAGGCGGTGACTTATGAAACCGGGTTCGACGAGACAGGATCAGGCGAGGAGCGGCAGGCCAGCGTCGGCTTCAACGGCGCAGAGTGCGGGGAAGAGTGCCATGCGGCAAGCCTTCACTGCGCTGGCTCGCAAAATGTCAGCTTCATTTTCGCCGACATCGCCGCCGAAAACGCCGCTGCGGCGATCACCAGCGAGGCAAAGGAATTCAAGGTCGACATTGGCGGCGCGGCTTTTTCCTTCTCCATCAGGAATGTCAAATATGGCGGCGAAATGTATGACACATGGGACGTTGAAGGCGAGCTGCGCGGCGATACCGCCGAATTCACCGCCGCGCTCAGCAAGGCGAAGGAGTTCAAAACAACGCTCGGCCCGCAAACCGTCACGCTGCCGGTGACGGCGGATGTGGAGAAGTGGGTAAAGTCTTGCGGGAAGTGAGCGAGGTCTGACCGGCGGGCTTTAGCCCTCCCCATGCCCGCGCCTGATGCGCCGCACCACGAGCCATATTGCCAGGACCGCGACCGGCACAAACAGCGCCGTCGCCATATCGACCGAAAGCCCAAACAACCGGCCCTCCGCGCCCTTCAACAGATAAGCCATCAGCCCAACCACGTAGTACGACACCGCGGCTACTGACAGCCCCTCCACCGTCTGCTGCAATCTCAGCTGCTGGCGGGCGCGGCGGTTCATGGAGGCGAGCAGGTCGCTGTTCTGGTTCTGCAGGGCGACGTCCACCCAGGTGCGCAGGAGATTTGCGGCGCGGGTGAGCTTTCGCGACAGATTCTGCTGGCGCTCTTCCACCGAGCGGCAGGTACGCATTGCCGGGGCCATGCGTTTCAACAGAAACGCCTCGAACGTCTCATACCCCTCTACCGGCTTCTCCTCCATCGCATCCAGCCGCTCAGTGACAATGCCGTCATAGGCGCGGCTTGCGCCAAAGCGGTAGGCGGATGAGGCCGCGTCAGCTTCGAGCTCGGCGGCAAGTTCGGTGAGCTGCTCGAGCAGCACGGCATTGTCGCGCCCCTCGCCGTCACGCATCTTGAGTGTGAGTTCGGCGAGCCGGTCTTCCATTTTGCGAATGCGGCCCGAAAGGGAAATTGCCAAGGGCAAGCCGAGCATTGCGAGCGTGCGGTAGGTTTCGATCTCGATCAGCCGCTGCGCCAGCGCCCCGGTGCGCGCCGGGGTCATGCCGCTGTCGAGCATGGTGAGGCGCGTCAGCCCGTCGGCGTCCTGGCGGAAATCCGTCATGATGATCGCCGCGCCGTTCTCAATCACCGAGGCGCACAGGCTCCCCGGATCATAAGTCGATATGAATTTGCGCATATCGCGCGGCCGCTTGTGGATTTCGAGCCTGATCCCCGAAATCACCGTGCCCGGCGCAATGAAGCCGGAGCCGAATGGGTGCTCGTGAAATCCGTTGCCGTTTGCGGCCAGAGGGCCTTCATAGAGATAGGTGGAAAATTCCGTGTGCCGCTCCCAGCGCAGAGTGCCTGCACCGCTCGGCAAAACCAGATGCCGGGCGGACTTGTCCGGCGGCGCAATGCCGACGGCGCGCGACAGATCCGACAAAACGGCATGATCGACCGCAAACCCCGCCTCCGTCATGAAAGCGACCTGCACGAGAAGGCGCGGGGCGGTAATAAGCGGATAGGGCCTTGCATGCACCTCGCCGAAAGCCTGCGGGCGCTGATGGTTGGCGGCGAAGCCGAGCACGGAGCCCGTGGTCAGCGAAGCTTCGTCCTGCGCATCCTTGTCTGGCGTGCTCATATTCGACCCCCGTCGCTTAAGCCCGCCAAAATAGGGCGTGCGGCGATGCTAGACCGGCAGAATGCGGCATTTCTTGGTTCCCCAACGGAACCTTGCAACATTCTTTCGGCGCGCCGCCTTGCTTTGAAGCCTTGAACGCGCATATCAGTTTGGTGGAAAAGAAAGCTGGGGCTGCAAAGCGTGCGCGCTGAGATGACAAAACCACGTGTCGGCCTGTTCGTCACCTGTCTGGTTGACCTGTTCCGCCCAAGCGTCGGCTTTTCCGCCGTCAAGCTGCTCGAAGACGCAGGGTGCGATGTTCATGTGCCGCGTGCGCAAACCTGCTGCGGCCAGCCCGCCTATAACTCCGGCGACCGCCGTGATGCGCGGGAGATTGCCGAACAAGTCATCACCGCCTTTGAGGATTTCGACTATGTCGTCGCACCCTCCGGCTCGTGCGCCGGCATGCTCAAGCATCATTATGCCGAACTGTTTGCGGGCGATGAGAAATGGCAGGCGCGGGCCGAGGCGTTTTCGCCCAAGGTCCATGAGCTTGTCTCGTTCCTCACCGATATCATGTTCGTCTCCAAGCTCGAGGTCTCACATGCAGGCACCGTAACCTACCACGATTCCTGTTCGGGCCTGCGCGAACTCGGGATTCAAGCTCAGCCGCGCAAACTCCTGAACCAGATTGAAGGCCTGTCGCTCAAGGAGATGAAAAACGCCGACGTCTGCTGCGGTTTCGGCGGGACGTTCTGTGTCAAATATCCGGATATTTCCAACAAGATCGTCTCGGAGAAAACCGAAACCATCAAGGCTTCGGGAGCGGACTTGCTGCTTGCGGGCGATCTCGGGTGCCTGATGAACATGGCCGGGAAGCTGAAGCGTGAGGGGTCGAGCATTCAGGTGCGGCATGTGGCGGAAGTGCTGGCGGGGATGACGGACGAGCCCGCGATTGGCGAGGGGCGGTGAGATGGGGTTGCCTCAGATTGACAACTTGAGACCACAACGCGAGGCGCCCCCCTCTGTCCTGTCGGACATCTCCCCCGCGAGGGGGGAGATCGCTCGCGTCACGGCTTTCCCTCTTCCTCCGACGGTGCAAGCAAACGCGAAAGCGGTGACACATCGATCTCCCCCCTCGCGGGGGAGATGTCCGACAGGACAGAGAGGGGCGCCTCGCGCCGAACTCTCAAGGCGTGCACCACAATACCTGCAGAACCTGGAGGCCTGACTTATGCAAATCACCTCCCCCGCCTTCAAATCCAACGCCACCGAGGCCCTCGCCGATCCGTTCCTGCAAAAGGCGATGGGCTTCGTGCGCACCGGCTTCATCGACAAGCGCAAAGCCGCCATTGACGCGCTGCCGGAGTTTGAGGCGCTCAGAGACTCGGCCAAGGCGATCAAGGACCATACGCTGGCGCATCTTGATCTTTATCTCGAAGCCTATTGCGACAAGGTCGAAGCCTCCGGCGGGCATGTGCATTTTGCCGAAGACGCCGAAGCACGCTCGCGCGATTATCCTGAAACTCTGCCGCGATGTCGGGCGCCAAGACCGTGACCAAGGGCAAGAGCATGGTCACCGAGGAAATCGCGCTCAACCAGCATTTTGAGGAAAACGGCATTGTGCCGGTCGAGACGGATCTCGGCGAATATATCATCCAGCTGCGCGGCGAGCATCCGAGCCATATCATCGCCCCCGCCGTGCATCTGACGCAGGAACAGGTGGAAGGCGATTTCCGCCGGGTGCACACGCATCTTGATCCGAACCGCAATCTGGAAGACCCGGTGACGCTGCTCAACGAGGCGCGCGGCATTTTGCGGCAGAAATATTTCGACGCGGATGTCGGCATCACCGGCGCGAATTTTCTGATCGCCGAGACCGGCACGTCGGTCATCGTCACCAATGAGGGCAATGGCGATCTGACGCAGATTTTGCCGAAGACGCATATCGTCGTCGCCACCATCGAAAAGATCGTGCCGACGCTTTCCGACGTGGCGCAAATCCTGCGGGTGCTGGCGCGCTCCGCCACAGGTCAGGACATGTCGGTCTACACGACGCTCTCCACCGGCCCGCGCCGGGCGAACGATCCGGACGGGCCGGAGAATTACCACGTGGTCATTCTCGACAATGGCCGCACCAAAATGATCGGCACGCAGTATCAGGACATGCTGCGCTGCATCCGCTGCGGCGCCTGCATGAACCATTGCCCGGTCTATCATTCCATCGGCGGCCACGCCTATGGCTGGGTCTATCCCGGCCCGATGGGCGCGGTGCTGACGCCCTCGCTGATCGGCGTCGACAAGGCCGGACATCTGCCCAACGCCTCCACCTTCTGCGGCCGCTGCGAAAGCGTGTGCCCAATGAAAATCCCCCTGCCGAAAATGATGCGGCACTGGCGGGAGAACGAATTCGAGCGGCATCTGACGCCGAAGACGTTCCGCTATGGGCTGGGCGTCTGGGCTTGGTTCGCCAAGCGGCCGAGACTGTATCAGCTGGCGGCGGGGTTTGGCATTCCGTTCCTGTCGATGCTGGGGCGCGGCAAGGGCCGGTTCAAAAGCCTGCCGCTGGCCGGCGGCTGGACGAAATGGCGCGACCTGCCCGCGCCGCAGGCGCGGACGTTCCAGCAGCAATGGGCGCAGCGGGAAGCGCGGAAGCAGGAGGCGGGGTGATGGACGCCAAAGCCGCCCTCCTCGCCCGCCTGCGCACCGCCCTGCAAGCACCCGCCGATGACACCGCCCGCAAGTCCGCCGTCGCACGCAAGGCTCAAATCCGCGCCGAACGGCGTCATTCCCGCGCGCGGACAGCTTCCCGCCAAGGCTCAAGTCGGAACTCTTCATCGCCATGGCCGAGAAATACGCCGCGACGGTCACGCGCCTGAAATCCGCCAAGGACGTACCCGCCGCCGTGTCGGACTATCTGCGCTCGCGCAATCTCGCGCCGAGCATCCGCATGGGCGGCGACAGGCGGCTTGCCGCCATGCCGTGGGCGTAAAGAGAAGAACCTCGCCGTGAAAACCGGCGCGTCGGACGGCACGGACGAGACCGGCTTGAGCCATGCCTTCGGCGCCATCGCCGAGACCGGCACGCTGATGCTGACCTCCGGCACCGACAATCCGACTACGCTGAACTTCCTGCCGGAAAACCACATCGTCATTGTCGATGCGGCTGAGATCAAGGGCGATCTTGAAGCGCTGATGTCAGAGCTGCGCAAGACCTATGGCAAAGGCGAAATGCCGCGCACGGTGAACCTGGTCACCGGCCCGTCGCGCTCCGGGGACATCGAGCAGAAGATCATTCTCGGCGCGCACGGGCCGCGGGCGCTGCATGTGATTGTGGTCGGGGTAGATGTGAACGGGTCATGGCGCCTGTTCGTGTTGATCCCGACAAGTCCCCATGAAATCGAGGCACGCGGACGAAGCGATTTTCCAGATGGCTGGTGCTGAAGGTTAGCGCACAGCGAAACCGAGGAGGGATCGAGCATGCAAAAGGTTCGGTTCCGGCCTGGAATGCATCAGCCGCAAATGAGGCCATTGATGCCGCGCTGTGCTGGGGCTGGATCGACGCGATCCGCAAAACGCCGTCGGACGTTGTATCCAGCTGAAATGAAGCGCCGCATGCCAGGGCCTGAAGATCGTCTGGACTAGATCAGGCGATTGACGACCTTTCGGCCATTCCCGATTGCATCTCAGCGGACAGTCCCAAGTCAGCTGCGAAATGATGGTTGCTGGCCTGCAGCAAAGCTGCGAAAGGCATCGGAGACTTTCCGTTTATCCGGGGCGCAACTTCAACGACAGAACATACCGTTTGCCTTGTGTTCCGAAATCGCCTCGAATGTCATCGAAATGGTCCAAGAAGAAATCGTCGCCATTGCCACGATTATCGACACGCGGCGAGATGTTGACCGATCTGCTTAGAAGACATATAACGGATCAAGCCGCCCGCACCTGGCGCACCCAGGCCCGTGCAATCCTCTGCCCGACATCATCCGCCACCGGCCCGTGCCGCTCGGCGAGTTCCGGATAGCGCTCCGGCCAGTCCGGCTGTTTCTGCGCGATCACATCGGCAAACCGCTCATTCCATTTCGTCACCAGCGGACGGTCCGCCTCGAAATGGAACTGAATGCCATAGGCGGCGCGACCGATGCGGAATGCCTGGTTTGCAGTAACGTCATTTGCTGCAAGACGCACCGCGCCTTCGGGTAGCGTGAAGGTGTCGTCATGCCATTGGAAAATCGGGAACACAGGCGGAAGCTCTGACAGGACAGGGTCGGCGGCGGCGTCTTCAGTGAGCAGCACTTCCTGCCAGCCGAATTCCGGCGCCGCGCCAAGCAAGTTTTGCGCGCCAAAGGCGCGAGCAAGTATTTGGCTGCCGAGGCAGATTCCGAGCACCGCCTTTTCCGCCTCCGCAAAGCAGCGCATCAAAGTCGCCAGATGCGGCAGGTAGGGATGGATGTCATCGTCCACCGCGCTCTGCCCGCCGCCAAGGACAACGACAGCGTCGTGCTCGCTGCAATCTTCCGGCAAGGCCTCGCCAAGATAGGGCCTGCGGTAATCCCGCTCAGCACCCGCTTCATTCAGCGCGGCGCAGACTTGGCCAAGGCCGGTCGATTCATAGTTTTGAACGATCAGAACGCGCATGCGAACCCGCTGAATTGGTTTTCCCAATTGTTAACAAACGTGGTTAACAGATGCTGAACGAAATGAGAGCAATTTTGGTGTCTCTTCAAGAATTCTTTGTCGCGGGTCAGCAGGCGCGGTTTTCGAGAATCGGAGCGGAGCGAACTGCCGTTCGTGAGCACCGGAAGCGCAGAAAGCCACGCCAGATGGCCGCAAGAATGAATTATTGGATGGACAGGTAAAAATGCCGCTGCAAAACCGCGTTGATCCGTTTGGGATGATCCATGCCGTGCCCGAGCGCGGCACGATGATGGGCAATCGCGGCGGGCGCATTCATGATCCGGCGACAAAGACCTTGAACCGCCGCTACGCGTCAAGACGCTGGATCGCCTGCGTCTGCGAATTCCGCGGGAGGCAGCGGCAAGTGATGGGCCGTTCCTACACCGAGCTGTTTTTTCTTGACGAAGTCACCGCATTCGCCGCCGGGCACCGGCCCTGCGCGGAATGCCGGCGGGCGGACTTTGTGCGGTTCACCGATATGTGGCGCGCGGCGTTTGGCATTTCGTCCCGGCGGATTGCCGACGAAATGGATGCAGCGCTGCATGTTGAACGGTGCGTGTCGGGCAAGGGCGGCGTTCCAATCAGCGTGGCCGAAGCAATGGAACTGCCGCAGGGAGCCATGGTCTCAACTGGCGGCAGCGCCTTCACCATGAGCGACAGGGCTTTTCTGCCATGGACCTTCAAAGGCTATGGCGCGCCCTCGCCTGTCCATAGTAGCCTGAAACTGCTGACGCCGCCGGCAATCGTCAAAGTGTTCGAAACGGGGTATGTGCCAGCGTTCCATACCTCAGCGGGTCACTGACCATGCGTGCCAACTACAAACTACAGCGGCTGTTTATCGACGCTCCATTGGCTGAGGGCGCGTCTGCGGACGTCAATGCGGCGCAGTTCAACTACCTCGCCAATGTCCTGCGCCTGAAGGAGGGCGATGAGGTTCTGGTCTTCAACGGCAGGGATGGCGAGTGGCGGGCAAAACTCTCGTTTCACGGCAAGAGACAGTTGAACCTTGTCTGCATGTCGCAAGAACGTCCGCAAACCCCGCTCCCCGATCTGCACTTCCTCTTCGCGCCACTGAAAGTTGGACGGCTCGATTATCTCGTTGAAAAAGCAGTGGAGATGGGCGCAGGCGTGATCCAGCCCGTCATCACGCAGCACACGCAGAACCACCGCGTCAGCGCTGCAAAACTCCAGATCAACGCGCTGGAGGCCGCTGAGCAGTGCGGCATTCTCGCCGTGCCGCAGGTGCGCGAGCCGGTGAAACTCGACGCGCTTCTGACCAATTGGGACCAATCGCGGCGCATCCTGTTTTGTGATGAGGATCATGAAACGCAAAATCCCCTTGGCGCGCTCGGGCGCGGTGACGGAGAAACATCTCGCCGTGCTCATCGGCCCGGAAGGCGGGTTTTCGGACGGCGAGCGCGAAGTGCTGCGCGCCCTGCCCTTTGTCACGCCAATCCCGCTTGGCCCTCGCATCCTGCGTGCCGACACCGCCGCCGTCGCGGCGCTGGCGGTGGCGCAGGCGGTGCTGGGCGATTGGCACTAACATCATTGTTCACAGAATTTCACTTGAACTTGCCTACCCGTTTCGCCATGTGTCGCACAACAATCAATCCGGCGGCCTTGACCCGCCAGGGGGAAACATGGCCCGGGACACCACCGATCTGACGCCCATACGGAGCGTTGATGAACTCACCGGCTGGATCGCGGCGGGCGAGAAGCCCAGGGACAAGTGGCGGCTCGGCACTGAGCACGAAAAATTCCCCTTCTATCCCGATGGCAACAAGCCGGTTCCCTATGAAGGCCCGCGCGGAATAAAGGCGCTCCTGGAAGGCATGCAGGGCATGCTTGGCTGGGAGCCAATTCTCGATGAGGGCAACATTATCGGCTTGGTTGAGCCGACCGGGATGGGCGCCATTTCGCTCGAGCCGGGCGGTCAGTTTGAATTGTCAGGCGCTCCTTTGGAGACTTTGCACCAGACCTCGCGCGAGGCGAATGCGCATCTGGCGCAGGTGCGCGAGATCGCCGAGCCACTCGGCATCAAATTTCTCGGCATGGGCGGCTCGCCCAAATGGACGCTTGCCGAGACGCCGCGCATGCCCAAATCGCGCTACAGGATCATGAGCGGCTATATGCCAAAGGCCGGGACCAAGGGCCTCGACATGATGTACCGCACCTGCACGATCCAGGTGAATCTCGACTTTTCGTCCGAAGACGACATGCGGCGCAAAATGCTGACATCGATCAAGCTGCAGCCGCTCGCCACGGCCCTGTTCGCCGCCTCGCCCTTCATGGACGGCAAGCCGAACGGTTTCCAGTCCTGGCGCGGCGACATCTGGCGCGACACGGATAATCAGCGCTCCGGCGTTCCCACATTCCTGTTCAACAATTCGTTCGGCTACAAGGATTATGCTGAATGGGCGCTGGATGTGCCGATGTATTTCGTCCTGCGCGGCGGTCATTATCACGACGCGACCCATGTGACGTTCCGCCAGTTCATGGCTGGCGCGCTGAAGGATTCCGTGCCGGACGGCGTGCCGAACATCGGCGACTGGACCAATCATCTGGGCACGCTGTTCCCGGACGTGCGCCTCAAACGGTTCCTCGAAATGCGCGGCGCCGACGGCGGCCCATGGCGGCGCATCACAGCGCTGCCTGCGTTCTGGGTAGGCCTGCTCTACGACGAAGACGCGCTCGCCGCCGCCGAAGCGCTGACGGCGGACTGGCGCTATGACGATGTGATGCATATGCGCGGCACAGTGCCTGTCATGGGGATGAAGACGCCATGGCGCGGCGGCACGCTCTTGGACGTGGCGCGAGAGGCGGTGAAGATTTCCCGCATGGGTTTGAAAAGCCGCGCGCGGCTGAATGCGGACGGCTATGACGAATGCGTCTTCCTCGCCCCGCTCGAAGAGGTCGTCGCACGCGGCTCAACCTTGGCTGAAGTCATGCTCGCAGAATATCACTCGTCCTGGGGTGCAAGTGTAGAGCCGGCTTTCATGGCTTATGCGTATTGAGAGTGCATCTCTATTGAAGCGCAATTGCGCCAATAAATAGCGCGCTGCCTGCAATCGAGGCAAACATCCTGACATGGTTCCAAAAGGTCCAGTCTATGAGATAGTTGGCCCAGAGTGCTGCGGCTTCGGAATTTGACGTATTTGCCGCCGCGAGTGTGTTGTTGAGCGGCACATTCAAGATCATTGTCACACCGAACATGCCGAAAACATAGATGATGCCCCCTGCAAGCGTCAGGAACGAGCCAGCCTCGCCCAAGCGCATCAGCGCCATCACAGCGAGTATAGCTCCCGCAAGTGTCGTTCCGAGGAAAATGGGCATGAAGCTGGACTTCAAAATGCCCACATTGATGGCGTTCATGGCGGTTGCGCCCACGCTTTGATCGATGCGCCCGAGCGAGGTCATGATAAAGGCCGAGAACGCAAAATAAACACCGGCGATCAGACCGCAGCCGATTGCGGAGAACCAAAGCATTCCATTGATAATTGTCTTGGTCATTGTGATTCCCTCTTTCTGATTGTCATTGCGAAAAGCTCCCGCTTTTGATGCGCCCTGGGCACCGCCAGAGCGCTCTTGCAACAAGCGCAGTGACCGTCAGATTTTCCAGACGCCGGTTGCCGCGGCTTTGCGGGCAAAGTCTGTGAAGTCCCGCGCCGGGCGACCGAGCGCTTCCGAGACGCCAAGCGCGATCTGTTCGTTGCGTCCGTCGAGGACGACAGCGAAAAGCTCATCCAGCAGCACAATGATGTCGCCGGGCATTTGTGCATGGCGCAAACCAGCAACGAAGTCCTCCGGCGTGATTTGCATAAAGCGAACCGGTCGGCCAGCAGCGCGTGCGATCTCCGCGACGGCTTCTGCAAAGGTCAGTGCACGCGGTCCCGAGATCTCATAGAGCTTATTCAAATGGCGCTTGTCCGACAGCGCAGCAACGGCAACATCGGCAATGTCATCAGCATCGATGAAGGGTTCACGAACGGCACCGGCTGGAAGAGCAAGCTCCCCGGCAAGGATGCCCGCGGCCATAAAGCCCTCCGAGAAATTCTGGCAGAACCAGCTTGCCCTGACGATGGTCCACGGAACGCCGGACTCCTTCAGCGCCGATTCTGCCATTTGCGCACGCGGCTCGCCGCGTCCGGAAAGGAGCACGATTTGCTCCACACCGCGCTCTCGCGCCAAGCGGCTGAGCGTCGAAATCGCTTCAGCCGAACTCTTGGCCGCAATGTCCGGCGCATAGGTGACATAAGCCTTTGACACGCCGTCAAGCGCCGGTCCCCAAGTATCGGACCTCGTCCAATCAAACAGGAATTCGCTCGAGCGC
This sequence comes from uncultured Alphaproteobacteria bacterium, assembly GCA_963792485.1. Taxonomy (GTDB): domain Bacteria; phylum Pseudomonadota; class Alphaproteobacteria; order Rhizobiales; family Rhizobiaceae; genus JANOYJ01. Next base: position 963,939 of record CAWBWL010000007.1, read on the forward strand.
GAGGCAGCCCGTGTCGCGATGGCGCGCTCTGTCAGCAGCCGGTTCACACGCGCGCCGGTCTTGCCGTTGGCGCCTATGATCAGAATGGGGCGCTGCGACATGATGTATCCTTTCCTGTTATAAACACGATACATTCTCGTATTTGCAATAAGCGATAAACCCTCGTATTCTTGAAGTCAAGACGTGGTTGGAGGATTCCATGGGAACGAAGACTGGTGAGCTGAAAAGGGTCGCAGGCAGAAACGCGCCCACCAGAGCGCGGCTCGTGCCGGCACAGCAGCGCAGCCGCGAGCGTTTCGAACGCATTCTAGTTTGCGCGGCGGAGGTCATGACCGATAAGGGCAGCGAAGGTTTCCGGATGAGCGACATCGTCGAACGTACAGGCGTGGCCTACGGCTCGCTCTACCAGTACTTTCCAGACAAGGCCGCGGTCATCGCTGCGTTGGCGGAGCGCTACAACGTCATCGCGCATGAATGTGTCAGCCGCGATCTCTCAAGCATGAAGACTGAAGAAAACCTCCACCACGTCCTCTGCAGCATTACGGAAAACTACTATCAGATGTTTATCGACAATCCGGTAATGCGTGACGTTTGGACTGCGACCCAAGCCGACCGCGCATTGCAGAGGCTCGACGAAGAGGATTGTGCCTACCTTGCCGGTCTATTATCCAAGTCTCTGCGGCCAGTAGCGCTGGACGTTTCCGAAGCCGCACTTTCCACATACGCGCAGTTGCTGATGACGCTGATCGGCGCAGCAGTGCGCCACGCCATCACTTTGAGTCCCGCAGAGGCCTACCTATTTCTCGAACTCTTCAAGCATGTTCTGCCCAAGAATATGTCGGCTTTGCGCTGAAGGCATTCTGGCATCGCTTATGCCGGGGCTTCCCTTTGCCCCCGCTTCGCGGCTACACTCACACATCCGCAACAAAAAAGCCGGTGCATCATGGCGCTCGAAACGCCCGAGAAGAAGTCCGCAACCAAACGCCGCATTACCCCCAGACATGTCAGAAATCTTCAGGGCGTGAAAAACTGGAAGGAAGCCAAAGAATGGCTGTCCTGGCGCAATATCGAAGACATTGAGTGCATCACGCCCGATATAGCCGGTGTTCCCAAGGGCAAGATGATGCCCTCGTCGAAATTTACTTCCGAAACGTCCTTGGCCTTGCCCAACGCCGTCTTCCGCCAGACCATCTCCGGCGATTATCCCGATGAGAGCGGCGATTTCCGGCATGACCCGCTGGATTCGGATCTGAAACTCGTGCCCGATCTGTCCACTTTGACGGAAGTGCCGTGGGAGGAGGACCCGACCGCGCAGGTGATCTGCGACATCGTCGACGCCAAGGGCGGCCCTATTCCCTACACGCCGCGCAATCTTTTGCGCTATGTGGTCAAGCTCTATGCCGACAGGGGCTGGACGCCGGTGGTCGCGCCGGAAATCGAATTTTACCTCGTGGCGCAGAACATTGATCCCGATCTTCCCCTGCAGGCCCCGCGCGGGCGCTCAGGGCGCTCGATTTCAGGCGGCCAAGGCTATTCGATCGCCGGCATCAACGAGTTCGACGAATTGGTGGATGACATCTACCATTTCTCCGAAAAACAGGGTCTTGAGATCGACACGCTGATCCATGAAGAAGGCCCCTCGCAGTTGGAGATAAACCTGCGCCATGGCGACCCATTGGCGCTGGCCGATCAGGTGTTCTTCTTCAAGCGCACCATCCGGGAAGCGGCGCTGAAGCATGACATGTATGCAACATTCATGGCCAAGCCCATGCAGGGCCTGCCGGGTTCGGCCATGCACATTCACCAATCGATCGTGAACAAGCGCACGGGCAAGAACATTTTCACCGCCGAGGACGGCAAGGAGACGCCGGAGTTTTTCCACTTCATCGGCGGCATGCAGCGCTATGTGCCCGCGCTCCTCGTCATGATGGCGCCCTATGTGAACTCCTACCGGCGCCTGACGCCCGGAATGTCCGCGCCGGTCAACACCGCCTGGGGCTATGACAACCGCACCACAGCGTTCCGCGTGCCGCCCTCCTCGCCTGCCGGCCGCCGGGTGGAAAACCGCCTGCCCTCATCGGACGCCAACTCATACCTCGCCATCGCCGCTTCGCTCGCGGCGGGTTATCTGGGCATGGTCAACAAGATCAAGCCGACCGAGGCTTCCGGCGGCAATACTTATGGCGGCGGCGTGCAGCTGCCGCGCGGCCTGCTCGAAGGGCTGGCGCTGTTTGAGGCGGAGAAGGAATTCCGCACAGTGTTCGGCGACGAGTTCGTGGCGATTTACGCGGGCGTCAAGCGCGGCGAGTTCGAGACCTTCATGCAAGTGATCTCGCCATGGGAGCGCGAGTTTTTGTTGATGAATGTGTAAGCTGGGGGATTAGCTTGAAACCTCGGCGCGCCCCATTCGCAGACGCCACAAGATGACGGCCTATCAAAGCCCAATCTCGCCGGGCCGGTCCTGGTATGAGGATTCCGCCGGAGAGCGTCCGCGATACCCCGCACTGGAAACCTCCCTCTCCACCGATGTCCTCGTCATCGGCGGCGGTTTTACGGGCCTGTCCGCAGCCGCTCACCTTGCCAAAGCCGGCGTCTCAACCGTCCTTCTCGAACAGCACCGCTTCGGCGATGGCGCGTCGGGGCGCAATGGCGGGCAGCTTGGCACCGGGCAGCGCGCCTGGGTCGAAGAGCTGGAGCCGGAACTTGGCTTTGAGCGGACGAAAATCCTCTTCGATGTCGCCGAAGACGCCAAGGCGCATCTTTTGGGTTTCGCCAAGTCCCACGCCATCGATATCGACTACATGCCGGGCCAACTCTCCGTCATTCACAAGCCGTCCTACATCCCCGACTACAAGGCGCATCCTGAAGCCATGGCGCGCTATGGATATCATCATCTGACCTATATGGACGGCGCCGCGACCGCCCAGCGCACCGGATCAACCCGTTATCTCGGTGGCCTGCGCGATAGCGGCACAGGTCATATCCATCCGCTGAAACTGCTTATCGGCACGGCGAAAGTGGCGGCGCTGGCCGGGGCGAAGCTCTTTGAAAATTCGAAAGTCACGTCCCTTAACACCAATGGCGGCAGGGTCACTGCGACGACCGCCAACGGAACCGTCACCGCCAAGAAAGCCCTTATCGCGCTCAACGCACATGGCGGCGATCTCGAGCCGCAGTCGGCCGCCCATATCATGCCGATCGGCTCCTTCATCGGCGCCACCGAGCCTCTGCCTGCGGATACATCCGTCATCCCAGGCAGAGAGGCAGTCGATGATTCCCGTTTCGTCGTACGCTATTTCCGCAAGACCAGGGATAACCGGCTGCTGTTTGGCGGGCGGGAAGTCTATTCCGCCAATTCTCCGTCAGAGATCGAAAGCGGCGTGCGCCGCCAGATTGCGGAAGTCTATCCGCAACTGGCCGAAATCAAGCTTACCCATGCCTGGGGCGGCTATGTGGGCATCACGCTGCCGCGCAAGCCTTTCGTGCGCGAGGTCATGCCGGATGTTACGTCAATTGGCGGGTTTTCCGGCCATGGCGTGATGCTGTCCAACTATACAGGGCGGCTTTATGCAGAAAGCGTGACAGGCAATTTCGACGGGCTGCGCCCGTTCAAGGACCTCAAAATCCCCGCCTTCCCCGGCGGGCGCAAATTCCGCGCTCCGCTGCTGTTCCTTGCGCTGAATTGGTATGCGCTGCGGGACCGGTTTTGACTTTTGATTGTTTTGTGTTACCATCTACACAATCGTCTAGATATCTAGACAAAGGCTGCTGGAGACTGAAATGGCAATCCATCTGCGCGAACCCAAGGCTGACTACGTTGTCCGCAAGCTTGCAGCGCGGCTGGGCGTTTCTTTGACTGATGCGATCCGCATTTCCGCGACCAATGAATTGAAACGGACGGAAAAACAGCAAGCCCCACTTGCGGTACGGCTTCGAAAAATTCAAGACAGGGTTGCGGCATACAAGCCCACCGGCTTGAAAGCGGACAAGGCGTTTTTCGACGAACTGTCCGGTGATCTGTGATCGTTGTCGACGCGTCGGCGCTTGTCGCAATCCTTTTGAGAGAGCCGGAAGCGGATGGCTTTGTGGCGATCCTCGAGGCCCAAAGCCCTGCATTCGCGTCCCCCACTTCCATCCTGGAATCAGTCGCCGCCCTGGTGCGCGAGCAGGGCTGTTCGGTCAGTGATGCGCGCGTCATCCTTGATGACATGATGAAAACGTCTGGCGTCGCAGTTGAACCTATTACCGTAGAGATGAGCGAAGCTGCAGTCACTGCCTTTGATCGTTACGGCAAAGGCCGCCATCCCGCAGGTCTAAATATGGGCGACTGCTATTCCTATGCGCTTGCCAAAATCCTGCGCCTGCCGCTTCTCTTCAAGGGCAACGATTTCAACCGGACGGATTTGGAGCCTGCGGCCTAAGCCGCCCCCGCCGCCCGCAGCCACACCCCGTCCAGCGCGCGCAGCTTCTGCGCGTCAAACCGCTCCGCCTCCTCCCAATAGCGCCCGGACTCCGACATATAGCCAAGTCCCGCCTCGGTCTCGCGGGCCGCGCGCAGGGCGCCGAAATCGGCCCGTGCATTCATGGCGCTGAGCTGGCGCAACAGGCCCCGCTGGTCCCAACTCGCCACCTCATCCAAATCATGCCGGTCAAACACCAGCCTTGAGCGGTCCTGCGCCGACAGATTGACGCAGAGGCACTCCTGCAGTGCGGCAAACAGCATCAGCCGGGCGGATTTTGCCTCAAGGCTCTGCAGCGTGATGTCATCGCGCAAGGGATCGGCGGTTCCGTGACCGTAAAAATGCGTGCGCTTGGAGTCGTAGATCATGTCGCAGCCCAGAAACGCGAGCACATCCGGCCGCAATTCGCCAAGCGCCCAATAGCCTGCCGTGAACGCCATCGTGCCGCCGCCATAGACAAAGCCGCCAAAGCGGTTCTGCACCGGAACGTAATTTGCCGCAGTCACGATCGTCTGGCGCTGAAGGTCAATGGACACAGGCAGCCGGCCGGCGGGCAAATCTTCCGGATGGATCAGATAAGTCCAATCCTCGCGCACTTGCCAAGCATTGTTGATCGCAACAATGGCGTCAAACGGATGTGCTTTCCATGCGCGCGCCCGCACCGCATCCGGCCCGCTGCCGAGCACCAGCACTTTGCGAATATCCTTGCTTGACTGTGCCACGCTACGCCCCAGATGCCGTCAGCCCTGAAACATGATGCAGTGCAGCAAAAAATCAATAGATATCGCAGCCCTCGTCGGTAACGCGACGCAAAAGCCACTGCTTGTCGTCCGACTCGTAAATATCCACCGCCCCCGGGGCGATGTCTTCCGAGTCATAATTCGACGGATTGATGATCATGCCCTTGTTATAAACCTTGAGCCCGCCCTTCGCCTTTTCAATCAGGAACGAGCCGGCCTCCCATTCCGAAGGGCAGGTGAGAAAATCCTTCTTCGCCGTGCAATAGCTCGACGCCGCATAATCAAACCGCGCGCCGTCGCCAAGGCGCTTGCGCAAATTCAACCCCAACTCCGCCCGTATCGTCCCATCCTCCTGCACTTCGGTTGAGAGCCTGATCTTCGCCACCCTCTGCAAAGGATGCGCCTTCAAATGCGCAGCATCGTAAATCCGCTCCCAGCAGGTGTTGCCGCCCCTGCCAGCAAGCTCGGTCTCAAGCGGATTGGCGAAAGCGGAAGATGCGAGGAGGGCGAGAGCGAAGGCAAAGCGAAGCCGCATGGTGTTTTCCCCAAGTCAGATGCGCCCGGGGGAAGATTAGACCGCGAAAGGGAAGGGATCAAGCTGGGTCGGGCCGCTCGATTCAGCACACTACCGGCTGGCAGAGCTTGATGTCGAAACGCGACTGATCTTCCTGGCGGGAGACATCGAAACTGCGGCCGTCTTCACATTGCGCCTTTGCCTCAACCACACTGCGGCCGCCAAGCTGATACTCCCTGACATTGACCAGATACAGAAGCATGCAGGATTTGTCCTCCTGCAGCTGCTGCTCGATTTCGGGCAGCCACACTGGCGAATCGCCGGGCTGCGGCGGCGTATCCTGCGCGGACAAGGGCGGGACGCACGCAATGAAGATGGCCGCGCACAGGCTGATTATGGTCTTGTGTCGCACCGGTCGTGCCTCCTCGCGGAACTGGATTTCCGGTCCGCTCCCTACTTCGCCAGTTGAACGATGGCTTTGATCTCAATCAATGCCGGCATTCCGGCCTGCGTCTAAGGGACAAAGGGTGGAGGGCTTCCCGTCTTTCGTCTTGCCCACACAGTCTTGATTCTGCGGTGTTCGGTTGGCGTTTGCGCCCCACTGGCCAACCGGGCGCCGCAGGATCATCTGCCGGTAAAACGGGCGCACACGTCCACGAGGCCGCCCCGGCAAGGGCGCCCGCCGCCCATCCTCTTCTCTTCGACTGGAGTGACGCCATGAACACGCTGACAAAATTCGCGCTCGGCATGATGGGGCAGTTGCGCCCGCAACCCGCCAAGGGTGACGCGATGCAAAAGATCGCGCTGCCCGCTCCCCAGAAAGAGGGCGGCATGCCGCTGATGGAGGCGCTCGCGAAGCGCCGCTCGGCGCGGGAGTTCGCTCCAACCGAGCTTCCGCCGCAGATGCTCTCTGACCTGCTTTGGGCAGCCTATGGCGTCAACCGGCCGGACAATGGCCGCACCGCGCCATCGGCGATCAATGCCCAGGAGATCAATCTCTATGTGGCGCTGCCCTCCGGCGCCTATCATTACGACGCCGCCGCCAATGTGCTGAACCTGGTGGCCGCCAGCGACCTTCGGCGCATCACCGGTTACCAGGATTTTGTCGACGACGCGCCGCTCGACCTCGTCTTCGTCGCCGACTTCAGCCCGATGAAACTCGTCCCCGCCGCCCAGCGCGAAAGCTACGCCTCCGTCGCGGCGGGCGCCATATCGCAAAACATCTACCTGTTCGCCGCCAGCGCGGGCCTTGCCAGCGTCATCCGCGCCTGGATCGACCGCAACGCGATTGCCGACGCGCTGGGGCTGGACCATGACCGGCAGGTGCTGCTGTCGCAGACGGTGGGATATCCGAAAGGGTGAGGAAACAGGCTGGAGGCAGTCAATGGAAGACCTTATGGAACGGCAAACCGCTCAAAGGCCAGACATCTTGTTGTTCAAGCGGATCGGCGCAGGCATATCGATCATCGTCTTTCCCATCATGCTGCTCGCGGGCTTTGCGACGCACCCGAACATATTGAGTTTCGAGACCGTCTCAACTCTTGACGCGTGGATTGCGGAATGGCGCGGCAATTTCATGTTTCACTTCGGACATCTGCTGGTCCTGTTCGCGGTCCCCTTCATTATCGCCGCAACGGTCCGCTTCATGTCGGTGACAAAGAGCGGCGGCGTGCGGCTTGGGTTTATCGGCGGCGTTCTTGGCGTGTTCGGCGCTTTCATGCTGGCGGCCGACAAGGGCGCGCTGACGCTGGTTCTCACCGCATTTCAAACCCTGCCGGACGATCAATTCACGGCCAGCAACCCCGCGCTCCAGGCGCTTTTCAGCCGCGCGGGCTGGCTTTGGATCACTTGGACCTACATCACGTTGCCGTTCGGGGTCATCCTTCAGACCATGGGAATGTTGAGAGAAAACACAATCCCCAAATGGCAAGGCTATTCCGCTATCTTGGGCCTTCTGCTTCTCATCAATCCGGATATTGAGATCATCAGTTCGGCAGGAGCCCTTCTGATGTGCGCAGGCTTCATCCCGCTCGGCCTGCGCGAGCTGTCCGGGCGGCTTCCGTGAGTTCTCGGCTACAGGTTCAGGCGTCCATGGGTTAACAGTAGTTCGCACAAATCATGGTCCAAAAAGAGTCGCCCCGGACAAAATGGAGACATGAGGCAAGTGGGCCCTGACTTGCCCCTCACCGCCGCCGCACCACCACGCTTCCCGCCGAATACCCCGCCCCAAACGAACAAATCACGCCCAAATCCCCGCTCCGCAGATCATCCGAATACTGCGAAAACGCGATGATGCTCCCGGCAGAGCTCGTGTTCGCATATTCCTGCAAAATGTTCGGCTGCTCGCCGGGCTCCGGCGTTCTGCCCAGCACTTTTGCGCCGATCAGATCGTTCATGCCCTTATTGGCCTGATGCAGCCAGAGGCGGGTAACGTCGGCTGCGCTGAGGCCCTCGCTCGCCAGATGCCCCTGAATCAGCTCGGCGACCATCGGCACGACCTGTTTGAACACCTTGCGCCCTTCCTGCTTGAACAGCATGTCGCGGCGGTCGTCCATGCCGCCCTCGCGGGTGCGGCGCAGGAAGCCGTTATTGTTGCGGATGTTGTTGGAGAATTCCGTGATGAGTTTGGTCGAAATGACCTCGAACTGATTGGCGCTGCGCGCCAGGCTGTCGCGCTCAAGCACCATCGCAGTGCAGACATCGCCGAAGATGAAATGGCAGTCGCGGTCACGCCATTCCAGATGCGCCGAGCAGATTTCCGGGATTGACCACCAGGATGGCGCGGGTCGAGCCGGCGCGGATCATGTCGGCGGCGGCCTGTATGGCGAAGGTGGCGCATGAGCAGGCGACATTCATGTCGAAGCCGAACCCCCTGACGCCGAGCGCGTTCTGCACTTCAATGGCAATCGCGGGGTAAGCGCGCTCATGGTTGGAGGCGGCGCAGATCACCGCGTCAATGTCCGCCGCCGTGCGGCCGGCCTTTGCCAGCGCCTTCCCGGCCGCGTCCACCGCCATTTCAGCCATGACGCCAAGTTCCTCGTCGCCCCGCGTGGGCAGAACCGGATGCATCACGTCAATGTCGAGCACGCCGGATTTGTTGAGCACATGGCGGCGCTCAATGCCCGAGGCTTTGGCGATGAATTCTTCGGACGACATGGCGAGCGGCTCGCGCGCGCCCGAGGCGATGGCGGCGGCGTTGCGCTCGTTTTCCCGCGCTGCCCAGGCGTTGAATGCGGCCACGAGTTCGGCATTCGAAATGGTCTGTTCAGGCGTGAACACGCCCGTGCCGCTGATGACCGCCTTGTGCATTGCGCGTTTCCCCGTGTATTTTTCTTGGCAGAGCCGCCAAAATTCTGTTTTGTCATTTCAACCACATTTGTCCATGCCAATCCACAGCGCAGATGCCGGTCATACGGAACAGGCTTGGCTTTTTTAAATCGATTAGATAATAATTCACTCGAAGTGAAATAAGGGCATATCAATGACCGCTCAAATCATTCCGGTTGAACCGTTCGACTGCGTTGTGTTCGGCGGCACGGGCGATCTTGCCGAGCGCAAGCTCATACCCGCGCTGTATCAGCGCCAGCTCGCCGGGCAGACGACCGATCCGACCCGCATTATCGGCGCCTCGCGCGCGGCGATGAGCCACAAGCAATACCGGGAATTTGCCCGCGCGGCGCTCAATGAGTTTGTGAAAGAGGGCGAGCGCGACGAGGCGCAGATTGAGAAATTTCTCGCGCGGCTGCATTATGTCGCTGTCGACGCCAAAGCGGAGACCGGCTGGGACAAACTCGCCGCAATGTTCGATGATGATGCATCCAAAACCCGCGTGCGCGCGTTTTATCTCGCCGTCGCCCCTGCCCTTTTCGGCGACATCGCCGACAAACTCAAAAAGCATGGCTTGATCACCAAACACAGCCGCGTGGTCGTCGAAAAACCGATTGGCCGTGATCTGGAATCGGCCAAGGCGCTGAATGACACGATCGGCAATGATTTTTCCGAGCACCAGATCTTCCGCATCGACCATTATCTCGGCAAGGAAACGGTGCAGAACCTCATGGCGCTGCGGTTCGCCAATGCGCTCTACGAGCCGCTCTGGAACTCTACCTATATCGACCATGTGCAGATCACGGTCGCCGAATCGGTCGGGCTTGAGGGCCGCGTCGGCTATTATGACAAGGCCGGCGCGCTGCGCGACATGGTGCAGAACCATCTCCTCCAGCTCCTGTGTCTGGTGGCCATGGAAGCGCCGCCATCGCTGGAGGCGGACGCGGTGCGCGACGAAAAGCTGAAAGTGCTGCGCTCGCTCAAACCCATCACCGCCAAGAACTGCGAGGACATGACCGTGCGCGGCCAATACCGCGCCGGCGCTTCCTCCACCGGCGCTGTCAAAGGCTATCAGGACGAGCTTGGCGCGAGCTCAAACACCGAAACCTTCGTCGCTATCAAAGCCGAGATTTCCAACTGGCGCTGGGCCGGGGTTCCGTTTTATCTGCGCACCGGCAAGCGCCTTGCCGAGCGCATGTCGGAGATCGTCATCTCGTTCAAAGCCGTGCCGCATTCGATTTTTGCTGAAAGCGCCGGGCGCGTTTACCGCAATGAGCTCGTCATCCGCCTGCAGCCGGATGAGGGCGTCAAGCAATGGATGATGATCAAGGATCCCGGACCGGGCGGCATGCGGCTCAAGCATGTGCCGCTCGACATGACGTTTGCCGACACCTTCGAAGCGCGCAATGCCGACGCTTATGAGCGGCTCCTGATGGATGTCGTGCGCGGAAATCAAACATTGTTCATGCGCCGCGACGAAGTCGAAGCCGCATGGCAATGGGTCAACCCGATCCTCAATGCGTGGGAAGAAACCGGTCAGGAAGCGCAGGGCTATACGTCCGGCACATGGGGGCCCTCCGGCTCCATCGCCCTGATCGAACGCGACGGACGGACCTGGCATGAAAGCTGATGTGATGGGCCTTGCGCGTCCCAAGTTTGTGGAGTTCGCCTCGCGCGAAGAATTGGCTGCGGGGCTGGCCGGAATGGTGGCGGCGGCTTTGGAAGAGGCAATTTCACTGCGCGGACGCGCTGTGCTGGCAGTTTCCGGCGGCTCGACGCCTCTGACGTTTTTTCAAGCGCTATCGAAGGCAGAGTTGGCTTGGGAGCAGGTCACCATCATCCTCGTTGACGAGCGCATGGTCCCCGCCACCAGCGATCGCTCCAATGCGCGCCTCGTGCGCGAGAACCTGTTGCAGAACGCGGCAGCCAGCGCCTTCTTCGTGCCCATGTATCAGGGCGCGTTCGACGAGGGCGACGCGGCGCACCAGATCGAGACCGTGATGAAGCGGGCCAATCTGACTGCCCCGGACATGCTCATCCTCGGCATGGGCAGTGACGGCCACACGGCCTCGTTCTTTCCCGGCGGCGATCATCTGACTGATGCCATCGATCCGCGCCAGACAGCGCTGGTCCTGCCGATGCACGCGGACGGCGCGGGCGAGACGCGGCTGACCATGACGCTGCCGGTCCTCCTTGCCGCCCGTCACCTTGCCATCCATATTGAGGGCGAAGACAAGCGCGCGGTGCTAAACAGGGCGCTGGCGGACGGGACGCGGACGATTGATATGCCTATACGGGTAGTGTTTGAGAATGCGGCGAAGCCGGTTGAGGTGTTCTGGGCTGGGTGAATCGAGTTCCTTTTGACTCTCCCTCACCTGCCTTGCTGCGCAAGACTGTCCTCTCCCCGTGGGGAGAGGGGAAGAAAGAGGCACCCCTTTCCCCCACGGGGAGAGGACAGTTTCGCGGAGCGAAACAGGTGAGGGAGAGTCAGCAAAATTCGGCGCGTCGCGCGAAACAAACTAACGGAGCATACTCCCATGCAAGTTGACACCCGCATCGCCGCCGTCACCAAGCGCATCATCGAGCGCTCGCGCCCGGGCCGCGAATTCTATCTTTCCCGCCTGCGCGACATGGCGGCCAACAAGCCGAAGCGCTCGCAGCTTGGCTGCGCAAATCTGGCGCATGGTTTCGCCGTCTGCTCGCCATCGGAAAAGGCGGCGCTGGCGGGCGACGTGGTGCCGAACATCGGCATCATCACCGCCTATAATGACATGCTCTCCGCGCACCAGCCGTTCGAGACCTATCCGCAGCTGATCAAGGAGGCCGCAAAAGCCGCCGGCGGCATGGCGCAGGTGGCGGGCGGCGTGCCGGCCATGTGCGACGGCGTCACGCAGGGGCGCGCGGGCATGGAGCTGTCGCTGTTCTCGCGCGACGTGATCGCCATGGCGACCGCCGTCGGCCTGTCGCACGACATGTTCGACGCGGCCATGTATCTCGGCGTCTGCGACAAGATCGTGCCGGGCCTTGTCATCGGCGCGCTGACATTCGGCCATCTGCCTGCCGTGTTCGTGCCTGCCGGGCCGATGACCTCCGGCATGTCGAATGACGAGAAGTCAAAGATCCGCCAGCTGTTCACAGAAGGCAAGGTCGGCCGCGCTGAGCTGCTCGAAGCCGAGTCGAAAGCCTATCACGGCCCCGGCACCTGCACCTTTTACGGCACCGCCAATTCCAACCAGATGCTGATGGAGATCATGGGCCTGCATCATGCCCGGCGCTTCGTTCGTCAATCCCGGCACGCCCTTGCGCGAAGCGCTGACGAAAGAGGCGACGCGCCGCGCGCTCGCCATCACCGCGCTCGGCAATGAGTACACGCCGGTCGGCGAGATGATCGACGAGAAGTCCGTCGTCAACGGCATTATCGGGCTGCACGCCACCGGCGGCTCGACCAATCTTGCCATCCATCTTCTCGCCATGGCCAATGCTGCGGGCATCAAGGTCACATGGCAGGATCTTTCCGACATTTCCGACGCCGTGCCGCTTCTGGCGCGGGTCTATCCGAACGGCCTTGCCGACGTGAACCATTTCAACGCCGCGGGCGGCATCGGCTTCATCATCCGCGAACTGCTCGACGCCGGCATCCTGCACGAGGATGTGCGCACCGTCTTCGGCGAAGGCCTGCGCCCTTACGCGGTCGAGGCCAAGCTCGACGCCAAGGGCGGCGTCACGCGCGTTTCCTCGCCCGCGCAGAGCGGCGATGAAAAAGTCCTCGCCCCCGTGACGAAAGCCTTCCAGCCGACCGGCGGCGTGCGGGTGCTGACCGGCAATCTCGGCACAGCCATCATCAAGACCTCGGCGATCAAGCCCGACCGCCACATCATCGAAGCCCCTGCCATGGTCTTCCACAGTCAGGAAGAGCTGCACGCCGCATTCAAGGCGGGCGAGCTCGACAAGGATTTCGTCGCCGTCGTCACTTTCCAGGGACCGAAAGCCAATGGCATGCCCGAACTGCACAAACTCACCCCGCCGCTCGGCATATTACAGGACCGCGGCCGCATGGTCGCCCTCGTCACCGACGGCCGCATGTCCGGCGCGTCCGGCAAAGTGCCTGCGGCGATCCACGTGACCCCCGAAGCGCTCGACGGCGGCATGATCGGCAAAATCCGAACCGGCGACATCATCCGGCTGGATGCGACGACGGGGCAGCTTGAGGCCATGGTCGATGACAAGGTGCTGCATGCGCGGGCGAATGCGGATGTTGATTTGACGGGGAACACGTTCGGCACCGGGCGGGAGCTGTTCGGCGGGTTCCGGGCGCTGGTGAACCGGGCGGATCAGGGGGCTGGGGTGTTTGGGTGAACGGTCTGTGGGCCGCCCAGTTTTTTTTCCAGCTTTGAAATGCGCGCTTCCAGTTCGTTGCCTTTCAAAAGCGCCCGATGTGCTGTGGCAATTGCCTTCGCGCAACCTGCCTCCCCGTTGGACTTGTTCGTGTGCCGAGCGATAGCGGGCGCAAGCAACAAAACAACCACGCGAAGGCCGAGCATCAATTCAGCAAGCAATTCGGTCATATGAAGTTCTCCAATCAAGCCAGCGGAGTGCTGGCAATGATTGAAAGTTAATGCTTCATGCGGGACTGAAATAGGCGGCACGATTTATTGCCAATTCGATTCAGTGCTTTGATTTCACTGCGGTGCCGATTTTCTTCCAGCCGAGGAGCGACCCGCATCCGGCGCGACACTTGCCCATGCGCGATCAAAGCCACGGTTGCTAGGTCTTCCAGAAAATTGCGCCAGTGCGTCCTCTTTGAAGCTCCTCTTGACCTTACGATTTAGCGGATCCTTTTCGAATTCATTTTTTAGCCAATCACGACACTCGGTTTCCGCTGCAATCGTTACGGCTGACGATTTTTCAGGAGGGTTATCATTTGTTAACTGACGGGATTTCCAATCTCGCCATTCATCTACTTTTAAGAACAGCGGCCAGCGATCATAATCCGACTGATAGGCGATCATGAATCCCGACACGATGGTATTATGTTGCACCCAGCCGGTGGAATTAAACAACGGCGGGTCCATCAGTTCGGGCTCGAGATGTGCACCGGCCCGGGTCCATACACTGAGTGGCCTAGTGCCATAATAGTGGCGAACTGCACGAGAGATGGTGTCCTCTGCTTCATGCGCGTGCTTCGTCAGGGCTTGCCAACGCCTATCTTCGATGCCTTGGTTGAATTCCTCAGTTGTTTTTGAATCAAGGGGGGAGCCATGCACGTTCAGGCCGTCGCGGCGCAGGACTTCAATTATCCATTCCTGAAATGCATCCGACAGTTTAACGTAGCCGTTTGGTATCAAGCCAACTTGTGGGGTATTTGCCATTCTGCTAGGTCCGTCGTCGAAACATCGATGATAATTTGCTGCGCGGTTGCATATCAACGCTCTGCTCAAATTCTTTCAAGGAATAATCAATGGACGTGACGAGGTCGCTTGTTGCCGCCGCAGCTATCGCCATAATTGCAGTAGTTGGATACTATTTCTGGGGTGAATATCAACAGTCAAGTCGGCGCGCGGAGGCCGAGAAACGCATTGAGGGTGTGCGGGCTGAACTTTTTGATCTTGCAAAGGCAGAACCGAGCGAGACAAACAAAGTCACCGAATTTTGTAAAAACATCGAGACGCTGCTGGCTTCGAGCCTTAAGGAAAACAGCATGGCAATCCAAGTTGGCAAAAACTGTCGTGCTTTGGGCTATCTGTGACAGTCAATTTTCTAATCGCATATTACAGGTGTTCTACAGGATACCGCGACTAACTTGCGGGCAAAGCAGCCGCACCTTGATCAGATTCACCGGCACCGGCGGACCCCCTCGCCAGCGATTTCTAAGGCTTGGCAAGAGCCAAACCTAAGAAATCGCGTCCTCTCCCACTTCGGGGAGAGGCAATGCCGGGCGTTTTCGCCAATTTTTTGCACCTCTTGTTTCAGCCGCAATGGCGCAAGGTTTTGCTTCTCCCTTGGTGGGAGAAGAAGCGATTTCTTAGGCTTAGCTCTTGCTAAGTCTTAGAAATCGCAGTTGAGGGGGACCCTCGCAGAGTTCAATGCCTCTCCTACCCCGCCCTTGCCGCCGTCACCACCCGCTCCACCGTCTCCGGCGCAAGATCAATCACCCGCAGGAGCGTGGCGGCGATGCGGTCGGGGCGGCGGCGGTTTTGTTCCCAGTCGCGCACTGTGGCGGCGGAGAGGCCGAAGCGCGCGGCGAATTTGTCCTGGCTCAAATGCAGCCGCCTGCGGATGGCAGCGACATCGATTGCCTCCGGCGCAATCACCCGTGCGGGCGCAAGCCTGCCCTCGGCAATCGCCAAGGCCTCGTTCGCGCTCTCAATCAGCTCTTTGCCAAACTCGCTCATGTCAGTTCCTCGCTCTGTAAGCTGCGGCGATCTTCGGGAGCGCCACCGCCAGCTGGTTGCGCTCGGCAGGGGTGAGATTGGCCTTGCCGCCTTTGCCATACACTGCAAGCAGAAACACCGGCACATCCTGCCCGCCGAAATAATGGATTGTCCGGTAGCCACCGCTCTTGCCGTGGCCGCGCCCGGCATGGCGCATCTTGCGCGCGCCGCCGGTTCCGGCCATCAGATCACCGCCCAAAGGGTCGGCCGCAATGACGCTGGCAATCTCGAACACTTTATCCTCACTCAGCCCCTCCCTGTCCGCCTGCCGCTGAAATGTCGGGGTGAGAAGGATTGTGTGCATGAGTCTCTATACGGCTTGGCCGTATAATTGTCAAGCGGCGGGGCAGCAGCGCCTGCCGTAGGTTCAGACTGACTCCCGCGCCCGTTGCAGGCCAACTCTTTTTGTGATCCTCTCGCACAGCCAGCACTATTTGGAGGTGCCACATGCCGACCAATATGGACCCGATCGCCCAGCACTACCTCCGCACTCTCCTTATTCAGCCGAAATTCAACTCCGCCAATCTCAATCCCGACCAGGCATTGCTGTTTCCAGCCTTTCGCGCCAAAATCAAAACCTGCATCGCAAAATACAAAGCCAAGCATCCCGGACAGGACGTCACATTCACGGAAACCTATCGCAGCAACGCGCTGCAGCTGAAGCATTTCAACAATGGCGCCAGCAAGATCAAAGCCTATGGCATGCATCACTACGGCATTGCCTGCGACAGCATTTTCGTCATCGGCGGAAAGCGCACCTACAAGGGCGATGTCATGGGATTGCGCAAAATATACCAGGACAACGGGCTTCAGATTCTTGGAATGTGGGATGCGCTGCATGTGCAGTTCATCCCCGTGAGCGAGCAAATGTCCCTGCGCGCCGCCGTCAAAAAAGCGGTCAAGGCGTTTCAGGCCGCAAACGGACTGATACAGACCGGCGAGGCCAATGCGGCAACGATTGCCATGGCGAAGAAGAAGTTTGTTTAGACTTAACGCCGAAGCCGCCGTTCGGGCAGTGAGAGCGAGGGAGCGCGCGCCGCCCGGCTCCTCAATACGCCGTCCGCCGCTCCTCTGACGGCGATCTCTGAAACTGCGCCCTATAGCTCTGCGCAAAATAGGAATGTGAACCAAACCCGGTCTGCAGCGCCACATCCAGTATCGGCGCATTGGTTTGCCGCAGAAGCTCGCGCGCCCGCTCAAGCCTCAATGTCATGTAATAGGAGCCGGGCGTCATGCCGAGATGGCGCAGGAACAACCGCTCGATCTGGCGCACCGACAAGTTCACCGAAGCCGCAAGCTGCACCGCCGAGAGCGGGTCCTCCAGATGATCGGCCATCAGTTCGACGACAAGGCGCAGCTTTTCCGACTTGCCGTTCAAATCGCGCTCGCGGCCAATGCGCTGCCGGTCGCTCGCCGGGCGGATGCGCTCATGCTGGAACTGGTTGGCAACTTCCGCGGCGAGCGCGGGGCCGAAATCGCCCTTGATGATCTCGAGCATCAGGTCGATGGCCGTTGTGCCGCCGGCGCAAGTGTAGCGCTTGCGGTCGATCTCGAAAATATTGCCGGTGCATTCGATCTCCGGATATTTCTCCCGGAATGCGGCCCGGTTCTCCCAGTGAATTGTACAGCGGTACCCATCCATCAGCCCTGCTTCGGCCAGCATTTCCGAGCCCATCACCAGCCCGCCCAGCGCCCCGCCCCGACGGGCCACGGACCGCAGGGCGCCAAGTATCTTCGCCTTGTCGGGTACATCTGTCGAGAACGAGCAGGTGACAAACAAAATGTCCGCTTGCGGCATGTTCGCGAGCGAATGATCGACATTCAGCCGCATGGCATTGGAAGCAGTCACCATGCCGCCCGTGGCTGAAACCGTTTTCCAGGCGTAAAATTCCTTGCCGCTCAGCCGGTTGGCCGATCTCATGCAGTCAATTGCCGCCGACAGCGAGAACATGCCGAAGCGCTCGGTCAAAAGGAAGGTAAAGAGGCGGCCCTTGGCGGTGTCGGACATGGCCTGTTCGTAATCGAAACCGAGCCGCGCGCAAGCCGTAATTGCGCTAAATGCTGTCAGAATTCCGGCGCGGGCAGTCCTGCGGAGCGGAAGGCCGACACCACTGTGTTTGCCATCAGCATCGCAATCGTCATTGGCCCGACACCACCCGGAACAGGCGTGATCGCGCCTGCCTGCGCGCTCGCCGCATCAAATGCAACATCGCCCACCAGCCGGGATTTGCCCTCGCCCTTCTCAGGCGCGGCAATGCGGTTGATGCCCACGTCAATCACTGTCGCGCCCGGTTTGACCCAATCGCCCTTGACCATTTCGGGACGGCCAACTGCCGCCACCAGAATATCGGCATTGCGGCAAACGGCGGGCAGGTCCTTGGTCTTCGAATGCGCGATCGTCACCGTGGCGTTCGCAGCCAGGAGCAGATTGGCCATCGGTTTTCCGACAATATTGGAGCGGCCCACCACCACGGCGTTCAGCCCGGACAGATCGGTCCCGTGAACTTGGCTGATCAAAAGCATCGACCCCGCCGGCGTGCAGGGCACGAAAGCCGACGCAGTCTCCCCTGCCCCGAGCTTGCCGACATTGACGAAATGAAAGCCGTCAACATCCTTCTCCGGCGCAATCGTCTGAATGATCTTGCCTGTGTCGATATGTTTGGGCAGCGGCAGCTGCACCAATATGCCGTGAATTTCAGGGTCTGCATTCAGCTTGCGCACCAGCGCAAGCACATCATCCTCCGAGGTCATCGCCGGAAGCGAGTGCTGCACGGAGTGGAAATTGCACTCCTTCGCCCTGCGGCTTTTGGAAGCCACGTAGACTTGGCTCGCCGGGTCTTCTCCTACAATGACAACGGCAAGACCCGGCGCCATGCCGCGCTCGGCAATCAGCCGCGTCGCTGCGGCCTTCACCTTGGCCACCACATCTTCCGCCGCTGCCTTGCCGTCAATGATCCGGGCCATTCAGCACCTTTAGCCTTTTTGAAGGGCATTACGCCCGTATGCGCGTTTGAGGCAGAGCCCAAAGCGGCGCGCGTTTGCCTATTTCCGATCTTGGGGAAGGTCAACGGCTGCGGACATTGATTCTTGAAGGCTGCGCGGATTCTCTCAGTCTCGCATCAGGCCGTTCGGCGTCTTGCAAAATCCGTCAAGGCTGAGCGAAACTCCTCAATCGAGCGCTGGATATCGTCCAAGCGCGGATCGGCGGGCGCTGCCGCCGGGGCTTGGTGGATATTGAAGATCTGCGGCGAGGCGGCGGGTTGAGGCGCGTGGCTTGCCGGCGAGGCAGCTTCATGCGCAAACGGATGCTGCGCCGGGCTTGGTATCGGCATCTGCACCATTTGCGGCATTGGCTGCTGCCAAACTTGGGCCATTGGCGGCTGCGGCATGAATACTGGCTGCTGCGGCACGAAGGCGGGCTGCTGCGGCGCATAGGCCGGATGCGGATACATCATCGGCCCGGGCTGCACAGGCGGATGAGGAAAGTGCTGCTGCTGAAACGCTGGATGCGCCGGCCATTGCTGCGGCAGGCTCGGCTGAGGCTGAGACGGGTAGGCGTAAGCCGGCGGAGCGGCGGGGGCAGGCGGCGCGGGCATGGCCGCCGGTGTTAGTTGCGCAGGCTGCGGCGCGGGGGCGCAATAAGCAGCAGCCGCTGGCTCCGGCGTCCGTTCCATCGCAGGGGCAGTTCTTGCTTTCAGCGCATTCAGCGTATTGCGAACTTCTTCAGACACGCTGGTGGCTGGACGCGGCTGGAACAAGCCGCCGCCACCGCCGCCATTTGGCGCGGGCCCAACGGGCGCTTCACCTCTGTCCGGACGCGTAGCCGCCGCCTGGCTGCGCAGGCTGTCGATGATGCCTTTCAAGATCGCCAGTCCCAGTCCGAGCGCAAATCCGGCAATCGCACCGGCCAGCACAATCAGCTTGCGCGACGGGCCGACCGGCTCCTCCGCCGCGCGCGGCGGCACGGCGAGCGAAATATTGGCCGTGTTGAGATCCACCTGTCCGGCGGCTTGATCCGCGCGCAGGCGCCGCGCATCATAGACAGAACGCTTCACTTCAAGATCGCGTTGCAATTCACGCAGCGTGATCATCTCCGGACCTTTTTCGCTCTGATTGTTCTTGAGTTCCGCCAGGCGCGCGGCGAGGTCCTGCTCAGTCTGGATGGCGCGCTTCAGATCGGTTTGCATGGCGGCGGAGACGCGGCGCAGTTCGCCATCAATGCTCGCACGGATGCTGTCGAGTTCGGTCTCAGCCTGAATGCGTTCCGGATGGCGTGAGCCAAGCCGTGTCGCCATGCCGTCGAGCTTCTGCTTGGCAATGGAGAATTGGCCGCGCAATGTGTTGAGAACCGTCGAGTTCAGCTCCTCAGGCACGGCACCGTCCACCACGCCCTTGACTGTCACTTCTTTTGCCGATTTCGCCCTGGCGTTGGCAGCGATGGTCTGGCCCTTGGCGGCCGAAAGCTGATCATTGACGCGCAATATGGATTCGTCGTCGATCATGCGTCCATCAACGCCGATCAGATCGTTTTCGGTCCTGAACTTCTCGACCAGCTTTTCCGCTGCTTTGACTTTTTCCTCCAACTGCGCCAAGGGCGCGGCGAGATCTTCGGAGGTCTTCAGAACCACATCGGACTGCTGGCGGCGCTGCTCGGCAACGTAGACCTCCACGATCTTGCCAGCGATCCGCGCCGCCTTCTCAGGGTCCTCGGATCCCGCAGTTATGGTGATGTTATAGGTCTTGGCGCCGCGCTCGACATAGACGCGCTCGCCCAGCGTCTTTGTGGCCGCCCGCGTCTTGTCGCTGGCGGCATCACCGCGCCCGAATATGCCGGCGAGCGCATCCAGCCAACCTGACGTGCGGTCGCCATTGAACTCAGGGTCTTTGTACAGTCCCTCAACCTCTACCACCTTCTCCAGAACGGTCGGCGAGCGGATGACGCCGAGTTGGCTGTCCACGACTGCGAAGGAGTCAGCGAGGAATCCGTCCGGGTTGACGCCATTGTCGATGACCTTCAAGCCGCGCGGATCAACCTTTATCTCTGCGGTCGAATAGTAGAGCTTCTCGGTGGAAATGGCCTGGATTGCGCCAAGACCTGCTCCGAGGGCTGTGCACAAAATGAGCAGGCCTTTCAGACGGCGAATGGCATCAAAGACATAGCGCGGATCAACGAGCGGCCTCCACGGTGACTCCGAAGCAAAACCGGCGCTGGACGCAGACGCTGGCGGGGAACTCTCTTCAAGGCTGCGGTCGGCACCCCCCACCGCCCTTGTGCGCAGGTCAGCGTCTATCTTTGCAAACTGGTCCAGCACACTCGGGATTGCAGGCTTGGCCGCCTCTTCGCGCACATGCCGGACCTCGGCTCGCTTCGGCTCCAGCGTTAGTTCCGGAAGTACTGGGATATCAACCCGCTCTGGCCTGCTTCCCAATTCGCCGAGCAAGGGATTGTTGACCCGCTCGCGTTTGGCGCGCGCGCGTCTGTGCTTCTCGGCGTCGGTGAGGATGGAAACATCGGGAAACGCAATCTGGTCGAGATGCGCGCGCGGGTCGCCAGACGCGCGGCGACGCGCGATCTGCTCTTCTGCGAGCTTCAGCAGCGATTTGCCGCGCCCGGAAGATTTGTCACCCTTGCCAGAGAACATTCGCCACCCGCAATCAACCAAAACAGGGCGTGGGCCGCCCAGTTATGAACGGAAATTAAAGAAGTATGGAAAACAAATCGTTAACAAAGGTGAACGGGACTGGCTTCGAGGGCCCAAACTGCCTGTTAATTTTACTCATTTAAGGTCGTCCACAACGAATTTTGGAGCCCGCGCGTGCTGGCCGGTTTTTTGCAGACACATGGCGGCCTCATCCGCTCTTACGTCTCGACGCTCGGCGGATCGGCGGGGCGGCTCGTCATATCGCTGCTCTATTTCATCTCTCTGTCAAACTCGCTCTCCATCAGCGATTTCGGCCTGTTCGCTGCAGCATCTGCCGCAGGCGTCGTTCTGTCGCGCGTTGTATCCTTCGGCTTTGTCTCGCCGCTTTACCGGGTGTCGACCGTCAGACAGCGCGTGCTCGGGACCTATTATGCCGGATATCTTGTCGCCGCGGCCATTTCTCTTCCGGTCCTGATCCTGGCCGCATGGCTGCTCTACCGCCTGTTTTTTTTCACTCAGGTGAGCGCGCTGACCTTCGCTCTCATTATCGGCTCAGAAGCGATCTTCTGGCGCAGCCTCGAAGTCATTGTGATTATCAACAACGGCTTGGGACAGTTCGGGAGAGCCGCTGTTCTTGTGGTAGCCGGAACGATATTTCGGGCGCTGGCGGCGCTTGTGTTTGCGCTCCTGCCAGACCACGGGCTTGATCGCTGGGCGCTGTACTATATCGGGTCCAACGCTTTGGCCCTCGGACTGGCGCTCGCCCTCTATCTGCCAAGACGTCGGCTCCGCTTTCGCCCACGGCTCTACCTTCGGCGCGCCTCTGACTCCCTGGCCACCGCTGGAGCGGAGATATTGTTCTACGTCCAGAGCGAACTCGACAAGGTGGCAGTACTCGCCATTGGCGGCGCCGAGCTAGCGGGTATCTACGCCATCGTCATGCGCCTTGCAGATTTGACCGCCGTGCCGATCCGTTCGTTCAACATGCTGCTGGTCCAGAAGCTTATGCGAACGCCGCACACGCTTGGGTCAGTGAAGCTTAGGGTGGCAGTCGAAGCGTTGATCTTCACCGTGTCGCTCATGGGTCTCGCCTTCTTCGCTATTGTCCTTTGGATCTATCCCAATGCGCTCGGCAAAAACGTCGCCATTATCTCGGCGCTTCTTGTTTTTGCGTGGGCGGTTCCAGGATTTCGCAATATCGTCGAGTACCATGCAGAGCTTCTCTATGCCCGCGGCCAGACAGGAATCCGCATGCTCAATCTCGGCCTGCTCGCAGCAATGAAAATGCTGCTGCTGGCCTTTGTCCTGGCCGCTGGTCCTGAGACCAAGACGTGGCTTGTTCAGATGAACGCGGCGTTCGCAATTCTATGGGCAAGCTCGGCGCTGTTGACCTATGGCGCGATGCGAACGCCGCCAAAGAAGAGCTGACTACTCGGTCACGAGGCGCCGGACATAACCAATGTCGGCCCCTATGAATGACTGCATGCCTATTGCCACCTGCCCTGGGGTCATCTCGCGGATGAACTTGCGGAACTCGGTCTCGGTTGGAGCGGGCGCAAACCAGAAGACTTTGCAATAGTCGTTGTTGTCCACGAAGTGTCCATCAAGCCCGGCAACAGTGTCGGCATAATGTCCATAGATCGTGCATTCCGAAAAGCGGCGATGCTTTCCCATGGCTTCAAGCCAGTGCTTTGATTGCACCTGCTCAATATGGCGGCACATGCCGACGACAAGCTCGCGCTTCCATGCGATCAGCGTGCCAACATAGCCGTGCGGCAGGATGCGGTCTGCAGGTATGCCGAGCAGGAGTGCGGCATTGTCTGCCCACAGTTTCTGGTCGCCTGGCAGGCTGCCAAGCAGTTCCCTGTCGCGGCGGAACAGCCGCAAATCCTCGCCTTGCCACAAGGACGCGCAATCAAAGTCGCGCATGAATGCAACATCGGAATCGCAGTAGAAAAGAGCGTCCTCGCTGACGTGTTCCGCAATGGCGATCCGGCGCAGCTGCTGCGCATGCCATCCGCGCAGCGGCAAGGTTTTCAGCGACAGCCAAATCCGGCGGCGGAAGAGATAGAGCGGGTCGGGATAGGCCCTGATCCATTTTGGGAACAGATCCATCTCATCGACGATCACGCGCTTTGGCCCTTCCAGCTGCTTGAACAGGCCCACGTCATTATGCTCGACCAGTATGTAGTGCTTGGAGAAGCCCGTGACGTGTTGGTCCATCGTCTCGCACAGCAACCGGCACCGCTCAAAGTCGGGTGCAAAGCTTGCGGTGATGATGGCGGTTGTTTTCATCGCGAGGCAAGACTCCCGGCGGCGGATTCCGCAGCGGCGCCAGGCGCGCCACGCCCATTTGATGTTCCGGAAAAATAGGCTTTGGCTATCGCGAGGACAAACTTCGGATTGCCGATCAGGTAGCGCCGCCATAGACGTCTGGGCTCGCGCCATAGGCGATAGACCCACTCAATGCGCAGTTTGAGCATCCAGTCTGGTGCACGCGGGACCGAGCCTGTGAAAATATCAAACAAGGCGCCGACGGCGACCGGAACCGTGCAATGCTGCGGCGTGATCCTGCTTTGGATCCAAAGCTCCTGGCGCGGCACGCCCATGGCAACGAGCAGCACGTCCGGCCGGTCGGCGGCCAGTCTGGCGAGAATGGCCGGCTCGTCCTCCGGCTTGAAAAACCCGTCGGCGTAGAGCGTAAACGTGTGCTGCGGGCAAAGACTGGAGAACCCTTTCAATGCCTGTTCCGCAACCTCCCTTCGCGCGCCCACCAATCCGACCTTGAGCGGACGGCTCACATTCCTCAGCAGTCCCGGCACAAGGTCGGTTCCGTTCAGATTCTCCGGAAACATCGAGCCATGCAGAACCTTGGAGGCCATGTCGACGCCGACGCCGTCAGCGAGCGTCAGGAAGTGCCCAAAAGCCTTTTTCAGTTCCGGCTTGTCATTGGCGATATTGGCGTTGTTGGCATTCAAAAAGGCAACCGGCGTGTGATGCCTGGCCGCGAGTTGTAATTCAAGCAGCGCCAAGGCTTCGCCCAAAGTCATAACGGCCACGGGAATTCCAAGAATGTCCCGCCAGGCGTGGGCGCGATTTGTCAGGCCTTTTACAGAACCCGCCATCACGCCGCCCTCCCCTGAGCCGATGCCAGTCCTGATTGAAACGCTTCCAGCGCCAAGAGAACGGCGCGGTCCTGCTCAAATAATTGCTGCCGGTGAAAGGATGCCCCGTCAGCGTCCGTGATGACGCCAGAGCGGCGCTGCGATGCCAGCTGAACGAGGGCGTCAGCGAATGCGCGGGGGTCGTTGGCAACAACACAGTTTGAAGGCACCGTCTTGATACCGCGCAGGGAGCGCATTGTTGCCACCGAGGGAAGCCCTGCTTCAAATGTTTCGATTGATTTGAGCTGAACGCCCGTGCCTGATCGGGAGACCAGAGGAATGACCGCGCAGGAGTTCACGAACAGCTTTGCGTCCGCAACGCGCCCCAAAAGACTGACCTGCGGCGGCATCTTGCCAAAGTCAGACGGCACATGACCCGCAAGGCCGATGGAGAAGCTCTCCGGCAGATGAGGCGCGACCTTCTCAAGAAACCATTCAAGTCCCACCCTGTTGGGTTGCCAAGTCCAGGTTCCGATCAAACCGGCATCGAATTCGATTTTGCGTGCCGAATTGACGGTGAGAGCTTGCTGTGTGGTCACCAGCGGCAAAACGATTGATCTGCCTGGATGATCGACGCCGAGCGGCTTGCGATCTTCTTCGGCAAGGGCAAGCGTACAGTTGGCGCGGCTGGCCAGGCCCAGTTCCAGCTCCTTCAAGAGCTTTGCCTCGCGGCGGAAAAAGAAGCGTTTGACACCGGAGTTTGCGGTGATCGCATTCTCCTCGGCGGAGAGATATTCAACATTGTGGGCAACATAGATCGACGGTTTGTCCCGGAAAAAGTTCTGGAACGCCCCCGCCATGGTCACGCCATTGATGACATATCCGTCAAACGGTTCGAGCTTCGCTAGCGCGGCCCGGATTGCCGCTTCGCTCACGATGCGCAATTTGGCAGATGATACTGGCAGCGTTCCAGCAAACGCCTTGGCAACCCAGTTAAGCTTGTCCGCAGCGCCGGCCGTCTCGGAGCGCACATCAACCTCGCCCAGAATGATGGCGTCATCCCGGCCTGAAGCCTGCTTTCCGGTCCAGTTGAAGCCCAGCGATGTCACTTTGACGCCGTTGCGCCGCAGCGCTTCGACGACCGACTGATTGGCGATCTCATAGCCGGTCGTCGGTTCCCCGTCTGGAACAAGCGAAGTCACAAATACGAGATGCATCCAAAGGTCCTTTGGCTCCTCTATAGAAAATACCCGTGAAACAAGGATTAAGCCAAACGAAGAATTTCAATATGGCTAACGCAGCGGCAGACCAGCCGGCGGTTTACCATGTGAACGGGTTAAACCTTCTTTTAGCTGTTTCGGGTGATATGGGCCAAGCGGACTGTGTCTGTGCAGGAAAGCCGGAAGCCCGATATGCAGTTTATTGCCGAAAACATCACTGTCGTCGCCCAGTCTCCCGGGCTCGATCTGGCAAATATAGATGTCGTCGTTACAATTCCGACCTTCAAGCGGCCCGATCACTTGCTTGAAACGCTTGCGTCAGTGCGTGATCAGAAAACTAAACGCCGCTTTGCGGTTATCGTCATGGACAATCACGCCGAAGGGCTTGAGGGTGTCGGGGCGGCCAAGTCCTGGTTCGAGAGCGGTGACGTGCCGGGATTGCTGATCATCGCGCATGACCGCGGCAATTGTAACGCATACAATGCGGGCTTCCGCACCGCGCTCCAAGTCTTCCCCAATTTCACATCAGTTCTGGTCATCGATGATGATGAAGTCGCCGATCCCATGTGGCTCGAAAACATGTGCGCCGCGCGCGAACGTTTCAAGACAGATATAGTCGGCGGGCCGCAGCGTCCGGTATTCGTAAAGCCGGAACATCAGCATTTTGCCCGTCATCCCGTATTCTCGCCGCACTACACGCAGACCGGGGTCGTACCGATCCTGTATTCCTCCGGCAACATGCTGGTGGGCCGGCATGTCTTGGAAGACCACGGCTATCCATATCTTGATTTGAAGTTCAATTTCATGGGCGGCGGCGACGCTGACTTCCTCGACCGGTCTGTTCGAAAGGGCTTTACGCTCGCCTGGTGCGAGGAAGCCCCCGTCTTTGAGACCGTGCCAGAGCGGCGCACAGAATTGGACTGGATCCGGGCACGTTCGCTGCGCAATGGTGTGATTTCAACTCTCGTTGAGAAGAAACAGCGCGCCAAGGAGCCGCTTGGCGGCCTGCGCACATTTGCCAAGAGTTTTGCGCTGCTTGCTGCTTCGCCCTTCCGCGCGGCGATGAAGGCGGCAAGTTCCGGTTCGGTGTCTATCGGACTTTATCCTGTGTATATTGGTGTTGGCCGCGTACTGGCAGAATTTGGATATTCCAATGAGCAGTACCGCAATCCAGAAAAGAACTGAGCTCTCAGACTTCCTGACCGCCGAAAAGTTCGCCTCCTACCGCACTTTTGCGGCGGGACTTATCCTGACAATTCTGCTTGTCTCGTTCAGACCCTTCCAGCCCGGCGGCGCAGGCGGGGCGAGTGAAGGCGGCGATATTCTCAATCAGCTCGGGTTTGGCGCCATCGGCGCTGTCTCGCTCTTGCTGATGCTGAGTCTTGTTGACCGGCGGGTGCTTGTATCGCTCATCAGTCCTTGGTGGGCGCTGATGATGATGTTTGTACTGTTGTCGGTGCAGCATTCGCTCAACCCGCCGGGCGCCTTCCGGGCGGTGATGTTCATGATGATGGGATTGCTGGGCGTACTTGCGGCGCTATCGCTTGCCTCGGGCGCCGACGGGTTCTCAAAAATCCTCGCAATAGCGTGCGGCACAGTGCTGGTCCTGTCTTTTCTCGGCATTGCGCTTTTGCCGGACGTGGCAAAGCATACGGTCTTTAGCGAAGAGCCGGAACACGCAGGGCTTTGGCGCGGCATCTATTCACACAAGAACGTCGCAGGGCCCGTCATCGCCGGAATTTCATTTGCCGGGCTTTATCTGTTCCGGCGCGGCTGGCGGCTCATCGGACTCTCTCTCGGGATCGGCGCGCTGATCTTTCTGTCCAACACCGGATCGAAAACCAGCGCACTCCTGTCGCCCATGGTGATCCTGCTTGTCGTCGGGCCGGGCATATTTGGCGCACGCGCGCTCGCCTCGGTCAGCGTCTTCTTCGCCATGTGTATTTTCGCATTGGCCACGGTTGGAACGGTCCTGTTCAAGCCGCTGCAGGAGCTGCGCGACTGGATCGCGCCTGGAGCAACTTACACCGGACGCACGGAGCTGTGGAAATTCGCCTTTGGCAATCTGGCTGACCGGCCATGGACCGGGTTTGGCTTTGAGAGCTTCTGGTTCACACCGTTTGTGCGCGAAGGCGAGAAGGACATTTCGCTGGACTGGGACATACGCGGCGCTGTGCATGGCCATAATGGCTATGTCGATATCGCACTGACCATGGGCATCCCGGCGCTGTGCGCCGCCCTGATGGCGCTGATCATCATGCCGCTGGTCGATTATGCCCGCGTCCAGAAGACGCGGGAGAATGTGCTGATGGCCGATCTCTTCTTGATGATTTTCACATTCTCAGCCCTCAACGCTTTCCTTGAAAGCTTCTTCTTCCGCCGCGCCGATCCGGTATGGCTGTTGTTTCTCATGGCCGTATTCGGATTGCGGCTTGTCTCCCGCTTTGAAGTGCGCAAGTAAACCGGAGGTATCATTTCCGGAGCACGCTCATGACCAAAACCGTCCTTCTCGCCGGATGCGGCAATATGGGATTTGCCATGCTGCGCGGCTGGATCGAAGGCGGGGCAATTGCGCCCGATGACGTCGCGGTGGTCGAGCCGAACGAGGCGCTGCGCAGCCGCGCCGGCGGCCTTGGGGTCCAAACATTCGCGGACATTGCCGACGCGCGCCTTGCGCATAATCCGGATGTCATCTTGATTGCGGTCAAACCGCAGCTTATGGCCGCCGTTCTGCCCGGCTACAAATCCTTTGCCGAACGCGGCTCTGCGTTTGTCAGCATTGCTGCTGGTATTGGTTCGCAGATGTTTTCCGAGGCGCTTGGGCCCTCCACCGCCATCATCCGCTGCATGCCCAATACACCTGCCGCAATTGGCAAGGGCATGCTCGTCTATTGCCAGAATGAGCATGTGAGCGCCGATACAGAGGAGTTCGTGCGCCAATTGTTGGCAAAGAGCGGTCGGGTCGCCAAGGTGGAAAGCGAACAGCTGATCGATGCAGTGACCGCCGTTTCCGGTTCCGGCCCGGCCTATGTGTTCCACTTTATCGAATGCCTGACCGAGGCGGGGGTCACCGCCGGCCTGCCGCGTGAAATTGCGTCCGAACTCGCCCTGCAGACAGTCATGGGCGCGGGCGCCTTGGCCGCCGTAAGCGCTGACAGTCCAACGAAGTTGCGCGAACAGGTCACCAGCCCGAATGGCACCACGGCGGCGGCGCTGAGCGTTCTGATGGGTGATGGGCGGATGCAAAATCTCGTCAGCGAAGCCGTGGCGGCGGCGCATAAGCGGGCAATCGAACTCGGCGGCTAAATTGCGCTTTCGCAGTGTTGTTCCCTCCGCTACGCTGCGAACATGAACGCGCCCGCCCATATCATGTCTCCCCTCATGCAACGCGCCGCCGGCGCTGGGCGGCTTGCTGTCAAACTGTCTCTTGAGCGCACGCGCACCGCGCGGCTGTTTCAGGAGGGTGCCGCCAAAATACGCGTGCCTGATCGCGCCGACGGCCTCTACGAAGCCGTGCTCATCAACACGGCAGGCGGGCTGACCGGCGGCGACCGGATGAACTGGGATTTTGCTGTTGCGGCGGGGACAAACGTCACTTTGACCACACAGGCCTGCGAGAAAATCTATGCCTCCATCGGAGGAACAGCGAAGGTCTCCACCCGGATCAACATCGCCGCAGGCGGGCGGGCCGCTTGGCTGCCGCAGGAGACAATCCTGTTTGACTGCGCTGCGCTGTCGCGGCGGCTTGACGTTGAAATGGAAGACAACGCCGAGGCGCTGATCGTCGAGCCCGTGGCCTTTGGCCGGCTCGCCATGGGCGAGAAGCGCATCACCGGAGTGTTTTCCGACCGCTGGCGGATCCGGCGTGGCGGCAGGCTGGCACATGCCGAGAACTTCCGGATAGGTCCGCAAATCTCGCGGATTTCTGAACACTCAGCCGTTCTCGGCGGCGCAGCCTGTTTTGCCACCGCGCTCCTGATTTCCCCACGCGCGGAGACGCTATTGGACGATGTGCGGGACATTATCGGCCTTGAGGGCGGCGCTTCGTTCTGGAATGGCAAGCTTCTTGCCAGACTCTACGACGAAGACGCCTACGCCCTGCGGAAGCGGCTGGTCCCGCTTGTGCAATTGCTCAATCAAGGGGCAGCTCTGCCCAAATGCTGGTCACTTTAGGAAACAAAGATGAATTTGACGCCGCGCGAGAAGGACAAGCTGCTCATTTCCATGGCCGCTATGGTTGCCCGCAGGCGGCTGGAGCGCGGGGTGAAACTCAATCATCCCGAAGCCATCGCGCTCATCTCCGACTTTGTCGTGGAAGGCGCGCGCGATGGACGCAGCGTCGCCGATTTGATGGAGGCCGGCGCGCATGTGATCATGCGGACGCAGGTGATGGAAGGGATCGCCGAGATGATCCATGATGTGCAGGTTGAGGCGACGTTTCCAGACGGGACGAAGCTCGTGACTGTGCACGAGCCGATAAGGTGAGCGCGATGATCCCTGGAGAACTCTACCCCAAGCCCGGCGATATCGAACTCAACGCGGGCGTTCCAACTGTGACACTGACTGTCGCCAATTCCGGCGACCGGCCTGTGCAGGTCGGCTCGCACTATCACTTCTTCGAGATCAATCCCGGACTTGTTTTCGACCGGGAGAAAGCGCGCGGCATGCGGCTTGATATTGCTGCCGGAACAGCGGTGCGTTTCGAGCCGGGCCAGAAGCGGGATGTGACGCTGGTGCCGCTCTCGGGCGGACGCACGGTATATGGGTTCAGGCAGGACGTGATGGGCAAGCTCTGATGCGCAATCTCCTCATTGCCACATCCTTGCTTGCCGCCTGCCCTGCGCTCGGCGAAGACAAAATCGACTGCGCCAACGCCATGGCGCAGATGGAGCTGAACATGTGCGCCTATCAGGATTTTGAGAAGGCGGATGTCGAGCTCAACGCGGTCTGGACGCAAGCCAAAGCCTTTGCTGATGAACTCGACAGCCAAGAGGATGAGGAGAGCAGAAAGGGCGCAGCCAAGGCCCTGCTCGCCGGCCAGCGCGGCTGGATCGCCTACCGCGACGGCGCATGCGAGCTTGCCGGTTGGGAGGCGCATGGCGGCTCGATGGAGCCGATGGTCGTGTCGGGCTGTCTTGCGGAAAAGACACGGGCACGGACGAAGGAACTGCAGGAATTTGTCAAGGGGCCTGAGCAATGATCGAAACGGCACATTGCCTTACTTATCGTATTGCCTTACTCTCGTCGATTGTAAGGCAAATTGAGGAGTAATGGCCATGGGTGCTGTCGATCAGAAGAAATTCAATGTGACTGTCACATCCAAGGGACAGATGACGATTCCCGCCGATGTGCGTGAAGCGCTTGGCATATCGGCGGGGGACCGGCTGGAACTTGCCCTCAACGGCAAGGGCGGCATGGAGCTTGTGAAGAAGACGCGCTCGTACAAGGACATCATCGGCAGTCTGTCGCATCTGGCAAAAAACCGGGTTGTGCCGATCGGCGAGGAGGTGGAATATGCCATGACGCAGGCCATGCTCGAACAGGACCTTCGCTCAAAGGGCCTTCTGCGGAAGCGCCCAAAATGATCGCTTTTGACACCAATCTTTTGCTCCGCCTGACCATGAATGATGATGCCAGGCAGGCGAAAGCGGCAAGCGCAATCGTTGAGCGCGCTTTGGCGGAACGCCAGCAAATATATATCAACCCCGTCGCACTTTCAGAATTCACGTGGACATTAGATCGCACTTTCAAGGCGAACAGGCGCGAGCAAGCTCTGGCGGTCCGGCAGTTTCTTAACTGTCCCCCGTACAGGATGTTCGACAGCGGAGTGGTCGAGACAGCGCTCATCTATTTCGAGAACAGCAAAGCTGATTTCTCAGACTGTTTGATTGGCGTGATGAACAACGCAGTATCCGTGCAAACAACATACACGTTTGACAAAGCCGCTTCTTCGCTTGAGGTCTTCACGCTTCCACCCAAGGTGTAACATGCCCGCCAAACTCCCCCGCTCCACTTACGCCCAGATGTTCGGCCCCACCACAGGTGACCGTATCCGCCTTGCTGACACCGACCTCATCATCGAGGTCGAGAAGGACTTCACCACTTACGGCGAAGAGGTCAAATTTGGCGGCGGCAAGGTCATCCGTGACGGGATGGGCCAGAGCCAATTGTCGCGGGCGGAAGGGGCGGTCGACACGGTCATCACCAATGCGCTGATCGTTGACCACACCGGAATATACAAGGCCGATGTCGGCCTGAAGGACGGTCGTATCCACGCCATCGGCAAGGCGGGCAATCCCGACACACAGCCGGGCGTGACGATCATTGTCGGCCCCGGCACCGAGGCGATTGCGGCGGAAGGCAAGATCATCACAGCAGGCGGCATGGACAGCCACATCCATTTCATCTGCCCGCAGCAGATTGACGAAGCCTTGATGAGCGGACTGACCACCATGCTCGGCGGCGGCACCGGCCCGGCGCATGGCACGCTGGCGACCACCTGCACGCCCGGCCCCTGGCATCTGCAGCGCATGATCGAAGCGGCGGATTCGTTCCCTATGAACCTCGCCTTCGCCGGCAAGGGCAATGCCTCGCTGCCTGGCGCACTTATAGAGATGATCAAAGCGGGCGCCTGTTCGCTGAAGCTGCATGAGGACTGGGGCACGACACCCGCAGCCATCGACTGCTGCCTGTCGGTGGCGGACGAGTACGATGTTCAGGTGATGATCCACACCGACACGCTGAACGAAAGCGGATTTGTCGAGGACACGATCTCCGCCATCAAAGGCCGCACCATTCACGCATTTCACACCGAGGGCGCGGGCGGCGGGCATGCGCCTGATATCATCAAGATTTGCGGCGAGCCGAACGTCATCCCCTCCTCCACCAATCCGACCCGGCCCTACACGGTCAATACAATCGCCGAGCATCTCGACATGCTGATGGTCTGCCATCATCTGTCGCCGCGCATTTCCGAAGACATCGCCTTCGCCGAAAGCCGCATCCGCAAGGAGACGATTGCGGCGGAAGATATTCTGCACGATATCGGCGCGTTCTCGATCATCTCGTCTGACAGCCAGGCCATGGGCCGCGTCGGCGAGGTGCTGATCCGCACATGGCAGACGGCGCACAAGATGAAGGTTCAGCGCGGGCCGCTTGAGGAAGAGAAGCGGCGACAACGACAATGTTCCGCGTCAAGCGCTACATCGCCAAATACACGATCAATCCCGCAATCGCGCACGGCCTGTCAAAGCACATCGGCTCGATAGAGGTTGGCAAACGCGCCGACCTCGTGATGTGGAACCCGGCCTTCTTCGGCGTCAAACCCGAAATGATCCTGCTCGGCGGCTCCATCGCCGCCGCCCCGATGGGCGATCCCAACGCCTCGATCCCGACGCCGCAGCCCGTGCATTACCGCCCGATGTTCGCCAGTTACGGCAAGAGCGCCGCGCGCTCGTCCGTCACGTTTGTGTCGCAAGCGGCGATGGACCTCGGCCTGCGCGCCAGGCTTGGCACCGACAAGGACATGATCGCGGTCAAGAACACACGCGGCGGCATCGGCAAGAGGTCGATGATCCACAATGACGCGACTCCGCACATGGAGGTTAATCCCGAGACCTATGAAGTGAGGGCGGACGGGGCGCTGCTGACATGCGAGCCGGCGACCGTGCTGCCGATGGCGCAGCGGTATTTTCTGTTTTGACTATGCCCGCCGCCTTCAAAATCCTTCGCAAAGGCGAATGGTCCGGCCCCGCATGGGATATCGTCGTCCTCGCTCATGACGAGCGCCATCTGCGCCGTAAGGTCCTGCGGCTTCAGCATGGCGGCGAGGTGCTGGTCGATCTTGAAGCCGCAGTGTCGCTCGATCATGGTGACGCGCTTGTCCTGGACAATGGCAAGCTTGTCGAAGTGATCGCCGGCGAGGAGGAACTCCTGGAGATTCTGCCGCGGAACGCCGTGCATTTGTGCGAACTCTGCTGGCATATCGGCAACCGGCACCTGGCCGCGCAGATTGAGGAGCACCGCGTGCTTGTGCTGAACGATCACGTGATCAAGTCCATGCTCGAAGGACTTGGCGCGCATGTCCATATTGTGTCCGAGTCATTCCATCCCGCGCGCGGCGCTTATTCCAGGCATACGGGGCACGCTCACAGCCACCATCACGATCATGACCACTGACAAGCCGCAGCGCCCGCCGATCGAAGCCGTCGGGAGCGGTGCGGAGTTGAAGGACTGGTATTGGTTAAAGACAGAGGTGATGAACCACGCCCGCATGCTTGGGCTTCCGGTCATGGGCGCCAAGTTCGACATTATCGGCCGGATTGCCGATCATCTGGACGGAAAGACGCCTGCGAAACCGCGCCGCTCCGGTCGGGAGTTCAAGGGTACGGGATTTGACTGGCATGGCGGCAAGCTGACACAGGAAACCGTCATCACGTCGAACTATCGCAACACGCAGAACGTCCGGCGGTTCTTCATCGCCGAAATCGGCCGCCACTTCTCTTTCAACATCGCCTTCATGGCGTGGATGAAGGCGAATGCCGGCAAGAACCTTAAAGATGCGGCGGAGGAGTGGACCCGCGTCCATTTGATGGTCAAGGCCGGGCACAAGCCCGAAATCCCGGCCTCAAACCAGTTCAACGCCTACACCCGCGCTTTTCTCGAAGACAATCCCGGTCGCTCCATGGAAGATGTCCGCCGCTTCTGGAAACTGAAACGCAGTCTGCCGGGTCATAATCGTTACGATCGGACTGATCTGGATTTGAAGCTGTGAAACGCGTTCTGTTCATCTGCGGCAAAGGCCGCCAACGCAGCCCGACGGCTGAGCAGGTTTTCGCTGAACTGCCTGACTGGGAAACTGACAGCGCCGGACTTGGCGCAGACGCGGATATTCCTGTCTCAATCGAACAAATCGAATGGGCAACGCACATTGCCGTCATGGAGAAGCGGCAGCTGGCACGGCTGCGCAAGTCGTTTCCAAAACTGGTGTCCGGACGAAAGCTTGTGTCGCTCGACATTCCTGATGACTTCAAGTTCATGCAGCCACAACTGATTGACCTGCTGAAGCAGCGCATCGGCAGGGTGGTGTGATATGAGCCAGACCGCGCTCCTGCGCCTCATGACATTGCTCTCCCCATCCTTCCCCATCGGCGGCTTTGCCTACAGCCACGGGCTGGAACAGGCGGCAACGGACGGGCTTGTCGCCAATGCCGCCGGGCTCGGCGACTGGCTTTCGCACTTGCTGACGGCAGGGACAGCATGGAATGACGCGGTGCTGCTGGCCGAAGCTCACCGCTCCGCAGACAGGCCCGAAGCCTTGCGCAGCGTTGCAGAACTCGCCGAGGCGTTGGCAGGATCGCGTGAGCGGCATTTGGAGAGCCAAAATCTTGGCGCGGCATTTATCGCCGCGGTCACATCGGGCGGGCTTGCAATGCCCGTGACGCTTGGAGAAAGCGCCGCTTATTCCGTTGCCGTCGGCGCAGCGGCGGCGGCGCAGGGCCTCACTGCGATTGACGCGCTCAGCGCTTATCTGCACGCCTTCGTCAGCAACCAGATTCAATGCGCCATCCGCCTCGGCATTCTCGGCCAGAACGGCGGTGTCGGCTTGCTCACTGGCCTTGAACCGCTGATCGGCGAAACCGCGACGCGTGCAAGCGCATCAACGTTGGATGACCTTGGCTCCAACACAATCATGAGCGAGATTTCCACCATGCGCCATGAAACACTTCACTCAAGGATTTTCCGCACATGAGCAAAAACGGCCCTCTGCGCGTCGGTATTGGCGGCCCTGTCGGCTCCGGAAAGACAACGCTGACTGAGATGTTATGCAAGGCTATGCGCGACACCTATTCCCTCGCCGTGGTCACCAACGACATTTACACCAAGGAAGACGCGCTCATTCTTAGCCGCCTCCAGGCTTTACCCGAAGACCGCATCATGGGCGTTGAGACAGGCGGCTGCCCGCACACGGCGATCCGCGAGGATGCCTCGATCAATCTGCAAGCCATCGCCGAAATGAACAAACGGCATCCTGATCTCGAGGTCATCTTTATCGAATCCGGCGGCGACAATCTCGCCGCGACTTTCTCACCCGAACTCGCGGACATTTCACTTTACGTCATCTCCGTGTGCCAAGGCGAAAAGATCCCGCGCAAGGGCGGCCCGGCAATCACGCGTTCCGACCTTCTCATCATCAACAAGATGGACCTCGCGCCGCATGTCGGCGCAGACCTTGATGTGATGAAATCTGACACCGAGAAAGTGCGAGGCGCGCGGCCATACGTGTTCACCGACATGCTGCGGCGCAAGGGTCTTGCCGACGTAATCAGCTTTCTCGAAAGTGCGGGAGGATTGACGCCGTCATCATCGCGCAGCCGAGTCCTTCCAGGCGAAGATCACCCAGCAGAACCACGGCTCCATCCGTAAACGCCCCCACGAACCCTGACTCACGATAGGGTTTCGCCAGTTTGTAATGCGCTGGCGATCGGGAGAAGTTGAAGACGCAGAGATAGGTCTCGTCGCCAAAAGTTCTTTCAAAGGCGAGAATATCGTGGCTGTTCTTTATGAAATTCATTCCGCCGGACAGCAGTGCCGGGATCATGCTCCTTGCCTTCAGCACCGCCCGGTAGTGACCCAAAACCGAGCCGTCCATGCCCACTTCCTGCGCATAAGCCTGCGGCAAGTGCTCAACTGGAACCGGCAGCCACGGCTTGCCTTCCGAGAACCCGGCATTTGGCGTGTTGGCATCCCAGGGATACGGTGTTCGGCAGCCATCGCGGCCCTTGAAGTCCGGCCAGAAGCGGATTCCATAAGGGTCCTGCAATTGCTCAAACTCAAGCTGTGCCTCTGTCAGGCCAAGCTCCTCACCCTGATAGAGGCACAGCGAACCGCGCAGAGATGCCAGCAGCGATACGCAGAACTTGGCGACCCTGTCCTCTTCACCCGGCTGCGCCCAACGCGTCACATGGCGCTCCACGTCATGGTTGGAGAACGCCCAGCAAGGCCATCCGTCCGTCGCGATCTTGAAGAAGCCTTCCACCGTGTTGCGGATGTGATCGGGCGTGAAGACGGGCCCGAGCAGCTCAAATGAATAACACATCTGCAGCATGTCAGGACCGGACGTGTAGTCGGCCATTGTCTGCACCGACCGCTCCTCATCCCCAACTTCGCCGACCGCGAACGCGCCAAACTCGTTCAGCTGCGCGCGGAAGCGCTTGAGGAACCCGATGTTCTCCGGCTGCGTCTTGTCGAAGTTGTGCTTCTGGCGCCCATAGGGATTAACAGCAGGAACCGTGTTCGCCCCCGTGGCCGAGGCCGGCGGATTTGAGCGCAGCTGCCGGTCGTGGAAATAGTAGTTGATCGTATCAAGCCGGAACCCATCTACGCCGCGCTGAAGCCAGAAGCGGGCGACATCCAAAATAGCGTCCTGCACATCGGCATTGTGAAAATTCAGATCCGGCTGCGAGGCGAGGAAATTATGGAGATAATATTGGCGCCGTCGCGAATCCCATTCCCATGACGAGCCGCCGAAGACGGACAGCCAGTTATTGGGCGGCGTGCCGTCATCCTTGGGTTCGGCCCAGACGAACCAATCCGCCTTGTCATTGTCGCGCGACGAGCGGCTTTCCTTGAACCAAGGATGAACATCTGCTGTGTGCGACAGAACAAGGTCAATCACCACCTTGATGCCGCGCGCATGGCAGTCCGCGACCAGCGCATCGAAGTCATCGAGCGTGCCAAACATCGGATCGACGTCTTTGTAGTCGGAGACGTCATACCCGAAATCCTTCATGGGAGATTTGAAGAATGGAGACACCCAGATACCGTCTACCCCAAGCTCCTTCACCGCGTCCAGTCGCGCGCGGATGCCGTTCAGATCGCCGATCCCGTCGCCATCGGAATCCTGAAACGAGCGGGGATAGATCTGATACAGCGTTGCGCCGCGCCACCATTGTTTGTCGATTGCTGGATTTGTGGAAAACTTCGTCTGACCGGACATGCCCAAATCCTTTGCCTGCTCACGCAGTTTGAACTTGAGCGTAAGCGATGCCCAGCGGACTGATCAAGCGCAGAATGACGTTCCTGTGTTGCCTTTTTTATTGCACCCGTAACAAAACCGCTTTACCGCCGTTGTGAATGCAGCGCCCGGAGATATCCGGCACACTGCGCGCTGATCGCACGGGAACGCACTTATGGAATGGAACGCCGCAACACTTGCCGCTATCGGGCAAATTATCTGGATTGATTTGCTTTTGTCCGGCGACAACGCAGTTGTCATTGCCCTCGCCTGCCGGTCCTTGCCGGAGAATCAACGCCGCATTGGCATTTTCCTTGGCGCAGGCGCGGCCGTTGGCCTGCGCATTCTGTTTGCCCTGGTCATTACCCAGCTCCTTGCCATTCCATTTCTTCAAGCCGTTGGCGGCGTGCTGCTGTTCTGGATCGCCGTCAAACTGGTGAAGGGCGAGGAGGAAGAAGAGCGCAACATCAAGGCGTCGGACAGGCTCTGGGGCGCTGTGCGGACCATCGCAATGGCTGACGCGGTCATGAGCCTGGACAATGTCGTCGCCATCTCCGCCGCGGCGCATGGCAATGAGTATCTTTTCATCTTCGGTCTTCTCCTGTCCGTGCCGCTGATCGTGTTCGGCTCCACACTTGTCATGGGTCTGATCGCGCGGTTCCCGATCTTTGTCTGGGCTGGCGCCGCCCTTCTCGGCTGGATCGCCGGTGAAATGCTGGCGCGCGACACCGCGCTGCTTGACATAATCGGCTATCATCCGACTGGCATGGCGCATTATGTCTTCGCCGCGGCAGGCGCATTGTTTGTGTTGGCCTTGGGCTATTTTCTGAAAAAGAGGACTAGCCAAGAGCCGCACGCAAGTTAAGATTCAGTCATGGGAGGAGCCATCATGAACAGACGAACAAGCATCAAACTCGCGGCAGCCTTTGCCATATCGCTGACCTCAATTGCGGGGTTCGCGACCTCCGCCTTTGCCATTGATGATCTGCGCATTATTGCGCCCGCCAGCCCCGGCGGCGGATGGGACCAGACGGCGCGTGCGCTTGAGGAAGTGATCCGTGCTGGCGGTGCCGCGAAGTCCGTCAGTGTCGAAAACGTTCCGGGCGCAGGCGGCACAGTTGGCCTCGCGCAGCTCGTTGACAAGGAAAAGGGTAATCCAAACGTCTTGATGGTGAACGGTCTCGTCATGGTCGGTGCTATCCTGACGAACAATTCTCCTGCCAATCTGGAACAAGTTACGCCAATCGCGCGCCTGACTGGTGAGTACGAAGTCATTGTCGTGCCGGCCGCATCGGAGCTGAAATCGCTGGCTGACCTTGTCGCCAAGCTGAAGGCCGATGCTGGCGCGGTCGCCTTTGGCGGCGGCTCGGCCGGCGGCACGGACCATATTCTGGCTGGCCTCGTCGCCAAGGCTGCAGGCGCGGATTTGACCAAACTCAACTACGTGCCCTTCTCCGGTGGCGGCGAAGCGCTTGCAGCGGTCATGGGCGGCCACGTCGCTGCGGGCATTTCGGGTTACAGCGAATGGGCAGGCCAGATCGAATCTGGCGAGCTGCGGGCGCTCGCCATCTCCGCGCCTGAGAAGCAGGCCGGCATCGACATTGCAACGCTGAAAGAACAGGGCGTTGACGTCGAGCTCGCCAATTGGCGCGCCATTGTCGCCGCGCCCGGCATTGACGATGCCAGCAAGAAAGCGCTGGCGGACGTGGTGGATGCAACGGTCAAGAGCGACAGCTGGAAGAAAATCCTCGCCGACAAGAAATGGACGGATCTCTATCTGCCGGGCGATGCTTTTGCCACGCTGATCAAGGATGAAAACGCCCGCATCACGGATGTTCTGAAGTCTATCGGCCTCGTTCAATAGAACGGCGATGGACAGCGGGCAAAGAGAAAGCAAGGCCGGTCTCTGTATCGGCCTTGCGCTTGTTGCGGCAGGCATTGTCATTGCCTGGAGCACGTCGCAAATGCGGATCGCGCCCATTTATGCGAAAGTTGGGCCACAAATATTCCCTTATCTGACCGCCCTCGCGCTCGCCGGAACTGGCGGATTCTTCATCTATCAGACGATAAGCGCCGGACGGGAACGCATCATCTCCGATACGGATGAGACCGATTGGCGGGCCGTGATTGCCGTCGGTCTCGGTTTCCTGTTTGAGATTCTGTTCATCAATCTCCTTGGCTTTGTGCTCTCAGCCTCAGTGCTGTTCGTCGCTGTCGCCTACGGCTTTGGCAGCCGCCGCTATCTGCGCGATGCCATCACGGCGCTGGTTCTCTCAACGCTGGCCTTTCTGGTCTTCACTAAACTGCTGAACCTGCAGCTGCCCTCCGGCATTTTGAAAGGGCTGCTCTGACATGGAGGCCTTTGGCGCGCTGCTGACCGGGTTCGAGACGGCGCTGACACCGATCAACCTGATGTGGTCGCTGGTCGGAGTGACCCTTGGCACACTGATCGGCATCCTGCCGGGCATCGGCCCCGCGCTGACGATCGCATTGCTTCTGCCTGTGACAGCCAAACTTGACCCCACCGGCGCGTTCATCATGTTCGCTGGGCTCTACTATGGGGCAATGTACGGCTCGTCCACAACTTCTATCTTGCTCAATACCCCCGGTGAATCTGGCTCGATCATCACAGCGGTCGAAGGCAATGTGATGGCCAAACAGGGACGCGGCGCGGCGGCGCTTTCCACTGCGGCCATCGGGTCGTTTGTCGCGGGTACAATCGGCACATTGCTTTTGACCTTTCTGGCGCCGCTTTCTGTGAAACTCGCGATCAAGTTTGGCCCGGCCGAGTATTTCGCGCTGATGATTTTCGCCTTCACTGCGGCGTCCGCACTGCTTGGCGCTTCGCTGTCAAAGGGCCTGACCTCGCTGTTTTTTGGACTAGCGCTGGGCTTGATCGGCATTGATGTTCTAACTGGCCAGCCACGCCTTGCATTTGGCGTGCCGGCGCTTCTTGACGGCGTAGATATTGTTGTCGTTGCGGTAGGCCTTTTCGCAGTGGGAGAGGCGTTGCACATAGCGTCACGCCGCGATCTTCGCGAGGTTGAGATTATCGCGGTCAAAGGCTCTCTATTCATGACCCGCACGGAATGGGCGCGCTCATGGAAACCTTGGCTGCGCGGCACGGCGCTCGGCTTCCCTTTTGGCGTGCTTCCAGCGGGCGGCACAGAGATACCCACATTCCTGTCCTATTTTCTCGAAAAGAAGCTCTCCAAACATCCGGAAGAGTTCGGTAATGGCGCGATTGAGGGCGTTGCGGGCCCGGAGGCTGCGAACAACGCCGCCGTCGCAGGTGTGCTCGTGCCGCTGCTGACACTCGGCCTTCCAACGTCCGCGACGGCGGCAATATTGCTCGTCGCCTTCCAGCAATACGGCCTTCAGCCCGGCCCGCAGCTTTTCACATCATCAGGCCCCTTGGTCTGGGCGCTGATTGCGAGCCTTTATCTCGGCAATGTCATGCTGCTGGTCCTGAACCTGCCGCTGGTTGGCCTCTGGGTGCGGCTCTTGTCCCTGCCCGCGCCGCTGCTCTATGGCGGCATCATGGTGTTTTCATCGCTCGGCGTTTACGGGCTGAACCGGTCTGTGCTTGACCTTGTTCTGCTCTTTGCTCTCGGCTTCATCGGCTTCCTGATGCGGCGCTATGGCTTCCCCGTTGCGCCCACAATCATCGGCCTCATTCTGGGCCCCATGGCCGAGCAGCAGTTCCGCCGCGCCCTCTCCATCAGCCAAGGCGATCCAAGCGTGTTCCTGACGCATCCAATATCGGCGTTCTTCCTGTTCGCCGCTGTTGCCATCTTCGCGCTTCCGCTGATCATGAAACGGTTCGGCGCGGGCGCGGCGATCGGCGAAGCGAAGTCTTGATCTTGAGGGAAAAACTGGTGCCCAGAGCTGGAATCGAACCAGCGACACTGCGATTTTCAGTCGCATGCTCTACCAACTGAGCTATCTGGGCGCCGGCTTCGAGATCGGACGGCTGGTTTGGTGATCCAGCCTCTGGAAGCGGGCGGGTTATAGCATGGGAAATCCGTCTGTCCAGCGCAGCCAAGTCTGATTTATCACGATTTTTCGGCCCGAAGGGTTACTGTCTGGAAACGCCTTTACGCCTAGACTGCACTTTGCATTTGCCCACGGAAACAAGCCATTGACGCCGCAGGACCAGCGCAGCATTCGCTACGGGATCATCGGAACCGGCCGGATCGCCAACGACTTCGCGGCGGACCTTAAACACGCAAGCGGCACCAGGCTGCATTGCGTCCTGTCACGGGACATGGCGAGCGCCAAGCGCTTCGCTGAAAGGCATCGCATTGATCAAACATATGATTTAATTGACGACTTCCTGAAAAACTCAGCGCTGGACGCCGTCTACATCGCCACGCCGAACTCCGCGCATTTGCCGCAGGCGCTTGCCTGCATCCGGGCCGGCAAGCCCGTGATTATCGAAAAGCCGCTCGCCATGAGCGCGGCGGCGGCGCAGATCATCGCGGACGAGGCGGCGAAAGCGGGCGTTCCGGTAATGGAGGGCATGTGGGTCCGCTTCCTGCCCGGCATCATCAAAGCGCGCGAACTGATCCAGGCTGGTGCGATTGGCGAGATTACGAGCGTCAGCGGCGAACTTTGCTATCAGCACACATATGACCCGGATAGCCGCCTGTTCAGCAAGGCGTTAGGCGGCGGGGCGGCGCTGGATCTTGGCGTCTATCTTCTGTCGCTGTCCGTTTACCTGTTTGGAATGCCGGGAACCGTTGACGGATCGTGGCAATCCAAAGCCGGAGGGGTTGATACGCATTCCGAATTCCGGCTGGTTTATCCCGCTTTCGAAGCCAGACTGACGACCACGCACACCCGAACAGGCGGCAATGTGTTTGAGATTTGCGGCAGCGAAGGCGTCTTGCGGATCGAAGATCCGTTCATCCGCGGCCAGAAACTGCGGCTGCTCACCGGGTTTGCGTCCCGCTCCCGCCTCATCCGCCCGCCGGTTGACCGGCCCATGGGCCTTGCGGAGAAAATCGCCAAGAATCTGCCGGTTCCTGGTCAGCGCAGTTTGCACTTCCCTTACCCCGGACATGGCCTACAGTTTGAGGCGACCGCCTTTGCGGAATTGGTCCGCACTGGAGGCTCTGGTTCAGATGTGTCGCCGCTTTCGGACAGCGTTGCAGTTTTGCGCATGATCGAGAGCGTGCTCTCGCAGCCGCCGCAATCTTAACGGTCAATGGGTCAGAACGTCGATTTCATGTGGTAGGGCTGCGGCTGCCGGTCGCCTGCATGCAGGGCAAGCGCGATCTCGGTGATATGCAGGGCAACCGCCCCGGAGAATGCTGCAGGTTCGGCCGTCTTGATCATCCTGGCCTGTGCCGCTATGCCGGCCATGAAGTCAATCTGTGATGGATAGGCTGGCAAGGTCTTTCGCCCGGCAGCGCCGTATTTCAATCTGCGCCCCGGAATGAGCTTGAACGGCAAGGCGCGTCCCAGCTGGCCTTCGATGCGGCGCAGCGCCTTGTGCAGAAACGGCCTCTCATCCGCGGTTTTCTCGAGTTGCACTGCCGAGCGGTTATCCCACAGATCGCGTACCGTGATCGAACCCTGGTCGCCAAGGATTGTCAGCGACCGGTCGCGCGGAGCGGCAAGTCCCGAAGTGAGCCGGGCGATGACGCCCGAGTCAAACACCAGGCATCCGACCGAGAAGTCCTTGGCCAGTTTCAGCTCCGCGGTTCCCTCGCCCTTGTCCGGGAAGGTCAGCGCCGAGAAAGCCGTCACTTCGCGCACAGGGCCGAACAGCGAGATGAGCCATGACAGAGCATAGCCGGCATGTTCGAGAGTCGATCCGATTTCAAATTCGTGCAACCCCGGCCAAGCAGCGCCGGAGCGGCTTTTCCAGGTCTGCCACTTTTCACGGAAAACCGGGCCGTCCTCCATTTCAGCGTAAACCAGACGCGGCGCGCCGATGGCCGGCAAATTGGCTTTCACAAGCTGATGCGCGTCACTGAGCCCGTTTGCGGGTGCGGCGCACAGCGTCAGATTCCGGTTCTGCGCAAAGGAGACGATGTCGTTGGCCTCGGCAAAACTCATCGCCAGCGGCTTTTCGCTATAGACATGCTTCTTCGCAAGAATGGCCGCCTTCGATATCTCGTAGTGACTTTGCGGCGTGGTCAGGTTTGCCACGATCGTAACCTGCGGGTCATGCAGAAGCTCGTCGAGTGAGACATAGGCGCGCGCCTTGTGAAAAGCGGCAAACTGCCCGAGCCGCGCGGAGTCAAGGTCCCAAACCCCCGCCAGCGCCAGCCCGGGATGATTGGGCAGCGTCTTCATGTAATAATCAGCCACAAAGCCACAACCGATTATGGCAAAATTCGTACTCGTCACGCACTGTCCCCGGGCATGGAAGCCTTGAGTTTACTATTCAGAAACTAACGGAGGGTGAACTGCCAATCACGCGACATCCGGCCCGCCTTCATCCTCATCCTCCACCGGCTTGTCCGGAATAACATAAGCTCCCGACAGCCACCGGTTCAGGTCAACTTCCTTGCAGCGGCGCGAGCAGAAGGGGTAGAATTCGCGGACTGACGCGCGTTTGCACTCCGGGCACGGGCGCGGCGGGCGCAAAGGCAGAATTTTGGCAGACTCGCTCATATGCCGTCTCGTTACGGGGCTGCGGACAGCCAGGAGAAATGCACATTGTAGCCCTCGCCCGTCAATAATGAGGCTGTCTCGTAGAGCGGCAGGCCGACGACGTTGGAATAGGACCCGACGAGCTTGACGATAAACGTGCCCGCAAGGCCCTGAATGGCGTATCCGCCCGCCTTCCCGCGCCATTCGCCTGATGCAAGATAGGATTCAAGCTCCAGCGTTGACAGGCGCTTGAAGCGCACGCGCGTCTCCACCAGTTTCTGACGGATTTTGCCACCCGGCGTGATCAGGCACAGCCCTGTATAGACGTGGTGGCTGCGGCCGGAGAGAAGCCGCAGGCAATAATTGGCCTCATCAAGCGCCTCGGCCTTCGGCAATATCCGCCGCCCCACAGAGACAACCGTATCGGCTGCAATGACATAGGCTTTGCTGGTTTCGCCCTGCTCGATCAGCATGGCAGCCGCTTTCTCCGCCTTTTCGCGTGACAGGCGCTTGGCGAGCGAGCGCGGATGCTCGGCGCGCTTGGGCGTCTCGTCAATATGCGCGGGCAGCAGCATATCCGGCTCAATGCCGGCCTGATTGAGCAGCTCCACGCGGCGCGGCGAGCCTGAGGCAAGAACCAGTTTTTGCAGGGCGCTCATGGGACGA
This sequence comes from uncultured Alphaproteobacteria bacterium, assembly GCA_963792485.1. Classification (GTDB taxonomy): domain Bacteria; phylum Pseudomonadota; class Alphaproteobacteria; order Rhizobiales; family Rhizobiaceae; genus JANOYJ01. The sequence goes on from CAWBWL010000007.1 coordinate 1,008,665, forward strand.
AGGGTCTGCCGTTCACATGCAGGCTATTTGAAACGGTAGGTGATACGGCCCTTGGTCAGGTCGTATGGCGTCATTTCGACGAGGATTTTGTCGCCGGCCAGAACGCGGATTCGGTTCTTGCGCATGCGTCCTGCGGTGTGGGCGATGATCTCGTGCTCGTTCTCGAGCTTCACGCGAAACATGGCATTGGGCAAAAGTTCCGTGACAATGCCGGGAAATTCCAAGACTTCTTCTTTGGTCATAAGCGCCTTTAGCGGTTTTAGAGTTCAATCCGGCTGCAAAGCACGGGCGATTGCCGCGTCTCCTAGCTGATTGCGCCCTGTTTGTGAACATCTAACTGGAAGTTGGGTTACCCGGTGAAAAGCGCGCCAATATGCGTTTGCGCAAGCTCTCAAACACATCGCGGTAGACGCTCAAGATCTGCTCGCGGCTGCCGGTGATCGTTGAAGGGTCAACCGTCGGCCAATACTCGACATGAACCCGCCCCGCGCGTGTCAGCTCCAGCGCCCGGTGATGCGCCTCCGGCGACAGCGTGACAACGAGATCAAAAAAATCGTCCTCAAGCTCGTCGAGGGCGCGCGGCTCATGCTCGGCTCCCGCCATACCTGCCTCCTCCAGAATGATTTCGAGAAACGGGTCCGGCCTGCCCTTGCGCGCGCCGGCCGACTGCACATAAACGCTTTTCGGCAACACGCGTTTGGCTATCTCCTCGGCCATGGGCGAGCGAATCGCATTCATAGAACACATGAACAGGACGGAGCTCAGCCCGTCCGTGGATTTGTCGCTGCCGTCACCATCCGCCAAGATTGAGCCTATCCGCGCCAGTGCAGCACGCAGACCAGTGTGAACAGGCGGCGCGCGGTGTCGAAATCCACCTCGATCTTGCCGCTTAGCCTGTCCATCAAGGTTTGCGAGCCCTCATTGTGAAGTCCCCTGCGGCCCATGTCGATGGCTTCGATCTGGCTCGGGGTCGAGTGCCGTATCGCCTCGTAATAACTCTCGCAGATCATGTAATAATCTTTGATCACCCGGCGAAACGGCGTGAGCGACAGGATATGTGTGATGACGGGCCGGTCATCCTCATGACTGACTGCCAGAACGAGTCGCCCTTCGGCCATCGACAGTCTCAGCTTGTACGGCCCGCCCTTTTCATCCCCAACCGCGCTGAACGAGTTTTCATCGATCAGATCAAAAATCGCCACCGCGCGCTCGTGCTCGACGTCCGGCGTCGAGCGGCCAATCGAATCGTCCAGCTCCACATCGACAAGGCGCGATTTGGCGTCAGCCATCATTGTCTCGCGGATTGATGCGGATGGCCACCGAGCGCCGGTGGCCGCCAAGCCCCTCGGCGGTTGCGAGCTCCATCGCGGCCGGCGCCAGCGCCTGCAGCTGATCACGGCCAAGCTTCAGGATGGACGTTCGCTTGACGAAATCCATCACCGAAAGGCCCGAGGAATAGCGCGCCGCGCGCGCTGTCGGCAGAACATGGTTGGACCCGCCGACATAATCGCCAATCACTTCCGGCGTATGCGCGCCAAGGAAAATCGCGCCGGCGTTGCGGATCAGCGGCAGCATGGCTTCGGGATCGGCAATGGCGAGTTCCACATGCTCGGCCGCAATCCGGTTGGCCAGCGGCGGCGCATCGTGCAGATCGCCCACAAGTATGATCCCGCCATGGTCTTCCCAGCTCTGGCTGGCGATTTCCGCCCGTGCCAGTGTCACAAGCTGGCGTTCAATTGCCTCCTCGACGGCAAAGGCGAAGTCGACATCGTCTGTAATAAGTATCGATTGCGCCGCGACATCATGCTCGGCCTGCGCCAGCAGATCGGCGGCGATCCAATCGGCATTGTTGTCCTTGTCGGCGATCACCAGCACTTCGGAAGGCCCGGCCATCGTGTCGATGCCGACTTTGCCGAAGACATGGCGCTTGGCCGCCGCGACATAGGCATTGCCCGGACCGACGATCTTGGCGACTGGCGCAATGGTGTCCGTCCCGTATGCGAGCGCTGCAATTGCCTGCGCGCCGCCGATCCGGTAGATCTCAGACACGCCGGCTATATCGGCAGCCACCAGCACCAGCGGATTGAGAATGCCGTCCGGCGACGGCACTGCCATGACGATACGTTCCACGCCTGCAACTATTGCCGGAACCGCGTTCATCAGCACCGAGCTTGGATAAGAGGCCGTGCCGCCCGGCACATACAGGCCAACGGACTCGACTGCGTTCCAGCGTGAGCCAAGCTCGACGCCAATCTCGTCTGTGTAGCGCTCATCCTTCGGCATCTGCCGCAGATGATGGCTTCGAATGCGCCCATGCGCGAATTTCAGCGCCTCAATGGTCACTTTCGATGCGGCCTCATAGGCCGCCTTTATTTCATCTGCGGTCACGCGCAGGGACTGCGGCGTCAGTTCGAGCCGGTCAAACTGCCGTGTGTAGCCAATGAGCGCCGCATCGCCTTTCACGCGCACGGCGGCGACAATCTCGCGCACAATCTTGTCAACATCCTCCGACACTTCCCGTTTTGTCGACAGGAAGGCGGTAAAGGCCGCTTCAAAACCTTTGTCGCGCTGGTCCAGCTTTACCGGCATCTGCGCTCAGACCCCGTGTTTCGGCTTTGCCTGTGCGGCCCAGCGGCCGCCAAGATCGGCAAGTTGTGCTTCGAGGCATTCGACTTCGAGCAGCATGGAGACGCCGTCCGCAAACAAAAGCTCCAGTTTTCCCGATGGCGCGTCATCGGGCAGAAACCGCAGAGCAAGCAGGGACAGCACGGATTCGGGCTTTGACCGGTCGAGGCCGGAAGATTTTACGGCGGTCACCCGGTCAAAATGCAGGACAGCGCGGCGGCGCTCCGCCGGCTGGCCCTTGGCGCGCGGCTCGCGCTCCCAGACGAAGCGGTTGACCGGCAAAACCAGGCGCTTGCGCTTGGTGTCATATGCAATCTCGCCGGTTTTCAGGACAGAATCCTGCACACAGGCGGAAATCACTTCGAGGTCTTGTTCGTCCAGCGCAAAAAGTTTCAATGCGTCCATATCGAGCGGCACCTTTTATCAGCGGCAGATAATCACAGATTAGGTGCAGTGCAACAAGGCGGAGGCGGTCAGCCGGTCACACGCTCGATCTGCGCGCCGCAATTGGAGAGTTTTTCCTCCAAATGCTCAAAACCGCGGTCGAGGTGATAAATCCGGTGAACTGAAGTCTCGCCCTCCGCCGCAAGGCCCGCAATGACGAGCGCCGAGGAGGCGCGAAGGTCAGTCGCCATGACCTGCGCGCCCTTGAGGCGGTCAACGCCCTCGATTGTGGCGGTCTGGCCCGAGAGCGAAATCTTTGCGCCGAGCCGCGCCAGTTCCTGCACATGCATAAAACGGTTCTCGAAAATCGTTTCCGTCACATGCGACGTGCCCTTGGCCTTGGTCATCAACCCCATGAACTGCGCCTGCAAATCCGTCGGGAAGGCCGGAAACGGCGCGGTGGTCACATCCACCGAGTCAATGCCTGAGCCATTGCGGCGCACGCGGATGCCCGCATTGGTCTGGGTAATCTCAGCGCCGGTCTGCCGCAGAATGTCGAGCGCCGACTGCAGAAGCGCCGGATCCGCGCCTTCCAGGACGACATCGCCGCCCGTCATCGCGACCGCCATCGCGTAAGTTCCGGTTTCGATCCGGTCGGCGATCACCCGGTGGCGCGCGCCATGCAGATGGGTGACGCCCTGAATGCGGATCGTGGATGTGCCCGCGCCTTCAATTTTTGCGCCCATGGCATTGAGGCAGTCGGCCAGATTGCCGACTTCCGGCTCCATTGCCGCGTTTTCGATCAGTGTCTCGCCCTTGGCGAGCGCGCCTGCCATCAGCATGACATGCGTGGCGCCGACCGAAACCTTCGGGAACACATAATGTGTCCCCACAAGCCCGCCGCGCGGCGCTTTGGTGACGACATAGCCGTCTTCAATATCGATTTGCGCGCCGAACTTCGCCAATCCTTCAATGAAAAGGTCAACCGGCCGCGTGCCGATGGCGCAGCCGCCGGGCAGCGACACCCTCGCCTCGTGCATGCGCGCCAGCAGCGGACCCACCACCCAGAAGCTCGCGCGCATTTTGGAAACAAGCTCATAGGGCGCGGTCGTGGTGGTGATGTCGCGGGCGGTGAAATGGATGGTGCGGGCATACATGGACCCGTCATGGCCGCGGCGGCCATTGACGGCGTAATCAACGCCATGATTGCCGAGAATGCGGATCAGCTGCTCGACATCGGCCAGATGCGGCACATTTTCCAGCGTCAGCGTGTCGTCGGTCAGGAGCGAGGCGATCATCAAGGGAAGCGCCGCGTTTTTCGCTCCGGAAATCGGGATGACGCCATTCAGCTTCTGGCCGCCGGTGATTTTGATGTGATCCATGGTGATTCTTTCGCGTTCCCGCCTCGATAAAGTCGCCGCGCGGAATTTAAGTGCGGTCCCATAGACCAAAGGGACCGAGCATTCAAGGAATCGGTTGATGGAGAGTTAATCCGGCCAAATCAGGCCCGATGCACCATAATTGATGACTTTCCACAGCTCAGTCCGGCTTATCGGCATCTGGTTTGGCTGCGGATAGCCCGCTGCGCGAATCCTCATCGCCCGCCCGGCGCGCCCGCACTTGGGCTTTGCGCTTTGCCAAATTCGCGCGCAGCTGCGCCGACAGACGTTTCATCTTATCGGCTTCGCGTTTGGCCTGGCGCTTTTTGGCAGTCGTCATCCCGCCATTTTGCCAAGCGCGGCAGAGAATTGAAAGCCCCGATCACAGCTTGCGCATCGGCCTCCATTATGGCAATAGCCGCGCCAATCCTCCGGCATGCTGCGGTAGCTCAGTGGTAGAGCACATCATTGGTAATGATGAGGTCGGGAGTTCAATCCTCCCTCGCAGCACCAGTTCTCCGTGTCTCCACAATGCGGGAACCGTTCACAGACCTTTTGAGAACTCGCCAAGCTCAGTCAGCTGGGCAATGTTATCAAAATGGCTCTCGGCCGCTCTGCGCCGCGCCACGATATTCTGCCGTCAGTGCCGGCCATATTCATCTTCAATACGCACGATGTCATCTTCGCCCAGATAAGCGCCGGTCTGCACTTCGATCAGCTCAAGCATGATCTTGCCATTATTGGCGAGGCGGTGAAGCTCGCCGATGGGGATGTAGATGGATTCGTTTTCGTACACAGTCTTGGTGTTTTTCCCCACAGTGACCTCCGCCGTCCCGCGCACAATGATCCAGTGTTCGGAACGGTGACGGTGCTTTTGCAAAGAGAGCTTTTTCCCAGGAAGAACGAAAATGCGTTTGACCTGGAACCGCTCTCCGTTCAGCACTGACGTATAGCCGCCCCAAGGCCGGTAGGTGGTCGGATGAGTCTGCGTCAGCGCGGCTGTCTGCGTCGAAGCCGCCAAGAGCTTCACAAGACTGCCGACTTCCTGGCTGTCCTCAAGCCGCCCGACATAAACGGCGTCCTCACTGGCGACAACGGCCATGCCGTCGAGCCCCTGCACGGCCAGATGCGCGCCTCTGGAGATGACAAGCGAGTTTTTCGTGTCCGCAAGCGTCACAGCGCCAACGCTGAAATTGCCGTCTCCATTCCTTTGACCCGTCTTCCAGACCGCATCCCAGCTGCCAAGGTCGGACCAAGCGAACGACGCGGGCACGACCGCCGCGTTTGACGTCTTTTCCATGACTGCATAATCGATTGAAATATTCGGGCTCGACGCGAAAGCCTCGCCATCAAGGCGCGTGAATTCAAGATCGGCTTCAGCCTTGGCCATGGCTGCGGCGGCCGATTTCAGCACGTCCGGCGCATGCGCCTCCAGCTCCGCCAGAAGATGGGACGTCTTGCATGCGAACATGCCGGAGTTCCAGCAATAGCCGCCCGCCGCCAGCATGGCCTTGGCCTCCGCAAGCGGCGGCTTCTCGACAAAGCGCTTGACCGCATACGCGCCCGTAGACAGTCTCTCGCCCATCTCAATATACCCATATCCGGTCGCTGGCTCGGTGGGCGTTAAGCCGAACGTCACGATTTTGCCGAGCATGGCAGTGTCGCGGGCTGCCCGCACGCTGTCAAAATAATTCCCGTCCGCGCCGATTTCCTGGTCAGACGCCAGGATATGCATGATGGTGTCCCCGCCACGGCGCGCCTGTGCGGCAAGCGCTGCGCACGCGATGGCAACCGCCGTGTTCCGCGCAACGGGCTCCAGGAGTATGGCTGCCAGCGTTACGTCAATCTCACGCGCCTGCTCGGTCACAAAAAAGCGAAAATCGTCATTGGTGAGAACAATCGCGGACTCGTACAGTTCAGGATCACTCACCCTGAGCAGCGCCTCCTGAAACATGGTTCTTGGTCCGGTCAGCTTGATGAACTGTTTTGGTCCAGTCGCGCGCGACAGCGGCCAAAGACGCGTCCCCTTGCCCCCGGCCATGATAATCGGCAAAATTCTGTCCGGCATTTTGTGCGTCATTCCCCGTTGAAGGTCTTGCCGATCGGCGCGATCACCTGTGGTGATAATCCCAAACTACTTATGATAACGTCAATGGCCAGCGCAATTGCGCGATGCGGTGCGGTGCGGGCAAGTTCATTTGGTCCTTTGGAGCCGCACGCCTACCAGACGCGTTCAGCCGGTATGAAGCCAGCGCTCAACTCCCGCTCAATCAGCGTGACCGGCATCCGCGTCTCCGGCTCCGGGCGTATGCCCTCATCCAGCCAATCCAAAATCGTCCGTGCGCAGATACGGCCAAAATTCGCGATGTCACAGCGCACGGAAGACAGTGGCGGCCAGGCCTGCGCGCATTCTTCGATGTCGTCGAAGCCGACAAGGCGGAAATTGCGCCCGACCGCGCGGCCCGCACGGGCAAATCCCGCCATCATGCCAAGCGCCACCAGATCATTGTAACACAGCGCCGCTTCGATCTGCGGATGCTCGCGCGTCAACGCCATCGCCGCTTCATGTCCGAATGCGCGGGTCTGGCGGCCATGGATGGTGAATGGCTGCAGTCCGGCTTCCAGCATAACCTCCAGATATCCGGACAGACGTTCCTGCGTGATCGGGCGTTCCGCCAGCCCGCCGGCAAAAGCGATGCGCCGCGCGCCTGTCCCGATCAGGTGCCGGGTCGCGGCCCGGCTTCCATTTTGATAGTCAAATGAAGAAAACGGAAAAAGCTCCGTGTGCGCATCGACGCGCCGCAAGACCTGCAATGCCGGTATCCCGGCGCGCGCGAGCGGATTGAATGTCTGTTCTTCCATGCCATAGGTTGGAGAAATCACCAGCGCCGAGACGCCATGCTCAATCATCGAGCCGACCACCTGCGCCTGTATCTGCGGGTTCTCATCTGTATTGGCAATAACGGTCGCATAGCCGTTTTCGGAGAGGGCCATTTGCGCGGATGTGGCAAACTCGGTGAAGAACGGGTTGCGCAAATCATTGATGACGAGACCAATCAGGCCGACATTGGACGAGCGCAGATTGGCGGCGGCGCGGTTATAGACATAGCCGAGCGCAGCCATCGAGGCTTCCACCAGCTTGCGGGTTTCCGGCTTGACCAGCGCGCTGTCCTGCAAGACCAGGCTCACCGTCGATTTCGACACGCCCGCGTGCTGCGCGACATCGATAATGGTGGGCCTGCGGTTCATCCGCTCATGCCATGCAGCGCAAGCAGCGTGCGCATCTTGTCAATCGCCAAATCCGGCTTTGCCAACAGCCGCGCCTGATCCGCGAGGCGGAACACTTGCGCGTAATGCGCAATCTCGCGGCTCGACTGGAAGCCGGCGGGCATGATGAAATGGCCCTGCCACCCGTTCAGCCAGGACAGGAACGCGATCCCAGCCTTGTAGAACCGCGTCGGCGCTTTAAAGATTTCGCGGCTGAGCGGCACGGTCGGCGCGAGCAGCGCGCGGTATGTTTCCAAATCGCCTTCCGCCAGCGCCTCCAGCGCCTGGCTTGCAGCAGGAGAGATGGCGGCGAAAATGCCAAGCAGGGCATGCGAGTGATGTTTGCCGTCGCCTTCGATCAGCGGCGCATAGTTGAAGTCATCGCCCGTATAGAGCCGCACATCCTCGGGCAGGCGGGCGCGGAATGCCACTTCATGCGCCTCATTGAGCAGCGATATCTTGATGCCGTCCACCTTGGCAGGATTTTCGGCGATCAGATTCAACACAAAGTCCGTCGCCCGCCCGACATCCTCATATCCCCAATAGCCTTTCAGCTGCGGATCAAACATATCGCCAAGCCAGTGCAGGATGACGGGATCCTTGGCTTGATCGATCAGGCGGCGGTAGACTTTGCGATAGATGGCCTCATCGGCGCTGATGGCGGTGAAAGCGCGCGAGGCCATCAGGATCAGTTGCCCGCCCGCCGCTTCGATGGCCGCCATCTGATGCTCATAGGCGGCAATGATCGCGTCGGCATCGCGCAAGTCACTCAGCGCAACGTGATCCGTCCCGGCCCCGCAGGCGACCCTCGGCCGCATCGGATGCAGCTTCGCCGCCGTCATCGTCCGCTCGATCAACTCCCTCGCCGTCAACCAGTCAACGCCCATGCCGCGCTGCGCCGTGTCCATCGCTTCGGCCAATCCCAAGCCCTGATCCCAAAGGCCGGCGCGGAAGCCAAGCGTCGCATCCCAGTCCACCGCTGGGCGCGTGTCCCACGGGCTACGCTCCTTCAATGGATCGGAGATGATATGCGCGGCGGCAAAGGCGGTGCGTGTGAGCTTGACGCGCGGCGCGCGGATGGCGAGCGGCTCGCCGGTGAGGCGGTAGGGTTCGATGGTTCCGGCATAGGTGGGCAGGTTCAGCACGTCAGCTCTCCTTCAACCGGCAGGTCAAACACCAGTATGCCGTCCAGCCCTCCAACGGCATTTGCAACGAGCGCTGCGCCGACGCGCTTGTGGTCCGGATGGGCCTGATAGGCGGCAAGCGCGGTCCAGTCCGCGAAGTCGGCGATAAAGCCGTGCATATAACCCCGCTCGATCTGCTCCGGACTTTCGCTGCGGCCGGACGTGATCGACAAGACGCCGGGAAGGACGTTTTTTATCTGATGCAGGTCAGCGAAAATCGCATTGATTTGTTCCTCGGTAACTTCAGCCCGGAAGCGGATCAGGACGATGTGGCGGATCATTGCATGTTCCTCATTTGCCTGACCTGATCATGTCGGAGGCCTTTTCGCCGATCATGATCGCCGCCGCATTCGTGTTGGACGAAACAACTGTCGGCATGATCGACGCGTCGGCGACGCGCAGTCCTTCAATGCCGTTGAACTTGAGGCGCGGTGTGACGACTGCGCCTAGATCAATGCCCATCCGGCAGGTGCCAACCGGATGATGATCCGTCTTGGCGTTCCGGCAGGCATAGTTGAAATAGTCCTGATCGCTTTGCACATCGGGACCGGGCAGCCGCTCGGCCAGCACAAACGGCTTCAGCGCATCCTGCCGCATCATCTGCCGCGCCAGCTTCAATCCCCGGATCGACATTTCCCGGTCGTAGGGATCCGCCCAGTAGTTCGGGTCAATCAGCGGCGCGGCATTCGGGTTCGCGCTCGCAAGCCGCACTGTGCCGCGCGAGCGGGGGCGCAGATAGGCCGAGTTCAGCGTCACGCCGCCATGCGGCATGGACGCGACGCCCGCCTCGATGCCTGAGCCAAGGCCGAGGTGGAACTGGATGTCCGGCGAGCGCGCATTCTCGTCCGCATACCAGAAGCCGCCTGTCTCAAACAGGCTGGAGGCCACCGGCCCCTTGCGGGTGAGAAGATATTGCAGCCCCGCCACCGCCGACCAGAAGGGCTTGGCATACTTGTCATAGGTGTGCTCGCCGGTGCATTCGGCGATGACGAACAGGTCGAGATGATCCTGCAGGTTGGAGCCGACGCCCGGCTGGTCCAGGACGACATCAATGCCGACCGAGCGCAGATGATCCGCCGGCCCGATGCCGGACAGCATGAGCATCCGCGGCGAACCGATGGCGCCGGAAGACAGGATCACCTCGCGCTCGGCCATTTGTCTGGACCCGTCCAGCATTTCCGCGCCGGTCGCCCTGCCCTTCTCCACGAGAATGCGCTTCACCTGCGCGCCAGTCTTCACGGTCAGATTTTTCCGGCCCCGCGCCGGAGCAAGATAGGCCATCGCGGCGGAAGAGCGGCGCGCCTTGCGCTGCGTCAGCTGATAATAGCCGACGCCATCCTGTGATGCGCCGGTGAAGTCGTGATTGCGGGGAATGCCCATTTCCTCGGCCGCCTTGAACCAGGCCTCGCAGATCGGCAGCGGCGCAACCGGCTGCGACACGCCAAGCGGCCCGCCTTTGGCGTGATACTCATTGTCGAACGTGTCATTGTCCTCGGCCTTGCGGAAATAGGGCAGCACGTCGCGATAGCCCCAGCCATCACAGCCCATCTGCCGCCATTCGTCATAGTCGAGCGCATTGCCGCGCGTGTAGAGCTGGGCGTTGATCGACGAGCCGCCGCCGATGACTTTCGCCTGCGTGTAGCGGATGACCATATTGTTCATGTGTGTCTGCGGCACGGTGTGCCAGCCCCAGGAGCCGATGCCTTTGGTCATTTTGGCAAAGCCCGCAGGCAGATGATAAAGCGGGTGCCGGTCCGTGCCGCCCGCTTCCAAAAGCAGCACGCTCACATCCGGGTCTTCACTCAGCCGCGCCGCGATCACGCATCCCGCCGAGCCGCCGCCGATGATGACATAATCATGCGCCATCGCCGCCCTCACAGCTTTGGAATATGCAGGCCGCCGCCCGCGTCGATGACTGAACCGGTCGAGAACGGCAGCGCGCCGGAAGCGAGCACCGCGCACACGGCGGCGATGTCCTCCGGCATTCCCCAGCGGCCTTCCGGCACCAGACCGCCCGCGATCAGCGCGTCATATTTGCCTGTCACGCCCGCCGTCATATCCGTCTTGATGATGCCGGGGCGCACTTCGAAAACATCAATCCCCTCCCCCGCCAGCCGCAGCGCGAGGCCCTTGACGAACATGCCAAGCCCGGCCTTTGACATGCAATAGTCCAGCCGTTCGGGCGAGGCGATGGTGGATGAAACCGACGTGATGAACTGGATCGACCGGCGCTGCTGCGCCTTCGACGCCAGCATCGCCTTGGCGGCGGCTTGCGTGAAGAACACCGTGCCGCGCAGATTGACGTTCATCACCATATCGAACGTGCCGGTTTCCAGGTCCAGGAAATCGCCGCGTTTCGGCGATGCAATTCCGGCATTATTGATCAAGCAGTCAATCCGGCCAAACTTCGCCATGACCGCGTCTATCGCAGGCTGATGCGTTGAAAGGTCACCGAGATCAAAGCGAAACTCACCCTCCCCCGGCGTCCGGTTCAGCCGCGCGACGGTGAACCCGTCCGCCTCCAGCCGGTCCGCAATTGCTGCGCCAATGCCGCGCGCCGCGCCGGTCACCACGGCGACGCGGCTCATGATTTGAGCTCCGTCGTGCGGATATGGTCCGCCACACGCAGCGCCTGCGCGGCGATGGTCAGCGACGGGTTCACAGCCGCCGAGGTCGGCAGGAAACTGGCATCCATGACATACAGATTGGGATGGTCATAGCTGCGGCAATAGGGATCGAGCGGCGCGCTTGCCGGGTCCGTCCCCATGCGCGCCGTGCCGCATTGATGCGATGGCAGACGGCCATCAATGAGATGGGTCAGAACAATCGGATAACCTGCTGCCTTCATCACTTCTTTCGTTCTCGCCACCAGCATCTCATGCGCCCTCATGTTGAAGCGCCGCCAGTCGAGGATGATCTTGTCGCCATCAATGCGCACGCGGCTCTCCGGGCGCGGCAAATCTTCGCTGCACAGATACCAATCCGTGGACCTTCGGCTCATCACAGTTCAGCGCCCATTCGGGCACAAGCGGAATGCGCGACTTCAAGATCGGCGCGGTGACACGGCCCAGCAGCTGCACCTGTCCGAGCGGGCCGGAGCCCTTGCCGTCATCGAAATAGAAGTCGTTGAAATGCAGCGTCTTCTGATAAACGGAATCGTTGATCGTGAACGGATCAATCGCCAGCATGAACGAGGCATTGTGGTTCATGAAATTGCGGCCGATCTGATCTGACGAATTGGCGAGCCCGTTCGGGTTTCTGCCGTTCGCCGACCGCAGCATAAGCACTGTCGAGCGCACCGCACCTGCCGACAAAACCGTCAGCTTCGGCGACAGGCGCTTCTCCTCGCCATTCTGCCTGTAGACAATGGCGCTGATCCGGTTCGCCATGTCTGTTTCCAGCCGGATCACATCCGCGCCAGTCTCCATGGTGATGTCCGGGTCTTTCAGCGCCGCCGTCAGACCGCAGCTCTCGGCGTCCATCTTGCCGGTCAGCGTGTCCGGAAACGCGTCAAAGCCGGTGTTGGCCCGCTTCAGCCAGCGCTCAATATCGACGCCAAGCGGCAGGCTGGAGGGATGCATGCCCGCCTTCTTCAACCGTTCACGCAACTTTGCTATCGCCGGTTCGTCCGGCACGGGCTTGTGCGGATAAGGCATGGAATGGAATGGTTCGGTCGGGTCTTCGTCCGCTGTGCCGCGCGTCTGATAGAGCTGCTCGGCTTTTGAATACCAAGGCTCGAACTCCTCATAAGAAAACGGCCAGGCGGGCGAGACGCCGCCTTCGGGGAAGGCGAGTTCGGAGAAGTCTTCCTTGCGGTAACGAAAATGCACCGCTCCATAAAGTTTCGTGTTACCGCCGACGACATAATAGTTGCCGGGGCTGAACGGCTTGCCGTCCTTGTCGTACCAGGTCTCCTTCGGGCTGTAAAAGCCACGCTGGAAGATTGCCCGCGCATCGCGCGTCTCCGGTGTGTCGAGTATGCGCTGACCCTTCTCAAGGATCAGCACTTTCGCGCCAGAGCCTGCAAGGCCCGCAGCGAGCGAGGCCCCGCCCATGCCCGAGCCGATGATGACGATGTCGGGTGTGGTGATCATATCGGCTTCACCCATGGCGAACGCGTGCGGCCAATGCGCATGGTCAGGGTCTTGATCTCCATGAATTCATCAAGGCCAAAGCGCCCCAGCTCGCGGCCAGAGCCTGATTGCTTGAACCCGCCAAACGGCATTTCCGGATAGCCGTCCATCCAGGTGTTGGTCCAGATCGTTCCCGCCTGCACCCGCCGGGCGAACTCAAGGCATGTATGGACATTCTCACTCCACACGCCCGCCGACAGGCCGTAGGACGCGTCATTGGCAAGAGCGATGGCTTCCTCGAGCGACTTGAAAGTCAGCACCGACAGCACCGGCCCGAATACCTCTTCGCGCGCTATCGCCATATCAGCCGTGACGTTCGAGACGACCGTTGGCTGGTAGAACTGCCCGGCAAGACCCGGCACGGAAAATCCGCCGCCGCCGAGATGCACCTTCGCGCCCGCCTTCTCGGCGTCCCTCACATAGCCATCAATCTTGCCTTGATGGGCGCTGGAAATGATCGCGCCGACCTGCGTGCGCGGGTCCATAGGATCGCCGAACGGCACCTTGGCGGAGAGCTTCACCACCCGCGCCACAAAGTCTTCCGCGATGTCCTCATGCACAATAATGCGGCTGCCCGAATTGCAGCATTCGCCCGCGTTGAAATAAACGCCGAAGGTCACGGCATCAGCGGCGCTTTCGATATCCGCATCGGGGAAGATCACCTGCGGATTCTTGCCGCCAAGCTCGAGCGCCACTTTCTTCAGCGTGCTGGACGCCGACGCCGCAATGCCTTTGCCCACCGCTGTCGAGCCGGTGAAGGTCACCATGTCCACATCCGGGTGCGAGGACATCAGCGCTCCGACCGGCTGCCCATAGCCGAGCACAATGTTGACGACGCCATCCGGGATGCCCGCTTCCAGCAAAAGCTCGCCCAGCATCGCCGTTGTCGAAGGCGTCATTTCCGATGGTTTGACCACGCAGGTGCATCCCGCTGCAAGCGCAAAGGGCAGCTTCTGCGATAATATCCAGAACGGAAAATTCCACGGGGTAATGATCGACACAACGCCCGCCGGCTCTTTCAGAATGACGCCGAGCATGTCATCGCCAAGCGTATTGTGGCTGTCGCCATGCAGGGTGCGGGCGAGCGAGGCGGCATAGCGCCACAGGTCCGCCGAGCCTTCAATCTCGCCGCGCGACTGGCTGATCGGCTTGCCGCTCTCCAGCGTTTCAAGGATCGCCATGCGCTCGACATTCTTCTCGATGATATCCGCGACCTTGAGCAACACAGTTGCCCGCGCCTTGCCGGACAAGCGGCTCCAGCGCCCGTCATCAAAGGCTGCGCGCGCCGTCGCAATCGCAGCTTTCGTCTCCGCCTCCCCCGCCAGCGACGAGATGCTGACGACGACTCCATGTGAAGGCGAGACGCGCTCAAATGTTTTGCCGTCACTGCTTGCAACATGTTTGCCGTTGATGAAATGCTGGCCGCGATAAGGCTCTGCAGGAACGGCGTTTCTACTGGCCGGGATGATGGTGAAGGCGGTCATGTCATTCTCCCGAAAACACAGGTTTGCGCTTGGCGCGGAAGGCGGCAACGCCCTCCTGCTTGTCAGCGCTGGCGGCAATCATGCCGCTGCCGAGCGCCTCGATCATGGCGTCGCGGTCTTCCCCGACTGCTGCATGGATCATGTATTTCGCAATCTCCGTCGCGGCAGGCGATGTGGCCGCCAGCTTGGAGGCAATCGCAATGGCGGCTTCGAGCGGATGGTCGGAAACCTCCGCCACAAATCCCAGCGCCAGCGCCCGCTCCGCGGAAAGACTGCCGCCCGAACAGCGCCATTTCCTTCACCACGGGTTCCGGCAAAAGCCGCACGAGGCGCTGCGAGCCAGACCAGCCGGGGACAATCCCAACCGAGCTTTCAGGCAAAGCGATCTGCGCGTTCGGCGCCATGACGCGGATGTCGCAGCTGCCGCAAGTTCCAGCCCGCCGCCGAACGCATTGCCGGAGAGGACTGCGATTGTGGGCTTGGAGAGCCTCGCGAGGCGGTCGAAAACGCGATGCCCCGAGCGCACCCAGTAGCGGGAAAATTCCAGCGGCGAAAAGTCCGCCCAGGCATTGATGTCCGCGCCCGCGCAGAAGAACCGATCGCCTGCGGCGGTGAGCAGAACACACAAGATCGACTCGTCCAGTTCGATGCGGTCGCACAGTGTGCACAGCTCGACCAGCATGTCCGGCGTCAGCGCGTTGAGCTTGCCCGGATTGTCGAGCGTAACAGTGGCAATACGGTCAAACGCCGAAAACTGGATGTTGCTCATAGCGTCAATCCCATTGGTTCCGGTTTCAAGAGCGACTTCGGCATCAGCTTGGCATTCTCAGCGACTTTCACCCGGCCCTGCGAGGCTTCAGAAATGTCCCGCGCCGCGTTGATGCCCGGCATGATCTCCGTCGCCACCAGACCCCTGTCCGTCAGGCGGATCACGCAGCGCTCTGTGACATAGAGCACATCCTGCCCCGTCTCCCGCGCCCGCTTGCCGGAGAAGGTCACATGCTCGACCGCCTCCACCATTTTGGTGAACTTGCCGGGTTTGGCGACGGTCAGCGCGTCGTCGCTCAACGCCATCTTCGCCCCCGCCTCGAACCAGCCGGAGAACACGATCTTCTTCGCATGCGCCGTGATGTCGACAAACCCGCCGCAACCGGCGGTGAGATACGGCTTTTTGCCGAGCTTGGAGACATTGACGTTCCCTTCCACATCCACCTCCATGAACGACAGGAACGCCATGTCAAAGCCGCCGCCCTGGAAGTAGGTGAACTGGTTCGGCGAGGGCATGAAAGCGTCTGCGTTGGAGGCGCAGCCGAAAGCAAAACCCGTCAGCGGCATGCCGCCGACCGCGCCCTGCTCAATGGCCCAGGTGACGGATTGCGCATGGCCCTCTTCGAGAAGAATGCGCGGCACCATCGCGGAAATGCCGAAGCCGAGATTGGCTGTCTGGCCATGCTTGAGTTCCATCGCGGCGCGGCGGGCTATCACCTTCTCTACGCCATGCTCCGCAACTTTGAACGAGTCCCAGGGCCGCATGATCTCGCCTGAGATGGCGGGGTCATACAGCGTCTCGGTTGTCTGCTTTTGGTCGGGATCGACAACAATCAGATCAACCAGATGCCCCGGCACGCGCACATCATGCGGGCGCATCGAGCCGCGTGCCGTCACGCGCTTCACCTGCGCGATAACAAGCCCGCCATGATTGCGCACTGCAATGGCCTGATCGAGCCCGCCGAGATATGCGCCCTCATGCTCATAGGTCAGATTGCCATGCTCATCCGCCGTCGTAGCGCGCAATATGCAGACATTCGGAACGATATTCGGGAAATGCAACCACGTCTCGCCGCTGAGTTCAACACGCCTGACAATCGGCGACGCCGTGCCCCTGGCATTCATCGCGCAACCTTCGCGCACGGGATCGACAAAAGTCTCCAGCCCGACCTTGGTGAACACACCGGGCTTGCGCGCCGCCACATCGCGGTGCATGTCGAACAGGATTCCTGACGGCACATTATAGGCGGCGATCCGGTCTTCGGCCACCATCTTCCAGATTTCAGGCATGGGCAGGCTTGAGGGCCCCGACGGATAGGACCCGGCCATGACGGTCGAAATCAGCCCGTCCTTGGCGATGTGGTCTATGCCCTTGACGCCATACATGTCGCCTGCGGCGATTGGGTGGATCATGGTTAGATTACGCGGATGGCCCTCTTCCTCAAACCGCGCGCCAATGGCGGCAAGCATTTTGTCAGGGCAGCCAAGCGCAGATGATGACGATACCGTCACCACAGCATTGTCCGCAATGCGCGCCGCCGCTTCTGAAAAGGTGACTGTCTTGCTCATGCCAGGCCCTCTGCTCCGGCCAAATTGCGATCCGAAGCGAACCGCAAGCCTCAAATTTGGAACGTTCCATATCTCTGATCCATAAGCCGGAACGTGTCAAGCCCGCGCACAGGCGGGGCAGGGATTGATCAATATGAGGTTCCACGAGGCCGCCCATGCCGCGCTTGCACAACAACTTGTCGCGGGAAGGCCATGCAGCCCCTTTAACCGGCTCCCGATTCATGGTTGGATTGAACCCAAGGGACATAACCAAAAGCAACCGTCCCGGTCCGCAAAATCAACAAGGGAAACTTCGAATATGAAACGCATTTTCTCCGCAGCGCTCCTCTCGTCAGCGCTCCTCACCAGCGCCGCTTTTGCGGCTGACCCTGAAACCTGCAAGGCGGTGCGCTTTGCCGATGTCGGCTGGACCGACATTCAGGTCGCCACCGGCGCGGCGTCCGTTGTGCTTGAGGCGCTCGGCTATGAGCCGGAAGTCAAGACGCTGACCGTGGCGCTCGCCTTCGGCGCGCTGAAGTCCAAGGACATCGACATTTTCCTCGGCAACTGGATGCCCTCGCAGACCGGCGAGATCAAAGCCTATATGGACGAGAAGTCCATCGACGTGGTCGGCGCAAATCTTGAAGGCGCGGGCTATGGCATTGTCGTGCCGCAATATGTGGCGGATGCGGGCGTCAAGAGCCTGACCGACATGGGCGCACAGAAGGACAAGTTCAACGGAAAGTTCTACGGCATTGAGGCCGGCAATGACGGCAACCGCATCATCACCGAAATGATCGCCAAGCCCGAGAACAAGCTCGAAGGCTTCGAAGTCGTCGAAAGCTCGGAAGCCGGCATGCTGACCGAAGCCGAAAAAGCCATCAAGAACAATGAATGGATCGCCTTCCTCGGCTGGACCCCGCATCCTGTTATGGGCGAGATGAAGCTGCATTATCTAGACGGCATGGGCGATTCAGGCTTCGGCGGCGCGACCGTTTATACCAACTCCCGCGTCGGCTATGTCGCCGAGTGCCCGAACGCCGGCAAGTTCTTCCAGAACCTCAAATTCACCCTCGCCATGGAAGGCGCGATGATGGGTCCGGTCCTCAAAGACGGCGCTGACCCGAAAGAGACCGCCAAACAATGGCTGAAGGCCAATCCGGATGCGGTCAAGCCCTGGCTCGAAGGCGTCACCACGCTTGACGGCGGCGACGCCGCAGCGGCGGTAACTGCGGCACTCGCAAGTTAGTAGTGTTGAACGTCCCTTCCCCGGCAGACACATTGCCGGGGAAGGTTACTCCGCAGGGGACATTGCAATGGAATGGTTGAAGCAATTTTCGGAACAGGTTCCTTGGCTCATTAACGACAAAGGCAAAATACTGGTCGGCCAATGGGGCAAAAATTTCATTGATTTCATCGTCTACTGGTTCGAATGGCTGTTCGACGCCATCAAAATCTCGCTGAATTTCATCGTTGAGGGCGTCACCTCTGGCCTCCTCTTCCTCCCGCCGGTTCTGCTCGCCATCGCCTTCGCGGCGGGCGCATTCTGGCTGAAGCGCTCCAAGGTTCTGGCCATTGGCGTCCTGCTCGGCTTCCTCTTCATCATCAATCAGGGCCTGTGGAAGGAAACCATCCAGACCCTCGTTCTCGTCGTCGCCGCCACTGCCATGTCCATGGCCATCGGCGTTCCCCTCGGCATCTGGGCGGCGCACAAGCCGCGTGTCTGGCAGGTCCTGCAGCCAACGCTCGACCTGATGCAGACCATGCCGACCTTTGTCTATCTCATCCCGATCCTGATCCTGTTCGGCCTCGGCGCGGCCCCTGCCCTCATTGTCACCATCATCTTCGCCATGCCCGCCCCCGTGCGCATGACATATCTCGGCATCACTTCTATCCCGAAGCCGATGATCGAGGCCGGTGAGAGTTTCGGCGCGGACAAGCGGCAATTGCTGTGGAAAGTCGAACTCCCCGCAGCCCTCCCCTCCATCATGGCCGGCCTTACCCAGTGCATTATGCTCTCGCTTTCCATGGTCGTCTTCGCCACCCTCATCGGCGCGCCATCGCTCGGAAATCCCGTCAACAAGGCGCTCGCCAACCGGAACATCCCGCTCGGCATTGAGGCGGGGCTTGCGCTGGTCATCATTGCCATCATCCTTGACCGGGTTCTGGCGCAAAAGGCGGGAGCCAAAAAATGAGCGCAGCCCCAGCCAAACTCGCTGTCGAGTTCAAGAATGTCGACATCATTTTCGGCGACCGCACCAAGGAAGCGCTGTCCATGCTGGATGCGGGCAAGACCCGCGCCGAAATCCTGTCATCCACCGGCTCCGTTCTTGGCGCTGCCGGCGCGAACCTCGTGGTCAACGAAGGCGAAATCTCCGTCCTGATGGGCCTGTCCGGCTCCGGCAAATCGACTTTATTGCGCGCCGTCAACGGCCTCAACAAGGTCACGCGCGGCAAGGTCATCGTCCATGGCGCGCATGGCAACACCGACGTCGTCTCCTGCTCGGAAGAGGATTTGCGCAAAGTCCGGCGCGGCGCGGTCGCCATGGTGTTCCAGCAGTTCGCGCTTCTGCCCTGGCGCACGGTCGCCGAAAATGTCGGCCTTGGCCTCGAACTCTCCGGCGTGCCAGCCGAGGAGCTGAAGACCCGCGTCGCCAAACAGCTCGATCTTGTCGGCCTCACCCAATGGGCCGGCAAATATGCGCACGAACTCTCCGGCGGCATGCAGCAGCGGGTGGGCTTCGCGCGCGCCTTCGCCACCGAAGCGCCGATCCTGCTCATGGATGAGCCATTTTCCGCGCTCGACCCGCTCATCCGCACCAAGCTGCAGGACGAATTGCTGCAGCTGCAGAAGACCCTGAAAAAGACCATCATCTTCGTCAGCCATGATCTGGAGGAGGCCCTCAAGATCGGCTCCACCATCACCATCATGGAAGGCGGCCGCATCGTCCAGTCCGGCAGAGCCGGAAGACATCATCCTGCGCCCGGCCAACGACTATGTCCGCGAATTCATCGCCAATGTGAACCCGCTCTCCGTCCTCACAGCATGGAACGTCATGCGCGACGTGCGCGATCTGGAAAAGGCCGGCCCCGGCTGGCTCTGGCTCGACCGCCGCAAAACCACCCGCTTCAAAATCGACAAGGACGGCACCGTCATCGACGCCGAGCGTAACGGCCAAAAGAGCACCTGGGTCTCCTGCGACCACGCCGAGGACAAAGTCGACGAAACCCAGCACCCCGTCTTCTGGGCCAGCCCCGGCACCTCGCTGCGCACCGTCATGCTCGCCATGCACAAAAGCCACACCGCGCCGGTCGGGCTGTTTGACGACCAGAGCCGGTTTGTCGGGGCGATCGGGGTCAGGGATGTGCTGCAGGCGGTGTTAAGACGGGAGGGGTGAGGTGGCTTGAGGTGTGCTGAGAACTCTCAGTCATTTCGCACCATATGGATATTGGAACTGAGCTATCTGGACGCGTAGACACCAAGGTGCATTTTTAACAATTTGCGCAGCATGCGCTGTACTGAACCTGTTGGTAGCTTCTCGACAGGCATCTCCTCACCATGGAAAAAATCATCTCGCTTTTTCTTAGCTACTCGAAAATTCTGATCTTCGTTAATCGCAGAGTCTGGATCGAGTAATGATGCGATAATAAGGAATTTGTCAGCTAGCCGATATTTATCTTTCATCACTTCCTTGAACCGTTCAAAAACTTGCGTCGCAGCGGCGGGGGCACCCTCTTCCATGATGTTAAACCAACGCTTCTCATAATGTGTCTTGAAGGTTGAGTTTATGAAAATTTCGAGAGCGCTCCATGCGGCGACAAAGCGTTGTAGATCGCTAGTTTTTTTGTCATACGAGGCTCTCAGGAGACGATAATAACGCGAATTTTGGAATTCGTCATCGTGATCCCTCATGAGATCAATCGCAGCACCAATCGATTCGGAACTCAGTGGTGAGGAAACAGAAAGCGACGCCATACCTGCTTTGAATTGTACGACATATACAGGTTTTGAACTCGGTTCTTCACAAAGAAAAACCGCTTCCCCGATGCCTTCGAAAGTATGATTGGCCTCATCGGGAAGCACGAGGGAAACTGCCGTCAAAGCGCCTTGCAGGACTGGTTGAAACTTGGCCTTTATCTCGTCTTTCGGAAAATCGTCCATGCTGACAGAAAAACTGTCCGTTTCCTGTTTCGACTTGAATTGAGGTTCTTCCACCTCGACCTCACCTTGAAAAACAAGAAAGAGGCCTTGATTTGTTAATTTTGATCGAGCGCTTTGTCTTTCTCCAACCTCAGATTCCAATCTGACCTCAATGCTCCCCGCTCCCAGTGTTTCCGGTGCGAAGAGACCCTTAACTAATTGAGTGCGAACCGCATTTTCGCGATCAATGTCACGAAAGTACATTTCTGGTTCAGTTGTAAAAGTTGCGGTCAAATGCGGCTCAAAAATTTCTATGAAATTTTCATCCTTAATTCCTTTCGAGAGGCCACTGGCTCCGTGAACTTTATAAACTGCATGGTAGCGTGCTTTCATTTCCGGGTCTCGTTCCAGCAGAATCAATTTCTGTTCGCCACTCACTGAGACACAAGATATAGACCCACTCCGACGTGCAACATATACTGCCTATCGGCGCCGTCATCCCGGAATCGCGCAGCGATATCCGGGACCCATTCCGGCAAAGAGCGTGAGTCCGCACCCTTTGCCAGCCGCCAACATCCCGGAATGGGTCCCGGCTCGCGTCGCTTCGCTCCTTGGCCGAGATGACGGACGTTGGGGGCGCTGGGAGGAATGTCTGGTCAGCTCAACCCGCCGCCCCCAGCGCCCGCCCCACAGCCTCCGGCTCCCGCCCGATCACAATCAGATAAGCCCGCGCCGCCGCGTCCGGTTCCTTGCGCCCCTGTTCCCAGTCGCGCAGCGTGCCGAGCGGGATGTGGAATTTGGCGGAGAATTCCTCCTGCGAAAGCCTGAGCGCGCGGCGCATGACTTTAACCTGCGGCGTGCGCTTCATCCGCGCAAAATCGTCTTCCGTCAGCGGCTGAGCGTCCGGATCGTCCAGCGCCGCCTGATGGCTTTGTTCCGGCGTCATCGCGTCGAAACGGCTCCAGTCGTGTTTCACAGGTTTAGAACTGGCCTTCATGATACCGCCTTCGCTCGAATGGTTCCGCGCCCCGCGCCGAGATTATCCGAATTGCCTCGCCTCTCATTGCATAGGTCACAACAAGCAGCCTGCCATCGGACATTCCAATCAAATTGATCCGCGCCTCGCCGTGTCTTTCCCGATCGTCCAAGACTTCGATGGCAAAGACATCGCTGAAAGCCCCGCGCGCCATCTCGAACGTGACATTATGCTTGGCAAAGTTGGCCGCCGCCTTGTGCTCGTCCCATTCAAATTCTTCATTGCTCATCATATACGGCTTTGCAGTAGTTTTGTCAATTTTCAAGCAATGATTGCATAGGCGATGAAGGGGTGGCAATGGTGCTGCCTCAAGCGGGAGCGCGCAAAATGATCGAACAAAGCAGCGGCAACGTCTTCGCCGATCTCGGCCTTCCCAATGCCAGACAGGAACTCTTGAAAGCCGAGCTCACCCTGCAGGTTCACCGCTTGCTCAAACAGCGCGACATGACACAGGCTGCCGCCGCCAAGCTCCTGCGCACGACTCAGCCGCAGGTCTGCGCGCTCATGGGTCTGAAGCCGGTCGCCGTGTCCATAGGCCGACTGATGGAGTTTCTGACCATTCTCGGCCAGGACGTCCAAGTCCGCGTCAAGCCCGCCCCGCGCAGCCAGACAGGGCATATGACTGTGCAGGTTGGGGCGTAGCGCTTTCCCCAATGCGGCCCGCCCCCC
>CAWBWL010000008.1:0-239479 GCA_963792485.1 uncultured Alphaproteobacteria bacterium
CTCCATCACCATCACATCCAGCTTCGACTCAAACGCCGGCTCGGGAAACATGAACACGAGCTTGTTCTCCCCCCGCCGCGTCACGATTGCGACCATGTTCTGCTGGGAATCGTCGCCATATTTGCGCGGCGGGTCGTCATTTACATGCCCGGCCCCGGCAAACACCAGCTCGGTCGCGGACTTCGTGTAAAGCCGTCCGGTGGTCCGCTGCGAGCCGGAGGTCTTTTCGACAAACCAGCCCGATCCGTCATCGCTGATGCGGCATTTGAACCAGCCATAGACGACGAGCGGCAGAAACTCGTCGCCACCCGCCTTGATGACGCGGCAGCGCCAATTGCCTGTTGGATCAAAATCGCCATCCATCGGCAGCGGTTTTCCGGAAAGCGCGGCGGTCAATATTTCGACCTCCGCCGGATCACCGCGCAGCGATTGCTGCAAGGCCTCGGCCTCGGTTTTCGCAAAGTTCGCCAGACGCGCCTTGTCCTGGTCGGTGAGGATTTTGTCCAACTCGCCATCAGCGCGCGCCGGAAGAACGAAAGTCAGGGCGAGTGCGAGCATAAGGAGGATTTTGCGCATGGCTGAACTTCAATGCTAAAGAGGGCAAAATCAAGCCCGGAAAGCGCAGCAGCATGAGTGAACAGGCCGACCTCGACATCATAACCGAACAAGAGAAGCGGCTGGTTTTCCCTGCATTTTCAGAAGGAGACGCCTTCAAGATAGGGTCGGCGCTGAAAGAACTCGCAGACGACAAGGGCGCTCCCATCGTCATCGACATCTCGCTCTGGGACCGCAGACTGTTCTATTGCGCCCGTCCCGGCTCGACATCCGACAATGAAGACTGGGTCCGCCGCAAGTTCAATCTTGTCAGACGCACGCACAAATCCTCCTACCGCTTCGGCCGCGAATTGGCTGTGTCCGGCAGGACCATGGCGGAGCGGGCTCTTCCCGATGCCGACTATGCGGCGGCCGGCGGCTGTTTTCCGATCCGCCTCGCCAATGCGGGTGCCATCGGCGCCGTCACAATCTCCGGCCTGCCGCAGCGCGACGACCATAAGTGGGTCGTCTCGGCAATCGCCGAGCATCTGAAGGTTGATATTTCGGACATCGAGCTCAGCTGAAGGCGTTGTCCCATTGCTGAACAGGCCGTCTGGCACGCATCTCGCATGATCCGCCTCGAACAGGAGGTTCGGATCATGGAAGCTGCAATCTACACAGGCGCGGAAAAACGCGTCGAGCACCGCCGCAAAATGCTCAAAGGCGGCACTGTCTATTTCAACAAGGGCTATTCCTCGCTCGAATGCGTCGTGCGCGACGTCACCTCGACCGGCGTGCGCATCCAGATGGGCGAAACCTTCGGCATGCCGAGCCGCGTGCTCCTGGCGATATCCGGCGAAGAAGGCCGTGTTGAAGCCTCCGTGCGCTGGCGCAATTCCCGCAATGTCGGCCTCAGCTTCGCGCCGCAGGCAGGCTGAGAGGCCGTTTTGAAACTCGGCTGGTCGAGTCAGCTGGTGCGGTTTTCGAGAACCGGAGCGGAGCGAACTCAAGTTCGTGAGCACCGGAAGCGCAGAAAGTCGCATCAGATGGCCGATCAGGCGAAGTTTCAAAACGGACTCAGAGCGCGGCCTGATCTTTACGCCCCGCTAACCACGGGGCGGAACGGGCGGTTAATCAAGTTTGGCTAGATTAACCATTCTGGTTTGGGACAGGATGGGGCCAATGGACGATACCGCTCACAAAAGCGCGGACAACGCGGCAATCGCGCCGGGGGAGCCCGTCTTCAAGCG
The DNA here is from genome assembly GCA_963792485.1 of uncultured Alphaproteobacteria bacterium. Taxonomy (GTDB): domain Bacteria; phylum Pseudomonadota; class Alphaproteobacteria; order Rhizobiales; family Rhizobiaceae; genus JANOYJ01. Next base: position 1,785 of record CAWBWL010000008.1, read on the forward strand.
CAACCGCTCCGAAGGCTACGTCATTGAATGCAACGGCAACCGCGCCATCATTGCCGCGACCGGCGGCAAGTCCTCGACCGCCTCCGAAGATTATTGGGCCGTGGGTCAGCTGATTTCGGTGCGCGTCGGCGAGCAGCGCGTCGTCGGCATGATCTGCGACATTGAAATTCCGAACCAGATCTGGGACGCGAACGCCGACAACATCATCCACATCAAGCTTGAGCTCGTCGGCGAAATCCGCACTGATTCAAAGGATGGCTCGCCCTATTTTTCCGGCGGCATCAAAAGCTATCCGCATATGGGCGCCATCGCCCACCGCATCCGACATGACGACCTTGCCGCAGTTTATGCGTCGAGCGGCGCAAAGGTCGTCAATATCGGCAGTCTGTCGCAGGACAGTTCAATTCCCGCCCTGATCGACGTCGACAAGCTCTTGTCGCGCCATTTCGCGGTTGTCGGAACAACAGGCGTTGGTAAGTCAACCGCGGTCACGCTGCTTTTGCGCAAGATCGTCGAAACCCGCCCGGACATCCGTGTGCTCATTCTTGATCCCCACAATGAATTCGCCTCCGCCTTCCCGGATCACGCCATCACCATTGAGGCCGACACGCTGGAACTGCCCTTCTGGCTGTTCAAACTTGAAGAATTTCAGGAAGTCGTCTTCCGCGGCCGGCCGGTCGTGGCCGAAGAAATTGACGCCCTGCGCGATCTGATTCCAATCGCAAAACTGCGCTTCAAGCGATCCTCGTCAGGCGAGCGCGCCGGCCTGCGCCGCGACAAGGAAAGCACAACCTTCACCGCTGACACCCCGGTTCCCTACCGCATCACCGAGCTCTTGGCGCTGATCGAAGAGCGCATCGGCCTCCTCGACGGCAAGGCCGAGCGCCCGCATTTGCGCGCATTGAAGAACCGCCTCGATTCCGTTGTCAGCGACCCGCGCTTCCGCTTCATGTTCAGCCAGAAGACGGTCGACGATTCCATCATCGCCAATGTCAGCCACATTTTCCGCATCCCGCAAAACGGCAAGCCGATTTGCGCGTTTCAGCTGTCCGGCATCCCGTCAGAGGTCGTCAATTCGGTCGCCTCGATCCTGTGCCGCCTCGCTTTCGATCTTGCCATGTGGTCGGACGGAACGATCCAGACGCTCGTCGTCTGTGAAGAAGCGCACCGCTACATTCCGTCCGATCCAAATGCAGGCTTTTTCCCCACGCGCCAGGCCATTGCCCGCATCGCCAAAGAAGGCCGCAAATACGGCGTCTATCTCGCCGTCATTTCTCAGCGGCCATCGGAGCTTGATTCAACCATCCTCTCGCAGTGCAACACCGTCTTCGCCATGCGGCTCGGCAATGAGCGCGACAAGGAGATCATCCGCCAGTCAGTCTCAGGCGCGGCGCAAAGCACGATCAGCTTCCTGTCCTCGATCGCCAACCGCGAAACCATCGCCTTCGGTGAAGCGCTTGCCACTCCGATGCGGCTGATGTTCGAGACGGTTCCCGCGACAAAACTGCCCGGCAGCCATATTTACGAGAACCAGGCGAAACTGCAGGCCGGCATTGCTGGCGTATCGCTCGAAACAGTGATCAACCGTATGCGCTTGATCGCAGAGGCCGAGGAAGAAGAGGAAATGTCGCCGGTTCGCAGCCAAGTGGAGGCCCCTCGCCTCGATGGCGGCGCAGCCCGGCGTTTCACCGATGTCGCGGAAAACCTGCAGAGCGGCGAAGTGCGTTTGGGGCGCCGTGACACCGACAGCGCCTTCCGGCCCATGTTTGGCAACAACCGCTAACACGCTGTAATAAGTGACAGTTTGCGACAAAGGGGCGGCACGCCAGGCGTGATCGCCCTTCATGCTGACAAATCATACGTGATTTGCGTCGCGCAAGCTTGGGGTCTAGTCTGAAACCGGTCCGATGTTCTTTGCCTCAAAGGAGATCGAAATGCCGCACAAAATCACCATTTCAGGAATAGTTGCTGACCAGGCTGAAAAGCCGGTCGCGAACATGGTCATCTGCATCTATCGCAAGGCGGGGCTGATCGACCGCATCTCGACAGATGAAGCCGGACGCTATTCCGCCGAGCTTTCCTCCGGCGCTCCGGTGACGCTCTGCTTCAACCCCGGGCAGAGCATGATCAACAAAACCAAATACAATCCCTCTGTGGTTGCCAACGTGCCCGGCAATAGGGACGCTGTCATTGACCGGATATTGCTGGAGGCCGGCCATGACGGAACGCAAGAGACCTTCATGGACGCGATTGCAGCTTACGGCTTCCTCGCAAGCTGGACAGATCGGGGCGTGGAGACTTCAGACACGGGCTCGGCGCCGCTGAAGCTTGGCATGATCAAGATGACAACGCCGGTCGTGGCCGATTTCCAAAGCGCTCTTTCCGATTATTTTCAGAGCTTGCCGGAGGACGAAGCGTGAGAGAGACCTGGCGTCAGGAATGAGCGCCGCGTGATGTCTCCTCAGACCGTGAAATGGGTGACCTTGCCTGCCCTGCTGCTGACCGCTACGCTGAGCCCCATGCCATCGTGCGGGGACGCAGCGGCTGGTCAGGAGCCCGGAGAGATGTCAAAACTGTCGATCTTCGCAGTAGCGCTTGCAGCGCTGCTGATGGCTGGCAGCCCGGCGCTAGCGGTTTTCTCAGGCGAGATGTCTCCGCGCGCCAGGTCCAGCGACAGTGACTACGCCGATGGCATGGAAGCGTGGGAGAAGGAAGACTGGTCTGCGGTCATCGCTGCCATGGAAAAAGTTGTGGCGCGGCGGCCCCACCACGACAATGCATGGGCCCGGCTCGGCTATGCCTATCGTAAACTCAAGAATTATGACAATTCGCTCGCCGCTTATGACCGCGCCTTGACACGAAACCCGCGCAACCGCGCTGCCCTTGAATATCTGGGGGAAGCCTATGTCGAGCTTGACCGCATCGGCGAGGCGATAATCATGCTTGACCGGCTTGCCGCCGAATGCCGCCGCATTTCGCTCACATTTTCCGATGGGCAGTTCACCAATGGATGTGATGAATTTGGCGACCTGCGAAAGGCGATTGAAGCGACGGGCGCCAAGTCAGGATATTGAGGCATCTGGCGCAGACGATCAGGCGCAGACGCGGTTTCGTCCGGTGGTTTTGGCCTGATACAGCATTTTGTCGGCGCGCTTGTAGAACGCGTCAGCCGCTTCGCGGCCATCCCAAAGCGCGAGGCCAAAGCTTGATGTCACCTTGAGGCGCACATTGCCGGACTCAATGACGAGTTCGGAAATCGCCTTGCGGATGCGCTCAGCGAACTTGGCAAGGATTTCCAGATCCATGTTCGGCGCGACCACCGCGAACTCTTCGCCGCCGACACGCGCCGCCACATCATGATAACGGGTGAAATCCTTCAGGCACTGCGCAACGCGGCGCAGCACTTCATCGCCCACGTCATGCCCATGCGTGTCGTTGACGGATTTGAAATGGTCAAGGTCGAGCACCATCAGGCCGACAGGTTTGCCGATGCGGCGGAACTCTTCAAGATATTCCTTCAACGCGTCGTCGAAATAGCGGCGGTTCTGCATGCCCGTCAATGCGTCGGTCAGCGCGGCATGCTCAAGCGAATCCGAGCGTGCCGAAAGTGTCTGCGTCATTTCACGAAGCTTGCCCTGCTCGCGCACTTCATTGCGAATGAGCGGGAAAATAAACAGAAGCCCCAGCAACAGAGCCGCTGCGATCAGCGATCCCCCGGCAAACACCAATTGCTGCACACGGCTGATCCGCGCCGCAGCGTCCATTTCAGAAGCGCCGAGGCCGCCGCCAAGTATGCTGAATCCGGCAAACAACACGCCGCCTGTCATCAGCAACACCATCATGAACAGGAAAAACGCCAGTTCAGCTTTATGAAAACGCATCTGTTTCGCCCACGAGTTGACCCAAAGGTAAGGGCAACCACTTTAATCACGGTTAAAATGGGAGCTGGAATCTGAGTTATTGAGAGCGGACGGGCCAAAACAAAGCGGCATGGTAACCGCCACCTTAACGCCCCGGCGACGCTTCAGCTGCGGAGTTCCCAATCGGACTCAAACTGATGGCGCAGCCATGTCGTCTGCCGCTTGGCGTATTGCCTTGTGGCCGCAGAGGCGAGCTCAATCGCGGTCTCAATGTCTGTTTCGCCACGCAAATAAGCGCCAAGCTCACCGACGCCGATCGCCTTCATGCCGGGCAGGCCCGGATTGAGCTCAAGCGCCAGCAGCGCGCGGACCTCATCAAGCGCGCCGTCCTGCACCATCGCCTTGAACCGCAGGTCAATGCGCGCGCGCACTGCCTCGCGCGCCGGCAGAACACATATTTTCCGCACGTCAGCGCCGCCAATCAGCGCGTTGCCGCTTTTGGCCTGCCATGCGCTAATTGTCTCTCCCGAAGCCTCAAAAACCTCGATGGCGCGCACAATGCGCTGACCGTCCTGCGGCTTCAGCCGTGCGGCTGTATCTGGGTCGCGTTTGTGAAGTTCGCCATGCAGGACCTCCGGTCCAACCTGTTCAAGCCGGGCCCGCCACGTCTTCCGAATGTCGTCCGGCACCTCTGGCATGGGCGAAAGCCCGCCGAGCAACGCCTTGAAATAGAGACCCGTGCCGCCCGCGAACACCAGATGCCTGGCCGTGATGCGCGGCTCGGCAAGAAGTGACCTGACATCGTCAATCCAGCGGCCAACAGAATAGTGCTGCGACGGATCGACATGGCCGAACAGAAAATGCGGAACGCCGTCCATCTCGTTCGCAGTTGGCCGCGCAGTCAGGGTTTGCAGCACATCATAGACCTGCATGGAATCGGCGTTGATGATCACGCCATCCCGTTCCCGCGCGACATCCAGCGCCAGCGCTGACTTGCCGCTCGCCGTAGGTCCCGCTATCAGGGTCGCATTGCCGCGCATCTAGTTCCCGGGATATCCATGTTTGTCGCCACGCTGATCGCCAATCCGCGCAAGCCTGTTCTGTCCGACGCGCTTGCGCATAGCGCAATGCGGGCACTCGGCGCAACGAACCTCTATTGGCTCGCCGATAGCATTGCATGCGACATTCCGGTTTCTCAAGCCAATGGCGCAGACGCAATTCTGTCAGAACTGCTGACAGACCAAGAGATCGACTTCGCAATCCAGCTCCAAAACAACCGCCGCAGGAAACTGCTGATCGCCGACATGGATTCCACCATGATCGAGCAGGAATGCATAGACGAGCTGGCCGGCATGGTCGGCCTGAAAGACAAAGTAGCCGCGATCACGGCGCGCGCCATGAATGGCGAGATCGCGTTTGAACCCGCGCTGCGCGAACGCGTCGCTTTGCTCAAGGGCTTGCCTTCAAATGTGGTGGAAGAGGTCATCCGCGAGAAGATCACCCTGACGCCAGGCGCGCGTGAACTTGTCCAGACAATGCGCGGGCACGGCGCCTACACAGCGCTCGTCTCCGGCGGCTTCACAGCATTCACGGCGCCCATGGCGGCAATGATCGGCTTTGATGAGCACAGGGCCAACATCCTGCTTGCAGAGGGCGGTGCCTTCACCGGCAAGGTGGCGGAACCCATTCTTGGCAAGCAGGCAAAACTTGACGCGCTGGAAGACATCTGCGCCCGGCTTGCCATTTCATCCCAGGACGCAATCGCGGTCGGCGACGGTGCCAATGATCTCCTGATGCTGAAGGCTGCAGGTGCAGGGGTCGCCCTCCATGCCAAGCCTGCCGTTGCCGCCGAGGCCAAAATCCGACTCAATTACAGCGACTTGACCGGACTTCTTTACCTGCAAGGCTATCGAAAATCGGAGTTCGCGGCATGATCCCCATCGAAACGCCGCGCCTCGTTCTGCGCAACTGGGAAGAGCGCGACCGGGACGTGTTTCATGAGCTGAATTCCGATGACAAAGTCATGGAATTTTTCCCGTACCGCCGAACCCGTGAAGAGTCGGACAAGCGGCTGGTGCTGCTCAAGGCAAGCATCGAGGAAATCGGTTTCGGCTTTTATGCGGTCGAACTCAAACAGACGGGCGAATGCCTCGGCATGTGTGGCATCTCCCAGCTCGAAATGGAGCCCCAGTTTCCGCAAGGAACTTTTGAGATCGGCTGGCGCTTTGCAGCACGTCATTGGGGCAAGGGCTACGCCACCGAAGCAGCAAAGGCGGCGCTTGCCGAGGGTTTCCTCAATCAGGGCCTGTCGGAGTTCGTCGCCATCGCGGTCAACACAAACCGCCGGTCCATCGCCGTGATGGAGCGCATCGGCATGGTGCGGGACATGGACGGCGATTTCGATCATCCGGGTGTGCCGGAGAGCCAGCCCGCGCTGATCCGCCATGCCGTGTGCCGCATCTCGCGCAACCAATGGGCCAGAACGCTTTCCTGACACCGGCGTTCACGCGCCGCGATGCAGCGCATCGTCTATGGGATAACAAAAACCAATGGGAAAATCAGTCACAAAAATCCTGATTTTCCCATATTTATCAATACGTTAACGCGCTATCTGGAATCAATCTATGCGCAAGGTCACAAACTTGAGCTCGCCGGTTTTTGTGGCAACCATCAGGAGCGCGTTCTTGCGGCCCTCCTTCTTCAATGCCTCAACCTTCTTGGCGATATCTTCAGGCTTCGTCACAGCCTCCTGGGCGATCTCCGTGATCACCTGACCTGCCGCGATTTCCTTCTCCGCCGCCGTGGAGTTTGCATCCACTTCGGTGATGACCACGCCCTTCACCTCGGCAGCGATCTCGAACTTCTTGCGCGTTTCCTCGTCCAGCAGAGCCAGCTTCATGCCGAGCACTTTGACATCGGCAGGCTTGACGGCCTCCGCGCCACCTCCCGCTCTCCTTGGAGGCCATCTGTTGTTCGCCGTCCTCCAGCCGCCCAAGCTTCACCTTGACGCGCTGATCAGTTCCCTTGCGCGAAATCAGCAACTCGACCTCTTGGCCGACGCCCGTGTCAGCCACCATGCGCGGAAGATCGCGCATCTCGACGATCTTCTTGCCGTTGAATTCCTTGACGACGTCGCCAGCCTGCAGCGTGCCGTCGGCCACCGGACCGGGTTTGATGACGCCGGCAATCAGCGCGCCCTCTGCCTTGGTCATGCCGAGGCTTTCGGCGATGTCGTCCGTGACCGGCTGAATGCGCACGCCCAGCCAGCCGCGGCGCGTCTCGCCAAACTGCCGCAATTGCGCGACAACGCCTTGGGCAAGCTCTGTCGGGATGGAAAAACCTAGGCCGATTGAGCCGCCCGTCGGCGATATGATCGCCGAATTGATACCGATGACTTCGCCATCCATGTTGAACAGCGGACCGCCGGAATTGCCCCGGTTGATCGCCGCGTCCGTCTGGATAAAGCGGTCATAAGGACCGGAGCTGATATCGCGGTTGCGCGCCGAAATAATGCCGACGGTCACCGTGCCGCCAAGGCCGAACGGATTGCCGATCGCCATGACCCAATCGCCGATGCGCGCCTTGTCGGAATCGCCGAACTTCACCGCCTTCAGCGTCTTGCCTTTGGTATCGACCTTGAGAACCGCTATGTCCGTCTTTGGATCGGTTCCGACGAGCTTTGCCGTCAGCTTGGTTCCATCGGTGAAATTGGCGGTGATTTCGTCGGCGTCGGCGATCACGTGATTATTGGTGATGATGATGCCTTCAACTGCGTCGACAACGAACCCTGAACCAAGCGATTGCGCCTTGCGCGAGTTCTGCCCGCCGCCCCCGCCTTGGCCGCCAGGCCCGTTTTTGAAGAACTCATCAAAAAAGTCCTGAAAGGGCGAACCTTCCGGCAATTGCGGCATCGGAACCGTGCTCGGACCCTCAGTGCCTGCAATGGTCTGGCTGGTGGATATGTTCACTACGGCGTCAAGCAGGCCTTCCGCCAAGTCCGCAACGGATTCCGGCCCTTTGGCGTAAGCATCAACTGACAGCGGCAGCGTTGACGTGATGCCTATCAAAGCGGCGAAGCCCGCAGCTGCGAGTTTGGCGGAGAGTTTTTTCATTACGGACGAAGCCACGGATAATCTCCCTTGGAATTTTGCATGAAATGCAGCGCGTTCCGCCGCTCTTATGCGGAGTGTGTTGTGAGACAATTAAGGCCGCATTCTGTCTTTGCGGCTGAGCCTGGTTGACATTAGCGTGAGTATGGCCTCACCCCCGCACCAGCCAGACAATGCCAAGACCGAACGCCATTGAAGCAAACCCGACCATACGCAAAGTCTGCTCGGGAAGTCCCGTCACTTCCAATGCCAGCCTTTTGGCTCCGGCCGGAAAGCCGCCATAAAGCAGCCCCTCAAAAATGAAAAGGAGCCCTATGGCAGCCAGAAAATCGCTCATTGCGCCGGCGTGACCGGCGCTGCAGGCGTAGGCGACGGAGAGCCGTTCACATCTCGGAAGAACTTGAAGAACTCGGAGTCAGGCGACAAAACCATTGAGGTCCCCTGTCCTTGCAACGACAAGGCATAAGCCTGCATGGACCGGTAGAAGTTGAAAAACTCAGGATCCTTGTTGAATGCGGCGGCAAATATCGAGTTACGCTCGCCATCGCCCTGACCACGGGCAATTTCAGATCCCTTTCGCGCTTCCGCAACAATTTCAACCACTTGCCGGTCGGCTATGGCGCGTGTCCGCTGCGCGTTCTCATTGCCCCTTGCACGCAGCCGTTCAGCTTCGGCAAGACGCTCGGCCTTCATCCGCTCGAATGTCTGCTGCGACACTTCCGCTGTCAGATCTGTCCGGCGGATGCGCACGTCCACGATTTCAAGCCCAAGCGACGTCGCATCCGGGCGCAGCTGGTCGCGCACTTCTTTCATCATGGTTGGCCGCTCTTCCGACAGCGCTGCTTCAAAGCCGCGTAGGCCGTAAACCTGCCGCAGCGAGTTATCGAGACGGGTGCGCAAACGCGCCTGCGCATTGTCAAGATTTCCGGACACGGCCAGACGGAACACGCGCGGATCAGCAATGCGATAGGCAACGAACGCGTCCACGAGGAAGAATTTGCCGCCGGACACCTGAACACGGATGTCATTGAGGTCAAACCGTAGCACGCGGTCCTCAACGATCTGAACACTGTCTGCTTCCAGGAACGCGAACGGCATTTTGAAATAGATGCCGGGCTCCTTCTTCACGTCCACGATTTCGCCGAAGCGCAGCACAATGGCTTGCTCCCGCTCGTTGACCACGAAAAAGGACGAATAGGCAAGAAACGCCAGAATGGCGATAAGGCCGCCGATAAACGGCAAACGGGACGTGTTCATTGTTGCGCGGCTCCTTGCTGACGCGGTCGCAGTTCGCCAAGCGGCAGGTAGGGCACAACGCCCTGCCCATTGCCCTGCTCTATGATCACCTTGTTGGAATCGCGGAACACGCCCTCCATGGTCTCAAGGAACATGCGTTTGCGGGTAACTTCCGGCGCTTTCACATATTGATCGTAAATGGACACGAAGCGCGAAGCCTCGCCTTGCGCTTCCTGCACGACACGGTTTTTGTAGGCGGCGGCCTCTTCAGTGATCTGCGCCGCTTCGCCGCGCGCCTTGCCGAGCCGTTCATTGGCATATTTGTTCGCTTCTTCAACGAACCGGTCTTCGTCCTGTTCGGCGCGCTGCACCTCGTCAAACGCGTCTGCCACATCCTGCGGCGGCGCGGCATCTTCGATGGGCACCTGATTGATCTGCACGCCCGCGCCGTATCCGTCGAGCGTCTGCTGCGTGATCGTGCGCACTTCCGTGGCTATTTCCGCGCGCTTGTCGCGGAAAATATCCTGCACTGGCCTGCGTCCGACCACTTCGCGCATGGCGCTTTCTGCAACTTGCCGCACAAGATCTTCAGGGTCTGAGACCTTGAACAAATAGGCGGCGGGATCAGACACCTGGAACAAAACCGAGAACCGCACATCGACGATATTCTGGTCGCCTGATAACATCAGGCCTGCCCCCGTGCCGCGCGACGCCTCGGTGCCGATGGGAATCTGCTTTTCGGCTGTAATGATCTTCTCATAGGTCTCGACCGGCCAGAAGTGGAAATGCAGGCCCGGCCCGGAGATTTCCGTCTTGGGCTTTCCAAAGCGCAGTTCGACTGCCTGTTCGTCTGGCTGCACGGTGTAGATCGCCTGCATGAACCAGAGCGCCACTGCGCCTGCGGCTATCAGCCCGACAAACAGTGGATTGGCTCCGCCGCCGCCAGGAAGTACTTGTTTCAGCCGGTCCTGCCCCCGCCGCAGAATGTCTTCCAGATCTGGCGGCGTGTTACCGGAGGGACCTCCCCCGCCGCCACCGCCGCTGGGCCGCTGACCCCAAGGTCCGCCACCACCCGTTGGTTTCCAGGGGCCGCCCCCATTTTTGTCGCCGCCACCGCCGCTTTGGTTGCTCCAAGGCATGTAATGATACGCTCCCGCTGGCGCGGGAGATTTCCCGCATATTATCTGTTTTCAATACGTTATAGGAATGCGCGCAGCGCAATTCAACGCGTTGTAAGCGCTATTCAACAATTGCGCGCTGAAATCGGGTTAGAATCGCCTCTCATGGACAACATGCCGCGTCGCATGGCTGTCTTTTTCGCCCGCCGGATGGGGTTCCGATGAAACCTCCCGCCAAACGGCGGGGTCAATGACAGGGAATCGGGTGTCCCCGTCCACTTGAGCCTCGACATATGTCACGACAAGGCGATCCGCATTGTCGATCGTCTGGCGGTAAATCTCACCGCCGCCAATGACGCAAACTTCGTTCGCGCCATCAGCGGCCGCCTTCGCTTTTGCCAGACGCAGCGCTTCAGCAATGTCCGCAACAACGGTCACACCCTCGGTTTGAAAGGACCTGTCTCGCGTGACAACAATATTCTCCCGGCCTGGAAGCGCCTTGCCAATGGATTGGAAGGTCTTGCGCCCCATAATCACCGGCCGGCCGATTGTGTTCGCCTTGAACCGCTTCAAATCCGAAGAAAGCCGCCATGGCAGTTCGCCATCCCGCCCGATCACCCCATTGCGCGCCACCGCGGCTACCAGCGAGACCTTGATGTCTTTTACGGCCACGGCGGCGCCTTTGACTGCAGGGGTGATCATACCGCGATCGGCGCCTTGATGCTGGGATCAGCCTCATAGCCCTCGAGCCGGAAGTCCTCAAACCTGAACCCGAAAATATCCTTGATCTCCGGATTGATGTGCATCACAGGCAAGGGTTTGGGCGAGCGCGCAAGCTGCAGTCGCGCCTGATCGAAATGGTTTGCGTAAAGATGCGCATCGCCCAGCGTATGAACAAACTCGCCGCGTCTCAGCCCGGTCACTTGCGCCACCATCATCGTCAGCAGCGCATAAGACGCAATATTGAACGGAACGCCGAGGAAAATGTCCGCCGAGCGCTGGTAGAGCTGGCACGATAGCTTGCCGTTCGCCACATAAAACTGGAACAGGCAGTGACATGGCGGCAGCGCCATCTCATCCACCTGCGCCGGGTTCCAAGCCGACACGATGAGCCGCCGCGATTCAGGCTTTGCCTTGATCTGCCGCACGACATTGGCGATCTGGTCAATCGTCTCGCCATTACCCTTCGGCCACGACCGCCACTGCGATCCATAGACCGGGCCAAGATCACCATTGGCATCCGCCCATTCATCCCAGATCGAAACCCCGTTCTCTTTGAGGTACCCGATATTGGTGGCCCCCATCAGGAACCAGAGCAGTTCATGAATGATGCTTTTGAGGTGAAGTTTCTTGGTGGTCGTGACCGGAAAACCATCGTTCAGATCAAACCGCATCTGGTAACCGAACACGCCGCGTGTGCCCGTACCCGTGCGGTCGCCGCGGTCAACGCCGTTTTCGAGCGCATGGCTCAGCAGATCTAGATATTGGCGCATTCACAGGCCCCGATTCGGACCGGCACTATAGGGCTTTGCGCGCCGCTCAAAAAACAAAATCCCCCGGCGCTTCACAGCGCACGGGGGAATCTGGGCCCCTCTCCAGAACGAATTAGAGCGCGCCGAGCTTACCCAAGTGCTTGGCGACGAGATAATAGAATGTGACGCGGCCCTTGGTCTTGTCGGCCTTCATCGTCTCGCAGACTTTTGCGATAATGGAATCGGACTTTCCATTATCAGTGGCGCCGAACTTTTTGACGCACCATTTTTCACGGACGCGGTCGAGCTCGGTCTGGTCGGAACAGGACACGAGCGATGAATCCTTGTTGCGCAGCGCAATGCCGAGGTGTTTGACGATTTTCTTGACGTGTTCCTCGTCAGCGCCGGCATCATACCGGCGAACGTCTGCGAGATAGTCTGACATAGTGGTCTCCCCAAGTGGAAAAGATGAACTCTCTGAAAAAGCAAGCGCCCCGCCACGTGTCAGTGGTTCTTTTTCTTTCCTGCTCCACAACCTTTCTTCCCCACGTTAACCAATAAGTCAATCCCGTTGAACAATTACCGGAAACAAGCCTCTTTTAATGTCCGGCGCAAAGGCTTACATTAGCAATGCCGGCTTGTCCGGCTATGGCGATAAATGGCCGGTGTAATAAACCATTCGGACCCGGGGGCAGTACCCGGCGCCTCCACCAGAGTGCAGGAATGCTGCGTTGTGGCGGGGGCGAAACAGGATCGACGAGGGTGTAAAGATCGTGTTTTTGCTCGGCATTGTACCACCGTTATCGGGCTGAAACCTTAGTTGCAAATGACAACTATGCAGAAGTACGTCTCGCTGCTTAATCGCGGTGTGACACTTCAAATCAAGCCCTAAGCTGTTGCAGGTTTAGGCGGGGCTCGGAGGTGCCTGGCAACAGAAACCTCCACTTCTCCTTCCCTGTTAAGATTGACGGTTTACGCCGGGCAAAAGCACGGCTAAATCAAGCACCGAACTTCAGCATGCAGGGACCGGCTCATCCATGTCGCAAGACTTGATCAGATACGATATTCTGACCCAGGAGGCCCTGCGCGGCGTGATCCGCAAAGTGCTGGGTGAAGTTGCGCGCACGGGCATACCCGGCAACCATCATTTCTTCATCACCTTCATGACCCACGCCACCGGCGTGCGCATTTCAACGCGTTTGCGGGAAAAATACCCAGAGCAGATGACAATCGTCATTCAGCATCAGTACTGGGATCTGGAAGTCACCGACGTGCATTTCGAAATCGGTCTCTCGTTCGGCGATGTGCCGGAGCGCCTCAGCATTCCGTTCGCCGCCATTCGCGGCTTTTATGATCCGTCCGTCAACTTCGAATGCGAGTTCGAGGTCAAGGTCGAGGTTGAAGCGCCGGCAGAATCGTCGGAAGTCATCTTGCGCCCCGTCACGGCCGTTGACGTGGCCAAACCAAAAACCGCAGCTTCAAAAGTCCCGGCGCCGGCCAAAGCGCCTGCCGCAAAATCGGTCGAAGCGGCTGAAACAGACGAAGGCAAGCCAATGGCCGATGTCGTCTCCCTGAACTCGTTCCGCAAGAACAAGTGATGGCCGAAATCGTCAATCTCAGGCAATGGCGCAAGCGCCAGAGGCGCATTGAGGCGGAAGACAAGGCCGCACAGAACCGCGCCAGTTTTGGCCAGACAAAAGCCGGCAAGGCGCGCCGGAACCTTTCCCAAACGCAGTCGGTCCGCCATCTCGACCAGCATCTTCTCACGCCTGAACCGGAAGATAGCGCATGAGCGCTGTCAAAAAGCGCTCAGTCTCCATTCGCGGCCACCAGACCAGCTATTCCGTCGAAGATGCTTTCCATGAAGTGTTGGTGGACATGGCCCGCAGCCGCGACATCTCGCTCGCCGCGCTCATCGCATCCATCGACGAGACCCGACAGCGCGACGAGAACCTGTCATCAGCGCTGCGCCTCGCCGTTTTGGACTGTTTAAAGTCGCGCAAAATCTGAAGATCACTGCACAGGCGGCAGTTTCAGATCGAGTCCTTCCAAAACATCGCCGGATTGCTCGCTCTGGAAAACTTGCGGGTTGATCTCCAACTGCGGCGCTGGCGCAACATCCGGAGACAACGCCGGCTTTTGCGCAGCAGCTGCCGCAGCCGCCGCCTGCGCCGCAGCCTCTTCCTCAAGCCGCGCCTTCTCCTCCGCTGCCTTGCGCTCGGCCTCCTCTTTCGCCCGCTGTTCCGCCAGCAGCGCCTGCCATTTGACTGCGGCTTCCCGCACGCGCAAATCTTCAATATTCACAAGCCGGGTCAGCTCTGCCTCGGCCCGCCGCGCGGCCAGATAGGTGTAGTACCGCACCTCCCGCCGCAGCCTTTGCCCTTCCAGCAGTTCCGCCTGTATCGCCTCCACCCGTGCCTGCTCGATTTCGAGAGCCCGCTGCGTGAAATATTGCGACACGGGCTGCGCGTCATACTCGCTGACAATCGACCCGGCGTCATAGCTGACGCTGAACGGAACCACCGGCTCGACACCCGCAATCGCATTTGCGCCCGCATTGTAGATGAACTGCCCATCAATCCGGGCGCTGCTCTTGACCGCGTCCGCAATTGTTTCAGCTGACAGCTGGCCCTGCGGCAGATCAACCATAAACGGCGAGAACCGGAACGTGCCGCTCGCCGCCGTCCATGACACATCAATCGCCTTGGCTTGAATGCCTCCCGCGCTGAACCGCTCCCGCAGCAGCGCCTCGATCTGCGCCGCCTCAAGCGCCTTTTCCGCACGGCTGACAGTGTCAAACATCTCGCTGAAGGCGTTGGCATTTACGCCCGCAATCTGCGCATCACCGAGTTTCGCCGTTCCAGAACCTGTCAGCGCTTCAACAAGTCCCTTGGCGGTTCTGGCCGTCGCCGAAATGCTTCCCGCAAAATCAATCAAGCCGCGCACATGCGGCTGCGGCACGATCGTCTCAAACCGCGCACCCGTGAGGGTCAGGTCGGCGCTGACAAGCCCCGTCCCCTTGTCATTCTTGGCGTCCACCGTGCCCTTGATCTGTCCGCCCTGATAGCCACCGGCAAGATTGCGCAGACTGATCGCATTGCCGCCAAGCGCCAGCCCGCCCGTCAGATCGCTGATCTCGCCATAGACACCCAGATCCGCCTTTGCGGCGGTAAGGTTCACACTGCCTTGCAGATTGATGAAGCTTTCAGCCGCAAACTCCGTCGCCGGCCAATCGCCATCCGATGGCGTGACACTGCCCGAGCCGAGCAGCGCTTGCGCAAGCCAGCCCACGCTCACACGCTCCAGAGCAATGTCGCCGCCCAGCTTGGCGGGAGTTAAGCCGAAGTCGAGCTTCACATCGCCGGTCAGGCCTGTTCCGGCAAAACTTCCCTTGAGCTTGTTGAAGGTTACCGCCGCTCCGCCCAATGTTATGTCTGCCTGCGCATCCACATCAGATCCCTGCCCCATATCCGGCAGCCCGATACCGCCCGCCATCAGATAGGGCTCAATGTCCGCAGCCTTCAGCGCAACATGACCCTTGCCGGACCATACACCTGCCGCCCGCATGAATTTCCCGTCGACATCGCCAGTCAGCCCATCGGCGGCCGCCTTTGCCTTGACGGTCAAGCCGCCTTTCAGCGTGCCCTCAATCTCACCTTGGACCGTGGAAGCGCCGGGGCTGCCAACGGGCAGGGTCGGAACACCCGCCAGCGTCAGCAGCGCAAGCGCGTCCTCATGCTTGCCGTCCAGCGTCGCCTTGATGTGCGTGGAAGCAATGTCCGCAAAGCCGCCCTTCAAGGTCGCCGTGCCAGAATAAACACCCTTCCCCAGGCTGGCCGAATAGGAAACCGAAGTCTCCGGCGCCGATGTCTCGCCCGACAGGCTGCCGAACAGGTCGATCTTGGTATCGGCATAAAGACCGGGATAAAGCAGGGCGCGGTCCGAAAGCGTGGATAGAAAGGCCGCTTGCGGAAACTTCTCGCCCAACAGCGCAAACATCGGCGCTGCATCGGGGGACAGGATCGACGCGTCGGCGGTGCCATTCAGTTTGGCGGGAAATCCAGTCAGTTTCGCCGTGCCCGAGACCGAGGCGTCTTCAAGACCGGTGATCAGAAACCGGTCAACATCGAGCGTATCGTCCTTTATGCGCACCGCCACATCAAGGCTGTCAGCGCTCACATCGGCCGCCGTCACTGGTCCCGCTTTCAGCGCAATGCTCAGGTCTTGACCAGCAAAATTGCTGCGCTTGTCAGGTCCCACAACAACCGAGCCAAGCGCCTGAAGCTGGGAGAGATCAAGCTCACCAGCGGCAAAACTCGCGGCTATTGAAGGTGTCGCCCCATCGGACCGGCGCTCAATATGGCCGCGCAGCGTGGTGTTGCCGAGCGCAAGCTCGAGGTTCTCGAATATCTGCACCGATTTGGTCAGCGTGACATTGGCGTCGAACCCAAGCGCCGGCAGGGAGCGCACCGCTTCGGGCACGCCCCCGCTCAGCCATGCGGACAATCCCGAAGGCTGGCTTGAGGCTACGAGCATCTTGCCCGCAAAGTTGAAGTTCTCACCCGTCTCGAGCCGCCCGCTGGCCTCCACCTTGGTGCGCCCGGGCAGAGCCGCCGTCAGCGATTTGATGTTCCAGGCATTGCCGGCGGGTGAAGCGGACAGGGCAACGTCGCGGATTGTCGTGTCGCCTGCGACAACGGCGGGCAGATCGACTTTGAGTTCGCCCGGAATGGTCGGCACAGGTATCTTTGCGAGAAACGCCCCCACCGCGGCAACGCGATCAGAAAAAGCCGCGCCCTTTGTCCCGCTTTCCGCGTCGTCAAACGTCACCTGCGCGCCGTCCGCGACAAGGTCGAACCGCGGCTGAGCGCCCCATAGCACCTTGCCTGATCCTTCTGCAAAATAGGGGTCGAGCTTCGGTCCCGTTTCAAACCGGTAAGACGGCAGGTTCAGCGCATCATGGCGCGCCTCGAACTTGCCTTTGACATTAAACACGGGATCATCACCGGGCGCACCCGTTGTGCCGCCCTCCCCATCGCGCAGCGCAACGGCGCCGGGATCCGTCAGAAGCGCGGGCCGCAGGATAAAATCGCCGCTGTAAACCGGTGAATTGCCATCCAGATTCACCTTGCCGGAAAGCTCGGCGAGCATGGACCGCTTGGTCGGGTTGACCGAGATGCGCAGCGGCAGCGTCCCGTCCTCCTCTGCGCGCGCGCTGGTGCCAGCCAGATAAAGCGCCTCGTCATTGAAGATCAGTGACCCGTCAAAGCGCCAGGGTCCTGCGAGGGACTTGGCCGAAACAGTCGCGTCAATCGCTTCAACCGTATCAAGCCTGTCCGCCGCCTGATTATTGATTTCAACAGCGCCATCGCTGATCACCACGCGTTCCAGCGATATGTTCTCCACGCCCTTGGGCGAATGCGGCCGCAGCACCCAGTCCACCGTGCCGTCGGGCGCGACTGAGACAAACATGCGCGGCTTTTCCACGCGCATGTCAAAAATCAGCACCTCACCTTTGAGAAACGGCGCGAGCTCCGCGTCCATTGAGAATTTATCGATGGTCATTGCCGGATTCTCGGCATCATCGCCGACTTTGACATTCTCAAATGTGACGGACGGGAACGGCAACAGCCGCGCCGAAGCACCGCCCTCGACCGTCACCTTGCGCCCCAGCACGTCTGTGGCCGCGCGCTCAAAATCGGCGCGATAGGGAGTCCAATCGACGAAATACGGAGCAATCAGCGCGCCTGTGAGCAGGAGCACGAACAATCCGCCAATAAATACAAACAACCGCGCCAGCGAACCGGTCCTTCCGGATTCCCGTTTTTCTTTTTAAGAGTCTGTTTTGAAATTCGAAATGCCGAGTCGAAAATGGCGGTTTTCGAGCATCGGAGCGGAGCGTACTCTTAGTACGTGAGCACCGTAGCGCAGAAAAGTGCCATTTGCAGACCGGCAGGGCGAGTTTCAAAACAAACTCTAAGTCTAGCCGCAGATTGTGGCGGGTCAAATGAAGTTAGGTGAATATCTTGCCCGGATTGAAGATATTGTGGGGATCAAGCGCAGTCTTGACCAGCCGCATGGTGCCGACGGCCGAACCCAACTCGCCGATTAGGAACTCGATCTTGCCCTGACCAATGCCGTGCTCTCCCGTGCAGGTGCCATCCATCGCCAGCGCACGGTCGTTAAGCCGCGCGACAAAGGCCTCGCAAGCAGCAATTTCCGCCATATTCCCCGCTTCGAGCAGCAACAGCACATGAAAGTTCCCGTCGCCCGCATGGCCGACAATCGGCGCGATCAGCCCATGCGCCTCAATATCACGCTCCGTCTCCACAACACATTCGGCAAGCCGCGAGATCGGCACGCACACATCCGTCGAAATCCCCTTGGCGCCGGGGCGCAGCGTCAGCGAAGCCCAATAGGCGTCATGCCGCGCCTGCCAGAGCTTGGCCCGCTCGTCTGCATCCGCCGACCAGCGGAACGGCCCGCCGCCATATTCGGCGGCAATCTCGCCAAACCCGTCCGACTGCTCTTTGACAGACTGGTCCGATCCATGAAACTCGACGAACAGGCAGGGTGTCTCAGGCAGATCAATCTTTGAATAGTTTGCAAACGCCCGCATTTGCAGCGCATTGACAAGCTCGATCCGCGCCACGGGAATGCCGGACTGGATCGTCGCGATCACCGCATTGCACGCCGCTTCGACGGTCGGAAACGGGCACACCCCGCCCGATATCGCCTGAGGTATGCCGGAAAGCCTCAGCGTCAGTTCCGTAATGATGCCAAGCGTGCCCTCCGCGCCAATCAAGAGCCGGGTCAGATCATATCCCGCCGACGTCTTCTTCACCCGCATCGCTGTGGAGATCAGTTCGCCATTCGCCATGACGGCTTTGAGCGCCAGCACATTCTCGCGCATCGTCCCGTAGCGCACCGCGTTCGTGCCGGATGCCCGCGTTGATGCCATCCCGCCCAAAGTCGCGTCGGCGCCGGGGTCAATCGGGAAAAACAGCCCGGTATCGCGCAATTGCTCATTCAGCGCCTTGCGGGTGATGCCGGGCTCAATGACACAGTCGAAATCTTCCGGATGCACAGCGACAAGCCGGTTCATCCGTGTCAGGTCCACCGATATGCCGCCGCCCGGCGCATTGAGATGGCCTTCAAGCGAAGTGCCTGCTCCAAAGGCAATGATTGGCACTTGATGCTCGCTGCAAACCCGCACAATCTCCTGAACCTCTTCCGCCGCTTCAACGAACGCCACACCATCCGGCGGCTGGTTCGGAATGTAGGTGGTCGTATGCGCATGCTGGCGGCGAATGTCCGCACCCGTCTGAAACCGCTCGCCAAAGCGTTGTTTGAGAATGGCGAGGGCGCTCGCAATCCCAGCCTCATTCCGCACCAATTGAGGGATATGTTCCAGTGCCATTTCAACAGCTTCCACGCATCATCTGAATCAAATTCTCAGTTCCAGCTTGGCGCGGGCGATCAGGTTTGTCCATGACAACATTGTCTTGGCCGGGACGATCAGTTAGTGCGGGCGCGCGATAGGGTTAGGGCATGCCAGGCTTCATTCAGGACACGGTTTTCAAGCGCGACGTCTTCTCCGAGACCGTGACCGGCCATTTCGCCGACCAGCCGGAAAGGCGCATTGTGCGCCGCATCGTCTCCGCCGCGCCGTGGTGGTCGAAACCCGCGGCCTGGCTGTTGGCGCGGCGCGAGATCAGGGCTCTGAAAGCCGTGAAGGGCATTAATGGCGCGCCCGATCTGTTGATGACTGACAAGGACGGCCTTTACCGCACATGGACCGACGGCGCACCGCTGCATCTGTCCCGCCCTGCGCATTCTGAATTCTACCAGGATGCCCGCCGCATCCTGCGCGACATGCGCCGCCGCCGCGTCACCCACAACGACCTTGCCAAGCCGCAGAACTGGCTGATGACGCCGGAGGGCCGCGCCGCCGTCATCGACTTCCAGCTCGCCTCCGTGCACCGGCGCAGGAACTGGCGCTTCCGGCTGATGGCCTACGAAGACCTGCGCCATCTTCTGAAACAAAAGCGCTCCTTCGCGCCAGCGCTGCTGACCCCGAAAGAGAAGAAGATCCTCGCCACAAAAAGCCTGCCCGCGCGCATCTGGCTGAAAACCGTCAAACCGGTATACAATTTCGTCACCCGCAGCCTCTTCCACTGGTCGGACGGCGAAGGCACCGGCGACCGGCTGGATCATGAGGGTCCGGCGATCCGGGCCGCGCTCAACAGCGTGCCCGGCGTTACAGCGCTCTCCCTGATCACCTATGCGCAGCCAGCCAAGGGCGCGGGCCTCTACGCATTTGTCGAATGTTCGACAAACGAAGCAAGTTTGCGCAAGGCGCTCGGGGAACTGCACGTTGAACTTCTCCAGCCCGTCGCCGCCCTGCCCCGGCGCGCTGACGGAACAATCCGCGAAGACCTGCTGCGCCTCGTCGCATTGAACCAGATGACCGAGATAGACGAAGCAATGCGCCGCGAACCAGCGCTTGCGCAAGCTATGAAGCCAATCATCGCCGGCCGGAAAAATTTCACCGACCGGCGGGATGTTAAGGCGGAGCGGCGCCCCTAAGCCAAATTCGCCTTGAAAAACGCCACCGTCCGCCCCCACGCCAGATCCGCCGCCGCCTTGTTATAGCGCGCTTCGGATGTGTCATTGTTGAACGCGTGCTTCGCGCCGTCATAGATGTGGATTTCATATGTCTTGCCCGCCGCCTTCAGCGCCGCCTCATATTCGGCAATGCCCGCATTGATGCGCTCGTCGAGCCCGCCATAATGCAGCATCAGCGGCGCGGCGATCTTCGGCACATCCGCAGCCGCCGCCTGACGGCCGTAATAGGCGACGCCCGCATTCAGGTCCGGCGAAGCCACCGCCAGCGCGTTGACCATGCCGCCGCCCCAACAGAAGCCGGTCGCTCCGACTTTTCCATTCGCCGCCTCATGGCTCTTGAGAAAAGCGACTGTCGCAACAGCGTTTGCCACAGTCTGCGCCGGGTCAAGCTCGCCAATCAGCTTGCGCGCCGCCTCTTCATCCGCCGGAGTGCCGCCCTTGGGCGACAGGAAATCAACTGCCAGCGCTACAAAGCCTTCCAGCGCCATGCGCCGCGCCACATCCTTGATGTGGTCGTTCAGCCCCCGGTTCTCGTGAATGACAATCACAGCGCCAAGCTTGCCTGCCGCATCCGCGGGCGTCACAAGATATCCCTTCATGTCGCCGCCCGAACCGGGCCAGGTGACGTCAGACGCTTTTATTTTCGGATCATCCGGCGCAATGATCGCCGCCTGGGCGCTGTTTGCCGCCAGCATCGGCGCAATCACCGCCGCCGCCGCGCCGGAACCCGCAAGCCTGGCAAGCTTTTCCATAAACCCGCGCCTGTCGAGCGTCAGATGCGTGTACTCGTCATAGGCGTTGATCATGTCTTGGGTGATTGTGTGCTCGGTCATGGCGCGCTCCGTTGAGGACAAGTTCCCCAGCGTCACTTTAGCGGCTGCGCAAGGCTGCGTCTATCTGTCCAAAAATGAAATTTTGTTCATGATTCCGCCAGCCGCAGCACTGCGACATCATCTTCTGTTCTCATTCTGTTTTGCCTTTGCGCCCGAATCACTACATTGGGCGTCATGTCCGACCCGTTTGACGATCTGCCCTTCTTCGATGCGCCGCCGCCGCGCGAGCCGTCCGGCATTGCCGCGCGCGCCATGGCCGCCCGTCATGGGGCCAAGGCGAACGCGCCCTATCTCGAAGGCCTGAACCCCGAACAGCGCCTCGCCGTCGAAACCATGGACGGTCCGGTCCTCGTCCTCGCCGGCGCCGGCACCGGCAAGACCCGCGTGCTCACCACCCGCATCGCGCACATATCTGGCCACCGGCAAAGCCTTCCCGAGCCAGATCCTCGCCGTCACCTTCACCAACAAGGCCGCCCGCGAGATGAAGGAGCGCATTTCGGCATCTGGTCGGCGAGGCCGTCGAGGGCATGCCCTGGCTCGGCACC
The DNA here is from genome assembly GCA_963792485.1 of uncultured Alphaproteobacteria bacterium. Taxonomy (GTDB): domain Bacteria; phylum Pseudomonadota; class Alphaproteobacteria; order Rhizobiales; family Rhizobiaceae; genus JANOYJ01. The sequence goes on from CAWBWL010000008.1 coordinate 23,586, forward strand.
TTCCATTCCATCGGCGTCAAGCTTCTGCGCCGCCATGCCGAGCTCGTCGGCCTCAAATCCAATTTCACCATCCTCGACACCGACGATGTCATCCGCCTGATCAAGCAGCTGATCCAGGCCGAAGGCCTCGACGACAAACGCTGGCCCGCCCGCCAGTTCGCGCTGATGATCGACGGCTGGAAGAACAAGGCCTCGGCCCGACCGAAATCTCCGAAGGCGACGCCCGCTGCTTCGCCAACGGCAAAGGCCGCGAGCTCTACCCGCCTATCAGGAGCGCCTCAAAACCCTCAACGCCTGCGATTTCGGCGACCTGCTGATGCACCCGATCGCCATGTTCCGCGCACATCCGGATGTGCTGCGCCGAATACCACCAACAAGTTCCGCTACATTCTGGTCGATGAGTATCAGGACACCAACGTCGCGCAGTACATGTGGCTGCGGCTGCTGTCGCAGCGGCCGCAGCTTCAATCTCGCCCCTCACGGGGGAGACGCTCGCCGAAGCGCCGACCGCGAGGGGGAGACGGCGAAAGCGCCCGCCGTTCCCCTCTCCCCGGCCCGGGCGAGCGGCGCTCGCCCCGCAAGGGGCGAGGTGAGGGAGACCTACCAGTCAACATCTGCTGCGTCGGCGACGACGACCAGTCCATCTACGGCTGGCGCGGCGCGGAGGTGGACAACATCCTGCGCTTTGAAAAAGACTTCCCCGGCGCCGCCGTCATCAAGCTCGAGCGCAACTACCGCTCGACCGAGCACATCCTCGGCGCCGCCGCCCATCTGATTGCCCACAATGAAGGCCGCCTCGGCAAAACCCTGTTCACCGAAAAGGAAGACCCGGACCATGACCGCGTCATGGTCCATGCCGGCTGGGATTCCGAGGAAGAGGCCCGCGCCGTCGGCGAGGAGATCGAGCAGCTGCAGCGCAAGGGCCATCCGCTCAACGACATGGCCATCCTCGTCCGCGCCTCGTTCCAGATGCGCGAGTTCGAAGACCGGTTCGTCACCCTCGGCCTCAACTACCGCGTCATCGGCGGACCGCGATTCTACGAGCGCCAGGAAATCCGCGACGCCCTGGCCTATTTCCGCGTCGTCGCGCAAGCCGCCGACGACCTCGCCTTCGAGCGCATCATCAATGTGCCCAAGCGCGGCCTCGGCGAAGCCGCCGTCCGCCAGATCCACGACGCCTCCCGCGCCAATTCCGTCCCCATGCTGGCGGCCAGCGCCCTGCTGGTCGAGACCGAGGAGCTGAAGCCCAAAGTCCGCTCCACGCTGCACAACGTCGTCGACCTGTTCGACCGCTGGACAAGCCGCTCGAAACCAAGCCGCACACCGAGCTTGCCGAGCAGATCCTCGAAGAGTCCGGCTACACCGACATGTGGAAAGCCGACCGCTCCGCCGATGCGCCGGGGCGCTTGGAAAACCTGAAAGAGCTCATCCGCTCGATGGAGGATTACGAGTCCCTGCGCTCCTTCCTCGAGCATGTCGCGCTGGTCATGGACGCCGAGCAGAACGAGGACCTCGACGCCGTCAACATCATGACGCTGCATGGCGCCAAGGGCCTTGAGTTCAACACCGTCTTCCTGCCCGGCTGGGAAGAGGGCCTGTTCCCGCATCAGCGCGCGCTCGATGAAGGCGGCCGCTCCGGCCTTGAGGAAGAGCGCCGCCTCGCCTACGTCGGCCTCACCCGCGCCAAACACCGCGCCCACATCTGGTTCGTCTCCAACCGCCGCATCCACGGCATGTGGCAGTCCACCATCCCCTCCCGCTTCCTCGACGAACTCCCCGCCGCCCACGTCGAAATCGCCGAAGCCGGCAACGGCTACGGCGGCTACGGCCACAACGCCTACGGCGCCTCCCGCTTCGACAAACCGCCACCGCCCGCCCCGAAGCCTTCACCGGCAACTACTCCACCCCCGGCTGGCAGCGCGCCCAAGCAAAACCGCACCGGCGCCACCAGCCAAAACTGGGGCACCCGCTCCGGCCCCACCGTCGAGCGCATCGCCTATGGCGAAGACGGATTCCGGCTTCGGCGCAGGCCGAGGCTCGGTCAAGGCCCCGCACGATCGACGGCGAGCTGGTCGCCAAATCAGTCGTCCGACCGAGCCGTCGCGGTTTGCGATGGGCGACCGGGTGTTTCACATCAAGTTCGGCAATGGCAGCATTGCGGGGATTGAGGGGAACAAGCTGACGATTGATTTTGACAGGGCGGGGCAGAAGCGGGTGCTGGACGGGTTTGTGGCGGGGGTTTAGCTTTGGAGATTTAACCATTCTGGAAGACGGGGAGAATTCTCAAAATCATCGCGGTTCTCTTGAATTTCCCTAGCTTCATGACCGCGATAAAGCGCCCTGAGCATAACAATTTCGTTATTTAGCTCGAATAAAAAGTCGTCGGACGAAATACTCCCAAAAAAGGCGAACTCCACGAATTTGAAAACCTCAAAAAGCGATTTCAGTGCGAAATCAATCTCGGTGACCAATTTTCGATCATGCGGGATTACACGATTGCTTGTCTGCCAACTTAGATTGTTATGTGCAATTACTGAATTCCGCTTTTTTACAAGCTTTTTCGCTTTAATGCCAAAATCGCTAGATAATGTAAAATAATTTATTTTCTTTGTTTCATCTATAGTTGAATTTCTTATAAACTTGTCTAGTCTTGCAATAGTTAATACATCGCTTCCTGACACTTTTATTTTACCATTTTCATGTAATCGACAAAGACCTAATACAACTGCCTCCAAAAAACGACATTGAACTTGGAAAAAGAAGCTACCACCTTCGGAGTTCATCAAATCTGTGCGCTCTGGTCCAGCACTATCGAACAAATTTTTGTATTGCCGCCATGTCTCGCGAATACCGACATACTCACGATAAGCGATGAAATAAATCTCGCCAAAGTCATTTCCAAGCTGTGTCTTAAAAGACTGGAGGGTCTCGCTAGTCATCAAAAACTCCTCTTGATTTGAGAACCAAATAGCAGCCTTTGGATAAAATCACAAATTGCGACAATAATTGATGCTACTACACTTATCTCGAGTTCGATCCCGCGCGCTGGGCACGGCTAGGCTGCACTGAGTGGGTTCGGGAGGCCGCCACTTCACGAAATGCCCAACTCAGTGCCAACGCGCTCATGCCCAGCCTGTTGCATACGCTGCCGGATTTGTCAGTGAGCGCACTACAATAGGTCATCACAGCCAACTCGACCGTCTCGAATAGCTGGTAATTGTTCCTTGTTCGATGACCGAATTGAAACTATCTTTGGGTGTGTTCAGCGGGGACCCAAGCATGAATCGTCGGCTTTTTGTATTTGCATCAGCTTCCCTTGCACTGTTCCCTCTCGCCGGTTCTGCCCAAGCAGGGAATATCGAGCGCGAGTTGGTGAATGTGAGAGCTTACTTTGCAAGCCGAAAGGGGCGTGTGCTGCTTGAGGCGCAAGCTCTGCTGAAATCCTCGGGCCATTACAAAGGGACTGCTGACGGAAAATGGGGAAACGGAACCGAACGCGCGTTCAGAGGATTGCTCAAAACCTATATCGTGATTGGTGGCAGTGGAAGCGATTGGGGCATCAACAAACCTGACGACACCCGCCGCCTCCTTGATTGGGTAGCTGAAGCTGAATTTTCGGTCACTAATGGGCTTGAATTTCCAGATTGATTGGAACTTCGAAATCTCGGTGACAGCGCACTCATTTCCGCATCGGCACCCCCTGCAAGGCACGGATAGTTTGCGCAGAGCGGGCTGGGGCGGCGGGGTGCGTCCTTCGAGACGCGCCCAAGAGGGCGCTCCTCAGGATGAGGGATTTGGGTGGGCTCCACCGGGTGAGCGGGTTGGGGCGGCGGGGTGCGTCCTTCGAGACGCGCCCACTGTCCTCCCGGCGCGAGGCGCCCCTCTCTGTCCTGTCGGACATCTCTCCCGCGAGGGGAGAGATCGCTCGCGTGACGGCTTTCCCCATTTCTTGCGCCGTTGAAGGAAAAGGGAAAGCGGCGGCACAGCGATCTCTCCCCCTGCGGGAGAGATGTCCGACAGGACAGAGAGGGGCGCCTCGCGCCAAGCATTCGTATGCCTTGAACCGAAAATCGGTGACATTGCATTCATTTCCGCGTCGGCTCCAACTGCAAAGCACCAATAATCCTCGCCGAGCGGGCTGGGGCGGCGGGGTGCGTCCTTCGAGACGCGCCCACTGTCCTCCCGGCGCGAGGCGCCCCTCTCTGTCCTGTCGGACATCTCTCCCGCGAGGGGAGAGATCGCTCGCGTGACGGCTTTCCCCATTTCTTGCGCCGTTGAAGGAAAAGGGAAAGCGGCGGCACAGCGATCTCTCCCCCTGCGGGAGAGATGTCCGACAGGACAGAGAGGGGCGCCTCGCGCCAAGCATTCGTATGCCTTGAATCGAAAATCGGTGACAGGGCACTCATTTCCGCGTCGGCTCCAACTGCAAAGCACCAATAATCCTCGCCGAGCGGGCTGGAGCAGCGGGGTGCGTCCTTCGAGACGCGCCCGAGAGGGCGCTCCTCAGGATGAGGGATATAGGCGGGACTTAAGCTCAGAAGGCAGAGCGCAACGGCGCTAAGCCTTGGCTTTTGCTGGTGAGGGCTAACCGCGCAGTGCCATTTTGGGGGATAAGTATTCAGCCAACAAAAATTTCCAGAGTTTTTATCCCAGCCTTTTCAACACCTTATCAAATTCCCGTATTTTTCTTCGGAAATCTCATCCCCGCCCCCAAAACCTCTCCCATACTCATGCCAGGAAAGGAGCGCGCGATGACTGAAGAACGCCATGACATACTGCCCCGCATCATCGCGCTGCTCCTGAGCCTCGCCATGCTTGCGGAGCGCGCTGCGTCGCGCCCGCTGGCCGTGCGGCTGCGCATGTGTCAGGTCTGTCTGCTGGCCCAATATGCCGCGCTCACGCTCATGGATTTCCCGGACGACGGCGACCTGACGCAGACCTTGCTTGAGACGCCCGATTTTTCAGAGACCGGCGACAGCGTGGGTACCCTCTTCCACCTCGCAATGGTCTTTCGTGCCGTCGCGGCCGTGCTCATGCATGCCTGCCTGACCAGCGGCACGCCGCGATCGCACACGCCGCGCTATGCGCTCGTGCTTTCACTGAAACTTCCCGTGCGCCCGGTGCGCCGCTGCTTCCAGAACTCAATCGGCTTCGTCCACGACACGTCATGACGAAATCGTAGCCTCAACATTACAGTTCTGAAGCAATCCGCCCGGCATCCCGTGCGGAAGCGATCCCGCATGTCCGCAGCCATCCCTGGGGTGGACGATCAAATCGGCGTCCGGTTTGACCCACATCAAAACCCCTCACCCCATCCCGCCCCATACTACCGCCTTGCCAGCGGCAGGAGCAAAGCTCATGAAAACCAACGCACTTCCTCATTATGACGACAGCCACAACACCACCGGCTGCTGCCCGAAATTCAATCCCGGCGGCTGGGACGGGCAGGAGCTGCATTTCAAGGACAAGAAATTCGTCCACGCTGTGACGCACAATGCCTTGCATATTCCGCTCGACATGGGTTCGGTTTTTGGACGCGTGCAGGGCAAGATCGAGGATGCGGGCGCTTATGATCCGGACAATATGCTGGTGCTGAGCCGGGAGTTGTCGCCCTGGAAGGCCGAGCATTTATTCGCCGTCGACCGCGACATTGAAGGCGAGGAGATGACAACGCTCAGCGGCGACTATCTCACCAAGGTTTTCGAAGGCCCCTATTCAAGCGTCAAGGACTGGCTCGGGGAGATGGAAGGCGCGGTGCGGGCAAAGGGCGTGGAGCCGAAGGACATCTACTTCTTCTACACCACCTGCCCGAAATGCGCCAAAGCCTATGGCCAGAATTTCGTCGTGGGCGTTGCGGGGTATTGATCCTTGTGCCTACCACCCCCGCTGCGCATACCCCTTCGCATACGCCGCCCGGGTCGAGCCGGGGCGGGTGCGGCGGATTTCGCTGGGCATCAGGCCAAGCATGGTGACAGCCCCGCCTTCCAGCGCCATGATCCCGCCAGGACCATAGGATGGCGCGAGGCGCTGGCGCCCTTGACCAGCCGGCAATCCGGTTTGCGCAAAGCTGCGCTGCAATTCAAACTGGGTCATTGGATCTTTCCTTTGGCTTTTCCAAGCGGCAGCGGGCGCATCCAACGCATTAAACCAAATCACCCGCCCCATCTGCGAAGCTAGGGGGGCAAAAGCGGCGCGCACACCCCCGAATTTGCATGACTCCCATGCAAATATTGCAGGTGCGAAGACATAATTGTGCATTGCAACAGAAACGTGACGGCCCGCAAATCGTGATCGATTCGATTGCCCGTCTGGCGCGGAGGCTCTAGGATTGCGGCAAATCAGGACAAATCATGCCCGCGCGCTTCCAGAATTTCGAAAATACCGCCAATCCCGCCCTCGCTGCCCCAAGGGTAGCGAGCCTCAGAGCCCTGTTTGACGCGCATGGCATTTCCGGCTTTCTGGTGCCCCGCAGCGACGAGCATCAGGGCGAATATGTGGCCAAAAGCTCCGAGCGTCTCGCCTGGCTCACCGGATTCACCGGTTCGGCGGGCGTCGCACTGGTGCTCAAAAGCCACGCTTTTGTCTTCGTCGACGGCCGCTACACCGTGCAGGCGGGGCAGCAGCTGGACCCGGATGTGTTTGAAATCGTCGATCTCGTCGCCTCTCCGCCCGCCAAATGGCTTGCGGACAATGCAGGCAAGGCCGCGCGCATCGGCTTCGATCCCTGGCTGCACACGATCAGCGAAGTGAAGGCGCTGGAAAAGGCGTTGAGCGAAGCGGGCGGAACCCTGGCGCCGCTTCCGTCAAACCCGGTTGACGCAATCTGGCAGGGCCGCCCCGCCGCGCCTTTGGAGCCCGTCTCCATCCATGACATCAAACAGGCCGGGCTGCTTGCCCGCGACAAGCTGGCGCAAATGGCTGAGGCTGTTCAAAAGGCAAATGCCAATTTCTGCGTGCTCACCGATCCATCCTCCATCGCCTGGGCCTTCAACATCCGCGGCAAGGACGTGCCGCACACGCCGCTGGCGCTGTGCTTCGCGATCCTGAAGGCGCAGGGCGAGCCGCTCCTGTTCATCGACAAGCGCAAGCTGCCCATCAAGACCGAAGCCTATCTCAACCAGCTCTGCACCCTCATGCCGCCCTCGGCCCTTGCGGAAGAACTCGCCAAGCTCAGCGCCAATGCTTCCGTCGCGCTCGATCCTGTGCTCGCCGCCGATCAGCTCCGCCGCATTGTCGAAGCCGCCGGCGGCAAGGTCGATCGAAGCGGCGGATCCGGCACGCCTGCCCCGCGCGCAGAAAAACAGGACCGAGCTCAATGGCGCCCGCGCCGCCCATAAAAGAGACGGCGCGGCGGTCTCGGCATTTCTCGCCTGGTACGACACACAAAAGCCCGGCGCGCTCACCGAAATCACGGCCGCCGAAAAACTGGAAGACTGCCGCATCCACACTGGCGAAATGCTGCAGGCACCGCTCCTCGACATCTCCTTCGACACCATTTCCTCCACCGGCCCGAACGGCGCAATCAACCATTACCGGGTGACAACGGACACAAACCGGACGCTGAACGAGGGCGAGTTGTTCCTGCTCGATTCAGGCGGCCAATATGTCGACGGCACGACGGACATCACCCGCACCCTTCCCGTGGGTTCAGTGCCCGGATGACTACCGCCGCCGTTTCACGCTGGTGCTGAAAGGCATGATCGCCATCTCGACGCTGCGCTTCCCGCAAGGAACGACCGGAGCCGAAATCGACGCCTTCGCCCGTTCAGCGCTGTGGAAGGCCGGCCTCGATTATGGCCACGGCACCGGCCATGGCGTCGGCTCCTATCTTTCTGTCCATGAAGGCCCGCAGCGCATCGCCAAAACCGGCCGTCAGGAACTCTTGCCGGGCATGATCCTCTCCAACGAGCCGGGCTATTACAAGCCGGGCGAATACGGCATCCGCATCGAAAACCTCATCGTCGTCACCGAGCCGAGGATGTTCCGGGCGGCGACAAGCCGATGCTCGGCTTTGAAACCATCACCCTCGCCCCCATCGACCGCCGCCTCATCGACGCGCATCTGCTCACCCGCGAAGAGCTGCAATGGCTCGACGCCTATCACGCGCGGGTGCTTTCAGAGCTGTCGCCCATCGTCGAGGCCTCCGTGCGCCCATGGCTCGAATCCGCCTGCGCGCCGCTGGAGCATCATGCCCGTTCCAGTTCAGGCAGTGAGCCGCAAGCGCGCCCCGGCATGATCTTCCAGTCCGCCCGCCTCATTGCCCGGCGCTTCGAAGCGAGCGATGCTGAGGCCTTCGCCGCTTACCGCAGTGATTCCGAAGTCGCGCGTTTTCAATCTTGGACGTACATTCTCATCACGGGAAGCCGGCGAATTCACTGCAGTCCATGGCCGTGAAAAACCCGGACGGCCCGGGCTGGTTTCAGTTTGCCTTGGAAAGCCTGGAAGATGAAAAGCTGATCGGCGACTGCGGCCTGAATATCGGTGAGATGGACAGCCGCCTTGCCGAAATCGGCTTCACCATCGCGCGCCCGTTTTGGAACAAGGGGTATGCCAGCGAATCGGTCCGCGCGCTCCTCGATTACGCGTTCGACACGTTCGGCCTCCACCGCATCACCGCCTCCGCCGACCCGCGCAACGCGGCGTCCTGCCGCGTCATGGAAAAGGCGGGAATGGTCAGGGAGGCGCATCACCGCCAGAGCCTTTGGTTCAAAGGCGGATGGGCCGATGATGCTGGTCTACGCCGTGCTGCGCGAAGACTGGCGGAGCAAGTGACCGTCAGACCCGCCCAAATGCTTCACCGCCCGCGTCCTATCCAGCCGAAACCCAGCGCAGCGCCACAATCATAACCCAGCCCAGCGCGAACATCCCCAGCAGCGGCAGCCGCAGCGCGGCGAGCGCCGCCACAATCAGCGTCACCGTCTCCGGCCAGCCCTGCGTCAGCGCCGCGGGCGCGACCAGCGTTGTCAGCACCGCCGCCGGCACCGCATTCAGCGCCGCCTCGACGCGCGGATGGATCCGCTCGAAACGCGACAGGATGAGATGCCCGCCAATGCGCGTGAGATAGGTGAGGAAAGCTCCGCCGAGAATGGCGATGTAAATGTCAGACATGAATTTCGGGGACAGTTTACTTAATTCCCCCCTCCTTCCCTGCCGTTTTTGCGAAGGCCGGTCGGGGAATTAAGTAAACTGTCCCCGAAATTCCTGCCGCCAAACGCCGCCGCAAACGCCACCCCCGCCAGCGCCCCCAGCGACACATGCCAAGGCGAGCCGACAATCTTGAACGCCAGCACCGAAGCCGCCGCCGACACAATCACCACCGGCAGCCAGAACGGCCGCTTGCGGAAACTCATGACAAGGCCAAGGAAATAGATCGTCAAAAGAAAGTCGATGCCCCAGGGCTTCGGGTCCGGCAGCAGCTTGCCAAACAGCGCGCCAATAATGGTCAGGCCGAGCCAGATAAAGTAGAAGGTCAGCCCCACGCCCATATACCAGGCGAAAGAAAAACTCCCGTTCTTCTCCACCTCCCGCTCGGTCTCGGCGAACTGCGGATCAATCAGAAAAAAGAACGCCGCCGCCTTCTGCGGGCCGGAGAACCCGCCCATATGCCGCCCCGTCGTCGCGGAATAAAGCAGATGCCGCGCATTCACCACAAAGATCGAAAACGCGATGATCCATGCGGGCGCGTGCCCGGCAAACAGCTCAATCCCCACCATCTGGCTCGACCCGGCAAACACAGTCGCGCTCATCAAAGCCGCCTGAAACACCGACAGCCCATTATCCACCGCCAGCGCCCCGAACAGCAGTCCGAACGGGGCGGCGGAGAGGATGACGGGGAGAGCCCGGCGGGCGCCAGCGAGGAAGGAGTGGGCATTTGGCAAGGGTTTAGTTCTCCAAATCAGCGATGAACTCTGCCAAAGTCCTTTAGGCATCAGCGAGTTTTCAAGAAAGTTCAAAGCAAGGTTCAGAACCGACTACTCAACAACCGGAACTAGCGAGCAATCCAAAAGTGCTCCGGCGGCCTTCCGCATCAAAACTCTGGTCCACTCGGGACCCTCATCGAATTCCCAAAACTTTACATGGTTCTCCATGCCGAGCCTTAGTCGTGATGGCCCTGAAACAATGCTCAAGATTACGAATTGGGCCAATACAATTCCAAAACAACCATACGATTTTATTTTCACCAGATCGATGGTTTTACCAGAAATCGTTTTCAGTATAATCCCCGCCCAGACTTGCGATTATTCGCTCAAATTGAACTCTTCTAAAAACTGCACAGTGTCACTAGTCAGATTGGAGCGGAGATCTGAAGAGGTGAATTCTCCAATGTCGTGGCTGAGTCTGTTCCTCAATTTGCGAAAGGTGTCGACGGCCGTCGCAATATTCTCCGGCAGCCAACCGAGCGCTTTCGCAATGCGCGTTTTAGTTGCGTCAGAGGTAAGCGGCCCGAGCCCATCAAAAAGTGCGGAAACTTCCTTTTCGGACACGTGAGAAAAATGGAACCTAATTGAGCTATCCAAAGCGTTTGATATCAGCGAGTATGAAACAATCACAGTCTCGCGAGGCGATAATTGAGAAAGTATTAAGCCAGCATTTGAGAAAATTTGCGGATCAAAACCAAACTTTTCTATATTTTTTAGTTCCTGTTTTTTCTTGGCTTCCCATATTGATTTTGCGACTGCATCAATTATTTTTTCTTTATCCATTTCGATCATCCGCTGTAGAGTTCATATATATGCAAGCCTAAACCAAACTAAACAATTCCATACAACCCTTCAATATTAGCAATCTGGCGTAACTTCCCCCACTCCAGCAACACCATCGCCCGCCGCACAAACCCCACACAATCCCCCACCAGCCCCGCTTCCGTCACCCGCCCCGGCTCAATATCCTCGCGCACATAAAAGTGCCTCAGCTTCACCGCCGCCGCCAAGTCCGGCTCGGTGACCGCGTCAAAATCCTTCGGCAGCCGCTTCAGCGCATCGTCGGTTCCAAGCGTCAGCCCGCCCTTCTCCAGCGCCGCTGTCATGGCGCGGAACCGGTCGGGCCAGGTGACGATGGAATTACGGAACGCTTTCAGCTTTTCCGGATCGCCGAGGTAAAAGCCGACGGCCATGAAGCAGCCTTCGATGCCGATCTTGATGAAGAACGAACCCTCCTCCTCATTCTTCTCGCCCGAAGGCGTCAGCAGCGCGGAGACATGTTTGTTGAACGGGCTCTTGTCCTTGGCAAAGCGCACATCGCGGTAAATCCGGTAAACGCTCTTCTTCCGGTCGCCCTTCAGCCCAATGCCCGCCGCCGCAAACGCCTCGGTCAGCGCCTCCACCAGATCGCCGCGCGGCGTCTCAAGCTCGCTCTCATACAGCGCCTTGTTCGCCTTGAACCAGTCGCGGTCCTGGTGGAAATCGAGGGCTTTGAGAAAGGGTAGCGCCTGTTTGCCGAAGCCCGTGAATGTGGTCATGACGCGCAGCGCGAGATGTCCGCACCAGGAGCAAGATACTTCTCCTTGCCGTTCACAGTTCTCTTGGTCAACATGCCGGTCTCACTCGCATCTTCAAGAACATCCTTTACGTTCAATCCCTCTGGAAACTCGGCGCGGGAGATCGAACAGCACGCTTCAACTCCATACCAGCCAAGGCCGCTTGAATGCCTGCGGACAATTTCCAACAAATGTTCGGCGATCACGTGTCGGTGCATTGAAATCGGCCTCAACTCAGGAGATTGGCAGGAACATCGCCATCCTTGAGAAACATAAGAACAATATCTGAGACCACGCTGTGGTCGGCGCAGACCGAGTCGGACCGGTAAAGGTTGCCGCCGATTTCAACCATTCTCAGATCGCCTTTCGGCCCGTTGAAACTGCGCACCTCGTAATCGTCATCCGTATCGTAGCCGAGCGTCACGATGTACCGGCCGGCATCCGCCAAAACCTGGAGGGACTTTTCCGTATCGTTGCTGCCGGACAGATCAAGCGTCAATGAGCCGTCGCCGCTTCGGAGAGTGCCTAGTTTTTCCGCGACATCTTGCGCCGACGGATCTTTGAGCTTGCCGCCTGTGGAGCCCGATGGCCCGTCAATGGTCCAAGTGAGAAGGGTCATCGATCATTCGCCCAGTGTTTTTAAAGACTTCATTCCCTTTTCCCAGAAAAGGGTCTTGCCGGTTTCAGCCTCGTATATTGTCAGAGACTTCAATCCCGAGGCTTCAGCCATCGCTGCGACATCGCCCCGGCAGTAGCCGCAAACAGGCTTTCCTGTAACCGTCATCGTCATGTCGGCGCCTTTTGTCACGCCCGCCTCGAAGGCCTGCTGAACCGTTCCAACTTCGGCATGCGCTTCCCCCATAGTGCCATTCGGGCGCACCTTTCCGTCTTTCAGATTCTTTGCGTTTACCCGCTCATTAATAAGCGTCGGCTTGTTTGGATCGACGCCGGTCCGCGCGGTTTGATTGACATCCTTGAACGTCTTTCCACCAACCGTCCCTTCGGCGGTGACAACCGGTCTTGGCGCTTTTGGCGCTAATGCCGCGCCGCCCTTGAACCCCAGACCTCCGCCAATGGCCCCGCCGCCAAGCCCTCCCAGCACCTCCGCAACGCGCTGCCCCGTCTCGCCGAACCCAAGCTTTTCCGCCGCCCAGCGGCCACCAACCGAGCCCAGCATTCCGCCACCAAAGCCGCCCACTAGGCTGCCTAGCGCAGCTCCGACGCCGTAAGTCGCCGCTATCCCCCCGGTTGCCAGGACTGTGCCGCCCCACATCATGGCAGTCATTGTATTGTGCAGCCATTGCGGCACTTCAGGGTCCATTGGCAAAGTCTGCACACTGGGGCCGCCGATAAAGACGTTACTGGAGCCTTCAATGATCTTTGCCGAACAAGTGAGCTTCTCGTCCTTGCGGCCCGCCGGCATGCCATCAAAAAAGACTGTGGCGGCACCCGTCGCCTCCTGCTGCGGAGGGCCTTCGCGACAGATTGCCGTTGAGAGCGTGGCCCGGGAAGCCGACTTGCCGTTGATGAAGATTGTTGTCGAGCCCACGATGATTGCGCCGCTCGGAGGGCCGGGCATGGATTCACCGATATATTCACCGGCAAGCCCCAGGCCACCCGTCGTTGCAATCGCCGCGCCAATGGCAATGGCGCCGAGGCCGCCCGTGGCGACGATGGCGACGCCTATTGCAGCGCCAATCAAAAGGCCGGTCAGCGCCCCCGGCAGCGCCATTGTATGGGCCACCTTGTCTCCGACGCGGGCTGCGGGCTGGGCGCTCATCGGCGGCGCTTAGGCGCTGATTTGCACGGATTGCAGCGATTGGCGAAAGGCCGTCTGGTGTTGCTCAAACTCGGCTTCCGCAGCTGTCGCTGTACAAATCATGACCTGCGAGGGGTTGCGCGCCACGAAGGTTACGAGCTGCGACAAGCGGTTTGCGCCATGTGTCCAAGAGACATTGATCTCTGCGGCCGCACGGCCCGCGACTTGAATCAGCTTTTGCGAGTGGATGACTGGCTCTGGCAGTTTATCCTTCATATCGGCAATTTGCTTGTTGGCAAACGCTTTGATGCGCTCGACGGGTGTCTCACCCGCCACATCGCCGAAACTGTCTTGGGTGATCACGATATTCGGAACGATCCCGCTCTCCGGCCTCTCGCGCGCGTTAAACGCGATCATGCTCTTGTCGTCCCATCCCTCCGGCTGCGGGAGTTTGATTCCGTCCATCACTCGTTCCCTCGCTCCGGTAGGCATTCCCGGTTTTTCTCGCATTTGCGCCCGTTGTCAACCTGTGGTTCGCTTTGCTCCGGACTTGACCTGTCACGTCCCCACCCGCGCAAACCACGCATCCTCGTCAATGACCTCCACCCCATGCTTTTCCGCTTCCGCCAGCTTCGACCCCGCCCCCGGCCCGGCGACCACCAGATCGGTCTTCTTCGAAACAGACCCCGAAACCTTGGCCCCCAGCCGTTCCGCCATCGCCTTCGCCTCGTCCCGCGTCATGCGCAAAAGCGATCCGGTGAAGACGACGGTTTTGCCCGCGACGGGCGAATCGGAGAGCGGCTTCTCGGCGTCGGCCACGGAGAGTTCGGCGGCCAGCTCCTCGACGATTTTGCGGTTATGCTCTTCTGAGAAATAGCGCGCCACGGCATCAACAATGGCGCTTCCGACATCGTCAAGCGCGTCCATTTCCTCAGCTGCTGCGGCATCGCCGCTGGCGATCTTCAAAGCTGCGTCGTGGAACGCGGCGAAAGAGCCATAGGCGCGGGAGAAGGTCTTGGACGTGGTCTCTCCCACATGCCGTATGCCCAAGCCATAGATCAGCCGGTCCAAGCCAATTTTCCGCCGCGCGTCGATGGCGGCGAAGAGTTTGGCGGCGGAAGTTTCGCCGAATCCCTCCTTGTCTTTGAGCTTCTTCAAGTTCGCCGCATCGCGCCTTGCAAGCGCGAAAATGTCGGCCGGGTTCTTCACCGGCAGATCTTCGTCAGTGAAGAAAAACTCGATCTGCTTGTCGCCCAGCCCCTCAATGTCAAAAGCGCGGCGCGAGACGAAATGCTTCAGATGCTCGACCTTCTGATAGGGACAGGCGAACTCGCCCGAACAGCGTTTCACAGCGCCAATTGCCCCTGAGGCGATTTCCTCGCGCACCAAAGCCGTCTTCAGCTCGCACAGGCATAGGTGCGGAAACACATATTCCTGCGCGTCCGCCGGACGTTTTTCCGGCACAAAGCCAAGCACCTGCGGAATGACATCCCCCGCCCGCTGCACGGTCACCGTGTCGCCGATCATGACGCCGAGCCGCTTGATCTCGTCCTCATTATGCAGCGTCGCATTGGTCACCACGACGCCGCCAACCGTCACTGGCTCCAGCCGCGCCACCGGCGTGTGCGCTCCGGTGCGGCCGACCTGAATGTCGATGCCGCGCAAAATGGTCGTTGCCTTCTCGGCGGGAAACTTGTGCGCAATCGCCCAGCGCGGCGAGCGCGACACGAAGCCAAGCCGCTTCTGCAGCTCAAGATCGTCCACCTTGTAGACCACCCCGTCAATGTCATAGCCCAGGCTCGCCCGCTGCGCTTCGATGCTGCGGTAAACAGCGAGCAGTTCGTCCGCGCCTGCGCATCTTTTCATCAGCTCATTGGTCTTGAAGCCAAAGCTCTTGAAGGCCGCCACCACGCCCATCTGCGTCGCCGCCGGCATTTCGCTCACCTCGCCCCAGGCATAGGCAAAAAACCGCAAAGGCCGGCTTGCGGTCACCGATGAATCCAGTTGCCGCAGCGACCCCGCCGCGCCATTGCGCGGATTGGCAATTTCCGACTTGCCCTCGGCCCGGTGCCGCTCGTTCAGTGCAATGAAATCGGCATGAGTCATGTAGACCTCGCCGCGCACCTCCAGAATGTCCGGAAAGCTTCCAGCGAGCTGCTTGGGAATATCCTTGATGGTCTTGGCGTTTACCGTGACATTCTCACCCACCGCTCCATCCCCGCGCGTCGCCGCCGACAAGAGCTTTCCCTTTTCATAGCGCAGCGACAGCGACAGCCCGTCAATCTTCGGCTCGGCCGTCATCCCAAGTTCCGTCAGCGGATCAATCATCAAAAACCGCCGCACCCGCTCAACAAAATCATGCGCATCCTGATCGGCGAACGCGTTGTCAAGAGAGAGCATCGGCACTTTATGAGCGATCTTCTCGAATTTCTCCGAGACAGCATAGCCAACTGCCCGCGATGGCGAATCTTCGCGGATAAGGTAGGGAAACTTCCCTTCAAGAGCCATGTTGCGAAGCCGCAGCGCATCATACTCCGCGTCCGAAATCAGCGGCGCGTCCTCGCCGTGATAGCGCCTGTCGTGTGCGGCGATTTCGGCGGCAAGGCGGGCAAGCTCGGCGGCGGCCTGGGGTTCGGTGAGGGAAGCGATTGGGGTGTCAGTGGATGGCATGAGGGCACTCGGCTTAACACAGTTGCTTGCGGCGCTCAGCCTACTGGGAATCCCGTCCCGCTCAAACAGAAAACTCGGCATTCTCCTTCAAGAGCCGCTCTGCCGCCGCGCGCGCTTCCGTCGTGATGCTCGCCCCCGCCAGCATCCGGGCGATCTCCTCTTGCCGCGCGCTCGCATCCATTTGCGCCACCGATGTCGCCATCCGCCCGCCGTTCTCGTTCTTGGCGATCAGCAAATGCTGGTCCGCCCGCGCCGCCACTTGCGGCGCATGCGTTACCGACAGAACCTGAACCTTGCCCGCCAGCCGCTTCAGCCGCTGGCCAATCGCGTCCGCCACCGCCCCGCCGACGCCTGTGTCAATCTCGTCGAACACCAGTGTTGGCGCCGAGCCCTTGTCCGCCAGCGCCACTTTCAAGGCGAGCAGAAACCGCGAAAGCTCGCCGCCGGACGCGGTTTTCATCATCGGCCCGGCCTTGGTTCCGGGATTGGTGCGCACCCAGAATTCGACAAAATCAACCCCTTCCGGTCCTGGCGCGTCTGCCTCCGTCACTTGTTCGACAATGAAGTCGGCGCGTTCCAGCTTGAGCGCTGGCAGCTCGGCCATCACCGATTTCTCTAGCGCCCTTGCTGTCTTTCGCCTCCTGGCCGACAGCGCCTTGGACCGCTCGTCAAATTCTGTTTTCAAGCGGGCCGCCTCGCTCGCGAGCTTCGCCAACCCCGCCTCGCCGGCATCAAGATCTGCCAGATCCTGCTGCATGCGTTGCGCCAGCGCCGGCAGGCGCTCAACCGGAACCGCAAACTTGCGCGCGGCGCCGCGCAAGGCGAATAGACGCTCCTCGGCGCGCTCCAACGCTTTCGGATCATATTCCGACTGACGCAGCGCGGTTTCTGCAGCAGCTTGCGCATCCGACAGCGCATGCACGGTTTGCTCGAGCGCCTCGACAATCGGCTTGATGAAGACTTCAGCATCTGCCTGCTTGCGCTCAAGCCGCCGCAGGAGCGAGGACAGCGATGGCATCGGTGAGGCGGAACCTGACAACAGGTCATTTGCCTCACTAAGGTCCGCCGCCACCTTTTCAGCCCGCATCATATTGGTGCGCAGTCCGGCGAGCTCGTCCTCCTCGCCCGGCTGCGGATTGAGTTTCAAAAGCTCATCGGCAGAGGCACGCAGATAGTCCGCCTCGCGCGCCGCAGCTTCAACCCGCGCCCTGTGCTTGGCAAGCGCGGCCTCCGCCTCCCGCCAGCCCCGATAGACGGCGCGGACACCGGCTGTCTCGCCGGTCAAACCGCCAAATGCGTCCAGCAACGTCCTATGCGCTTCGGCCGAAACAAGCGCGCGGTCATCATGCTGGCCGTGAATTTCAACAAGGCTGGAGCCAAGATCGCGCAAGAGCCCCACGCTTGCTGCTTGGTCGTTGACGAACACCCGCGACTTGCCATCAGCGCTTTGCACGCGGCGCAAAATGAGATCGCCGTCGCAGTCAATGGCATTCTCATCGAGAACGGCGCGGGCGGGATGATCTTTGCCCAGATCAAATACGGCGGTGATATGCCCCTGCCCCGCACCATGGCGCACCAATCCCGCATCACCCCGGGCGCCCAGCGCAAGGCTCAAGGCATCAAGAAGAATGGACTTTCCCGCACCGGTTTCACCAGTCAGCACAGTGAGGCCGCGCGCGAAATCAATCTCGAGCTTTTCGATGAGAACAATGTCGCGAATGGCAAGATGCGTGAGCATCAGATGCTGATCAAGCGCCGCCGGTGATTGTCTTGGCCGCGCTGGATATCCACGACCCAGAATTCTCGCGCGGCTCCAGCCCGCCAGTCTGCAACAGCTTGTAGCTGTCCTTGTACCATGGGCTGTCGGGGAAGTTCTGGCCAAGCACGGCTGCAGCCGTTTGCGCTTCCGAAGCAAGTCCAAGTGCGAAATAGGCTTCGGTCAGGCGCGCCAGGGCTTCTTCAGTGTGGCGCGTGTTGGAATATTGCTCTACGACAGCGCGGAAGCGCTTGACGGAGGCAAGATATTCGCGCCGCTCCAGATAATAGCGCCCGACCTGCATTTCCTTGCCCGCAATCTGGTCTCGAGCAAAGCGAATCTTGGTCTTGGCGTCTTCCACATATTCCGAATCCGGATAGCGCTCAACGAGTTCACTCATGGCGGCGATGGTCCGGCGGGAGTCCGCCTGATCACGTGTCACGTCCGGAATCTGCCGGAAGTAGGAAAGCCCGATAATGTACTGCGCATAGGCCGCTTCGCTGTCGGTCGGATAGAGCGTCACATAGCGTTTTGCTGCAGAGATGGCCTCCGGATATCGCCCTTGACGGTAGTTGGTGAACGCGCTGAGCACGATGGATTTGCGCGCATACTCCGAGTAAGGGTGCTGGCGGTCGACTGCATCGAATTTTCGCGACGCTTCCACAACGCGGCCCTGCTCCAGATTGGCGAGGCCCTGATTGTACAGCTGATCCGCAGGCTCAAGATTGTCGACATAAGTGTCGAGATTGACGTCTTTTTCCGACTGGCACCCCGACACAGCGAGCAGCAACCCACTCATCAGGGCCATACCAAATAGATTTGCGCGCTTGTGGTTCCGCATGCGTCCGGTGTGCATCAACTCAACATCCGTTTTGATGGCAAAATCGCGCTTCATAAATCACAAGCGCCTCTATCGGGCAACGTCCTTGCCCGACATTCGCACTTTTTTGTGGCCAAGGCCCGGATTCAGCTAATTCAGAGCATCCAAGGGGAGAAAACCGGCGCGTTCACGGCCACAAGCTCTACAGCCGCACCGCGACGCTGCACTCGCTTCGATTCGACGATTTCATAAGAGGCGTGATCTGACAGCAGCGCGCGCAAGGCCATTGCATTCAGCTTGTGCCCGCCGCGGTATGACCGGTAGCAACCGAGGAATTGCGCGCCCGCAAGCGCAAGATCGCCAATGGCGTCCAGCGTCTTGTGCCGCACAAACTCATCGGACCAGCGCAAACCGCCTTGATTGACCACACGGTCATCGTCACCGATCACCACCGAGTTTTCGAGGGAGGAGCCAAGCGCGTGGCCAGAGGCCCAAAGGTGCTCAACGTGCCGCATGAAGCCAAAAGTACGGGCGCGGGCCAGATCACGGCGATAGGAAGCAGGAGTTAGATCACCGGCGTAGACCTGCCGTCCGATAATCGGGCATTCAAAATCAATCTCAACTTCAAAACGGGTGCCGTCGTATGGGCGGAACTCGGCCCAAGATCCTCCCAGATCAACGCGCACCGATTTCGTAACCCGAATATAGCGGCGCTTGGCGGCTTGGGTAATGGTGCCGGCCTGATCGATGGCGTCAACAAAGGCCTCGCCGCAGCCGTCCATGATCGGCACTTCGGCACCCTCAAGAAGCACGATGATGTTGTCGATGCCAAGCGCCGAAAGCGTGGCCATAATGTGCTCAATCGTGCCAATGCGAGCCGCTTCGCTTTTGCCCAGAACAGTGCACAGATCTGTCGGACCGGTCTCGCTCGACACTGCGCGAACCTCAATGATCTCGCCATCAGCCTGCATTTTGTGAAAAATAACGCCGGTATCGGCTTCTGCGGGAAGAAGGGTTACCGAGACGCTTGCCCCGCTATGTACTCCAACGCCCGAAAGCGAAACGCGGTGCTTGATGGTGGTTTGGTAACCGCTCAGTTCATTCCCCATGCTTTGCCCCAAAGATAAAGCTACACGCGGCCCCAATGCCGCTATTACTTGGTGGACCCTGATCCGCGCCCCTTTTGCGGAGTTGACGAGTCTCTCATATTGATTCTGAAGATAACCTTACCGGTCCCGTTAAACCAAATCACGGTTTCTTAACCGCTGTTACCAATCGCCACTTTTCTGCCACATTCAATCAACGAAAAGCCCCGCCGGCAAAGGCGGGGCTGGTTTATCAATTGATATTGTTGCAGATTTTCTGACTGTGCCTAGTTTGCCTGTCGCCGCAAAAATGCCGGAATTTCTAATTGGTCATCTTCGGTCACCGGCCGTGGCTGCGGCGTGGCGCGTCCCTGATCGTCCAGCTGGCCACGGCGCGGCGCGTAAAGCGAAGCTTCTTGCGACAACGGACGGCGCTCGGAAGCCGGGCGGCTCATGGCTGGCTCGCGCGGTTCAGCGGGCACAAGCCGAGCCGTTTCTTCGTCGCGCCGGGTCAAACCGGACGTAATGCGGCGCAAGAGTCCCATAGGTCCGCGCTCTTCATGATGAACAGGCTGCGGAGCGGAGCGGGCTTCAAGTTCAGCCTGTACGACCGGCGGGAAATCCTCCACGCGCGGCATGCGTGCGCTTTCACCTGCCCGCGATGTCTCGGTTTGCTGAGCGGACGGGCGCGGCTGTCCAACAGGTGCAGCCTGAACAACAGGCTCTTCGACAGGGGAGCCGAAAATGCGGTTGTTTGGACGGAAGTCATCTTCCAGATCAAGATCGTTCAGCTCAATCGGCAAATCGGATTCAGAATCCTTGATTGCCTGGGCAATCGGATCGGCAGAGCGCGCCGCTGGCGCTTCCGCCGCCGGACGGGCAGCAAGCTGCGTCTGTGGTTTCGGGGCCGTCACAGGCCGCGAGACAGGACGCTGCTGGCGGAACTCTATGGGGGCCGCGCCAATTTCGGAGATCGGCTTGTCAATACCAGTGGCAACAACCGACACCCGGATGATGCCTTCAAGGCCTTCATCAAAGGTCGCGCCGAGAATTATATTGGCGTCTTGATCGACTTCCTCGCGGATGCGAGTTGCCGCTTCATCCACTTCGAAAAGCGTCATATCGCGCCCGCCGGTAATGGAGATCAGCAGGCCTTTGGCGCCCTTCATCGTAGTTTCGTCAAGCAGCGGGTTGGCAATCGCAGCTTCCGCGGCAGCCATGGCGCGGCCATCGCCCGAAGCCTCACCTGTGCCCATCATCGCCTTGCCCATATCGCGCATGACGGAGCGCACATCTGCGAAGTCGAGGTTGATGAGGCCTTCCTTGACCATCAGATCGGTGATGCAGGCGACCCCTGAATACAGGACCTGGTCAGCCATCGCGAAGGCGTCGGCAAAGGTCGTCTTGTCATTGGCGATGCGGAACAGGTTCTGGTTCGGAATGACGATCAGCGTATCAACGCATTTCTGCAGTTCTTCAATGCCAAGATCGGCCGTTTTCATCCGGCGCGCACCTTCAAAATGGAAAGGCTTGGTAACAACGCCGACTGTCAGGATGCCGCGCTCGCGGGCAGCGCGGGCGACCACGGGAGCAGCGCCGGTGCCGGTCCCGCCGCCCATGCCAGCGGTGACAAAGCACATATGCGTATTGCTCAGATGATCGAGAATTTCATCAATGCACTCTTCGGCGGCCGCGCGTCCGACTTCCGGCTGCGATCCGGCGCCCAGACCTTCAGTGACGGCCACGCCGAGCTGTATGATACGGTCTGACTTGTTCATTGCGAGCGCTTGCGCGTCCGTATTGGCCACAACGAATTCAACGCCGCGAAGTCCGGCGGATATCATGTTGTTCACCGCGTTACCGCCGCCGCCGCCGACACCGAACACGGTGATCCTTGGCTTGAGTTCGGTGATGTCTGGTTTCTTCAGGTTTATCGTCATGGCGTTAGTACCTTTCAGTTTATTCCGCCGCCTTGCCGCGCCGGCGTGAATTGTTCCGCATCCTCACGGGTTGCCCCGCCCTTACAAACTCTCTCGCAGCCAATGACCCATCCGTGCGATGCGCCCGCCTGTCCCCGTTGCCTTCTGACGCGCGGCATGTCGCGCGGCAGAAATTTCGAAACCCGCAACTTGCGGATAGATCAACAGACCACCTGTCGCCGCAAATGCGGGACCACGCGCGGCCTCCGGAAGACCTGCTACGCCGAGCGGACGGCCTATACGGACATTGCGCGCCAAAATGCGCCGCGCGACCTCCGCCATGCCCTGAAGCTGGCTGCCTCCACCGGTCAACACAACGCGTTTGCCGACCGTCTGGCCAAGACCCGACTGGTTCAGCCTGTCGCGCACCAGTTCCAGCGTCTCTTCGACCCGGGCGCGAATGATGCGCGTCAGCACCGCGCGCGGCACCTGATTGGCGATATCTCCGTCCTCATCGCCAATTGGCATCACCGAGAGCATGTCACGGTCGTCGGAGGCGCTCGGCAGCGCCGAACCCTGCTTGACCTTTAGCCGCTCAGCCTCATCAAGCCTTGTGGAAAGTCCGCGCGCAATGTCCATCGTAATGTGATTGCCGCCGACCGCAATGGCATCGGCATAGACAAACTTGTTTTCGTTGAAGATCGCGATTGTGGTTGTGCCACCACCAATATCGATACACGCAGCGCCCATTTGCGCTTCGTCTTCGACCAGCGCTGAAAGCCCCGAGGCATATGGCGTCGCCACCATCATCTCGACCGTCAAATGTGCGCGGTTTATGCAGAGTTCGAGATTGCGCAACGGAGCCGCATCAGCGGTCAGCACATGCATGTCAACGCCGAGCTGTTCGCCATACATTCCGCGCGGATCGGCAATGCCGCGCTCAGCGTCGAGCGTGAAGGAAACCGGCAAAGAATGAACAACCTGCCGCTCCGCCGCCATGGATTGCTTCGCGCCCGCAGCCAGCACACGGTTGATATCGGTCTCGTCGACATCATGACCGCCAAGCTTGATGCCCGCAGAGAACTGCTCGCTCTTCAGACGTCCCGCCGACATATTAACGATCAGCGACTCGACCGTCACACCCGCCATCCGCTCCGCAGCATCCACGGCGAGGCGGATCGATTGCTCTGCGCCATCCAGATCAACAATGACGCCGGACTTGACGCCGCGAGACCGCTGATGGCCGATGCCAAGCACTTCCACATGATGAGTGCGGCCCGGAAGTATCGCGGTTTCCTCACGCGGTTTGAGGCGTGCGATGACGCACGAAATCTTCGTGGAACCCACGTCGAGCACCGTTACGAGTCCGCTCCGCGCATTGGCAGCGGCGTTCTGGCCAGAAGACTTGCCGCCAAACATACTCATATATTGGCCTCTTTCTTCTTCTTTTTCTTGGAATCAAGTTCCTTGATCGTGGCATCGCGCACGCTCTGAGCCTCTGCAGTGAGCCGAACGACGAGGCGGTCATCAATGCGCAGATCAACGGCTTCAATGTCGCGCCCAAGCAGCGCCTGCTCTTTTTCAAGCTGCGCGACGGCTTGGAGCGCCGCGTCCATGTTCTTTTCGGGAAGCTGGATCGTCACGCCATCCTTGAGCCGCAGATCCCAGCGGCGGCTTCCAATATAGGCGTAGGATTTGACCTGCGCGGCAATACCCGGAAACGCAGACATGGTGGATACGATTTCGCGGGCCTTGAAATTAGCGCCCTCACCGATGACCAGCGGCAAATCAAGATACTTCTCATCGTTAAAGGAAATAATCTCGCCGCCCTTTTCCTCAACCAGACTCAACACATCTTCATGCTGCCAGACGGCAAAAGGCTGCTTCTCGGTGATTTCAACTGAGACGCCGTCAGGATAAAGCTTGGTCACCTGCGCCGTGGCAACCCAGGGCATCTGCAAAACACGCTGGCGCGCTGCCTCGCTGTCAAACCCGATCAGCGACGTCGCCCCATCAAGATCAAGCTGTTCCAATACGTCAATCTCGGATGTCTCGGTATGACCTGTCACCTTGATCTGACCAACCGCAAAACCAATGCGCGAGGTGGTCTCTTTCAAGACCTGCGGCGTGTGACCGCCAAGAACCATGCCGTAGAGCCCGGTCGAAGCCAGAAACGCAGATGCAAATACAACGCCGAAATGGCGTGGCGCCTCAACATTTCCGCTGACAAGCCGCTCGAAGAAACGGGCGGGCTTGCGCAGCAATGCGGGAAGCACGCGTGTGCTGCCGGTCCCGGCTCCCGCCGGGGCAACGCTGCCGCGCTTTCTCATTCCCATCACCTCAAACACGACGCGTCCTCTACCATCCAACTCAACAACGCTCCGAAGGAATGACCCGCCGCAGCTGCAATCTCAGGGACAAGCGATGTCGGCGTCATCCCCGGTTGCGTATTGACTTCCAGCCAGATGAGTTCGCCATCCTCGGAGAAACGGTCATCGTAACGGAAGTCAGAACGGCTGACGCCGCGGCAGCCCATCGCCTGATGCGCCTTCAAGGACATCATTTGTATTTTTTGGTAAATTTTCGGTGAAATTTTCGCCGGACACACATGATTTGATCCGCCGGCAACATATTTGGAATCATAGTCGTAGAACGAATGTCCGACGGGGATGATTTCAGTAACGCCAAGAGCCACATCGCCCATGACCGCGCAGGTCAGTTCCCGCCCCTCGATGAAGCGCTCCACCATAACGATATCGCCATACCTCCATTCGGAGGAAGCGAGCATTTGCGGCGGATGCGCTTGATCTGCCTTGACGATGACGACGCCAAAGCTTGACCCTTCATTGACGGGCTTCACCACATAAGGCGGCTGCATCGGATGGCTCGACTTGATGGCGAACCGGTTCATCACCTTGGATTCGGCCACCGGTATCTTTACCGTCTTGGCGATCTTTTTGGCCTGCTCCTTGTTCATGGCAAGAGCGGAGGCGAGGACGCCGGAATGTGTGTAGGGGACTTGCAGATATTCGAGGACGCCCTGGATTGTGCCATCCTCACCATAAGGACCATGCAGCGCGTTAAACGCCACATCCGGCCTCAGTTCCATCAGAACGCTCGCCACATCACGGTCCACATCAACCCGCGTGACCTTGTAACCCTCGGCTTCGAGAGCATCAGCGCAGGCTTCTCCCGACGAAAGGCTGACCGGCCTTTCCGACGAAAATCCCCCCATCAGCACCGCAACATGCTTGTCACGCATTCACAATAGGCCCCTTTTGTCGTCTGCCTGAATCCACACGCGCCTAGACTCGCGCCAAATCCATCCGTTCACACAACGAACTACCCCCGCCGTGCATGATTGGAAGTTTGGCCGCTAACGCGCCGACTCAAATTCAGGAAAACTCTTGGCGCCAAAGAATCAGAGCTTTGACTCACTGGCAAGTGCAAGAAAGACTCTTTCGAGTCAATTTTTGATAACGGCCGGAAAGATGCGAAGATACAGTCACTTGCCGCGCAGGTGCAAAGTCACCCAGCCATTGCGCCAAAGCGTTTTGACATGAAAAAGCGCCTGAATACGATAAGCAGCCAGCACACGCTGCCTTTGGCTGGCGAGAATGCCCGACAAGATCACCGATCCGCCGGACGAAAGACTTACCGCAAGCTCCGGCGCCATCTGCATTAACGGGCGCGCCAATATGTTGGCAACGATCAAATCATAAGGCGCACCGCGACCGATGTTCAAATGCCGCAGACCCGCCGCAGTCTCGCACCGCACCCGCGCCCCTGCCTGATTCTTGCGCACATTCTCCTTAGCCACTTTGGTCGCGACCGGATCAATATCGGTCGCCAGAACGTCAATGGGGCCAAGTTTCGCGATACCAATCGCCAGCACCGCGCTGCCCGTGCCGATATCAAGCGCATTTCGAGGTCTTTCATTGCGGACCACAGTCGAAATCATTTCGAGGCATCCGGCGGTCGTGCCGTGATGGCCGGTGCCGAAAGCAAGGCCTGCGTCGATCAGAATTGGTATGGTGCCGCTGCCCCCGGTTTGCGCATCGTGCGACCCATGAACAACAAACCGCCCCGCACGCACGCTCGACAACCCCTCCAGAGAATGCGTCACCCAGTCTATGTCAGGCAGACGTTCAACTTGGAGCGCGAGTCCGAACCGGTCAGAGCCGAGCGCCTCGTCTATGCGCCTGGCGACGTCGGCCTCTTCGGCAGTGTCCGCATATAGCGAGACCTCGTGAACGTCGCGCGCTTCGTCCACTTCCAGCACCGAAACAGGATAACCGTCATCCTCGAACGCCCTCTCAAGCAGGGAAAAAATCCGTTCAGCTTCAAGCCGTTGTGCGGACAGGTGAAATCGGGTATGCGGCATGGAATATCACGTGTGAAAGGGCCAGCGCTATAACCATGGCGGCGGCGGCGTGTCGAGCCCCGAAACCCCACGCAGCATCCTGTCCCTGAACAACGGAATCTTGAAAATCAGTGGCAGGAATGTGTTCCGCAGCCAGATTGCAAGTGCGCTAGAGAGCAGCACGGCGCGCGTATTGATCTCTGTCTGTTTCAGCACATGCGCGACGGCGGGCGTCCTCAAGTCGGAATATTCGTTCTGCCGTCTTTGGCTGATCAGCCAAGCGAGCCAGCACGCGTCTTCAATGCCTAAGTTCATCCCACGCCCGCCCACGGGCGAATGAATATGAGCCGCATCCCCGAGCAGGAAGGCATTGCCCTTCTGCATTGTTTGCGCATGACGGAATGACACCTTGAATGTCGTCTCCCAAGGCACATCGGCGATCTTGCCCGGATGGGCGATCAGGTCGCGGTAGTTTTCAAGCGTTGAAATATAGCGAAACGTGCGCTTATCGACCGGAATTCGAGCGATGACGCCGGGATTGAAAAAACGTGCTTCTCCAAAATCAGATTCTATATCCATGACATAGGTAAAGTCGCTCATGTAGAAAGTCTGCGGATAGCTCTCTCCGGAAAAGCCGAGCCCGAGAGACTTTCGCACCTGTGAATGCGCTCCGTCCGCACCTGCGAGCATCTCCGCATGACACTCCTCCTCGCCACTCCGCCCCATTATGGCGGCAACGACCCCTGTCTCGTCGTTCTTGATCAGCCCGGTGAATGCCGTGCGCCATTCCGGATAAATTCCAAACCCCGCAAGCTTTGCCGCCAATAGCCGCTCCGTCCGCCCTTGCGGCAGGGACCGCAGCATTGCGCCACCCTCGGCACTGGCGCGGGGAGCGAATGTGAACACACGCTTGCTGTGCGAGAACACACGCATTTCCCTGACGTTCAGCGCTTCCGCCTTGATGAGATCGGCAACTCCGCTGGGGCCAAGCAGGTGCAGCGTTCGCATATTGACGGCAAGCGCCCGGCTTTCATGCATCGGCGCCGGCTCATCGCTGTCGATGATCCGGCAGGATATGCCCCGGCGCGCCAGCTCAAGCGCAAGCGTCAATCCGGTCGGCCCGGCCCCGGCAATCAGAACTCTTGTCTTTGAAGAGGGCATGGCGGACCTCCGTTACCTCTACAGTTTCGCCAGCCGCTTTAATTTCTCAAGCGCCGTATCGGGATTTTCACCCCAGGCGATTGTGCCATGAAAATCCCCGGCTGAGTTGAGCAGAAATACCGATGCCGTGTGATCCATTGTGTATTCGCCATTCTCAGTCGGCACTTTCCGCGCATAGACGCCGAATGCTTTGAGCGTGTTGGCGATCTTGCCGGGTTCGCCTGATATGCCGATGACCCGGTCCGTCACATTTGACACATACGCATTAAGCGCCTCCGGCGTGTCGCGCTCGGGATCGACCGTGACGAAATACGCCTTGATGTTCGCGGCCTCCGGCCCGAGCGCCTTGAGCCAGCCATCCATTTCAAACAGCGTCGTCGGGCAGATTTCCGGGCAATGGGTGAAGCCGAAGAACACCAGTGTCGGATGCCCCTGAAACGCTTTCTCGGTAATGGCGCTGCCATCCTGCGCGACCAGAGTGAAGGGCGCGCCAAACGCCTCGCCCTTTGGCTTTGCCGCGAAATACGAATATCCGGCCCAGCCAATGGCAAGGCACATCAGCGCCAGCAGGGTCGAGAGGACAAGTTTTGCGGGGTTCATGAAATGATCCGTCAGAAGCAATAAGCCCAGGCGTCCGAAGCCACCGCCAGAAAGATCGCCGCGCCATGGTCTAGCCAGCCAGCCATTCCCGCCCCGGTCAGCAGCGCCACAAGCGCGACCAGCGCAATAAGCGCCCCGCGAGGCAGGCTGGGAATTTCAAATGAAGCATCACTCATGTCACTTGATAGCACTTTTACCCTCGCATTGAACAGTTTATCGCAGCGTGGCACTTTGCCGCCTGAATGGAAACCAAACTGAATGTCCAAGGACAAGCCCTTGCTGCGTGATCCAAAGCCGCGCATCCACCAATCCGCCCATCTGCAAGACGCAGTATGCGGACCGTTTTCGGAAGTCGGCCAGCGCGTCACCTTGCGGGACGTCAAGCTCGGCGATTTTACATACGTTGAGCGCCACTCCGAAGCGATCTACGCCGACATCGGCAAATTCTGCTCGATAGCGTCCAATGTGCGCATCAATGCGCTGGAACACCCAATGGAGCGGCTGACGACGCACAAGCTGACCTACCGCCCGAACGAATATTTCTTCTTTCACGGCGTTGACCAGGCATTCCGCGCCCACCGCCAGTCCAAGCGTGTCATGATCGGCAATGACGTTTGGATCGGCCATGGCGCTGTCGTCATGCCGGGCATCACGATTGGCGATGGCGCGGTGATCGGCGCGAACGCAGTGGTCACAAGAGATGTCGCACCGTATGCCATCGTCGCGGGCGTCCCGGCTAAGTTCATGCGCGGGCGGTTTTCAGAAGCTGCGGTCGCACGGCTGCAAGCCCTCCAATGGTGGGATTGGTCACTGGAAAAACTCGCCTCCGCCATCCCCGATATACAGACGCTCGCAATTGAGGCGTTCCTCAACAAGTGGGAAGCGGCATGACAAATCGTTGGTCTGCAGCTCTGCAAGCGTCATAATATGGACCATTTGAGCAAATCGCTGAAGGAATAGGGCCATGTCCGCTCCCGTCCGTAAGGGCTACTCCGCCACCCAGATTGCGCTGCACTGGATCATCGCCGCCGTCATTGTCTGCCAGTTCGTCTTTCATGAGAGCATGGTCGAAGTCTGGCGCGCCTACAGGCGCAGCGGCGGGACGGCAGCGGAAATGACACTGGCCGCGCATGCGCATGTCTGGGGCGGCATAGCCGTGCTCGCATTCACCGTCTGGCGGCTCTGGCTGCGGCAAACCCGCGGTGTGCCCGCCGCGCCCGCCGAGGAGCCTGCGCCGCTCCGTCTTGCCGCACACGTGACCCATGTCACGCTCTACGCCCTGATGATCCTGATGCCGCTCTCTGGCGCCGCCGCCTGGTTTGGCGGCGTCGAAGCAGCCGGCGAAGCGCACGAGCTTTTGCGCGTCCCGCTGTTCTTTCTCGTGGCCCTTCATCTGCTTGGCGCGCTTTTCCAGAAGTTCTGGCTGAAGTCGAACGTCCTGACTCGGATTGTCACGCCTGAAGCTTAAACCCTTGTTCTGACTCAATTCCATTCCCATCTGAGCTAGGAATCGCGCCCCAGGGGAATTGAATGTCCAAGACGCTTCAAACGCTCTTTCTTGCTTCCGCAGCTATGGTTGCCGCGCTGCTCCCGCTTCGCGCTGAGGAAGTCGGCCAGGTCGGCGTCGATTGGCTCGGCAATGACATCATTGTCGAGGCGATTTCCGACCCCGAGGTGGAAGGCGTGACCTGCCACATCTCCTATTTCGACCGCGGCCTCATTGACCGTTTCCAGAAAGGAAATTTCTTCGAACAGCCCTCGGATTCTTCCATAGCGTGCCGCCAGACCGGTGCGATCAAGATTGGTGACATCTCTCTGGACGAGGAAGGCGAGGAAGTCTTCAACGAAGGCATATCGCTGATTTGGAAGCAGCGCGTCGTAAACCGGATCTATGACAAGAAAAACGACACGCTGATCTATTTGTCGCACTCGCGTCAGGTGCAGGACGGTTCGGCGAAAATGTCGCTATCGACCGTGCCGCTGTATAATCAGCCGGTCGCATGGACCGAGGGCAAGCCGCAGTAAAGCGCGACTACTTCTTCCCCTTCGGCGCATTTGCGTCTGTCGCAGTCTTCATCTGCGTCGTGAACGAAGATGTCCCGCCAGCGGCCTTGGCCGCCTTGTCCTTTTTCGGCTTGCGCGTTTCCTTGTTGCTCTTCATCTGACCTTTGGCCATGGCATAGCTCCCTTTCGAAGTTGGACGATCCTGATCACACTCGCTGATTTTGATTTTTTTTCAAGCGTCATCGGGTTTCTGCAACGCTGCCGCGAGCGAAAACTTTGCTGAGCCTGGCTTCAACGGCTTCTGCTGCGATTCATGCGGCGTCCAGCCGGAGAGGGAGACAAACGAAAACGTCGCCCGCACCCGCCCGTCGCCATCGCTGAACTCCTGTGCGTAAATCTCTGCTGCGCGCTGAAAAAACCGCCGCGACACTGGATTGCGTGAACGCGCAGTCAGCGCATTCTGTGTGCCCATAGCGCGTAAATCGTGCATGAGCGCCCCAAGGTGGTCATAACGGACGGTCAATGTCTCGTTATCCGTTACAGGTAGCGCAAAGCCCGTCCGCTGCAGCAGAGCTCCAGCCGCCCGCACGTCGGCGAAGGGCAGTACGCGCGGGCTCGCCCCTCCGTAAATCTCGGATTCCGCCTGCGTCAGCGCAAATCGCAGCTCCTTCAGCGTCTCGCCACCCAGCATGACCGCAAGCAGCAGCCCATCCGGCCTCAGCGCCCGTCGCATTTGTATCAGTGCCCCCGGAACATCATTCGTTTCCTGCAATGTCAGCACGGACAGGACAAGATCAAGAACTCCCCGGCTCAAACGGCAAAGTTTCGCCCGGGAATGTCACGGTATCTAATTCCATCAATTTTCGAACTTGCCCGGCGGCATTTAGCCCGGCCCCTGCCTGCCCTGCTATCGGTGCGATCAGCACGCCGTTTTCGAAGGTCCGGTCAACGGCAGACAATCGCTCGGCAAGGTCAGCCATGGCATGAGTCAGCAGAAAGTCTTCGCCGCCTTCCGCCCTCGCCTGTGCCCGCCGCCTGTAACCGGATAGGAGCGCGCGGTCGATGATGTCGCTGCCCGGCAAATTTTGCTTCCTTTGACTGTCCGTTTGGTGGCTATATGGAGCCGGCAGGTGGAACAAGCAAATGGGCTTCTTCGACAAATCAGGCACTCATGTCGCGCAGGTGCTGCGCAACACCCTGTTTCCGCCCCATTGCTTCGGCTGCCGCAAGCTGGTGGCTGAACAAGGCGCGGTCTGCTCCGCCTGCTGGTCCGCCATCCGTTTCATTGAGCGTCCGTTTTGTGAAGTCCTCGGCACTCCGTTCCAGATTGATCCGGGAGACGGTGCGCTTTCCGCCGACGCGATAGCCAACCCTCCGCCTTTCCGCCGCGCCCGCGCCGCTGTCGGCTTTTCGGGCGTGCCGCGCCGCATGGTGCAGTCTCTGAAATATCACGACCACCCGGAACTCGCCCGCTGGATGGCCGCCTGGATGGTTCGCGCAGGGCGCGAAGCGCTGCTCGACGCCGATATCATCCTGCCCGTTCCGCTGCACCCGCGCCGCTTCCTCTCCCGCCGCTTCAACCAGTCCGCTGAGCTCGCGCGCCACATTGCAAATCAATCTGGCAAGCCATTCGACCCGTCCGCGCTACTCCGGGTCAAACTGACGAAACAGCAGGTCGGCCTCGGCGCGAATGAGCGCCAGGACAATGTGCGCGGCGCGTTCAAAGTTCCGGAGGAAGCGCGCATCAAAATGGCCGGGCGCAGCGTCGTTCTGGTGGATGACGTTTACACGACCGGTGCCACTGTGATTGCAGCGACCAAGGCCCTGAACAGGGCGGGCGCCGCTTCGGTCGACGTGCTGACCTTCGCCCGTGTTATCCCGGGGGACTTCTCCGCCGCCGAACTTGAGTCTATATGAAGGGCTGATTGGAGAAGACCATGGCCACTGTCACCATCTACACCCGCGACGGCTGCGGCTATTGCGCCCGCGCGCGGCATCTTTTGCAGGCCAAGCAGGTTGAGTTCGACGAGCTCAACGCCGGCAATTCCAATGAGCTGCGTGACGAGATGGTCGAGCGCTCCGGCCGCCAGACATTTCCGCAGATTTTCATTCACGGCAAACACATTGGTGGCTGCGATGACATGCTGGCTCTGGACGCGGCAGGCAAGCTGGACGGGCTGCTGTTTGCGAAGGAAACATTGAACTGATGACCATGTTCAAGGCAGCGGCGATCCAGATGCGCTCCGGCGTCGAGCCAGCGGCAAATGCCGCCGCGCTGCGTGAGCTGGTGCGCGAGGCCGCCGCTACTGGCGCTTCCTATGTGCAAACGCCCGAGATGACCGGCATGGTCGAACGCGACCGCATTGCCCTGTTCTCGCGCCTGAAGTCTGAGCAGTCCGATCCCATCGTTGCCGCCGCCCGTGAGTTGGCGCTGGCGCACTCGATCTTCCTGCACATCGGCTCCACAGCTATTCTCCTGCCGGACGGCAAAGTGGCCAACCGCGCCTTCCTGTTCGCCCCGAACGGAGATCTCGTCACAACTTACGACAAGATCCACATGTTCGACGTCGACCTCGACAAGGGCGAAAGCTGGCGCGAATCCTCCACGTACACGCCGGGAGAGAAGGCCGTTGTTGCAGAACTTCCCTTCGGCAAGCTGGGCTTTGCAATCTGCTACGACCTGCGTTTTCCGCAGCTGTTCCGCGATGAGGCCATGGCGGGCGCGGAAATCCTCACCGCCCCCGCCGCCTTCACCAGGCAGACCGGCGAGGCGCACTGGCATGTTCTCCTGCGCGCCCGCGCCATTGAAAACGGCGCGTTCCTCATTTCCGCCGCGCAAGCAGGCCTTCACGAGGACGGCCGTGAAACTTTTGGCCACTCGATGATCGTTGATCCTTGGGGAAGGATAATCACTGAAGCGCTGACAGACGAGCCGCAGGTCATCGCAGCTGACATTGAGCTTTCTCAAGTCGCCGCCGCCAGAAAAAAGATACCAAATCTAAACAATGCCCGCGCATTCTCTGTTATGAATGTGTCCATCAGCCCGGAAAAAGGAGGGCGCGCCGCATGATACGTTTCGCCCTTGTCTGCTCTGACGCCCACGGATTTGAGGGCTGGTTCCGCGATAATGCGGATTTCGACATGCAGCAGAAGCACAATATGGTCTCCTGCCCGGTCTGCGAAACACAGTCCGTCGGCAAGGCCATCATGGCACCCGCCGTCTCAACTGCCCGCCAGAAGGAAAAGATCACCCTCGCCATGGGCGACGAGCAGCGCCGCATGATGAGCGAAATGCGCGCTTTGACGCAGAAAATGAAAGCTGGCGCGGATTATGTCGGCGACAAGTTTGCCGACGAGGCCCGCAAGATTCACGATGGCGACACCGAGCCGCGCGGCATCTACGGCGAGGCAACCAATGAGGAAGCCCGCGCCCTGATCGAAGACGGCATCGACTTCATGCCGCTGCCGTCATTCCCGGAAGATCACAACTGAGCGGCAGGCCAGCCACGTTGGTGCTGCTTCCTGGGCTGGATGGAACGGGTGCTTTTTTTGGACCGTTGCTGCGCGCCCTGCCCCAACACATGAAGACCGGGGTGATTGATTATCCGTCCTTGCCCATCATGAGCTACGAGGATTTGAGCGTCCACGCGGCCGGCCGGTTTCCAAATGGTCCCGTGATCGTGCTGGGGGAGTCCTTTTCCGGGCCGGTCGCCACCCTTCTGGCATCGCAGTTTCCCGGCCGGGTGAAGGGTCTGATCCTCGCGTCATCGTTTGTCAGCGCACCAAGGCCACGCTGGCTGTCGCATTTCCTTTACGTTCCAGGTTTTGAGTGTCTGGCTAAGACATTTGCCTGCTTTGCGCTTTTGGGCTTCCGGCACGCTCCTGAAAACGCTGCTTTGGCGCAGAAAATCATCCCCGCCCTGCCGCCTGCGCTCATTCAATCCCGTGTGGCGCTCGCATTGGCTGCTGACTATTCGCAAGTCTTGCGTCATTGCCGCTGTCCGATGCTCATTATCCATGGCACCCAGGATTTATTGGTGCCGCCGCGATATGTGAATAAGGTGGCGCAGCTGCGCGCGGATGCGACGGTCTGCCGATTTAAAGGTCCACACATGCTCCTGCAGACCGCGCCAGCCGAGTGCGCCGCGCAGATTGCGGCCTTTGTTTTGAAGTGCCGATGAGACAGCGATGAATTTCCTCTGGAACTCCGCTTTCGCGCTGCTTCTCGTCACTGGAAGCTTGCTTGGCCTTATCCTGCCCTTCGGCAAAATCGCCGCGCAAAGCGGCGTGCCGCCCCTGCTCTGGACCTTCATCTTTTCCTTTGGCGCGGCTTCCGTCCTGTGCCTGGCGCTCATTGCCCGCCGCCATGCGTTCACCTTCAAGCCGCGCGTCTTGCGCTATTATCTCATCACCGCCGCCATCTCTTACGCCATTCCAAATTTCCTGATCTTCACCGTAATGCCGCATCTGGGCGCCGGCTATACCGGCATCATGTACACGCTCTCCCCCGCCATCACGCTGCTCATGTCCGTCACCCTCGGCATCCGCCGCCCGAACATGCTGGGCATGGCGGGCATTGCGGTCGGCTTCATCGGCGCGGTCATGGTGGCGTCAACGCGCGGCGAGATGGGCCAGCCTGCTGAGCCCTTCTGGGTCGCGCTGGCGCTTCTCATTCCGGTCCTGCTCGCCGCCGGCAATATCTACCGCACCTATGACTGGCCCGAAGGCGCAAACCCGGTGGAGCTCGCCGTCGGCAGCCATTTTGCCTCGGCGCTGATGCTCATATCAGCAATGCTGCTTCAAGGCGGCGTCAGTTTTTCCCCGCTCGCCGCCATTCCATTTATAACCCTTGTGCAAGTGGCCGCCTCCGCCGCCATGTTCGCCTTCTATTTCCGCCTGCAATCAGTCGGCGGCCCGGTCTATCTGAGCCAGATCGGCTATGTCGGCGCGGGGGTCGGATTGCTGTCGGGAACCATGCTGCTTGGAGAGCGCTATCAGCTGATGACTTGGATTGGCGCAGCGGTGATTGTGGGAGGGGTGGTGATGACGACGCGGGCGCAGAGCCAGTCGCGCTAGCTCTTGGCCTTGGTGGAAAGCACCATATAATTCACATCCGTGTCTTTCGACCGGTTCCAAGAATCTGTCAGAGGATTGTAAAACACCCCTGTCGTCTCGCTAACCGCCATCCCGGCCTTCGCCAGCGCCGCCGCAAGCTCTTCCGGCCGCACCAGCTTTTCATATTGATGCGTGCCGCGCGGCAGCCAGCGCAGCACATATTCGGCCCCGAAAATCGCCAGCCCCAGCGCCTTCAGCGTCCGGTTGATCGTGGCGACGAACATCAGGCCGCCCGGCTTGACCATCCGCCCGCACGCTTCAATGAACAGCTCCACATCCGCGACATGCTCCACCACCTCCATGTTGAGCACCACATCAAACGTCTCGCCTGCTGCCGCCAGCGCCTCGGCGGTGGCGGCGCGGTAGTCGATCTCCAGTCCGCTGTCCGCCGCATGGAGCCTTGCAACTTCAATATTCACCGCCGACGGATCAACGCCGACGACCTGCGCCCCCAGCCGCGCCATCGGCTCGCACAGCAGCCCGCCGCCGCAGCCAATATCCAGAAACCGCAAGCCTTCGAACGGTTTCACCGACTTTGGATCGCAGTCGAAAGATTCCAGCACTTTCTCGCGGATATAGGTCAGCCGCACCGGATTGAATTTGTGCAGCGGCTTGAATTTCCCTGTCGGCGACCACCACTCCGCCGCCATGCGTGAAAAGCGCTCAACTTCGGCGACGTCGACTGTGGTGCGGTTGGCGGCTGGCATGGGTCTGTCTCCTGATGAGCGGTATCAAGTGCGGGGGCGGGCGAAAGTCAAGGACGCGCATGGACGCAGGCGCTGACGAAAAGGTTCAGGATGTTTGACTTGAAGCAATGTTCCCATTTCTCGTCCCGCTAGTGTCTGAACCGCGATCAGGCTGTCAAAGGGTTCGGCAAGTCCGCCCCGGATCAGACCGCCCGAAATTAACAAAGATGCTGCTGTTGAGACACGTTTCCCGGCCAGCGCCGCTCTTGATTTCGCTTTTTGCGCTCTGCATTGCGGGCGCTTGGATTTACTATGATTACTCCCGCGACCTTGAAGCCGCCGGCAGCCGCCTTGAAGGAACCAGCAAAATCGCTCAGACCGCGAGCGGGCCGATTGAATATGCGGTGATGGGAGAAGGCAGGCCACTTCTGATGGTGCATGGTTCCGGCGGCGGCTGGGATCAGGGACTGGATTTCGCCCAAACATTTGTTGGCAATGGCTATCAGGTCATCGCCGTTTCGCGCTTCGGCTATCTCAGGACACCCTATCCCAAGGATGCCTCACCCGAAGCCCAAGCAGACGCCCATGCAAATCTGCTCACCAAGCTTGGCATCGAGCGTGCCGCCATTCTCGGCGCGTCCGCCGGCGGCCCGTCCACCATGCAGTTCGCCATCCGCCATCCGGAAAAATGCGCCGCCATGATCCTTCTCGTGCCGCTGGCGTGGAAACCGGAAACCGCCCCTTCCTCCGCGCCCAAAATCTCGCCGTGGCAACAGAAAATCCTGACAACCTTGGTCGGCTCGGACTTTGTTTTCTGGGCGGCGATCAAACTCGCACCGGATGTGATTCTCCGCAAGGTCCTCGCCACACCCATTGAAGATTTCAACGCAGCCTCCGACAGCGATAAGGCGAGGATAATCACGATGAGAGACCATATCCTGCCGATCAGCCGCCGGATCAAAGGTCTGATGAACGACTCGGTCATGGGGGCGTCGCTGCGGCGCTATGATCTGGACAAGATCACCGCCCCAGCGCTGGTAATGAGCGTGAAAAATGATCTCTACGGCACCTATGCAAGCGCGCATTACACCGCAGGCCAGATTCCGGGAGCCAAATTTGTCGGCTTTGACATGGGCGGCCACGTCTGGGCAGGGCATGGCGAAGAGGCCAGTGAAATCATCCGCCAATTTCTGGACACGGTTGACTTTACCCGCAGGTGAGATTGCTTCGGGTCAGCATCAGGACCGCAGTCCCATCCCAAGCGCAGTCCTGCGACTCTCAAGATAGGCCGAGTCCGCCTGAGACTGCGCCAGACGAATGGCTTCACGATAGGCCGCATCAGCGCCGGGAGTATCGCCCTTTCGCGCCAGAAATTCCGCGCGTGCAGCGTGAAATGGCTGATAGTCCTTCAAATCTTCTGACAGAGCTTCAAGATGTGCGAGCCCTTCCTCAAGATGTCCCGCCTCAGCCACCGCAACAGCATGATTGAGTCTGACCACCGGTGTCGGTTCGTACCGCAATAGCCCCTGATAGAGCGCGGCGATTTGCGGCCAATCGGACGCAGCGCCTTTGCTATGGCAAGCGGCAATCGCTGCCTTGATCTGATATGGACCCGGCTGGCGCCTCGCGATGGCCGCGTCAAGCAAAGCGAGACCTCTATCGATTTCACCGCGATGCCAGCGGGTCCGGTCCTGCACCCTGAGTGAAATTGTCACGCCATTTGCATCAACGCGCGCATCACGGCGGGCATGCGTCAGGAGCATAAGGGCAAGACACCCTTCAATCTCTGCTTCCCTCGCCCGGAGCTGGGCCAGCAGACGGG
This sequence comes from uncultured Alphaproteobacteria bacterium, assembly GCA_963792485.1. Lineage (GTDB taxonomy): Bacteria > Pseudomonadota > Alphaproteobacteria > Rhizobiales > Rhizobiaceae > JANOYJ01. The sequence goes on from CAWBWL010000008.1 coordinate 60,822, forward strand.
CGAGATAGATTGCCTCCTCTGCCAAATCATGGCCGCCGCCCGGACCTTGATTGTACCCGGCATTGAAAATCAAATAGACCACCGAGAGCACCGATTGCAGCCGCTGCGGCCATTCATCGGGCCCGGGCACGGCATAGGGGATGCGCGCGGCGGCGATCTTGGATTTGGCGCGCGAGAGGCGCTGGCCCATTGTGGTTTCCTGATCGAGGAAAGCGCGGGCGATTTCACCGGTTGAAAGGCCACCCAAGGTGCGCAACGTGAGCGCCACTTGCGACTTGGGCTCAAGTGCCGGATGACAGCAAGTGAAGATCAGGCTGAGGCGGCTGTCGGGGATTGCTTCCATGTCATGCGCTTCGCTTTCTTCATCTCTGAGAATTTTGATGTCCGTGCCAAACTTCGCTTCGGATTTTTTCTGACGTATCCGGTCGATGGCTTTGCGGTAAGCCACCTGTAGCAGCCAGCCTTTTGGCGAACCCGGCACACCGTTGCGGCTCCAATGACCGACTGCCGAGACCATGGCCTCCTGCAGCGCGTCTTCCGCCAGCTGAAAATCCCTGAGCCGCGCAATCAGCGCAGACAAAAGCCGCCCCCGGTCCTCGCGCGCCAGACTGTTGAGAGCCTGGGTAACTGCAAGAGCGGAGGCGGCGGCGTCTTTCAACTCGCGTCAGCCCGCAGGATTATAGTTCATCAGCGGCCTGACCTCGATTGTGCCGAACGAGGCTGACGGAATGAGTGCCGCATATTTGAGCGCGGCATCGAGGTCCGGCACATCAACAACGTAGTAGCCGCCAAGATATTCTTTTGTCTCAGCGAAGGGGCCGTCCATTGTTTCAACCTTGCCGCTTTTCATGTTGAGGGACGTGGCAGTTTCGATCCCGTGCAGGCTTTCGCCAGCGCGCAGGACACCATCGGACTTCATCTTTTCATTAGCCGAAAAGTAGCCACCCATCATCGCCTGAAACTCTGGCGTACCGTAGGCGGGCTGGAGAGCCGGGTCGTTATAGATCAGAAGCATGTATTGCATGACTAAAATTCCTTTGTCCTTGGGATTTCAGAACGGCTCAGTAGCCAGTTGCGATACGGATGAGCGCGATGCCAAGAACGGCGGTTGCCAGAATATTGGTGCCGTTGCCGACGTAGCGCAGGGGGTGATTGGCATTGTCGATCTTAAGACCGAACGGATGAGCGATACGCCCGATCAGCAGGAGCACCCCTGCCGCATGAAGCCAAGTGGATCCGGCGCCTTGCGCTTCGGCAAGAATCATCAAGACCAGTACAAACGGTACCCATTCAATAAAATTACCGTGACGGCGGATTTTGAGCAGCAGAGCTGGCTGACCCGCATCTCCAATGGATGCATTGAAGGCCGGGCGGGACGAGGTCACGCCCATCCAGAGAGCGAACCAGATGGCAATGAGCGGCAGGGCGTAGAGTGTGGTGATTGAGAGTGACATATCGGAGTACCTCCTTTGATTTGTGTTCCGATACCCCAAGGACGTGGGGTGGAGGCAAATTTCGACACGGAGGAAAAATATTTTTTAGCGCACGAACCACACTGTCAGCTCGGTTAGGTCCGACTGTTTAGCTCGTCTTAAGTGCCAGAGATTTGTTTGTCCGCCGCCTACAAGAATTGCCCAAGAAATTCTTGCACATCCTGCCCCGTCCTGAACAGTCCCAATCTCTTGATTTCCCACTCTAGCTTAAGGCCCGAGTTTTCCAGCACACGCGCCCGCACGGTCTCGCCGAGATATTCAAGATCATAGCCATGCGCTGACCCTGTGTTGATCATGAAATTGCAGTGCATAGGCGACATCTGCGCGCCGCCGACCATGAGGCCCCGGCACCCGGCCTCGTCGATCAGTTTCCAGGCCGAGTGGCCCGGAGGGTTCTTGAAGGTCGAGCCGCCGGTCTTTTCCCTGATCGGCTGGACCGTCTCGCGATGGTTCTGCACCTCATCCATCTTGGTGCGGATTTCGTCCTTGTCCGCCTTATAGCCCTCCAAAACGGCTGAGGTGAATATCAAATCCTTGGCCGCGCCCGAATGCCGGTAAGCATAGTCCATATCGGCATTGGACATGACGTGCAGTTTGCCTTTGCGGTCCAACGCCCGCACTTCGACAACCCGCTCGCGCGTCTCAACGCCATTGGCTCCGGCATTCATGCGCAATGCGCCGCCAATGCCGCCGGGAATGCCGTAATAAAAATGAAATCCGCCAATGCCTGCCTCAAGCGCCAGCGCTGCGACGCGTTTGTCCGGGATCGCAGCCCCTGCCTTGATGCGGGTGTCGCTGATGACTTCGGCGTCGCCAAACCCCTTGGCGGACAACCGGATCACAACGCCCGGAATACCGCCATCGCGCACCAGAAGATTGGAGCCGATGCCAACCGGCAGGACCGGCACGTCTTCCGGCAGGAGCCGCAGGAAATCGGCAAGGTCTTCCTCATCCGCCGGCTGAAACAAAAGCTCGGCCAGCCCGCCGGCGCGGAACCAGGTGATCTTGTCCATCTCGGCGTTCGGAACCAGACGGCCGCGCAAAGTGTCCATCTTGCCACCAAAGGAGGCAAGCAGCTTCTCGCCATCCACCAGGGACGCCCCGATCATGACTTCGCGTCCAAGGCTACGAGCTCTTTGGGCAAGGCATAGGCCCATTGGGTAATGTTGCCGGCGCCGAGGCAAATGACAAAGTCATCGGGACCGGCAAGTTGCCTGACCAGCGGCGCGAGCTCTGGCGCGCCGTTGACATACCGCGCGTCACGATGTCCGCCGGAGCGTATCCGCAAAACCAGCGCTTCAGAATTGATACCCTCGATCGGGTCTTCGCCCGCCGCATAGACTGGCGCGAGTATGACGGTGTCGGCGTCATTGAAACAGGCGGAGAATTCATCAAACAGGCTGGCCAAGCGGGTGTAGCGGTGCGGTTGGACGATGGCGATAACCCGGCCCTTGGCTGCATCGCGTGCAGCGCTCAACACAGCCTTGATCTCTACGGGATGATGACCGTAATCGTCAAAAATTTCAGCACCATTCCATGAACCCGTGTGAGTAAAGCGTCGTTTGACGCCACCAAAACCGGACAGCCCGCGCTTGATCGCCTCATCGTCAATACCAAGCTCATGGGCGACAGCAATCGCGCCCGTAGCGTTTGACACGTTGTGGCGGCCGGGCATAGGCAGTTTCAGGTCGGTAATCGAGCTTGTCTTGCCGGTCTTGCGGTCGCGGATGGTCACATTGAAAATTGTCGCCGCACCGTCAATCCGGCAATCATGGAACCGCACATCCGCCTGCGGATTTTCGCCATAAGTAATCACGCGCCGGTCTTCAATGCGCGAGACCAGCGCCTGCACTTCCGGATGATCAAGACACATCACGCCAAAGCCATAAAAAGGCACGTTTTCGATAAATTGCTCAAAGGCGTCACGCACTTTGTCAAACGTGCCGTAATGGTCGAGATGTTCGGGATCAATGTTCGTGATGAGCGCCACATCCGCGGGCAACTTCAGGAACGTGCCGTCACTTTCATCCGCCTCGACCACCATCCAGTCGCCCCCGCCCATGCGGGCATTCGTGCCATAGGCATTGATGATGCCGCCATTGATGACAGTCGGATCAAGGCCACCTGCGTCGAGAAGCGCGGCGACCATGGATGTCGTCGTGGTCTTGCCATGCGTGCCACCAATGGCGACTGCCTGACGGAAGCGCATGAGCTCGGCCAGCATTTCAGCGCGGCGCACAACCGGCAGCAGTTTCTCGCGCGCGGCCGCAAGTTCAGGATTGTTCTTCTTGATCGCCGTGGACACCACGACCACTTCAGCTGCGCCAAGATTGGCGGCCGTATGGCCGACAAAGCACTCGATGCCCTTTTCACGCAGCCGCTGGCAATTGGCGCTGTCAGCTTGGTCAGACCCCTGCACCTTGAAGCCAAGATTGTGCAGGACTTCGGCAATGCCACTCATACCGATGCCGCCGATGCCGATAAAATGCACCAGGCCGATATTAGGGGGCATCTTCATTGAGGAGCGTCCTTGGAAAGTGATTTGAACGATTTTCCGCCCGCAATAGCCTCTGTGAGGTCAGCAAGCAAGGAAGCGGCGCGCGGTTTTCCAGCTGCCTTGGCGGCGGCTGCCATAGCGGACGCCTTGTCTGGATCACCGGCGATATCCGAGATCAGACCCGCCAATATCTGCGGCGTTAGATCCTTTTGCTGGCGCACCATCGTGCCGCCCTTCGTCTCAAGCGCGGCGGCGTTGGCGGCCTGATCGTGGTCGAGCGCATGCGGATAAGGCACCAGAATGGAGGGGCGCCCGATCACCGAAATTTCCGAAACGGTCGAAGCGCCTGCCCGTGAAATCACGAGTTGGCTGTCTGCGATCAAGCCCGGCATGTTGCTGAAGAATGGCGAAACATCAGCCTTTACGCCCAGCTTCGCGTAGGCGGCCTTCACGGCGGCTTCATCCTCCGCCCGCGCCTGCTGCGTGACGCTCAGGCGGGCACGCAGCGCCTCCGGCAAAAGTGCGGCAGCCGCGGGTATCGCGTCGGAGAAATATTGCGCGCCCTGGCTTCCGCCGAACACCAGCAGCTTGAACGGCACGCCTGAAGCAGGCGCTTCATAAGACTGCGCCATCGCCTTGAGAACCTCCGGGCGCACTGGATTTCCGGTCAGAACCGTCTTGTCCGGATAAGCTGCGCCCTCTTGAGGCAAGAACCCTCCGGCAATGGCGTTGACGCGCTTTGCTAAGAGCGCGTTGGCACGGCCCATGACGGCGTTCTGCTCATGGATAAGCGTCGCAATGCCCATCCGGTTGGCGGCGAACAGTGCGGGCAGCGTTGTGTAACCGCCGAACCCAGCGACAATCGAGGGCCGCAAAGAAGCGATCACTGCGCGCGAAAGGCGGTAGCCACGCCATAACGTCATCATGGCTTTGCCAACGGCAATCGGACTTTTTCCGGAGATCGTCGCGGACGGAATCACATGCGTCTTCACAGCGGGAAAATTCACCGCAAATCTTTCTGCCCGCGCATCGGTCGCCAAATGCACGATCCAGCCGCGCGCGCTCAGCTCATGCGCCAGCGCCTCGGCGGGAAACAAATGCCCGCCAGTGCCGCCAGCTGATAGGAGCGCTATCTTCTCCGCCAAGTGCCTTTACTCCGCCGGCGCCAACATCGGCGCGCTGCGACGCAAGGGCGGCATCACAATGCGGCTTTGGGCCTTCTTGCGCGTCAGCGCCAGAACAAAGCCGGTGCCAATCGCCGTCGCCACCAGAGAGGAGCCGCCATAAGAGATGAAAGGCAGCGTCATGCCCTTTGCCGGCATAAGTTGCAGGTTAACCGCAATGTTGATGATCGACTGAAAACCAAACTGGCAGACCAGACCCGCGACCGCGAGGCGCGAGAAATCGTCACGCTCGCGCAGCGCAAAGCGAAGGCCGCGCATCACGATCAGCGCGAACAGAAGCGCTATGGTCATGCAGGCAATGATGCCGAACTCTTCAGCGGCGACGGAGAAAATGAAGTCGGTATGACTGTCAGGCAAAATGCGCTTCACCGTGCCCTCACCCGGCCCCTGCCCCAGCCAGCCGCCGCGGATGATCGCCTCGCGCCCGGTGTCGACCTGGAATGTGTCGCCTTCGCCGGTGAGAAACTTGTCGATGCGCAGCGCCACATGCGGGAACATCGTGTAAGCGCCAAAAGCCCCGGCAAGCGCAACGCCACCCAGCAAGGTAATCCAGACCCACGGCATGCCCGCAAGAAAAAACATCGCGCCCCAGGTCGCCGAAATCAGCATCGTCTGGCCAAGATCCGGTTGTGCAACAAGCAGCGCCGCGACAAGGCCGAACAGGATGATGGCAAAAAGATTACCCGGAACCTCCGGCCGCCGGGCATGCTCGGAAAACAGCCAGGCGCTAATGACGACAAAGGCAGGTTTCATGAATTCGGACGGCTGAATCGTCAGCCCTGCAATGGACAGCCAGCGCCTCGAACCTTTGACCTCAAGGCCGACAAACAGCACCGCGAGCATCATAATGATCGCCCCGACCAGCATCAGCAGCGCAAAGCGCCGCAACTGCTTCGGTTCCAAAAACGACACCGCTATCATGCAGACCAGAGCGGGGGCCATGAACATGATTTGCCGTTCGACAAAATGGTAGCTGTCAAGGCCGATGCGCTCGGCCACCGCTGGACTTGCCGCAAAGGAGAGGATGACGCCGAGGCCCATCAGGGCCAGAAACGCGCCAAGGAAATAAAGATCAATGGTCCACCACCAGCGCGCCACCGGGCCGCGGTCAACACGAGTCACCATGTCATGCTTCTCCTATTTTGCGGATGCCGGGCAAACTCATCACCGCCTGCCGGAACGCATCGCCGCGTTTTTCAAAATTCTGGAACTGGTCAAAGCTTGCACAGGCGGGCGACAGCAACACAACAGGTTCACCCGCTTCATCCTTCACTGCATCGCGCGCCGCATGTTCGACCGCAGCCGCCAGCGTGCCCGAAATCTCGTAGGGCGCGGCCTCCCCGAACACGGCAGCAAATTCCGACGCTGCCTCGCCTATGAAGTAGGCCTTGGCAACGCGCTGAAAGAACTCCTTCAAGGCGTCAATCCCGCCTTCTTTCGGCAGCCCCCCCGCGATCCAATAGATCCGCGAAAAGCTCGAGAGCGCAGGCGCAGCGGCCTCCGCATTGGTCGCTTTTGAGTCATTGATGAAGAGGACTTTTCCAAGCCGGCCAACCTGTTCCATCCGGTGAGCAAGGCCCGCGAAGCTCTTGAAGCCTACATTGATCTCGGCATCGCTCAAGCCCACTGCCCGGCAGGCGGCAAAGGCGGCGAGCGCATTCTGCGCATTGTGTTGCCCTCGCAGGGACCCAATGCCGGCGAGGCTCGCGACCGTCGTCATCATGCCGTCATCGGCCTCGAACAAATCCGCACCCAACGCGAAAAACCCGTCTCGAAGCTGCGTGTTTTTGGATATCTGAATGACCTTTTTGCCACTGGCTTCAAGCTGGCACGCAATAGCGGAGCCGTAGCTGTCATCCACGCCTATTATCGCCACGTCACTGCCAGCTACCAGCCGGGTCTTTACTGCGCCGTAACGCTCCATGTCGCCATGCCGGTCGAGATGGTCGGGCGTCAGATTGAGAAGGATCCCGGCGCTGGGATTGATCGAAGGCGCAAGGTCGATCTGGTAGGACGAGCACTCCACCACATAGAACTTGGCCGCCGATGGCTCGTCCAGTGTCATCACGGCAGTGCCGATATTGCCGCCAAGCTGAACGTCGCGGCCCGCGGATTTCAGCACATGCGCAATGAGCGCCGTCGTGGTCGATTTGCCGTTGGTACCGGTGATGGCAATGAATGGCGCACCCGGCGCGGCGCGGCGCCGCTCACGGACAAACAGTTCAATGTCGCCAATGATTTCGACACTGGCTGCGCGGGCAAGGTCAACCGTCCAGTGCGGCTTTGGGTGCGTAAGCGGCACGCCGGGCGAGAGCACGAAACTGTCAAAGGACTTCCAATCCGAATCGCGCAAATCGCTGGTCTCAATGCCTTGAGCATTCGTTTTGGCCACGCTATCGGGATTGTCGTCCCAAGCGCGAACCCTCGCCCCGCCCGCCTTCAAAGCCAAAGCCGTTGCAATGCCCGAACTGCCAAGGCCGAACAGGGCGATGCTTTTGCCGTTAAAGGTTTTGGCGGCGATCATGTGCTCACCGCAGCTTCAAGGTGGAAAGACCCGCAAGGGCAAGCATGACCGCAATGATCCAGAACCGGATCACCACTTGGCTCTCCGTCCAGCCGAGCTTTTCAAAATGATGGTGGATCGGCGCCATCAGGAACACGCGCCTCCCAGTCATCTTGAAGTAGCCGACCTGAATGATCACCGACAAAGCTTCCATGACGAAAAGACCGCCGATAATGCCCATGACGATCTCATGCTTGGTCGCAACCGCCACCGTGCCAATCAACCCGCCCAATGCGAGCGAGCCCGTGTCACCCATGAAAATGGCGGCCGGTGGCGCGTTGAACCAGAGGAACCCCAAGCCCGCGCCAACCACCGCGCCGCAGACAACGGCAAGTTCGTTTGTGCCAGGCACAAAATGGATTTGCAGGTAATCCGCAAAAATCGCGTTCCCCGACAGATAGGCAATCACACCAAAAGACGCCGCTGCGATCATCACAGGCACGATGGCAAGCCCGTCCAAACCATCGGTCAGATTGACCGCATTGCCCGCCGCCGCAATCACGAAGGCGGCAAAGGGAATGAAAAACCAGCCGAGATTGACGATGAGGTCTTTCAAAAACGGAAAAGTCAGCGAGGACGAGAAGGGTTCGATGCCGCTCTTCATCATGAAGTATGAGGCAATCGCCGCTATCAAGAGTTCCAGTATCAGCCGCGCCTTACCGGAAAAGCCTTTGTCGCTCTGCTTGGTGACCTTCAGATAATCATCGTAAAAACCGATGGCCCCGAATGAGAGCGTCACCAGTATGACGGCAATCACATACACACTTGTCCAGTTGGCCCACAGCGCCGTCGAGCCGACAATACCGGCAAGGATCATCAACCCGCCCATGGTTGGCGTGCCTGCTTTCTTGAAATGCGTCTGCGGACCATCCGCCCGGATCGGCTGGCCCTTGCCTTGGCGCAAACGCAGGCTGGTGATGATGCGCGGTCCGAAAACGAGCACGATCAAGGCCGCGGTGAACATGGCTGCGCCGGTGCGAAACGTGGTGTAGCGAAACACGTTGAAGATGGACGAGGCGTCCGCCAGCTCACTTAGAAAATAGAACATCCCCGTCTCGTCCCCTCGGCTTTGCTCACGCTGCCGCTTCCGCTGCGCTGCCTGCGTTAAATCGATTTGTCATTTCCCCCACCAGCTTTGAAAAGCCAATTCCATTCGAGGATTTGACCATGATTACATCGCCCGCGCGGACGAATCCGGCGAGCGACTCAGTGAGTTCGGCGACGCTCTGGCGGTGTTCGGCGGCTAATTCAACAGGCAAGGCTTCCGAAAGCAGCTTGATCTCGGGGCCAGCCAAAAAGACCTTGTCAACTTTGGCGGCGGCAATCGGCTCGGCAAGCTCTTTGTGCATGCGCGCCGAGAAGCGGCCAAGCTCGAGCATATCGCCGAGAACTGCGATCCTACGTCCTTTGCCGGACAATTTTTGTGAGGCAAGAAGCCCAAGAGCCGCACGCATTGAGGCTGGATTGGCGTTGTAGCTTTCGTCGATCAGGACAAAAGTGCCGCCGCGCACCGACAAGACATGCTGTTGTCCCCGCCCTTTTTCTGCGCCAAGCGTCGCAAGAGCAGCGATGACTTTCGAAAGCTCCGCCCCAACGGTCTGTGCCGCACCAATGACTGCAAGTGTGTTTTGCACAATGTGCCGGCCGGGCGCACCAATGCGGACCGGCATGTCATTGCCGTCAATCCGCATGACAATATCGGAATGGCCGGGTTGAAGATCGCAAGACACCAGTTTGAAACGCGCACGGGCGTGCTCGCCGAAACCGTAAATATGCGTCACACCCGCCAACTTCGCCGCATGCTCCAGATTGCGGAAGCGGGCATCGTCACGGTTGATGATCGCTGTGCCGCCCGTCACGATCCCTTCAAATATTTCCGCTTTGGCGTCGGCGATTTCATCGAGGTTCTTGAAAAATCCAAGATGGGCTGCCGCGATGATCGTGATGATCGCGGCGTGAGGCTGCACAAATTTGATGAGGTGCCGGATCTCGCCCGCGTGATTCATGCCGACTTCAAAAACCCCGTACTCAGTGTCCGCCGGCATTTTCGCCATGGTCAGCGGGACGCCCCAATGGTTGTTGAAAGACGCAGCCGAGGCATGCACCTTGCCGCAAACCGAGAGGCAATGGCGCAGCGCTTCCTTGGTCGTGGTTTTGCCTGCGGAGCCTGTGACAGCTATGATTTTGGCTTTCGAGCGCGCCCGGGCCGCCAGCGCGAGCCGTTCCAGGCCCGCAAGCACATCATCAACAACTATGAGCGGAGCAGTCACCTTCCCGAGTGCAGGAATTTTCCCTTCGGCGACCACACAGACTGCCGCGCCCGAAACCATCGCGGCGGTGATGAAATCATGGCCGTCAAACCTATCTCCCTTGATGGCAAAGAAAGCCTCGCCGCTTGCCGTCGTGCGGCTGTCAATGGAAATCCCGTTAATGCCCGCAGGCACATCGCCGATTATGCGCGCGCCCATCGCGGCGATCAGTTCATCCTTGGTCCACAGATAGCTCACGCCGCCGCCTCCTTGAGCGCCTTGCGCAATTCCGAGTGGTCGGAGAAAGGATGCGTGACCCCGGCAATCGTCTGGCCTTCCTCGTGCCCCTTTCCAGCGACAATCAAAGTGTCCCCGGTTTTGAGCATGCTGACAGCAGCAGCAATTGCCTCGGCCCGGTCGCCAATTTCGGTCGCACCAGGCGCGGCAGCCAGAATTTCATGGCGTATGGTTGACGGGACCTCGGAACGCGGATTGTCATCCGTCACGATCACGACGTCGGCAAGGCGCGTCGCAATTGCGCCCATGATCGGACGCTTGCCCTTATCGCGGTCACCGCCGCAGCCAAACACGACAACCACGCGGCCAGTCGTGAACGGACGGACTGAAGCCAGCACGTTCTCAAGCGCTTCCGGCTTGTGCGCGTAGTCAACATAAAGCGGGCATCCATCCCGCGTCGAGCCGACATAATCGAGCCGCCCCGGCGCGCCTTCCAGTGTCTCCAACGCTTTAAACGCTGTGTTCGGCGCTACACCCGCAGAGATAGCAAGTCCTGCTGCGACCAGTGCATTATAAATCTGGAAGTCCCCCGCGAGAGGCAGGTCAATCTCAAAAATCTCTCCCGCATGGGAGACTTCCGCCCGCTGACGGCGCCATTCATGCTCCACGCGCTTCAGAGAAATGTAATTCCCTTTGCGCCCGACCGTGCGCACATCAAGTCCTGCCTCTTTCGCGGCGATTTCCGTTGCTGCCGAAAACGGATCATCTGCAAAGATCACCGCCGGCGCGCCCTTCGGCATCAGTGAATCGAACAAGCGCAGCTTCGCGGCATGGTAATCCCCCACCGTAGGATGATAATCCATGTGGTCGCGGCCGAGATTGGTGAACGCCGCGGCTTTCAGCTTCACCCCGTCAAGCCGCCTTTGGTCGAGACCATGGCTCGACGCCTCCATGCGAGGCGTGCGTGACGCCGCTGTCGGCGAGCTCCTTTAACAGCCGGTGCAGGGCGATTGGATCCGGCGTTGTTAGCGTGCCGTAATCATTGCGGCCGGGAGCCGACAACGCCGGTCGTGCCGATGGAGGCGGCGGCCAAACCCGCCTTCTCCCAAATCTGCCGGACAAAGGCGGTCACCGAAGTCTTGCCGCTCGTGCCGGTCACCGCCGCCATGGTTTCCGGCTGCCTGCCAAAAAAGGCCGCCGCCGCATGCGCCAGGACCAGGCGCGGGTCGGAAACATGTATTACCGGAATATCAAGCGCGACCGGTCAACGCGCCATCTGCGACCACTGCGGCGGATGCGCCGCGTGCGGCTGCGTCGCTCAGGAATTTCGCGCCATCCGCCTTCGAGCCGGACAGCGCAAAGAACACGTCCCCCGCCCGCACATGCCGTGAATCATTGGCAATGCCGAGCGCGTCCACATGCTGCGCCAGCGCGTGTTCTTTCAGTAACGGGCTGAGATCAGCAAGTTTCATCCGGCGTCCGTCTTTTCTTCTGGCCGCATCAAGGGCCGAATCAAATCACTGGTAGGAAACCATCATTGCCCCGGTATCCGGGCCAAAATCCGGCTTTACGCCCAAAAACACTGCGCTGCGGCGGATAATTGCACTCACTGTCGGCGCTGCGTTAGAACCAGCCGTCGTGCCGCCTCCGCCCGCCTCCGCCTTTGGCTCATCCAGCACGACCAGCACCACATATTCTGGCTTCGTCATCGGGAACGCGCCCAGAAAAGCGTTGAACCTCTTGTCGGTCGAATAACGTCCGTTGACAACCTTCTCCGCCGTGCCGGTTTTGCCGCCAACGATAAAGCCAGGCACTTCCGCGCGCTTGCCGGATCCTTTTTCCACGTTCAAGCGGAACAAATAGCGCATCATCTCGCTGGTTTCCGGCTTCACCGCGCGAACCGCCAGCGGCTCCGCATCCTGCTTGCTTCTTGGCAGGAACGTCGGTGGAATGAGCATACCGCCATTCATCAGCGCCGCCGCAGCGACCGCCGTCTGCAATGGGGTTGTTGAAACGCCATGGCCGAAGGAAATCGTGATGGAATGAAGCTTTTTCCATTCCTTGGGTTCAGTGGGCTTGGCAACTTCCGGCAGCTCCGTCTCCATCTTCGACAAAAGCCCGATCCGGTGCAGGAATTCGCGGTGGCCCTCGACGCCCACAACATCGGCCTCCTTAGCCGAGCCGATATTGGACGAGTAGATGAACACTTCCGGCACGCTCAATATGCGCTTCTTGCCGTGAAAATCATTGATGGTGAAGCGCGCGATCTGGATCGGACGGCGCGCGTCGAACTTGGAATTCATGTTGACCTTGCCGGAGTCCAGCGCCATTGCGGTGGTAAACGCCTTGAAGGTCGATCCCATCTCATAAGCGCCCGCCGACATGCGGTTCAGCCTGTCCTTCTCGAGCGCGTTATAGGGATTGTTCGGATCATAGTCCGGCAGTGAAACCATGGCCACCACTTCGCCGGTATGGATGTTCAGAACCACCGCCCCCGCCCCGATCGCGCGGTAACGTGCCATCGCCTGGGAAAGCTCGTCATGCATGACGTGCTGCACACGGCTGTCTATGGAAAGCTTGACCGGCGCCAAGTCCTTCTCGATCGCAAGTCCGGCTTCGCGCAGATCGGACAGCCCGTTCTGGTCGACCCAGCGCTCCATTCCGGCAGTACCCTTATTGTCCGTATCGACGAGGCCGACAATATGTGAGGCATTCGGGCCACCCGGATAAAAGCGCCGCTTTTCCGTGCGAAACCCAATGCCCGGCAGGCCGAGCGCCATGATCTGGCTTTGGTGTTTGGGAGTCAGTTGCCGTTTCAGCCAGACGAAGCCCAGTCCGCTCTTGAGCTTCCTGTATGTGTCTTCCTGGTCCAGATCAGGGAGAACTGTGGAGAGAAGCTCCAGCGCCTCGTCCGCGTCCACAATCTTGCGCGGTTCAGCATAGAGGGAAGCCGTTTTGATATCGGTGGCGAGGGTCTCGCCATTGCGGTCCACCAGATCCGGCCGCGCAGCAGTTTCTGCGATGACGCGAAGCTGTTCAATTCCGCCTTCCTGAACGCCGAAGTAAACAAGCCGCGCGCCAATCGTGCCATATATTGCGGTAAAACAGGCCATGGCGATCAAAACGCGGTTGCGCGCCCGCCCGGCCGAGCTGTTCAGGCCGGGAATCTCAAGCTCGCCCGTCTGCGCCTGTTTGCGCGAACCCAACAGCGGAAACCTCATTCTTCAACACTCCCGGTTTCCGTGTCATCCTGAACATCCGGCGCCTGGCCGGCCTTCTCCTTGGCAATCTTGGCAATCGTCTCGCCGATGATGTCTTCGCCCGGCGCCGCAATCCCCTTTTCCGGAATGTCGCCAGCGCTGACCACCTGCCTTGCCTCGATGGGTTGCAAGGGCAGCTGTGTTGTAAAAGCTTCGACCAGCCTCTGCAGCCGGTCCGGCTGCGTCAGCATGCTCCAATCGGCCTCCAGCAAATCAATCGTGTCTTCTTCGCTCGCAATCTGCGCTTCGATCCGTTTGATCTCGGCAAGCTTCAGATTGGCTTCTGCCTTGACTTTGTAGGTGCCGGCGGCGGCTGTCATCATCAGGGCGAAAAGCGCTATGTCCGTTGTGCGTATCATGGCTCAGTCCACCGTCGGATGAAGTTGCGGCAAGGCCGGAAGATCGAAGAAGCCTGTATCGGCCCGTGCAGATGAACCCGTGCGCGCACCAAAGCGCAGCTTTGCCGAGCGCGACCGCGGATTGCGCTGCATTTCTGCCTCGGACGCTTCGGTCGCGCCTTTTCTCAGCTGATCAAAACTTGCCGCAATCACAGCCGTCTCAGGCATATGCCGAGAGCCGCGCGAGCCGCCGATACGGTCGGCAAAATACTTCTTCACAATGCGATCTTCGAGCGAATGAAAGGTCACGACGGCCAGCCGTCCGCCGGGCTTTAGCACGCGCTCGGCCGCGATCAGCGCCCGCGCCAGTTCGCCAAGCTCGTCATTGACGAAAATGCGCAGCGCCTGAAAGACACGCGTAGCCGGGTGGATCTTGTCATCATGCCGCCGTCCGACGAGACCTTGAATTGCGTCTGCAAGATCAGTTGTCGTTTCAAACGGCTTTAGAACTCGGCGCCTCTCGATCATGCGCCCAATCCGCCCTGCGTTTTTCTCTTCGCCGAGAATTCCGAATATCCGAATGAGGTCGCTGGCCTTGAATCCGTTGACAATGTCTGCGGCGCTCGCCCCTTTTTGTGCCATGCGCATGTCGAGCGGACCTTCGCGCAGGAACGAAAAGCCGCGCTGTGCTTCGTCGATCTGCATGGACGAAACGCCGATGTCGAGCATGACCGCATCAGCCATCTCGCCGCCCAGAAAATTTTCCATTTGCGAGAACTGGCCGTGACACAGTGTCAGCCGCCCGCCGCTCGCCGCCACAAGCGTAGCGCCGCCGGCAATCGCGTCCGGATCGCGGTCAATGCCAATCACGCGCGCGCCGTTTTCCAGCACAGTCTTGGAATACCCACCCGCGCCAAATGTTCCATCGACCACCAGAGCGCCCGGTGCGGCATCAACTGCTGCAACCACTTCGTCCAGCAAAACCGGGACATGGCGGGCCGGAGCATGTGAGACGGGTCCGCTTCCGGTTCCGTGCCCTATAGGCACAGTTCCAGCGTCTCTCATTGCTCCGGCTCCCCATGGTGAACCGCGGCGTCCTCGTTCCGCCGCAGCTTTAGAAGCCTGGCTCGCGCCGCAGCTCCATATTCCATCAATCGGTTCGGCTCCCACATCTGGAAATGCCGTCCGCGCCCGACAAAGGCCACTCTGTCGGTGATCCCGGCATGCTGCCGGATGAAATCGTTCAATTGGATCCGCCCGTCCGCATCGATCTTCAGGAAGTCCCCGTCCCCATAAAGAAAGAAGCCGAGATCGTCCGAGGACTGCAGGAACGGATCGTCTTGGCTCAGCATCGCCTCGTAGCGGTCGAGCAAATCCAGCCCGCCCACGTCGAGCGCCGGCACATCCAGACACCTGAGCGCATAAAGTTCCTGATAGCCTCTCGTCTGCAGAACTGAGCGGAAGCGCGCCGGAACTGAAACCCGGCCTTTTGCATCCACATTGTTCACAGCCGTCGAAAGGAACCGGTCCATTACACCCTACACGCGCCCGTTCCCGCCCTGAAAGTGCGAGCCCCCGCATCATCTTTCCCAATTGTCGCCCTGCCAGACGCTGGATACGGCTTCCCGAAAGCTGCGAGCCCTTTTCTGCGGCCTCTTCATGGGCCGCTAGCCTCTCAACTTTGGAAAACGCGGATACCGTCACGCTGGTCAAGGAATGGGATAACATGGGCTGCCATGGGCGTCAACGGGATTAAGGGAGCATTAATGCAAACCCCTGCGCGCCCTTCGGCACGTCTGATGATTTATCAATTGTTAGGGTTAAGACCGGGTTAAATTGCCAGTCAGGAACGGCCTGCAGGCTAATTGCTGTTAACCCAGGCCTTGAACGCTGAAGGCGAGCCTGCAAACACATTCATGTCCGCATCGCCTTTGACGCCCGGAATGCGGCCCGTGCCGGAATATTGCCAGAAGGTCCATTTCTGTCCGGGATAACGGTCGGTTGGATGGTCAGCGACAGTGCGCAGGAAATATTGATGGTCCTGAAAATGACCTTTCAGGTTTTCATCATAAAAGTCCGGCGTCACATAGATGAGCGGCCGCTTGCCGTAATGCCGCTCCACCATGGAGAGCCAGGTTCGCATCTCGCTGCGCACTGTTTCGGCATCAGGCCGCAGCTTGCAAGTCGGCGATTTGTGGTTCCACTCCATGTCGAGCACATGCGGCAAAGCCGACGCATCGCGCGGCACATTGCGGATGAACCAGCGCGCCTGCGCAGCGGCGGGGGTGCAGAAATAGTAGAAATGATAAGCCGAGCGCGGAATGCCGGCTGCGCGGGTGGCCGCGTAGTTGCGCGCGAAATAGTCATCCACCCGGTCGCCGCCTTCGGTGGCCTTGATGAAAGCGAACGACACGCCGTTCGCCTTGGCAGTCTGCCAGTCGACCTCACCCTGATATTTCGACACATCCGTGCCATGCACCGGATAAGTCTCGGGCTTTCGCCCGTCATACTCGGCGGGGTCGCTCTCCGTAAAGCGCTGCTTGGATACTTTGACGTCGGCAAAATCATAGCTGACCGTTGTGCAAGAAGCGAGCAGCAGGGACACCGCCAGCGCCAGAAGTTTTGCCTTCATCACCAAGTTCCCAGCCCGAATCACCCCAAGCCTCAATAAATCACGAAATTCTTGCCGTCATCTGTAAGAGGCCGTTTTGAAAGTCGGCTGGCCGGGTCAGCTGGTGTGGTTTTTTAAGAACCGCAGCGCAGCGAACTCAAGTTCGTGAGCACCGGAAGCGCAGAAAATCGCATCAGATGGCCGGTTAGGCGAGGTTTCAAAACGGACTCTAAATGCTTGCATTCATGCTCCAGAGCGGCGACACATTCATGGGCGGGAGGCAAAAATGCGGCGGGTGCTGAAATTTTTCGGATGGTTGCTGGGGCTGGTTGCCGTTGCGGGCGCCGCGCTCGCCGCCTGGCTCCACTTCGCCCCGCCGGACCTCATCCGCGTCGGCGCCGCCTACACCGCCAAGATCGTCTGCTCGAATGTCTTCATCGCCGGACGCGATCCCGGGGAAGTTTTGAAAGTCGATGTTCAGGCGCCAGGCCATCCGCTGTTGCGCATCATGCAGATTGATGTGGACAAGCACGCAGGGACCGTGCGCGCCGGATTGTTCGGCGCCTTCGGCAAGGGCCTTGCCGTCCATCGCCCGGGCCTCGGATGCACGTCGGTCGCCAACGGCGATGAAAAGCAGTTATTAGAACAAACGCTCAATAAATCCGAAGCAATCCCTTCGGCAGGCATTTGGCCGCAAGGCCCGGACGTCGCGCCCTCGCAAAACCCCGCCATCGCCAAAATCCTCGACGATCCCGCTTTGCAAGGCCCCGGCATGCGGGCAATTGTCGTGGCGCAAAACGGCCGCATTATCGGCGAGCGCTATGGTGAAGGTTTCAAGGCCGAAACGCCGCTCCTCGGCTGGTCGATGACCAAAACCGTCAACGCCGCAATTGTCGGCACGCTGGTGCGCGAAGGAAAACTGAAGCCGGAACAGGACGGCGTTCTGGCGCTCTGGGCGGGCGATAGCCGCGGCAAGATCACGCTCGCCAATCTCCTTTCCATGTCCCCGGGCCTTGCCTTCAACGAGGACTATGGCGATGTCACCGATGTGACGCGCATGCTGTTCCTTGAAGGCGATATGGCGCTGTTTGCCACCGAAAAGCCGCTGGAGGCCAAACCCGGCCTGAAGTTCAACTATTCGAGCGGCACTTCGGTCCTCCTCTCGCGCATCTGGCAGAACGCTATCGGCGTCGAACTCCCTCGCCTATCCGCAATCCGCGCTCTTCGCCCCCCTGGGCATGACCAGCGCCGTGTTCGAAACCGACCAGAGCGGCACGTTTGTTGGCTCGTCCTACCTCTACGCCACCGCCCGCGACTGGGCCCGCTTTGGCGAATTCCTGCGGCTGGACGGCGCCTGGAACGGCCAGCAGATTTTGCCTGCCACGTTTGTGAAGATGATGCGCGCGCCGGTGGCGGTTTCGGACACGGGCTACGGCCCCGAATATGGCCAGGGCCAGCTCTGGCTGCGCGGGCCGGAAGCGGGAACGCCTGCAGGTCAGGACCCGGATGCGGGGTTTGATCTGCCGGATGACACATTCTGGCTGCTTGGCCATGACGGACAATCAACAGCGGTCATTCCGTCCAAGGGGCTGGTCGTGGTGCGCATGGGCCTGACGCCGTCGAAAGCTTGGCTACAAGCCGCAAGGGCTGGTGGCGGCGCTGGTGAAGGCGGTGCCTTGATCAACCATTGAGCGGTCGCTCGACTTTCATGAGCCAGGCGAAATCGCGGGCATGGCTCTTCGCCTCGAAGCGGAAGCAGCGCGATTGCGCCTCGGAGAACAGAAAGCGCTTCAAGTTCGCTCTTGGCGTGACGTGAAACTCTTTCAGCCACCAGTGCAGCGCCGATTTGAACGCCTGCGGCAGCTGTTCCTGCTGGCCGAAATCAACAATGTGCAGCGATCCGCCGGGATTAACGAGATCAAGAGCGCTGCGAACCGCCGTCTGCCATGGCGGGATCATGGAAACCGTGTACGACATGAAGACGCGGTCAAAGCCGCTTCTGCCAAACACCGCAATCGGTTCAAATGCAGCAGCGTCCGCCTTGCCAAGCGTGGTCCTGTCTTCAAGCTTGTTCCGCTTGACGGTCAGTGCCGCTGTTTCCAGCATCTGGCTTGAGATATCGAGGCCGAAAAGCGGCGAATGAGGATAGGCCCGCGCCGCCATCACCAGATTGCGGCCTGTGCCACAACCGATTTCGAGGATTGAATCCCCCGGAACCGGCCGCAATCCCGCGATCAGGTCGTCACGGCCTAGAAGATAGTATTTGCGCGTGGCGTCATACACATGCCTTTGCAGGCGGTAGACGCGGTCCATCAGCTGATCATGGGCGATGGCGCTCATTCCGCGCTGTCCTTCAGAACGTAGATATGAAAGCCGCCATAGATGGAGGAGCGGTCCTGCGCGTGCAGTTCTGCAGACTGCGCCTCCAGATACTCCCAGCGGCCCAGAATTTCAGCTTCGACACGTCCCGGAAGCACGCTGGGCGCGGCGGCGGTGCGGAAGATCACGCGCGCCCCGAGATTGGCTGTGCGGGTGATCTCACGCCACAATTCATTGAGCTGAACGTCGCTCATCCAGTCTTGCGCATCGAGCAGCACCACACGATCCACCGAGCGCGGGGCTTTTTCGGCCAGATGAGTGGTGAGCGAAGCGTTGACGCATGTCATCCGGTGTGCGCGCCGCCTGATGGTTTCGAAATGCTCCGCCTTCAAATAGGGCGGCAGCGGTCCGGTTTCATCTTCGCCATAAGAACGACCGAACGCCTGCAGCGCGAAGTAGTTTTCGCTCAAGGGAAAGCCGCAGGACAGCCTTTCTAGCCGTTCGCGCAACACCACCGCCATCGAGCCGCCGCCGGCCGAGGCGAGCGCCTCATATTGCGCGGGCGGAATGCCAAGGCCGAACAGCGAGGCCTTGCGCGCCGTGGCCCATCTGATCACGCGCCGGTCAAACAGTGGCGACAAGGCCGTGTCGAAAAACGTGCGCTGCTCCTCCATTGTCCTGGCGCGCAGCATGTCGGCAGGATTGATCCCGTGCCAGCGGGCCACGCGGTGCGCCGCGCCGATGAACCAGCCGAGCAGGCCGTGCTGGTACAGATCACGCGAGAACATTGAGATACGCGCGCGCCCGCTCCATTTGCGTTTCTCCCAATACGCACGGCTTGTGGCATCAAGGTTCGGGGCGATGAACCGGTGATAGGCGACGACATTGGCCTTGTCATCCGCCCTGCCGAAGAAGCGGTAAAAGCTGCCATGGCCGGGCAGGTTTTGTGCCGCCGCAAGCTTCAGCCGGTTGAGCGCCACATGCGCCTTGTTGAGATCAACCGCCTCGATCCGACCGGGGTCTTCAGTCAGATAAGACAGCGCATTGCAGCCGCCCGAGGCGATGGCCACGACCACATTGCCCGGCTGGATGGCGAGCGCCTTGATGTCAACTTCCGGGTCTTCCCAGATCTGCGGATAGACGAGACCCTTGAACAGATAAGCGAACGCGCGGTCCATGAAGCTTGCCCATGTCAGCCCGCGCTGATTGATGACGGCTTCCTGCAGAATCGTGCGGCTCTCGGCCTTCGCCATGCTGATTCCTTCCCCGGCTCATGTCCGGTCGGGCTATCAGAGGCGTGCGACAGTTGCGTGACGGGGCGGTAAACCTCCCCCGTCACTACGCCCCGCCTTCCGCCTTAGCCAAGGCTCACATCTAGCGCGACCCCTCCCGCGCCATCAGTCACATGCCCAACGCTTTCAGCACGTCGATAAACGCCGCCAGTTTCGGATCGCCCTTCGCCGCCACCGCCTTGCAGAACGCCTCGCCCATCCCCCGGCGTCGGAGCGCACCGTCTGCTCAGTTCGGACGTCAGGCGCATGGCTGGCGCCGCGCATCATGAACTTTTTCAATCCTTGTGTGAACCAGAGCCGCCTTTGGCGCGACTTACTTTGTGCAAGCCGGCGCCAGCACAGACTGAACCGTCGACGGGCATCCACATGGCAACACAAGGAGACGCCACATGAAAGTGCTTTCGAAAATGCTCATCGCAGCGTCGCTCGTCGCCGTCTCGGCGACCGCTTCGTCGGCCTGCAATATCAATCTGCAACAGTACAGCCAGCAATACCGCATCATCAAAGGCGTGGCTCAAAACGACTTGAGCCTGAGCGAGTTCCTGCGCCTGGAGCGCGGTCAGAAAAGGATTCGCCAGCTTGAGCGCCTCTTCCGCGCCAGCGGCGGCATCGGCCCGGCCGAATGCGCTGTGCTCAACAATGCCATTGACTGGCAATCCATCCGCATCTTCGTGAAGCGGCACAATTGAGCGCAAGGCAAGAGGGCGCAGCGTCTCGCTGCGCCCGTCCGGGCCGCGCGTGTGCCTTTAAGCTGCAAGACGAGAACTCACCCCCGCCCATATCCCCCCGGCGTCGGCGTGGTCACGATCACCGCCTCCCCCGCCTCCAGCACGGTCTGGTCGCACGCCCGCAGCGTCTGAATCGTCCCGTCCTTGCGCCGCACTTCCGTCTTGCCGACCTCGCCATTTCCCCCGCCCTCCAATCCTTCCGGCGGCCTGCTGCGGTGGGAGGAGAGGATGGCGCAGTCCATTCGCTCAAGGAAGCGGATGGTGCGGCGTGTGCCGTCGCCGGCGGGGAATTTGCCTTTGCCGCCAGAGCCCGGGCGGATGTGGAAATCTTCGAGCAGGACGGGGAAGCGCATTTCGAGGATTTCAGGGTCGGTGAGACGGCTGTTGGTCATGTGGGTGTGCACGCCCGACGTGCCGGCAAAGCCGCGGCCATTGTTCATCTGGCCGGCGGGCGAGCCGGAACAGATGGTTTCGTAATATTGGTACTTCTCATTGCCATAGGTGAGATTGTTCATGGTGCCTTGCGCATTGGCGAGGCTGCCGAGGGCGGCGAACATGGCGTTGGTGACGTGCTGCGAGGTTTCGACATTGCCCGCCACCACCGCCGCCGGATATTGCGGGCGCAGCATGCAGCCGTCGGGGATGATGATGTTGATGGGCCTGAGGCACCCGGCATTCATCGGGATATTGTCTTCGACCATGACGCGGAAGGCATAGAGGACCGCCGCGCGGGCGACGGGTTCCGGCGCGTTGAAATTATTTTTCATGACGGGCGAGGTGCCGGTGAAATCCACTGTGGCTTCGCGTTTGGCGCGGTCCACCGTGATCTTGACCTTGATGGTCTGGCCGGTGTCGGTCGGGTAGGAATATTCGGATGTGTCGGGCAAGCGCTCCAGAACGCGGCGCACGCTTTCGGCGGCGTTGTCCTGCACGTGGCCCATATAGGCGGTGACGGTGTCGAGGCCGAAATGGGCGACCATTTTTCGGAGTTCCGCGACGCCTTTTTCGTTGGCGGCTATCTGGGCTTTGAGGTCCGCGACGTTTTGGTGGACGTTGCGGCAGGGGTAGGGGTGATCGGTGAGGAGGTCGATCAGCGCTTCTTCCTGGAACACGCCCTTGGAGACGATGCGGAAATTATCGATCAGCACGCCTTCCTCGTCCACGCTTGTGGCGAGCGGGGTCATTGAGCCGGGCGCGGTGCCGCCGACATCGGCATGGTGGCCGCGCGAGGCGGACCAGAAGAGGATTTTTTCCTGTTCATCGTCGAAGACCGGCGTCACCACTGTGATATCCGGCAGATGCGTGCCGCCATTATACGGCGCGTTCAGCGCGAAGACGTCGCCGGGATGGATGTCGCCCTTGTTGAGGTTGATAATTGCCTCGACCGAGCGGTCCATCGAGCCGAGATGCACAGGCATGTGCGGGGCGTTGGCGACGAGGGCACCGTTTTTGTCGAAGACCGCACAGGAAAAATCGAGGCGCTCCTTGATGTTGACCGAGTAGGCGGTGTTCTGCAGCGTCACGCCCATCTGCTCGGCGATGGACATGAAGAGATTGTTGAAGACCTCCAGCATGATCGGATCGGCGTGTGTGCCAATGGCGTCAGCGCGGCGCTTGGCCTCGTGGCGGCGCAAGAGAACGTCGTTGGGCGCGGTGATTTCCGCCTGCCAGCCCTGTTCAACCACGATGGTTTGGTGCGGCTCTATGATGAGGGCGGGGCCCTTGACCGTGTCGGCGGGGCCGAGGTTTTCGCGGCGGGCGATTGACGCCTCGGCCCATGCGCCGCTGGCGAAGATGCGGCAGGTTCCGCTTGGCTTGACGTTTCCGGAGGCGCTCTTGGCATTTTCCGAAATGGAGTTGATTGCGGCTTTGCTGTCCTCGCCCTCCACTTCCGCCGCTTCGATGACAACGGGTTTGTCCGGATAGATAAAGCCGAACTGGGCTTTGTGGGCGAACTGGAAATCCCTGAGCGCGGTTTCGAACGAGCCATTCTGCAAGGTCACGGGCAGCGCCGTGTCGGTGCCGTCATAGCGCAGGTGCAGGACTTCACGGAAGCGGATGCCGGACACGGCGATGCCCTGGCCCCGCAACTCTTCCGTCACCTCTTTCTGGATCCGCTCAAGGATGACGTTCAGCTCAGCACGCGAGGCTTCCGTCAGCGGCTTGATCAGCGCCTGCTGGCGCGAGGCGAAGAGGCGGGCCTGGCCAATGCCATAGGCGGAGAGCAGACCCGAATAGGGATGGATCAGCACGGATTGCATGCCGAGCGCATCGGCGACGAGGCAGGCGTGCTGGCCGCCGGCGCCGCCAAAGCAATTGAGCAGATAGCGGGTGACGTCATAGCCGCGTTGGACCGAGATTTTCTTGATGGCATTGGCCATGTTTTCGACTGCAATGGTCACGAAGCCCTCGGCCACCTGTTCGGGCGTCTTGCCGTCGCCGATTTCAGCGGCGAGCGCGGCGAATTTTGCCTTGACCGCGTCAGCATCCAGCGTCTGGTTCTGATCCTTGCCGAAGATCGCCGGGAAGAATTCGGGGCGCAGCTTGCCGATCATGACATTGGCGTCCGTGACGGTGAGCGGCCCTCCCCGCCTGTACGCGGCGGGACCCGGATTGGCACCGGCGGAATCTGGCCCGGCGCGGAACCGGCCAGCTTCGTAGTGCAGGATCGAGCCGCCGCCCGCCGCCACAGTGTGAATGCGCATCATCGGCGCGCGCACGCGCACCCCTGCGACCTCCGTGTCAAAGGCGCGCTCATACTCGCCGTTGAAATGCGCCACATCCGTCGAGGTGCCGCCCATGTCAAAGCCGATGACATTGTCAAAACCGGCGGATTTGGCGGTCTCCACCATGCCGACGACACCGCCGGCGGGACCGGACAGCAGCGCATCCTTGCCGCGGAAGAGTTCGGCTGCGGTCAGGCCGCCCGAGGACATCATGAACATCAGCTTAGGGCTGTCCAGCGCATCTGTGGCGCCAAGCTCGGAGGCGACTTGGCTCACATAGCGGCGCAGGATCGGCGACAGATAGGCATCAACCACTGTCGTGTCGCCGCGCCCGACAAGTTTGGCGAGCGGGGAAACCTTGTGGCTGACGGAGATTTGCCGGAAGCCTGCTGATTGGACGAGTTCCTCCAGTTTCAGCTCATGCGCCGGATATTTCCAGGCATGCATCAGGACGATGGCGACGCAATCAATGCCGTCCGCCTTGGCCTGCGCGATATGGTCTTCCACCGACTTTGAATCTAACGATTGTTCAATAAATCCGTCGGCGCGGACACGCTCATCCACTTCAATCACCCGCTCATAGAGCTGATCGGGCAGGATGATTTCCTTGGCGAAGATGTCAGGCCGCGCCTGATAGGCGATGCGGAGCGCATCGCGGAAGCCTTTGGTGATGATGAGGAGCGTGCGGTCGCCTTTGCGCTCCAGCAGCGCGTTGGTGGCAACAGTGGTGCCCATGCGCACCTCGCCGATCAGGCCGGGCGGAATTGCAGAGCCTGCGGCAAGGCCCAGATGCTCGCGAATCCCCTGCACGGCTGAGTCGCGATACGCCTCGGGATTTTCCGACAAGAGCTTGCGCGCATGGATTTCACCACCCGGATCACGACCGATGATGTCGGTGAACGTGCCGCCGCGATCAACCCAAAAATCCCATTTGCCTGACATTTGCCTCGTTCTCCAACTAACTTGCGACTTAGAAGGTCATCCTTGTGCAATTCAAGCGTTGCGCGGCCTTTGAACCGGTCTTTTGGAACAAAAAACCGTCTAGCCCGTTCCAGAGGACTAAATTGCTGCACTGCCATATTCTGCTGCAACTCTGCCACAATCGGCTGCAACAGGACCGGCAACGGCACAACGCCGTATTCTGGAGGTGTTAGAATGAAGAAGTTTTTGATCCTTTTCGCGTCGGTTTCCGCACTTGCGCTCGCGGGCTGCGGCGAAGCCAAGAAGGCTGATGCTCCGGCTGAAGCCCCCAAGGCAGAGACGCCTGCCGCACCCGCTGCTGAAGCGCCCAAGGCCGAAGCGCCTGCCGCTCCTGCCGCTGAGGCTCCTGCTGCTCCCGCCGCTGAGGCTCCTGCAGCTCCCGCTGCTGGCGCTGTTGATGCTGGCGTTGCCGCCACGATCGAACAGCTCAAGGCTGGCGCTGCTGCCATGACCGCTGAGCAGAAGACTGCCGCGCTCGCTTCCGTGCGCACTGCTGCCGAGACCGCCGCAAAGGCTGCCGGCGGCGATGACGCCGCAACCAAGGCTGCGGGCGATGCCGCGGAAGCACAGGCCAAGACCGCTCTCGGCATGTAATCCGGACTTTGTCCAAACGAGCCGGCCGGGAGCAATTCCGGCCGGTTTTTTTATGCGCTCAAAGTTGTGTAAAAAAATATCGGTCAGCTGACCGGTTTGGCGCAAGGCATTGCCTCGCTTTTGCCGCCCGAAGGATTTATTGAAAGCCCGTGTCCATCTGGTCCCGCCTCGCGGAAGTTCTCGCCGCCATCACCAGCAACGCAATTTCGAGCGTTGTCGAGGCCGTGCGGTCGCTTTTCTCAGGTGATCCCGAGACACGCAGACAAGTCGCGTTTTCCGTCGCGCTGATTGCGCTGTCGGCGAAAATGGCCAAGGCCGACGGCGTTGTCACCCATGAGGAAGTCAGCGCCTTCCGCGAAATTTTCGACATTCCGCAAGGCGAAGAGCGCAATGTCGCGCGGCTCTACGACCTGGCCAAGCAGGACATTGCCGGGTTTGAATCCTATGCGGCCAAGCTCGCTGACATGTGCACCGGCGATGAGACCTGCCGCACCTCGCTCGAGGATGTGCTGGACGGGCTGTTCCACATCGCCAAGGCAGATGGCGGCATTCATGAGCGCGAATTGCATCTCCTCGCCACGGTCGCAGGCATTTTTGGCTTCAGTGAAACCGCATTTGAGCGCATTCTTTCGCGCCACGCCGCCACGGGCGAGCCAGACCCCTATGTCGTGTTGGGCATTGCGCGCGGCGCCAGCTTTGCCGAGGCGCAGAAGATCTGGCGCGATCTCGTCAAGCAGCACCATCCGGACAGCCTTGCCGCACGCGGCCTGCCTGTGGAGTTCATTGTCATCGCCAATGAGCGCATGCGCGCCATCAACGCGGCGTGGAACCGACTGTCGCCGGAATTGAAGCGGGCCGAACTTGTCCGCATCTGAAACCTTCGAACCCGACCAGAAGCGATCCCTTGTGCGGCCCTCGCCCAATTTCGGGGAGCGCAAGGACGCCAAACAGGCCAACAGCATCATTCTGCATTACACCGGAATGAAAAGCGGCAATTCGGCGGAAGAGCGGTTGTGCGTGGCCGAGTCCGAGGTTTCAGCGCACTATCTCGTTCACGAAAACGGCCGCATCGTTCAAATGGTACGCGAGGCCGACCGCGCCTGGCATGCGGGCAGGAGCTATTGGAAGGGCGAGCGCGACATGAATTCGGTGTCGGTCGGAATCGAGATCGTCAATTGCGGCCATGAACTCGGCTATGGCGATTTTCCCAAAGCCCAGATCAACGCCGTCATCCGCCTGTGCCTCGGCATCATCAAACGCCACAAGATCGCGCCGGAGCGGGTTCTCGCCCATTCGGACATCGCGCCCGGGCGAAAAGTCGACCCGGGAGAGAAATTTCCGTGGGGGCTGCTGTATGCCAAGGGCGTCGGCCATTACGTGCCGCCCAGCCCGATTGCCGGCGGGCGGTTCCTGTCCCCGGGCGACCAAGGCCAGCCGGTCGAAGCGCTGCAGGCCATGCTGGCGCTTTACGGCTATAAATCGCCGGTGACCGGCGTTTATGATCCCGCCACATTGCGCGATGTGAAGGCGTTTCAACTGCATTTCCGCCCCGCGCGCGTGGACGGCATCGCCGATTTCTCCACAATCGACACCTTGCACCGCCTGCTGAAAGCGCTCGAAAAACCAATGGTTTGACCGGTTTAAAACGGTTTATGTGACTTCTTGTAACCAAAAGTCATTTGCCCGGCCACATTTTTGCGACGCTCGCAAGTCACAGGGCAGTCAACCTCCGCAGCCGTTCTTTGGCGGCAGCGGGTAAGAGCAACAGGCGGATGAAGGTCCATTCCCGCCTCCCAAAGGTTATGTTCCATATGAAGTTGAAGCTTTTCGCGGCCTTCGCCGCCACCATCCTTGCTGTGTCTTTTTCAGCCCCGTCCTTCGCCAAAAGCCCCTATGACAAGATCATCGCCAAATATGCCCGCAGCTACGGTGTTCCGGTCAGCCTCGCCCATGCGGTCATTCGCGTCGAGAGCAATTACAAGCCAAAGGCGCGCGGCAGCGCCGGCGAGATCGGCCTCATGCAGTTGAAGCTCCAGACCGCGCGCGGCCTTGGCTACCGCGGCTCCGCCAAGGGCCTGTACAATCCGTCAACCAATCTGCGCTACGGCATGGCCTATCTCGGCCAGGCCCGCAAACTTGGCGGAAAGTCGGTCTGCAGCACAATCCTCAAATACAATGCCGGCCATTATGCCAAGCGCATGAACCCGGTCTCCGCGCGTTACTGCTCCAAGGTCAAAGCCCATCTGCGCGGCTGAAGCTTTTCCTTGCCTTTTCCGGCCCGACCCCGTTTAAGGGCGGGGCCAGCTGGCCGGGCGGCCGCATTGTCCATCTGCCGAAAGGCGGGCGATGAGGAAAGTCCGGGCTCCACGGAATGACGGCGCCGGTTAATGGCCGGCGGGGGCGACCCCAGGGATAGCGCCACAGAGATTGAACCGCCCGCCTGCGCCCTCGGGCACCGGCGCGGTAAGGGTGAAAAGGTGGGGTAAGAGCCCACCGCGCTAGCGGCAACGCAAGCGGCATGGCAAGCCCCGCCGGGAGCAAGACCGAATAGGGACACCGCGCCAGGGGAAACCTTGGCAGGCCATTCCGGCTGTGAGTGTCCGGGTAGGTTGCACGAGGACGGTGGCAACGCCGTCCCAAGATGAATGGCCGCCACGTTTGGAGCGCAAGCCCCAGGCCATACAGAACCCGGCTTACAGGCCGGCTGGCGACTGTTTCGCATGAACGCGGAATGGACGAAGATATTGGCGCAAGGGGTGGTGTGCTGAACCATGATGCAAATCCATCAGGTGAAACTTGAGAGCATCTATATCCCGGCAGAGCGGCGCAAGACGCTTGATCCGGCGAAAGCCCAGGCGCTGGCCGGGGACATTCTCGAAAACGGCATGAAAACCCCGATCCAAGTCCGCTTCGACGGCAAGCGCCTCATTTTGATCGAAGGCCTGCACCGGCTCGAGGCGTCACGGCTGTTGGGAGAAGTGACAATCAGCGCCTATCTGGTGCAGGCGAGGAAGCATTGATGGGTAACGGCGCGGAGGGACCAATTAAGCCGCTATATAGTGGACAGTGCTTGATGGCTGGGGAATGGCTTCCCCGTCTTCTGCCATGCCCTCAAGATGAATTTTGATGGCCTCGCGGATGTTCTCTTTGACCTCGGACTCTGTCGCTCCGGTAGCGACGCAACCGGGAAGGTCCGGCACATAAGCGCCATAGTTTCGTTTAGTTCTTTCAATGACAATCGCGTAGCGCATGACCTACCCCCGCACCCGCTCCGACCGCGCATCATACAGCG
This sequence comes from uncultured Alphaproteobacteria bacterium, assembly GCA_963792485.1. Lineage (GTDB taxonomy): Bacteria > Pseudomonadota > Alphaproteobacteria > Rhizobiales > Rhizobiaceae > JANOYJ01. The sequence continues at coordinate 89,186 of CAWBWL010000008.1, forward strand.
CCTCCAAACTCACCTTCGCCGGATAAAGCCTGCAGGCGATTTCCAGCTGGTAGTCGCCGCTCAGCACATAGTCCGCCGTCACGCCCTCTTCGCGGTTGCGCACATAGCCGATGCCGATATTGGTCCCTACCGTATAGCCATACCCGCCCGAGGCGAGCCATCCGGCCTGTTTGCCATTGCGGAAAATCGTCTCGCGGCCGAGCAGCACGATGGACGGGTCGTCGACGGTGAAGCAGGCGAGGAGTTTGGGGAGCTTGCCGGACTTCCGGGCAATGAGCGCCTCGCGCCCGAGAAACGGCTTCTCGCTTTTGAGCTTCACCGCCCATGAAAGTCCGGCCTCGAGCGGCGTGTGGTCGGGCGAAATATCCGAGCCCCAGGCGCGGTAGAATTTCTCCAGCCGCAGCAATTCAATGGCGCGGTAGCCGGCATTGATAATGCCATGCGCCCTGCCAGCCTGCATCAGCGCATCGTAAACCGCGCCCATCCCGGCGATTGGCACATGAAGTTCATAGCCAAGCTCGCCGACATAGGTGATGCGCAGGGCGCGGATTGTGACACCGGCGATCCGGACTTCCTTCATCCGCGCGAAGGGCAAGGCGGCGCTTGAAACATCGTCCGAAGCCGCGCCTTGCAGCACCACCCGCGCCAACGGCCCCATCAGCGAGAGAACGCCATACTGATCGGTCACATCCGTCAGCTTCGCATCCATGCCTTCGGGAATGTTCGAGGTGATCCAGTGAAAATCATGCGTCGCAAAGCCGGTGCCGGTGACGACGTAATAGGCGTCATCCGCAAGCCGCGTGACCGTGAGGTCACATTCAATGCCGCCGCGGCGGTTCAGCATCTGCGTGTAAGTGACCTTGCCGGGCGCGCTGGACACATCATTGGCGCAAATCCACGACAGTGCGGCTTCAGCGTCCTTGCCGGTGAGCATGAATTTGGCAAAAGACGTCTGGTCGAATATGCCGACGCTTTCGCGGATGGCCCTGTGTTCGCGACCGACAGCATCGAACCAGTTCTGCCGACCGTAGGTGTAAATATCGCGCGGCTCATCGCCCGGCCCGGCAAACCAGTTCGGCCGCTCCCAGCCGAGCTTGGACCCGAACACCGCGCCCTGAGCCTTCAAACGCTCATACAGCGGCGAGACGCGCACTGGGCGCGCCGAGACAAACTCCTCATGCGGCCAAGCCATGGTGTAGTGATGCGCATAAGCCTCCTGCGTCCGCTCGCGCACCCAGCGCTGCTCGCGGTGCACGGACCCGAAGCGGCGGATGTCAACCGGCCAAAGGTCCATCGGCGCTTCGCCGCCCGCCACCCATTCCGCCAGCGCCCTGCCCGCCCCGCCGCCCGAGGCGATGCCGAATGCGTTGAAGCCAGCGCCGACATAAAAGTCTTTCAGCTCAGGCGCTTCGCCCAGAATGAAATTGCCGTCGGGGGTAAAGCTTTCAGGCCCGTTGATCATTTGCTTGATGCCGGTGTGCTCCAGCGCCGGAACGCGGGCGAGCGCCTGTTCGAGGAGCGGCATGAAATGCTCCTGATCGTCTGGCAGAAGCTGGAACGCGAAGTCCGCCGGAAGCCCCTCGTCGGCCCAGGGCTTCGGGTTCGGCTCATAGCCGCCGAAGGACAGCCCGCCGACCTCTTCCTTGAAGTAGATCAGCCGGTCCGGATCGCGCAGCGTCGGCAGGTTTTTTTCAACACCCTTGATCGGCTCGGTCAGCACATATTGGTGCTGGATCGACACAAGCGGTACATTGACGCCCGCCAGCGCGCCGATCTCGCGCGCCCACTGCCCGCCGCAGTTAACAACCTTCTCGCAGACGACCCGCCCCTGATCAGTCTCGACGCCAGTCACGCGTCCATTGTCGATGACAAATCCGGTGACACGCGCGCCCTCGAAGAATTTCACGCCGCCCATCCGCGCGCCCTTGGCGAGCGATTGCGCGATGTCGGCAGGATTGGCCTGGCCGTCAGTTGGCAGAAAGGCTGCTCCATGCAAGTCGGAAATATCCATCACCGGCCACAAATCCTGCGCCTCTTTCGGCGAGAGCAGATGCATTTCAAGCCCGAAGGAATGCGCCGTCGTCGCCTGCCGCTGGATCTCCGTCATGCGCTCGGCATTGCAGGCAAGCCGTAGGCCGCCATTCATCTTCCAGCCGGTGGCAAGGCCGGTTTCCTGTTCGAGGCGGTTATAGAGATCGACGGAATGTTTCAGAAGTTGCGTGACATTGGCGGAAGTTCGCAGCTGTCCCACCAGACCTGCCGCATGCCAGGTGGAGCCGGAGGTCAGCTGCGCGCGTTCCAGAACGATGACATCTTTCTCGCCAAGCTGCGCCAGATGATAAGCGGTCGAGCAGCCGACAATACCGCCGCCAATGATCACGATGCGGGCGTGACAGGGAATGCCGGCCATTCAAATGTCCTTAAAATCAGTAAAAATCATATCTGAGGAATGCCATCTCAAATCGATGGCGGTTTTCCGACGTGTAAGCGGAAAAGTCATGATCGACCATGGCAAGCTGTTCCGACACCATGCTCCATAATGTCTCCCGCAATGCGGAGGCCGCCGACATGGCGAGGAATTTCTGTTTCAGCGTACGCCCGGGCTTCTTGCCGAAATAGGTCGCCAGAAGGAGATCCTCTTCGCTCTCGTCAAAGCTGGCATTGGTGGCGAGATTGGCAAGATCAAACAGCGGCGAGCCGAAACCGGCATAATCCCAGTCGATCAGCCACAGGCGGCGGCCGTCGTCGATCAGGTTGGCGGGCAGAAGATCATTATGGCCGAAGACGAGATGGATGTCGCCAATGGCCACCTCCAGCTCATCAGTAATCGTCGAAAACCGTGCAAAATCATTGATATACTGGCTGTTGTTCTCACGCAGTTGCGCAATGTAGCTGCGGATAATCTGGAATACCCAGAACGACAGGACCGGCCCACGCAGATATTTCGGCACGTCCTCATGGCAGGATTTCACGAGCGCGACGGCCCGCGCAATCATGCCGTCATCCTTCAGATCATCCGCCGCAAGCGCCTTGCCATCGATCCACTGAAACACCAGCACGCCGGGCGCAGTATGGAGAATGGGCGGCGACAGCCCGCATTCGGCGGCGGCCTGGCTTGCGGCATATTCGTTGAACCGCAGCACGCCATGGGCGGGAATGTCTTCGCCGAGCCGGACGAAATATTTGCCGCGCTTGTCGCTCACGGCGAAATTGGCATTGGTCATGCCGCCCTTGACCGGATCAATGCGCGGCGCGCCGGTCCAGAACGGAAGACCCGCGACGCGTTCGATCAACTGCTTTTGGTCCGCCCCCATGCCCCAGTCCTGCTCCTGTTTGACGAGTGTAGCCGTTCGCCTCCACGTCTTGTCAATATTCGCCCTCGCCTGCGGCGCATGCTAGCATTAAGCGGAGCGCTCAATGAGGCAGCAAGGAATCTATGACGGTCACAACGCTAGAAGACTTCTCACAAGCCATTGCTGCGGGCGCGCCGCTCGCCGGATTGGACCTTGGCACCAAGACCATAGGCGTTGCGCTCTCGGACGCCGGGCTGTCGTTTGCTTCGCCCAAATTTGTGATTGCGCGCAAGAAGTTCACGCAAGACGCAGACGCCCTGCTTGCTTTTGCCGGAACGTCCAACATCAAAGCCTTCGTCATCGGACTTCCGCTCAACATGGATGGTTCCGAAGGCCCGCGCGCACAGGCCACGCGGGCATTCGTGCGCAATATGGAAATGCGGACCGCCCTGCCCTTCATTTTCTGGGATGAACGGCTCTCGACCGTGGCGGTGGAGCGGACATTGATTGAAATGGATGTCAGCCGCGCCAAGCGGGCCGGGCGCATTGACGCGGCGGCGGCCGCCTTTATTCTGCAGGGTGCGCTCGACCGGCTCTACGCGATTTCGCGCGGGACGTCCTGAATGGGCGCGCGCAGGGCACGGACATAGTCCACGATCTGGCGCCGCTTGCGGAACGCAAATATGGCAATGATCAGCAAGGTGTCAAAAACACAGGTGCGTGCCAGCAAAGCGGGTATGGCTTCGGGATCGATGCCAAGGATGTTTCCATAAATCGTAAAGACCATGTCGTGCATTCGGCGGCTGAAGAAGCCTGTCCCGCCGCTGAAGTCGTTGAGCGACAGGAAGTACCATCCCCATATGAAGCCCATGGGACCAGCCCAGAATATCAGGATGTAACGCATCAGCGGTCCCTTTCGCGTCCGGATATTCGGGTGAGGTTCAAGTGGAAAACGGCGTCCCCAGCTTTGGCGCGCGCATGCCGCGCTGCGCGCGTGGCGTTCAGTTTGGCCGCGCGGGAAAGCATTGTCTCCCATTCAAACGACGCCACCGCCCATGACACCAGCATGGCCGCAAAATAGCCTGTTGCGGATGAGAGAAGCTCCGGGTCGGCCTTGATAATGGCGGTCAGGCACAGAAGCGAAAACAGGACGACCGAGCTGCCAAACGCGGCGCGCTCTATTTCAAACTGCGTGGTTTCCTCGTTTGGCGATGAATGAACAGCCTCCAGTGTGGCCCAGCCAAACAGGATTGCGGCAAGGGCGCAGGCCGCGCCAAGTCCAGAAGCAATGAGCGGCATTGCGCGCATCGGCCCAAGTCCCTCAAACAGCGAAAGTCCGTGGAAAAACGCCGGATTGAACGTGCCAGACACCGACCCGATCGCGTGCAGGGTAAAAAACATCATCCAGTGGAACAGGATGGCAAGGGCAAAGACACGCTTCATGGGATCGCCGGTTTGTCACCGCAGATAGTGCCGTTAACAAATTGTAGGGGCAATCTAAACCATTTGTTAAGGTTAATGATCGCTCAAGTTTGATGAAAATTGCGTGGAAAAGAGCGGTTTTGCAGCCATCCACCAAATCGCGAACGCCCGTCCGGCTTGCAGTCAGGCGGCAAGGCCCTTATAGCCCGCGCTTGACATGACCGAAGGCGAAAATTTCCCCCTGTTCCCACATCGCCATCTTCTGGGCATAAAGGGGCTTTCGCGGCCTGACATTGAAGGTCTGCTCGACCGGGCGGAGGCAGCGGTTCCGATCTCGCGCCAGTCCGACAAAAAACGTCCGACCCTGCGCGGGCGCACACAGATCAATCTCTTCTTTGAAGCCTCCACCCGCACGCAATCCTCGTTCGAGCTGGCCGGAAAGCGGCTCGGCGCGGATGTCATGAACATGGCCGTTGGCAATTCCTCGCTCAAAAAGGGCGAGACGCTGATCGACACGGCGATGACGCTGAACGCCATGCATCCCGACATCCTGATCGTGCGGCACGGTTCCGCCGGCGCCGTCGCCCTTCTGGCGCAGAAAGTCGCCTGTTCGGTGGTCAATGCGGGAGACGGCGCGCATGAGCATCCAACGCAGGCTCTGCTCGATGCGCTGACCATCCGCCGCAAGAAGGGCGGCATTTCCGGGCTGACCGTCGCCATTTGCGGCGATGTCACGCATTCGCGCGTGGCGCGCTCCAACATCATCCTCCTCAACGCACTCGGCGCGCGGGTCCGCGTCGTCGCGCCGTCCACGCTCCTGCCTTCGTCTGCGGAGCAGATGAGCGTCGAAGTTCACCGCACCATGGAAGAAGGCCTTGCGGGAGCCGATGTCATCATCATGCTGCGCCTGCAGCGCGAGCGCATGGCTGGGGCCTATGTGCCGTCGGTGCGCGAGTATTTCCACTTCTTCGGCCTCGACCGCAGCAAGCTGAAACTTGCCAATGACGGCGCTCTGGTCATGCATCCCGGCCCGATGAACCGGGGCGTTGAAATTGCGTCCGAGGTGGCCGACGGGACGCAGAGCGTCATTCAGGAACAGGTCGAAATGGGCGTCGCCGTGCGCATGGCGGTGATGGAAGCCCTGCTCGATCCGCGCCGCAGCGCAACGGATTTTCCCGCATGACCGTCACGCTGTTCCACAACGCCCGAATCATCGACCCGTCGCGCGGAATGGACGAGCGCGGCTCGGTCCTCGTCAAGGATGGAATTATCGCTGGCAGCGGCGCTTCAGCTATGAACCAGGGCGCGCCGGACGGGGCGAACATTATCGACTGCGACGGAAATCTCATCACCCCCGGACTTGTCGATGCACGTGTCTTCATTGGCGAGCCCGGCAATGAATACCGTGAGACGATTGAATCAGCGGGCCTCGCGGCAGCTGCGGGCGGCGTCACCTCGCTGATCATGATGCCGGACACGGATCCGGTCATCGACAGCGTGGCGCTGGTCGAATTCGTGCGGCGCACGGCGCGGGAAACTTCGGCCGTGCGCGTTTATCCCGCAGCCGCCATTACCAAAGGCCTCGAGGGTGACGAAATGACCGAGTTTGGCCTGCTGCGCCAAGCCGGGGCTGTCGCGTTCACCGAGGGGCGCAGGACAATCGCCAACTCGCTCGTCCTGCGCCGCGCCATGACTTACGCCCGCGACTTCGAATCGCTGATCACTTGCGAAACCAATGACCGGCATCTCGGTTCAGGCGTGATGAACGAGGGCCTCTTCGCAAGCTGGCTCGGCCTTCCGGGCATCCCCGTCGAAGCCGAGATCATTCCGCTGGAGCGCGATCTGCGCCTCGCCGCCCTCACCGGCTGCGCCTATCACGCGGCGAAAATCTCGACTGGCCTTGGCGCTGGCTGCATCGCGCGCTCCAAGAATGAGGGCGCCAGCGTTTCGGCGGGCGTCGCCATCCACAATCTGGCGCTCAACGAAATTGACGTCGGCGAATACCGCACGTACTACCGTCTCTCTCCGCCTTTGCGCTCCGAGGATGACCGCGAGGCGATGATCGACGCGCTGAAGGAAGGTGTCATCGACATCATCGTCTCCTCGCATGATCCGCAGGACGCCGACACCAAGCGGCTGCCGTTTGCCGACGCCGCTGTCGGGGCGATCGGCCTGGAAACTCTGCTCAGCGCAGCGCTTCGGCTGCATCACAGCGGCGAAGTGCCGCTGCAGCGCCTGATCGAAACCATTTCCACCGCGCCAGCGAAACTGTTCGGCCTTCCTGGCGGCACGCTGAAGCCTGGCAAGCCCGCAGATCTCACGCTCATTGATGTGGACAGGCCATGGGTGGTGAAAGAACAGCACATCAAATCCCGCTCGAAAAACACTTGCTTCGAGAACGCGCGGCTGCAGGGCAAGGTCTTGAAAACCATGGTTGCCGGACGCATTGTGTATTCGGGCGACGACGGGGAGTAGGCGCGCGTGCTGCAGGGGCTTGGCATAACAATACCATTCACCACCGTTCTGGCCGCAATCGCCTTCGGCTATCTTTTGGGCTCCATCCCCTTCGGCCTTCTGCTGACGCGCGCCGCAGGGCTTGGCGACGTGCGCAAGATCGGCTCCGGCAATATCGGGGCAACCAATGTTCTACGCACCGGAAATAAGGGACTTGCAGCGGCGACGCTGGCGCTCGACATGCTCAAAGGCACGTTGTCGGTCTGGCTCGCCTCGCGCTATGGCGGAGAGGCTGGTCTGTTCGCCGGCCTCGGCGCGTTTGTCGGACACCTGTTTCCAGTTTGGCTTGGGTTCAAGGGCGGCAAGGGCGTGGCCACTTTTCTCGGTGTGCTGCTGGGCCTTTCGTGGAAACTGGCTTTGCTGTTTGCGCTGGTCTGGATGGCAATGGCCTTTGTGTTTCGCTATTCTTCCCTTTCCGCCCTGACGGCGGCGCTCGTGACCTGCATTGGACTGTTTCTCCAATCATACTGGCTTATCGCTTGGGTGATCGGCCTGATGACGCTGGCAATCTTTATCAAGCACCGGCCCAATATCGAGCGGCTGGTTGCAGGGACGGAATCGCGGATCGGTTCAAGTGGATGAGCAGCCAGGCGCGTCTTCCGCTTCAGGTCAAAGGCGAGCGGCGCGGTGCCGTCCTGTCGGAACGGCAGCGGATCAGCTGGCTGCGCCTCATACGCAGCGAGAATGTCGGCCCAGCCACCTTTCGCCAGCTCATCAATGTCTATGGCTCGGCCGAGGCGGCGCTTGAGGTTCTCCCGGAGCTTGCCGAGCGCGGGGGCGCGCGGCGCGGCGTCAGAATTGCCACATCCAGCGACGTGGAGCGGGAGATAGCGGCCACGCACGCTCTGGGCGCGCGTATTGTCGGCATCGGCGAGCCGGATTTTCCCAATCTCTTGCGCCAAAGCGATACTCCGCCGCCAATGGTGGTCATCAAAGGCGAGAGCGCAGTGTTCGATCTGCCCGCAGTTTCAATTGTGGGGGCGCGCAATGCATCGCTTGCCGGTATCAAGTTCACACATAAGCTTGCGGGCGAACTTGGCGCCGAGGGCGTCGCAATTGTTTCCGGCTTGGCGCGCGGTATTGATGCCGCCGCCCACACAGCAGCGCTGTCAACCGGCACGATCGCTGTGCTTGCCGGCGGCATCGACCACCCCTACCCGCCGGAGAATCTGGAACTGTTCCACGCTATTCCCCAGCGGGGCGGCGCGGTCATTTGCGAAATGCCGGTCGGCTGGGAGCCCCGCGCACGGGACTTTCCCCGCCGCAACCGTGTGATCGCTGCGCTTGGACTTGGACTGGTTGTTGTTGAGGCGGCAAAGCGCTCCGGCTCGCTCATCAGTGCCCGCTTTGCCGGTGAGCTTGGACGGCTGGTCTTTGCCGTTCCCGGCTCGCCGCTTGATCCGCGCTCGGAAGGAACAAACGGGCTGATCCGCAACGGCGCGACTTTGATCACATCGGCTGCGGATGTCCTCGAAGCCGTTGGCCCGCTGATAGGCAAGCCAATCAGCACGGAAGGTGCCGAAGAGCCCGGGACAGGCTCTGACTATGCCCCGCCGAGTAACAGCGAGCGCAGCCGCGTGATCGAGGCTCTTGGTGCAACACCGGTCGCCATCGACGAGATTGTTGCACACACCGGCATAACCGTTCAGCAAGTCTTCCTGATCTTGCTTGAACTCGACTTGGCCGGGAGACTGGAGCGGCACTCAGGCGGCAGAGCGTCGCTTCTCTTCATTGAGCCTTAGGGGCCTGTCACCGCGCACAATGTCGCTGCATTCGACATAGGCCATCTCAATGAGATAGCTCAACATGTCGCAGCGTTCTGTATCGGACATTTGGCGAAGCTGGCCCAGCATGGCCTGGATGTACTGCAGGGACTCTAAACGGTGTTTTTTTCCTTCATACATTTTGGATGCTCCAGAAGAATCATGCACCTATTGTGACTGTATTCGAACGTAATATTAATATTAAAAATTGCAACATCACGTCATGCATCTTTAGGTAGCTATTTCCAGTTTCGCGCAAGAAGGCGCACCGCGCACTTGACCAAATCAATCTGACTGTCCATGTGACGCCGGACTTAAGCGCTGCATGGCTTGATGCCGCAGGGCAAACTCCGGAAAATCGGAAGATCAATGCAGGTTGTCATCGTCGAATCGCCCGCAAAGGCGAAGACCATCAACAAATATCTGGGCGGCGGCTACAAGGTGTTCGCATCCTTCGGCCATGTGCGCGATCTTCCCGCCAAAGATGGCTCGGTCCTGCCGGATGATGACTTTTCGATGTCCTGGGAAGTCGATGGCGCATCTTCGAAGCGGCTGTCCGAAATCGCCAAATCGGTCAAGGAGTCGGATGGCCTGATCCTTGCCACTGACCCGGACCGCGAGGGCGAGGCGATTTCCTGGCATGTGCTGGAAGTCTTGAAGCAGAAGAAGGTCGTTGGCTCCAAACCAGTGAGCCGCGTCGTCTTTAACGCCATCACCAAGAAATCCGTCACCGACGCCATGGCCAATCCGCGCCAGATCGACGCGCCCTTGGTCGACGCCTATCTGGCGCGCCGGGCGCTGGACTATCTCGTCGGCTTCACCCTGTCGCCAGTTCTGTGGCGCAAACTGCCGGGTTCGCGCTCCGCCGGGCGGGTGCAGTCCGTGACACTGCGGCTCGTATGCGACCGCGAAGGCGAGATTGAGCGCTTCATCCGCGAGGAATACTGGCAAATCGCTGCGCTCCTCAAGACGCCGCGCAATGAGAGCTTTGAAGCGCGCCTTGTCTCGTATGATGGCAAAAAACTCGCCAAGCTCGACATCAAGAATGGCGTGCAGGCTGGCGAGATCAAGACCATGCTCGACGGCGCAGCGTTCCGCGTAGAGAGCGTTGAAGCCAAACCGGTTAAACGCAACCCCGGCCCGCCCTTCACGACTTCCACATTGCAGCAGGCCGCCTCAGGCAAGCTCGGATATTCCGCCACCCGCACCATGCAGATCGCCCAGAGGCTTTACGAAGGCGTGGATACAGGCGGCGAAACCGCCGGTCTCATCACCTATATGCGCACCGACGGCGTCCAGATGGCGCCAGAAGCGATCGAGGGTGCGCGGCGGATGATTGGGACAGAGTTCGGGCCGAACTACGTGCCGGAAAAGCCGCGCTACTATTCGGCCAAAGCCAAGAATGCCCAGGAAGCGCATGAGGCGATCCGCCCCACCGACTTTTCCCGTCATCCAAAGGAGATGCGGAAGTTTCTTGATGAAGATCAGGCAAAGCTCTACGACATGATCTGGAAGCGCGCGGTTGCGAGCCAGATGCAGAGCGCCGATATCGAGCGCACGACCGCAGATATCGAGGCTGTCAATGGCGCGCGGACGGCGAGCCTGCGGGCAGTCGGCTCCGTCACCCGTTTCGATGGCTTCCTCGCCGCTTATACCGACCATCGCGAGGAAGAGGACACGGACGAGGAGAACCGCAAACTGCCGGAACTGAAGTCCGGCGAGAGCGTCACCAAAGAGACAATCACCGCGACCCAGCACTCCACCGAGCCGCCGCCGCGCTATTCGGAATCCTCGCTCATCAAGAAGATGGAAGAACTCGGCATCGGCCGCCCCTCGACCTATGCCTCAACGTTGAAGACCTTGGTTGACCGCGAATATGTCAAGGTCGACAAGCGCAAGCTCATCCCGGAGGCCAAGGGCCGCTTGGTCGTCAGTTTCCTGGAAAGCTTCTTCAAGAAATATGTCGAATATGATTTTACGGCGGATCTGGAAGAAAAGCTCGACGAGATTTCCGACGGTAAGCTCGAGTATAAAGCCGTGCTTCGCGAGTTCTGGAAGGACTTTTTTGCCAGCGTGGACGGCATCAAGGAATTGCGCGTCACGGAAGTCCTGGAGAAGCTCAATGAGGAACTCGCTCCCCTTGCCTTCCCGGCCCGCGCCGATGGCGGCGACCCGCGCCTGTGCCAGAAATGCAGCACAGGTCAGCTGTCGTTAAAGGTCGGCAAGTTCGGCGCCTTTGTCGGTTGCTCGAACTATCCGGAATGCTCCTTCACGCGCCAACTGACCAGCGAAGGCGGCGAGGAGAACGGCGCAGCGGCGGACGGTCCCAAAGTGCTCGGCAATGATCCTTTCACCGGAGAGGAAATCACCGCCCGCTCCGGTCGCTTCGGTCCCTACATCCAGCGTGGCGACGGCAAGGAAGCCAAGCGCGCTTCGCTGCCCAAAGGCTGGACTGTCGAGAACACCGACCATGAAAAGGCATTGGCGCTCCTGTCCCTGCCGCGGGACATCGGCCAGCATCCCGAGACCGGCAAAATGATCGCGGCAGGAATTGGCAAATACGGTCCCTACATCACCCATGACGGCGTCTACGCCAATATCGAGAGCGCCGAGGACGTCTTCTCCATCGGTCTCAACCGGGCGGTGACTGTCATCGCCGAGAAGGTCGCCAAAGGCCCCGGACGCGGCCGCACCGGCACGCCTGCCGCGCTGAAAGCGCTTGGCGCGCATCCAGCGGATGGCCAGCCAATCACGGTGCGCGACGGCAAATACGGGCCTTATGTGAACCATGGCAAGACCAACGCCACCCTGCCCAAGGGCAAGGACCCGCAGAGCGTGACGCTGGAGGAGGCGGTGGAGTTCATCACCGCAAAGGCAGGCAAAGCGCCGGTGAAAAAGGGGGTTGCCAAGAAGGCGGCTGCGCCCAAGGCTGCCGCGGCAAAGAAGGCTCCCGCCAAAAAGACGGCCGCCAAGAAACCTGCGGCGAAGAAGGCCTGAAGCCATGGCGCGCCGCATCAGCGCACCTTCCGGCGCCAAGCGCCCTGCCCGCCACGGCGAAATCCCCGACCGCGAGACCTTGCTCGCCTTCATGAAGGAAAACCCTGATCTTGCCTCGAAAAACGAGATTGCCCGCGCCTTTGGCGTGAAAGGCGACGACCGGGTGATCCTCAAATCGCTTTTGCGCGAAATGGCGGGCGACGGGACCATCGAGAAAAAGGGCAAGCGCCTCTCCACGTCCGGCTCCCTGCCCTCCATCGCCGCGCTCGATATTTTTTCCCGAGACAAGGACGGCGATCTGCTTGCCAAGCCTGTTGAGTGGAACGAAGAGTTCGGCGCGCCGCCGAATGTGCTGATCCGCTCCAGCCGCAGCGACAAAGGCCCCGCTCCGGGCGTCGGCGACCGGATACTGGCCCGCGTCTTCGCCAACAAGGCCGAAGGCCCGCCTTACACGGCGCGGCTGATCAAGAAGCTCGACAAACGCGCTGGCGCGGTGCTTGGCATCTTTCCGCGAACTGCCCTGCAGGCGAGTTCCGGCTCGATCCCGTCGAGAAGCGCCAGCCGGAAATGATCATCGCCGCCAGCGATAAAGGACCGGCCAAAGACGGCGATCTGGTCGAGGCGGAGGTCATCAAATCACTGGCCTACGGGCTTCCCAAAGCCAAGGTTCTGTCCGTCGCCGGTTCGCTCGCCAGCGAAAAGGCCGTGTCGATGATCGCGCTGCACATGCATGACATTCCGCACATCTTTCCGCCACGCGTCATCGAAGAATCCGAGTCCGCCAAGCCCGCATCCATGGATGGCCGCGAAGACTGGCGCGCCCTGCCGCTTATCACCATCGATCCCGCCGACGCCAAGGACCATGACGACGCCGTGCACGGCGCAAATGATCTCGACCCAGCCAACCCCGGCGGGCAGATCGTCACTGTCGCCATCGCCGACGTCGCCGCCTACATCCATCCTGGCTCGGCCTTGGACCACGAAGCCTTGAAGCGCGGCAATTCCGTCTACTTCCCCGACCGCGTTGTCCCGATGCTCCCCGAACGGATATCCAACAATCTCTGCTCTCTTCGTGAAAATGAGGACCGCCCAGCCCTTGCGGTACGCATGATTTTTTCGGCAGGCGGCAAGAAGCTCAACCACACCTTCCACCGCATCATGATGCGCTCGCACGCCAAATTGTCGTACCAGCAGGCGCAGGCGGCCATTGACGGCGCGCCTGACGAGAAGACCGCGCCGATCCTCGACGCCATTCTAAAGCCGCTCTGGAAGTCCTACGCGACCCTCAAACGAGGCCGCGATGCGCGCGAACCGCTGGAGCTTGACCTTCCAGAGCGGAAGATTTTGCTGAAAGCTGACGGCACGGTGGACCGCGTCATCATCCCGGAGCGGCTCGATGCGCACAAGCTCATCGAAGAGTGCATGATACAGGCCAATGTCGCAGCCGCAGAATCGCTTGAACAGCGCCAACAGGCGCTGGTTTACCGCGTCCATGACGTGCCTTCGCTCGCCAAACAGGAATCCCTGCGCGATTTCTTGAAGACACTCGAAATTTCGCTGTCACGCGGCGCGGCGATGAAGCCGGGGGATTTCAACGGCATTCTGTCGCGGGTGCGCGGCACGGAAAATGAGGAACTGGTCAACGAGGTCGTGCTGCGCTCGCAGTCGCAGGCCGTGTACGACCCGGTCAATATCGGCCATTTCGGCCTGCATCTGCGCAAATACGCGCATTTCACTTCGCCGATCCGCCGCTATGCCGACCTCATCGTTCACCGCGCTCTTGGTCCGGGCGCTGAGCCTCGGCGATGACGGCCTGACCAATGAGGAAGCCGCACAGCTGCCGGAGACCGCCGCCTATATCTCCACCTGCGAGCGCCGCGCCATGGCGGCCGAGCGCGACACGATCGACCGGCTGATAGCGCATCATCTGCATGGACAAATCGGCGGCACATTCCCCGGCCGCATCACCGGCGTCACCAAATCGGGACTATTTGTCATGCTCCCGGCCTATGGCGCAGACGGGTTCGTTCCGATATCCACGCTGAAAGACGATTATTATCACTTCGACGAGACATCGCGCGTTCTCGTCGGCGAGCGGTCCGGCGAAGGCTACCGGCTCGGCGACAGCGTTGACGTCAAACTGGTGGAAGTCGCCGTGTTCGCCGGCGCGATGCGCTATGACATGGTGACCGAGCCGCGCAAACTGCCGGGCGCCGCGCGCTCGTTTCACAAGGCCAAAAGCCTGTCGCGCCGAACAGGCGGGAAACCGGCGGGAGGCCGCCGCAAGTTTGGAAAATGACATGAGCGTTCCCGTGCTGAAATTTCAATCCGCTCCCGCGCATGACCGTCCGCTTGGCCGCTCGATCTGGCGCGGAACAAAATGCCGCTGCCCGAACTGCGCAGACGGCCGCCTGTTCCGCAAATTCATCAAACCCGTCGATCATTGCCAAGTCTGCAGCGAGGATTCTCGCCCACAGCGCGCCGATGATCTTCCCGCCTATATCGTGGTTCTGATCATCGGCCATGTCATGGTCGGCGGATTTTTGGGCGCGGAAGTTTTGTTCAGCCTGTCAAGCTGGCAGCACCTCGCCATCTGGGTGCCAGTCTCGGTGCTGGGCGCGTTGACGCTCCTGCAGCCCGTCAAGGGCGGCGTCATCGGCCTGCAATGGGCGCTGCGCATGCATGGTTTTGGCGAACATGATGACAGCCCAGCCGACTTCCTGCCGCCGCACTGAGGTTTGTTTATCCCCGCACTTGACTTTCAACAGCCGATGCGTAGTTTCCGGCCAAATTTCGGCGGGTTTCCTGCTGCTTCCAATTCATGAACGGACAATAAGTTATGGCCAAAGCCGCCTCGATCAAGATCAAGCTCCTGTCGACCGCCGACACCGGCACGTTCTACGTCACCAAGAAGAACAGCCGCACAATGACCGAGAAGATGAGCATGAAGAAGTACGACCCGGTCGTGCGCAAGCATGTCGATTTCAAGGAAACTAAGATCAAATAAGGCACACAGCCATAGACCTTTGAAGGGCCGCCGCGAGGCGGCTTTTTTGCGCGCGGACAGTTTTTATCGGGAAACGATGATGGCGGCGGCCTTGCCTGCGATTGATGGCAAAGAGGCGCAGCCTATGGCACTTGCGTCGGTGCGCCGGCGACCTTTTGCAGCAGTGCTGTCGTTAACTATCCGCCCGTCTTCCAGCGTCACAATCCGGTCGGCCATTTCCAGAATGCGGTTGTCGTGGGTTACCATGACAGTCGTGGTGCCGCGCAATGCGCCGAGTTTCTTCAGCATTTCAACGACGTTCATGCCGCTTTCGCGGTCGAGCGCGGCGGTGGGTTCATCGGCGAAGATCACGTCCGGATTGCCAACCAGAGCGCGGGCAACGGCAACGCGCTGTTTTTGGCCGCCGGAGAGGTTAGCCGGCAGATAGTCCATCCGGTCCGAGAGGCCGACGAGGCCCAAAGTGTGGCGGGCGGCGTTCTGTTCGGCGGCGGGGTCCAAAAGGCCGTGGACCTGCAGGCCCATCTGCACGTTTTGCAGCGCGGTCAGGCTGTCATGCAGATTGTGGGCCTGAAAGATGAAGCCGAGCCTTTTTCGCAGGGATTCGCTCAGGGCGCGGCCTGCGCCGAAAAGCTCATGGCCGAGCAGGTTGACCGAGCCTTGCTGCACGTCCCGCAGGCACCCCATCAGCGTCAGCATGGTGGTCTTGCCCGAGCCGGATGGCCCCATCAAGACGGTCAGGCTGCCGCGCCTGACGCTCAGATCGATGTCGTAAAGGGCCTGTTTGCGCGCTTCGCCGGTGCCAAACCAATGGTTCAGGCCGGACACGATGATCGGAGCTTCATCGGTCATCGAGCGGCCCTAGAACAGATCAGCAGGATCGGCGGCGGCCAATCGGCGTGTGGCGATGGCGCCGGACAGGGAGCATGCGAGCAAGGTGCCTATAAACACCATCGCCGCCATTTCCCATGTCATCGCCAGTGGAAGGGTCGTCGCTCGTTTCATGCCAACCAAGAGGCCGCTGGCGACAACAAAGCCCGGTATGAAGCCCAGAACCGCGAGAATCAGCGCCTCCTCAAAAACGATGCCGAGAAAGAAGCGCTGCTTGTAGCCCATCGCTTTGAACGTAGCGTATTCGCCCAAATGGTCCGCGACATCTGTTGACAGGACCTGATAGACAATAACGATGCCGACCAGGATGCCGATGATGACCCCAAAGCCGAAGATGATGCCGGTCGGGCGCTTGGTCTGCTGATAGTTCAGATCATCGGCCTGCGCCTGCGCATAGGAGCGGATGCGCAGCGACTTGTCGGAAATCATCCCGCGCAGCCGCGCCGCCACCATATCCGGATCAGCCCCGCTGGCCAGCTGAAGCAGGATGTGATCCGGCGCGGCGGAACTGCGGGCTGGAAAAAGCGTCAGGAAGGTCTGGTCGGACATGATCAGAAAGCCATCGCCGCCAAAGCCGCCGCCGCCCTGAAACGTATCATAGAGCGTCAGTGTCTTGCCGGAAACTTCAAAGGATGCTGGCGTCTGCGGGCGGATCGCGGCGGCCTCATCGCGCGGCAGGCCGCGGGCAAACATGTCCAGTATGCCGGAATTCTGCAATTGCAGCGTATCCGTCTTGGGCTTCAGTGCGGGGCTCAGAAAATCCGGCAGGGTGGGATCAACGCCAAAACTTGTCAGACCCAGAGTCTTGGTTTCCCGCGCCCAGCTGATATTGCCAACGAACAGACCCGCGCCTGCCGCCACATCCGGGTCCGCCAATGCTTGGAAGAGCCATTGCCGCGCGACGTTTCCGCCTTCCGTCATCGAGTTTGCATCCGATGCGGAGATCATGATGCCGGCCTGAAAGAACTCGTATGGCTTCAAGGTCGCGGTCGCCATCGAGTTCATGATGCCCAGCTGCACGAAGACCAGCACATTGGCAAAGGCCACCCCCGCCAAGGCGGCGGCAAACCTTGTGCGGCTGTGAGTGAGCTGCAGCCAGCCGATGGGAAGACGCCCGAAAAGCCACTGAAGCAGGCGCTTCATGGCTTTACCGTCACGGCTGCTCTGCTGCGTGTGTCTATCCGTGCGATCACCTCCAGATTGGTGTAGTGGGCCGCGATTGCCGATGACGGGCTGTCAAGCTCGACCATCACCGTGATCACGCGGGCATCGGTGTTGGCAGCGGTGTCATCCGACACAAGCCCCTGCCTCCCGACCGTGAGGCCAATGGACTGGACGATCCCCCGCAGAGTGCGGCCAATGGCAACAGCGGCCAGTTCGACGGGCTGGCCCTCAGTGACCGCAGCGATGCGGTCCTGATAAACTTCCACCTCGGCCATCATATGGTCGGTGTCGCCCATCTCCATTATGCCTGCGGCAGGCGGGCGCTCGCCCGCGCGGGCATTGATGTCGAGCACAACACCTGTAATCGGCGAGAAGACTTCGGCGCGCTTTTGGTCTTCGCGCGCCCTCGCCAGATCCGCCTCCGCCGCATCAAGATTGCGCAAGGCGACAATCACGTCCGGCTCCATGTCGACTTCATCCGAGGTGAAGCGGGCAAGCGTCGCCTGTGCCTTAGTCACTGCGAGCGCTGCCTGACGCTCAGCGGCGGCGCTCGAGTCGAGCGCGGCCTGGGTGATTACGCCCCTCTTGAACAGTTCCCTTGCCCGCTGCTGATTTGTGGCGGCTTCCACTGCGGTTGACTGCGCCTGCGCCAATGCCGCCTCGGCTTCATTGCGCGAGTTCTGCACCGCCTGCCGCGTCTGGACCAAGGCGGCCTGCCGGACTGCGATATTGGCCTCAGCCTGCAGCACGGCGCTTTGCAGCTGGCCGATATTGTCGAGACGGGCGACGACGCTGCCCTTTTCAACACGGTCACCGGGTGAGACCAGGATTTCAGCAATTCGCGCATCGCCTGAGCCAAAGGGCGGGGCGACGATGGAAATGTCGCCGCGCGGGATCAGGCGCGCCAGACCGACCACGTCGGTGGCCTGCATGGTCGCCTCCATATCCTTCGGCAAGTCGATTCCGGGCGGAAGCGCAATAGGTGAGGATGAACCCCCGCCGGGCTGCAGACCTGTCAGCGCGTAGAACTTCTTCAGTGCAGGAGGCTGAAAGTACATGCCGATGACAGCGCCAGTGAACATGAAAACCGGCGCCAACAGCACCAGAAAATACCGCCGGCGCAATTGCGGTACGCGGGTTGTTCTGGTCGCTTCAGCCGACCCGTGGTGGATCAACTCAACTGGAAGCTCCGTATTCTTCGGATCGCTCATGACATGTGCTCCCGTCGGCTGTGTGACAAAGCCTGATCGCCGGTACCACAGTTGAAAGATCGATCTCGCACTGCGCTTCTCTTTCTGTGGCAGCAAACATTGAAAGCGGTTTGCATGGAAGGAGCCCCAAGGAATGGCTGATCGGCCTCCACAGTTCTGTGGGAAGTATGGCTCCAGAAAGGCATGCTCGCAGACGGCGGCCCAATAAGGATGCAAAGAGGTTCAGAAAAATGGGGTCGGTCGGCGCATTTATCGCAGGACGAGGTGACCTAAGCTAAAAATTCGCCGACCGACATCCCCATGACCCAGGAGATGCGGCGGACCTGAGCACCATGGGGGCAAGCAGTCAGTGGCATAACGCTACCCGCCGCCGACGCTGCGCGTAATATCCAGCAGAATCGATTCGGAATCAAGCCCACATTAAGGCCGGGTAAAAATTTACCTAGGGTAAGATTCAAGCCGCTTTTTGGACGACTTTGTTGCGGCCGGAATTCTTCGCGTCATAAAGCGCCGTGTCCGCCCGTTTGGCAAGCGCGGTGATGGAATCCGCGCCGCCCTTCAAGGCTGGCAATGCCGACCGAAACCGTCACCGGAACCACGCGTCCGTTTGGTAGATCAAACCCCCGCTCCGCCACCGCTGCGCGCACGCGCTCAGCCACGCGCGCGGCAATCTCCGGATCGGTGTCGGGCATGACCACAACAAACTCCTCACCGCCATAGCGGCAGACGAGGTCTGCGCCCCGCACTTGGCGGCGCAGCAGATTGGCAAATTCACGCAAGACGGCATCTCCGCCGTCATGCCCAAACGTGTCGTTGATGGATTTGAACCGGTCGATGTCAGCGATCATGTAGGACAGCGGCTTGCCGCGCGTGACAGCGCGGTCAAACATGATGTCGAGATGCGTTTCAAGATAACGCCGGTTATGCAGACCCGTCAGCCCGTCGGTGACGGCCATCTCAATGGTCTGCACCACGCTCTGACGAAGCGCGTCATTGAAGCGCTTGCGCCGCACCTGCGTGCGGATGCGGGCGATCAGCTCCTGCGGATCGACGGGACGGATAACATAATCATTGACGCCAAGCTCGAGCGCGCGCGCAATCCGCTCATCCTCGCCCTGGTCGGCCAGGAGCAGAATCGGCAGGAACCGGGTGCGGTCAAGCGAGCGCAGCTGCGAGCAGATGCGCAGCGGATCAAAATTGGCAAAATTGGTCGACAGCAGCACGCAATCATAGTTCTTTTCAACTGCCTGGAAGAAGCCCGAGTTGCGGATCACTGGCCACTTCAAGATCGCACTCATGGCGCAGCGTCTTCTGCAGACGCTCAATTGAGGCGGGCCGCTCGTCGATCAGCAGCAGGCGCGACCGCTCTCGGCTCACCACCGCCCGCCCGCTCAACAGCTCGTCAATGCCGATGGAACGCGTGGTTTCTGCGCGCAGGCGCAATTCGTCCGTCAACGTCTTCAGCCGCACAAGGCTCTTCACCCTCGACATAAGCTGAAGATCATTGGCAGGCTTGGTCAGAAAATCGTCTGCGCCAGCTTCAAGACCGCGGATACGGTCAGCGGACTGGTCGAGCGCGGTGACGATCACAACAGGAATGTGAGACGTTGCGGGATCGGCTTTCAGGCGCGTGCAGACTTCAAATCCGTCCATCCCCGGCATCATGATGTCGAGCAGGATGAGGTCAACGCCGCCCTCAGCGCAGATCGCAAGCGCATCCTGACCGTTGAGCGCAGTGACAACCTGAAAATACTCGGCCTGCAAACGCGCTTCCAGCAGCTTCACATTTGCCGGAATGTCATCAACCACCAGAATTCGCGCTGTCACATCACTTCTCCCGGTCGTGCCTCAGGCATCGCCCAAATAGGATTTGATCGTCTCGATAAAGCTCTTCACAGAGATCGGCTTGGAAATATAGGCCTCGCAGCCGCCCGAACGGATGCGCTCTTCATCGCCCTTCATGGCAAAAGCAGTCACCGCAATCACTGGAATGACCCGCAGCTTCTCGTCTTCCTTCAGCCATTTGGTTACCTCCAGACCCGGAGACTTCCGGTAGCTGGATGTCCATCAGGATCAAATCCGGCCGGTGCGCCCGGGCCAGGTCCAGCGCCTCCAGCCCGTTGCGCGTGCGTATTGTCTCGTAGCCTGATCCTTCGATCAGGTCGCGGAAGAGCTTCATGTTCAGCTCATTGTCTTCCACGATCAAGACGCGCTTAGCCATACGGCTTTCCTGGTTTCAGTGGCGCGGGAACAGACTCACCGCTCATTCTTGAGGGGACAGTATCGGCACTTGATTGACAAAAGGCAAAGACGGGGGACAAAACACCGCTCAATTCTGGGGAAAGGATACAGGAAGTTGGACCCTTTCGGCACACAAAAACGCGGCAGCACTATCGCCGGAACAGGCCGAGGAGCTTGCGATCTCGGCACTGTCTTATCTCAGCGAGACACCCGACCTCATGCAGCGTTTCCTGTCGCTCTCCGGCATTGAGGCCTCATCCATCCGCGAGGCCGCCTCCGAACCGCATTTTTTCGCTGGCGTGCTGAAGTTCTTTCTTGCTCACGAACCGACACTGATTGGGCTCTGCGCGGCGCAGAACCTCGACCCGCAGGATGTTGCCAGAGCGGTGAAAGTCCTGCCCGGCGGCCAGGATTATGTCTAGCGCCGCCCCGTGGTAAACACGGTCATCCGGCGCTGGAATTCCGGCCCCGTTCCATTTATGTTCCCACAATGAACGATCTTGCGCCAGTTCTCAGCTTCGGCTTCTGTCGCGATTGCCTCGTAAAACAGGCATCATATCAAAAGCGTTGCTCAGCCTGCGGCAGCCCGCGGCTGGCGCGGCATGAGGAGCTTGGGCAGCTTGCCATTGCCCATATCGACTGCGACGCCTTCTATGCATCGGTTGAGAAAGCGCGACCGGCCTGAACTCATGGATCTGCCGGTGATCATCGGCGGCGGCAAACGCGGCGTCGTGTCCACCGCCTGCTATGTCGCACGCATTCACGGGGTGAAATCGGCGATGCCGATGTTCAAGGCGCTGAAATTCTGCCCGGACGCTGTCGTCATCCGTCCCGACATGGAAAAGTACGTCCGCGTAGGCCGGCAAATCCGCGATTTGATGCTGTCGCTGACGCCACTGGTCGAACCGGTCTCGATTGACGAGGCCTTTCTCGATCTGTCCGGCACCGCGCTTCTGCACCATGACGCGCCCGCTTTTGTGCTGGGCAAATTTGCCAAACGCGTCGAGACCGAGATTGGCGTCACAGTCTCCGTCGGACTGTCCTATTGCAAGTTTCTGGCGAAAATGGCCTCGGACCTTGAAAAGCCGCGCGGTTTTTCGGTGATTGGCAAGGCCGAAGCGGTGAACTTTCTGGCATTGCAGCCGGTTTCAAAAATCTGGGGCGTCGGCAAGTCATTTGAGGAAACGCTGGCGCGCGACAATATTCGAACAATTGATCAATTACAGAAAATGGAGCAGTCAGAATTGATGCGCGCCTATGGCTCGATGGGCCAGCGGCTGTATCGATTGTCGCGCGGATTGGACGAGCGCAAGGTCTCGCCGGATCATGAACTGAAGACCGTGTCATCGGAAACCACTTTTTTCGATGATATCAGCGACTTCGCGGAACTTGCCAAAATCCTGCGCAGCCTGTCGGAAAAGGTCTCGCGCCGCCTCAAGAAAGGCGGGCATTGCGGGCGCACAATAACGCTGAAACTGAAGTCACACGATTTCAAACTGCGCACCCGCAACCGCGCGCTGTCCGACCCGACGCAGCTCGCCGACAGGATATTCCGCACGGGCTTGTCGCTGCTCGAAAAGGAGATGGACGGCACCAAATACCGGCTGATCGGCATCGGTGTGGCCGATCTCGATGCGCCCGAGCATGCCGATCCGATGGATCTGATCGACGTTCAGGCCACCAAGCGCGCCAAGGCGGAGGGCGCGATGGACAAGCTCCGCGACAAGTTTGGCAACAAGTCAGTGGAGACGGGCTACACATTTGTGCGTGAGCCTGCGCAAAAGCCGCAGGAAAAGAGTTGATGGCGTGCAAGTTCCGGGTGGCGCGCGGCGCGCGCTCAGATAGTTGAGGCGCATTGATGTGAGATCAACTCCATGAACGCAATGCCAGCAAGCCACGCCTCGGCCAGAACCTGGGCGATGCTGCTCATTTTGTCCGTGATCTGGGGGGCGTCGTTTTTCTTCGCCCGCATCGCGGTTCAGGAGGTTCCGCCGCTGATGCTCGTCCTGTTGCGGGTGAGCATCGCCGCCTCTGGCGCTCCATCTCTATCTGCTGGCGCGCGGCGAATGGCGCGCATTCAGGGCGCATCCCTTTTTGCCCTTTCTCATCCTCGGCGTTCTCAACAACGCCATACCTTTCTCGCTTCTGTTTATCGGTCAGACCCAGCTTGGCGCGGGGCTTGCGGCGATATTGAACGCGCTGGTGCCGTTCTGGACCGTCATGGCCGCCAACCGGCTGACAGCTGACGAGAAAATCTCGGTGCCCAAAATCATCGGCATAGGCCTTGGCATTGTGGGCGCGGCGGTGATTATCGGCCCCGGCGCGGCGTCCGGCCTTGGCGCGCCGCTCTGGGCGGAACTCGCGGTGATTGGCGCGGGCATTTCTTACGCTTTTGCCTCGATCTATTCGAAAACGTTCAAAGGCGTGCCGCCTGTGGCCATCGCCACCGGTCAGCTGACCGGTTCAACTCTCATTATGCTGCCAATTGCCTTTCTGGTGCATGGCGCATTTTCACCTGCCGCAATCTCCGGCGGGGTCTGGTCCGCCATACTGGCGCTGGCGCTTGTCTCAACCGCCCTTGCCTACATCCTGTTCTTCCGCATCGTGGCGGCCGCAGGCGCAACCTTTGTTTCGCTTGTCACATTGCTTGTCCCGGTCAGCGCCGTCATGCTCGGCGGCCTGTTCCTCGGCGAGCGGCTTTCAGCGCCCGACTTTATCGGCATGGCATTGATCGGATTGGGTCTGGTGACCGTCGATGGCCGTTTGCTCCGGCTGCGCGCCGCAAAAACCTGACAACCCGCCAAACCTGCGAAATCCTTGAAAACGCTCAATTTGCTTAAAATTGTATGAACTCTGGATGAATCTGCTTAAACAGCTTTAACAAAGAATGACCGGGCGATTATCTGATTTGTTTTCAATGACTTATGGCGTTAACGAAGGTATTTATTCCACATTCATACCGCAATGCAGCATGGAATTCCCTTGGCGTATGACGTTTTTGCAACTATCTTTGACGCAAGACCAACGGGAGAAAAGCTGATGGGACTAACCAAATCGCTTAATGTCGTTATGTTCTGTGCTGCTTTTGCTTTTGTCAGCGCAATGATTTTGGGGTTCATCCCCTGAGGTGACTGAGGGAGCGCGGCGGGTTCGCCTTTTGCTTCCGATATATCCGAAAAGAAAAAGGCCGGGGTCCGATCCGGCCTTTTTTATTGGATGAAACTGGCGGGGTCTAAGCCGCCGCCGCTTCCCGCTGCTCCATCTGAACCGGCCGCACGCCGATGAGGTGGCAGATGGCAAACGCCAGATCCGCGCGGTTCATTGTATAGAAATGGAAGTCCTGCACGCCGCGCTCCACAAGGTCCAGCACCTGCTCGGCTGCCACGGCCGATGCCACCAGCGCATGGGTCTGCGGATCATCATCGAGCCCCTCAAACCGCTCAGCCAGCCAGGACGGCACATGGGTGGATGAGCGCGAGCAGAAGTTCTTGACCTGCTTGAAATTATGCACCGGCAAAATGCCCGGCAGGATGGGAATGTAAATCCCGGCCCGGCGCACCTTTTCGACATAGCTTTCATACAGATCATTATCGAAAAAGAACTGCGTGATCGCCCGGTCCGCGCCCGCATCGACCTTGCGCTTCAAAATGTCGATGTCAGTGGCGAAATCACGGCTTTCCGGATGCTTTTCGGGATAAGCGGAGACCGAAATATCAAAATTCGCAATGTCTTTGAGGCCGGTGATCATCTCAGCCGTTGAGTTGTACCCGTCCGGATGCGGTGTGTATTTGGCGCCGACACCCTGCTGCGGATCGCCGCGCAGGACGACAAGCCGCTGCACCCCATTCGAGTGCATTTCGCGCACAACCTCGCCGACCGCGTCTTTCGACGCGCTGACGCCGGTCAGATGCGCCGCCGCCTTCAGCGCTGTGGTGTCAAGAATGTGCTTGACCGTGCGCAAAGTCGGCTCGCGTGTGGACCCGCCCGCGCCATAGGTCACAGAGACGAAGTCGGGATTAAGCGGCTCCAGACGGCTGATGGTCTGCTTGAGCTTGTCTTCCATCTCCGGATTTTTCGGCGGGAAGAACTCGAAGGAGACGCGGATGTCCTTGCCCAGTTCCGGGCGGCGCGACAGGCGAAACGCATTCATCACACAGTCTCCAAATCAAATTTTGTCGGTTGTTTCTCGGCAATCAAAAGGCGCGGATCGCGCGCATACCAGAGCTTGACCGTCAGCTTCTCTCCCGCCTTGGGTTCAAACTCGTCGGTCGAGATCATTTCAAGGCCTGCATCGGTGATCCATTGCGTGATCTGCTCGTCGGAAAAACCAAGCCGCGCGTGCGCATGCGCCTCGCGCAGGAATTCCGCGTCATGGGGGGCAAAATCCACAATGACCATGCGGCCGGACGGCCTCAGCGCCCGCGCCGCCTGGCGAATGGCCTGGCCCGGCTCATCGAGGAAATGCAGCACTTGATGCAAGGTCACCAGATCAAAGCTCTCGCGGTCCACCGGCAGCGCATAGATATCGCCTTGACGCACCTGCGCATGCGTGATGCCGGCGCGATCAAGATTGGCCCGCGCCACCGAAAGCATGTCGCGGCTCATGTCGATGCCGATGCCGCGCCGGTACTGTCCGGCAAACAGCTCCAGCAAGCGGCCCGTGCCTGTGCCAAGGTCCAGCATGGCCTGAAACGGCGCCTTGCCGATGATGTCTTTCAGTTTCGTCTCAACAGCGTCATCCGGTACATGCAACGAGCGGATTTCATCCCAGGATTTGGCATTGATCCGGAAATAATCATTCGCCCGGCTCTGCCGCTGCGCCTTCACATCCGACAGCCGCTCAAGATCGCGGGCGATCACAGCATCGCCGCCATCGACCCGCGCCGCAAGCGCCTGACCCAAGGCACCGGCCAGCGAGTCGTCGGAGAGACGAAAATAGGCCCACGAGCCTTCCTGATAGCGGTCAATCAGCCCGGCCTCCTCAACAGCTTAAGATGCCGCGATACGCGCGGCTGCGACTGGCCGAGGATCAAGGTGATGTCGGAAACAGTCAGATCGCCGCGCTTCAACAACGCCAATATGCGCAGCCGGCTGGATTCAGCCGCCGCTTTCAGCGTATCCACCAGTTCGTCAAGCCCGAGATAGATCGCGTCGCTCATCTTGTTTCCCAAAACATATAAAGATATGTTTATATGACGTGCGAGGCGCATGCAAGCGAAACTTCGCACTTGGAACAGAAAATGGCGCTTTCCACAAAGAGACAGAAGGAACTCGCCAAGGCGCTGACCCTGCTTATTCTCGGGCGCGCCATATCTCGATGCCGAGGCGATCCGCGAGCTGGCCGCCAAGCGCGCCTACAAGCGCCTGCCGCCTTCAACGGCCGTCTGGCTCGCCTGCGTCGCTTATATCCGCCATGTCCACACCGAGTATGACGCGCTGCTGGACGAGGGTTATGATCCTGACGCCGCGCGGCACTTTGTGCTGGATGCGATCAACGGCAAGCTCACCGCATGGCGCGCGTCGCGGTATCTGGACCAGGACGAAGCGGAGGATGTGGCGGCGGACGGCGATATGGATTAGAGAGCCGGTTCCAAAAAACCGGAACACACAAGCGCTCATGACCGCCGCCCACGAACTCCAGACCATCCGCGACTTCTTCCGCCTCGCAGTCTCCCGCTTCAACGCGGCAAGTCTGGTCTATGGCCATGGCACCAGCAATGCGGTGGATGAAGCGGCGTTTCTGGTGCTTGAAGGGCTGAACCTTCCAATCGACACGCTGGAGCCTTACCTCGATTCCCGGCTCCTTCTGTCTGAGCGCGAGCGCCTTGCAAGCTTGATCGAAGCCCGCGTCACGACCCGCAAGCCCCTGCCCTATCTGTTGAACAAGGCCTATATTCAGGGCGTGCCGTTCTTCGTTGATGAGCGCGTCATCGTCCCCCGCTCCTTCATTGGCGAGATCATGGCGGGGCCGATGTTTGCAGGCGGGGAGGATTCGCTGATCCCGGAGCCGGAGCTTGTTACCTCCGTGCTGGACCTCTGCACCGGGTCCGGCTGCCTCGCCATCCTTGCTGCGATGAGGTTTGAGAGCGCGGCGGTTACGGGCACGGACCTGTCCACGGATGCGCTCGAAGTCGCCGCGATCAATATCAAGACCCACAAGCTTGAAAGCCGCATCAGCCTCTTTGCGGGCGATCTGTTCGCGCCCCTTCAAGGCCGGCGATTTGATCTCATCCTCGCCAACCCGCCCTATGTGGCGGAGGCGGAAGTCGCGGCATTTGATCCCGAATATCGCGCTGAACCGAAAATGGCGCATGTGGCGGGCGCCGACGGCTTTGATCTGGTGCGCAAAATCCTGACGGCCGCCCCGGACCATCTGACAGATGACGGGCTGCTGATCTGCGAGTTCGGCACAGGGCAGGGACATGCTCGAAGCGGAATTCCCGGACCTGCCCTTCATGTGGCTCGATACGGAGCACAGCGAGGGCGAGGTGTTCGCGCTCGGCAAAGCTGATTTCGGCGGCGATTTCAGTTTGTAAGAATTACCAGACGCAGACCTTCACTTCCATCTCCGGATTGTTCCAGCACGCGCGGTCGCTGCGCTGGCGCACGAACAAGCCGGAAATCGGAATGCCGCGATTGCCGAAATTGACATAGCCCGCCGCAAAGCCGGGGTTCTCGACAATCAGGCTGTAGGACGGCTTGCCCCGCGCCGAAATCTTGAAACTGCCCGCGCGGTCGATGGCGGTGAACTGGCAGGCAAAATAGCCGTCATCGGTGGTGAAGCAGCGCGCGCGTTTGGCAAAAGCCAGTGAAGGAACAAGCGCTGCGGCTAGGACGATGGCTGCGAAGGCAGCAAGTCTGCGGTTCATGTCAGTCTCCCAATTTTGTCAGGACCGAAGGGAGAATGACACGGGAAATGCGGCTTGTCTTTGGAAAGTTCGAGGGTTCAGCGGTAGACTTCGCGGCGGTGGCCAATCCCAACGACAATGATGACCATGCGTTGGTCGACGATTTTCGCAATGAGCCGCAGATCGCCAACCCGATATCTCCACAGGCCGGATAGCTTGCCCGTTAAAGCCGACCCCAACAGCCGAGGATCGCCGCCGGCAAGCAGCCGCCCATCAATAAACCTGCGAAGCCGCTCGCGATTGACTGAGGAGAGTGCTTCGAGGTCCATGAACGCCCGATTCTCAAATTCAAGCTGCCACACGATTATGCCGCATCGGCTGGCTGTTCGTTGTCAAAGAGCCTTGCCTTGACTTCTTCCCACGTCAGCGTTTCGCCAAGGTTCTTTAGGCGCTCCTCAGCAAGGGCGACATCCTCCATATCCTCAAGCTTCTCCAAAATCGCTTGGCGCGCAAAGTAGCTCTTGGTCCGCCCCGTTGCCTTCGCAAGCGCATCAAGGCGCTCTTCGATATCCTTGGGAAGCCGCAGTGCCAGCATCTGAATTCTCCTTTGCTATACATGTATAGCAAACCGTCCATCCCGGCAAGAAACTCTACCAGGCGTTCGGCGAACCATCATATCTCAAGAACTTCCCCGTCCCTGCCAAATCCAGCTTTTCGGCAATATCCAATATCCCCTTGGCGCTCACATCGGCCTCAATATCCGCCCCGCGCCCGCCCATATCAGTGCGCACCCAGCCGGGATGCAGGACCGCAACCGCAATTCCCATCGGCTTCAAATCCGTCGCCAGCCCTTGGCAAGCCTTGTTCACCGCCGCCTTCGAAATGCGATAGGCCAGATGATCGGAGCTGGCATAGGGCAGCGAGCCCATATTACTCGAAATCGTCAGAATGCGCGGCTTGGCGCTGCGCTTGAGATGCGGCAGGAAGGCTTGGCTCACGCGCAGCGGCGCCAGCGTGTTCACCTCCAGCGTCTGCCGCAGCCCGTCAAAATCCATGTCGAGCGCGGATTGCCGCTCCGGCCCGATAATGCCTGCGTTGTTGATGAGAATGTCGATGGGATGGTCAAGCTCCCGCGCGGCGTTTGCTACAGCGTCAGCGTCTGTGACGTCGAAGACGAGTGCCCGGAACTTGCCGCCAAGTTCTGTTTCCAACGCCTTCGCAGCCGGCGCATCGCGCACGGAACCGATAACGGTCCACCCGCGTCGCAGGGCGTCTGCGCAAAGCGCATGTCCAATGCCGCGCGCTGCGCCGGTGATGAGGATAGTGGTCATTGTTTCGGACCATGCTCCAAGGCGTGAAAGATTGGGGACAGTTTACTTTTCACCATCACTGCAGGAAACTATCCGCTTCGTGCCCGAAAAGTAAACTGTCCCCGATCTTGCCCCGAGCATGCCATGCCCCGTATCGCGCGAATTGTGGTGCCAAATATTCCTCACCATGTCACCCAGCGCGGCAACCGCCGCGAACCTGTTTTCTTTGAGGATGGCGATCAGGCGCGCTATCTTTCTTTCGTCAAAGCAGGCGCGAAAGAGTCTCAAACCGCAATCTGGGCATATTGCCTCATGCCCAATCACGTCCATCTCATCGTCTTGCCAAGCCACAAGGACGGCCTGCGCGACATGTTCGCCGAGGCGCACCGGCAATATACCAACTTCATCAACTGGCGGCACAATTGGACCGGTCATCTTTGGCAAGGCCGATTTGGCTCGGTCGCCATGGATGAGAATCATCTTGGCCAGGCTGTGCGTTATGTCGCGCAGAACCCAGTGCGGGCCGGATTGGCCCGTGTGCCGGAGGATTGGCAGTTCTCATCCGTGCGCGCGCACCTTTCGGGGCAGAGCGATGGGATCGTTGATGTCGAACCAATTCTCGCGCGTTTTCCGGATTTTCGCGCCTTGATTGGGATCGGCGAAGATATTGGCGAATTTGACCATCTGCGCCGCGCTGAAACCAGCGGCAGGCCAATCGGCTCAAAGAAGTGGATCGAGGCTCTTGAAGAAATGTCTGGGCAAGATCGGGGACAGTTTACTTTTCGCCGCCATCGTTCCTCAATTGGCAGAGTCAGGTGATGAAAAGTAAACTGTCCCCGATCTTCTACCGCGTCAGCCGCTTATAAGTCGGCCGCTTCGGATTGACGCTCTCCGGCCCCAGCCGCCTGATCTTGTCCTGCTCATAATCCTCAAAGTTCCCCTCAAACCATTCGACATGGCTGTCGCCCTCGAACGCCAGGATGTGCGTCGCCAGCCGGTCGAGGAACATGCGGTCATGGCTGATGATGACGGCGCAGCCGGCGTAATTCTCCAGCGCGTCTTCGAGCGCGGCGAGTGTTTCGGTGTCGAGATCGTTGGTGGGCTCGTCGAGCAGCAGGACGTTGCCGCCGGTCTTCATCATTTTCGCCAGATGCACGCGGTTGCGCTGGCCGCCGGAGAGGTTGCCGACCTTTTGCTGCTGATCGCCGCCCTTGAAATTGAAGGTCGAGCAATAGGCGCGCGAATTGATCTCGTGCTTGCCGAGCTTGATAATGTCATTGCCGCCGGAGATTTCCTCCCAGACATTCTTTGAGCCATCAAGATGATCGCGGCTCTGGTCGACATAGCCGAGATGCACCGTGTCGCCGAGGCGGATCGTGCCGGAATCCGGCTTCTCCTGGCCGGTGATCATGCGGAACAAAGTGGTCTTGCCTGCGCCGTTCGGCCCGATGACGCCGACAATGCCGCCGGGGGGCAGCTTGAAAGTGAGATCATCAATCAGCACCCGATCGCCATAGGCCTTGGTCAGGTGCTCGCATTCAATGACCACCTGCCCAAGCCGCTCGCCGGCCGGAATGACAATCTGCGCTTCGCCCGGACGCCGGTCATTGGCGGCGCTGACCAATTCGTCATAAGCCTTGATGCGCGCCTTGCTCTTGGCCTGCCGCGGCTTTAGGCGATGAGGCCATCCATTCGCGCTCGCGCTCGATCGCCTTCTGGCGCGAATCCTCCTCGCGGCCTTCCTGACGCATGCGCTTGGATTTGGCGTCGAGATAGGCGGTGTAATTGCCCTCGTAAGGAATGCCGCGTCCACGATCCAGTTCCAGAATCCAGCCTGTCACATTGTCGAGGAAATAGCGGTCATGCGTGACGATCAGCACGGAGCCGGTATATTCGCGCAGATGTTTTTCGAGCCATGCGACGGTCTCGGCGTCCAGATGGTTGGTCGGCTCGTCGAGGAGGAGAAGGTCCGGCTTGGCGAGCAGCAGCTTGCACAGCGCAATGCGCCGCTTTTCGCCGCCTGACAGGTTCGTCACCGGCGATTCCGGCGGCGGGCAGCCGAGCGCGTTCATCGCCATCTCGACCTGGCTGTCGAGGTCCCAGAGATTTTCCGCGTCAATCACATCCTGGATTTTCGCGGCCTTCTCGGCGTTCTCGTCATTATAGTCCATCATCAGCGCGTTATATTCGTCGAGAATGGCCTTCTTCTTGGCAACGCCCTCCATGACGTTTTCAAGCGCGGTCTTGGAGTTATCCAGCTGCGGCTCCTGCGGCAGGTAACCGGAAGTCGCACCTTCAGCGAGCCAGGCTTCGCCGGTCCATTCCTTGTCCATCCCCGCCATGATGCGCAGCACGGTGGATTTGCCGGAGCCGTTCGGCCCGAGAATGCCGATCTTGGCATCGGGATAAAAGGACAGATGCAGGTTTTCCAGCACCTTCTTGCCATTATAGGCCTTGGTCAGACCGGACATGTGATAGATGAATTGGCGGGCCATGTGCGCGCGTTTCTCCGAAAGGGATGGGGAAGATTGGCGGCTATGTAGGCGAAAGCGCGGCTGGGGGCAATCGGGGAGTTCCCGCCGCGCGCGCCAGCCTTCCCCCTTGCGGGGAAGGTGTCAGCGGAGCTGACGGATGGGGGTGGTGAGGAAGATGCTGAGGGTGCGGAACAGAGTTCGAGATTCATTCTGATGCCTTGGTATTTCCCGCACCACCCCCATCCGGCCGCTATGCGTCCACCTTCCCCGCAAGGGGGAAGGCTGGAGCCCAGTTGACGCCGCTCCGTTCTTCCTCAACATTCCTCCCATGAATTTCGCATCCACATCCACCATCCCCTCCCCCACAGGCGCCGCGCTGCGCCTCTATCACGAGCCCGCTGCCGCTAAACCGCGCGGCATTGTCCAGATCAATCACGGCCTCGCCGAACACGCCGCCCGCTACGCACGATTTGCCAAGGCGCTCTCCGCCGCCGGATACCATGTCTACGCCCACGACCATCGCGGCCATGGGTTCACCAAAGCCCCGGAAGCACCGCAGGGGCAGTTTGCCGAAAAGAATGGCGAACAGCGCGTGCTGGACGATGTCCTCGTAGTGCGCCACCGCGCCCAATCGGCGCATCCCAGTCTGCCGATGATCACTTTCGGCCATTCCATGGGCGGATTGATCGCCATGAACTCCGTTCTGCGCGACCCGGGGGAACTGGCGGGCGCGGCGATATGGAACTGCAATTTCACTGCGGGCGCGCTGGGGCGCTTGGCGCAGTTCATCCTTGCCACGGAAAAAATGCTGCTTGGATCTGATGTTCCATCACGGATGCTTCCCAAACTTACCTTCGGCGATTGGGCCAAGAAAGAAACCGACGGGCGAACCGCCTTCGACTGGCTGTCGCGCGACCATGCGGAAGTGGACAAATACGTCGCCGACCCGCTCTGCGGCTGGAATGCCTCAGTTTCGATGTGGCGCGATATTTTCCGGCTTGTCTTTACAGGCGCCGATGATGCAAGTTTTGCGAAAGTTCCCAAATCCCTGCCGTTCAACCTGCATGGCAGCCGCCATGATCCGTCTTCAGATTTCGCCAAGGCGACCGAAGCGCTGTGCGCACGCATGAAGGCGATGGGGTTTTCGGATGTGACCATGGATATCCATCCCGATGACCGGCATGAGTGCCTCAATGACTTGAACCGCGAGGCGATCACGGCGGGCTTTATTGCCTGGCTGAACCGAATCTGTGCCTGACCGGTTGCAGCGCAGATATGCGCACCGTATGAACTGAACTTCAATTCCACATGTCGGAGCGATTCATGCTGGCCGAACTCTTCACAATCGAGAATCTGACCACTTTCCTCATCCTCACCGCGCTCGAAACGGTGCTCGGCTTCGACAACCTGCTTTACATTTCGATTGAGGCCAAGCGTGTCGGGGCCGCGAGTGAGGCGTATGTGCGCCGCATCGGGACCATGCTGGCAATTGGCCTGCGCATTGTGCTCTTGTTTGTCGTCCTGCAGCTGATCGCGCTGTTCCAGAACCCGTTCCTCAACATTGATATCCCGTTCGTCACCGGTCAGATCTCCGGCCATGCGATCATCGTGCTTTTGGGCGGCGTCTTCCTGATCTACACGGCGATGAAAGAGATCTACCACCTCCTGTCGATTCACAATCTGGGGCATGGCGAGGGCGCAAGGGCTACGCGCACCGTTGCGAGCGCGCTTGTCTGGATACTTTTGATGAATATTGTCTTCTCATTCGACACAGTGCTTTCTGCCGTGGCGCTGACCAAGAATTTCATCGTCATGACAGCGGCAATCGTCGTGTCCGGCGCGCTGATGGTGCTGATGGCGGACACGGTGGCAAACTTCCTCAAAAAGAACCGCATGTATGAGGTGCTTGGCCTGTTCGTGCTTTTGCTCGTCGGCTTCATGCTGATGTCGGAGGGCGGCCATATCGCGCATCTTGCCTTCTTCGGCTATCCGGTTGAGCCGATGGCGAAATCGACATTCTACTTCGTTCTGTTCACTCTGGTTCTGGTCGAGATCGTGCAGAGCCGCTACCAGAAAAAGATCATTGCCGAAGAAAGCCACAGTGACAGCCATGCCTGAGCGCACTGGCGGCCAGCTGATCGTCGACGCGCTGGAAGCCAATGGCTGCCAGCGCATATTCTGCATTCCCGGCGAAAGCTATCTCGCCGTGCTCGACGCGCTGCATGACTCGCCAATCCAGACTATTGTCTGCCGCAACGAAGGCGGCGCGGCGATGATGGCGGATGCGCATGGCAAGCTGACGGGCGAGCCCGGCATCTGCTTCGTCACGCGCGGCCCCGGCGCGACAAACGCCTCGCACGGCGTCCACATCGCCGCGCAGGATTCAACGCCGATGATTCTGTTCATCGGCCAGATCGCGCGCGGCATCAGGGAGCGCGAGGCGTTTCAGGAGGTAGACTACAAACAGTTTTTCGGCGGCATGGCCAAATGGGTCGCCGATATTGATGACGCCGCGCGCATCCCGGAATTTGTCACGCGCGCCTACTCGGTCGCCACGTCGGGCCGCCCCGGTCCGGTCGTGCTGGCGCTGCCGGAAGACATGCTGCGCGATGTAGTTCCTTCTTCCAAGCCCCTTGCCTATGTTCCGGTTCCTCAGGCGCCGGGTATGGAAGCCGTGGCCAAGATGGGCAGGCTGCTCACGGAGGCGAAGAATCCATTTGTGATTTTGGGGGGCTCACGCTGGACGGCAAAATCCGTTCAGGCGTTCCAGCAGTTCGCCGAACGTTTCCACCTGCCCGTCGGCTGCTCGTTCCGCCGCCAGATGCTGTTTGACCATCTGCATCCCTGTTACGCCGGCGATGTCGGCATCGGCATCAACCCGGCGCTCGGACAGCGTATCAAGAGCGCGGATCTCGTGCTCTTGATCGGCGGCAGGATGAGCGAAATGCCGTCGTCGGACTATACGCTGCTCAAGAGCCCCTACCCCGACCAGAAACTGGTTCACGTCCATCCAGACCCTTCAGAGCTTGGCCGCGTCTACCGCACGGCCTTGCCGATCTGCGCCGCGCCGGGAGATTTCGCCGAGGCGCTGGCCGTGCTGCCAAGCCCTTCTTCAACACCTCTTTGGGCCGCTGAAACGATGCAGGCGCATGCTGACTATCTCAAATGGTCCACCCCGCCTCAGATCGGTCCCGGCCCCGTCGCCATGGGCCCAATCATGAGTTTCCTCGAAGCCGAGCTTCCCGACGACGCGATCCTGTGCAACGGCGCGGGCAATTACGCGACATGGGTTCACCGCTTCCACCGTTTCAGAAAATACGGCACGCAGGCCGCACCCACGTCCGGCTCCATGGGCTATGGCGTCCCGGCGGCAGTCGCGGCCAAACTCTTGCATCCGGACAGAATGGTCGTGGCCTTTGCCGGCGACGGCTGTTTCCAGATGAACGGGCAGGAGTTCGCGACCGCCATCCAATATGGCTTGCCGATCATCGTCATTGTCGTTGACAATGGCATTTATGGCACCATCCGCATGCATCAGGAGCGCGACTATCCAGGCCGCGTCTCAGGCACGGATTTGGTCAACCCCGACTTCGCCGCCCTCGCCCGCGCCTATGGCGGGCATGGAGAGACAGTTGAAAAAACATCTCAATTCGAACAGGCGTTCAGCAAGAGCATTGCCTCTGGCAAGCCATCCATTATCCACGTCAAACTCGACCTTGAAGCAATTACTCCGGCGCGGACATTGTCGCAGATAAGGAACGGGCAATAGCCTTCCCGAATTTTGGGTGATAAGAGCCCGCCGAAACCAGCCCGGAAGTCCCGTTTTGCCGCACTTAGAAAACACGCCCGAAATCACCGTCGTCATTCCCTGCAAGAACGAGGCCGAGAATCTCGGCATTCTGCTCAATGAAGTGGACGAGGCTCTTGCCGGCCGCGCCTTTGAGGTCATTGTCGTCAACGACGGCTCGACTGACACAACCGGCGAAGTCCTGAATGCCCGCATCAAGGCCGGCGCATCGCATCTGCGCCACATCCGCCACGACAAATCCTCCGGCCAGAGCGCAGCCGTCCGCTCCGGCGTCTTTGCGGCCCGCGGTGCATACATCGCAACCATTGACGGCGACGGACAAAACAATCCGCTTTACATCCCGCAGCTTGTCGAAGCGCTGCGGGCCGCGCAGCCCGGAGCAGGCATAGCCGCAGGGCAGCGCCTCAAGCGCACCGACACAGTGATGAAGCAATATGCTTCGCGCTTCGCCAACGGGCTGCGCCAGATCATGCTGGCGGATGGAACCCGCGATTCAGGTTGCGGGCTGAAAGCGCTTCCTGCTGACCTGTTCCGCGCCTTGCCCTTTTTCGATGGCTGGCACCGCTATTTGCCTGCCCTTGTCATTCGTGAGGGTTACTCGGCTGTCCATATTGATGTCACAGACCGGCAGCGCCGTTTTGGCAAATCCAATTACGGCATTCTTGACCGCGGCGTGCGCGGCGCGCTCGACCTGATCGGTGTCTGGTGGCTGCGGAGGCGGCGCAAAGTCGTGCCGCAAGTGACGGAGATTGTGCCGTGAATCATTACATCTCCGAACTCACGGCGTGGTTTTACAACGTTTTCGTCGCCCAGTTTGACGGCTGGATCGCACTCGGCTTCGTCGCTCAGCTTGCCTTCACCATGCGTTTCGTCGTGCAGTGGATTGCCTCCGAACGCGTCGGGACAAAGCGTTATTCCGGTCGCGTTCTGGTTCTTCTCGATCGGCGGCGGGCTGCTGCTTCTCATCTATGCGATCAAGCGGCAGGACCCGGTATTCATTCTCGGCCAGGCGCTTGGCCTGTTCATTTACGTGCGCAATCTCGTTTTGATCTTCAGGACAAAACACCCGGAGGCAAGCAAAGCGGAATGAATTTTCAGTACCGGATAAACATCTATGAACATGCGGCTGACTGATCCTGAACATATCTGGCGCTCGCTGTTGCTGACGCTCGTTTGCCTTGCCTGTTTCGCGCCAGGCATCACCGCTCTCCCGCCGATCGACCGCGATGAATCCCGCTTCGTGCAGGCGACCAAGCAGATGGCGGAGACGGGCGACTATCTGGACATCCGCTTTCAGGAGATACCGCGCTACAAAAAGCCGGTCGGCATCTACTGGCTGCAATCTGCGGCGCTCAAGCTCACCGGCGCCGACCCGCAGACGGATATCTGGGCCTACCGCCTCATTTCAGTCCTCGGCGCAACCATCTCCGTTCTAGTGATCGCCTGGCTCGCCGCCTTCATGTTCGGCGGCAAAGCGGCCCTTATCGCCGGCCTGTTCGCGGCATCCATGTTCACGCTTTGCTTTGAAGCGCGCATCGCCAAGACTGACGCCACACTTCTCACATGCTGTGTCATTGCGCAGGCAGCTTTGGCGCGTGCCTATGTCGCGCATGCCAGTGACAAGCTGCGGTTTGATTGGCTCGCCTTTTGGGGAGCGCTCGGCATCGGAATCCTGATCAAAGGTCCGGTCGCGCCGCTGCTTGCGGCGCTGACAACTGCTGCCCTGTTTGCATTTGACCGCAATATTGCATGGTTCAAGCGTCTGCGCCCGCTTCCGGGCATTGCACTTTTGGCGCTGGTCGCCGCGCCGTGGCTGATCGCAATCACCATGAAAAGCGGCGGGGCTTTTTGGACGGAGGCGGTCGGTAACGACCTGCTCGGCAAAGTCGCTCAAGGCCAGGAATCCCATGGCGCGCCGCCGGGCTATTACGCGCTGATATTCCCGCTCTTCATCTGGCCCCTGCCCGTCATCGCAACGCAAGGAATGCTTGCAGCTTTCTCGAGGTTCAAGGCTGACAAGCGGCTCCGCTTTCTCCTCGCCTGGTATGTTCCATGGTGGATATTGATCGAGTTGACGCCAACGAAACTGCCACACTACATCCTGCCCGCCTATCCGGCGCTGATACTGTTGTCGGTGTGGTTCCTGTGCACACCGCACCGCGAGAATTCCGCACCATCATGGCACCGCTGGCTGATCAATCTTGCAAGAGCGGGTCTTGCAATCGCAAGCGTAGCCATCGCAGCGCTCGCAATAGGCCTGCCGGTTTATAGTTCAGGTCAGATTTCGGTTCTTGGCATTCTTGCCGCACTCGTCGCGCTCGCGACCGGATTCCTTGGCCTCAACACCAATTATCATCTTGCTGTCAAACCGGTGCTCTTGGCCGGATCGCTGGCACTCGGCTCGGCAATGGTTTGGGCGATTATGGCTTGGCATGTCCTGCCCCAGGCAAACGTTCTTTGGCCGTCAAGACAGATCGCGGATGCATTGCCAAAGGCGCTGCCTGGCTGTGCTGAGCCACGCCTCGTATCCGCAGGATTTCACGAGCCGAGCCTTGTCGTGCTTGCCGGCACGGATACCTTGTTGACCGATGCCAAAGGTGCGGCGGATGCGATGCTGAATGCCCCCGACTGCACTCTTGCAGCTGTGGTCGAAAGCGAAAAGCCCGCTTTTGTCGAGGCCCTGGGCCCGGCCCTGCCCCGCCTGTTCATGAGCGGAGAAATCAACGCCGTGAACTATTCGAAAGGCGCAGCCGTCAACATCAGCCTCTACCGGCTGAGCCCTCCTTGACGGAGCAGCGCTGGGCGCGTCGGTACCCAGAGTCTGTTTTATAATTTGCAATACCGAGTCGAAAATGGCGGTTTTCGAGCATCGGAGCGGAGCGAACTTAAGTTCGTGAGCACCGAAGCGCAGAAAAGCGCCATTTGCAGACCGGCAGGGCGAGTTTCAAAACAGACTCTCAGGCCTTGGCCTTGTAGTAGACGTCCAGGAACACGGCGAGCATCAGGACCGCGCCCTTGATGACCTGCTGCCAGTCAATGCCGACGCCCATGATCGACATGCCGTTGTTCATCACACCAATGATGAAAGCGCCAATCACCGCACCGACAATCTTGCCGACGCCGCCCGTTGTCGCCGCACCGCCGATAAAGCATGCGGCGATGACTTCAAGTTCGAAACCCGCGCCCGCTTTTGGCGTCGATACATTCAGCCGCGCCGCAAAGATGAGACCGGCCAGTGCTGCCAGTGCCCCCATGATGACGAAAATCATCAGCGTCAATCGCTCGGTGTTGATGCCCGAAAGCTTTGCCGCCTTCTCATTGCCGCCCATCGCGTAAACCCGTCGGCCCATTGTCGTACGGGTAGTCAGGAACACGAACAGTGCAATCAGCGCGAACATGACGATCAGCACATTCGGCAGCCCCTTGTAGCGCGCCATCAGGAACGAGAAGCCGAGAAACGCCACAGCGATCAAAAGATTGCGGCCAAGGAAAATCACATCAGGCTCTTCAGCCAGGCCATGCGCCTGTTCATTCCGGCGCTCCTTGAGATTGAAGAAAATGATCAACGCCGTCACAATGATGCCGATCAGCATGGCGAGCATGTTGAAAGGCCCGCCGAACAGTTGAGCAGAAAAAACATCAGGCACAAAGCCTGACGACAGCAGCTGAAAGCTTTTCGGAAACGGACCGACGGAAGCGCCGCCGAGCACGGTCAGCGCCAGGCCCTTGAAGATGAGCATGCCCGCAAGCGTCACGATAAAGGCCGGTATCTTGTAGTAGGCCGTGAAATACCCCTGAACGCCGCCAATGAACGCCCCCAGTGCCAGACAGGCAATCGTGGTGGTGAACGGGTCAATCTTGGCATTGACCATCATGATCGCAGCGACCGCCCCGATGAAGCCCGAAACTGAACCCACCGACAAATCAATATGCCCCGCCACGATGATGAGCAGCATGCCGAGCGCCATGATGACGATATAGCTGTTCTGAAGGATCAGATTGGTCATGTTGACCGGCTTGAACAAGGTTCCATTTGTTGTGAATTGAAAGAAGATCATGATGGCGATCAGCGACAAGAGCAGCGCGTAATCGCGGATGTTGGCCTTGATGAACCGCATCATGTCGGGCTTTGGTTGAGCGGCGATATCAGTCATTTTGTTTGCCCCATGATTTCATGATTGCCCGCATGATTTTCTCCTGGCTCGCCTCTTTTGCAGGCATTTCCGCCACGAACCGTCCTTCATTCATCACATAGATGCGATCAGAAATGCCGAGCAGTTCCGGCATTTCCGACGAGATCACGATCACGGCCTTTCCGGCTTCGGCGAGGCGGTTGATGATGCCGTAGATTTCGTACTTCGCCCCGACATCAATCCCGCGCGTCGGCTCGTCCAGGATCAGCACATCAGGGCCAGAGAACAGCCATTTTGCCAGCACGACCTTCTGCTGATTGCCACCCGACAGATTGACCGTGGTCTGGAAGACGGACGAGCAGCGTATGCCGAGATCCTTGCGGTATTTGTTGGCCACCGCGAGTTCCGTTACCTCGTCGATGACAGTCGCCTTGGAAACGTCTTCCAAATTCGCCAGAGTGATGTTGTGCTTGATATGGTCGATGAGGACGAGGCCGTACGTCTTGCGGTCCTCCGTCACGTAAGCGAGGCCCGCATCCATCGCTTTGGTGATGGTGGATATGTCGGCAGGCTTGCCGTGGATTTTGACCTCGCCGGATATCTTCTGCCCATAGGCGCGCCCGAACACCGACATCGCAAACTCGGTG
Organism: uncultured Alphaproteobacteria bacterium; assembly: GCA_963792485.1. GTDB lineage: Bacteria > Pseudomonadota > Alphaproteobacteria > Rhizobiales > Rhizobiaceae > JANOYJ01. The sequence goes on from CAWBWL010000008.1 coordinate 128,906, forward strand.
CGGCCCGCGCCCATCAACCCGGCAACGCCGACGACCTCGCCCTCGCGTACGTGCATCGAGACATTCTTGATCATCTGCCGGTCGGCATGCAGCGGATGGTAGCAGCTCCAATCCTTCACCTCGAAGATTGGTTCGCCAATCTGTGCTTCGCGCGGCGGATAGCGGTCGGTGAGTTCGCGTCCGACCATTGCCTGAATGATGCGGTCCTCGCTGACTTGCGCGGTGTGCGTGTCGAGCGTGTCTACCGTCTTGCCGTCGCGGATGACAGTGATGCGGTCTGCGACTTTCATCACTTCGTTGAGTTTGTGGGTGATGAGAATGGAGGAAATGCCCTGCGCCTTGAAGCCTTTCAAGAGCTCCAGCAGCGCGTTGGAATCGGTCTCGTTCAGGCTCGACGTCGGCTCGTCCAGGATGAGCAGTTTCACGCTCTTGTTCAGCGCCTTGGCGATTTCGACCAGTTGCTGTTTGCCCGTGCCGATATTGGTGATCAGCGTGTTGGGGTGCTCTTTGAGGCCAACCTTGTCGAGCAGCGCCTTCGTGCGCTTGAATGCCTCGAACCAGTCGATGACGCCGCGCTTTGCTGTCTCGTGGCCGAGGAAAATATTCTCGGCAATGGAAAGCAGCGGCACCAGTGCCAGCTCCTGATGGATGATGATGATGCCGGTGCTTTCACTGTCGGCAATGGACTTGAAGTGCCGCTCCTGCCCCTCAAAATGGATCGCGCCGTCATAACTGCCAGCCGGGTAAACGCCGGAGAGAACTTTCATCAAAGTGGACTTGCCCGCGCCGTTCTCGCCGACCACGGCATGGATTTCGGCGGGCATGACGGCGAGATTGACGTTTGACAAAGCCTTGACGCCCGGAAACGTCTTGGTGATCTCCCGCATCTCAAGGATCGGCTGTATCATGTCCTCAAGCAGCCCTTGCCGCTCTCCCCCGCCGCGCCACGCTAAACAAAAAAACGCGGGCCCCGCAACTCACATTGCAAGGGCCCGCGTCTATTGGCGATTATTTCAGATCGTCGGCCTTGATGTAGCCAGAGCCGACCAGCATCTTCTCGATGTCACCCTTGCCGACGGAATATGGCGTCAAGAGGTAAGACGGAACGACTTTGACCTCATTATTGTAGGTCTTGGTGTCGTTGATCTCCGGCTCTTTGCCGGACATGACTGCGTCGACCATTTTGGCGGTGACTTTGGCGAGCTCGCGCGTGTCCTTGAACACAGTCGAGTACTGTTCGTCAGCCATCATGGCCTTGACTGAAGGCACTTCCGCGTCCTGGCCGGTGACGACCGGCATTTCCGCGCCCGGCGCGTAACCAACGCCCTTCAGCGAGGAAATGATGCCGCGCGACAGACCGTCGTAGGGCGCGAGAACGCCGTTGACCTTCTTGTCGGTGTAGTTTGCCGACAGAAGGTTATCCATGCGGGCCTGCGCCACCGCGCCGTCCCAGCGCAGTGTGCCCACCTTGTCCATGCCCATCTGGCCGGAGACGATGACAATCTCACCGGAATCGATCATCGGCTTCAACACAGACATCGCGCCATCATAGAAGTAGAAGGCGTTGGTGTCGTCGGGCGAACCGCCGAACAGCTCGACATTCCATGGCTTCACCGACGGGAAACGCTCCTTGAGACCAGCCACCAAAGACTGCGCCTGCAAAACGCCGACGCCGAAATTGTCGAACGTGGTGTAGTAGTCGACATCGCCGGTCTTTGTGATCAGGCGGTCATAAGCAATGACCTTGGCGCCTGCGGCATGCGCCTTGGCGAGAATGTCGGACAAGGTAGAGCCGTCAATGGCGGCGATGATCAGGACTTTGGCACCCTTGGTGACCATGTTCTCGATCTGCGCCAACTGGTTTGGAATATCGTCTTCGGCAAACTGAAGGTCAGTCGTGTAGCCGAGCGCAGTGAATTCCTTGACCATCGATTCACCGTCGGAAATCCAGCGGGTCGATGATTTGGTCGGCATGGAAATGCCGACAAGGCCTTTGTCCTGGGCCCAGGTGGACGCCGACATGGCGAAGACGCTGGCGGCCGTGGCGACAGCGAGAAACAAACGGCGTGTGATCATAACTCTCTCCCAAACGTGACGATGCCCGGTGCTCCGGGTCATGTGGCGAAAATCGCCCTGAACTTTGCGGGAGACGTGACAACCCGATGTCCGATCAAAGACATTTTGCGTCATTCCTCCCGCGCGGGACACTGTCGATAATCGCGTGTGCTGTCAAACAGGATTTGCGTGAAACGGCAGGGATTTTCGTAGCCGCTTCACGCCGCGGCGGGCACGTCCAGTCCTTGCTTGGAGCCGGTGATATAAGCCACGATTTCCTCGCCGCTCGTGTTGCTTCTTTTCAAGATTGGCAACTATCCGGCCTCGGCGGAACACCACGATGCGGTCGGCCAGATCAAACACCTGCCGCATATTTTGCGCGTGTGCCGCCCTGGCCCGGAATTCAGCCAAGGGGAAAATCGCCGCCCCCTCAGGCCTTCTTTCTTCGGTTCTGCCGCTGCTGGTCAATGACCACTGCGGCAACGATGATGATGCCTTTGACGATTTCCTGATAATAGGCGCCGACCTTGAGGAAGGTGAAACCCGACGTGACGACGCCGAGAATGATCGCGCCGATCACCGTGCCGGTGATGCGCCCGACGCCGCCCGCCAGCGACGTGCCGCCAATGACCGCCGCCGCGATGGCATCGAGCTCATAAGCGACGCCCATGCCCGGCTGGCCGGAGGCGGCGCGCGCTGCTGTCATCACACCCGCAAGGCCCGACAGGAGCCCGGCGAAGGCATAGACTTTGATCAGATGCTTGCCGATATCAATGCCCGACACCCGCGCCGCCTGCGGGTTAGCGCCGATGGCATAGGTGAATTTGCCGTAACGCGTATAGGCGAGCATCACATGGAAAATCGCCGCAACGAGCAGGAACACGATGACCGGCCTCGGCACCGGGAAGCCGCCCATGTCAAAGCTGCGGCCGAACCAGGTGAAATTCTCATGCAAGAGGGCGACGGGCTGGCCGAGCGTGTACCATTTGGCCAGTCCCCGCACTGACACCATCATGCCCAAAGTTGCGATGAATGGCGGGATTTTTGTCTTTGCGATAATAAAGCCGTTCAAAGCGCCGAGCGCCAAGCCAAGCAAAAGCCCGACGGCGATTGGCCAGATGGGGCTGCTGTCCAGAAACCACTCCAGGCCGAGCCATGAAAACTCCGGTGTTGCGAAAACCGCCCGCGCATTGGTGGCAGATTGCGCAAAACTGGCCGAAACCATCGCGATAAAGCCAACCATGGAGCCGGAAGACAAGTCTACGCCTGCCGTGATGATCACCTGCGTCACGCCAACCGCAATGATGCCGATCACGGCCACCTGCAGCACAATGATCGACAGACGCTGTTTGTTGGCAATGAAGCTTTCATTGATGAAAATCCAGCCAAGGACTTCGAACACCAGCGCAATGCCGATCAACACGCCGAGGATCGACACTTCAGGCGGCAGTCGCCGGATTTTCGTCAGGCCTGTCGTAGAGGTGCCATGTTCTGCCGGTGCTGTGCTCATCTCGCCTCTTCCCCTGTCGCCGTCGAACGTCTTAGTGCGACGCCAATTCCATGATCTTCACCTGGTCCGCATCCTTGCGGTCCAGAAATCCCGTGACCCTGCCCTCATGCAGAACCATGATCCGGTCGCTCATGCCGAGCACTTCCGGAAGCTCCGAGGATATCATGATGACCGCGACACCCTGCGCCGCCAGGTCCGACACAAGCCGGTGGATTTCCGCTTTCGCCCCGACGTCAATGCCGCGCGTCGGTTCGTCCAGGATCAGTATTTTTGGCTCGGTCAAAAGCCAGCGGCTGATCAGCACTTTTTGCTGGTTGCCGCCCGACAGATTGATGATCGGCTCCTGCATATCGGGCGTGCGCACCCGCAATGTGTTGGCGATGGCCTTTGAATCCTTCTCCAGCGCCGCCTGCTGGATAAAGCCGTATTTCACATAGCGGTTTTGCAGCACCGCCATCTGGGTGTTTTCCTGAACGTCCAGCAAAAGGAAACAGCCGGTTTCCTTGCGGTCTTCTGTCAGGAACGCCATGCCGTTCTGCATGGCCACATAGGGCGAGGAAATCTTGATCTCATTGCCGCGGATCGAAATTGTCCCGGCGCTCGCCGGCGTCACGCCAAAAATGGTTTCAGCGACATTTGAACGGCCCGACCCAACCAAGCCAGCCATTCCGAGAATCTCTCCGGCCCGCACGTCGAAGGAGACATCATGGAACACGCCATCCAGCGCAAGCCCCTTGACCGACAGCACAACATCGCCGATCGGCACCGTCACTTTCGGAAACATCTGGGTAATCTCGCGGCCAACCATCATGTGGATGATCTGGTCGCGCGTCAGTTCGCTGGAAGGCTTCGTCGCGATGTATTTGCCGTCGCGGAAAACCGAAACCTCATCGGCGATCTCAAAAAGCTCGCTCATCTTGTGCGTGATGTAGATGATGCCTTTGCCTTCGGCGCGCAGCGAGCGGATAATATTGAAGAGGTGATCGACTTCCGTCTCGGTCAGCGCCGATGTCGGCTCGTCCATGATAAGAACATCGGAATCATAGGACACGGCCTTGGCAATTTCCACCATCTGCCGGTTCGCAACGCTGAGCGTGCCGACATTGACGTCCGGATCAAGGTCAATATTCAGCCGCTTGAACAGCTCCTCCGTCATGCGGTGCATTTCGCCATGCCGGACAAAGCCGAAAGCGTTCAGCGGCTCGCGGCGGATCCAGATATTTTCAGCAACCGTCATCGGCCCCATCAGGTTGAGCTCCTGATGGATCATGGCGATGCCGTTTTCGAGCGCGTCGAGCGGATTCTTGAGGCGGATGTCCTGACCCCGCAGTTTGAAACTGCCGGAATCGGGCGTGTAGATGCCCGCGACGATCTTCATGAGGGTGGATTTGCCGGCGCCGTTCTCGCCCATCAGCGCGTGCACCGTGCCGGGTTTCAGCTTGAACTTCACATTGTCGAGCGCAACGACGCCCGGAAACTCTTTGCGGACATCGTCCACTTCAAGCAGATACTCAGACCCGGGAACCGCGCCGCTTTCGCGCACGATTTTCATCGTTGTGGGACTGACCATCTCGCTCCCCTGCCCTGAAAAAAAGTGCGCCATCACGGATGATGGCGCACTTCCCGGATTTTGTCGATTAGTTCTTCGACATGAAGGGTTCCATGTTCGCCGGGGTGACCAGCTGGAACGGAACCCAGACCTTGGCGTCAATCTTCTCGCCCTTGGCAAGCTTGATCGCCGCGTCAACAGCGCCGCCGCCCTGGCCAGCAGCGTCCTGGAACACGGTGACGTCGAGGTCGCCTGCCTTCATGTAGGCAAGCGCTTCCTGGGTGGCATCAATGCCGCCAACGATGACGGACTTCATGTCCCAGCCCGCTGCCTTCATGGCGTTGATCGCGCCGATGGCCATGTTCGTCATTGTTGGCAATGACGGCGTCACGGCTTGTGGCCGGCGGCGATCCAGTTGGTCATCAGCTCCTGCGCCTTCGCCGGATCCCAGACAGCGGTCTGCTCATCAATGACCTTGAGCTTCACGCCGCACTCGGTGCCGCGTTGACGTCATGGATGTCCTTGGTGCGCTGCACCGCAGCCTGGTTGGCAAGGTCGCCCACCATGATCAGGATGTTGGCTTCGGCCTTGCCGGCTTCCTTCAGGAGGCGGCAGACTTCCAGCGTCTCCAGCGTGCCGGAGTCGACTTCGTTCGAAGCGACGAAAGCGCTGCTTTCGGGCCAAGCGCGTCAACGTTGATCGGCTGACGGTTGACATAGACGATCGGGATGCCCGCGTCATGCTGCCAGCTTGGTCATCGGCGCGGTGGCCGATGTGTCAACCGCGTTGACGATGATGGCGTCAACCTGGCGGCGATGAAGTTCTTGAATCTGCGACAGCTGCTTGTCGACATCGTCATCGGCAATTTCGATCGCGACTGGCTGGCCCGTGTGCCTGCGGCCTTTTCAATGCCCTGACGCAGAACTGTCAGGAAGTTGTCGTCAGAACTGCGCCATCGACACGCCAATCTGTCACCGGCGAAAGCGCCGAAGAGGCCATCATCGCCGATGGCAGCAAGCGCCAAGAGAATGTGCTTCATTTACTTTCCTCCACAGATTGGCGCCCGGCGGCGCCTGTTGAAATGCCGGGATCCCGTGACCGGGAATGTGTCATCCGAATTTACTTTTGGAACAAAAATATCTTCGGTTCTAGTTAATGGAACATTCATTCCATTTTTCTGCCGCGCCGTCAACTTGATTTTTGGGCGCGGCAAAATTCGTCTCAGGCAGCCACAGCCGCCTTTATGTAATCCATGCTCGCACGCATTTCCTTCTCCGGATCGGAGAACGCATGCACAAGCGGCGAAAAAGGCTCGTAGGAAAAAGCTCCCGCATATCCGGCCTCAATCAGCGCGCGGATTTGTTCAATATTGCCCAAGCGGTCAAGGCTGTCGACAAGAATGCGATGTCCGTCCTGCATGTCTTCCGGCTTCAAGGCGGGATCGACCACGCCGGAAATATGCACAATGCCGGTGTATTCAGGGAAGAATTCCGTCTCCCCGGCGAGATGATGATGGAATGTGTCGTGCACAAGCTTGAAATGCCCTTGCCCGCCTACAGCCTCAATCGCCTCAATGGCTTCGGCCTTGTGGCGCAGGGAAGAGCTCAAGAACCCAAGGGGCTCCACCAAAGCGGTCAGGTTTGCTGACTTCAGCATGGGAAGCACCTCTGTCAGCGCTTCCTGCAAGGCGCTGGCCCGCTCGGCATCGGTGAGTTTCGGCGCGTCATTGCGCGGAATGAGGCTGATCGATTCAGCGCCGCTGTCCTTGGCCTGGTCAATCAGCAGCTGGACCTTCGCCCGCATCGCATCGGTCCAGGCGTTAAAGCCATAAGCCTCCGAAAGCCCCAGAAGCCGCAAACCCTTCTGGCGGGCATAGTCCGCCGATGGTTTTCGGGCGATTCGCCGTCGAAAAATTCCGCTGAGGAGAGCTTCTTGTCGGCAAGATCATTGCGCAGCTCCACGCCGATGCAGCCAAGCTCTGCGGCAAGGTCAAGAAATTTGCGGCAGTCAAGGCGCGGCGCCGCCATATGGTTCAGCGCGAATGAAAGCGATGCGGTCATCAATCCCTCAAGGGGTGGCCTTCCTCGATCCACGCCCAACAAACTTGCAAGCGACCGCCGAGTCAATGTTCGAACACATCAAAACGTCTCATTCTTGCAAAGAATGAGAGACCAATCATGATAGAATCTATCATCCTGAGGCGCGGTGAAACTTCCGCAGGCGAATTGTCAGATGTTCTCGGAAATATGCATCTCGAACGGCAGAAACAGCTGTCCGGGCAAATCCTCGTCATTGCGCTTGAGCGCCCGCGCCATCAGATCGACCAGACGCTCGCACAGTTGCGGCAGGGGGGTCGAAATGGTCATTGTGATGATCTGGTCTGCAAGCGCCGCCCGGGACATCGGCGTCAGCTCATTGAGCACGACAACCAGCTTGCGGCTGTCGCCAACTTCGCGCAACGCATCCACCGCGCCCTCCATGCCGCCGCCTGCCACATAGAATCCAACCAGATCCTTGTGCCGGGTGATCAGATCATGGATCGCCTCATAAGTGACGAGCCTGTCATCCAGATTCACCAGCGTGTCGAGCACATGAAATTGCGGCGCGTATTCACGGAAATAGGTGCGAAACCCGATCTCGCGCAGATCATGGCCAAGAAAACGGTGACTGCCGACAAATATCGCCACTTTTCCGGGCTTTGCCGATGTCCGAGCGATCGTCCAGGCCGCCACGCGCCCGACTTTCCGGTTGTCGATGCCCACATAGCCGCTGCGCACGCCGGTCGCGAAATCCGACAGCAGCGAGAAGACCGGAATCCCCTTTTCGCGCAGTTCCGCTACCGCGGCAGTGATGTTCGGATGATCCGCTGCGACCATGGCGATGGCGTCCGCTTTCGGCGCCATTTCCTTGAGCTTCGCAACGACGACAGCGGGAGCCAAATCCGGCACATAATCAAGAACACATACGCCGCGAAACTTGCTTGCATCCTTGACAGCCTTCTCCACCGTTGCCCCGAAAGCCTTGTAAAATTCCGTATCGGGCTTCTGCAGCAAAATGCCCAGCCGCACGACGGGCAAGTCCGCATGGATGCGCTGACGTATGAGGCTTGTCGCGTGATAGCCGAGCGCGGAGGCAGCCTCATAAACAAGCCGCGATGTTTCTGGACGCACCGGATGGCGGCCATTCAGCACGCGGTCCACAGTCGCCACGCTGACGCCCGACTTTTCCGCAAGGTCCGCGATGGTAGGCCGCTTTGCCACTGTGATGTCCCGGTGATTGGGTGAAGTATGGTTTGATAGATTTTGATAGAATGTATCAGACTTGCATTGAGATGCGCAAGCCCGTGCGCTATTTCCTGTCTCGCACTGGCTGGCGGCTGCGCTGCAGCGCCTGTTTTGTCGGAGAGCATCATGAAAATGGAACCCACACCGCGTGACTACAGCCTGCTCGGGCGCGATGGAAAGTTAGCCGTCGAAACCGGCCTCGCCGCTGCGCAGTGGTATCACACCGACGTGCCGCGCAAGGACATGAAGGAACTGATGAAGCGCTCCGACCAGCCTGCGATCCGCGACACAATCATCTGGCTCGGCTCAATGCTGGTCTTCGCCGTCTGCGCCGGCCTCCTTTGGCCCTCGCTCTGGTCCATCCCCTTCTTCCTCGCCTACGGCGTTCTCTATGGCTCGGCCACCGATTCCCGCTGGCATGAATGCGGCCATGGCACGGCTTTCAAAACGCAATGGATGAACGATTGGGTTTACCAGATCGCCTGTTTCATGATCGTGCGCAACCCGGCGACCTGGCGCTGGAGTCACACGCGCCACCACACCAACACGATCATTGTCGGCCTTGACCCCGAGATCGCCGTCATGCGCCCGCCCGTCCTCTTTCGCGTCGCCGGGAACTTCTTCGGTATTTTCGACGCATGGTCCGGCTGGAAGACAATGCTTTACAATGCGCTCTATGGCCCGACGCCCGAGGAAAAGACCTTCATTCCGGATATGGAGCAGCACAAGGTCAAATCAGTCGCGCGGATATGGGTCGCGATCTATGCCGCCACAATCGCACTCGCCATCGCCACAGGCTCGTTCCTGCCGTTGATGTTTGTCGGCCTGCCGCGGCTCTATGGCGCTTGGCACCATGTCATGACCGGGCTGCTGCAGCATGGCGGGCTGGCGGATAATGTCTTGGACCACCGCATGAATTCGCGCACGGTCTACATGAACCCGATATCGCGCTTCATTTATTGGAACATGAACTACCATGTCGAGCACCACATGTTCCCGATGGTCCCGTACCACGCGCTGCCAAGGCTGCATGAAATGCTGAAACATGATTTGCCGGAGCCGACAAAGTCAATTTGGGCTGGATACAAAGAAATTTTTCCGGCATGGAAACGCCAGCTGCGCGGCGAGGATTATTACCTTGTGCGCAAACTGCCAGCGGCCGCCAAGCCTTACCGGCCTGATCTGCATGGCGAAATAACCGCCGCCGCTCAATGATTTGAACTAGGAGCCTGGAAATGAGCAACTGGATTGAAGCCTGCACTGAGGGAGCCGTGGACGAAGAGGACGTGATCCGCTTTGATCATGGCGGCAGGACATTCGCGATCTACCGCAGCCCCGATGACAAATACTACGCGACCGACGGCCTGTGCACACACGAGAAAATCCATCTCGCCGACGGCCTCGTGATGGACAACATCATCGAATGCCCCAAGCATAATGGCCGTTTCGACTACACCACCGGCGCGGCCCGTGGTGCGCCGGTCTGTGTCGATTTGAAAACCTACCCGGTGAAAGTCGAGGGCGGCAAAGTTCTCATTCAGATCTCCTGACCATGACACAGGCAGGAATGGTTGTCATCGGCGCCGGCAAGGCGGGTTCGCGCGCCTGCGTGGCGCTGCGCGAAAATGGCTGGCAAGGCGCGATCACGCTTGTCGGCGCGGAAGCCCATGCGCCCTATGACCGCCCGCCGCTGTCAAAATCCATCATCACCGATGAAGGCGAGCAGCTTCCGCCCTATCTGACGGACGAGTCGGTGCTGGCCTCAATCAAAGTCAGCTTCATCAAGTCCAATCCCGCAGCCGCAATTGACCGTGCCGCAAAGACCGTGACGCTCGCGGACGGCGTGCGCATTGCCTATGACAAGCTGCTCATTGCCACAGGCGCTGTTCCGCGCCGCCTGAACGTGACGGCGCAAGACCCATCGCGGCTCTTGTATCTGCGTGATTTCGAGGATTCCCTCGCCATCCGGCATTGGATCGACAAAGGCGGCCACGCCATCATTATTGGCGGCGGCTTTATCGGCCTCGAACTTGCCGCCAGCGCCAGGAAGCGCGGGCTGCAAGTGACCGTCATCGAGGGTCTTCCACGCGTGCTGTCACGCGGCGTGCCGGAAGAGATCGCCGCTGTTGTGACGGCGCGCCATGAGGCGGAAGGCACCCGGATTGTCTGCGGAAGCGCAATAGACTCCATCAAAATGGGCAATGACGGCGTGTCGATTGCGCTCAAGAGCGGCGAGCAAATTGATGGCGACTTCGCCATTGCCGGCATTGGCGCAAGCCCCGTCACCGGCCTTGCGGAAGCGGCCGGGCTCCTCCTCGACAATGGCATTGCAGTTGATGAAACGCTTCGAACAAGCGATCCGGATATCTACGCTGCGGGCGACTGCATCTCCTTTCCGCTGACAGTTTATGGCGGCCGCCGGGTTCGCCTTGAGTCATGGCGCGCCGCGCAGGATCAGGGCGCGCTGGCTGCGGCCAACATGCTGGGCAAGAGCGAAATATTCACCGCCGTTCCCTGGTTCTGGTCCGATCAACATGATCTGTCATTGCAGATCGCCGGACTGCAGGACGAGGCATCGCACTCGGTGCGCCGCGACCTTGGCAATGGCGGGTTCATCCAGTTTCATCTGGCTGATGACGGACGTCTTGTTGCCGCAAGCGGCATCGGGCCGGGGAACTCCGTGGCCAAGGACATCCGGCTTGCTGAGATGCTGATCGGCAAGAGCGCGCATCCCGACCCCGCGCAGCTGAGCGATCCGGCGTTTAATCTCAAAACCTTGCTGAAAACGTAGCCAAGTTATTCGATAAACACATCGACACTCGCCGCCTTGCCTGTAGCGTCAATGACGGTCAGCTTCGAAAAGCCCGCGCTGTCGGGCGTCCAACTGAGCGTGCGCCGCCGCGAGATTTCATTGAGCGGTTGACCGTTCGCCAGCCAGCGGAACGGGCCGCGCCCGCCCTGCAGCTTCAACGCCAGCGGCATCAGCTCCGCATCCGGACCACGCCCAAGTTCCACTCGCGCGCCTTGCGGCGGATAAACGATCTCCGGCGGAGCTACCGTGCCCGCAATAGTGACAAGCGCACGGCCTCTGGGCGTGAACTTCCTGAGCCCCTCCGGCAACTGCGCCTGACTGAGCATTTGCGTGCCCGTCGGCGCCCCGCGGAACGGCACTGCCTTCAGCCCCGAGCGGGCAAACGCCTCAAACAGGATCGGCGCAGCGGTCCCGCCCCCGGTCGACCCCGGCACCGCCCCATTATCCGCACGCCCGACCCAAACGCCCAGAACATAGCGCCCGTCATAGCCGATCGACCACGCGTCGCGGTAGCCATAGCTCGTGCCGGTCTTATAGGCGACGGAACGGCTGACCGCGTTTGCGGGGGCCGGAACCTGCGCCAGAATATCGGTGATCTGCCATGCAGATTGCGGCGAAAGAATCGTCTCGTGGCGATAGGGCAGCGGCGCGGCAAGTCCATTGGTCAGCGTCACCTTCGTGCCGCCATTGGCGAGCGCCGCATAGGCCTGCACGAGATCAGCGAGCGACAGACCAACGCCGCCAAGACCGATGGATAGCCCCGGCTCCTCAATCTTTGGAAACACCGGCGTGAGCCCGGCGCGGCGCAGCCGCAGCCACCAGGGTCGGCGCACCGACCGAGTCCAGAAGCTGTACGGCCGGCACATTCAGCGACAATTGCAGCGCCTCGCGCATCGTCACGCTGCCGCGGTATTCGGTGTCAAAATTGCGCGGACGGTAGCCCGAGAAATTTGACGGCCGGTCCTCCATCATGGTTTCGGGCGCCGCAATGCCCTGCTCCAGCGCGAGGCCGTAGATGAACGGCTTCAGTGTCGATCCCGGTGAACGCGGCACCCGCGTCATGTCGATCCAGCCCGAGCGTGCCCGGTCGAAATAATTGGCGGATCCGATTTCGGCCAGGATCTCGCCATTCTGCGAATCGGCCATGATCATCGCCACGGACAAATTCGCCCCAAGCCGCCGCGCCGCCTCCCGCGCCACCGACTCCAGCGCAGCCTGCACATCGCGGCGCAGTGTCAATTGATAACGGCCTTGCGCCGGACCGCTGCGCAGCGCGGCGTCGGACAAATGTGCAGCATGGGCGGGCATGCGCAGCCGCGCGGCGTTCAAAGGCGGCGCGGACGCGCGGGCGACTTCGCCCTGTTCAATCGCCCCCGCGTCAGCCATGCGTTTCAACACCCGGTCCCGTGCGGCCTTCGCATTTTTCGGATGGCGGTCGGGCCGCCGCGCCTCCGGCGATTGCGGCAGCGCCACCAGAAGCGCGGCCTCGGACAGGAGCAGTTTCTTCGGCTCCTTGCCAAAATAGGCAAGCGAAGCGGCGCGCACGCCTTCGAGATTACCGCCATAGGGCGCAAGCGTCAGATAGCGCTGGAGGATTTCATCTTTTGTCAGCTGCCGTTCGATCTGGAGCGCGCGGAACATCTGTCTCAGCTTTTGCGACAAAGCGCGCTCCCCGCGTGGCTCCATCAGCCGCGCTAGCTGCATGGACAGCGTCGACCCGCCCGACACGATCCGGCCATGGCGGATAAACTGAAACGCCGCCCGTCCCATCGCGAAGAGATCGATCCCATCATGCGCGCGGAAGCGCTTATCTTCGTAGGTGATCAACATATTGACGAATGCGGGATCAACCTGAGCCAACTCAACCCCGAGCCGCCAGCGCCCTTCCGCCGTGGCAAACGGGCGCAACAGCGCGCCGTCGCGGTCCACCACTTCCGCCGAAAGCGCGACCGGCTCGAGCTTCAGCGGAAAGGCGTGGTCAAGCGCGCCGAATCCGGCAATTGGCAGCGCCATTGCGGCCGCAGCCGCGCTTGCGATCAGCCCGAGGCGGAGCGCATTCATCCAAGAGGCCGTTTTGAAAATTCGGTTGGCTGCAGCTGGTGCGGTTCTCGAGAACCGGAGCGGAGCGAACTTAAGTTCGTGAGCACCGGAAGCGCAAAGAACCGCACCAGATGGCCAGTCAGGCGAATTTTGAAACGACTCTGCCGAGACTTCGGTCCGCCCCGTCGCCGTGCGTGCTGAGAACTGCGGCCGGTACATGTCCTCAACGCTGGCCGCCGGATGCGAATAAACGCCTTGCGTCACCGCGCGGACAACATAGGCGAATGAGAACTGCCGGTTCTCGCTGCCCGTCCGGTTGAACGCCGCAAGAAACCGGTCATCGCGATATTCGCTGTGCGCATATTCGGTCTGGCCGAGCCATGAGAAGTTCGGCAATTCCGCCGAGCCGACAATGCGCGGATTGTCGATCTCGAACCCGGCGGGCAGAAGATCGGTGACCAGCACCCGCGACGGCCAAGCATTCGCCTCGCTCACCGTCAGCACAACGACGAACCGCTCATTCTGCTTCACCTGCGCCACATTCACCTCCGTGCCGTCCAGCGCATAATAGCGCCGGTCAATCGTGAACCCGTCGCCGCCCGCGGGCAGCGGCTGGGAAGGCGACGCAACTGTCGTGACCACCGCCTCCACCGGCTCGGATCCCTTGTTGGTCAAGGTCACCGCCCCAATATCCAGTTCCGAACCGTCAACGCGCCGCGAGAACGCGCCGCTGATGGCTTCGCCATTCACATCAAGGCTGATCGTGTCATTGCTGGCGCTGAGCGCCCTTGCCGCAAGCAGCATCCAGGCATCATCTTGCGTGCTGGTCCAGCGCACGCCTTTGCGCACGGCGGCGAGATAGGGGATCATGTCCTTGATGGAGCCAATCGACGGTTTGCTCTCCGCCGCCAGCGCCAGCATCGCCGCGCCATCGCGCAGCGTCGAGCCGTAATCCGAGCGCCAATAGGCATTGACCGGCGTTGCCTTGGCAAGATCAAACGCCGACCCGAACGCCCGCTCCGCGCCCTGCTGATCGCCATACAACGCAAGGCTCGCGCCAAGCTGCGCCCGCGCCATGGGCGAGGCAAAGTTGTCAATCTGGTTTTCAGAATAATAGCGCAGATCGCTGATTGAGGCCCGGCGGTTGCGCGACAGCACATAGAGCGCATAGGCGACTTCGCTGCCCTGCGACTTCACGTCGATCTCCAGCGAAAGCGCGTTCTGCAAATTGTCCAGCGCCGTCATCATCACTTGATCCGGCACTTTATAGCCAACCTCGCGCGCCCGCGTCAGGAAGTCGGACACGTAGGAATCAAGCCACAGATCACCGCTCCCCGGCCCCCAGAGGCCAAAGCTGCCCGACGCCGCCTGATAGTTCAGCACGCGTTCAATCGCGCCCTGAATGCGCTCCTTCAAGGCAGGGTCCTCTTCAAGCCCCGCGCCCTTGGCAAGCTCCGACACATAGAGCAGAGGCAGCGCCCGGCTCGTGGTCTGCTCAGCGCAGCCATAAGGATAGCGGTCAAGTGTCATCAGCAGCGCCGGAACATCGAACGCCGTGTTGCGCGACACGCCGATGGACACGGATGCGCCATCAAGAATGCTCGCCGACAAAAGCTCGCGGTCAATCGTCACCTTGCCGCCATTGGCGGCAAGCGGCACTTCGATCCGCGTCGTCACCGGAAGTGTGTCGGCACGCACTGGAATGACCCACGTCGTGGCAAGATTGAGCCCGCTCGCATGCGCGAGCGTAACGGTCACGCTGCCAGTGCCGATCTGCATCGCACTCAGTGGAATTGTGACCGAATCACGCGCGCCAGCCGCCAGGTTCACGATGGCTGGTGGATCGTTCGCCGCAAGCTCAGAGGTTGTTTCGACCTTCAGCAGATACTCGCCCGCCGGGCCGTCCGTATTGGCGAATTCGAGCAGCATGTTCGCCGAATCCCCTTGTGCCATGAAGCGTGGGGCACTGGCGATGATCACCACCGGATCGCGGATGATCAAATCTTTCGCCATGCTGCCGACGCCATCCTTGGTCCAGGCAACGGCCATGAGCTTGGCCGTTCCGTTGAACTGCGGCACATCGAAGGTCACGCTCGCCCGGCCATTCCCGTCAAGTTTGACGATGCCCGAATAGAGCGCCATGAGCTTCTCGGTTGGAGGGCTCCCCTTGGACGAAGCTGTCGGGCCATCGCCGCCCGTGCGCAGCCGTCCGAACGCGCCTGCCGAACCATCAATCAGGCGCCCGTAAAGATCTCGGACTTCAAGGCCGAGCTGCCGCTGCCCGAAATACCAATCGCCGGGGGCTGGCGGCTCATAACTTGTCAAATTCAAAATGCCGACATCCACCGCAGCCAGCGTGACATAGGCTTCCTCTCCAGCCGCCGCGCCGGTAACCGTAACGGGAATGGTGAGCGGCGCGTTCGGCTTGACTTTTTCCGGCGTCTCCAGCGCAACAGCGAGCTTGCGCGCGCCGGGGTCTATGCCCATCCACTTGACGCCGATGGCCCGCATCGGCATGCGCGATTCCTGCGCGTCGCCCGGCCGGAACAGCGTGGCGGTCACATAAACGCCCGCGCCCCAGTCGGCGCTGACGGGAATGGACAGCGTCGCGCCGCCCTCGGCAACTGTGGCGTTGATCGTCGTCAGCAGCCGCTCCGCGCCGATATTGATCATGACTTCGCCCGCAAACTTTGGCGAAATCTTCAGCTGCGCCTCCTCGCCTGCCGCATACATTGGCTTGTCGAGCGCGATCTCCAGCCCGTCCGGCGTTTCCACCGACGCGGCCTCGACATAATAGCCGGCATAAAAATCAACGCTCGACGCGGGGCCGTCTTCATCCGGCGACTTTACTTCCAGCCGGTATTTGCCCCAATCAACGGCTGCGGAAATCTCCACCTCCGCAGTCGCTGTTGCGTCGATCACGCCGTCGGAGATTTTGGTGGTGAATTCCACCGGCTCATATTTCCAGGCATTGCCATCGCGGTACCATTGATAGTTCTGATCGACCTTGACCAGCGACCATTTCAAGCCTGCGGCCTCCGCCCGCGTTGCATCAGGCGCAGCGGCGATCACCTTGAACTTGACGGTGGAGCCTTCCGGCACTTCGCGGCCCGAAAAGTCCGGTTTGATGCCGATCATCTGCCCTTGCGGCTCGACCTCCAGCGCCAGCGATTTCTCAACCGCGCGCCCGCCATTCTCGCGCATGCGCACCACAACATTGGCGGTGAGGAGCTGTGAAGTCTCGGGGGCGGCTTCAAGCGAGACTTCAAACGTAGCCTTGCCTTCCTCATCCAGTACCGGCAGCGCCTCAAGCGTCGTGCGTCCGTCCGACTCGGCCTTTTCCTCATCGCTCAGCCCGAAGACAAAGCCCGCAAATGCCGACCAGCTCTGCGTCGGCGTCAGCACCATTTCGCCCTCGATGCTGAGCCCGGCAGCAGGCGCGCCGTAAAGATAGCGGCCGGTCACTTGAACAGTTGAGGGCTCTTCGGATGTCAGCCTATTGCCTGAGAGGTCAAGCTCAATTCTGTCCGGGACAAAATCTTCGACAAGGAAAATCTTCTCCGCCAGCGCTTCCTGCTTGGGATCGGTGTGGATTTTCAGTGTCCACGCGCCACGCTGCGCATTGGATTGCAGGGCAAGATCAACTGAATGCCCGCCCAGCGACGCGCCATCCGAGGTGATGCGCCGGTCCTCGACGCCGTCAGGCCGCGTGAATATGAAAACCAGCGGCAGCTTGTCCACCGCGCGCGCCGCGCTGTCGCGCGCCAGTGCCTGCGCATGCACGGTCTCGCCGGCCCGGTAAATGCCGCGTTCCGTCCAGGCATAAAGGTCGAGCGCGCCCGCAGCGGGCCGGCCCGTGACACCCCGGTCGGACAGATCAAACCCCGCCCGTGTCATGTCAAGGAAAACATAGTCATCAGCGCCATTGGCGGCGGTGATGGCAACCGGCTCCATCCCGGCAGTGCCGCGCGTCAGCCCGGCAACAAAAACCGCCTTGCCGTCCGAATCCGTCACTGCTTCGCCGAGCACTTCATTGTTCTTGGCAATCAGCTTCAGCGCCACACCGGAGATGGGTTTGGCCGTTCCAAGCGAACGCGCGAAAACCGACAAACCGTCTTCGCCGGCAAAGGTCGTCAGTCCGATATCGGAGACAACAAACCATTGCGTGGCGCGCGCGTCCCACTCTTCGCTCTTGTCGCCCTCCAGGGCAGCAGTCAGCACATAAATGCCAGGTTCGCGCTTTGGCAGCGCTTCATCGACGGGGAAGCTCGTTGTCACTTCCTCGTTCAGCGCATTCTTGATCTCAAGCTCGCCCTTCCAGACCGGCGCGCCGATTTCGTCCTGAATGCGTTGAATGGCGTAGAAATCGAGCTGCGTCAGAAACTGCGAACCGTTGAGCAACTGCGTCAAAGACCGGTCGCCGACGCGGTAAAGTTCCATCTGCGCCTTCTCAGCATTGACCGAGACAACTGGAATGCCGCGGCGGGCCGAACCCGGCAGCACAAAATTGTCCCCGTTGAAGCGCACCGTCGCGGCGCGGTCGCGCACGAAAACATTGAGCGAGACCGGCTTCTCCAGGACTTCACCGACCGTGGATGGCAGGCCCGAGCGCAAGGCGATGCGGTAGCGTCCGCCATGCTTCAGATTGTCGATGCAAATCTCGCGGTTGCCCGCCTCAACGCTCTTTGGCGCCGCGCCGTCCAGCGTCACAAACGTCGTGTAGTCCGCATCCGTCAAATCCTCGGAAAACTGCACACATGCGCGCGGCGTCTCCGCATCCGGATCAACTGTGTTGCCGACAACGCGGAATCCGTGCCGTCCGCGGGCATCGGCAAATGCGGCTTGAACAGTCTCGGAGTTGGCTAGTTCCAAGCTGAGTTTGAACGCCTCAAGCGCAGGGCGTCCGTCCTGGCGCCGGTCCAGCGACTGCCCGAGCAGATTCAGCGCTTCAGCGCGATCCGATACAGTTCGCGATGTCTGGTAGGCATTCATGGAAGCGGAAACAGCAGCCTGCTGCAAGGTGGATGCTTCATCCGCATTCGGCGTGATTTTTAACGCCGCGCGCGCAATGCCGGACCAGAGCTTGCTGTCATCGGGTGAAAGTGAGGCGACAATGCCAAACCGGTAGAGCGCAGTGCGCGCATCTCCGGTCTGTTCCGACACAAAAGCGGATTCCGACAGCGACTGGATGCTTTCCGTGTTATCCTTGGGTGCCGCCGCAATCACATTGTTGCGGTATTGCAGCGCGCCATCCACATAGCCGCCGGCAAAGGCGAGCGCGGCAGGTGCGCCAAGGTCAGGCTCGCCCGAAGCCTCAACCACCTTCCCGGCAATGGATCCGGCAAATGTCTGCAACTGGCCGAAATCAGTTTTCAGGAAGCACCACTTGGCCTTGGAATTATAAGTGAACGCCCGGCACTTGGCATCGTCAAGACAAATCGCCTTGCATTGATCAAGGCTCACATCGCGCTCGGAGCGCAGGTCAAAGCCGAAATAGTCGCCATTTTCACTGATGACGATCTCGCGCTTGCTGTCCTGCGCTGACGCCGGCAAGGCCGCAGCAAACAAGACAAAAATCACCAGTTGAACAAAAGCCAAGGCGCGGATGGACATCGCACTCTCCCAATCAATTCGCCCCATATGCTGTTGTCGAACTGCGGCTTGAGTTTGTCAATCATGACAAAAAATGAATGCTGTAAATAATTGTGTGAGCAAACAGTGTCTTTCCAAGAACTCACTCTCGTGATCATATGGTGCGGTTTTCGAGAAGCTTGGGGTCCCCGCCAGTCCCTTGGGACTTAAGGGCGGGGCAAGAATGAGCGGAGCGAAATGAAGTTCGTGAGCACCGGAAGCGCAGAAAACTGCACCAGATGATCGTGAGAATGAGTTATCGGACAGACATTGGGCCCTTATGCCGCGAACTGGATGTCATGCAGCGCGGCGTAAAAGGATTCCTTACCCATCAGCTGCGCGTGCGTGCCGCTTTCAACGACCTTACCGCCCTGCACAACACAGATCACGTCAGCGGAGCGAATGGTTGAGAGCCGGTGCGCAATGACGATGGCCGTGCGGCCCTTCAGCAGCGTTTCGAGCGCTATCTTCACATGCTGTTCCGACTCGGCATCCAGCGCGGATGTCGGCTCATCCAGAAGAATGATTGGCGCGTTCTTCAAAAGCGCGCGCGCAATCGCAATCCGCTGCTTCTGCCCGCCGGACAGCGCAACCCCGTTTTCACCGACTTGCGTGGCATAGCCATTTTCAAGCGTCGCGATGAAATCGTGCGCGTGCGCCGCCTTGGCGGCCGCAATGACAGCCTCCTCGCTGGCGTTTTCCAAACCCATTGCGATGTTTTCACGCACCGTCCCGGCAAACAGGAAAGTGTCCTGGCTCACATAGGCCACAGCCTCGCGCAGCGAGGCGGCGGGAACATTGCGGATATCCTCGCCGTCTATCGTGATCGCACCCTTGTCCGGATCATAAAGGCGCAGAATGAGGTTCATGACAGTGGATTTACCGCCGCCTGACGGGCCGACAAGCGCGGTCACCTTGCCGGGCGCGGCGGTGAAGCTGAGGCGCTTCAAGACCGGCAGCCCTTCCGAATAGCCAAAAGAGACATCCGAAAACTTGATCTTGCCGCCGGTCACTTTCAATGACCCCGCATCGGCGGAATCGGTGAGCGCATAGCGCCGATCCGCCAGCGCGAACATCAAACGAACGCCCGTAAGGCCGCTTTCGAGAGAAATTTGCAAGCGCGCCAGCCGCTTGGCGGGCTCGTAAGCCAAGAGCAAAGCTGTGATGAACGACATGAGCTCACCGGGGGTCTGCCCTTCCTTGGCGGTCAAAAATCCGGCGACAACAATGACCGCCGCGATGGCGAGGCCGCCAAGCGTTTCCATGATCGGGCTGGTTCCAGCCGCAAGCACTGCAATCCGGTTCGCGAGCCGCTCCGACTTTGAGACCGCTGCATGCATCTCAGTGCGCAGCCTGTCTTCCAGATTGAACGACTTTACAACGACGATGCCGAAAATCGTCTCCTGCATGATGCGCACGATTTCAGCTGCAGACGCATACTGCCCGCCAGCGACCTTCTTTACCCGCTTGACCAAACGCGAAACGCCGAAAATGGCAGGCGGCGCGATCAGGAAGGCGGCGATGGACAGCCAAGGCTGCTGAATCACCATCACGGCGAGCAGGCCGATCAGCGAAAGGAAATCGCGCACGCCGGACGTGACCAAGAGGTTCAGAACATCGCGCGCCGCCGCCGCGTTCTGCGACATGCGGGTGATCAGATCACCTGAGGGAATCGAGTGAAAGAACTCAAGCCCATGGCCCAATATGCGGTCATAAAGCAGCTTTTGCTGGTCTGCGACGATCGCATTGCCCGCGCGCCCAAGGAACCACGTCTGCAAAAACACGGCCAGGCCCTTGATGGTGAAGATGAGGGCGACGACGGCGGCTATCAGGTAGATGCGCTCGAGATTGCGCGTGACCACGAGTTCGTTGACAACATCGCGCATGATCCACGCGCTGAGCGCCGTCGCTGCGGCAACGACCAGCATGGCGGCAATCGCAACAAGATAATTGCGTGACTGCTTGCGGAAATTCTCGCGGAACAGGCGCCTGAGCAGCTGAATGTTCTCGCTATTTCGGAATAATCTGAGCAAATCCGGATCGCCGTTTCAATGAGACCAGCGAACCCAAATCACACCCCGCCGGAAGGCCGTCTATAGTGGAACCCGCCACCTCGCTCAAGGCGCATCCGGCACACAAAAGGCGGCATGTGACCAGTTCAGACTTGATCACGCCATATTTCATGTTTCAACACATGGCGATCAGAGGGATTCCTGTGCCGACGCTCTACGACATCAAACCGGCATTTCAAAAGCTGCTGAGACCGCTCGCCGCAAAACTCGTGGCTTACCGCCTTACTGCCAACATCGTCACGTTGGGGGCTGCGGCCCTCAGTGTTGCGGCGGGCGTGGCAATGGCCTTATGGCATGAAAATTCCAGCATTTTCTGGCTGCTGCCGCTGGTTCTGTTCATACGGATGGCCCTGAACGCGATTGACGGCATGATGGCGCGCGAGTTTGGGCAGAAATCCACACTCGGCATGTATTTGAATGAGCTGACCGACGTGATCGCAGACGCCGCGCTCATCCTGCCCTTCACGCTGCTGCCAGCCTTTCCAGCCTGGGGTGTGGTGTCGTTTGCGATCATCGCCATACTGACGGAATTCGCGGGCGCGCTCGGCATTCCCGCCGGGGCCACGCGGCGTTATGACGGGCCGTTTGGCAAGAGCGACCGCGCGCTGGCGCTTGGGATAATTGCAACGCTTCTGGCGCTTGGCGTCAGCTTCGTCCATTGGGGCGTTTACCTGTTCCCGCTGCTCGCCGCCTTGTCAGCGGCCACCGTCTGGAACAGGGTGCGCAATGGGCTGAGAGAGGCTGGGAAATGACGGCGGACATAATTGAATCTGCGCAGGAGCGGACCTTTGCAAGTCACGACGGCGCAAGCATTTTTTACCGTTACTGGCCCGCGCTCTCCGGCAAGCCGAAGGGCGCGGTCGTCCTCCTGCACCGCGGTCACGAACATTCCGGCCGCGTCGCGCATCTCGTCTCCGAACTCGGGCTGCATGACTATGCGTTCTATGCCTGGGACGCGCGCGGCCATGGCAAAACCGAGGGTGAACGCGGCTACTCCCCCTCCTTCGCCGCATCCGTGCGCGATCTCGACTGTTTCGCCCGCCACATCTGCGAGAACGACGGGTTCAAACTCGAATACATGGTCCTCATCGCCCAATCCGTCGGCGCAGTTCTGGCCGCAACCTGGGTGCACGACTACGCGCCGCCGCTGCGCGCGCTCGTGCTCGCCTCGCCCGCCTTCAGCGTCAAACTCTATGTACCGTTCGCGCGCAAAGGCATCTGGCTCTGGCAGAAACTGAAGGGGCGGTTTTTTGTCAACTCCTACGTCAAGGCAAAGTTCCTCACCCACGATCCGGCGCGCATTGCCTCATTTGAGACCGACAAGCTCATCACCCGCCCCATCGCCTCCAACATCCTTCTTGATCTCTATGATACCGCCGAACGCATCGTGCCCGACGCGCGCGCCATCATCGTACCAACCCAGCTCCTGATCTCGGGCAGCGACTGGGTGGTCCGGCAGAAGCCGCAGCACGATTTCTTCGTAAACCTCGCCAGCCCGTTGAAAGAGCGGCATATTCTGCCCGGCTTCTACCACGACACGCTTGGCGAAAAGGACCGGGCCAAGGCTCTGAGCGAGGTCAAGCGTTTCATCGAGCAGCGCTTCGCTGAGCCGCTTCATCAGCTTTCATTGCTTGACGCGGACAAGACCGGCTTCACCCGGGATGAAGCCGACAACATCGCATCACCACTCGATACGATGACTCCAAAGGGCCTTTATTGGGCGATGAACCGGGCTTCGATCCGCATGGGATCCTGGTTCTCGAACGGCATGAAGACCGGGATCAAGACCGGTTTCGATTCAGGCTCA
This sequence comes from uncultured Alphaproteobacteria bacterium, assembly GCA_963792485.1. Lineage (GTDB taxonomy): Bacteria > Pseudomonadota > Alphaproteobacteria > Rhizobiales > Rhizobiaceae > JANOYJ01. Next base: position 151,666 of record CAWBWL010000008.1, read on the forward strand.
ACGCTTGACTACATCTATGAAAACCAGCCGCGCGGCTTTGGCCCCGGCGGACGGCTGATCGACAGGATTTTCCTCAGCGCCATTGGCTGGCGCGGCATCAGGCAGCGCAAGCTCCATATGCAGGAGATGATCGGGGTTGCGCTGGCGCGCTTGAAATCCGCAGGGCGCTCGACCCACATTCTCGACATCGCCGCCGGCCATGGCCGCTATGTGCTGGACGCCATCGAAACTGCCAGCGAGAAACCGTCATCCATCCGCCTCCAGGACTATTCACCGGTCAATGTCGCTGCCGGGCAGAAGCTGATCACCGAGCGCGGCCTCAGCGAAACCGCCTCGTTTCATGAAGCAGACGCTTTTGACGCCAACGGGCTTGCCGCAACAACGCCCTCCCCGGATTTGGCCATCGTCTCTGGCCTCTACGAGCTGTTCCCCGACAATGCGCAGATCGCCGCCTCGCTCGACGGCCTCGCGCAGGCGGTCAAACCGGGCGGTCTTTTGATCTACACCGGCCAGCCCTGGCATCCGCAACTGGAGATGATTGGCAGGGCGCTGACATCGCACCGCGGCCATCAGGCCTGGGTCATGCGGCGGCGCACGCAGGCTGAAATGGACCAGCTCGTCGCAGCGGCGGGCTTTCGCAAGCTCGAGCAGCGCATTGACGAATGGGGCATTTTCACTGTCTCCCTCGCCGAGCGGATCCAGCCTTGAACCGTGATGTCTTCAAGCGCGCGGCGCTCTGGCTGCTGTTTCTGGGCCCATTCTTCTACGCGACCTACGGGCTTTCCAACTATCTCGCCTCGCAGCGCGCCGAAGTCCCCAACATCACATTCGGCTGGGAATACGTCATTCCCTTTCTGGAATGGTCGATCATAGCCTATTGGTCAATCAATCTATTCTATGTCGCTACGCTGTTTGCCAACCAAGACACGGCCGGCGTCGACCGCATAGCCAAGCGCTATTTGACCTGCCAAATCATCGCGGTGGCCTGCTTCATCGCCTTTCCGCTCAAGGCAGTTTTCGTAAAACCTGAGACGTTTGGCCTCACTGGCTTTCTGTTTGATGCGCTCGGCAGTTTCGACAAGCCATTCAACCAGGCGCCCTCGCTGCACATCGCGCTGCTCCTCATCATCTGGGATCACTGGAGATCTAGGTTCACCGGAGCAATGCGCATCATCTGGCATGTCTGGTGTTTCCTGATCGGCGCGTCGGTCCTCACAACCTTCCAGCACCACTTCATCGACATCCCGGCCGGCGCGCTGCTCGGCCTGTTTGCGCTCTGGCTTTTTCCTTCAGAACCCACCGCGCAAAAGCGGTCTTTCACTTGGTCAAGAACGGGCCTTTACTACGCATCAGCGTCCATCGCGCTGATGCTCGTGGCAGTGATAGGCATGAGATGGACGCCGCTGGCATTGTTCTGGCTCTGGCCTGCCCTCTCTCTTGCCATCGTTGCGGCAGCTTATTTCGGCCTCGGCGTTTCCGTCTTTCAGAAACGAACGGACGGGCATGTGTCGCTGGCATCTTATTGGCTCCTGATGCCCTACCGGCTCGGCGCGCGGATCAACGCCTGGGCTTGGACCCGGCGCCTGCCGTCGGCGGTCCACGTTTCGGACAGTGTTTATCTCGGAAGGTTTCCAAACGAATCTGAAATCAAGGGCTTCGCTGCCGTCATTGACCTGACGGGCGAAATGCTTGTGCCAAAACATCAAGGTGTTCACTGGATGGCTTATCCGGTGCTTGACCTGACCGCGCCGCCGATTCAAACGTTGAGGGATGCAGCGCAAGCGATTCAAATGACTCGAGGATCTGGAAAAGTGCTCGTCTGTTGCGCGCTCGGCATGCAGCGCAGCGCGGCAGCTATCGCGCTATGGCTTGTTGAGACCGGCAAGGCCAATAGCGCAGCCGGCGCGATTGCCATGCTGCGCCAGACAGGCAGACCAGTGCATCTTGATGCAGCAACCCTTGAAGGAGCGGCGGCATGAGCGAACAGGACCGCCAGATCGCGCGCCGCTTTGCCGACGCCTTGTTCTATAACAGTGCCATCTCGCTCGCTCTCATCGCGGCGGTGTTTCTGGCCGTCCCTGTGTTCATTGACCTTGCCGGCAAGGATTTGATTTTGTGGCCGCTGTTTGGGCTGAGCTTCTTTGCAGTGCTGGCGCTGACCATCTACCTCGTTTTTGACGCGCTGCTGTTTCGCATGGTCTCATCTTACAACGATCTCGGCTCGGCGCTGAAGGCCATCGACGCGTTCCTGCGCCGCTCGGGCCTGCGTCCCGGAGAGCCGGGAGAACCGCAGCTTTGAAGACAGACTTGCCGGCACGCAGCGGCTGCTGAATTTTCAGCGTGCCGCCTTGTTCCTCTTCCTGGCTTTGTTCGCAGCTCTGGTCGCCTTATGAGCGCGACGGGGCTGATCGAACCGAAATCACTCATCCGCAATGTCTCGGGCATGCTGCTCGCCGGCCTTGCCCGCGCCATCACCGGCGTGCGCCCGATCTGGCGCGGCGCGGGGCCGAACGGACCGCAGCGCATTTACTTTGCCAATCATGCCAGCCATGGCGATTTCATTCTGCTGTCCTCATGCCTGGAAGCTGATGAGCGCAACCGCACCCGCGCGGTGGCCGGAGCCGATTATTGGAAAGCCACAAAGTTCCGCCGTCTGATCGCCAGCGAAATTCTCAACACGGTCTTGGTCGAACGCAACTGGATCGAACGGACCGAAGACCCGCTCGACGTCATGATCGGCGCCTTGCGGCAAGGCTATTCGCTGATCTTCTTTCCCGAAGGCACGCGCAATATGAGCGAACAACCGCTGCTGCGGTTCAAATCGGGGCTTTATAACTTGGCCACCGCCTTGCCCGAGGTCGAACTCGTTCCCTGCTGGATTGAAAACATGTCGCGCGTTCTGCCCAAGGGCGCATTTCTCCCCGTCCCGCTGCTGTGCCGCGTCGTGTTCGGCGCGCCGCTCAAAGTGCTGGAAAAGGAAGAGCGCCGCGACTTCTTGAACCGGGCGCAGGCCGCGCTCCTGGAACTCAACCCGGCAAATTGGAAAGAGACCTGATGAACAGCGGTCTCACCTTCTTCTTCGGCCTGCTTGCGGTTCTGCTGACGGCAAGCGCCGTGGCTTATGTTCTCACCAGCCGCGCCGCCACGCGTGGCGGTCCCCTGCCTTCCGGCATCGCCAATCTCAATGCCCGTGTCAACGCCTGGTGGGTGATGGTCACCGCCATCACCATCGCCTTCCTGTTCGGCAAAACAGGCGTCGTCATCCTGTTCGCCTTTGTCAGCTTCGCCGCCTTGCGGGAATTTGTGACACTCACCCACACCAGGCGCGGCGATCACTGGATTCTCATCGGCATGTTTCTGATCATCATCCCGGCGCAATATTATCTGCTCTGGACCGAGTGGTACGGCCTCTTCGCCATCTTCATCCCCGTCTACTGCTTCCTCGCCATGCCGACGCTCACCGCGCTCTCCGGCGACACATCGCGCTTTCTCGAGCGCATCGCCGAGCAGCAATGGGCGATCATGCTGTCCGTCTATTGCATCAGCCATGTCCCGGCGCTGTTGATGCTGCCGATCACAGGCGATGAGAACAAGGGCCTGTGGCTCATCGCCTTCCTGATTGCGACGGTCCAAGGCTCGGATGTGCTGCAATATATCTGGGGCAAGCTCGCCGGCCAGCACAAGGTCGCCCCGAAAATCTCGCCCTCCAAAACCTGGGAAGGGCTGATTGGCGGCGTCATCTCGGCATCCCTCATCGGGGCGCTCCTCTACAGGCTGACGCCATTCTCGCCATTCCAGGCCGGCCTGATGGCGGCGCTCGCCTGCATGATGGGCTTTTTCGGCGGCCTCGTCGCCTCCGCCATCAAGCGCGACCGCGGCGTGAAAGACTGGGGCCACATGATCGAAGGCCATGGCGGCATGCTCGACCGCGCCGACAGCCTGATTTTCGCCGCACCGGTGTTTTTTCATATGGTCCGGTATTTCTGGACGTGAAGGTCCAGACAAATCCGATTTCAAAGATGCGGCGTAGACGAAAGCAAACCGGAGCTACAGCCATGAAAAACGTTCTCAAGGCGCTGACGGCGCTGTCCGCGATCTCAGTCACGCAACTTGCATTGGCCGCCGCAGGCCCCTTGTCGGGCGAGGAGATCAAGTCATTGATCGGCGGCAAGAAAGTCTATCTGTCGACGCCGCTCAGAATTGAACTTCCGCTCTATTATCAGTCGAACGGCGCTGTGACCGGCAACATCTCCGGCTTCTCGATGGCCTCAATGTTCGCGCCCAGGGAAACCGGACGCTGGTGGGTCGAGGGCTCAAAAATGTGCCAGCAATTCCCCACCTGGTACAAAGGCAAGCGCTTCTGCTTCACCATCGAACAGCGCGGCGCGGGCAAGATCGCCTGGACCCGCGACGATGGCTATTCGGGCAAGGCGCGGATTGCCGACTGAGGCGTGTCTTAGGCGTAGTAGATTTGGTCGCTCACCGTCGCCACTGTCGCGTATTGAACGATTAGATAAAACCCGGTCAGCGGATCACTGATGATCGCTCCAAAAGCGCTATCGCCCACGTTCCACGCCGCGCCGACCGGCAGTTTGATGAAATCCACACCGTCCTGGAAGTCCAGGATGAAATCGTATTCTCCGGCAACGTCGCCCGCTGCGGTAACCTCAAACACATCAAGCCCCGCCCCGCCTGCCAAATAGTCGATCCCCGAGCCGCCGGTCAGAAAGTCTTGTTGCGGCCCGCCCCACATCCGGTCTGATCCTGCGCCGCCGTTCAGGAACCCGCTTCCATAACCGCCGGTGAAAATAAAGTCGTCACCCGCATCGCCATGGCCTTCCGACCAAAGCGCCGAGACGCCACCCGCCGCCCAGTCATTGCAAACCACCGTGTCATTGTCATCGCCGCCATACAGGAAGTCACGCCCGGCATTGCCCCAGAGGCTGTCGTTGCCTCCCCGTGCGCTGATCGTGTCGCTTCCGCCTCCGCCTTCGATAAAATCCGAGACGAAGGCGACCTCGCTCCCCGTCATTGTGTCATCGCCGGCTGTCGCCAAGAGCCAAAGCGCATGCCATTGACTGGTGCTGGCGAGATTCCAGAAATCCGTGCCGGCGATGGAAAAGCCCGTTGCGTCAACTCGCGTGAAATTGGTGGGCACAAAAAAGCCGGAGGCATTATAGTCGGAAAAGCCAGTGACCGTTCCGCCGGTGATTGCAAATGGGCCGGATTGGACCGTCAGTCCGGCACCGGACAGTTCTGTGATGTCCTCGGTTGCGAACCGCCCGCTCCCGCTGACAAATAAGTCGTGATAACGGATGAGCGCCGGGGCGTAGCTGGTTTCGGCCGGCTCAAACGCATAGCCAAGCCAGTGCTGAAAAAAAGTGTAGGCGTTCAACGCCGGTGTGGAAGAGTTGCTGGATGTTGAGAATATCGCCATGACGGTTCAAGGGCGCACGGCCCCCCCTGCTGAATCAGCCCCAACTCTTGCACATAAAGCGCGCCGAAGGACGCGCGAGTGCTTCAAGCATAATAAATCTGGTCGCTGATCGTTGCAACAGTCGCGTATTGGACGATGAGATAAAAGCCCGTCGCCGGATCGCTGACAATCGCGCCAAATGCGCTGTCGGCGATGCTCCACGCCGCTCCAACCGGCAGCTTGATGAAATCAACGCCATCGACAAAATCAAGGACGAAATCATATTCGCCCGCGACTGCGCCCGCCGCCGTGACTTCAAACACGTCCTGTCCAAGCCCGCCCGCCATATAGTCGATGCCAATGCCGCCGGTCAGAAAATCCTGCTGCGGCCCGCCCCACATCCGGTCGATGCCCGCGCCGCCATATAAGGCCCCGCTGCCATAGCCGCCGGTGAAAATATAGTCGTCACCCGCGTCACCATGGCCTTCCGACCACAGCGCCGAGACGCCGCCCGCCGCCCAGTCATTGCAGACAACAATATCATTGTCCTCGCCGCCATAGAGGAAATCGCGCCCGGCATTGCCCCACAGCGTGTCGTTTCCCGCGCGGGCGGTGATCGTGTCGGAACCCGCGCCGCCTTCGATGTAATCCGCACTCGAGGCGACATTGCTGCCTGTCATCGTGTCGTCGCCCGCGCTCGCCAAGAGCCACAGCGCGTGCCACTGGCTGGTGCTGGCAAGACTCCAGAATGTCGTGGCGGCGATTGAAAACCCTTCGGCCTCTTCAAAAGAGCCGTTCGCAAACATGCCGATGCCGCCGCCTTGTCCGGTCTCGAAGCCGGTGACAGTGCCCCCCGTCAAGGCGAACCCGCCAGCGGTCGCCACCGTGAGGTCAACCCCTGTCAAAACATCACGGTAGTTGTATGGGAACCCTCCCACCGGCCTTCCGACCCCACTCACTACCGTGCTTGTGTAGGTCGGCGTCCAATTGTTGCCGTTCACCTCGCCGCTAAGGGTGTACCGGAGTGTGTGCTCGAAAAAACCATAAGCATTCAGCGCTGGCGACCCGTCGCCAAAGAAGCTGCCGCCCGATGTTGAGAAGATCGCCATGCTGGACAAGCGGCGCACGCCGCCCCTCGCGGTTGAGCGCCCAACTCGTTGCGAATGCTACACCTCAGGCTGCAATCTGTCAATTTCCCTGCTCTCAGGTGTAGTAAATCTGGTCGCTCACCACCGCTGCCGTCGCGTTGGACGAAGCCCTGAAACAAGCAGCGGAGGATTTGGCGTTGCTTTGGAAGATCGGCGCGCCGCCGCCTGCGGCGGCTCCCCAGCATAAGGGAGTTGATGGGCAGGCGGAAGGCGTCTCCCTCCCCCTTGGGGCCGTCTCGAAGGACGCACCAGCCATCCCGCGCGCGCGTTACCACACTTCCGCACCATGGGGATGCAACGCGCTGAACGCACGAAATAACTGCGTAAAATCAACGCCCTTCAAGAATACTCATCTATCCGCCCGGCCATCGCAAGAAACAGATCCATGAGGTCGAGCGGTTCCTCAGCGACCGCTGCTATTTTCTGCGCGAGCTGCGCAGAGAGCAGGATACGTCGTAAGACGTGCGGGTTTCGGCGCTGGCAGTTTGAACGGCGTCCCGGCAAGGGTGGCGGGGGTATTGGCGTTGTCTTGTCAAACCTTCCCCCTAAATCCGCAGCAAGATTTCTGATTGCGCCAACTTCATCATCGCCATAGACGGGCCCGGCAGCCTCACTTGCACCACACTGTGTAAAGGCGCATAAAGTCTCTACTCGCACCGTTTTCCCGCCGCAGTGAAGGCGGAACCTTTTCAAACTGACGCTGTTATGTCCCGGCAGTGCGCATCCGATTTTTCTTTGATCGCGCCGGATGCCGGAATTCAACCGGCCATGACAAGAAGGGGGTGAAGCAGTCTGTTAGCGCAAATACGCGAAGCCTTTGCAAACTCACGCATGAGCTGGGACGACCAGCCGATAGCGGCCGAGATTTTTGGCCCCGAGCGTGCACGCCAGCACGCACACACGCTCGCCGCAGCGCAGGTGATTTCCCCGCATCCGCCACGAGTCCAGTCTATCGTGAACCGGCTGGAAGAGAACGCACACCTTCTGCACGCCGCCTATATGGAAATGACGGCCTATGTGGCGAGCGGCAAGACCGTGTCGCCGGCGGCCGAATGGTTCATCGACAATTACCATCAGGTCGAAGAGCAAATCCGTCAGGTCCGCGCTGATCTGCCGCCCGGATTTTACAGGCAGTTGCCCAAGCTCGCGGAAGGCCCGATCGCCGGGCATCCGCGGATATTCGGCGTCGTCTGGGCGCATGTGGCCCATACCGACAGCCGCTTCGATCCGCATCTGCTCACAGACTTCATCAACGAGTACCAGTCCGTCCAGCCGCTGACCATTGGCGAGCTCTGGGCTGTGGCCATCAGTCTGCGGCTGATCCTGATCGAAAACCTGCGGCGTATCATTCAGAGGATTCTCGCCGCGCGCGCGCGCCGTCAAAGCGCGGACGCGCTTGCTGATCTTGTGCTGTCCCCGGCAGCGGCGGATCTGCAAGGCGCATTTGCGCGCTCTGCCGGAACCGCGCCAGGCGGCCCCTTCGCTGTGCAGCTTGTGCTCAGGCTGCGCGATCACGACGGACACGCGGTTGATGTCTTTTCATGGCTGCGCGCGGCGGTGGAGCGGGAAGGCAGCACGCTCGAGGCTGAGGTCGATAACGAGCATCAGCGGCAGGGCGCGGCAAATGTGACAGTGCGCAACATCATCACCAGCATGCGGATGGTGACCGATGTCAGTTGGGAAAACTGGTTTGACTCAGTCAGTCTGGTTGACCACGAACTGCGTGACCGATCCGCCTATGGCGAGATGGATTTTGCCAGCCGCACGCTGTACCGCAACGCCATTGAAGAGCTTGCCAGAGGCAGCGCGCACTCCGAACTTGAGGTGGCGCGGACGGTCCTGTCGCTGTGCGCGCAAGAGGCGCCCGACCCGCGTTCGAGCGATCCCGGATGGCATCTGATCGGCGGCGCGCGCGCGGCGCTGGAAATGAGCCTTGGTTACAAAGCGCCGCGTCTTGACAACATCAGGATCGCCATCAAAAGCGCCGGTCTTGCAGGTTACGCCGCCGGCATATTGCTGGTCACAGCAGTCATTTGGGCAGCGCTGCTGTACATTCTGGATGCGAAAGGCATTGTTTTTGCAATCCTTGCGCTGACAACCCTGCTTCCCGCATCTGAGGCTGCAATCGGCTTTGTCAATTATGTTCTCAGCCGTGTGTTGCATGCATCCGTGCTTCCGGGCCTCGCCTTCCGCGATGGCATTCCAACTGAGTTCCGCACATTGGTTGTTGTGCCGACGCTGCTGTCGAGCGCTGAAGATGTCGATGAAATGATACAACGGCTTGAGGTGCACTACCTCTCGAACGCCGACGGCGAGACCTATTTCGCCCTGCTGACTGACTTCACCGATGCAGCTTCCGCGCAAACGGATCACGACGCAGAGCTTGTCGGCCTTGCAGTGGCAGGCATTGAGAGGCTGAACGGGCTCTATCCGTCATCGCCGTTCATCCTGCTTCACCGCCCGCGGCTCTGGAACGCGAGCGAAGAAAAATGGATGGGATGGGAGCGCAAGCGCGGCAAACTGCACGAATTGAACCAGCTCATCCTCGGGCAAGCGCCGAAGAGCATGTTTGCGGCTGCAGGCGTACTGCCGCCCGGCATCCAGTTTGTGCTGACGCTTGACGCGGATACCCGGCTTCCCCGCGACGCTGCGCGCAGGCTGGTCGGCAAGCTCGCCCATCCGCTGGTGCGCCCGTATTTCGATGCTAAGGCCGGGCGCGTCACGTCCGGTCACGCAATTCTCCAGCCGCGGGTCACACCGTCTTTGCCGACTGGGCATGTCGGGTCCCTGTATCAGCGGATACATTCAACCACGCGCGGCATAGATCCCTATGTTTTTGCTGTGTCGGATATTTATCAGGATCTGTTTGACGAAGGCTCATTCACGGGCAAGGGTCTTTACGACGTGCGCGCTTTTGAAGCCGCGCTGGCGGGAAAAGTGCCGGAGAACAGCCTTCTCAGCCACGATCTGTTTGAAGGCGTGTTTGCGCGCGCCGCTTTCGTCGCCGATATCGAAGTTGTTGAGGAGCACCCGGAGCGCTACACCGTGGCTGTCTCGCGCCAGCACCGCTGGGCGCGCGGCGACTGGCAGCTTTTGCCATGGCTGATGCCCCGGCTTTTTCCAAAGCATGTCGCCGGCCGCGTTTCCATTCCCGCTTTGGGGCAATGGAAAATGTATGACAATCTGCGCCGCGCAAAGGCGCCGGTTTCTCTCTTCCTGGCCTTTGTTTGCGGATGGCTTTTATTGGAGTTTGGCGGCGCACTGCGCTGGACAATCGCACTCGTCTTCCTGTCCATGCTGACGCCTGTGGGACCTGTGCTGTTAGGCGCAATCGGCAAGCGGTCTTCCGGCACAGTCACCAGCGGTGTCCGCGCTTTTTTCGAGGACGTCGCGCGCGCTTTTGCGCTGGGCGCGTCCAACCTTCTGTTCCTTGCACACCACGCAATGCAAATGCTGGATGCAGCCATCCGCACGCTCTACCGGCTCTGGGTGAGCCGCCAGAATATGCTCGAATGGACCGCTGCGGCACAGGCCGCTGCTGCCGGAACTTCCCCTTACGCGCACTACGTCCGGATGTGGTCCAGCTCGCTGGCTGGCGTCATGGTTTTGGCCGGCTCGATCTTCAAGGGGCCCGCCTTCACGGCGGTTTCGCTGCCTTTTGCGATCGCCTGGCTTGCCGCACCCTGGGCCGCCAGGTTCATGAGCCAGTCGCTGCAGCTGACGCCGGGTGAAACGCTGACGGAGCAAGGCGCGCAAGACCTTCGGATGGCAGCGCGGCGGACATGGCGCTTCTTCGAGACATATGTGACCGCCGAAGATTCGCACCTGCCGCCGGATAATTTTCAAGAAACGCCAAACCCGGTCATTGCGCACCGCACCTCGCCGACAAATATTGGCCTCTATCTTCTGTCGATCGTCAGCGCCAGAGAGTTTGGCTGGCTAGGGCTGGCCGATGCGCTGACGCGGCTTGAGGATACGCTGAACACAATTGGGCGGATGGAGAAGCACCACGGGCATTTGTTCAACTGGTATGACACGCAGGATCTGCGCCCCCTGGATCCCCGCTATGTGTCGACGGTCGACAGCGGAAACCTTGCCGGACATTTCATCGCGCTCGCCAATGCCTGTGAAGACTGGGACATGGCCCCTGCCGCGCCTGAGTTCTCCGGCGTTTTGGATATCATCGCCATTATTGAAGCAAATCTGCGCAATCTTGATGATAACCGCCGCAAGTTCAAACCCTTGCGGCAGCAGTTTGAGGCTCAGCTCAAAGCGATAGAGAATCTGGTCCGTGCCAGTCAGGGCAAACCCGAATTGGCGCAGGTGCGCCTGATTGAGCTTTCCGTCCAGGGCGCCAGCCTGGAAGGCGCCGCCCAGCGTCTCGAGGTGGAACTCGCAAGCCCGAAGGGCCTGGATTTGCGAGAGTGGGCAAGCGCCTTGCGCGCCACGGCGGAAAGCCAGTTCAAAGACGCCGCGCAGAGCCTTGACACGCAGCAGACCATGCGCCTGCGCCTCGCTGCCTGCGCAGCCACCGCGCGCAAGCTCGCCTTTGAAACGGAGTTCGGCTTTCTGCTTGATCCCCAGCGGCTGCTGCTCTCGATCGGCTATCGTGTGCCTGAGGGAATGCGCGATGAAAGCTGTTACGATCTGCTCGCCTCCGAGGCGCGGCTTGCCAGCTATTTCGCGGTGGCCAAGGGTGATGTCCGCACGCGCCACTGGTTCCGGCTCGGGCGCACAGTGACAGCAGTCAAGGGCGGCGCGGCGCTGATCTCCTGGTCAGGCTCAATGTTCGAATATCTGATGCCATCACTTGTCATGCGCGCGCCGACCAGCGGCCTGCTCGATTCAACCACCAAGCTCATTGTCCGGCGCCAGATCGACTATGCCACCCGCTTGTCGGTGCCCTGGGGAATCTCCGAGTCCTCATTCAACGCGCGCGACGTCGAGTTCACCTATCAATACTCCAATTTCGGCGTGCCAGGTCTCGGGCTCAAGCGCGGCCTTGCAGACAATCTCGTGATCGCGCCTTACGCGACCGCCCTCGCCTCCATGATCGCGCCCGCGAGCGCCGCGGATAATTTCCGCAAGCTTGCGCAAATTGGCGCGCTCGGGGCGTTCGGATTCTATGAAGCCATTGACTACACGCGCCAGCGCCTGCCCCAGGGCGAAACGCGCGCGATCGTGCGCGCCTATTTTGCCCACCACCAAGGCATGACCATTACGGCAATATTCAACACGCTGAAGAATGCCCGCCTGCGCGAACTGTTTCACCGCGAACCCATCATCCACGCGGCGGAGCTTCTTTTGCAGGAGCGCGCATCCCGCACAATTCCGCCAACACTGGCGCGCGCGCCAGAATCGGATGTGTCGCACAGTCCGGAAACGTCCGCGCCCCGCGAGCGGATATTCAGTCTGCCCCTTGCGGCAACGCCGGTCACGCATCTTATGTCCAACGGTCACTACACGACTATGCTGACCGCTGGCGGCGGCGGTTGCAGCAGTTGGAACGGTCTGCAGCTGACGCGCTGGCGCGAAGACAGTGTCTGCGACGACTGGGGATCGTTTTTTCTCTTGCGTGATGTGCGCAGCGGTGCCGCATGGTCCGCCAGTTTGACGCCAGGCCTCGCGCAGCCGCTTGAATATGTGGTTTCCTGCTCGGAGGACCGCGCCGAAATCCTGCGCCGGGATGCGCTCTTCACAACGCTGACTGAATGCGTCGTCTCACCCGAATCTGACGGTAAATCGCGCCGCATCACCATCACGAACAATACGCGGCATGCGCGTCAGGTTGAGCTGACATCCTTTATGGAGCTTGCGCTGGCACCGATGGCCTCCGACATTGCCCATCCGGCTTTCTCCAAAATGTTTGTGCATACCGAGTACGTGCAAGAGCTTCAGGCGCTGCTCGCCACGCGCAGAAAACGCACGCCTCACGAAGCAGATGTCTGGGTCGCCCACTTCACCGTGACAGATGACGAAGATGATAGCGTCCCGGAATTTGAGACGGACAGGCGGCGTTTTGTCGGGCGCGGCCATGACCGGCGCAATCCGGCGGCATGGCTCACGGGCCGGCCGCTCTCGGGGCGCACGGGGATGGTGCTCGACCCTGTCTTCGCCATGCGAAGAACGCTGAGCATTCTACCCTACCGCAAGATGCGCTGCGCATCCTGGCTGGTGGCCGCGGCAAGCCGCGAGGCCGTGCTTGATCTCGTCGACAGGCACCGCCAGGCCGCCGCGCATGAGCGCGCCGCGACGCTCGCCTGGACACAGGCGCAGATCAGGCTGCGGCACCTTGGTCTAACGCATGGCGACGCGCATCTCTTCCAGAATCTTGCGTGCCATTTGATCTACGCAAGCAATGCCTTCCGCCCGCCATCCCGCGCGCTCGAGGAGGATCTGAGCTCCCAAACCGCGCTCTGGCCGATGTCGATTTCGGGCGATAATCCGATCCTTCTGTTGCGCATAGACGATATTGAGCACATCGAACTCGTGTCCCAGCTGCTGAAGGCGTTTGAATATTGGAAGGCCAAGCGGCTCAAGGTGGACCTTGTGATCCTCAATGAGCGCAGCGCCTCCTATCAGCAGGATTTGCAGAATGCGATTGACGCGCTGGTGCGCAAACACATCATGACATCCCTACCCGGCATCGCCGCCCAGCTCGGCAACGTCTTCACTCTGCGCGCCGAATTTGTGCCCCTTCAGAGCATCAGGGCGCTCGCTGCCGCCGCGCGTGTCGTGCTCGTGGCAAGGCGCGGCGATTTGGCAAGCCAGCTGGCGCGGCTGGAAGAGCGGCAAATATTGCCCGCGCCAGCGCCCAGGATGCGCGCGCCTGCCCGCATCGCGCCAGCAACGCCTCCCGCTTCTGATCGGACGCTGCAGTTTGACAACACCCATGGCGGATTTTCTGAAGACGGGCGCGAATACATCGTTTCGCCGCGCGCCGATCGTCCGACACCTGCGCCATGGATCAATGTGGTCACAAATGCGAAGTTCGGGTTTCAGTGCTCGGCCGAAGGCGGGGGATATACCTGGTACGGCAACAGCCGCGATCATCAGCTCACTCCCTGGAACAATGATCCCGTGAGCGATCCTCAAGGAGAGGCAATCTATGTGCGCGACGAGGAGACGGGCGCACTCTTTTGTCCCACATTGAAGCCGCTCGATCAGCGCGATGGCACGCACCTCGCCCGGCACGGGTTTGGCTACTCAGCCTTTGAGCGCGCAACCGGCGAATTAAGGCTGGAGCTTGTGCAAACGGTGCCGCTGAATGCCTCGCACAAGCTTATGCGCCTGCGCCTGACCAATCTCACCAGGCAAAGCCGGCGCCTGTCTGTCACCTATTATGCTGAGCCTGTGCTTGGGCCAAACCGCCCGGCTTCGGCGCGCAATCTCGTGACATCGCTGGACGAAACCACTGGCGCCATGCTTGTCCGCAACCCTTGGAGCGCTGCGGCCGGCAACGTCGTGATGTTCGCCGATATGGCCGGAAAGCAGTCAGGCTGGACGGGAGACCGCCGCGAGTTTCTCGGATCCCGTGGGCACCTGTCAGCGCCGGCTGCAATGCTTGCCCAGAGCCCGTTGTCCAACCGTGTGGGAGCCGGCATGGATCCGTGCATCGCCCTCTCAACCGGCGTGACAATTGAGGCCGGTCAATCTGAGGAAGTGTTGATATTGGTCGGCGCAGAGCCTGACGCCGCTTCCGTGCGCGCCGCCATCAAGGAGGCGCGGGCAAGGCCTTTTGAGGATGTTCTGAAGGAGGTTGGCGGTTTTTGGGAGGCGGCGCTTGGAGCCGTGAAAGTCAAGACGCCCGATCCGTCGTTCGACGTGATGATGAATGGCTGGCTTCTCTACCAGACGCTCGCCTGCCGCATCTGGGCGCGCAGCGGCTTCTACCAGGCGAGCGGCGCGTTTGGCTTCCGCGACCAGTTGCAGGATTGTCTGGCGTTTCTGCCGACAAAGCCTGAGCTTGGCCGCTCGCAGATTCTGCGTGCTGCCGGCCGTCAATTTGTTGAAGGCGACTTCCAGCATTGGTGGTTGCCTGAAAACGGCTCAGGCGTTCGCACGCGCATATCCGACGATGTGGTGTGGCTCGCCTATTGTGTGTCAGCCTATGTCCGCGTGACCGGTGACAGACAGATCCTGCGCGAAGATATCCCTTTCCTCGAAGGCCAGGCCTTGTCGCCGGGCGAGCATGACGCATTCTTCGCGCCATCGATATCCGCAGAGTCTGGCACACTCTACGAACACGCCGCGCGCGCGCTCGACCGCGCCATGATGTTCGGCGCAAACGGGCTGCCGCTGATGGGCACCGGTGACTGGAATGACGGGATGAACCGCGTTGGCGAAGATGGCAAGGGCGAAAGCGTCTGGCTGGGATGGTTCCTGCTTGCGACGCTGCGGGACTTCCTCCCGATCGCCGACGAGCAAAAAGACGCTGCCCGCGTGAAGCGCTGGCGCAAACGCCAAACCGAACTGACGGGCTCCATTGAGAAGAACGGCTGGGACGGGGCCTGGTACCGCCGCGCTTTCTATGACGATGGCACGCCGCTCGGATCATCAACAAGCCAGGAGTGCCGCATTGACGCCATTGCGCAGTCATGGGCGGTGCTCTCCGGCGCGGCCGACCCCGGCAGGGCACGCCAGGCCATGGAGCAATCGCTCAAGCAGCTTGTGCGGCCAGATGAGGGAGTAGCCCTGCTGTTTACCCCGCCATTCGACAAGACGCCGCACGACCCGGGCTACATCAAATCCTATCCGCCGGGTGTGCGCGAAAATGGCGGGCAATATACCCACGGCGCCATCTGGTCGGTTTTCGCCTTGGCCGAGCTCGGCGAGGCAAAGAGCGCTTACAACCTTTTCTCGATGATCAACCCGGTCAATCATGCGCGCACGCTCGGCGAAGCGGAGCGGTATCGCGTTGAGCCTTACGCGGTCGCCGCCGATGTCTACTCGGTCGCGCCCCATACCGGCATGGGCGGCTGGACCTGGTACACTGGCTCTGCAGGATGGCTCTACCGTGCCGGTCTCGAGGCCATTTTGGGTGTTCGCAAAGAAGGCGCATTGCTGAAGATCAAGCCCTCGCTGCCGCCTGACTGGCCGCAGTGCGAAGTTGAGTATCGTTTCGGCGCGACGGTCCACCAAATCCGCATGGTCACAAACCCCGCAGCAGCGCCCGATGGCATTGAGGCCGTCAGCCGGTCCGCAAACGGGGAATTTGAAATCGCGCTGGAGGATACAGGCGGGGTCCGCGTGTTTGTTCTGGTAGTCTGATGCCTTACACAAAGCCGACAGGGAACGAACGCCCGCAGCGATCATCTTGAGAACTCAAAGCGCGGGCGAAAGGCATTTGACATGCGGAAACGGCAACTGTGCAGCCTGTCTTGTCATTGATACTGATCAAATTTGGTGGGCCCGGGAGGACTCGAACCCCCAACCAAGCGGTTATGAGCCGCCGGCTCTAACCATTGAGCTACAGGCCCCACCTATTCGCAGCCCGCTATGCGCAGACAAAGCGCGTCCTAACTTAAGCCGTGCGGGTAAGCAAGGCGGCATGCTCGAAACAGCCAATTGCATGATTTTGAAAAATTCTTTTCACCGGACCCAAGGATCACATGACGGCAGGCGTCTTCATGGCGGCAACAATCCGCCATATTCGCCTGTCAACCGTCCGGCGAAGGGCATTCCGGGAGTGAATTCAATGGGTCGCAAGAAAACTGGTTTTGGCTGTGTCGGCCTTGGCGCTGTCTCTGACTGCGTTTGCCGCATCGGCGCAGACTGCGCAGGAGCCAGCGCCACGCATCCTGGTCAGCGGCGAAGGATCGGCCAGCGCAGCGCCCGACATGGCGCTTATTTCCCTGACAGTGCTGCGGGAAGCTGCCACCGCCCGCGAAGCGCTCGACGCCAACAATCAGGCGATGGCAAGCGTGTTGGAGGCCATGAAGGCGGCGGGCGTCGCGGAAAAGGATTTGCAAACCTCCGGCTTCTCCATCCAGCCGCGCTACACCTATCCAGATCCGAACAAGCCGGATCAACCGCAAGAGCCGAAAATCACCGGTTACAGCGTCCAAAATACGCTTGGCGTGCGTGTCCGCGATCTGGCAAAGCTTGGCGCCGTCATCGACCAGTCCGTCTCGCTCGGCGTCAACCAGGGCGGCGACATCACCTTCACCAAGGATGACACGACGGGCTTGCTTGATGAAGCGCGCAGGAATGCCATGGCAAATGCCCTTGCCAAAGCAAAAACCCTTTCAGTGGCGGCAGGAGTCACCACCGGGCGGATTCTCGAAATCTCAGAACAATCCTTCCAGCCGCAACCGATTCCGATGATGCGCGCCGAAATGGCCCAGGCCAAGGGTGCAGCGGACTTCGTACCAGTGGCAGCAGGCGAAAACACCTACCGCGTCAACGTCAATGTGACGTTTGAGATCAAACAGTAAGCGCTGACATGAAAATGCCGGGCGCAAGGCCCGGCGTAAAAAATACAATGGTTCCCGGCTAATATCGAATTACCGGGCAGCCGCGCGCGCGGGCGAAAATCATCTGAACGCGGTGGCCGTGTTTGCGGCCCTTGATCACGATATGGTCGTGATAGGCATAGGCGCGGATATGGCGCACGCCATGGGCGCGGGCCTTGTGAACGGCCATGTCATTGGAGCAGAACCGCACTTTGCGGATCACCGGCACCGGCCGGTAGACATGCAGCGGACGGTAATAGTCGTGGCGCGGATGCACATTGCCGAAGCGGAACTCAAAGCCGATGCGCGGGCCGCCATGATAGCGCGGATGACCTTGAAATACATGGCCGCGCGGATGATGGCCAATGCGCGGGCCGCAATGAACGCCGCCCGGATGGCCGCATTTCACGTAGCTGCCAGCTTGGGCGGATATGCTGCCAAAGCCCAGCGTAAGTCCGATAACAGCGGCAATTGCCGCAAGTTTGGAGAAAAATCTCATGAGGAGCCTCCCTGTGATGAGACAGACAACATAGTTAACCTAACATGAATGGCGCAGAAAAGCGCTGTTCATTTTCGGTTCATATCAGCTCACAGCGGCTTTTTGAGAAGGTGCAGAAGGTAGTCGTCGGTCCCCGGTAGATCATCCTCGAACGCCGTCACCCTGCCGCGAACCGACGCGCCTGCCGCGTGCACGGAATTCTTGTCGCCCGACACCAGCGGATGCCAGTCAAACAAATCACGGCCTTCATGGATCAGCCGGTAAGCGCAGGTTTTCGGCAGCCATGCGATGGTCCCGACATTGTCCGGCGTCAGCTGCACGCAGTCGTGAACTTTTCGGGTGCGGTTGGCATAATCTCGGCAGGAGCACGCGCCGGAATCAAACAGCCGGCAGGCAACGCTCGTCCAGACAATCTCGCCCGTGTCCTCATCCTCAAGCTTTGACATGCAGCATTTGCCGCAGCCGTCGCACAGCGATTCCCATTCGGCCGGACTCATCTCGGTCAGGCCTTTGGTTTTCCAGAAGGGCAGCGTGCTCATGCCTTCCATTTAACCCGATGAACCGCAAATGAATACGGTTTTCAGCGGAACTTCAGAACAGGCGCGATAGTTGTGCGCAATCCCGGTGCGGTTCTCGCCCAAACCCGATTTTCGACGCATTTTGCCCGATAGTTGGGTCAACTAGAAACATAAGGGAGTGCATGATGCGCTTGAACAGATCACTTTTGGCCCGGACGCTTTTGGCAAGTGTAGCCGCCGCTGCCTTGCTTGCAGCTGTCCCGGCAAGCGCCTTTCAACCCCTGCCGCGTCCGGACGGCCCGTCATTGATTGTCCGCGTCCAAGCCAGCGCCGCCGACGCCGAGGCCGCGCTGAACGATGCGATCGCCAAGCTCGAGGCGGCAAAGGCTGAAGGCGCAGATACCTCTCAACTGGAGGCCGCTGTAGAGGCCGCCAAAGCCAACCTGGCCGCCGCCCGGGAAGCAGAAGCAGGCGCGGCTAAAGCTGCCGAAGAAGCCGCTGCCGCGAAAGCCGCCGAAGATGCAGCTGCGGCCAAAGCTGCAGAAGAGGCTGCCGCAGCCAAAGCTGCCGAGGAAGCCGCTGCCGCGAAAGCCGCCGAAGATGCAGCTGCAGCCAAAGCTGCCGAGGAAGCCGCCGCGGCCAAAGCTGCCGAGGAAGCCGCTGCCGCGAAAGCCGCCGAAGATGCAGCTGCAGCCAAAGCTGCCGAGGAAGCCGCCGCCGCGAAAGCCGCCGAAGACGCAGCCGCGGCCAAAGGCGCCGAAGACGCAGCCGCAGCAAAAGCTGCCGAAGATGCGGCGGCTGCAAAGGCCGCTGAGGACGCAGCTGCTGCGAAAGCTGCCGAGGATGCTGCCGCCGCGAAGGCCGCTGAGGATGCCGCTGCAGCAAAGGCAGCAGAGGAGGCTGCAGCCAAAGCTGCCGCTGACGCAGAAGCGGCAAAAGCTGCGGGCGATGCCGAGGCCATTAAAGCGGCTGAGGAAGCTGCGGCCAAGGCCGCTCAGGACGCGGAGGCTGCAAAAGCCGCCAGCGACGCCGCCGCCGCTAAAGCAGCGGAAGAAGCGGCTGCCGCAAAGGCGGCTGAGGATGCCGCTGCTGCGGCAAAGGCCGCAGAGCCAGCGCCCGCAGATCCCGCCGCGCCCGCACCTGTTGAGCCGGCGGCAACGCCCGCCGAGCCTGCCCCGGCCCCGGTGCTGGAGCAATTGCCGGAGGCCCAGATGCAAGATGCGGCCCCCATGCTCGACAGCGCCAAGGAGGTGTTGGCGCCCCCGCCGCCGCCAGCCGAAGGTCAACCTGCCCTGCCCGCGCCTGCGCCTGTCGATCCTGCCCTTGCAACAGCGCCGCCGCCGACGGACGACAATAATGCCCGCGAAGCGCTTGAATCCATCGTCATCCAGGCGATAACCCAGGAGACTGGCGAGCGCATTAACGAGTTCCCGCCCGCCCCTCCCCCGCCGCCGCAGGAGGAAGTGGTCAAAGTCATCGACAACCGCACGATCTTCACTATCAACAACATCACCTATGTCGAAGCGCCGGAAACCCAGCGCCTCGTGCGCCAGGACGATGAGGTCATCATCGAGCGCCTGCCGCGTCAGCGCACGCGTGAGACGATTGTGCGCGAAAACGGCGTGCAGGTCGTGACCATCAAAAACCGCTGGGGCGATGTCATCCAGCGCTCGCGCATTCTGCCGGATGGCCGCGAGGTGATCCTCGCCTATACGCCGGAGAATGACCGCGAGGAGTATGTCGAATGGCGCGACCCGGTCTATGACCTGCCGCCGCTGCGCCTGCGAATTGATGTGCGCGACTACACGCTGGACGCCCGCACTGTCGAAGAAGACGATGACGAGGAAGTCTATTACCGCTTCCTCGAACAGCCTCCGGTCGAACGCGTCGAGCGCGTCTATTCGGTGCTCGACGTCAAGCGCTCCGCCCGCGTGCGCGACAAGGCGCGGCGCATCGAGATGGGCAACATAACCTTCGGCTTCGGCACCGCCGATATTGAAGAAGACCAGATCGACAAGCTGCAGGGCATGGCCGACGCCATGCTGAAGCTGATCAAGAAAAACCCGGCGGAAACCTTCCTGATCGAAGGCCACACTGACGCGGTCGGCTCCGAGAATGCCAATCTCGCTTTGTCCGACAAACGCGCCGAAAGCGTCGCCATCGCGCTCGCCAACGTCTTCGACGTGCCCTCGGAAAATCTGACCACACAGGGCTATGGCGAACGTTATCTGAAAGTGAAAACGGACACGAAAGAGCCGCTCAACCGCCGCGTCGTGTTCAGACGCATCACGCCGCTGGTGACGCCGGTCGCGAGCGCGCAGTAGGCAACACAACTAAGGAAGGGCCGGACCAGCTCCGGCCCTTCAATCCTCCTCCTCCTCCACATGAAACCGGTGCAGCACCCTGTGCAACACCGGCGCCAATATCAGCCCCGCCACCGCAAATATCAGCAGCCCGCAGAAAATCGCATACACCCCCGCGAAAATCTTCGCGCCGTCGCTGGTCAGCTCCCCGACCGGCCCCATGCCCGATAGGATCATCGCCGAATTGAGAAAGGCGTCCACCGGCTCCATCCCGGCGAAATAGACATAGCCGGCCATGCCGATGGCGAGCGCCGCTGCGACCGTCAGCGACCCGGCGGTGATGTTGAAGGCGAGGCGCGAGCGGAACTTCGCCTTGGGCGCCAAAGCCTCGCCACGTTTTTCGAAATGAAACAGATTTCGCATGCCGCCTCCATCTTGCCGGGTCTGCGCCGTAGCGTTTAAGTGCCTTCAGCATTTCACAAAACCAAATCAGGCACAAAACATCCATGAAACGTTTGGAACTCGCCGTTGAATCCCTGCTTCTCGCCTCGCGCTGGCTGCTGGTCGTTTTCTATCTCGGCCTCGCTTTGGCGCTCGCCGTCTACGCGCTCACCTTCGCCAAGAAACTTTACGCCTTCATGCTCAGCGCCCTGACACTGGACGAGGCGGACTCGATCCTGTCGATGCTCTCGCTCATCGACGCCGCGCTGGTCGCGAGCCTTGTCGTGATGGTGATGATCTCGGGCTATGAGAGTTTCGTGTCGCAGTTTGACGCCGAGGACGATGTCCACTGGCTCGGCACAATCGATTCCGGTTCGCTGAAAATCAAAGTCGCATCGACCATCGTCGCCATCTCCTCCATCGACCTTCTGCAAATCTTCCTCGACATCACAAAATATGAAAACGACAAGATGATGTGGGCGACGCTCATGCACCTCGCCTTTGTGTTTTCGGCGCTGATCCTTGCTTATGTCGACCGGCTGACGAATGCCGGGAAAGCGGCGAAGAAGGGGCAGGAGACGATCTGACCACCAGAGATGCAGCGCATGGCAAAACACAGAATCTATACGATGAGCTTCGCAAGCGTTTATCCCCATTATGTCGCAAAAGCCGAAAAAAGGGGGCGCACAAAAGCGGAGGTCGATCAGATCATTTCCTGGCTGACCGGCTATGGCCCGAAAGAGCTTGAGACCCAGCTGCAAACGCGCACGGACTTCGAGACATTCTTCTCAGACGCCCCGGTCATGAATCCCGCGCGCGCCTTGATCAAGGGCGTCATTTGCGGCGTGAGGGTCGAGGACATCGAAGAGCCGGTCATGCGGGAAATCCGCTATCTCGACAAGCTTGTTGACGAGCTGGCGAAGGGCAAGGCGATGGAGAAGATTTTGCGGCAGGGGTGACTGCTGGGCGGCCTGCCGCCTACTGAAAAATCCCCTCCCCGCTCTGATCAATAATCAGCTGCGCCTTCACAAACGCAAACTGCTCGGCCTCATCCTTCGACGAAAACAAATCCGCGCGCACGAATTTGTGCTCTTTGGTCACGCCGCCAATCTCCTTTGTGATCAGTCCGGCAAGCCGCCACTGCCCGCCTTCCTTGATCGGCGTGGCGACAATGGAATAGCCCTTATACTCCTGCGCCGCGCCGGCTTTGACACCCGCGCCATCTCCGCCGCCAAAAATCTTCTTGAGCCAGGACATCAGTCTCTCCGCCGTTCACGAACTGTTGACAGACTAAAGCCTGATAGGACGGGGAAGCAAGCGGCGTTGCTGTGCTAGTCTGATTCCGCGGGGGCGCAAATTAAGGAGACTGGTCCAATGTTCAGCCCTTCAACGCCTCAATCCAACTTGATTTTTCTCGACCGGCGCAAGTTTCTGGCGCTCGCCGCCACGCTCACTGCTGCAGGCCTTCTGCCGGACAGTGTGCTGGCGCTCGCCGGTCCATATGCGTTCAAGCAGGGCGCCTATGACGTCACTGTTGTTACCGACGGCACGCTGAAGCTCAACATTGCGCAGGTCTTTCCCGGCGCCCCCGTTGAGGATGTAAAGAAACTTCTCGGTCCCGCCGTCGCAGGTGACGAGGCGAGCGTCGAGGTCAATGTCCTGCTGCTCAAATCCGGCAGCGACGCAATCCTAATCGACACCGGCGCAGGCGGGGCCATGTCGCCGACGGCTGGTAAACTGCTCGAAAGCCTGAAAGCGGCAGGCACGGAAGCCTCCGCCATCACCAAGGTGATCTACACCCACGCCCACCCGGACCATCTGTGGGGATCCGTCGGCAAGGACGGCGCATTGACCTTCCCCAACGCCTCGTTCCACATGGCCGAGACCGAGCACAATTTCTGGGCCGCGCCGGACCTCGTCTCCAAAATGCCGAAGGAAATGCAAGGCATGGTACAGGGCATTCAGGGGCAATTGACCGCCATCAAGGACAAGCTGACCTTCTTCAAGCCCGGCGCGGAAGTGGTCCCCGGCGTCATGGCGCTCGACACGGCGGGCCACACGCCCGGCCATGTCTCGTTTGAACTGGCAGGCGGCGACGGCCTCATCCTGACCGGCGACTGCATCACCGCTGCCCTCGTTTTCTTCGCCCATCCCGACTGGAAATTCGGCTTCGACGCCGACCCGGACATGGCCATCGCCGCCCGCAAAAAGCTGCTTGGCATGGCGGCATCCGGCAAAAAGAAAATGCTCGGCTACCACTGGCCCTATCCGGGGCTGGCGATGGCGGAGGCAAAGGACGGCGCGTTTGTCTATGTGCCTGCGAGTTGATTTCGTTGACCGGGTGTCCCTCTGGGTGCCCGGTCAAATGAAGGAACATTGACGCAGCTGCCGGTTCGCGGCCCCCTCGAGTTTGGGTCAGACAAACTGTGCATGCCTGCGATATCCCATTGAAAAATAATGTGTTTGGGCGCAATATGCGCAGAACGCGATTTGCACTGGAGCAGACAGATAGTGGTATCGGAATCCATGAGTAACCTTTCCCGCGCACTCCACGTTTGCGGGTTGGCAGCGATTTGTCTACTCGCCTTTGCGGCACCGTCCGCCGCCGCTGATGACAATCTGAACGCTGAGGACAAGCTGAAACTGAGAATGGGATTGGGCGTGGGAACCGCGCCGGATTATATCGGATCTGACGACTACACAGTGATCCCTTTTCCAAATTTTGAACTCAGCTATGCAGGCTACGCCTTGCGCTCCAGCCGCCTCGGCGTTGAAGCCGATCTCGTCGGCATAACCGGCCTTGATGCAGGCCCCATCATTCGCTACGACCGGGGCCGCTCTTCGAGCGTGGATGACAGTGTGGTCGCGCTTCTCCCGGAGGTGGATGGTTCGATCGAACTCGGCGGCTTCGTTGGCGCAGGCCTGCCTTTGAGCGTCATCGGCCTTGACAACTCGTCCATCATTACCGGGCGTGTCGAGTATTTGCAGGGCCTTGGTGGAGGCCATGAAGGCGCAACGATTGGGGCATCCGTCGGCTTGGTCTCCCCGGTAACAGACTCCCTGACGCTGATCAGTTCGCTGTCCACCACCTACATGTCCGGCAGTTATGCCGACAGCTATTTTGATATTTCCGCCGCTGGCAGTGCGGCGAGCGGCCTGTCTGTCTTTGACGCTGACAATGGCTTCCGTGACGTCGGGATAACCTTTGTGGCCAATTACGAATTGAATGAAAACTGGTCCGTCAACGGCGTCGGAAGCTTCACCCGCCTCATCGGCGACGCCGCCGCAAGCCCGATCGTCGCAGAGCGCGGCTCAAGCAACCAGTTCCTCGGCGGGCTTGGATTTCAGCTATACGTTCAAGTGAAGCGGCAGGCGGCCTGAACAGAGGCTCAGGTGACAAAAACCGCGCCCGCGCCCGCCAGTGAACCTTCAGAAAAAACCCGGCATCGCTGCCGGGCTTGATGTCTCAACTATCCAAAAAGCTCCGCAGCTTCCTGCGACCTGCTCGGATGCTTCAGCTTCCTGCAGCGCCTTCGCCTCGATCTGCCGTATCCGCTCGCGCGTCACGCAGAACTGCTGGCCGACTTCTTCCAGCGTGTGGTCGGTGTTCATGCCGATGCCGAAGCGCATGCGCAGGACGCGCTCTTCGCGCGGGGTGAGCGAGGCGAGGACGCGGGTTGTGGTTTCGCGCAAGTTCGCCTGGATGGCGGCGTCGATGGGCAGCAGCGCGTTTTTGTCTTCGATGAAATCGCCGAGATGCGAATCCTCCTCGTCGCCCACCGGCGTTTCGAGGCTGATCGGCTCCTTGGCGATTTTGAGAACCTTGCGCACTTTCTCAAGCGGCATGGCGAGCTTTTCGGCCAGCTCTTCCGGCGTCGGCTCGCGGCCGATTTCGTGCAGCATCTGGCGGCAGGTGCGCACGATCTTGTTGATCGTCTCGATCATGTGCACCGGAATGCGGATGGTGCGCGCTTGGTCGGCAATCGAGCGCGTGATCGCCTGGCGTATCCACCAGGTCGCATAGGTCGAGAATTTGTAGCCGCGGCGGTATTCGAATTTGTCGACCGCCTTCATCAGGCCGATATTGCCTTCCTGGATGAGGTCGAGGAACTGCAGGCCGCGGTTGGTGTATTTCTTGGCGATGGAAATGACGAGGCGCAGGTTGGCCTCGACCATTTCCTTCTTGGCGATGCCCGCTTCGCGCTCGCCCTTCTGCACCTGATTGACGATCTTGCGGAATTCGAGAACCGGAATGGCCGTTTCCTGCGCGATTTCCTGAATCTCGGCGCGGATGCCCTTGATCGTCTCTTTCTCGGACTTGGTGAATTCCTTCCAGCCGCGCCCGGCCAGGTTTGACACCGACTGCATCCAGTTCGGATCGAGCTCGGAGCCGGAATATTCCTTGAGGAAATCCTCGCGCTTGACGCCATAGCTCTCGGCAAGACGCAGCAGGCGGCCTTCGTTCTGCACGAGCCGCTTGTTGATGTCATACAGATGCAGCACCAGCGCCTCGATGCGGGCATTGTTGAGCGACAGCGACTTGACGGCGGTGACCAGCTCATCCTTCAGCTGCTTGTAGCGGCGCTCCTGGCTGGTCGACAGATTGCCGGTGGCCGCCATGCGGTTCTCGACCTGCTGGTCCTGCAGCTTGCGCAGCTTCTTGTAGGTGTCGGCGATCGTGTCAAGGATTTCCATGACCTGCGGGCGGATTTCCGCTTCCATCGCCGCGAGCGACAGGTTGACCTCGTCCTCTTCTTCTTCCTCTTCCTCGATCTGGATGCCTTCGCCGCCGACATTGGTGATGTCTTCTTCGTCGCGCCGCGCATTGTAGCGCTTGGTGCGCTCGTCAATGCGCGCCGCGCACTTCTTCGGCCGGCCGCTCCACCTGCGGCGCAGCCTTGGCTTCCGGGCCGGCATAGGTGGTTTCGAGATCAATGATCTCGCGCAGCAGCGTGCGGCCTTCGTTCAGCTCATCGCGCCAGATGATGATCGCCTGGAATGTCAGCGGGCTTTCGCAAAGGCCCGCAATCATCGTCTCGCGGCCGGCCTCGATGCGCTTGGCAATGGCGATTTCGCCTTCGCGCGACAGCAGCTCGACCGCGCCCATTTCGCGCAAATACATGCGCACCGGATCGTCCGTGCGGTCGGTCGGCTCTTTCTTGGTGGTGACGGCGACAACGGCCGAGCCGGTCGCCTCGACAATGTCGCCGACTTCCTGCTCTTCCTCCTGCGCCTCTTCCTTCTCTTCTTCCGCGCCCTCTTCCTCTTCGACGACATTAATGCCCATGTCGGAGAGCATGGACATGGTGTCCTCGAGCTGGTCGGAGGTCACTTCCTCCTGCGGCAGCACGGTGTTGAGTTCGTCAAGCGTCACATAGCCGCGCTTCTTGGCGGCCTTGATCATCTTCTTGACCGCATCATCCGAAAGGTCGAGAAGCGGACCATCCGTCGTGGTTTCACGCTCGGTCTCGGCTTCTTCTTTTTCTTTCGTCTTCGTTGCCATGAAAGAATTCTCCAATCGAGCGCGCGGACAGGGGCGGAAAACGGCCCGCCTGCCTTTAGCCGGTTATGACCCTTGACCTGTTAAAGCGCGATTAACCTTGATTTTCCCCCGCCGCAGCCAGGGGCATGCCTATAGAAATGTGGTTTCAAACCTGTTTTTCAACCGGCGGACCGGGATTCTTGGCGCCGGGCGGCGTGATTCCCTCATTTTGCCCGCGCGTCAAGGCCGATTCCATGATTCGGGGGTAAAAAGCGAATCAATTCGCGGACTTGGACCCCACCCGCCCGGACATGACGCCGAACCCGTCGAGCAAAGCTTCGGTGGCGTTGGCGTTGTGCATTTGCGCGCGAATGTCGAGAAGCCGCTCGAAATTCTCGTCATTTGCCTCTGCCGCAAGCGCTGCTTCGGCAAAGCGCAGCTCCTTGTTGAGGTTGCGCGTCAAATGGTGCAGGTGCAGCGCCTGCCGCCACGCTTCGCGCACATCTTCAATCGCCGCGTCAGGCATGGCCACCCAAAGCTGCGAGCGCGCCACGAGCCCGGCGAGTATGTCAAGCGTCGGCCCCTGCCCTGCGCCGCTGAGCAGCTTCTCCAGTCCGCCATTAGAGCTGAGATCGGCAACAGCAAGCACCGATAGCATGGCGCTGTGCAGACTTTGCAGATCACCGTTGGGCAGTTCGATGTCGGTAAAAGCCGCAAAATCCTCTTCAATCAGCGCCGGATGATGCACCGCCATCATCAGGATCGCCGCCTCGCGCAGCGCCACGCCCGCTTGCGGCCCGCGCACCAGCGCCGAGCGCGTCGAGATTTTCCGATACCGCGAACCGCCCCTTGGCCTGTCCCGGTTTCGAATAGCCTGAAGATGCGGCGCGCTCGCCGGCATTGCGCGGCCGCTCATTGGTGCCAAAGAACGAGCGCATGCGCTCGCGCAAATCCTGCGCATAATGGCGGCGGATGCTTTCGTCCCCAATCGGCGCAGTCACAGCCCGCAGCCGCTGTTCCAGCTCCGCGCGCCGCTCGGGTGTATCAAAGCTTGCCAGCCGACGTTTCGCGCGACCAGATCATGTCGATCAGCGGCCGCGCTTCACTCGAGAACTTGCGCAAACGTCTCCGGCCCGCCGGACTTGACAAGATCATCCGGGTCCTTGCCGTCCGGCAACAGCGCAAAGCGCAGCGACTTGCCGGGCTTCAAAAGCGGCAGCGCCATATCCGCCGCCCGCAGCGCCGCGCGCATGCCCGCCTGATCGCCGTCAAAACACATCACCGGTTCAGGCGCCATGCGCCACAACAGCTCAAGCTGGTTTTCCGTCAGCGCCGTGCCAAGCGGCGCAACCGCGTGATGGAATCCCGCCTGCGCCAGCGCGATCACGTCCATATAGCCTTCAACCGCAATAACGAGGCTCTTCTCCTGCACGGCTTTGCGGGCGCGGGCAAAATTGTAGAGTATCTGCCCCTTGTGAAACAGCTCGGTCTCCGGCGAGTTGAGATATTTGGCAGGCGCGTCCGCCGCCATTGCCCGCCCGCCAAACGCGATCACGCGCCCGCGCGAATCTTCAATGGGATACATGATCCGGTCGCGGAAGCGGTCATAGGAGACGGGTATATCATCGCCAAACACGACAAGCCCGCAGGCTTCGATCTGGTCCTTTGCAATGCCTCTTCCAGCCAGGAATTCTTTCAGGCCCGACCGGGTCTCCGGCGCATATCCAATATGAAACGCGCTCTGCGTCTGCGCCGTCAGCCCGCGCCCGCGCAAATAGGCCCGCGCTTTCGCCCCCTCCGGCGCTTGCAATTTCTCCAGAAACCAGCCCGTGGCAAGCTTCATCACATCATGCAGGCTCGCCCGCTCCTGCTCGCGCTTTTCGGCGTCCGGATCCCGGTCCGGCAGCGGCACGCCTGCCATGATGGCGATCTGCTCGACAGCTTCTGGAAAGTTCAAACCCTCAAGCTCAACCAGAAAACGGAAATGATCGCCGGACACGCCGCAGCCGAAGCAATGATAGCGCCCTTTGCGGTCCTCGCAGTGAAAGCTCGGCGACTTCTCGCCATGAAACGGACAGCAAGCCCAATGATCGCCGCGCCCCGGGTTCGACTTTTTCTTGTCAAACGTCACCCGCTTGCCGATGACCGATGATATCGGCACCCGGTCACGGATTTCCTCCAGAAATGTAGGCGTAAAGCGCATGTTGCTCCAATAGCGGCGCCGGGACCCGGCTTCGGCTAAATGTGTCTGCTACAGACAAATACATCCCCTGTCGCGAGAAAGCGACCTTGCAAGCTGTCCGAATCCCCCAGTTTATTTCGCCCGGCGACACCGCCGGTAACCATTCATCCCGATTATTCACGTGACGTGATTATTGCTTCTTGCAACTTACTTGGCCTGCTGCCACAACCACTGCGGCACATCTCATGCAAATTCAGGGGCAGTTCATGGCAATACGCATCGGCACTAACGGCGCCAACACGATCAGCGGCACAAACCAAAGCGACATAGTCTTCGCATTTGGGGGTGACGACCTCATCAGCACCGGTGCTGGCAATGACTGGGTTTTCGCCGGCGCAGGCAATGACCAGATTTTCGCGGGCGACGGCAATGACTGGGTGTTTGCCGGGACCGGCAATGACGTTGCATCTGGCGGCAATGGCAATGACTTTCTTTATGGCGAAGCCGGAAACGACGTGCTCGACGGCGGCCGCGGCAGCGACATTGTCGATGGCGGCTCAGGCAGCGACACATTGATTTTCACCGATGCCGAACGCGGCGGCCTTGACCGCTACATCGGCGGCAGCGGCCAGGACTCGCTTGTGCTGGAGTTCGCAGCAGGGCGCTGGGCGGATGCTGCCGTGAAGGCGGAAGTCATTGCCTATCTCGACTTTCTCGCAGCGGGCGGCGCCGGCAATTTCACCTTCACGACCATGAACCTAATCGTCAGCAGCGTAGAAGCGCTCGTCGTAAAGGTTGACGGCATCATCATCGACCCGCGCGCAGGCGGCAACACAGCGCCAACCGGCGTCGCCGACAGCTACAGCACCGGCGAAAACGGCATTCTCACCGTCTCCCCCGCCACGGAGCGCGGCACGCTTGTTGACAATGACAACACTGGCACCGGCGCTTTCACGGTCGAGCTGGTCACAGGTCCGGCCGACGGTGCGCTGACGCTCAATGCCGATGGCACGTTCAGCTTCAATCCCGGCGCCGCGTTCGACTACCTGAATGCGGGCCAGTCTGCGATTGAGACTTTCACCTACCGGATCATCAACAACGCGGGCGCGTCCGGTCCAATTGCCGTGACGCTCAATATCACTGGCGCAAATGATGCGGCGGCAATCACCGGTAACTTGTCGGGAGCCATGAAAGAGGACAGTGTCGAAGAAGACAACGAAACCTATATTCTGACCACAAGCGGTCAAATCAACGTCGCGGACGCCGATGCCGGACAGGCAGGCGTTGGCAATGCTGGCACATATGAAGGCGATTACGGTACACTGGTCCTCGCGTCTGACGGCAGCTGGGAGTACACGCTGAACAACAGCTCGCCCGCCGTGCAGTCACTGGGCGAAGGCGTCACAGTCACGGACTCGTTCGAAGTAACCTCCATCGACGGCTCGGCAACACAGTCCATCAGCATAACGGTCGAAGGCACAAACGATTATCCAAGCCTGTACGGCGAAATGACAGGCACTGTGAACGAGGATGGGTCCACGGAGACCAATGAAGCCGGGACTTTGACGGCAACCGGACAGATCATTGTTTTTGACGACGATACCGGTGAATCGGGAGTTGCCGGAGCTGACGATCATCGTAGCTTATACGGCACGCTGGCTGTCGCTGAGGACGGAAGCTGGACCTATACTTTGGACAGCAACCTAGCCGAAATTCAGGCCCTCAGGGGTGGGGAAATCGTTGTCGACGCTATAATCGTCCCGACAGTCGACGGAACGGGAGCCACGGTCGCCATTATCATTGAAGGCGAGAACGATGCCGCGTTTGTTGATGGAATTTTCTCCGACACAATCACGCTGGCCTTTGAGGACACAAGCGCCGAAGGCTTCGTCACAGTTTCAGACGTGGACACAGGTGAAAGCGGCGTCGTGGCTGGCACCTATGCAGGCCTCTATGGCGATCTCACAATGGATGCCGACGGGCTCTGGATCTACCAGATTACCAATTTCGATCTTCCATTCGACGAAGCGACGACGTCGGTTTACGAAGGCTTCGCGGTTGAGACGCTGGGCGGCGACGTATTCAGCATCGACATCACAATCCAGCAAGACGGCTTCATCCTCGGCTAATCGCGCTGCGACTTGCATTGATCTAAAGCGCCGCCTGCGGGCGGCGTTTCTTTATCCGAGCAACGCTTTGATAACCCCGCTCGCTTTGCCAAAATCCATCTGCCCGGAAAACTGCGCCCGCAGTTCCGCCATAACCTTGCCCATATCCTTGATCGAGGCCGCGCCTGTCTCCTTGATGATGGCGGCGATGGCTGCCTTCGTTTCCTCATCCGACAATTGCCTGGGCATATATCCCTGAATGATCACAATCTCGGCCCGCTCCTTGGCAGCGAGTTCGGGCCGGCCGGCCTTGTCATAGATCGCCGCTGATTCTTCGCGCTGCTTCACCATTTTGGTGAAAAGCTGCAACAGTTCATCATCGCTCGCAGCTTCCTTGCCAGTGCCCCGGTTGGCGATGTCGCGGTCCTTGATCGCCGCCTGCATCATGCGCAGCGTCGAAAGCCGGTCTTTCTCGCCAGCCTTCATGGCAGTCTTCACGTCCTCGGTAATTTTCTCGCGCATATCCGGCATCCTCTTTTCGCCGCGTGCAATAACATGGTTGACATTAAGCGCAAGGAATTGACCCCTTCCCTCTGCTCCACTATGGGATCGGCCTTAGCCAGACAGATTCCGGAAAAGAGCGCCGCTGCGATCCTTCGCGCGCGCCAGATGAAAGCCGCATGATGAGCGAGACACAGGCAAAGACCGAAGGATGGACCGCGCACAAGCCGACCGCTCTGCTTGTGCTGGCGGACGGCACGGTCATCGAGGGCAAGGGCGCAGGCGCGACAGGTTCGGTCGCCGCCGAGGTCTGTTTCAACACTGCGCTGACTGGCTATCAGGAAATTCTCACTGATCCCTCCTATGCCAGCCAGATCGTCACTTTCACCTTCCCGCATATCGGCAATATCGGCGCCAATGACGAGGACATTGAGGATTTGCACCCGGCCCGCCGCTCCGGCGCGGTGGGGGCTATTTTCAAGGCGGATATCACCAATCCATCCAGCTACCGCTCCGCCCAGCACTTTAATGACTGGCTGAAGAAGCGCGGCATCATCGCACTGAGCGGTATCGATACCCGTGCGTTGACGACGCTGATCCGCGAAAAAGGCATGCCCAACGCCGTCATCGCGCATGACCCGTCCGGCAAATTTGACGTGGACGCACTCAGGAAACAGGCGCGGGCGTGGTCAGGCCTTCTCGATTTGGACCTGGCCAAGGACGTCACCTCTGGCCAGAGCCAGAGCTGGAGCGAAGGCGCATGGGTCTGGAACGAAGGCTTTGCCGCTGCTGATGACACGGGCATCCACATTGTGGCGCTCGATTATGGCGTCAAGCGCAACATATTGCGGCTCATGGCAGGTCTCGGTGCGAAGGTCACCATTTTGCCCGCTTCGTCTAGCGCCGAAGACGTATTGGCGCACAAGCCCGACGGCGTGTTCCTCTCCAATGGCCCAGGCGACCCAGCTGCGACCGGCGCATACGCCGTGCCTGAAATCCGCAAATTGGTTGAAAGCGGCATTCCACTGTTTGGTATCTGCCTCGGCCACCAGATGCTGGCGCTGGCGCTGGGCGGAACAACCCTGAAAATGCATCAGGGCCATCACGGCGCCAATCATCCGGTGAAGGATTTCACCACCGGCAAGGTCGAAATCGTCTCAATGAACCACGGCTTTGCGGTCGATAGAAAGTCGCTGCCAAAGGGCGTCGAGGAAACCCATGTCTCGCTGTTTGACGGCTCCAACTGCGGTTTGCGCTTGACTGGCAAGCCGGTCTTCTCTGTCCAGCACCACCCCGAGGCGTCGCCCGGTCCGCAGGATTCGCACTACCTCTTCCGCCGCTTCTTCAACATGATCCGCGAAAAGCGCGGCGAGCCAGTGCTGGCGGAGTGATCAGGACGACAGCCGGATCAGCGAAATCTTGTCGGCGATCTTGGCAAATGCATCATCCAGCAGCGCGCGGTTGGGCACGTCAATATAGTGATCAGCGTCGCTCGCGCAGTCTTTGAGCATATTGCCGGTTGTGACATTCGGCTCTTCCAGGCGGATCGTGTAGATCTCCACGCCGTCATTCTTGGCGTTCGTGCAGGCCTGCAGCGTCTTGTCGTTCATCGCATTGGTCACCTGCGAAGACGAGCCGCCAGACAGGCCAAGCCGGCCATCGGCGAGATATCCGAAACTCGTATAGGCTGAGCCGAGCGAGTTGGAGATCTGCCCAAGATTATTGGTGCCGTCGGTCAGCAGAACGAGAATTTTTCGCACACCCGGGTTATTTTCCGGTTGCCCCTCTTTGAACGGCGCGCGGGAGGAAAGCACGCGCCAGCCCCAGGCAGCGCCCTTCGATAATGTTGGTGTAGCCAAGCGCCTGCAGGGAGTCCACCTTGGATTTCAGCGCGCTGAAATTTGTGCTCAGAGGCACAATCGGCTGCACGTCGCAGCCGAAATTCGGACCCTTGCCGACTGGATAGCCACCGTAAAATGTCTGATTGCTAAGGTCAGGCGTAACTGCGCTCCAAGCTGAGCGACTCCTCGATCTGGCTGGAAAAGTGAGGCTCTTGAAGCTGGCGGCGTACACCGCGCCATAGCGCTCCATCCGCTCAGTGGCGGTTCCCTGCGCGATTGCCGCCGCGCCATCCGGCAGATAGGAGTTGGGAAAGCTTCCGGTGTCCGGCTCATCATTGGCAAAGGCTGGAATGAACAGCGTCTCGGGATCTGCGGCGTTCGGTTCTTCGTCATTTACGTCATAAGGGTCTGCCGCCGTTGACGCCCGCGCTTCGACGCAACCTTCCCATTTCACGCCCATATTGCGCATGAGTGCAAACCGGCTCACGCCCGGATCGAGGTCGCTCTGGTCTATTGGGCTCTTGGCAAGGGCGTCGATCCAGTCGGCCGGGTCGCGCTTTACTTTCCCGTCGCCATCATACTCCGGTCCGAACTGCGCGCCCACATTTACTTTGCTGGAGAACGGCACAAGCGCAAACTTGAGTGAGCCGGCGCGTGTGTTTTGTGCGGCCATTGTGTCAATCAAACCGTTGACCGCGTCTTTCATCGCCGCAAGCTTGCCGCCCGACATGGAGCCGGTCGTGTCGAGAGCCAGGGCAATCTCATAGTTTGCATAGATGATCTCGGTCGATGCGGTGCTGGTAAGATCGACGGTGGAGACACCGAGCACGCCGCCGAAATGCACAGGCGCGACAGCATTGACCGAAATGCTGACGGTTTTTCCAGAGCGCACAACTGACAGGTTCGAGAAGCTGATCGAGAGATTGGCGCGCAGAAACTTCTCTGCGATTTCATCTGCCTGCGCGTCGGTTATCTTGTCAGCCTCATGCGCAACGGCAAGAACCGCGCTATCCACTGCTGTCTGCAGATCAGACTTGAGGCGCAGAATGTTGGAGTAATCAACTGCAAGACCGACGCCCATGAGCAGCGGCACAGAAATGACAGCAGCCATAATGGCGAACTGACCGCTTGTGTCACGCAGAAACCGCCTGATTGCCTTCACCTTGATCCGCTCCGCCTGAATAATTCCGGCAGGCTAGCGCGAAAACGCGAAGAGAAGCCTAATTCAGGTCAGAAACAGCCGAAAAATCATGCCGATCGGTAAACAAATCCTGAAGATCAACCGTCAAATGTCGGCGTTAAACGTGTCACACGCCTCAAGCTTGCCCGATTGAATGCCGCGCTTGAGCCACTCAACACGCTGTGCAGACGTGCCATGGTTGAACGCGTCCGGCACAACATAGCCCTGCGTGCGCCGCTGCAGCGTGTCATCGCCGATCTGTTGCGCGGCATTCAGCGCCTCTTCAAGATCGCCGTCTTCGAGCAAGCCCTTCTGTGCGGTGGACCGCGCCCAGATGCCCGCAAAACAATCCGCCTGAAGCTCGACGCGGATTGACATTGCATTGGCCTCGCTCTGCCCCATCTGCTGGCGCATCTGGTTGAACTTCGGCAAAACGCCGGTGATGTTCTGCACGTGATGGCCCACTTCGTGCGCCAGCACATAGGCGCGGGCAAAATCGCCCTTCGCGCCGAACTGCCGCGACAGCTGGTCATAGAACGACAGGTCAATATAAAGCTTCTGGTCGCCCGGACAGTAGAAAGGCCCGGAGGCCGCGCTCGCAAAGCCGCAGGCCGAGCGCACCTGCCCGTCGAAGAGCACCAGCGTCGGCTCGGGATAGTCTTCGCCGAGCGATTGGAAAACACCGGACCAGACGTCCTCGGTTTCGGCAAGAACCACGCCGACGAATTTCTTCATCTCGTCCGCCCGCGCCGGATCAACGGGCGCTCTCGGTTCGCTCTCCGTCACCGAACCGCCGCCATCCTGCCCGACCAGCACTTGCAGCGGATCAATGCCGCAGGCTTTCAGGGCGAAAAACAGGATAACCAGCATCACAATGCCGGAAATGCCGCCGCCGCGCGCCGAGCGCATGCCCGAGCCGCCGCTGGGCAGGCGGAACCCGCCACGCCCGATGCCGCCGGAAGACCCGGACCCATCGCGCTGGTCCTCCACATTCTGGCTCTCACGCCGGCCTTTCCAAAGCATTGCATGCACTCCCGAATTCAATTCCTTGGCCTGACTTATGGCAGGAATTGGGGAGCAAGTTCAATAGGCCGCGATCTGGACAGGGCCAGACGAAATCACGGCGGGCGGGCCTCTGGAGAGAACCCGCCCGCCGCGCCCCGCGCCGCAACACCTGAACTGACAGCTCGCCTCAGTTGGCCATCGAGGCGATGCTGCCGGTCAGGATATCACTTCGGCAGCAGAACCTTGTTGACGACATGAATGACGCCGTTCGACTGGTTGACGTCGCCGATGGTCACTTTCGACGCGCCGCCGCTTTCATCAAGGATCAGGATTGAATTGCCGCGCATTGTCGCCGTCAGCGCGTCGCCGCTGACCGCACTGAAATTGTACTTGCCGCCATTTGCCTTGATGCGCTTCTTCAGCGTCGCCGCCGACAGCTTACCGGCAACCACATGCGCGGTGAGAACCTTGGTCAAAGTTCCCTTGTTCTCCGCCTTCAACAGCGTGTCAACGGTTCCGGCGGGCAGCGCGGCAAAACCGGCATTGACCGGCGCGAACACGGTGAAGGGACCCGCGCCCTGGAGCGTCTCGACCAGGCCCGCAGCCTTGACGGCGGCAACCAGCGTTGTGTGGTCCTTCGAATTCACGGCGTTCTCAATGATGTTCTTTTCCGAGAACATCGGCGCGCCGCCGACTTCGACCATCGCGGCGAAAGCGGGCGCGGCGAGAGAGGCTGCAATGGCGAGCGCCGCAGTGGTGCGAACGAGTGATTTGATCATGGAATATGTCCCTGTGTGAGAGTTGAAAAGGTGAACTGAAAGCCCCATCCTCGTGCGGCTCAAAAGGGCAAACGGAACAGCGCTTGATCAAGTTTCAAAACCGCGGACACGCTTGCATCACGAAACCGTGTCCTCGAAACTGCCCGCCGCTTGCCCTGAAATTGAACGATGAGATCGTCTCAACGGGCATATCTGGGAATATATGTGGATGGATCCGGGGCATGTGATGGGGTGAGAGGCGGTTTGGCGAAGCCACTCTCCACCTGACTTCCCCCCTCCGCCGCGCAAGAGCGCGGCCCCTCCCCCACAAGGGGGGAGGTTAAGCGCCGCGCCCATTCTCCCCCCTTGTGGGGGAGACGGCTGCGAAGCAGCCAGAGGGGGGAAGTCAATCCAGACAGCACTTGAATTTTTCTGCATTTTCCCCCATCCTCACACGCAGGGATTGGGGAACGGCGGTGAAAACACCATCTGCCAAAACGCGAAAACCCAGAGCGGCAAAACCCGCCGCGCCTTCCCCCGCGCCCGCCGCGAACGCCGAGGCTCCCATCGACGAGCCGCTCACCTTCGACGATGACGGCATCAAGCGCGTGCAGGACATTATCCGCAACGCCCGCGCCACATGGTTTGCCCTGCTCGGCGCGCTGGTCTTCGCCTCGGTGACGCTGGCGAGCGTCAAGGATATTTCCTTCTTTGTGGACACGGTGGAAACCAAGCTGCCCATCGTCGGCATTTCCGTGCCGGTCGTCTCGTTCTTCTGGGCCGGCTCGCTGCTGATCGCCGCGCTCTACGCTTACTTTCACCTCTATCTGGAGCTGCTCTGGCAGGCGCTGGGCGATTTTCCGGCGCGTGACAAAACCGGCGCGCTGCTCGCCGACCGGATCGAGCCGCGGATCGTCGCCGATACGGCCATGTTCAGGGGTGAAGCGCGTTTTGGCGAAGCCAAACGAAGGTTCTGCGATTTGGCTTTTCCAGCGAGTGAGGACAAATGGTCTATGGTCAACAAATCGTGCCAGTCGCAGGTTTTGAAGTCCGAACGCGTGGAGCCATTACAAAGGGCGGGGCGACGGATGAGGCGATCCTTTACCGCTTGACCTTGAGATAATTCTGGCAAGCCTCCGCCCGGTTCTTGGCTGACAAGCGGCTCAAAATGGCGTCGACATGCGAATTGACCGTCGACGGCGCAACAGCGAGGCGAAGCGCGATTTCCTTGTTGGAGAGCCCTTCGAGAATGAGCCCCATCACCCTGTCCTGCTGCTCGGTCAGCAGACTCGCTGCCTGCCAATTGTTTGAGGCCTGCATAGCGTAGGCCGCAACCTCCTGCGGCAGGTAAGTTCCCCCGGCGAGCACAAGAGCTATGGCCGCCTCAATGGTCTCGCTGGCAAGCGACTTTGGAATGATGCCGCAGACATTCATCGCAAGCAGCTTGAGAACCGTCTGCTTGTCGTGCGTTCCTGTCAGAACCACCAGCGGCATGCCAGGATGCTGCTCCAAAAGGGTCCGTATCCCGGCAAACGGTTCCGACCCCGGCATGTTCAAATCACAAATACAAACGTCAAATTCCTTACCGGCGCATGCAAAGGCTTTCGCGTAATCCTCACACAGTGTGACATCCGACCCCGGCCAGCACCGCTCGATTGTCGCTGCGAGCGCCGCGCGCATCAGCGAGTGATCGTCGCAGACAAGGAAGGATTTCATTTCGGCATCTCGATGTAAAACGCCGAACCATTTGCCCATCTCTCGTCGAGACCGGCGGTTCCGCCATGAAGGAGCGCGATGCGGCGCACGGAGGCGAGGCCAAGGCCAAACCCGCCCGGGGCTGCGCCGGACCCTTGAAAATAGTCTTCAAAAAGCGACAGCCGGTCAGCTTCGGATATGCCTTTGCCGTCGTCAATTACCCATATTCGGAAGCCTTTTGCTCCGGCCGATTTGATTCCCACCAAAACTCGCTCAGCGTTTGCATGCTTGACCGCGTTTGAGATCAAATTCGAAACAGCTCGCACCAGAAGCCCGCTATCGACCAGCGCCGCTCGGGAGGATGCGACCACACGTAGGTCCACCGGCGTATCGCATTCAGACTGCTGAGCTGCCCGTGCAAGAATTGGCCCCAGAGACTGCATCACCAAATCGGCGCGAACCGCGTCTGATTCAAGCCGCAGATAATTTGTCATGTGCGAAACGAGCCCGCGCGCCGACGACAATGCGCTGTCTATCGCCTCGGCCGCCTTCTCCTGCTCAGGCGCGAGCGGCTTGACCTTCAATTGTCTCACAAACAGGCTGGCCGCTTGCAAAGGCTGGCCGAGATCGTGCGACGCGCTTGCGATGAAGCGGGTCTTGGCGTCCCGCGAAGCCGTCACCTCGTCATGCGCCGCCTTCACCAAAATCATGTCGCGTTCGCTTCGCCTGCGGCCCTTGATGGACTCAACTACGGCTTTGCGGAAGACCCCCGCCCCGTAGATCAGCATCAGGCCATAAATCAGAAACATTGCCGACAAGATCGGCCATGCCGGATTACCGGACAGATACAGCTGGATCGCGAATGCGCTCAAGAATGACAATGACGCTGATCCTGTTCGCCGACACGTTGTCGGGGTCCACAACAAGCTGAAGCGGGCCGTAGCCGACACAAAACGCCAGCGCCACCAATTGGTGGGTCTGCGTCCCGTATGGGAACAACAAAAAGATTGCGCCGACAGCCACTGCGTCGAACACATGCGTGAAACGCTTGTCCATCCGCCGCCAGACGCGGATTGTCTCATCCGGTCCCGGTCGGCGAATGAAAAAGGCGATGCAAAACAGCGCCGACATTGAGAAGGCGACTGCTGTCAGCCAAATCCAAATTTGCATCCTGCCGGCCGGCGCGAGGTCGCGATACGAAAAGTAAATGACGATTACCACCAGCCAGTAGGCCGAATGGCCAATAAGCGTCATCGCCGGATTGAAGATCGCCAAATGCGCTTCAGTCTCGACCTTCTGCCCAGCTGTGATTGTATCGGTCCCCGCCATCGCGGTCAGGATGAAATCATATGCGCGCGAGGTCAAGCTCTGACCAAACGGCCTCCCCCGGACTTATCCCCCAAAATCGCACCAGCTTCTCCCCCGTTCGGGGAATACTTTGAGCGGCGGCGGAATGTAAATTCGGTTCTCGAGTGGGCTAACTCAAAAGGAACCGGAAAATGAAACACGTCAAAATCAAACTGGTCGGCCTGATGACCGCCATCCTGCTTTGCTCGGGCCAAGCCCATTCTGCGAGCCTTCAATCCGTGCCGGATGTTTCCGGAAGTGAAGGATTTTACGGGGACGCCGCCCAGAAAATGGCTTGCGGAAACATCCCCACATCGGGATATGGACTTGGCTTCGGCTTCCGGAGGTTTCAATGGGGCGCAGCCGACGTCCTGAAGGCAAACCACTACCAAACAACGACCACGGGAATAAATTCCACTGTGGCACCACATCCTGACCTGCAGCGCGGCATGTATGGTTTTGCGGTTGTTGGAATGGCGCCATACGACCCGCATGGAAGAGTTTTTGTTCTGGGCGGGATTGGCAGTTCCGGATTTGTCGGAGAGTATTTCAAGTACGATTCCTCCGGATTTACTACGCCATCAAATTTGGCTGTTCCGGCTGCCCCGGATGCAACTACCAAGTTCGCGGCAGGTCTTGTCTCCGGGCGCACCGGCCTAGGCGCGTCGGTCATTGATGGAACCAATTTTCTTCTGTTTGGCGGCTACGATTCCGGTGGAATGCGATCCGAAGTTTATTCAGTTAATGTCGGCAACTCACTCACCACACCTCATACTTGGACTGCAAAAGCGGCAATGCCAATCCCGCTCAAAAGCCCCAGAGCCTTACCATCCGGCGCGTCTGGGACGATAAACTTGGTATACGTCGTTGGCGGCGGGACTGCGCCGGGGATAGACAACAATAACCGGAGAATATTCCGCTACAATGTCACCGGTCCCTATGCAGACCAATGGTTTGCAGTG
The DNA here is from genome assembly GCA_963792485.1 of uncultured Alphaproteobacteria bacterium. Taxonomy (GTDB): domain Bacteria; phylum Pseudomonadota; class Alphaproteobacteria; order Rhizobiales; family Rhizobiaceae; genus JANOYJ01. Next base: position 191,506 of record CAWBWL010000008.1, read on the forward strand.
AAAGATTCCGCCGGAAATGACTTGATCATTCCCGGCACGAGACAAGTCGAGATCGCCAGCGTTCAAGGGGCAATCATGATCCTGACCCAATCGGAAGATGAGCAAGGTATGGTGGCTTTTCGGGTAACACACCCAAACAACGAAGTCGCCGCCGGGCCTGGCATGCTTGGCTCAGCAAAAGGAGCAACTTTGACTGCAACAAATTTTCCTGTTCCGCTTCGTTCACGCAGTGGGTTCGGTTTGCTGCGCTGCAGTCCTGACGCATGGGTCGTGGGAGGGGCCACGGGACATGGTTCAACCTTCAGCAATCGCGGAAAACATTTGGACAAACTGAGGCGTTTTCCGTGAATGCTGCAATGTTTTGATTACGGCTGCAAACAAGACATTTGAACCAAGGGCGGCGTCTTTACATCGCCGCCCTATCCCCTGTAAATTCCATTCCGCTCAGGGCCCCTTCCCCTCCCCGCCCCCTTCCCCTATACGGCCCGCTTAGCCCATAGAATCCTTTCGCGAACCCGACCGGTCCTCCCCGGTGCGGGCTCTTGCCATAACGAAAGTCGCAATATGCCCAAGCGGACAGACATCAAGTCGATCCTCATCATCGGCGCGGGGCCGATCATTATTGGTCAGGCCTGCGAGTTTGATTATTCGGGCACGCAGGCGTGCAAGGCGCTGAAAGCGGAGGGCTACCGGGTCATTCTGGTCAATTCCAATCCGGCGACCATCATGACCGATCCGGAGCTGGCGGACGCGACTTATATTGAGCCGATCACGCCGGAGATTGTCGCCAAGATCATAGCGAAAGAGCGGCCCGACGCGCTGCTGCCGACCATGGGCGGGCAGACGGCGCTGAACACGGCTTTGTCGCTGCGCCGCATGGGCGTTTTGGAGCGCTATAATGTCGAGATGATCGGCGCGAACGCCGAGGCCATCGACATGGCCGAGGACCGGGCTTTGTTCCGCGAGGCGATGAAGCGGATCGGGCTGGAGACGCCGCGCTCCATGCTCGCCAACGCCACGGATGTGAAGGACCTTGACCGGCAGGCGCACAAGGCCAAGCGCGCCGCGCTGAAGGACACGCTGTCCGGCGAGGCGCTGGACGCGGCGCTTGACCGGCTGGAGAATGAATGGAACCTTGGCGAGAGCGACCGCAAGCAGCGCTATATCAGCCATGCCATGGCCATCGCCGCCCGCGCCATTGACGAGATCGGGCTTCCCCTGATCATCCGCCCCTCCTTCACCATGGGCGGCACCGGCGGCGGCATCGCCTATAACCGCTCGGAGTTTTTCGACATCATTGGAAGCGGCCTCGACGCCTCGCCGACCACCGAAGTGCTGATCGAGGAATCGGTGCTCGGCTGGAAGGAATATGAGATGGAAGTGGTCCGCGACAAGGCGGACAATTGCATCATCATCTGCTCCATCGAAAACCTCGACCCGATGGGCGTGCACACCGGCAACTCGATCACCGTCGCCCCGGCGCTGACGCTGACCGACAAGGAATACCAGATCATGCGCAACGCCTCCATCGCGGTGCTGCGCGAGATTGGCGTCGAGACCGGCGGCTCGAATGTGCAGTTCGCGGTCAACCCGGCGGACGGGCGGCTCGTCGTCATCGAGATGAACCCGCGCGTCTCGCGCTCGTCCGCTTTGGCGTCGAAAGCCACCGGCTTTCCCATCGCCAAGATCGCCGCGAAGCTCTCGGTCGGCTACACGCTGGATGAGCTGGAGAACGACATTACCGGCGGCGCGACGCCGGCCTCGTTCGAGCCGTCGATTGACTATGTCGTCACCAAAATCCCGCGCTTCGCCTTCGAAAAATTCCCCGGCGCGTCGAATGTTCTGACCACGGCGATGAAGTCGGTCGGCGAAGTCATGGCGATTGGCCGCACCTTCCAGGAGAGCCTGCAGAAAGCTCTGCGCGGCCTCGAAACCGGCCTCACCGGATTGGATGAAATCGAAATCCCCGGCATCGGCACGGGCGACGACCGCAACGCCATCCGCGCCGCATTAGGCACGCCGACGCCGGACCGGCTGCGCATGGTGACGCAGGCGATGCGGCTCGGCCTCACCAATGAGGCGATCCACGATTCAGCTGCAAGATCGACCCCTGGTTCCTCGAGCAGCTGCGCGAAATCATCGACATGGAAGCGCGCATCCGCGAGCATGGCCTGCCGCGAAGACGCGGAAAATCTGCGCATGCTCAAATCCATGGGCTTTTCCGACGCCCGCCTCGCCGCGCTCACCGGCAAGCGCGGCTCGGAAGTCGCCAAGCTGCGCAACAGCCTGAAAGTGCATCCGGTCTACAAGCGCATCGACACCTGCGCCGCCGAATTCGCCTCGCCGACCGCCTATATGTATTCGACCTACGAGACGCCGTTTGTCGGCGAAACGCAGCTCTGAAGCCAAGGTCTCGGATCGGAAGAAAGTCGTCATTCTCGGCGGCGGTCCCAATAGAATTGGCCAGGGCATCGAGTTCGATTATTGCTGCTGCCATGCCTCTTTCGCGCTGCGCGAGGCGGGCTATGAATCGATCATGATCAACTGCAATCCGGAAACCGTGTCCACCGATTACGACACGAGCGACCGGCTGTATTTCGACCCGCTGACCGCCGAAGACGTGCTCGAAATTCTGCGCGTCGAGCGGGAGGCGGGAACGCTGCACGGCGTCATCGTCCAGTTCGGCGGCCAGACGCCGCTGAAGCTCGCCGACGCGCTGGAGCGCGCCGGCATTCCGATCCTCGGCACCACGCCGGACGCGATTGACTTGCCGAAGACCGCGACCGGTTCCAGAAACTACTCGTCAAGCTCGACCTCACCCAGCCGCAGAACGGCATCGCCTATTCGGTCGAACAGTCGCGCACCATCGCCTCCGAGCTCGGCTTCCCGCTCGTCGTGCGCCCGTCCTATGTCTTGGGCGGCCGCGCCATGCAGATCATCAATGATGAAGGCATGCTGCAAAGCTATCTGCTCGACACCGTGCCGGGCCTTGTCACCGAGGACATCAAGGCGAAATATCCGAACGACAAGACCGGCCAGATCAACACGCTGCTTGGCAAAAACCCGCTGCTGTTCGACCGCTATCTCACCGACGCCGTCGAGGTCGATGTCGATTGCCTGTGCGACGGCGAGGATGTCTATATTTCCGGCATCATGGAGCATATCGAAGAGGCCGGCATCCATTCCGGCGACTCGCGCCTGCTCGCTGCCGATCCACACGCTCTCCGACAAGGTCGTCGCCGAGCTTGAGGAGCAGACCGCCGCGCTCGCCCGCGCCCTGAAAGTCGGCGGGCTGATGAATGTGCAATACGCCATCAAGGACGAGCAGGTCTACGTTCTCGAAGTGAACCCCCGCGCCTCGCGCACCGTGCCGTTCGTCGCCAAGGCCATCGGCCTTCCGATCGCCAAAATCGCCGCCCGCGTCATGGCCGGTGAAAAGCTCAACGAAGCCATCGCCCATTACGGCGAGCGCGTCGACCAGAAGAAGATGAAACATGTCGCGGTGAAGGAAGCCGTCTTCCCCTTCGCCCGCTTCCCCGGCGTTGACATCCTGCTCGGCCCCGAAATGCGCTCCACGGGCGAGGTCATGGGCCTCGACCGCGACTTCGCCATGGCCTATGCCAAAGCCCAGCTCGGCGCCGGCGTGGACCTGCCGCGCTCCGGCACGCTGTTCGTCTCGGTCAAGGACTAGCGACAAGCCCCGCATCCTGCCCGCCGTGGACACGCTGGCCAAGCTCGGCTTCAAAATCATGGCCACCACCGGCACGGCGAATTTCCTGAAGGAAAACGGCATCGCAGGCCGAGAAAATCAACAAGGTCCTCGAAGGCCGCCCCCACATAGAAGACGCCATCCGCAACCGCCAGGTCCAGCTCGTGTTCAACACGACGGACGGCGCGAAAGCCGAGAGCGACAGCAAATCCCTGCGCCGCGCGACGCTGATGCAGAAGGTGCCCTATTCAACAACCCTCTCCGGCGCGCTGGCGGCGGTGGAGGCGATTGCGGCGCTGAAGGCGGGGAATTTTGAGGTGCGGCCGCTGCAGGATTATGTGTGAGGCGGCGCTTCGCCGCTATTTCTACCAAACGACTTAAGCCACCTTTAATTCTTCAACGCTACGTAGGCGCTGGGGGAGGCTGACTATGTCACTCAATATCCGCATCAAGGATTTCGTCAACGCCCGCGAAGTTGACAGCGGGATTGTGCTCGATTGGATGAGCGGCGTGCCGATGACGCTTGAAGTTCTCATCTGCGAACGTGTCAGCGCCGAATTTGAACGTTTGCGCAATTACCCGGATCAAGGGCTTCCGGACTTCCATCCGCTGGTCGCGTGGGTCAAATCAGCGGATTTTGCGGCACTTCACGACAAAAGGCTGAAAGACGCGCAAGAAGTCGCGCTCGCGGGATTCATCTCGGGCTCCTTTTTCGTTGTCGTTGACGGAAAGCAGATTGAGGATCTGGGCAGCGAGCTGCGCCTTACGCCAACCTCCAATGTTCGCTTCATCCGCCTTGTTCAGTTAAAGGGAGGCTGAGTAATGTTCGGCAAGCTCAAGAACGCGCTCTTCGGCACGCAAAGAGAAGAGCCGCGCTTCAGCGCAGCGCCCCCCGTGAGGAAAGCCTTCGGCATGGCATCCGTGCCGGTGGTTGCCCGCGCCGCTGTCACGCCTCAGGTCGAAGCACTGAACATTGGGCCAGTTTCTCAGGCCCTCTATCCGGGCAAGCGTGAAGATGCGCTGTTTCTGGAATGGGTTGACGCGGTTAACGCCCATTTGCGGCAGATAAAGGATCGCGCCCCGGACCCGGATGCCCATGTCATTCGCTGGATTGCAGTCAGATTTTTGGGCAACAAGACGGCGGATTTGACAGAATCGAACCAGACGCTTTTCGGGAGCGCACAAGAGCCGGCATGGGTTCGAAAAGCCATTGAGACAATCAATTCGGTAACGCCAAAGGGTCTGGGCTTCGGCAATTACATGGGCCCCGATATCGTCACCGGCAAGAAGAAGTTGCTTTCCCGCGGCGAAGCCGAAAGGCTGTTGAAACTGCTCGACCGACCGCCGCTGGTCATTGAGGCTTGGAACGGCCTCTCGCCGCCGCTGGCTGAACTGCTGCGCTTTGACACGCTGGACGATGCCGCGTCGCTTCTCGCGCATCTCGGCACGGCCACTTCGGCCAGTCCGTCGGGGACTTGGGAGAAAACGGCGCAGGCGCTTGCCAAGAAGGCGGGAGCCGACGTCGTAAGAGAGCGTTTGACGCAATGGCTGTCGCTGCTTGCGGACAAAAGCCCTTCGCCAAAAGACGTGCGCGACGCCTCACTGCTTTGGCACATCGGATACCAGATGACGTTGCTTGCCAGGCTGCGCGACAACGGCGTTTCGCCGACACATGCGGCGGCGCTGGCTTTCCTTGAATATGACTTCAAACCGGTTGCGCCCGTCATGCACCCCGATATGGCAAATGCCTTCCCCGCCAGCGACGGGCAGCCGATGGTGCTGTCCAAGGAAAATGCCAACCGGGCGCGCGGCGCAGTCTGGCTGCTGTCCGGTTTGGGAGGAACACAGCCGGCCCTGTTCGAGCGCCTCGCGCTTGCAAGTTTGAACAAGTATGACTTGGGCGGCACTTATAACACACGGCAATTCTGCTCGCAGGCGCTGGCGAATGCCTGCATTTTTGCGCTGGGCCGTGACGGTTCGCCGGACGCAATCATGGCGCTTGGCCGCATCCGCCGCCGCATCCGCGATGCCCGCATCGCCGCGCAGGTTGACAAGACAATGCAGGCGGCGGCTGCCGCCGTTGGCATGTCGGCAATTGATCTTGAAGAGACGGCATTGCCGGATTTCGACATCGGACCTGAGGGCTGGACCGAATGCATCGACGGCAACGAACTGACGTTGGAGATCAAAACAGGCGGCGCTGAGATCATTTGCACATCCCCATCCGGCAAAGCGCTGAAAAGCCTGCCGGCGGCAGTCAAATCCACGGAAGCCTGCAAGGACATGAAGGCGGCGGCGGACGAGATTGACGCCTTGCTGCCATTGATCCGCTGGCGGCTTGAATCCTCGTGGCTCGGGCATCGCAAATGGTCGCTTGAGAACTGGCGCGAGCGCTATGGCGAGCATCCTGTTGCCCGCGCGGTGGCCGCCCCGTTGATTTGGTGGATCGAGCGCGAAGGCCGGATGACTTCCGCAATGTGGCGCGAAGGAAAGTTTTCCGATGTCGGCGGCGGCGAAGTGGCGACCGGTGGCGCCACCGTCCATCTGTGGCATCCAATTGAGGACATAGCGGGCAATGTTATGGCCTGGCGGCGGCATCTGGTCAAAAACCGCATCGTGCAGCCATTCAAGCAGGCCCATCGCGAGGTTTATCCCTTGACCGATGCCGAGCGCGAAACCGGAACATTCTCCAACCGCTATGCGGCGCACATCCTCAAGCAGCACCAATATATGGCGCTGGCGAAATCACGCGGGTGGAAGGCGAGCCATCGCATGAATGTGGATGCGCCCAACGATGCGCCGGTGATGATCGATCTTCCGGCTTGGAAAATCTGGGCTGAGATATTCATAGAAGGCGCGGGCGGTGATGATCCAGAAACCGTTGACTCCGGCGCCTATGTCTATGTCTCGACCGACCAGGTCCGCTTCCATGGCGCTTCGGGCCGCTTGAACCTTGCCGAGGTTCCGCCACTGGCATTCTCGGAAGTGATGCGGGATTGCGACCTGTTCGTCGGGGTCGCCTCCATCGGCGCTGATCCGAACTGGAATAACGGCGGCGCTGATGCGCGCCGGCCGAACCAATGGGAGCGCCACGCAGCGGACTATTGGCACCGCATGTCGTTTGAGACCCTCTCCGAAAGCGCCAAACTGCGCAAGGAGCTGGTTGCCGAGTTGCTGCCGTCCATGACAATCGCGCCTCTGTGCGAAATCCATGACAAATATCTGCGCGTGAGGGGCAAGTTGCGGACCTACCGGATTCACTTCAATTCCGGAAACATTCTGATGGAGCCAAACGACGCCTATCTTTGCATCGTTCCAGCCAATGTCGCGCCTTCCGGCGACAAAATCTACGTGCCGTTCGAAGGGGACCGGCTTCTGTCAATCATCCTGTCCAAAGCGATCATGCTGGCAAATGACAGCGCAATTCGAGAACAGCATATAATGAACCAGATTTCACGCTGATCGGCGTCTCGCTGATACGAACACTGTGGCGGAAGCCGGCGCACTGCTTCACCGCACTTCCGCCTGCCATTCCCGCTGCATCCGCACTTTGCCGCCCAGCGTCACCGTCACGATCCCCTCACACGTCCACGCCGGCCAGCCGCCATTCGGGCGCATTTTGCCGGTGAACAGGAGATATTGCGCCTTGCTGCAGTGGAGGTGATTGCGGCGCTGAAGGCGGGGAATTTCGAAGTGCGGCCGCTGCGGGATTATGTGTGAAGGCGGACGGCTACCCCGCCCGCGCCTCAATCCGCTGCATGCCCTCTTCCGAGACCGTCGCCAGATCATAGTTCGCCTGCAAATTCATCCAGAACTGCGGCGTGGTGCCAAAATAGCGCGCCAGACGCTTGGCTGTGTCGGCGGTGACTTCGCGCTTCTCACGGATGATTTTTTCAATTCTGTCGCGCGGCACAAACAGCGCTCTGGCCAGCGAACCGGCGGTCAGCTGGTAGTCGGGAAGAAAGTCCTCCCGCAGAATTTCTCCGGGATGCACCGGGCGGGGTGACAGCTCATCCATGCGCGTTCCCCTCAATGGTAATCAACAATTTCAACGTCATAGGCATCATTGTCCTTCCAGACAAAGCATATCCGCCAATGGATATTGATTCTGATCGAATATTGTCCGTCTCTGTCGCCGCTCAATCCCTCCAGATGATTTGAGGGCGGAACCCGCAAGTCTGAGATATCAGCGGCGGCATCCAGCTGGGCCAAACGCCGCTGCGCCCGCGCCACAATGTCGCCGGGAAATCCTTTGACATGCCGGCCTGCCCGCAGGGCTTGTACTCGCTTGTCCTTGATATTTCTGATCAATGCAACGTATCCTAATAAGATACAAAAATCAAGTCCGAATTTTCTAACTTTCAGTTGCCCATTTGTTGCCAAAATACAACTCCCCTCTCCCGCCTTCAACCTCCCCGCACATTCCCCTTGCGTCACCATGCCGTTGCGCCTATCCGCCCGCCTCCCGGATGACACCGTCCGAGCCGAACGCGGTTCAAGCTCGTGAGCTTGGCCGACGCGCCCCCGCTGGGTGAGCGTGTGTTGAGGCCGGAAGAGGACGTTTGGGATTGGCATGTAGCTCAATGGTTAGAGCGCTGGCTTCAGGTGCCAGAGGTAATAGGTTCGAATCCTGTCATGCTGCCACTGCGAAATAGCTCAGTTGGTTAGAGCAACAGATTAAGGTTCTGTCGGTCGAAGGTTCGATTCCTTCTACGCACTCCGCAGTCTGAAAAACTGCAATCAGCCTATGAAGCTGACTTACCAAATGAGCCCTTCGGGGAAGTTTGTTCCAGACTTGGAACCATCTGCGGGCTTCGGCTCAAGGGCGGGAAAAAGAAAGGAACAGCGGCGGCTTTGCCAGCGTTTTGGCGGAAGCGGCGCGCGCATTCAGGTCCGGCTTTGGGCGCGCCCATAGCTTCGCCTTTATCGCCCGCGCCGGTGAACTCTTAACCCGCAAGGCCCCCGTCACGGCTTTCCCGAAGGGTGTTCGCGCTCCGATCAACCCTTAACCCCAACAACACAGGAAACACACGACCCATGCCATGAGCTGACGTGCATATTGAAAGGACCATGACGATGACCGAGACAAAGAAGATTTTCACCCGCACCCGCATCACCGTGCCGGAAGGCGAGCGCGCGCTTGTGCTGGTCAACGGCAGGTTCGACGCGATCCTGCGCCCGGGCCGCCACGCAATCCCGTCTCTGTTCTCCTCCGTCAAGGTCGAGGCCTTTCAGCTCGTCAACGCGGCGTTCGTGAGCCCGTATGAGCAGGCGCTTGTGGCAAGCCGTCCGGATCTGGTCTCCGAGCACTTCACGGATGTGCGCACGTCGGCGGACGAGGTCGGCGTGATCTACCGCGACGGCAAGTTCCTTGTCGTGCAGAAGCCGGATGCGCGCCAGCTGTTCTGGACAGATGCCGGGCCGTGGAAGGCTGAGCTGATCGACGTGTCGGTCTCGCTCGAAGTGCCTGCGAAACTGGCGCAGCGCATCGGCGTGAGCGACCGCGTCAAGCGCTTCAGCGTCGAGGACGGTCAGGCGGGCCTGCTCTACATCGACAACGCCTATGTGCGTTTGCTCGATGCGGGCGCCTACGCGTTCTGGAACGTTGGCCGCACGGTCTCGGTCAAGATCGTCGACACGCGCCAGCATGCGCTGGATGTGACGGGGCAGGAAGTCTTGACCCGCGACAAAGTCTCGCTGCGTGTCAACCTGGTGGCCAAATACGCCGTGGTTGATGTGGTCAAGGCCGTGTCGAGCGTGAAGGATTATGCGGATGCGCTTTACCGCGCCTTGCAGCATGCCTTCCGCCAGTCGCTGTCGGCAAAGTCTTTGGATGAAATCCTCTCCCGCAAGGGCGAGGTCGATCTGGAGGCTGCAAAGCAGGTGCGCGATGAGATGGCGGCCATCGGTCTGGAGGTCGGCGACATCTCGATCAAGGACGTCATCCTGCCGGGCGACATGCGCGACATGCTGAACAAGGTCGTGAACGCGGAGAAGGAGGCGGAAGCCAACGTCATCCGCCGCCGCGAGGAGACCAACGCGACGCGCTCCCTGCTCAACACGGCGAAGATCATGGCCGAAAACCCGGTCATGCTGCGCCTGAAGGAGCTGGAAGCGCTCGAAAAGATCGCCGACAAGGTCCAGACGCTGACCGTTCACAACGGCACGCAGGGCCTGCTCAACGATCTGGTCAGCCTCGGCGCGCCCAAGCCTTTGAAGCGCGCTGGCGCCAAGTGAAACGACCCGCCCCGGCCGGAATTGGCCGGGGCGGCACCCATCTTGCCGCATTCCGACTTTTGCGTTAATACTTTCGTATCGAATTTGAAGACCGAACGAGATGCCCCGCGATTATTCGCAAGCTGACGCTTCCCTCAAAATTTCGATCCAACCGCTGGTCAGACCTTGTGTGGCCGGCACGTCAACTGCGAAAAAGGAAATAAAATCAAATGGCTACAGGAACCGTAAAATGGTTTAACGGTCAAAAAGGCTTCGGCTTCATTCAGCCGGACGCCGGCGGCGCGGATGTGTTTGTGCACGTCTCGGCCGTCGAGCGCTCAGGTCTTGGACAGCTCAATGAAGGCCAGAAAGTCAATTATGAGCTGGTGCAGGACAAGCGCACCGGCAAGACTTCGGCAGGCGAACTTTCCGCCGCCTGATCTGATAACGCGGCGCGCGGTCACGCATCGCGCGCCGGGCTCCATGCGAGCGGCACATGGCCGGGCTCGCTTGCCACACGCGCCAGCCAGGCGGTCACCGCCGCAAACGCATCAAGGTCAAACCCTCCCTTCGCCGCTGAATGCGTATAGCCATACAGGCATATGTCCGCGATGCTGATCGCCTCACCCGCCAGATAGTGCGTCTTAATCAGCTGCGCCTCCATCACGCCAAGACAATGATTGCCCGCCTCCAGCAGCGGGTCCAGCACCTCCGGCACGCGCCTGTGCGCCCGCTCCGGATAACGCAGGATCGCGCCCCGCACCGCAATTGACCCCTCATGGCTGTTCTGCTCCCAGAACATCCACTGCAGGACTTTCGCCCGCGCGAAATGTATCCTGCGGCAAAAACCGCGTCCCTTCTGCCAGATAACACAGGATCGCGTTCGATTCCGACAGCAGCCGCCCGTCCTCAAACTCCAGCAATGGCACCCGCCCATGCGGGTTCTTCGCCTTGAATTCAGCCGTCTTCGTCAGCTCTTTCCCGCCGTCATATTCGGTCTCGATCACCCTGAACGGAATGCCGAGATGGGCCAGCAGCAGGCGGACTTTGTAGCTGTTGCCGGACGAGGGCATGGAGTAGAGGGTGAGCATGGCGGGTCTCCGGGATATTGGGGCAGTGTGCAGCCAGACAGCCGCATTTCCAATGAATATTCAGAATGGGGTGTATTACCTTTTCGAATGTCTGGCGCCAGGCGCCCCTCTCTGTCCTGTCGGACATCTCTCCCGCGAGGGGAGAGATCGCCGGCACCACGGCTTTCGCCAATTTTCATGGTTCGTGATTGGCGAAAGCGGCGAAGCTGCCGATCTCCCCCCTCGCGGGGGAGATGTCCGACAGGACAGAGAGGGGCGCCTGGCTCTAGGCTTGCAATCCCGCCCTCGCTTTGCCATAGCCACCCCGCCCAACCTCCGGAGCTTCCCATGGCCTTCCTCGCCGACATCCTGTCCCGCGTCAAACCCTCCGCCACCATTGTCATCACGCAGAAGGCGCGGGAACTGAAAGCCCAGGGCAAGGACATCATCTCGCTCTCCGTCGGCGAGCCGGATTTTGACACGCCGGACAATATCAAGCAGGCCGCCATCGCAGCGATCAACCGCGGCGAGACCAAATATCCGCCCGTCTCCGGCATCCAGCCGCTGCGCGAAGCCATCGCCGCCGAAGTTCAAGCGCGAGAACGGCCTTGATTACAAAGCCAGCCAGACCATTGTCGGCACCGGCGGCAAGCAGGTTCTGTATAACGCGCTGCTCGCCACCTTGAACCCCGGCGATGAAGTCGTCATCCCGACGCCCTATTGGGTGAGCTATCCCGAAATGGTGGCGCTGAATTCCGGCACGCCGGTGTTCGTCGCCACAACGCTCGAAAACAATTTCAAGCTCCAGGCCGCCGATCTTGACCGCGCGATCACGCCGCGCACCAAATGGGTCATCCTCAACTCGCCGTCCAACCCGTCCGGCGCGGCCTACAGCCATGACGAGCTCAAAGCCATCACCGATGTGCTGGTCGCCCATCCGCATGTCTGGATCCTCACCGACGACATGTATGAGCACCTCACTTACGGCGACTTCAAATTCGTCACCCCCGCCCAGATCGAGCCGCGCCTGTATGAGCGCACGCTGACGATGAACGGCGTGTCGAAAGCCTATGCCATGACCGGCTGGCGCATCGGCTATGCCGCCGGGCCCGAGCATCTCATCAAGGCGATGGACATGGTGCAGGGCCAGCAAACTTCAGGCGCCGCCACCATCTCGCAATGGGCCGCGCTCGAAGCCCTGACCGGCCCGCAGGATTGCATCCCCCTCTTCAAAGCCGCCTTTGAGAAGCGCCGGGATCTGGTCGTCTCCATGCTCAACCAGGCCAAAGGCCTCGTCTGCCCCAAACCCGAAGGCGCCTTCTACGTCTACCCGTCAGTGGCGGGGCTGATCGGCAAGAAGACCGAAAGCGGCAAGGTGATCGCGACGGACGAGGATTTCGTCATCGCTCTGTTGGAAGCCGAGGGCGTGGCGGCGGTGCATGGCTCGGCGTTTGGGCTGGGGCCGAATTTTCGCATCAGCTATGCGACGAGCGATGCGGCGCTGGAGGAGGCTTGTAAGCGGGTGCAAAGGTTTGCGGCGGGGTTGCGGTAGTCGAAAGGGTGCGACGGCGGTGTGTGGGTCGGCGTTTGGGCTGGGGCCTAATTTCCGGATCAGCTATGCCACGAGCGCCAACCTATCCTGCGAATAATTATCGTATGAATAAATATGTCATTATCCAACTTGCCTCAATGGCATAATTTCCAGTGCAAATAAGTGTTGTTAAAGCGCAAGAGAATAAATAGCGGTTCTTCATTCTAATATCTCGTGACAAGCTTCAATCTTGCTTGCATTCGTTTTTGGTTGATCCGATAGTTGCATCTGCATACTGTCTGTTGACTTGTAGCCATGCTCGGCGAAAGCCATTTTGGCTTTCGTCGTTTTACAAGAGAGCCGCTCGCTGCCGCCCGCCAAAAACCAAGATGTGGTCCATGTGTCCCATGACGGGATGAGGCCTTTATAGCCGATTGTTTTGAGTTTGCGGGCTCTCTTGTGCGCATGCATCGTCAGTTCATCACTCCCTATGGATGCGACCATTCCCGGGCTGATCATTCGTTGGCCTACTCCCGTTTTGTAGGTTACGGTCCAGACCTTGTTTGGGTGATGATCGAGAAGATATTTCACTGCCATGCGATCTTCCGCAACGTTCATATCTCTGAAAGCGAATGGCAAATATCTGTTCTGACTGAATTGCTCACCCTTAGACCTTCCGCCTACAGTGAGTATCTTGATTACCTCTTTGCTCTCTATGAGGCCCGATTTCAGGAGGATTGCCGAAACAGTGACAGGGCCAAGTTCGGCGATCACAACCTTCCCGTTGATCTTGATTACGTCGGCTATCTCAGAAAGCATCTTGATGTCATTTGCATCAACTTTCGATGCCGCATCAAATGGCATACGCCGCTTCGGCCCGTGGTAAACAGGCCAAGCTCCCAAGTTCAGCTCTTTAAGCCTTACTTTCAAATTAGCATGAACTTGGCTGGTGCTTGAGCCGCCATTGCCAAAAATAGAGACGATTCCAATGACTTTAATACAGCCCAATTTTTCTAGCCGTGAATACATGTAGAGCGAAATTGAGTCATCAATCTCCCCCATACGGGTTGCATCAGAGACTATGAGAGTTGGTAATGTCAGCGCACTTGCACAGCTTGGCTTTGATCCGAAGAAGTGCTCTTCAAGACCATTTGCGAACGCAAATCCTACATTCCCCGCAAGCATCGCAGCGATAAACAATTTGATTCTGATCACCGGCAAGCCCCCGCTTTGGCGGAGAAATATCAGCGCCGTCTCATTCAATCAATGCCAAGTATTACAGAATCACGGCGATGCACCAGCCGCCGCCCGCCAGCGGCATTGATGTGCCAGGATGGGTCCGTTGTTAAATGGATCATCAGCGGAGCCATCCACCATGGACACGATCACCGCAATCGGACTTGATATCGTAAAGAACAGTTTTGCGGCGGGGCTGTGTGCATCCTTCGAGACGGCCCCAAGCGGGGCCTCCTCAGGATGAGGACGTTGGGTGGGTTTTGATCTCAGCAGGCGGAGCGCGTCTCCCTCCCCCTTGTGGGGAGGGAGGAGCGCGGCGGAGTGCGTCCTTCGAGACGGCCCCAAGAGGGGCCTCCTCAGGATGAGGGAACTTGGGTGGCGCTTCGCCGGTGGTTAGGGGTGTTGCCAAATCATAATTCCCCAAGCTCCCCTTCCTTGATGCGCCACCGCCCTCCCTCATCCTGAGGAGCGGGCAAAGCCCGCGTCTCGAAGGACGCACCCCGCTTCACCCGCCCTCCATGGCCGTAATCAACTCCGGCACTTTCACCGAGACAATGTCCCACAATATTGCATCGTCTATGCCGAAATAGGCGTGGGCGACGATATCGCGGAAGCCGATGATGCGACGCCAGTCCACATCGGCAAGCCCGGCGCGGGCAGCGGGCGGAATATGCTTGGCCGCCTCGCCGATGATTTCAAGATTGCGCAAGACCGCATCGCGGACCAGTTCATTGCCGGCGAAATCGGGTCTGTCCATGCCAAATGTGAAGCGGACGACTTTTGCCGCCGCCGCGCGCATGTCGTCCTGGTACAGCTGCCACTCACGCGACAAACAGCGCGTCCCTCTCGACGCTGTGGCGCATCTGTGGCCGCAGCGCGTCTTCGGTCACCAGATCAACCGGAACGCCGAGCGCGTCTTCCAGATGCAGCTTCAAATCCATGTAGCGGTCATAGGTGGCAGCGCCCTCGAACCGCACCAGAAAATCCACATCGCTCCCTGCCCCTGCCACATTGCGGGCCGCAGAGCCAAACAGCCGCAGCGAGGCGACGCCAAGCCGCGCAAAGGCGGCATCGTTTTTGAGTTTGGACAAGATGAGCGCGCTGTTCATGAGAGAAGTGTAGCAAAACTTGGGCGTAGAAACAAATGCCGGGCCAATGGCTTCAAAGGGGCTTCACGCGCCCCTGCCGCGTAAACCTTTCCCCGCCTTCCGCCGCCTTTCCCTGCACCGGTATCCCCCACACAGCGGCTTCCTCACTCTCCCTCACCGACATCGCGGATCAAGGCTGGTGCGGGATTTGACCTCTGTCCGGGGGATGAGATTTCAGCCAACGAAAATCTCTCGAATTTTTTATCCCAATCTTTTCAATGCCTTGTCAGATTTTTGGCTTCTTTCTTTGGAAATTTCATCCCCGCCCTCAAAACCTCTCCCATACTCATGCCAGGAAAGGAGCGCGCGATGAGAGAAGAACGCCATGACATACTGCCCCGCATCATCGCGCTGCTGCTGAGCCTCGCCATGATCGCAGAGCGCGTTGCGCGCCACCCGCTCGCCCTGCGGCTTACTCTTTGCGATATCCTTCTGCCGGCCCAATTCGCCGCGCTCACTCTTCTCGATTTCCCGGATGACGATGGCCGCTCGCATACCTTGCAGCAGACGCCCAATGTGCCGGAAACCGGCGGCAGCGCCACAACCCTCATCCATCTCGCAATGGTCTTTCGCGCCATCGCCGCCGTGCTCATGCATGCCTGCCTCACCAGCGGCACGCCGCGATCCGCCAAGCCGCGCTATGCGCTCGCGCTTTCACTGAACCTTCCCGCGCGCCCGGTGCGGCGCTGCTTGCCGAACTCACTCGGCTTCGTCCACGACACCTCTTGACGAAGCCGCGGCCCCGGCATTGAAATTCTGAAGCAATCCGCCCGGCATCCCGCGCGGCAACGATCCCGCATGAATTACGGCGGCAGAAACCGAGTCCCGCAAAGCGGGAAACATATTTTGCGCGAAGGACGTTGGCAAATGGCAGGCGGACGCATTCGACCTCATGGCGCGGGGCGGCAGGCATCGCAACGGGAAATCGCGGGCGACACTTGCATCCCTAGCCGCATAATGAAACGATAGACCTTGCCGCCCGGGAGAGGCGGCAGATGCGACGGCTGCACGCCGGCCGCCGCTCCTGTTTCAACACGAAAATGGGAGGTCACAATCATGGGAAAACGCGCCGGAGGACGAGCTTCGGGTCCGAAATGCATCGCCATTGTCGGGCCCTTCGCATCAGGCAAAACCTCGCTGTTCGAGGCGATACTTGAGCGCACCAAAGCGATAGCGAAAGCCGCCAAGGCCGGGTCCGGCAACACGGTCGGCGACAATTCTCCCGAAGCCAAAGCCCATCAGATGAGCGTCGAGGCCGCCGTTGCGACGACCTCCTATATGGGCGAAAGCCTGACCTTCATCGATTGCCCCGGCTCGGTCGAATTCGCGTTTGAAGCCGAACCCGTCCTCGCCGCCGCCGATATGGCCATTGTCGTCGCCGAGCCCGACGAGAAGAAAATCCCCGCGCTGCAATTGGTCCTGCGCCGCCTCGAAGACCTCGGCCTGCCGCACATGCTATTTTTGAACAAGATCGACAAGGCGTCCGGCTCCGTGCGCGACATATTGAAACTCCTGCAGCCGGCCTCCAAAACCCCGCTGCTTTTGCGCCAGATCCCGATCTGGAAGGACGGCATCGCCATCGGCACGATCGACCTTGCCTCCGAGCGCGCCTATGTCTTCCGCGAACACGCCGAAAGCGAAGTCATCGCCATTCCCGACGCGGACAAGGCGCGCGAGGTGGAAGCCCGCTATTCCATGCTCGAGCGCCTCTCCGACCATGACGATGCGCTGATGGAACAGCTGCTCGAAGACATCCCCCCGCCCATGGACGAGGTGTTCGACGATCTGGCGGCGGATTTGCGCGATGGCTCCGTCGTGCCGGTATTTATCGGCGCCGCCGAAAACGGCAATGGCATCACGCGCCTCTTGAAAGCCATCCGCCATGACGGCCCTGACGCCGCGATGACCGCCAAGCGCCTCGGCGTCAAAGCCAACGGCCCGGTCCTGCAGGTGATGAAGACAATCCACACTTCGCATGCCGGAAAATTGTCCGTCGCCCGCGTTTTGTCGGGATCGGTCTCGGACAGCATGGAAGTTATGGGCGGCGGCGCATCGGGCAAAGTCTCCGGCCTGTTCACGCTGATGGGCAAGGACGCAAAGAAAATCTCCAGCGCCCAGACCGGCGACACGGTAGCGCTCGGCAAGCTCGACGCAATTGCCACCGGCGCAACGCTTGGCTCGGCCAAGGAACTTGCAACCGCGCTCAACGGCACCGCCAAACCCGCGCCAGTCATGTCCATCGCCGTCCGGGCCAAAGAGCGCAAGGACGAGGTCAAACTCTCCGCCGCCCTGCACCGCATCGCCGACGAGGACCCCTCGCTCTCTGTCGAGCATAATCAGGTCACCGCCGAAACGATCATTGGCGGCCAAGGCGAAATGCATCTGCGCGTGGCCTTGGAAAGACTGTCCGGCCGCTACGGCGTGGCGATTGACACGCACGAGCCGCTCGTCGCCTGGCGCGAGACGATCAAAGGATCAACCCAAGTGCGCGGCCGCCACAAGAAACAGTCCGGCGGCCATGGCCAGTTCGGCGACGTCGTCATCGAGATCAAGCCGCTGCCGCGCGGCGACGGCTTCGTCTTCACCGACACAGTGACCGGCGGCGTGGTGCCGAAACAGTATATCCCTCGGTCGAGGAAGGCGTGCGCGACTATCTGAAGAGCGGCCCGCTCGGTTTCCCGCTGGTCGATCTGGCGGTGAACCTCTCGGAAGGCTCGTACCACACGGTCGACTCCTCCGACATGGCGTTCCAGCTGGCGGCGAAAATCGCCATGAAAGAGGGTCTGTCCGCCTGCGGCTCGGTTCTACTGGAACCTGTCATGAAAGTGACGGTCACAACCCCCGAAAGCGCCATGGCGAGCGTGACCACGATTCTGACCCAGCGCCGCGGGCAGATATTGGGCTTCAACCCGCGCGAGGGCTGGGACAATTGGAACATCATCGAAACGCTGATGCCGCAATCGGAACTCAAGGGTCTGATCGTCGAACTGCGCTCGGCAACCTCCGGCGTCGCCGGCTATACTGCGGTGTTCGACCATATGGCGGAACTGTCGGGGCGTCTGGCGGACGAGGTGATCAAGGGGCACGGAGCAAGAGCTGCGGCCTGATCAGGCGCGGCGGGCCTTGTTCACGGCATCACGCCTGGACTTGGCTTCGCTGAGCGCTTCCTGGCCCTTCAGCCGCCGGCTGGTCTCGCTGAGCAGGAACGCCGGAATCTGAGCCGACGGGATCGGGCGGCCGAAATGGAACCCCTGCATCTGGCTGCAGGCCATGGTCGACAGATACAGCGCCTGATCGGCGTTCTCGACGCCCTCAGCCGTGACGGAGAGGTTGAGGATTTTGCCGAGCCGCGCAATGGTCTCAAGGATATCACGCGCCGTCTTGTCCTTCTCAATGGAGCGGATGAACGACTGGTCGATCTTCAATTTGTCGAACGGGAATTTGAGGAGATAGGACAAGCTCGAATAACCCGTGCCGAAATCGTCGAGCGAGGTCATCACGCCGAGCGCTTTGAGATCGTTCAGCGCCGTCAGCGCCTCCTCGGTGTTGTCGACAAACAGGCCTTCGGTGATTTCGAGCTCAAGCCGGGCGGGCGTGAGGCCAGTGGCCTTCAGCGCATGTTTGGCCGAATTGACGATCCGGCGGTTTGTGGAACTGCTGCGGCGACAGATTGACCGAAATCGTCATATGCTCCGGCCAGGCCGACGCCGTGCGGCACGCCTCCATCAGCACCCAGTCGCCAATCTCGCAGATCAGCCCGGTCTTTTCGGCAAGCGGAATGAAATCCGAAGGCGGCACCTGGCCGCGGGTCGGGTGGTTCCAGCGGATCAGCGCCTCAAAGCCGCTGGTCGTGTCGTCAAGCGCCGAGACAAGCGGCTGAAAATGCAGCTCGAACTGATTTGCCGCCAGCGCCCCGCGCAATTCCTGCTCAAGAATTCGGCGGTCGCGCACAATATCGTCCATCTTGGTTTCAAAGAAGCGGAACGTGCCCTTCCCTTCTTCCTTCGCGCGGTAGAGTCCGAGATCAGCGCTGTTAAGCAGCGCTTCAACGCCGGCTCCGTCCTGCGGCGCGATGGCTATGCCGATCGAGACGCCGACCGAGACGACATGGGCATCAATTTCAAAAGGCTTGTTGATCGCCTCAATGATCTTGTCTGCCAATGCCGACAAAGAGCGGACCGAAATTTCATTGCGCAAAAGCACGCCAAACTCGTCTCCGCCGAGTCGGGCCACCACGTCGGAGTCGCGCAATGCCTTCTTCAGGCGCGCGCCGACTTCAACGAGCAGTTCGTCGCCAACCTTGTGCCCTTTGGTGTCATTGATCAGCTTAAAGCCGTCGAGATCGAGATAGAACACCGAAAACTGAACGCCATCCGACAGGCGGCGGCTTTCAAAGCAGCGCTCAATGGCTTGTGAAAAATGCGTGCGGTTGACGAGGCCCGTCAGCGCGTCATTATGGGCGAGATAGGCGATGCGCTCATTGGACTGCTTGTCATGCGTGATATCAGATGCGACGCCCCGATAGCCGGTGAACTTTCCATCCTTGTCGACGAGTGGCTTGCCGCTAAGCGCAAACCAGACTTCGCTGCCATTGCCCTTGGCGACATTCAATTCCAAGCCATTGAACGGCTTCCTGGTCTGAATGGATTGCAGGAATTTGGCAAAACCCTTACTCCGGACATGTGCAGATTTCCGCAAGTCCAGCAGCTTTTCGGCGTTAGCCGCCATCTTGATGACGTCTTGCTCAATGCCTGTGGCTTGGTGAAACCGCTGCGAGCCGCGTGTCATCGTGCCGCTGGCTTCTGTTTCCCAAAGCCAGTCGCTGGCGCCTTCCTCAAAATCATTGAGAAGAAGGCCAATGATCGATGCTTGCTCCTCGACCTTTAAGGCGGAAATCTTGCTTGCGGCAAACATTCGCGCCACCGTCAAACTGGCTGTCAGCAATGAGCCGTAATACATCAAAAGCAGCGCGCCGACGGTAATATCCCCGGGGCCGCGGCTCATGGTCAAAGCGACCAAAAAGCTGCCGAAAATCCCTGACAAATAACCCACCAGCGCGTGCGGCACCATGTAAAGCGCGAAACATCCGCCGCCCATCATGCCCCCGACAAAGCCCACAATGATAAGCTTGGTGGCCAGATCACCGCCCGGATAAGCCAAAAGTGGAACGGCGCCCCAGAGGAGACCCAAGAGCGTTGAATTGATCGCCACTTTACTGATCGTGCGTTCGGAAACGCGGTTTGGAAACGGCCTTGCCTTGGACTTGCGCCACGAATGATAGCCGCTGAACGCCATGGCGTAGATTAAGGCGGTCCAGACAAACACGCCAAACGCGAACGGCATTCCGGAGAAGGCCATGCAGATGATCGTAGCATTGACTGCGTTTCCCGCCATCATCAATGGAGTTACGCCGATCACAGCTTTTAGCTGATGCGCGCGGAACTCCGCCGGATCCTTGGCCTCACTGCCAGCTGACAACGAAAACCGGTCCCTCAAATGTTGAAAAATCATTCCAAACGCGTCCCGCCTGCCGCTTCCCCAAGCGGTTGAGGCGATTTTGCACGCGCATATTTAACCCATGGTAATGCGAGAGCTTCAGATTTGGCTCGTGGTTAGCGCGGGATTAACAAACGTCAGGCTGTGATATCGGACAGCTGCGAAAAAAAGCCCGGCGCAAAGCCGGGCTTAAAGTTTTGGGGGCGCCGTTTCCAGCAAAACCTCCAGAGGGGAACACTCACGGAGCGCGGTGGGAGGAGGAGATGCGCTCCTGAGATCATTGTCAGGTATTTGTCCAGCTGCCTGTTTTCAATGCACGCTTTCGCATTTCAGCATTGCAAATTTGCCGAGGCTATGCCCCTAAAACGACCAGCTGCGCGCTTTTGAGAACAGGAAGTCGCGGAAAACGTTGAGCTTGGCCGCCGATTTCATCGCTTCGGGGTAGCAGAAATAGGTGTCGAAGGAAGGCTGCTCCATTTCGGGCAGGACCTGCACGAGCCCGGACTCCTTGTCGACCAGATAGTCCGGCAACAGGCCAATCCCGATGCCGCGCTGGACGGCGCCTTTGACCGAAAGGAGATTGTTGATCTGAAAATGCACCGGGCGCGGCTCGTTGTCGGGGCGGCCAATAGTCTCTAGCGCATTGATATCCTTCAGATAAGTCGGCGCGGGTTCGCCGAAATTTACGATCCGGTGTTTGTCGAGTTCGCCGACGCTTTCCGGCTTGCCATAGCGTGCGATGTAAGACGGAGCGGCGTAGGCGTGGAAATGCACTGTGAAAAGCCGTCGCTGAATGAGGTCCGGCTGTTGCGGCTGGCGCAGGCGGATGGCGCAGTCGGCCTGGCGCATGTTGAGATCAAGCTCCTCATTGTCGAGAATTAGCTGGACCTGAATGTCTGGATATTGCTCGACGAACTCTTGCGCCCGCGCCGCCAGCCAGCCTGTGCCAAGTCCGACCGTGGTGGTCACCCGCAACTTGCCGGTTGGTTTTTCCTTGCTCTCGGTGAGGAGCGCAGTCGCATTTTCAAGCTTCATCAACACGTCATGCGCCGTGCGGAACAGAATCTCGCCCTGTTCGGTCAGGATCAGCCCGCGCGCATGGCGGTTGAACAGCGAAACGCCGACATCTTGTTCCAACGAGGAGACTTGCCGCGAGATCGCCGACTGCGACAAATGCAGCTTATCGGCGGCATGGGTGAACGAGCCAGCCTCGGCTGCGGCGTGAAAAATCCGCAGCTTGTCCCAATCGAGTGGCATGGTCCCTCCCAGGCGCGGCGCGGCCGCAGTGCTATTCCGCAGCGACGCGGTGCGCTTCCAAGCCCGCCAGATATTTCTCCGCCTCAAGCGCAGCCATACAGCCCAATCCCGCCGCTGTCACGGCTTGACGGAACACATCATCCGCCACATCGCCTGCGGCATAGACGCCTGGCACATCGGTCGCGGTCGAGCCGGGGACCGTCCAGAGATAGCCATTGGGTTTCTGCTTGAGCTTGCCTTTGAACAGTTCAACGGCCGGCGCATGGCCGATGGCAACAAAGACGCCATGCGCACTCAATTCCTGCGTCTCGCCGGTCACCGTGCTTTTCAGCCTGATGCCGGTGACCGAGGCCATGCCTTCCGTCGTGCCGAGGATTTCATCGACGGTGGAATTCCAGATCACTTTGACGTTCGGTTTGGCGAACAGACGGTCCTGCAAAATCTTCTCGCCCCGGAACTCTGAACGGCGATGGACGACGGTGACGGTCTTGGCGATGTTGGACAGATAAAGGGCCTCTTCGACCGCCGAATTGCCGCCGCCCACGACCACCACATCCCTGCCGCGATAAAAGAAGCCGTCGCAGGTCGCGCAGGCGGAGACGCCGAAGCCGGAGAATTTCTGTTCAGAGGGAATGCCAAGCCATTTCGCCTGCGCGCCGGTGGCGATCACCAGCGCGTCGCATGTGTAAGCAGCGCCGGAATCGCCGACCGCCTTGAATGGGCGAACCGAGAGGTCGACGCTAACAATGATGTCGTTGACGATATTGGCGCCGACATGCTGGGCCTGTTTGAGCATCTGCTCCATCAGCCATGGGCCTTGGATCGGTTCGGCAAAGCCCGGATAGTTTTCAACATCCGTCGTAATCGTCAGCTGCCCGCCCTGCTGCAGGCCTGCGACAAGCGTCGGCTTCAGCATGGCGCGCGCGGCGTAAATGGCGGCAGTGTATCCGGCCGGGCCGGAGCCAATAATGAGAACGGGCGAGTGTTGTGCTGTCATGGCTTACTCTTTAGGGGCGGGCTTTTTCCATGCCTTTGTCCGGCCTGAAATATTGTCCGGCAGATAGCGTTACAAGGGTGAGCCCCGCAAGAAAGATTGTTCGATCCTTCGCCAGACATCACAGAATAGAATGCTCAAGGGGCGGTTACCTCATCAGCTTTCGGTAAATCGCATTGAGCGCCGCTGCCTCGCCTTCCAGCGGAAAGTTCTGCTCAACATGCTCCCGCGCTGCCTGTCCGAAGCGATTGGCATGGCCAATATCCTTCAAAAAGAGCTCGATTGCCGCCGTTAACGCCGCAAGATCACCAGCGGGGGTGACTATTCCCGTTTCTGGTGTCACCATTTCCGCATACGCCCCGGCGTCACTGGTGACCACAGGCGTCCCGGACGCCATGGCCTCAAGCGGCGTCAGGCCAAAGCCCTCGTTGCGCGACGGCGCGACAAAGAGCGAGAAGTGCCGATACCAAAGCTTCATGTCTGAAACTTCGCCAAGGAACCGGATGCGCTCGCCGAGTCCCTCGTCCTCGATACGGCGCTTCAACTCAGCTTCAAACGATTGATGCCCTGCAGTCGCTCGGCCGGTGATGATTGCCGTCCAGTCCGGATATTTTGGAAGGAGCGCAATCATCGACTGCACGAATAGATCGGTGCCCTTCTGATGCCGGATGCGACCCGCGCACCCAATGGAGTATTTGCCCGGTAAGCCCGAGGCTGCGTAGTGATCGCCAGCCGTCACCGGCGGATGGAACGCCGCCGCGTCAATGCCGTGCATGACCACGTCATGCGGCACATCAAGGAACCTGCCGGAGCGAGCGCTGGTGGCGACGACATGATCCATCCTGCGGATCAGCCATTTCGTGAAGGACTTGTGCTGGCGCTGCGCCGCTGAGGTGAACATGACCTTGAGCGGCATTCGCAAGACATCGCGGGCAATGATTCCGCCGATCATCTCAACATTGCGGCGGGCATGCCAGACTCTGAACCTTTCCGGCCTCGGCCGCCGCCAAAGCCTCCAAATGTCGCGAAATCTCACATGCGGAAGATCTGCCGGAAGCCCCGGACCCAATGCGGCAATCTGGCAGTCTAATGCGCGCTGCGCAGGGATAAGCTGGACGATTGTTGATGTGACGCCCGAAAGTCGCCGCTTGAAATTCGGTGCGATGACCTCGATGCCTTCAATATCCAGTTCGGAAGTCATTAAATAAACTTGACGTTCTCGATCTCATACGCTCGCGCTCCGCCCGGGGCCTGAACTTCGATCACATCGCCCTTGGATTTGCCGATCAGGGCACGCGAGATGGGTGACGAAATGGATATGCGCCCAGCCTTCACATCCGCTTCCTGATCACCGACGATTTGATAGACCTTCTTCTCTTCCGTCTCATCGTCAATCAGCGTGACCGTCGCGCCAAACACGATCCGGCTGCCGGTCAGTTTGCTCACGTCGATGATCTCCGACCGCGCAAGCAGGCTCTCGAGCTCGCTGACACGGCCTTCGTTGAGGGACTGCTGCTCCTTCGCGGCATGATATTCCGCGTTTTCCGACAAATCGCCATGCGCTCGCGCCTCGGCGATCGCCTCGATGATGCGTGGACGCTCATCCTGCTGACGCCTGCGCAGTTCTTCCTTGAGCTTTGCATAACCACCGACGGTCATTGGCACCATTTCCATCGAACACGTCCCTAAAAGCCCGTTTTCAGACGGGAAAATCACAAAAAGAAACGGCCCGGACTTGCAAGGTTCGGGGCCGTTACTGACAAATCAGATGTTTTATAGCACTCGCCAAGCGGATTTCACAAGAAATTCCGCAGTGAAGCCTGTCAGTTGTGCGCGCTTAACAGCTTGGCCAGTTCCGCATATTCCGGGCATTCGCCTTTGCAGCGGGCCTTGATTTCCAAAAGCTGACCCTTAGCGCCGGAAATGTCGCCCATTTGAATGAGCGCTTCGCCGAGATATTCGCGCACCAGGGTGTAGTCCGGGTCGACCTCCAGCGCCTGCTTATAATAGGCCAGACCGACCTCGATCTGGCCGGATTTGCGGTAGGAATAGCCGAGATAGTTCAAAACGCGCTTGTCACGCGGGTTGGAGACATAGTTCAGCGTGGTGATTGCCTCATCATAACGGCCGTCAAGCGCATATTCCCGTCCGGCATTGTAAAGGCTCTCGTCATCCAGCGAGCCTTGCTGCGCATCCTGGCAAGCCTTCTTTGAGATGTTCCAGACGCGCCCGTCTTTCTTGCATTTCGCCTTGGCCTCCACCTGCTTTTTCGTCAGCGGCTCTTCGGTTGCCGCAGGTTCAGAAGACCCGCCGCTCGCCGCCGCCAAGGCCATTGGAGCAGAGAATACCGTTGAAATCAGCGCGGCGAGCATGATTGTTCTGACCTGAGTGATCATTGATCGATTCCTCGTCTAAAGCCCTTCTCCTCCTCAAAATAACGGTTGCGGACCCAATAGCCAGTCACGTTAGGGTGAAGTTTCTTTCAGAGCGCTGACCGCAACTCTTTGCGCCACATGAATTTCAGCCCGGACCAGATGTCATCCACAGCGCAGACTTTGACGTCGACAAGGCCCATGGGGAGAATGACTTCGCGCAAAACGTCTTCGGTGATGTCAGTCGGAACTTTCGAGGACTTTTTCGGCCAAGATATCCAGAGCATGCCGTCAGGAAGCAATTGTGCGGCAATCGGCGCAAGAAAATCCTCAAGCCTGGCGCGGCTGGTTTCGAACCAGTGGATGACGTCGATCCGGCGAAGTCCTGTTGATTGGGCGGGGGCGTCGAAGGCGGTCACCTCCGCAAAGCTGGGGAAATGGGTGATCTCGATCAGAACTTGCGGGACAGCGACAAGAATGGCCGATTGGCCGTCTTTGAAGCCGAGCTTTTTTACAAGTGGATTGGGCGAGTATCCGGCCATGGCGTCAGGCCGGCGATGTCAGCGCGTTACGCGGCCCGCTTCGAAGCCCGAACGACAGCACAACCGCCAAAGCGATCAACAGCGATGCGGCGTAGAACGGAAGGCCGGGAAGGTTCAGGCCTTTCGACGGATCAATGGCGAAGGCGAAGGCGAACGCAAAGGCCCAAGGCGCGACCATGCCCGACAAGCCCATCAGGCTGGCATTGGCGCCCTGCAGCCTGCCTTGCTCATCCGCATCAACCTCCAGCGTCATCAGCGCGGTCGCCGCAGGCTGCGCCAGACCCCAGAGCGCCATAACCGGAACGCCGAAGAGGAACAGCCAGCCGGTTGGGGCAGCGCCGTAAATCCAGAAACCGGCAGCGCCCATCAGAAGCCCGAGCGCCAGGGCGCGTTTTTCTCCGAGCATTTTGACCACGGGCCGCACCAGTCCCGCCTGGACAATCATCGACGTCACGCCAACGCCTGCGAGCACCAATCCAACCTCGCGCTCCTGCCAGTTATAGCGGAAGCCCATGTAGAGCACGGCGCAGGCGGGCAGGACGTGATGCGAGAACTGGAAGATGAAGTTGATCGCGCCGAGGCGCGCGAGCTGGCTGGTGCGCGAGAGGAGTTTCAGGGAAGCGAAAGGATGCGCGGATTTGAGTTTGAACGGGACGCGCAAATGTCTGGGCAAGGATTCCGGCAGGACAAAATAGCCATATAGAAAGTTCGCAAAACTCATGGCGGCGGCGGCAAAGAACGGCAGGCGCAGATCATAATGACCCAGCACCCCGCCCAGCGCCGGGCCGAGCACGAAGCCGAGGCCGAAAGCCGCGCCAAGCATGCCGAACGCCCCTGCCCGCTTGTCGGGTTCGGTGATGTCAGAGATATAGGCCTGCGCGGTTGAGACAGTTGCGGAGAATACGCCGGCAAACACGCGCCCGATGAAGAGCACCCATAGCGCAGGCGCGAGCGCCATGATGAGATAGTCCACACCAAGGCCGAGATTGGACATCAGGATGACCGGCCGCCGTCCATAAGTGTCGGCGAGCGCCCCCATGACGGGAGAGGCGATGAACTGCATCAGCGCCCAAATCGACATGAAAATGCCAACCATCTGCGCCGCGCTGTAATAGGCCCCGCCCATCAGTGTCAGGATCAGCTTCGGCAGCACCGGGATGATGATGCCGATCGACAGCATGTCGAGGAGCACGGTGATGAAGATGAAGACAAAGGCGGGCGAACGGGCTGCGCGGCCTGAAGGCGCGGAAGAGTCGGACATGAAAAGCTTTCTGCATTAAGCACGTGAAACTAACCGCCGCCTGCGAAAAAACAACTGCCGGCAGCCCCTGATCCTGACATGCCTTGTCCGCAGCATCGCCTTGACTTAGACAAACCTCCCGTTCCCGGAAATCTTGACATGACCCATGCCCGCGCCAATTTGCTGCTGCTGACCGCAGGCGCCATCTGGGGCATGGGCTTTGTCTCGCAGCAAACCGCGATGGATCATGTCGGACCCTGGTTTTTCATTGCCATCCGGTTTGCCATTGCCGCGCTCGCCATGCTGCCGCTGGCGCTGCGCGAACTTGCCGGCGCCGGACGGCGGGTGACGGGCGATGAGTATGGAAAATTCGCACTGATCGGCCTGTTTTTCTTTTTTGGCAACGGCGCGCAGCAGATCGCCTTGATGACGACGTCGGTAACGAATGCCGGTTTCCTGACAGCGCTTTACATCATCCTCGTGCCGATCCTTGGCATAGTGATTTTCCGCCAGCTGCCGCACTGGGTCATCTGGCCAGCGTCAGCGCTCGCTTTGTCTGGCATCTTTCTGCTGTCAGGCGGCAAGCTTGACGCGCTGAGCGCCGGGGATTTGCTGACCATTTTGTGTGCGGCCTTTTGGGCGGTGCAGATCATGCTTGTTGGCCGGTTTGGACAGGCCAGCCGACTGCCGGTGGCGCTGACTGTCGTGCAATTTGCAGTGACAGCGCTGATGGCCGGCATTGTGACGATTTTCATGGAGCGGGTTGAACTTAACGCCGCGCTGCTCGCAGCGCCGGAAATCCTGTTTTCCGGCGTGGTGGCGGGCGGCATCGCATTTACACTGCAAACCGTCG
This sequence comes from uncultured Alphaproteobacteria bacterium, assembly GCA_963792485.1. Lineage (GTDB taxonomy): Bacteria > Pseudomonadota > Alphaproteobacteria > Rhizobiales > Rhizobiaceae > JANOYJ01. Next base: position 219,170 of record CAWBWL010000008.1, read on the forward strand.
GCCAACAGCACACGAGCGCGCCGCAAGCGGCGATATTCCTGTCATCGGAAGCCCTGTTCGCGGCGTTTTTTGGCGTCTTGCTGGTTGGAGACCGCCTTGTGCCAATAGCTTGGCTCGGCTGCGCGCTGATTTTCGCAGCGATACTGGCGACCGAGCTTGTGCCCGGATGGCTCGCCAGACGGGAGGACAATCAGGCCCGGAAAAAGAACGCTGCGCCAGGGGCGGTCAGCACAAAACCGACCAGTTGAACTGCCCGGCTGCCCGCCCCGCCTCCAAATCACCACAGCAATTAAAACAATTGATGAGGTTCCGTTTACGATTTGCGAATATTCTAACGGCTGTTTTGGGGATGTACCATGTACCGGACCGCCTTGGCGCTGACGCTGACAAGCGCCTTCATTCTCGCAGCCTGCACGACCGACAGCGTGATGCGCCCGGATGTGGACCTCGGCGCACAGACCTCTGCAATGCCGCGCCCTGCCGGGCCCGAAGAGTTTCAGGGCGCTGACCCGGACCCCGACCAGATCGAAGAGCCGCAGGATTATGCGATGAGCGTGCCGCAGGAGCCGGAGTATTCTTCGCCCGCCCAGATCGAGCCGGTGCCAGTGGAGCCAGAATATGTTGAACCCGCGCAGCCGAAGCGCAAAGGCTTCATCGCGGCGGGTTTCTCGCGCATGATCGATCCGCTCAGCCGCAGCGAAGAGCGCGATGGGCTTCCGGCAGAAGAAGTGCAGTGCCGCAAAAAGCTTGACCGCATGGGCGTAGTCTATCGCGACCTGCCAACAATTCACGGCAACGGCGATTGCGGTATTGCTCACCCGGTCGAAGTCTCGCGGCTTGGCGGGGGGGTCAAGATGCAGCCATCGGCGACGCTCACCTGCGAAATGGCCGAGACGCTGGCGCGCTGGTCGAAGAAGGAACTGGTCCCCGCCGCGCGTGGCCGTTATCTGTCGGGCATTGACACCATTCATCAGGCCTCCAGCTATTCCTGCCGCTGGGTGAAAGGCCGCGTTGGCGGCACATTGTCAGAACACGGCAAGGGCCAGGCCATCGACATCGGCAAGATCACGCTGAACAATGGCAAGCAGATTGCGGTGCGAAAGAAGGCATTCTGGAAGTTCCGTGAGAAAGGCCTGCTGCAAAGCGTGCGCTCCGACGGTTGCGACTATTTCACGACCGTGCTTGGGCCGGGGTATGATGCTGACCATAAGGACCATTTCCATTTTGACATCAAGGAACGGCGCAATGGCGGCCAATACTGCCGTTAAAGACGCTTTTGCTTGCCTGGCTGTCGCCGAAGCTACCTTCCCTTTTGCCTTTCAGAAGCTAGCATGCGCTCAATGAGCACGTGAAGGAACGCGCATGATAGTCAAGGACGCACGCACATTTGTCGTCGGGACACCCGACGGCATCGGCGGCAAATACTTCATCTTTGTGAAGCTTGTGACCGACGGCAATGTCGTTGGTTACGGCGAGGCCTATAACGGCGCGTTTGATCCGCATTTGACATCGAAGCTGATCGAAGATGTCGCGGCGCGGTATTTGATTGGCCATGACCCGCACGACATCGAAATGTTCTTCCGCCGCGCCTACTCGTCCGGATTTACCCAGCGGCCTGACACCACGATGATGGGTTGTGTGTCGGCGCTGGAAATGGCCTGCTGGGACATTGTCGGCAAGGAAGCGGGCCAGCCCGTGCATAAGCTGTTGGGCGGGCGCGTGCATGAGTCGCTGCGCTGCTATACATATCTCTATCCGAAATCCGGACCGGTATATCCCAAAGAGCCGGTGAATGTTTACAACGATCCGGACATGGCCGCCGAAGCCGCTCTCGCCTGCCTCGCGCAAGGGTTTGACGCAGTGAAGTTCGACCCCGCCGGCGCCTACACAGCCTTTGATCCGCATCAGCCGCGTCTTGACGACGTTGACCTTTCGGCTCGCATGGTCGGCGCCGTGCGTGCCGCTGTCGGGACAAAGGCCGACATTCTGTTCGGCACGCACGGCCAGTTCACTCCGTCCGGCGCCGCACGCCTTGCGCGCGCCATCGAGCCGTTCGACCCGCTCTGGTTCGAGGAACCGGTGCCGCCGGACAATATGGAGGCCATGGCCGAGATCGCGCGCAAGACTTCCATCCCGATCGCCGCAGGCGAGCGGCTGACAACGAGGTTCGAATTCGCCCGCCTCATCGAGCTGCGCGCCGCCTCAATCCTGCAGCCGAACGCTGGCCGCTGCGGCGGCATATTGGAAATGAAGAAAATCGCCGCCATGGCCGAGGCGCATCACATCCAGATCGCACCGCATTGCTATTGCGGCCCAATAGAAGCCGCCGCCAATATCCAGGCGGCGCTGACCATGCCGAACTTCCTCATCCTTGAGGCGATCAAGACTTTTGACGGCTTTCATGCGCAGCTTCTAGAAAAGAAGCTGTCCCTTGAAAACGGAAGGCTGATCCCTTCGCAGGAACCGGGGCTCGGCGTGACGCTGAATGAGATAGTGGCCGAAGCGCATCCCTACACGGACAATGACCTGCATCTGACAATGCAGCAGACGCCTCAATCTTGAAACTGGATATCATGCAACAGCAAAAATACGCCTTTATCGGACTTGGACATCTCGGCGCAAACTTGGCCGGCAGTCTGCTGCGCGGCGGCTTTGACGTCACCGTCTATGACCGGGACGGTCAGGCCTTGGAACGCCTTGCCACGCTCGGCGCGAAAACCGCGGCCTCTCCATCAGAGGCGGCCAGCTACGCCGGAAACGCCATCACCTGCCTGCCTTCTCCCACTGTTTCCGAGCTTGTGCTCGCCGGACCCGGCGGCTTGCTCGAAGGCCTGCCGCAAGGCGGAACATGGATCGAGATGTCCACCAATGGCCGCGACGAGATCCTGCGACTCGCCGCGCTCGCTGCATCCAAGGGCATCCATACGCTGGAGTGCCCCGTAACGGGCGGCGTCCACCGCGCGGCGGCCGGTGAGATCACCGCGCTGGTCGGTGGTGACAAAGCGCTGTACGAGGTCCATCTGCCCGCTGTTTCCGCCATGACGGGCCGATCGTTTCATATGGGAGAGATCGGCTCGGCTGCTGTCATCAAAGTCATCACCAACATGCTCGCCTTCATCCATCTGGCGGCGGCGGGCGAAGCGATGATGCTGGCCAAGAAAGGCGGGCTGGACCTTGCCCAGGCCTTCCACGCAATCGCCGCGTCCTCGGGCAATTCCTTTGTCCACGAAACCGAGACGCAGCTGGTCCTTTCGGGCTCCTACAATATTGGCTTCACAATGGACCTTGCCCTCAAGGATCTGGGCTTTGCGCTCGGCATGGGCAAAGAGTTCGGCGTGCCGCTTGATCTCGCCGCGATAGTGACCCAGGCGTTCATACGCGGCAAGGCCGCTTATGGCGGCGACGCGTGGTCGACCAAGCTGATCAAACTTTTGGAAGACGTCACAGACACGCCGCTGCGGGCGGAGGGCTTTCCGGAAACCTTAGCCCCGGCCTAAGCCACGACAATTGGCGAACCTTTGCTGACTCGGCGATAGAGATCGACCACGTCCTGATTGATCATGCGCACGCAGCCGGAGGACATGGCCTGGCCGATTGTCCACCATTCGGGCGAACCGTGCACGCGGTAGCCGGTGTCGGCGCCGTTTTTGTAGATATACATGGCGCGCGCGCCGAGCGGGTTTTCAAGGCCGCCGGGCTGGCCGCCTGCCCATTTGGCGACTTCCGGCTTGCGGGCGATCATTTCCTTTCGGCGGTGTCCAGACTGGCCATTCCTTGCCGTGATTGATTAGAGCGCGGCCTTGCCATTCAAACCCGGCCTTGCCGATGCCGACCCCATAACGGATCGCATCACCGCCTTCCTGCACGAGATACAGGAACTTCTCCGCCGTGATAACAACGATGGTGCCCGGCGCTTCTCCGGTCGGGTCGACCACAACTTGCCGCCGCCATTTCGGGTCGACCTTCTGGTACGGGATCGCTGGAAGCGTGAAGCCGCCATCGACGAAAGAAGCATACATGGCTTTCGGATTCTGGACATAGGGATCAACAGAGATCTTCGGACGCACGGTGCCCGTCGGCATCATGTCCTGCATGCCTTCCGGATCAAAAGCGACTTCGCGCCCGCCGACAACGCAGCCGGACAAAGCGAGCGAACCCAGACCCAAAAGCGCCTTGCGACGCGATATGCCGTTATGCCACGCGAATTTCTCAGACATTTGTCCCATTCCCAACCAGCCGACCCAAAAACACTTATCGGCCATTATGGTTTCCGAAGTGTGAAACCCTTTGACGGCAGAACGCGGCTATTTTGCGGTTTCAACACCAATCCGGCGCCTCCCTGTCCGAAGGGAGACGCCGGTTTTACGGCGGTCAGGAGTGGGGCGCTGAACTGGCCGCCGGTATGGGGCAAACCCTAGAGGCGGCAGCGGCGCTCGTAGCCGTTACGATTAATGTAGGTGTCGGAATGCGGGTCGTAGCTGCGATAGCGGGCAAGACAGCGGGCCACATGCGCATCCCATGAGTCGACATAGATCACCTGGCCGTGGCGGCGGTGACCGTGGTGGCCATGGCTGCCAACAATGGCGCCGAGGACGAAGCCGCCCGCGCCGGCGAGAATGGCGGCTTCTTCACGCGACAGACCTGCGGCGCTGGCTTGATTGACGGAGCCGAAGCCTGTGGCCAGAACCGCGGCGGCGAGGAGCGAGACGGAGAGTTTTTTCGTGATCGACATGACAGACTTTCCTTTTGAACCCTGGAAGGAACGGCTCATCCGCGCCTATGATGTTAAGTCGCGGGGAGGGTCGGAATGGTTCGAAAGAAAGTTCAGATTTTTTCTGTGACGCCTTCGGGGAGCCTCGAGCGCCGGGTTGAACCCCGCGTCAGCAGGGCGATCAGCCCGGCGGCGACGATCAGCAGCGCGCCGCCAATCGTGGTTGTCTTTGGTGTTTCATTGAAGATCAGCCAGCCCCAGAGGGTCAGCCAGATGAGGCCCGTATACTCAAACGAGGCGGCAGTGTTGGCGGCGGCGTAGCGATAGCCGTTGGCGAGAAGCACCGTGCCCGCTGCGGCGACGATCCCGCACGAAGCCATGAGAACGCCATCCACTGGGTTCGGCCAAACCCACGCCCGCACGAGGAATTTTAGCGAAGGATGGTCCGGCACCGGCAGGTCCGCAAATTGAAACAGCAGCGCCATGGCGGCCGCAGCGAGGAAGAACACGCCGTTCTGGTACAGCGACAGAACCGGCCCTGACGCCGAAGCGCCCACCTTTCGGGCCATGAGCTGCGAGAAGGCGTAGGTGGCGCCAGCCAGAAGTGACAACAATGCGGCGGGCTCGAATACGCCTCTGCCGGGGCGCAGCATGATCAGAACACCGAGAAGCCCGATGGCGACGGCTAACCAGACTTTCCAGTTGGAGTGTTCGCCGAGATAGGGCCCGGCCATGATGACAACAAACAGCGGGACAGTGAAATATAGCGCCGTTGCGTCGGCCAGCGGAAGCGCCGGAAAGGCGAGATAATAGACCGCATAGGAGACGAACAGGATCAGCGCGCGCGTGGTCAAAAAGCCTACATTGCGGGTGAGCGCGGCAAGATCGCCAGCATGCAAGACCAGAGCGAAAAGGATCGGCACGGCGATGATCGTTCGCAGGACGATGACTTCGCTGAGCGGATAGGAGCCGGACACATATTTCAGCAGCACGTCCTGCAGCGTGAAAACGAACGCCCCGGCGCACAGCGAAACCACACCTTTGAGCGTCGTGCCCGCCATTTCAAACCCCTGCCCTATATGCGAAGCTTAGCCGGTTCGCGGCGCATTATAGCGTGGTACTCGCGACGGCGGCGGCCGCAAAAACGGCGCGAACTTGCACTCGGGGGCAAGTGGGGTATGGTTCCAAGGGCGCAATGACACGGGAGACTGCCATGAACATGGGCCGGCTGATCGCATCTTCGTTTGTTCTCGCACTGACATCCTGCACCGTCGTGGTCGACGAGCCCGCGCCCGGCCCCGGCGTTTATCCGCCCCCGCCCGGCCCGCGCCCCGGAATCTGCACGCGCGAATACCGCCCGGTCTGCGCCGTGCGCCCCGGCGAGCGGCAAACTTTTCCGAATGCGTGCGCAGCCGAAGCGCAAGGGTTCCGCATTGTCAACAGTGGCGAGTGCCGCCCGATCCGTCCGCCGCAATACGATGAAGGCCCGGTCGCATGCCCGCAAAACTACAGACCTGTCTGCGCGCGGCAGGGCAATCTGCTGCGCACCTTCCCGAATGAATGCCAGGCGGAAGGCTCGGGCTTCAGGGTGATTGACGATGGGGAGTGCTGAATCCGCCTGACAGTCATGGCGCATCCAGCAAATCCTGTTTGCGCACAATCGTCCGCAGTCCATCGACTCTTTGCGCGACCGGCACAGACTGACCGACCTGGCAAGCCTTCCCCGTTACCACGCCCCGTTTCCGGTCTGGTCATTGAGGGGTAGTTGCAGGAAACAGGGTGTGTGGTCCTGCCTTCTGTAATTTTTGTATGTGGCATCGCCACACACCCTGCCAGTGTGCTTGCCCGGGGTGAGGGAACGCCGCACGCCGAAGACGGTGGGTTGACTGGGCGGCCGCACGAAGTGCCGCGCACTGGCCTCAGCTTGTCAAAGCTGAGACGGGCGCCCCGGCTGTGGAAGCCAAAACGCGCCAACCCGGATTCCGTCCTCAGGGCTGACCTACGCCCGTCCTCACCGGGGCCTGGTCTTGTGGCTCATCGCCAGCGGGACTGCCGACCTAATCCCGCTCACCAGCACCGCCGCCCTCCACGACGCCCGGTTCGCGAACCGTGTCCCGCCAAGAGCGATGGGGCAAGTATCCATCAGATTTGGAGGCTGGGTATGAGATTTCGCAGACCACTTTATAAGCCATTGAAAAGGCGTGGACTTATTTTTTCTGAGTGGATTTTTATCCCCCAATATTGAAGAAGCGGCACTGCGCGAGGAAACACGCGCCAAGTCTTAATCCATCAGAATAAACGTCACCTTCAGATTGACGCGGTATTCGATGACCTTGCCGTCCCGGATCGACATTTTCTGGTCCTTGACCCAGGCGCTTTCGACATTTTTCAACGTCTTCACCGCCCGCGCCACGCCCTGCGCAATGGCATCGTCAAAGCTCTTGGTCGAAGCGGAAATGATTTCGGTGACGCGTGCGACTGACATGATGTCCTCCCTTGGGTTGCAATGGAGAAAGTGTCAGCCGCGAATGGGGCGGGAATGTGGGGATCAACGCCCCGGATCACCGGCCTTGCGGAACAGCTGCCAAACATTGCGCAGAATTCCGCCGACGACCTAGCCGGCGCCGGTAGCCAGCAAGGTCAGCGCGATGCCGTTTGCGGTCCGGAAGCCGCGCAAGAGGGGTTTCGTGGCTATGAAAGTTTTGCTCCAAGTTCGGTGCTTACTTCGACGGCGGCGTCGTCATCTGCTTCGCCATAACGCCGCGTGCAGGACGCGCCTTTCATAAACGGATATCTCAGCAGGACCGGAGCCACCATTTTCAAAAGCGCGTCCGCATCCGGGCCGTAAAAATAGAAGGAGCCATCGCTGTTATCCATGGCGATTTCGTGGCCGTCATACTCGGCGGGAAAGGCTTCATGGAGAGCTTCGTCCAACTCAAAAAACGGGTCATCCGAAGGTAAGCCGTAACCGAACCGCACAATGAGCGCCTGCTTTGGTATATTCCGGATATCCGTCTCGCTTTGCCTCGATGACACTTCGGAGTCCGGGCCAAACCGGCCAAAAAGCTTAGATAAAATGCTCATACCCCACCCGCCCCGCAACAGAATGCTTCGTCTCTATCAGAGCGTCAGCGCAGAACACAACTGCGAATTGGCCCTCACCGCCCGTTGACCAGCCCCAATATCAGCCGGTGCACAGCGCCGCCGTCGGACATTTCGACCTTATCAAAGGCGCGGGACTTGGCTTTATAAGCCTCGTTCGCCGCCTTGACGCGGTTCAGAACTTCAGTGCGGATCAGCCTGCAGCCGGGGTCGTTTTCGATGCGCAGGCCGGTGGTGGCGGTAATGATGTCTTCCGTCATGGAAAGGATGTCCGCGCCGTGGACCTTCTCATGCGCGGTGATGCCTGAAATGAAAGTCTTCCACAGCCGGGCAGTGTCGCCATCAAGTTTCGCCTTGGGCCTTGGCACCGTGGTAGTGATGGTGAGGAACGGGATGGCGGATTTCAGCACGCAGGCGCTGCCATCGGGCTGGTAATCCCGACGCCATTTCAGATCCCAGTTTGTATGCGCAATAGCGCGGACCTTGCCGATCAGAGGGCCGCGCTCGCCGATGGAAGTGTAGAGGTCGATGGGGGCGGAGCCGGAGACGGCGTAGGTTTTGGTGACGAATTTCGGCTGCCATTCGGCGGCGTGGGCGGGGGTGAGAAGCAGGAGGAGAAAAGGGATGATCGAATGGCGGAGCTTCATGCGCCATGAAGTAACATGAAGCATCGGGCATGTCGCGTGCTCCGGCTTTCCTTTGGACGAGATAAGTCGCGGGGCGTCACACCACTTTACCCTGCTGACTTTATCGGCGCGCCAATCGCAATCGCGTAAATCGGCGCGCAGGTGATGCGGCTCGGAAGTTCGAGCAAGTCGAACAGCGGCTCGTGACTCAAGGCGGCAGTGGGACAGGCAGCCAGCCCGGCATCGGTCGCCGCAAGCAGCATGTTCTGTCCGATGTGGCCAGCCTCGATCAAAACGACGCGATATGCATTCGGGTCGTCATATTTCCACATCGTCCGTTCAAAAAATGCGGCGAGGACAATCAAGCAGGACATTTCGCCGGCCCAATCCTGATTGCCGATCACATCGCCAAGTTTCTCCGGCAGTTCACCCGCCAGACGGCCCAGAGTGTGGTCTATGGCTGAATAGTGATAAATTCCTGGGGCAAGGCCGTCGACCTTGCGCGCGAAGAGATAGGCTTCATAGGGGTTCCGGCCACCGCCCGATGGCGTCATCGACAGCGGCAGCTCCGTCACCGCGTTCTTGACCGATCCCGTAATGCCCATTCCGGAAAAGAGAATGTCCGACACGGCTTGCAGCGGAACGGCCGCGCCGGAAGGCTCCCGGTCTGACCGGCGGCGCGCCATGAGTCGAATGAGTTCCGATCTTTCGGAGGATTTGGCAAGCGCCGGTCCCGGCTCCAAGCCCGAATTGTCCGCGTACAAATCAGGGAAGCCGAGACGAGTGGCACTCGCCATCTGTTTGGCCTCGCCCTGTTCGAGCGATTGATAGGAATTGCCCTGAACGCTGAAATGGAAAAGGGCGGCGGGCAGGCCCCATGCCCATTTCTCCTGAAACTCCCGCTCGGCTGCATCTTCCTTCGAGTCTGCGGCGACCATTGCCCCAAGCTCGACATATGCCCGCGCGTCGTCTGTCGCCAGCCCATCGGCCTCGGTCCATTCCTTGTTGTCGTTCAGCACGTCCAGCAGCGCGCCCGAACTTTCAAAGGCGGACTTCTGCAAAAAGTTGAAGCCCGCGACGCTGGTGTCGGCGAGGCTGAAAACCAGGGCGGACGAGGTTCGGTTTTTCATGGCACGTTCGAATCAGCTTCTGGAGGAAAAATGCCTCCCCCGTGCGGGCACGGGGGAGGCAGGCGGGTCAGACCTTGTTGAACCTCATGCCGGGCTTCACGAAAATGGACAGGGACCTGCCCGCAGCAGGAGCGATCTTTGGGAGATGAATGGTCTTGGTCATTTTTTTGCCTTTTCTGGGTTGGGTTAACAACGACCTTTTTTAGTTGTGTATCTGCAATAGTTGCAACTTGAAATTGCTTCTTTACGTAAGGAAAATTTGCGCACGATCAGCGGCTCGTGTGCTGAATTCGCTTATTTCAGCGGTCAGTAGAATCGGTGCAAATACCAAATTCGTAGAAGGGGAGAACTTCTATGAACAAGGGGTTAAAAAGATGATTAACACAAATGCAAGAGAGCTAAAAGTCAACATATTCCCTTCGCCTAGCCTATCGTCGAGCGTAATCCTGCAAGATATTGTTCGTGGCTTGAATGAAGCGAAAAAGTTCGCCGAAATGCATTCTGATCGGGAAATACTATATTTTATATCAATGGCACTTCATTGCACCAAAGAGAAACTATTACTCTCTATATATGATAGTAATTGAGTGCATGATCAAAGTATTAGGAGATTTTTTATGGAAACGCAAGAACTTCTGAAGCCTGATGAAATTTTACCTTGCGCATTGCTTTCCAGACCTTTGTTCTCTTTGGCACGGCAGTAATATAGAAACTCACTTTGCCATATTCGCTATCAGGAGAAACATCGGCCAAACCTGCGTAGATGATATCTGAAGACGCCACCACACGCCCGACAAGGAAGGTGGGTGGCGTATTTTTTTTCAAATCGACGCCGATAAAGAACGCCAAGCCATCCCGGAAAACTATGATTCCCGAATGCACGCCCCGCCCACGCGGATGTAGGACGCCAGCAACGCCTCCCGGCCTTGTTATCCGCCTAAAACTAGTAACACCTCCCTCACGCTTTACCGCCATCAATGAGCAAGCAACGAGATTTGGATCTTCGGGCACAGAAAAGTTGACGTAATACAACCCATCGATTAGCGCCGGCCGGGTTGACAACCTCTCAGCTGAAACCACGCGTTCGATGAACTTCCTCTGCCGGTCCGTCAGCGCCTCAATATTCCGAAAATCCGTTTCAGGATCCGCCTCCCGAAACAGCGTTCCGACATCCACCTGAAAATACGCGCAGATATTGTCGATCACCCGCTCGTTTGGCAGGTTCTTGCCGGTCACATAGCTGTTGAACTGCTGCCTGTTCAGCCCAAGCTCGCGCGCAACGTGGGCGTGGCTTTTCTCTTTCGCACACAGCCGGCGAAGATTGCCCGAGAAAATAGCGCGTATCGACATTGACTGTCTGGGATAGTGCCCGCCCCTGTGAGAACTTGTCCGGCCAGGACTCTTTTGATTTTATAGTCTGGCCTGCCCTTGGGGAACTATAATCCACAAAAAACGTTCCCGAAAACCGGACTTAGGTTGCATTTTTTGCGAATCAAGTTTGCGGCGCGCGCATCTGGCGAGCATTAACGCCCCGGCCTTCCCGTCTTCCCCGGCCGCCGCTTCGCCCGCTTCGCATCCCCCGCATCCTCATACGACCCCGCCCCGGCCCGCTCGCGCCGCACCGGCCTGACATCCGAACCCAGCGGAACTTCCGTCCGCCCGACCGTCATCTCGTCCAGCTTGTTCTTGCGGAACAGCCCGCCGCCCTGCGAGCCGGCCGTCCGGCCGCGTGACGGGCTGCCGGTTTCCATCTCCCGCGCCATCGGGTCATCGGCGATCGCAAGTTCCGTCTCCCTCAGCCGCTTGATCTCGTCGCGCAGCCTTGCGGCGGTTTCGAAGTCGAGGTCGGTGGCGGCGAGGCGCATTTGTTTTTCGAGATGCTCGATATGGGTCTTGAGGTTCGCCCCCATCATCGCGCCCTGTTCGGCGAAGCCGGAAATGTCGGCGCGCACATGGTCGCGCTCGTAGACCGAGCCGAGAATGTCGCCGATATTCTTCTTGATGCTTTCCGGCGTGATGCCGTTTTCGAGATTGAACTGCGCCTGCTTCTCGCGGCGGCGGCTGGTCTCGGCCATCGCCCGCTCCATCGAGCCGGTGATATGGTCGGCATAGAGAATGACCTTGCCGTCAACATTGCGCGCCGCGCGGCCGATGGTCTGGATCAGCGAGGTTTCCGAGCGCAGGAAGCCCTCCTTGTCGGCGTCGAGAATGGCGACCAGCGCGCATTCGGGAATGTCGAGCCCTTCGCGCAAAAGGTTGATGCCGACCAGCACGTCGAATGTGCCGAGCCGCAGGTCGCGCAGGATTTCGATGCGCTCCAGCGTGTCAATGTCCGAATGCATATAGCGCACCCGCACGCCATGCTCATGCAGATATTCGGTGAGGTCCTCGGCCATGCGCTTGGTCAGCACCGTGACGAGCGTGCGGTAGCCCTTGGCCGTCGTTTCGCGGATTTCGCCGAGCACATCATCGACCTGCGCCTTGGCGGGGCGCACCTCGACCGGCGGATCGATCAGGCCGGTCGGGCGGATCACCTGTTCGGCGAACACGCCGCCGGACTGCTCCAGCTCCCACTTGCCTGGCGTGGCGGAGACGGCCACGGTCAAAGGCCGCATCGCGTCCCATTCCTCGAAGCGCAGCGGGCGGTTGTCCATGCAGGACGGCAGGCGGAAGCCGTATTCGGCCAGCGTCGCCTTGCGGCGGAAATCGCCCCGGTACATCGCGCCGATCTGCGGGAATGGTCACATGGCTCTCGTCGATGAACACCAGCGCATTGTCCGGCACATATTCAAACAGCGTCGGCGGCGGCTCGCCGGGCTTGCGGCCGGTCAGATAGCGCGAATAATTTTCGATGCCGGCGCAGGAGCCGGTCGCTTCCAGCATTTCAATGTCGAACGTGCAGCGCTGCTCCAGCCGCTGCGCTTCAAGCAGACGCCCGGCGCGGTTCAGCTCCTCCAGCCGCATTTTCAGCTCGGCCTTGATGCTCTTCACCGCCTGCTGCAGCGTCGGGCGCGGCGTGACATAATGCGAGTTGGCGTAGATCTTCACCTGCTTGAGGTCGTCGGTCTTCTGGCCGGTCAGCGGGTCGAACTCGGTGATGCTTTCGATCTCGTCGCCAAACAGGGTGATGCGCCAGGCCCGGTCTTCCAGATGCGCCGGGAACAGTTCGAGCGTGTCGCCGCGCACCCGGAATGAGCCGCGGGTGAAATCCATGTCGCGGCGCTTGTATTGCTGCGCCACCAGATCGGCGAGCAGCTGCCGCTGGTCGATCCGGTCGCCGACCTTCATCTGGAAGGTCATGGCCGTGTAGGTTTCAACCGAGCCGATGCCGTAAATGCACGAGACTGAGGCGACGATGATGACATCGTCCCGCTCCATCAGCGAGCGCGTCGCGGAATGGCGCATCCGGTCGATCTGCTCGTTGATCGAGCTTTCCTTCTCGATGAACGTGTCGGTGCGCGGCACATAGGCTTCCGGCTGGTAATAATCGTAATAGGAGACGAAATATTCGACCGCATTGTTCGGAAACAGCTGCTTCATCTCGCCATAAAGCTGCGCCGCCAGCGTCTTGTTCGGCGCGAGGATAATGGCCGGCCGCTGCGTCTCCTGGATCACCTGCGCGGCGGTGAAGGTCTTGCCCGAGCCGGTGACGCCGAGCAGCACCTGGGTGCGGTCGTCATTGGCGATGCCCTCGACCAGATCCCGGATCGCCGTCGGCTGGTCGCCGGACGGGTGTGAACTCGGTGACCATCTCGAACCGCACGTCGCCTTCGGATTTCTCCGGACGCGCGGGCCGGTGCGGCGTCCACTTCTTGCCGTTCTTGAACAGCGGATTGCCGGACTCGATCAGGGCGGCCAGCGCCTCGACGGTGGCCGTCACGCCGGACGGCAGCCTCGCGGCGTCCTCAAGCGAAATATCCAGGCCGGCGACCGGATTAAGTCCGGCGGCGGCGCGGGTTTTCGGATCGGACGAGCCGCCAATGGACGTGCCGCGCGAGGTGCGCAGATTGCCCGTCGCCTTCTTGATATTGTCCGCCCGCGCCGCGTCATTCGGATCAACCGGCTTTTCCCGCTGCGCAGCCTTCTCCGCCTTGACCCGGTGCGTGCCAGCCTTGGAGCGGATCTCGCGCGTCTCCGCCTTGCGGCTCTCCTTTGCCGCCTGCTGCTCCAGCTCGCGCACCCAGTCGGTGACATTGCCGGAATAGGGCACGCCTTCGAATTCGGCCTGCGGCAATTCCTCAAAGCCGGTTGGTTTGGATGATGCTTTTGCCATGCTGCGAATATGGACAGGGCAGCGCATGATTGGAAGAGGCGGCGGGGGAAATGTGAGGGGATACTGACAGGAGATGTCAGGAGGAGGCCAAGCTTTTGAAAAAAGCCAGGCAAGCCTTCCCCGTTACCACGCCCCGTTTCCGGTCTGGTCATTGAGAGAGAGTGGGAACACAGGGCGTGTGGTCCTGCTCGTTTTCAAAAAGGTGTGTGGAATGGCTCGCCACACGCCCTGTCCGATGTTCTTGCGCTAACTGAGTTCTACGCCCCGGCTTGTGACCGGTCCGTAGCTTCGTTGTTGGGCCTGGCCTTGGGGTTCATCACCAACGGGCACACCGTATGCCTGCAGACCAGCATCGCCGTCCTCCACGCATCACCCGGTTTGCAACCCGTGTTCCCGTGAGGACGATGGCGCAAGTATGAGGGCGAAAGGGAGCTTGGGGATGAAATGGGGATGACTATTCTTCAAGCCATTGAAAAGAAAAGAAATTATCTTTGCTCATGCCCACAACTATCCCCGCCTGCGACACCAAAATGTCGCAAGCGGGACATATCTGTGGGACGGACAGCACCGGATTGCCGCGGCGCTGTTGAAGGGACGTGTCAGGAGACAACCAGCCCGCGCCGCTCCATGCGCCACAGCGGATAGAGGAAGGCCAGCAGGAACACCAGATTGGCAGCGACGTTGACAGGCGCGCCTGCGAGAATGGAGCAGGTCGAGTCAACCGCAAACCAGGACATCAGGCTCTTCACAAGAATTTCGCGGCCAAGCGCGGGATTGTCCGGCAGGACTTTGCCTGCCACAAGCCACACCAGCACGCCCCAGCCCGCCGTGATTCCGCCGCCGATGGCCGCGAAGAGCCGCGTCTCCGGCCGGCGAGTGATTGCGCTCCGTCAAACGGCCAGATGATGGCGTCGGCGAAAAGTGTGGCAAGACCTGATGTCGCCGGATGAGCGCCAAGGGCAAGAGCGATGCCCCCAAGGATCATGAGGATGGCACTGGCGCATTTGAGCCAGAGCGAAGCGGTGGAAACAGACATGGAGTTTCTCCTTCATGTTGACGATGGGCAAAGCATGGCAGGGGCTTTGGGTTATCCGCAATTACCTTGCAGGTAAGTGCGCAGCTGCCGCGATGCGGCTATGGTCGGGCGATCGAAGGAGGTGGTCATGGACAATGGATTTGGTTCGGCCCTTAAGGAATGGCGCGCAAAGCGCAGGATCAGCCAGCTGCAGCTGAGCCTTGCGGCCAATGTCTCGGCCCGCCATATCGCCTTTCTGGAAACCGGCCGGGCGCGGCCAAGCCGGTCCATGGTCATGCATCTCGGCGAAGCGCTGGACGTGCCCCGCGCCGAGCGCAACCGCATGCTCGGACTCGGCGGGCTTCCGCCCCGCCTGGAGCGCCCGCGCGCTGGATGCGGTTGACATGGAGCCGGTGCGCCTCGCCATCGCCCGCATCATTGAGCGGCACGACCCCTATCCCGCCTTTGTGATTGACCGTCACTGGAACCTCGTCACTGCCAATCGCTCCGGCGCGCTGGTGCTGGCCGCGTTCGGCGTGGACATCGGCGGCAGCCTGCTCAACGCCATGCTCGACCCGGGCCGCGCGGAAGCGCTGATCGAAAATTGGCCGGAAGTCGCGGCCCATATGATCGCGCGCCTGCGCACAGAAAGCGCCCATCTGGGCGGCGATCCGGTGCTCGACGCCGCAGCCGACGGCCTGTCGCGCGACCCGGCGCTGGCCCGTCATGCTCCCCGCCCCGACATGCCCGCCATCATGCCCGCCCGTTACCGGCTCGGCGGACAAGTGTTCTCGGTGTTCAGGACGATCGCGCAGTTTGGCACGGCGGAGGATATTGCGTTGGCGGACCTGCGGATTGAAATGCTGTTTCCGGCGGATGAGGCGACACGGGTGATGTTTGAGGGGATGGGGTGAGGAAATTTCTACCTCGGGCAGGAAAGTCGTGGACAACGATATTCGTTCATGTATTGTTCTGATTTCTTCTGCTAAATCAAACATTGAAACGCGATCCGGATTTCATGCCATACTCCGCCCCGACATCAGTTGAACTTTGCGCAGGTGCTGGCGGGCAGGCGCTTGGCTTGGAGCAGGCCGGATTTGAGCATGTGGCGTTGTTTGAAAACGATCCTCATGCCTGTCAGACGTTGAGATTGAACCGGCCGCATTGGAACGTAGTTGAGCACGATCTTTTCCAGCCTTATGACTTTGCGAAATTCAAAGGGGTAGACCTGCTGGCAGGCGGTCTGCCCTGCCCTCCATTTCAAAAGCTGGCAAGCAACTCGGTGTCAAGGACGAAAGAAATCTGTTCACGCGAGGCGTGGACATTGCGGAGATCATTCAACCAAAAGCGATTTTGTTCGAGAACGTCCGGGGCATGCTTGACCGGGCATTTGATGACTATCGCGACCTGATTGAAACCCGGCTCCGCAGGAATGGCTACAAGGTTAGCTGGCAGCTGCTGAACGCAAGCGACTTCGGAGTGCCGCAGCTACGGCCACGTGTAGTGATGGTGGCGTTAAAGAGGAATTTTGCCGACGCTTTCGATGGCAATTTTAGGACATCAAGCGCGCCAACCGTAGGCCACGCACTGTTTGATTTGATGGCGAAAAATGGCTGGAAGGGAGCGAAGTCTTGGGCGGAAAGGGCGGACCGTGTGGCTCCAACTCTCGTGGGCGGCTCCAAGAAACACGGCGGCCCTGACCTTGGACCATCAAGGGCGCGGACCGAATGGGCACGTTTGGGCGTTGAGGGGCGCACAATTGCCGACGATAGTCCAGAGCCGGATCACTTCGGAATGCCGCGCCTGACCGTGCGGATGGCAGCGCGAATTCAGGGCTTTCCGGACAGTTGGCAGTTCTATGGAAGGAAGACAGCCTCCTACAAACAGGTTGGAAACGCATTTCCCCCACCTGTGGCTGCTTCAGTTGGACGGGCGTTGGCTGAGGCAGTTTTGAGCATGGACAAGCCTGCATTGGTGGCTGCTGAATAGGGATGGAGCCAACACATCCAGATTTCGCCACCCTCACTCCGCTTCAGGAAGAGCTGTTCAGACTGTCGGGCGGCGTTGCAAAGCTCTCCACAGCATTTCCAAATCTCGTGTCGGACGCAGTAGATTTTGTCATTGATCCTACGCGCACAGCACGCACCAAAATCTCTGAATTGGACAATGTCGAGAAGACGTTTATTGGCCTCAAGATTGAGCACTATTTGAGGGACTTTCTTGATGTCCCCAAGGGACTCAGGGACTTGCGGCTCAACGGCATTGACGTGGACATCAAGAATACAGTGTCTCGGACATGGATGATCCCGCCTGAAACATACCGGAACTCTGAACCTTGCGTTCTCATTATGGTTGCCACTGAAGACAGGCGCTGCTCGATTGGACTTTTGGTTGCAAGACCCGAATATCTGAACGCCCAGAATAGGGACGCCAAACGGAGCGTTTCTTCGAAATCGTTTGATCACATTCTTTGGCTTTTGAGGGACCAGCCGCTTCCTGAGAGCCGTTTTCGTTCCATCGATATGGAGCGGTTTCGCGAGATGCGCCGACAACGGGGCGGCGCAAAGCGCGCGGCTGCTTTCTTTCGGGAGAACCTTGGCAAAGTTGTGCATCGCAAGGTCGCGCAGAGCCTGCTGTTTGATCAGGACGACTATATGAAGCGCATCCGTTGGAATGGCGGCGCGAAAGACATATTGGACAAAGAAAACATCGCAATTTTGTCGGGTGCCTATCACGCAAATGCTATTGATCATTTCGCATTGCCAAAATGCCAGCGAGACGAGTTTGTTTCGGTGCGGTTCTTGCCGTCGGACCGCACATTCTTGAAGGCTAACGGGTATTTTAACAAGAAGAATGACAGATCGCCTGACACCGAAGCGCCGTAGCGCCAACATGTCTGCTATCCGGTCTAAGGGCATGAAACCCGAGATGACCGTGCGCTCGCTCGTTCACAGCTTAGGCTTTCGCTACCGGCTGCACCGGAAAGACCTGCCGGGCAAACCAGACTTGGTGTTTGGCCCGCGAAGGAAAGTCATCTTCGTTCATGGCTGCTTCTGGCACCAGCATCCTGACCCGGCATGCATTGACGGACGGCTTCCGAAATCAAGGACTGAATACTGGCACACCAAGCTCGCGAGGAATGTGGAACGCGACCGTTTGAACTGCGAGACTTTGGAAGATTCGGGCTGGCAGGTCATGACAATTTGGGAGTGTGAGACCACAAGGATTGATCTTGCTAATCGGATACAGGAATTCCTGGGATGCACCCCCTCACCCGAATTTGAACCCCTTCCCGCCGCTCCCGCCTTGCATCGGCATCCCGGCACACCGATATCCGCTTGGAAACCAACCCAAAAACACGGAGCCAGACATGACCGCGCATGCTTTCCGCCGCAACCCCGATGCTGCTTCGGCGCTTACCCCTGAGCAATATCATGTGACGCAGGAGAACGGGACCGAGCGGCCGTTTCAGAACGCTTATTGGGACAATAAGGAGCCGGGGATATATGTGGATTTGATGTCAGGCGAGCCGCTGTTTGCGTCCGTTGACAAGTTCGATTCCGGCACTGGCTGGCCGAGCTTCACCAAGCCGGTTGACGGCGGCAATGTCGTCGATGTGCATGACGACAGCCATGGGATGCGGCGCACAGAGGTGCGCTCCAAGGGCGGCGCGTGCCATCTTGGCCATGTGTTTCCGGACGGGCCGGGCGCGGGCGGGATGCGTTATTGCATCAATTCCGCCGCGCTGAAATTCGTGCCGCTGGCGCAGATGGAAAAGGCCGGTTACGCGGAGTATCTTTCGCTGTTCAACGCCAGTTAGGAGTACAGACCCATGACTGAAAAAACCGAGCGCGCCGTCCTTGCGGGCGGCTGTTTCTGGGGCATGCAGGAATTGATCCGCCGCCGCCCCGGCGTCATCTCCACCCGTGTCGGCTACACCGGCGGCGATGTGCCGAACGCCACCTACCGCAATCATGGCAGCCATGCGGAAGCCATCGAGATCATCTTTGATCCCGCCAAGACCAGCTATCGCGAGCTTTTGGAGTTGTTCTTCCAGATCCATGACCCGACGACGAAGAACCGGCAGGGCAACGACACCGGCACCTCCTATCGCTCGGCGATCTACTACACTTCGCCAAGCCAGCTCGCCGTAGCGCAGGAAACCATCCCTGATGTCAACGCCTCTGGTCTGTGGCCCGGCAAGGTGGTGACGGAAGTCGAGCCCGGCGGGCCATTCTGGAGGCGGAGCCTGAGCATCAGGACTATCTGGAGCGCTACCCGAACGGCTATACGTGTCACTTCCCGCGCCCCGGCTGGAGGCTGCCGAAACAGGCGGCGTGAAGTGCGGCGCCCGATGCCGGAGAGTTGAACTTCAGGCGGTTGCCGGACGCGACGGCGAGCACTAGAGCGTCGCGCCTTCACTTGAATCCATATCCGGCTTTCCTGAAGTAGTTTCTGCATTCTTCGGGAGTGAAGAGATCGCAGATTTGTTCGATTGCGTTCCAGAGCGCGCCGATGGTTCTTGCGGCGATTTTTCGCAGATGCGCCTTGAGTTTTGAGAAGGCCATTTCGATGGGGTTGAGGTCGGGCGAATAGGGCGGCAGGAAGAGGAACCACGCGCCCTTTTCTTTAATGATGTTTGCGGCGGCGCGGCTTTTGTGCGCCGGAAGATTGTCAAGTATGACGACATCGCCTTTGCCGAGAGTTGGCGCCAGCTGCGTCTCCACCCAGGTTTCAAAGATCGAGCGGTTCATCGGACCATCGATCACCCAGGGTGCGGTCAGGCCATAACATCGAAGACCGGCGATGAATGTCTCGCTCTTCCAATGTCCGAACGGCACAAGCGCCTTCAGCCTCTGGCCGCGCTTTGAGCGTCCACGCAGACGGGCCATATTGGTCTTGGTTCCTGTTTCATCAATAAAGACAAGCCGTTGCGGCTCAAGCCCCATGAACGGCTGACGCTTGTCCACCCATTCCACGCGCGCCGCGCGCACGTCCGGACGGCGGGTTTCGGCCGCCAAAACGGTTTTTTTTATAGCTGAGTCCGCAGCGCAGCAAAAACCGCGAGACCGACGAGGGCCGCACTGCCACACCCCGGCCCAAAAGCTCTGTGGCAAGCTCCGGCATCGTCACGTCCGGTGTTTCCTCAACCCGTCTGAGCAGGAAATCCCGATGCGGCGCAAGCTTTCCCGCACGCCGGCTCCCACGCCTTCTCGGTTCAACCGAACCCGTTTCCCCAAACAGCTTCATCAGGTTGATCACAAAGCTCGGCGAGGTCAGAAAATGCCGCGACGCCGCATGGCACGAATTTCCAAACCCCACAAAACTAACAACACGCTCACGCAAATCCCGCGAATAAGACTTGGGCATGGCATATCACCTCCATGCCCCTATGAATCACACTTCAAACAAAAACAGAATCCCAAACGATTCCAATTTCAAACGCGACGCTC
>CAWBWL010000009.1:0-299826 GCA_963792485.1 uncultured Alphaproteobacteria bacterium
CGCTCGCGTCTGTGCCGATCATCCTCGCCAAAGGCGCGGCGTTTTACAAGAATTTCGGCATGGGCCGCTCACGCGGCACGCTGGCGTTTCAGCTGGCGGGGAATATCAAGCAGGGAGGTCTCGTCGAGAAAGCGTTCGGCGTCACCATCCGCAACCTGATCGAGACATTTGGCGGCGGCACTTTGAGCGGCAGGCCGTTCCGCGCCGCGCAGATTGGCGGGCCGCTCGGCGCTTATGTCAGCGCGGACATGCTGGACCTGCCGATGGATTACGAAGCGCTGGCGGCGGCCAAGGCCATGGTCGGGCATGGCGGCATTGTCGTGTTTGATGACAGCGTAGACATGGCCGAGATGGCGCGGTTTGCGTTTGAATTTTGTGCTATAGAATCCTGCGGCAAGTGCACGCCCTGCCGCGTCGGCGCGGTGCGCGGCAAGGAGACGATGGACAAGATTTTGACCGGCGACAATGTCGCCTCAAACGTGGCGCTTATTGAAGACCTGTGCGAGCTGATGACCGATGGCTCGCTCTGCGCCATGGGCGGTCTGACGCCGATGCCGGTCATGTCGGCGCTGAGATTGTTTCCGCAGGATTTTGACCGCGCGCCAAATCTGGCAGCGGAATAGGAGCAAAAATCATGGGCTTCCAAAGACAGATCGACTACGGAACACCGCTCCGCGAATCCGAAAATCTGGTGGCGCTGGAAATCGACGGTGCGCTCGTCACCGTGCCGGAAGGCACGTCGATCATGCGGGCGGCGAGCCTGATTGACCGGCCGATCCCCAAGCTCTGCTCAACGGACAGTCTTGAGCCGTTCGGCTCCTGCCGCCTGTGCCTTGTCGAAATTGACGGCGTCAAGGGCACGCCCGCATCCTGCACGACGCCGGTTCGTTCCGGCATGGTGGTCCACACCGAGACGGCGCGGCTGGAGAAGCTGCGGCGCGGGGTGATGGAGCTGTATATCTCCGATCATCCGCTCGATTGCCTCACCTGCTCGACCAATGGCGACTGCGAATTGCAGGATCAGGCGGGCGTCGTCGGCCTGCGCGACGTGCGCTATGGGTTCAAGGGCGAGAACCATTTCGACTGGGAATCGAAAGTCGAAGTTGACACCTCCAATCCGTATTTCCAGTACGATCCGTCCAAATGCATCGTCTGCTCCCGCTGCGTGCGCGCCTGCGCGGAGACGCAAGGCACGTTCGCGCTGACGATTGAGGGCAGGGGCTTTGACTCGCGCGTTTCGCCGGGCATGTCGGGCGATGATTTCTTCTCCTCCGAATGCGTCTCCTGCGGCGCCTGCGTGCAGGCATGCCCGACGGCGACCTTGATGGAGAAATCCGTGGTGGAACTCGGCGTTCCCACCCGCTCTGTCCAGACCACCTGCGCCTATTGCGGCGTCGGCTGCTCGTTCCGGGCGGAATTGAAGGGCGACAAGGTCATCCGCATGGTGCCCGACAAGGATGGCGGCGCCAATGAAGGCCATTCCTGCGTCAAAGGCCGCTTCGCCTTCGGCTACGCCACGCACAAGGACCGCGTGACGACGCCGATGATCCGCGAAAAGATCACCGATGAATGGCGGGGCGTTTCCATCGACGAAGCCGTGAACTTCGCTGCCACTAAGCTAAAGGGCATCCAGGCGAAATACGGCAAGGATTCCATCGGCGGCATCACCTCGTCGCGCTGCACCAATGAAGAAGTCTACGTTGTGCAGAAAATGATCCGGGCCGCCTTCGGCAACAACAATGTCGACACCTGCGCCCGCGTCTGCCATTCGCCGACCGGCTACGGCCTGTCGAAGACGTTCGGCACATCTGCGGGCACGCAGAATTTCGCCTCGGTGGACAAGACCGATGTGATGCTTTTGATTGGCGCCAACCCGACCGACGGGCACCCCGTGTTCGCCTCGCGCATGAAGAAACGTCTGCGCAAGGGCGCGAAAATCATTGTCTGCGACCCGCGCAGGATCGACATGGTCAAGTCGCCGCATGTCGAGGCCGCGTTCCACATTCCGCTGCTGCCCGGCACCAATGTCGCGGTGATGAATGCGCTGGCGCACACAATCGTCACCGAGGGCTTGGTGGACGAAAAATTCGTCAACGAGCGCTGCGACCCGATGGAATTCAACCGCTGGCGCGAATTCGTCTCGCTGCCAAAGAACTCGCCGGAAGCACTGGCGCCCGTCATCGGCACCACAGCGGAAAATATCCGCGAAGCCGCCCGCTTGTTCGCCAATGCCAGGAACGGCGCGATCTATTACGGGCTTGGCGTCACCGAACACAGCCAGGGCTCGACTATGGTCATGTCCATGGCCAATCTCGCCATGGCGACCGGCAATATCGGGCGCGAGGGCGTCGGTGTGAACCCGCTGCGCGGGCAGAACAATGTGCAGGGCTCTTGCGACATGGGCTCTTTCCCGCATGAGCTTCCGGGCTACCGGCACATTTCCAATGTCGAAGTGCGCGGCCAGTTCGAGGCTGACTGGGGCGTGGCGCTCGATCCGGATCCGGGCCTGCGCATCCCCAACATGTTCGCCGCCGCCATTGACGGCACCTATAAGGGCCTGTTCGTGCAGGGCGAGGACATTGCGCAGTCCGATCCGAACACCAAACATGTGTCGGCGGCGCTGGAGGCGATGGAATGCATCATCGTGCAGGACCTGTTCCTCAACGAAACCGCCGCGTTCGCCCACGTTTTCCTGCCGGGCACATCCTTCCTTGAAAAGGACGGCACCTTCACCAATGCCGAGCGCCGCATCAACCGGGTGCGTCCGGTGATGAAGGAGAAGTCAAACATCTCGGAATCCGAACTCGTGTGCAAGCTGGCGCGGGCGATGGGTTATGAGATGTCTTATAAGTCACCGTCAGAAATCATGGATGAGATCGCGCGGCTGACACCGAGCTTCGCCGGCGTTTCATTTGCGCGCCTCGACAGGGATGGCTCGCTGCAATGGCCGGTGAACGAGAAGTTCCCGAACGGCGCGCCGATCATGCATGTGGACGGTTTCGTGCGCGGCAAAGGCCGCTTCATGATCACAGAATATGTGCCGACTGAAGAGCGCACCAACCGCCACTTCCCTTTGATCCTGACGACGGGCCGCATCCTCTCGCAATACAATGTCGGCCAGCAGACCCGGCGCACCGAAAATTCGCGCTGGCATAAGGAGGACCTCATCGAAATCCACCCGCACGACGCGGAGGAGCGCGGCATCGGCGATGGCGATTTCGTCTCCATCGGCTCGCGCATGGGCGCGACGACGCTGCGGGCGCAGATATCCGAGCGCATGCCGCAGGGCGTTGTCTACACGACCTTCCACCATCCGCTCTCCGGCGCAAATGTCGTGACCACAGAGTTCTCCGACTGGGCGACGAACTGCCCGGAATACAAGGTCACCGCCGTGCAGCTCACCCGCTCCAACAAGCCGTCCGACTGGCAGCGCGAGCGCGGCGAGATGGAGGAGACGCATTTCAACATTGCGGCGGCGGAGTAGATGATTTCGGGGATGGCATCGAGCGAGGCGCCCCCACCCCTAACCCCTCCCCACAAGGGGGACGGGGACTGCATGCGCGCCAATCTTACCCCTCCCCCTTGTGGGGAGGGGCAGGGGTGGGGGCGCCTCGCTCCATACTCGGCGATCATGAAAATCGTCCGCCTCGACAGCTCCGCGCATGAAGTCTCGCCGCATGTCAGCGGGCGCATTTACTCCAAAGACGGCGTCCGCCCGCAAGTTTGGAAACTTCCGGAAGAAGCGCCAGCCTCCATCCTCTACAACGGCCAATCTTTCGCCGTGATGATGGTGACGCCCGCTGACCTTGAGGACTTCGCCGTAGGCTTCTCCATCACCGAAGGCATTGCCGCGTCCCCCGCCGAAATCGGTTCGATCCGGATTGCAGAGGCCGCCGATGGATTCCTGATTAATGTTGAAGTGGACGCTACCTCATTGGAGCGCGCCGAGGGCCGCCGCCGCACTTTGACCGGCCGCTCCGGCTGCGGCATCTGCGGGGCGCAGTCGCTGGATGCGGTGATGAAGCCGCTGGCGCGGGTGGCTGGAAATTGGCCGGATTCTACGGCGATTGAAAAGGCTTTTGAAACAATGCCTTCCCTGCAGAAGATGAACCTTGAGAACCGCTCCACGCATGCGGCGGCATTCTGCGGTTTGACCGGCAATGTGGAACTCGTCCGTGAGGATATCGGTCGCCATAATGCGCTGGACAAATTGGCCGGGGCCTTGGCGCGGCAAGGGCGGGACGCCTCTGGCGGATTCATCCTCATGTCGAGCCGCTGCAGCGTCGAGCTCGTGCAGAAGGCCGCAGCGATCCGTGCGCCGTTCATTGCCAGCGTCTCTGCCCCTAGCGCGCTGGCTTTGAGATTGGCGCAGGCGGCGGGCATGGGCGTGGCGGCCAGGGCGCGCGGCGGATTGATGATGTTTGACAGTTTTGGAGACATGCAGAAATGAGCGACAGCGACAACGACCTGATCCGCATGGCCAACCAGATAGCCGCCTTTTACGGCCCATATCCGCATGATGAGGGGCTCGCGGGCGTTCAGCAGCATATCAAGGACTTCTGGGAGCCACGCATGCGGCGGGCATTTGATGCGCTTGTCGCCAAGGGCGGGGCGGGGTTATCGCCGCTGGCGCTTGAGGCGGGGCAGGGGCTGGTGAAGGAGAGCAAGGCGGTTTGAATATTGCACCGCCTGTAATGTTTGCTAACTTGTGCACAAGTTAGCAAGGATATGTGCCATGACCGACACCACCATCACCGTCCGGGTTTCTCGGGAACTGCGCGACAGGCTTGAGGCGATTGCCAAACAGACGCGCCGGTCGAAGTCATTTCTCTCCAACGAGGCGATTGAGAGGTTTGTGCGCCAGGAGGAGGAATTCCTGGAGGATATCCGCCAGGCCGAACTGGACATTGATGAGGGCCGCGGGATTTCTCAGGAGGAAATTGCGCGGATGAGTGAGGGCATCATTGCAGGCGATGCGCTCAAGAAGGCATCATGAAGCGGCCCGTGTTATGGTCGCCCGCTGCGGCTGGGGCTTTCTTTGAACATCTCGAATATCTCAAGAAGCGCCGCCCAAACGCCGCAGCGCTTGTGCGCGGGCGAATTCTTGAGGCGGCGGCAAATCTTTCGCCGTTTCAGACTGGCCGGCCAGGCAGAAAGCAAGGAACGTTTGAGCTCTATGTCGCCAAGACGTCACTTCTCTTGATCTACAGGCACGCGGACGACGGCAAAGTGCGGATATTGAAGGTCGTACATACCTCACGGGATACAAGACCTGAAGATATCCAGACGGGGTGAACGGCCTCACACCACCTCATACCCCACCTCCTCCGCCGCCCGGCAGAGCGTGTGCCAGAACGAGCGCGCGAAGGAGCGGTAGATGAAAATGTCGAATGACTGCGCATCGGAGCGGTAAATTTGCGCGAAGATGTCGTGATGCATTGTCGCGAGGCCCGCGCCCGCCGGAAAGGCCGCCTCTCTCAAATCAACGGCGAACAGCTTCGACAAAACCCATTCCGCTTTCCGCCCGCTGACACTCAACGCGCTGCGGCCATGGCTGAGGTCTACGAACGATCCCTGCGCCCCGCTGACGCCGTTCTCAAGCGCAGCGCGGAACTTCGCCGATCCCGCCGCCAGCCAGCGGTTCTGCGCGATCTGGAACGAGAGACCGCCCTCAATGCGCGCTTCGGCTTTGCGGATCAGTTTGGCGATGTCCTCCTCAGCGCCGGGAAAGGCGGCGATCTCGGCGGTGAAATCGAAGAAGAGTTCGCCAAGCGTCACGCCTGCGCCATTCGACACATTGCCATAAAGCCCCGGTTTGAAATCCGCCCCGAGCGCGGAAGCGTGGTCAGACATGCATGCGCCTCCCTTCCGGGTCAAACATGTGGTGCGAAACCAGCTCGACCGGCATATGGCCGCCGCGCAGCGGGTCGGCGGCGAAGGCTCGCTTGCCGATCATCGCCTTGCCGTCAGCAACGAGGGCCAGCGCTATGTGCTGGCCGAGCGCAGGCGAATAGCAGGCGGCAGTGACATGGCCGAGGCTTGCGCCCGGCGTTTTCGGATCGGAAGACAAAACAATGTGGCTGCCGCCTGAAATCGCTTCGCCGCTGAGCGAGTGAACGCCGGTGAGGGACAAGCGGCGGTCTCTCATAAGTCCTTCGCGGCCCATCATTGCCGAGCCGATGAAGGGCTTCTTTTTCGAAATCATCCAGCCAAGATGCAGGTCCTGCGCGGTCGTGCGCCCGTCAATCTCCGCCCCGGTCACATGGCCTTTTTCAATGCGCAGCGTGCCGAGCGCCTCAAGACCATAGGGTGTGATCTCATAGGGCTGGCCCGCTTCCATCAGCTCGTTCCAGACCCTCGGCCCATGCCCCGCTCCGCAATAGACTTCGAAGGCGAGCTCGCCGGAAAAGGAGAGGCGGCATATCATTAGGGGCAGACCCGCGATGGAACCGCGCACGATGCCCATGAAGGGCAGGGTCACCGTGTCAACATCGGTGCCCGTGACGCAAGCCTCCAGCACTTTGCGCGCACTGGGCCCGCTCACCGCCGCGCCTGCCCATTGGTCGGTGACCGAGGTGATATGCACTTTGAGGCCCGGCCAGACGCAGTCGAGGAAATATTCCAGATGCTGCATGACCTTGCCGGCGTTCGCCGTGGTCGTCGTCATCAGGAACTTTGTCTCGCCAAGCCGCCAGGTCGTGCCATCGTCCATGATAAACCCGTCCTCGCGCAGCATCAATCCGTAGCGCGCCTTGTTGACGGTCAGGTTCGAAAACATGTTGGTATAGATCCGGTCGAGGAACTCTGCGGCGTCCGGCCCCTGAATGTCAATTTTCCCGAGCGTTGAAACGTCCGCGATGCCGACGCTCGTCCGAACGGCCTTCGCTTCGCGCACATAGGCCTGCTCGACTGTCTCGCCCGGTTTGCCATAGATCATCGGGCGCTCCCAAAGCCCGGCGGCATACATTTCTGCACCCTGTTTCAGATGCCAGTCATGCATGGGCGTAAGACGGTAGGGCCGCAGGCCGCCGAAACGTTCGGCGGCGATGGCTCCGATGGCGACCCCGGAGGCGGGGGGACGGAAGCGGGTGAGCCCGGCTTGCGGAATTGCGATGCCTTGCAGGCGCGCCAGAACAGCAAGCCCCGCGACATTCGAGGTGCGGCCCTGATCGGTCGCCATGCCGAGCGTGGTGTAGCGTTTGGCGTGTTCGGAGGCGGCGAAGCCTTCCTGCACGGCGAGCGCCAAATCATCAACGGTCACGTCAGTTTGGAAATCGACAAACGCCTTTTGTTTTGAATCGCTTGCGCGGATTTCCAGAACCGGCGCGGGAGCAATCTCCGCACTGTCGAGATCAATCTTCACTGGGGATGCCTTCGCCGCGTTCTTTCCCAAGCCCCTTGCGACAAACGCCGCACTGGAATGGCCGTCGGAAAATGCTTGGGTCAAATCTCCTGCGCCATTCGCCGCGCCTGCCACTTGGAAATTGAACCCCGGCATCGGCTCAGGTGGCAGAAAAGCTTGGAGACGCTCATCCCATTTCGGCTTGGCCCCCGCCTGACTCGCCAGCTGTATCTGCGGCGACCAACCGCCGGAGACGCCGAGGACGGTGCACGGGATGACGCGGACTGTGCCGTGGACTTCACCGGTTTCGGCATTGAACGGGCGGATTGACACGGAAGTCAGCGCCTTGCTCCCGGCCGTTCCAATGACTGCCTGTCCGGCAACCAGTTCTGCGCCGGCGCTGCGCGCCAGAAGCTGGGCGAAGTCAGAGACTTCTGCACGCACATCGACGATGGCGCTAATCACAACGCCCAACCGCCGAAGGTCCAGCGTGGCGTGGTAGGCGCTGTCGTTGTTGGTGAAGATGACCACATCACTCTTCGGCGCGGCTGCGTGAATTTGCGCGTATTTCACCAAGGAATCCGCCAGCATCACCCCCGGAACATCATTGCCGGGAAACACAATCGGCCGCTCAAGCGCCCCGGTGGCGAGGATCACCTGTCTGGCCCTTATCACCCAGTGCCGCTGGCGCGGCTCGCCGGATCGGCGGTCCAGCGTATGGTCGGCGACGCGTTCGACAGCGGCCAGCGTGTTGCCGTCATAATAACCCCAGACATGGGTGCGGGTGAGGATGCGCAGATTGGGAAGGCGGCCGAGCGATTCAATGAGTGATACCGTGAACGCCGGGATCGTCTGTTCATCGACTTCGCCGGGCGCATATCGCAGCGCGCCACCGAGGCACGGGTTCTCGTCGGCAAGAACCACATCCAGTCCGCTCTTCGCCGCCGTCTCCGCCGCCTTCAGCCCCGCGGGTCCGCCGCCGACGATCAGCACATCGCAGAATGCGTTCATCCGCTCATAGCGGTCGGGATCGGGGACAAGTCCCGCCTTTCCCAGGCCTGCCGCCTTGCGGATGAAGCGCTCGCAGAACATCCAGAATTTGGTGTTCCGGAACGGGCCCATGAAGGTCTTGTAGTAGAAGCCCGCCGAGAACGATTTCCCGGCCAGCGCGTTGGCTGCGCCGATGTCGAAGGCGAGCGAGGGGTAGCGGTTCTGGCTCTCGGCGGCGAAGCCTTCGAAAATCTCAACTTCGGTGGCCTTCAGATTGGGCTCGCGGAAGCCCTTTCGTACGAACGTCACCAGCGCATTTGGCTCCTCCGCGCCAGCGGCGAGCAGGCCGCGCGGGCGGTGGTATTTGAACGAGCGGCCCAGCAGCATGACGCCGTTCGCCAAAAGCGCCGAGGCGAGCGTGTCGCCTTGAAAGCCGGAATAGGTTTTGCCGTCGAAGGTGAAAGAAAGGGGCCGGGAGCGGTCGATAGCCGTTCCGCCTGTAGGCAATCGCCGGAAACTCATGACATGCCTCCATCCCGCGCATATTTCACTGCGCGGATTTCGTGCGTCTCCGTGTTGCGCTCGACGATCAAATGGGTGCGGCAGCCGCCATGGTGCTGCCAATATTCCTTGTGCCAGCCGCGTGGGTTGGTTCGGTCATAGACGTAAGTGTTCCAAGCCTCCTGGTCTGTCGAGGCAGGGTCGGGTCGCTGGCGTGAGGCATCGCCCTGATAGGTGAACTCAATCAGATCGCGGGGGCCGCAATGGGGGCAGGATATTCTCATATCAGTGCCACTTCGGTGTCGCACCCATGCCCTTGTCGTCGATGACAAGGCCGCGGTGGAAGCGGTCGAGAGTGAAGGGCGCGCTCAGCGGATGCGGCTCGTCCCTGGCGATTGTATGCGCGAAGCACAGGCCGGAGATGGGCGTCGCCTTGAAGCCGCCATAGCACCAGCCGCAATTGAGATACATGCCGGGCAGAGGGCCCGCCGTGATGATCGGCGAGCCGTCCATCGACATGTCCATGACGCCGCCCCAGGAGCGCAGGAGGCGCACGCCCGCAAGATTTGGAAACAAGGCGGCCATCTCGCTCATCACGTCTTCCACTACCGGAAGATTGCCGCGCGAGGCGTAGGAATTGTAACCGTCAATATCGCCGCCGAAGATTAATCCGCCCTTGTCGGTTTGGCCAAAATAAAGATGCCCGCCGCCGAAAGTGGCGACCGTGTCGATGATGGGTTTCAAACCTTCTGAAATGAACGCCTGCAGGACATGGCTCTCAATCGGCAGCGTCTCGATCCCCGCCAGCGCCATGACTTGTCCAGTGGACCCGGCAACCGCTACGGCCGTCTTCGCAGCCCTGATCTCGCCGCGCGTCGTCGTCACGCCCACGATTTTTTCTCCCTCGCGCAGGAAGCCGGTCACTTCGCAGTTTTCAATGAGATCAACACCGCGCGCGTCCGCAGCTCTTGCATAGCCCCAGGCAACGGCGTCATGCCGTGCCGTCCCGGCCCGCCGCTGCATCAGGCCGCCTTCGATGGGGAAGCGCGCTGTTCGGCTCATGTCGATGCCGGGCAGAGCGGCGGAAACCTGTTCCTTTGTAAACAATTCGGCGTTGATGCCATTCAACAGCATCTGGTTGCCGCGCCGGGCGAAACCGTCCATCTGCGCGGGCGAATGGCCAATATTGAGCACGCCGCGCTGCGAGAACATGACATTGTAATTCAGCGCCTGCGACAGGCCTTCCCACATTTTCATGCCGGCTTCGTAAAAATGCTGATTCTCGTTCAAGAGATAGTTCGAGCGGATCGCCGTGGTGTTGCGCCCGACATTGCCCGAGCCGAGCCAGGACTTTTCGAGCACAGCGACGTTGGCGATGCCAAATTCCTTGGCCAGGTAGTAAGCGGTGGAAAGCCCATGTCCACCGCCGCCGACGATGATGACGTCATAGGAGGGCTTCGGCGCCGGCCTTGCGCCAATGGGGCTGCCAATCGCTCCCTTGGCGGAAAGCGTTGATCAGGAGTGACCGGGCGGAGAATTTCTGCATGAGGTGAAAATAGCCAAGTGCGCAGTAAAGTCGAGTTGAGGGCAAGCTATCGGGGCGATTGCGGTGATTGGTGGCCGAAACCGGCTGCGCGGCGCCGCAATGCCACCGCCTTGCCGCGTTCCGGAGTGCCGCGTAAGAGGCGCGTGTTGGATTTATCAACTGACGATTCAGGATTTCACATAATTGCACAGATCATATCTTACGCCGCTCCTGTTCCTCATAGCGCTTTTGCTGGCACCGGCGCTGCCGGCCCAGGCACAGTCTGTTGCCGAGCAGCAGGCAGTGCTCGATGGCATTACCAAGCGCGCCGACGGGTTTTCTCCCCGCATTTCTGAAAAGACCGGCGATGATGCCGAACTCGCCAAGCTTCGCGTCGAGCTTGAAACGCTTGCCAAGGATGTGCTGGGGGTTGCCATCTCATTTCGCCCGCGGCTCTCAGCGATTGCCGAACGGCTGACGACGCTTGGACCAGCGCCAGCAGACGGTGATGCGCCGGAAGCGCCCGCATTACACGATGAGCGCAAGACGCTCGAAGCGGAGAAGAAAGAGATCAATGCGCTTCTGGGCAAATCTGCGCAGCTTTCCCAGCGGATAAATGGTCTTGCTGATGATGTTGCGGAGCGGCGGCGGCAACTCTTCGCCAACAGCCTTTCCCAACGTGTTGACGTCAACTTCGCCTTTGGAAGCGAAGTATCCGGGGCAGCGGCAAATGAAGTTTCCGCTCTTGCCCGCCAGTTTTCCAGTTGGTCGCGCTTTATCTGGAAATTCAGATATCAGGATATTCTGACTGCCACTTTGTGCGCGCTTGTGGCCGCTGCCTTCATCGTAATCGGCGGGCGGCGCATGGTTGGCGACCTCTACCGCCGCGATCCTGACATCGCTGAGCCCTCTTACCTCAGCCGCCTGTCAGTTGGGTTCTGGTCCACTTTGATCCCGTCGATTTCAGTCGCTGTTTTTCTGGCGGCCACCTACCTCCTCTTTGACTATTTCAATGTGTTGCGTTCGGATATCAGCCCCACAATCGCCGCCGCCTTTAACGTTTTCGCTATTGTCTACTTCATAAACAGATTGGCGCGCGCGCTGTTTTCTCCCGACCTGCCAAACTGGCAACTGATCCGCGCCGCGCCGCGCCCTGCGCGCATTCTCACCTGGCTGATCACGGCGGCGGCATTTGTGCGCGGGCTTGACTTCATTGGTGAGGTTCTGAACGAGACCTTGGACTCGCCGCTTTCACTGACCATTGCCAAGAGCCTTGCTTCCATCGTGCTGGTTGGCGTGCTCATCCTGGTCATAGCGTTCGTCAATCCGATTGCCTCTGAAGAGGACGGCAAGTCCAAGCCTTGGCCCCGCGCAGTGCGCATTCTGTTGGTGCTGCTCGCTGTTGCGCCTGTATTGGCGTCCGCGTTTGGATATGTCGGGCTTGCCCGCTTCGTGTCGCAGCAAATAGTCGTGACTGGCGCGATTCTTGTTACCATGTATCTCGGTTTCCAAAGCGCGCGCGCACTGTCTGAGGAAGGCGCTTTTGCCAATACGTCGCTCGGAAAAGCGCTGCGGGAGCAATACAAGGTAGAGCCGGTCATGCTGGGCCATTCAGGTGTATTTGTAAGCGTCCTGATAAACCTGCTGGTGCTTGCCTTCGGCGTTCCGTTGATACTCCTGCAATGGCGATTTCAGTGGGACGACATCCGCTCGTGGATCATCACGGCGCTGACGGGTTTTCAGGTCGGCTCCGTCACTATCTCGCTGATCGGCATATTTGTTGGCATATGCGTTTTCTTTATCGGTTATCTCATCACGCGCTGGTTTCAACGCTGGCTGGACGGCAATATTCTTACGCGCGGAAAAGTCGATTCCGGAGTCCGCAATTCGATCAAGACAGCGCTTGGCTATGCCGGCACCGCAGTCGCGGGGCTGATTGGAATTTCGGTCGCCGGCATTGATCTTTCGAGCCTGGCCCTGGTTGCTGGCGCCTTGTCCCTTGGCATCGGTTTTGGCCTGCAAAACGTCGTGTCGAATTTCGTGTCGGGCCTTATCCTGCTTGCCGAGCGCCCCTTCAAGGTGGGAGACTGGATTGAGGCGGGCAGCACGTCCGGCATCGTCAAGAAGATTTCGGTGCGCGCCACCGAGATCGAAACGTTTCATAAGCAGACCGTCATGCTGCCAAACTCGGTGCTCATCAATGCGGCAGTCGGCAACTGGACTCATCGCAACAAACTTGGCCGGATCGATATTCCGGTCGGCATTTCGTACAAGTCTGATCCCACACTCGCGCAGTCTGTGCTCCTGGCGATTGGCAAGCAGCATCCGCTTGTCATGAAAAACCCGGAGCCTTTTGTGCTGTTTCAGGGCTTTGGCGACAATCGCATGAACTTTGAACTGCGCGTGCATTTGATGGATATCACCAATTCTGCCCTTGTGCAGACCGAGCTTCGCAACCAAATCCTGAGCGAGTTTGCCGCAAACAGTATTGAAATTCCTGCGGCCGCTTAGTTATTGGAGACTTCACATGTCTGATGATGTCCGCGCGCAGGTAGCCGAAGCCATGATCTCGCGGGACGATACCAAGAGCGGCGGACGTTACGCTCTTGGTGTTGCGGGCAGTGAGGCGGAGGTGACATTTTCCCGTGTCAGCGCAACACTGATAATCGTAGATCATACCGAAGTGGCCGAAGCGCTGCGCGGCACAGGGGCAGGGCAGCGTTTGGCCGCTCATGCGGTCGAGGATGCGCGCGCTGGCGGATGGAAAATCATGCCGCTGTGTCCGTTCATGCGCGCGCAGGCTGATCGTCATCCTGAATGGGCGGACGTGATCAAGCATTGATGCCAAATTGTTAACCATGTGCCTTCCTGAACGAAATCCCGCATTGCGGTTCAGCTGGCGTTCAGATGCGGTAAGCGATATTACGCAGGTCAAGCGGGGCACTGTGTCCTGCACCAACGGAGGCGGCGCTCAGGCGCCGGTCTTGAAATGAAGACAGTTCTGATCGCAGTTCTTGCCTTGTCCGCAGTGAGCGGTGCCGCAAAGGCCGCGAGCATCACAAACGGCAATGCTGACGCCGTTACGGTGATTGTCACGGAAGGTTCGGAGAGAGTCGAACTTTCAGTAGGTCCGAGCGAGACAGTTGAGTTTTGCGCTGGCGGCTGTTTTGTCGAGTTCAACGGCAACAACACGGTTCTGACGGGCGCCGAGGCGGTCGAAGTCAGCGGCCAGGAACTGAAGTTCAAGTAAGCCCAGCTTTCGAAATTATCTCTAAAGCGGCCGTGTTCATCGCGGCCGCTTTTCGTTGTTTGTTTACCTTAACTTCAGACTGTCCGCCGGTAACCGTACCTGTTCACCCATGAGATTGGAGATTGCGCTAATATCCGTTTCTGGACTTGGGCAGGAATGAATGAATCAGCGCGCGGGGCATCATAATCTTCCATTGGCCGTCGATCTCGATGGAACCTTGATCGCGACCGACCTGATCTGGGAATCGGTGATCGCTCTTGTAA
Organism: uncultured Alphaproteobacteria bacterium; assembly: GCA_963792485.1. Classification (GTDB taxonomy): domain Bacteria; phylum Pseudomonadota; class Alphaproteobacteria; order Rhizobiales; family Rhizobiaceae; genus JANOYJ01. The sequence goes on from CAWBWL010000009.1 coordinate 13,872, forward strand.
AGCGTAACCCGCTCTATCTGCTTTTGCTGCCGTTTTGGGCGCTGCAGGGCGCATATGCCCTCAAGGCCGAACTTGCCAAACGCGTTGTTCTTGATCCGGAAGCGCTGCCCTATCGTGTCGAGTTTCTCGCATTCTTGCGCGAAGAGCATGCAAAGGGCAGGGAGCTCTATCTTGCAACTGGAAGCCATCGGACCTTTGCGGATCAAATTTCCGGCCATCTTGGTTTGTTCAAAGGGGTATTTGCAAGCGAGAACGGCGTCAGCCTGACCTCGACACGAAAACGTGCAGCGCTCGATGCGGCTTTCGGTGAAGCCAATTATGACTACGCCGGCAACAGCCATGCGGACATTGCGGTGTTTGAGAGCGCACGGGTCGCTATTGTCGTCGCTCCTGACCGCGCAGCGGGACAGTACCAAAGGCGCTCAAGTGCCCGGCTTTTTGCCGACGCGGGCGGCAGCTTGAGGCAATTGCTGAAAATGCTCCGGGTTCATCAGTGGGCCAAAAATATTCTCGTGGCAGTGCCTGCCATTCTTGCCAATGACCTTCTCAACCTTTCGACTCTGGCCGAGTGCCTGGTTGCGTTCGTCGCATTCTCGTTTGCAGCCTCATCAATCTACATCATCAATGATTTGGTAGACCTGCCGCTTGACCGCAAGCACAAGACCAAACGCAACAGGCCCATTGCGGCAGGACGTGTTTCAATTCCCGTCGCTCTGGCGACCGCCGGCGCCTTGATGCTTGCCGCGCTCTCGATGAGCCTTCTTCTACCGCCTCTTTTTGGGCTGGTGCTCGGCTCATACGTTTTGATGACCACGGCCTATTCCTTTGCGCTGAAACGCATGCTTCTCATTGACGTGCTGACGCTGGCCGGGCTTTACACTGTCCGCGTTGTTGCTGGCGCGGCGGCGACGATGATTGATGTCTCCTTCTGGCTGCTGGCGTTTTCAGTCTTTTTCTTCCTGTCACTAGCGCTGGTAAAGCGCTTCGTAGAGCTTGAGAACAATCCAGCTTCAACTGCAAAAATAGCAGGCAGAGGATACCGGCCGGCGGACAAGCAGGTGATTGGAGAGGCCGGGATGGCGTCCGCCTTTGCCGCAGCGCTGGTGCTGGCGCTCTATGTTGACAGCCCTGAGGTCCAGCAACTTTACGGCCAGCCATGGCTGATCTGGCCGCTCTGCCCGATTGTGCTTTATCTCTCGATCCGGATTTGGGTTCTGGCGCGCCGCGGCGAGATGCATGAAGATCCAGTTGTGTTCCTTCTGAGCGACTGGCGCAGTGTTATGATGGTGGCGCTGGGGGCGGTGTTGATCTTCGCCGCAAGCCGGTGATCTCGAAGAGCGTCGTGAGAAGTTTCGGCCGCCTTGACGCTTGCGTGCGTTTGTCGGCTTCGTTTGTGGACGCGGCGAGCGATCTGCGCCGTGGCAATGTCGCATCGACGTCATGGCTGGCGCGCGGTAATGGCAAGAGTTATGGCGATAGTGCCCATAATCAATCCGGGATGCTGGTGCGCGCGAAAGAGCAGGCGCGAATAGTTTCATTCGATCCCGGCACAGGCGTCTTGACTGCCGAGCCGGGCATCACGCTTGGCGACATTATTCTTGGAATCGCGCCGCATGGCTGGTTCCTGCCGGTCACGCCCGGCACGAAGCATGTGACGCTAGGTGGGGCGATTGCAAACGATGTGCATGGCAAGAACCACCACCGGCGCGGGTCGTTCGGCTGTCATGTGATTTCGTTTGATCTGCTGCGCTCAGACGGGACCGTGAGAAATTGTTCTGCGAACGAGAATTCAGCGCTGTTCAGAGCGACCATTGGCGGGTTCGGTCTGACGGGTCTGATCTTGTCTGCAAAGGTCCAAATGATGCGGGTGGGCGCAACAGATGTGACTGAAACGGTGAGCAGTTTTGGGTCAATTGCCGAGTATCTCGACCTCACAGCTGGAGCGGATGCGGCGAACGAGTATGCCGTTGCGTGGATAGATCAACTGTCGAAAGACGGGCGCGGCGTCATGCTAGCTGCCAATCACTGCACGGACGGATTGTTTCGCCCACACCGTGCCAAGCCACGGATATCGGTGCCGCTCCAGCCGCCGTTCACTTGCCTGAACGGAACCAGCCTCAAGGCCTTTAACGCACTATACTTCAATGCGAAGCGCCGGAAGCAGGTGCCGTCAAGTGTGAGCTATGACGGCTATTTCTACCCGCTCGATCAGATCGGAAACTGGAACTATCTCTACGGTTCCAAAGGCCTGTACCAACACCAAAGCGTGGTGCCCATTGAGGCAGCCGAAGAAGTATTGCCGGTATTGCTTGAAGCATCGCGAAGCGCAGGTCAGGCGTCGTTTCTGACGGTCCTCAAGCGCTTTGGCGACGTCTCCTCGCCGAGCCTCACTCCATTTGCGAGACCCGGCTACACGTTGACGCTCGATTTCCCAAACAGGGGAGCCAAGACATTGAAATTACTGGCTGAACTTGACCGGATCACGATTGCGGCAGGTGGCGCGGTCAATGCTTACAAGGATGCGCGGATGTCGCCGCAAACCTTCGCCTCGTCTTATCCAGCATGGCGTGACCTCGAGGCGCTGCGAGACCCGGCATTCAATTCTGACTTTTGGGCCAGAACCGCATTAAGACTTGGTTAACCTTACATCTTGGCGATGATTTCAAGTTCCGCTACAAAAATCCACAATTTTATGCAATATAGAGACGAGAAATAGAATTGTTTTTGTTAGCTCTTCTCTAGGGACAAACCGGTTTTGATAAATGATGCTTTCTTCCTGTGATGCAAGAGGGGGCATGCGTTTATCTATGGGTGAATCATGACGAAGTACGTACCTTTCATATTGTTTACGGTGCTGACGAACGCCGCAGCGCAGATCATGCTGAAGCAAGGCATGATGAGTCTTGGGCCCCTCACATTCAGTGCTGAGACAATGATCCAGCGCGTGTTTCAGATCATCTTCAATCCCTGGGTCTTTATCGGTCTGACGACCTTTGTCATTTCCATGGCCTCGCATTTGTTCGTGCTGTCCAAGGTCGACCTGTCTTTCGCCTATCCGTTCTTGAGCCTCGCCTATGTTGTCGTCGCCGTGGTCGCATGGCTCGTGTTCAAAGAAGAGCTCGGCGCCTACAAAATCATGGGGATCGCCCTGATCTGTGCCGGGACCATCCTCATCGCCCAGAGCGCCAACGGTCATGACGAAGCCGCTGCCAAACCTCAAATGTCGGATGCAACATCATGAAACATATCATTTTTGGCGGCGACGGCTTCGTCGGACGCTATCTGGCGCGCGACCTCGTGGCACGTGGCGAACAAGTGATTGTTGCGGATGTGAGCAAGGCTGATCTGCCACATTATGCCAAGGCCCGTTTCGTGCATTGCGACATAACTGATGCAGACCAAGTGTATGGCGTGAACATCAAGCCGGATGACATGGTCTACAATCTGGCGGCCAAAATGTTGTCGCCGCTGCAAACTCGGGCCAAGCGTTACGATTTCTTCTGGCCGGTCAATTATTTTGGCGCTGGCAACATCATGAACGCGATTGACCGGGCAGGGGCCTCAAAGCTCGTCCAGTTTACCACCGACATGATTTACGGCCATACAGTCAGCGCGCCGCCGCAGGACGAGGACCAGCCAGTCGCGCCGCTGGGCGAGTACGGCAAGTCAAAAGCTGCGACAGAAGAAATGGCGTCCGAATGGCGCAGCCGTGGCATGAATGTCACTATTTTCCGCCCGCGTCTGATCATTGGCCCTGGCCGTCTGGGTATTTTGGAGAAGCTGTTCAAGCTGGTTGATATGAGCTTGCCGGTACCAATGATCGGCTCGGGCAAGAATCCTTATCAATTCATCTCCGTCTTTGATTGCGCGGAGGCAGCGCGGCTTGCCTTCGAGCATGGTGTGCCCAACGAGGCCTATAATCTCGGCTCGCAAAACCCGCCATCGGTGCGCGATCTGCTCTCGGGGCTGATCAGGAATGCTGGCTCGAAATCCATATTGCTCCCGACACCGGGCTTTGCCGTGAAAGCGACCTTGGCCGCTTTTGATCTCGTTAACCTGCCAATCATGGATCCGGAGCAATATCTGATCGCGGATGAAAATTGTGTTCGCGATACCGCCAAGGCCAAACGCGATTTCGGTTTTGTCCCGAAATACCGCGATGAGGACATGCTGGTGGAAGCCTACCGGGAGTACCGCGCCAAAAAAGAGGGGCGGTTTGTCGATCAGTTCAAGGCCGTTGCGGCAGAATAATTGGGATAACAGATGAACATCACCGTAAAGCCTGAAGCGACCAATCTGCGCTCTGTGATTGAAGCGCCCGCGCTTGCGCCGATGCATATCGCAAGGCGGCCAAAGCTCTTGTCCGTGCGCGACGCCAAGGCAATGTCCGTGACGGACATGACGGACCTGTTCAAGGCGCATGTGAACCCCGGCCAGCTGCATTTCATGAAACTGCTCGGCTTTCACAAGGTGAAGATCGAAAGCGCCGAGGGCATGTATTACACCGACCAGCATGGCCGGCGTATTCTCGACTTTTTTGGCGGCTTTGGCTCGCTCGCCTTTGGGCATAATCACCCGCGCATCCTGAAGGCACGCAAGGAATTTGCCGAAGAGAAGCGGCACGAGATCGCGATGGCGTTCATGTCGCAGTACGCCACTGCGCTCGCGCACAATATCGCCGCCTGTTCGCCAGGTGATCTCGACATGGTGTTTCTGGGATCATCCGGATCGGAGGCCATGGAAGCGGCGATCAAGATTGCCGAGCGCGCGGCGGGGCCGGACAAATATAAGGTCGTCTATGCCGAGAACTCTTTTCACGGCAAGACCAAAGGCACGCTGACAATCACCGATGGCAAGCTCTACCGCGGAGATTTCAAGCTCGTAGAAAACGCTCTGCGCGTACCGTTTGGCGATATCGACGCCGTCGAAGCGCTCTTCAAGTCGGATCCGGCCATCGGCTCCATCGTTTTGGAGACAGTGCAGGGCGGCGGAGGGATTATCCAGGCGCCCGCCGAGTATTGGCAGAAGATTCGCGCGCTGTGCGACCAATACAAGGTGCTATGGGTGGCGGATGAAGTGCAATGCGGGCTTGGCCGGACCGGCAAGTTCTACGCGTTCGAACATTACGGCGTCATCCCGGATGTGACCGCGCTCGCCAAATCGCTCGGCGGCGGCAAATGCGCCATGGGCGCGATGATTGCCCGGCGCGAAATTTACATGAAAGCCTATGGCACGCCGAAGACGGCGCTGATCCACGCGCCCGCCACATTTGGCGGCATAGGCGAGGCCTGCATCACCTCGATTGAGGCGTTGAATGTGCTCTATGACGAGGATCTGATTGGCAATGCTGCGGAAGCCGGCGACTATCTTCTTGAGCGCCTGCAGACCATCGCCAAGAAATATCCGAAGATGATCAAGGAAGTGCGCGGGCGCGGCTTGATGGTCGGCATCGAGTTTCAGGACTTCTCGCAAACGCTGCCGATGATCCTGCGTCCCGTTGTGGCGATGCTGGACGACAAGCTCAAGGGTTCGCTTTCCGGCTTCATCGGCGCGCTGCTTCTGCGCGACTATGACATACTCGTCGCCTTCACCGAATATAACCGCAATGTCATCCGCCTCGAACCGCCGCTGATCTGCAACAGCGCGCATGTGGCGCAGTTCGCGGATTCGCTGGATGATCTGCTCAGCCGGGGCATCATCGCCATCGTCAAAGACTTCGTCAAAAGCCAGGTGATGTGAGCCTGACCAGTCGTATCGGGATGCAGGAAGCCCGGGAAGACGGGGCCTCGCGCCTGCTCGCGTGGCTGGCTGCGCTTGGTTCCCGCCACTCTTCCCACATCGGCGCGGCCATCTTCGCCGCGTTCATCGCGCTGACATGCATCGCCTCAGCGAAGTTCCCGCACGCCAACTGGGACATGCTGCCCTATGCGGCGGCGGGTTCGGAACACCGATTCAATTCACCGGTTGAAATGCATGATTTTGCTTATGAAAAGGTGAGGGAAGCGGTTGATCCGGCTTCCTTCGAACTGCTTGCGAAAGGCGACGCCTACCGCGCCCGCCAGTTCGAGGACGCCGCCGCGTTCAACTCCATGCTGCCCATGTACCGGGTGAAGACGCTGTATGTTTCGCTCATTTCGGGCCTCTCTCCATACTTTGGCGAAGTCGGAACGATCCGCCTGATCTCCCTGCTTTCAACATTCGCAACCGGCCTGTGCATCGGCCTGTGGCTGTTCCGCGAAAAGGCGCTTGCCTATGGACCCATAGCCGCAAGTGCGCTGATGATTTCGGGTTATCCGGACATTGCCCGCCTTGGATCGCCGGACGCTTTGTTCATGGCTCTGTTCACATTCGGGCTCTACGCGCTTCACCGCAGGCGAGAGATGGTTTCGGTGCTGGCGCTGTTCCTCGCCTTCATGGTCCGCTCCGACACAATCGCCTTCCTCGGCATCCTCGCCGTCCTGTTCGCCCTGTTCCGCCAAATCAGCCTCGGCGCTTTCGGCGCATTCATTGCCGCCGCCATTGCCTATTCCTTCCTGTCGAACGGGGCGGGGCATCCGGGCTGGTGGACGCATTTCTGGTTTTCCAATGTGGCGCAGCAATTGACGATGGAAGGGTTTCACCCTGATTTCGCTGTCGCCGTCTACCTGAAGGCGCTTGCCTCCGGGCTTGTGCGCTGTGTCACGGAGCTCGCATGGCCGGGCCTTCTCATCGTCCTCATGGCTTCTTGGGCCTTCATCCGCTCGACGCTTGGGAAAATCGACGCGCGCGCCGAGATCATCTTCCTTGCGCTTGTCGGCGGCATCATCGCCCGCTTCATCCTGTTCCCGCTGCCCGATGTCCGGGTGCACGGGGCGTATCTGACGCCGCTGTTCCTGCTATTGCTGCCCTCCATCAAAACGCTGCTCTCGGTCTGGAAACCCGCGCCCGCCGCGTGAATTGCGCGCAGTGTCGCAAATGGGCTTTGCCTCCTAGCGCGGGAACAATAATGTGCGCCCAAACATTGATTTGGAGCAGCGTGCGATGGCGAAATTTCCGCAGAAGGCCAGGGTCGTCATCATCGGCCAGGGCGGCATTGTCGGGGCGAGCGTCGCGCATCACCTGATCGAACGCGGCTGGGACGACATTGTCGGCATCGACATGTCCGGGATTCCGACGGATGTCGGCTCCACCTCGCATGCATCCGACTTCTGCTACACGGCTAGCCACGATTTCATGTCGGTCTGGACCACGCTCTATTCCATCGATTTTTTCGACAAAATGGGCCATTACGAGCGCATCGGCGGCCTTGAAGTGGCGCGCGCCGGCGATGATGACCGCATGGAGGAGATCAAGCGCAAAGTCGCCTCCGCCAAAGCGTTCGGCTCGCGCTCGCACCTGATCGGGCCGAAAGAAATCAAGGAAAAATTCCCGCTCATTGAGGAGAGCATGGTGCAGGGCGGGCTTTGGGACCCGGATGCGGGGCTCGTCGTCCCCCGCTCGCAGGCCGTGGCGGGCATTCTCACCGACAAAGCCGAGAAGACCGGAAAGCTCACGACCTTTTCCAACACTCCTGCGAAATCGCTGGTCATCGTAAACGGCCGCATCAAGGGCGTCGTCACCGCGCGCGGCACCATCATGGCGGACCATGTCGTGGTCTGCGCCGGCATCTGGGGCCGCCTGATCGCAGCCATGGCGGGCGAGGATCTGCCGGTCATGCCCATCGACCATCCGCTGACATTTTTCGGGCCCTATACGGAATTCGCCGGCACCGGCAAGGACATCGGCTACCCGCTGCTGCGCGACCAGGGCAACTCCGCCTATATGCGCGACACCGGCGATCCGACGACATCCGAAGGCGGCATGATCGAATGGGGCTATTACGAGGAAAAGAACCCAAGGCTGGTCCATCCGCGGGACATCCTGTCAAAAGAACAGTCGAGCTGGTCGCCTTCGCAACGCGATCTTGACATGGAGCAGATCCTTGAACCGCTTGAGCGCGCCATCGAGCTGACGCCAATTCTGGCGGAACTCGGCTATGACGAGCGCCGTTCGTTCAACGGGCTCCTGCAGGTGACGGCGGATGGCGGGCCGTCTTTTGGCGAAAGCCGGAAGGTGAGGGGGCTGTTTTATGCGGTCGCCGTCTGGGTCAAGGACGGCCCGGCCTACGGCAAGCTGATCGCCGACCTGATGACCGACGGGCGCACGGAAGTTGACCATTCCAAGCTCGATTATGCCCGGTTCTACGATCATCAGATGCAGGAGGACTTCATCGCCGGCCGCTGCGGCGAGACGGCGCAGAAGGTCTATAATCCCGCCGTCCATCCGCGCGAGCCTTTTGCCACCGGCCGAAACATCAAGCATTCGCCCTTCTATGAGCGCGAAAAGGCGCTTGGCGGCCATTTCATGGAGCTGGGCGGCTGGGAGCGGGCGCATGGCTATGCGGCGAACGAGCATCTCCTCGCCAAATACGGCGACCGCATTCCAGTCCGGGCAAACGAATGGGACAATCGGCATTTCTGGCGCGTCTCGAACGCCGAGCACCTCGCCATGAGCGAAGATGTCGGCATGGTGAACCTGTCGCATTTCTACATTTTCGACGTCGAAGGGCCGGACCATGTCGAGGCGATGGAATGGATCTGCGCGGCAAAAATCGGCGGCGACGCCAATGTGGGCAGAGGCATCTACACGCATTTTCTCGACGACAAGGGCATGGTGCGGGCGGACCTGACTGTCATTAGAATGCCCGACCTCTGCCGCATTATCGACGGCGCGGACGCCGGCCCGCGCGATCTCCTCTACATCAGACGCCTCGCAGAGGACAAAGGCTGGAACATCACCGTCACCGACCGCTCGAGCGAACTCGTTACGCTCGGCATTTGGGGTCCGAATGCACGCACCACGCTGAAGAAAGTCGTCGAAGAACCTGCTGCGCTCGACCCGGAGAACTTCCCCTTCGCCGCGCTGCGGCAGATCAGCATCGCCGGGACAAATGTCACCGCCTTCCGCATCTCCTATGTGGGCGAGCAGGGCTGGGAATTGCACATGCGCTACGAGGACGCGCTCCCCGTCTGGGACGCGCTGGCGGCGATTGGCGTCATGCCGTTTGGCGTGGAAACCTATGCCAACACGCGGCGCATGGAAAAAAGCCTGCGCCTGCAGAACGCCGACCTTTTGACCGAATACAATCTGATAGAGTCCGATCTTCAGCGGCCGAAGGTCAAGGAAGCGGACTTCAGAGGAAAAGCGGCGAACATCGCCCACCGGGCGATGGAACATCAGGTCGCTATGCTCTGCACGCTGACACTTGAGGCCAATGTCGATTCCAAGGGCGTCAAGCGCTATCCGGTCGGCACGGTTCCCATCCTCGACCCCGCCACTGGCGAGACCCTCATCGACACGCTCGGCCGCCGCTCCTTCTCAACATCCATGGCCTTCGGTCCGACGATCGGCAAGACGATCATGCTCGCTTATCTGCCGCATGAGAAGGCGGTGAAGGGCGCGCACTACGAGATCGAATATTTCGGCGAGCGTTATCCGGTGGAAGTGGCGGGCGTCGGGTATGAGCCGCTGTATGACCCGGAGAACTTGAAGCCGCGCAGTTAGGCTTCTTCACGAGCCGCATGGACAGAGGCGTTTCACCGGACTAAGCTCCAAACCGGTCCGGCTGAACTCTGTCCTTGGAGGGTGCCATGCAATGGCTCACCGCGCTTCTCGCCTTCGCCGTCACCATGCTGATCTTTTCTGTGATTGTTTCGACCTTTGTCGAGATGATTCACAGGCTGTTCGGGCTGCGAAACCAAGGTCTGAGGCTTATGCTGGAAAGCCTGTATGAGCGGGTAATCGCAGAGCGCCTGACTGACGCGGACAAGCCGACCTCGCAGGAATTTGCTTCGATCATTATGGAAAACCGGGCGATGGCCGCGCAACCCGAACAGCATGGCCGGCTGCGCAAGTTTCTGCATTGGCTGGTGGACTCATCCGTCGTGAGCGATATCCCGGTTGAGGTTTTCACCCAGAAGCTTGCAGACAATCGGATTGTTGGGGTGACGGACAATTGGACGGACAACATCGTTGCGGATATTGCGCAAAAATATGAGGCGTTTGGCAATGAGGCGAGCGCCTATTTTGAAAGCCGGGCGCGGGTTTTGTCGGTGATCGCGGCCTTCGTGATTGCCTGGCTGTTTTATGTTCACCCGTATAATCTGGCTGTCACTTACTTCAAGAATCCCGAAATTGCGCAGAGTGTGGCTGACAAAGCGGCCGATGCGCATGCTGACTACCGCGCGCTGCAGGAGCGGCTCAACGCGCTGGAAGCAGACAAGGCGGCGGATCCGAGAAGCACGGCGGAACTGAAGGACGCCATCGACAAGCTGAAGTCCACAATCGAGGAGGCCAACAAAAAAGTTGTTGAGTTCACGGCGCTCGGCGTTCCGGTCGGCTGGCCGAGCCAGGAGGGCATGGCTCCATGCAGTACGATGGCCCCGATTTCGAACTGCACGTTCTCCGCATTTGGCTCGCTTTGGACGCGACCGTCTTTCGCAAGCATATTCTGGCTTTTCATTGGCGGGCTTCTTGTCGGGCTGGGCGCGCCGTTCTGGGCGCAGGCCGTCTCAAATTTGACGGCCTCGCGAGACGTCACGCGCAAAATAACTGACATCGTCAATCCGGGAAGCATCGTTACCCGAAACGGGTTCGGCTCCAGAAGCATCGGGCTGGCGCCGGGAGCGCCCCCGACACCGGTGGCTTCCTTTATTGTCGCTCAGCGGGCAGAGGGTCAAACCCAGGTGAACAAGAGTACCCAGAAACCTGCAACATCAAGCGCGCCGTCTGGCAAGCCGGCTGGGCGTGGGAAGATCTGACCCTAACTTGCCGCTTGTTCCGCACGCTCGCTCATGCCGATCCAATCCGCAAGCTGGGCGCGCAGTGGACTGGACGAAGAGGGCTTCAGCGAATAGTCATCCATGCCCGCGGCAAGGCATTTCTCGCGGTCTCCTGCAAGCAGATGCGACGTCATGCCGACAATCACAGGACGCTTGTTTTGCGCATGAGCCCGAAGGCGCTTGGTCGCTTCAAGGCCATTGAGGCCGGGCATGGAGATGTCCATGAGAATGAGCCGGGGCTTCTCGCGCGCTGCGGTGTTGACGCCCTCTTCTCCGCTCGAAACAATCAGATATTGATACCCGCAATTGCTCAGGAGCTGGTCGTAGACGATCTGGTTGACGTCATTATCCTCGACGACCATTAGATCCAGCGGCAGCTTCTTGCGCTTGGTATCGGGCGCTTCCTGCGCAACAAGCGTCTCGGCGACACGCGGCAGGCTGCGCGGCTCGATACGCGGCTCGGATGCGCGCATCAGTTCACGAACGGATACACTGGGCGAGGCGGGCTTGTCCTCTCGAACTTCTGTTGACACAGCCGCGACGGCCGGCGCGTAGCCGTCCGTCATCACCTTGTTGAGATCAATTATCTTTGGCCGGTTGGCGGGCAGGATAGTCATGGCCCAGCCGGACAACAACGTGAGAGCTTCGCTATCATCAGACATGACAAAGTCGGCTTTGACCGCTTCGCTGCCAGTGTCCGACAACATGGTCATGACGAGATCGACGGTCTCAAGGGCGATGGACTGAATGTTGTCCTGCTGCAGGAGCGAAGTCAGGCGGCCGAGCAGATCCTCTGACCGCACGATTAGCACGGCCCTTCGCAGCGCTTGCGCATCCACATCAACCAGTTTGCCCGGATCGAGTTCCGGCTGTTTTGAGGTTTCAGCTTCCACCGGCTCGGAACTATCACTCGAATCTTCCACTGGCTCGACCTGGTCCAGATCGATCATCTCTTGAACAACGCCCAAGAGCGCGCCTGAAGAGCGGCGGATCATGTCGAGCTTGCCGCGCTGATTGTGATCAAGGTCAGTCGTGTTCAAGAGTTCCGCCGCTGCCAGGACACCCGTCATGGGCGTGCGAATATTGTCCTTGAGCCGCGAGAGGGTCGCATTCCTGCACACGCTCGCTGCCTCCGCCTCGCGCCGCAGCCGTTCGGCGTCCTGCAAAAGAACAACGCTCTCGGTAATATCGGTCGTGACCTCGATCTGGTTCTTGAGCGGCGTTTCAATGAGCGTGAAACGAAGGTGTCTTCCATCGCGCTGGATTGAATCGACAGGGCCTTGGCGGCTGAGTGCCAGTTCCCGCATCTGGAATTGGTGATCAACCCACATATCGCGTTCGTCGAGCGGCACTTCATTGACTGGCGCCACAGACATTGCCTTGAGGATTTCACGGCGCAACATGCCGGGCCCAACGGTTATCCCAGCGCTATTGCAGTGCCGGTTAAACGCCTTGTTAACGCTGACCAGCATGCCGTTCGGGTCAAAGACCGCAATTTCATCGTCAAGCGTATCAAGCGCCTCATAGAGGCGCTCTTCGCGGATGCGGGAATCTTCCAGCAGCCGGTGGAACTCTTCGACACGTCGCAACTGCGCCTCCGCAATCAGATTCAATTGTTCATGCAGGGGATCATTGACGCCGTCTTTGTTTAGGGCCACCGCCACTTCCCCTTTGGCGATCGCCCTTGCGTAGTCCTCAATATGTGCGAGCTTCCGGCTGCGCTGCCGGGTCAGATAACCCGTCAACATGGCAGCCAAAGCGGATGCCGTGAAAGCAAGCGCAAAGCCAGCCTTGCCCGCACTGCCATTTTCGCCGAACGCAAGCCAGGCCACGCCGTTCAACATCGCCGCTCCCGACATTGACGTAAACCCAACCGCCAGCGCGTTTTTCGCGGCGGTCTTGTCAATCGTAAATGTCTTGATCGCGGGCAAGCGAAGCATGGATGTCACGAACTCATTCCGCGCCACCATAGCAAACAGGCTTTAGAGTGCCGTTAAGTGCGGTCGATCAAATTGAATCAATCCAATAACTTGGCAGTCAGACCTGCCGGATTGATTCAGGCAGCCGGCCGCTGATGACAGCCGGCGGCCAAGTCAGTCAAACGGTCCGTGCGGCAGGCGCGCGCACCATGCCAACGCCGCGGTCGTCGAGATCAACGCCTGCGGCAAACTTGTCCGTGGCAGCGGATCCGCGCAGTTTGGCGATTACGTTGGCGGCAGTCACGGGCACGCCCAGCGCACCCAGCTCTTCCCACCACAACGCGGCGCAGCCCGCAACATGCGGCGTTGCCATGCTGGTCCCATTGAAATCAACCAGTCCGCCGCCAGCCTTGGCGGATGTGATTTTCACACCTGGTCCGCTGATGATCGGGCCCGTGTTGGAGAAGGAAGCAATCTTCAGTCCCGCAGGGGTGGATTCCAACGCGCCGACTGACACGATGTCATTAGCGGCGGCGGGGATTGAAACGCCGATTTCGTGATTTGGATCGATGTTGCGTTTGCTCTCATTGCCGGCCGCGGCGACCAGCACGGTTCCGCCGGTAAAGGCAGCATTGGCCTGGACCATGGTCATGAGCGCGTCAAACATGCGCAGATTGCCTCTATAGCCTTCCAGGGCGGCGGATGTCGCCAAATCGGCAGGCCAGCCTCCGGCAATCAGCTCCTTGACCAAGCCAGGAAAATCAAAGCCGAGCGACATGGAGATAACCCGGGCGCCCTCATTGACGGCCCATTGAATGCCTTTGAAGATCATCGCCGAGTCGCCCGAACCGTTGTCGCCCAGCACTTTGCCGATGAGGGCCTGGGTGACGCCCTTGGCGACGCCGATGCGCACATTATTGACATCGCGGCCGAAAATCGTCCCGGCGCAATGCGTGCCGTGGCCCTGCACATCGCCGTTACCGCTTCCCGAAAAATCCATCTGCGTGAGTGTCACCCCGGTGAAGGCGGGGTGGGCGCTGTCAATTCCCGTATCCAGCACGGCGACTTTCACGCCTGCGCCGGTCGCTGTTGTTGTATCGGCTCCAACGGCGCTGATGCCCCAGGCGTTTGCGGAGGCGGCGGCTTCCGCGACGGGCGCGATGAGTTTGGTGGGCATTGCGGGGGTTAACGCCAGGACGGTTGGATCCCGGGCAATATTGCGCGCTTGCGCGGCGTTTGCGTCTTCCGTCTCAACTTTTGCTTCGGGGATGCGCTCAAAGCCGGTCATTGCGGGTCCCGAGCGCGGAAGCCTGAAATCACGCGTTGCAGGCTGCAGGCGCGACAAATCTCTCAGCACAACATATTTTGCCATAACGGGCTCCAATCCTTGAAAGAACGCGCCCCGGTAACGGCTGTAGTGATTTGGCAGGAAAACGCATCACCCAAACAGGTGACCTCAGCGCTTTCAACTGGCTGAAAGTCTCACGCCGCGAGAAGCGGCTGACGGCGTTCGGCGCGCTCCTGTTGTGGAGAGCGGCCATAGATCTCTCGATAGCACTTGGAGAAGTGCGACGCGGAAACGAAGCCGCAGGCGACCGCGACCTCCACAACCGGCATGGACGATTGAATCAGCAGATGGCGAGCCCGGTCCACACGTATTTCAAGATAATAGCGGGCAGGGGAACGGCCCATCTCCTGGCGGAACAGGCGTTCGATCTGGCGGCGTGACAATCCGGCGTCATCGGCAACATCGAGAAGCGACAGCGGTTCGGAGAGATTGGCCTCCATCAGCTCGATAATGCTGAGCACTTTTGCATTTTGCACGCCAAGCCGCGCCCGCAGCGGCAGGCGCTGCCGGTCCTGCGGCGCGCGCACCCGGTCGGTAAGGGCCTGTTCGCAAATGCGGTTGACGAGATTGTCGTCATGATCGTCGCCGATCAGCTTGACCATCATGTCAAGCGCAGCAGTTCCGCCGGCGCAGGTGTAGAGATTGGAGTCGATCTCAAACAGGTCAGCAAAAACACTGGCTTTCGGAAATGCTTCTGAAAATCCCGGAAGGTTTTCCCAATGGATGGCGCAGCGTTTGCCTGACAGCAATCCCGCGTTTGCGAGGATGTAGGCGCCCGTGCAAAGTCCGCCTACGGAGACGCCGCGGTGATATTCTTCGCGCAGGAAGCCAAACACGGATTTGTTGTTGTACTTCTCGACATTGATGCCGGAACAAACGAAAATCATCGATGGCTTGTCCACGCCCATCAACTTGCGCCGCTCTTCGTCCAGTGACGCGTTGACTTCCACCACAACCCCGTTTGATGCGGCAACCGGCTTTCCATCAAGGGAGGCAAGACGCCACCGGTAAGATTCATAGCCGAGCATCCGGTTGGCAATGCGCAAAGGTTCAATTGCGGTGGCAAAAGCGATCATCGAGAAATCGGGGACAAGAAAGAAAACAATTGATCGTTTGAGTGCCTGTTTCGTGCTCATCCTGCGGCCCCGTTTGCCCATGTCGCAGACAGAAAAGACAGACTCTGTCGTTTTTCTCAATTTGCGACACTGCACACTGACATGATTTGATTTTTCAGGAAAGTGGCTTTGCGTATGAATGTCGCAAAATTGGTAAACTCCCGCTCAGGCTGAAGTGCTCGGCGAGCGCCATGCAACCGCATGATTTGATATCCGTCACGCGGTAGTCTAACGATCCGCAAACGGCGCGGAGGCGGATGTGCATTTTTCACGATATCTGATGAACGCCTGTTTGATCGCCGGGCAATGGCTGTTTGTGGGAACGGCCGCACTGGCGCTTTTCGCCATTCTTGCTGACTGGATGCGCAGCGCCACGGACGGCAAGCCCATGGTGCTTGCAGGCATAGCGGCTGGCTGTTTCGGCTTGGCGCTTCTGTTTTATGTTGTACGTGGCTGGCTGGATCGCAATTATCCTCAAAATTGAACCTGTCACACGTGCGCAAAGAAATTGATTTATCCGCCGGTTATGCCAGATTGCCTTTGAGAATTGTTTAGGGGGCTGGCAATTTTCGCGGGCTGAAAGGCCCGAATTCTGCGTCATAAGCCATAGGAGCCCTCCATGCGCCGACCCATCCATATTGCTCTCATTTCCGCATTCCTCGCCAGCCTGGTCCCGGCCTTGGCTGCAGCTGAGACCGTCAAGATCACGCTTCTCGGCGTCGGTGACATTTATCAGTTTCAGGGCGGCAAGACGCGGGGCGGGGTAGCGCGGCTGAACGCCGTGGCCCGCGCCGAGCGCGCCGCCAATCCGAACACGCTATACCTGTTCACCGGCGATATGTTTTCCCCCTCGCTCCTGTCCGGGCTCGACAAGGGCAAAAACATGGTGGACCTCACCAACATCGTGCCGTTCGATCTGGCGGTTCCGGGTAATCACGAGTTTGATTTCGGCCCGGACAATTTCCTCGAAAAGCTCAAACTTTCGAAATATCCTTGGGCGGCGCTCAACATGACGAAGGCCGACGGCTCGCTCATTGAAGGCGTTGGTGGCGTGATGGTTAAAGAGATTGCGGGCGTCAAGGTCGCGCTTGTTCCGGTGGCGCAGGACACCTCGCCGCAGGTCTCCTCCACCGGCGACTGGAAATTCGGCGCAACCGCAGACAGCGCGATTGAGGCGGCCGGGAAGGCGCGCGCGGATGGAGCGGATCTGGTGGTAGGCGTCGTTCAAGCGCCGAATTCCGATGACGACAAGATGTACGCCTCCAAGGCTTTTGACGTCATTCTATCTGGAGACGATCATCATCTGGTCGTCCGCTACAACGGCATCACAGCGCATATCGACACCTCCACCGAGGCCAACCAGCTCGTGCCACTTGATCTCGACGTGACGGTCGAAGAGAAAGACGGCAAGCGGTCGGTGAAATGGGAGCCGAATTTCCGTTTCATCGACACGGCCAGCGTTACTCCTGACCCTGAGACGCAGAAAGTTACGGATGACTATCTCAAGCAGCTCGACAATGAGCTGAACGTCGTCATCGGCAAGACTGTCGGCCCGCTCGACAGCCGCCGCAACATCGTTCGCACGCAGGAGGCAGCCATAGGCAATCTTATTGCGGATGCGATGAAGGATGCGGTCGGGGCGGATATCGCCATCACCAATGGCGGAGGCATACGGGCGGACAAGGAGTATCCGGCGGGTTCCGACATCACCCGCAAGGACATTTTGTCCGAGCTGCCGTTTGGCAATGTCACTGTGCTGGTGGAGGCCACGGGGCAGCAGATTTGGGATGCGCTGGAGAACGGTTTTTCGAAGCTGGAGGACGGCGGAGGGCGTTTCCCTCAGGTTTCAGGCCTGACCGTCACTGCCGACAAGGCCAAGCCTGCTGGGAGCCGGGTTGTGTCGGTAAAGGTTGGTGACAAGGAGCTGGACAAGGCGGGGACTTACAAGCTGGCGACGAATGACTTCATGCTCGGCGGCGGCGACGGCTATACGGCGTTTGCCGACACAAAAGTCATCATCGACAAGTCCGGGGCAAAGCTCATCGCCAATGATGTGATGGTCAAGGTCAAGGCGCTTGGCACTGTCGATGCCAAGGTCGAGGGCCGGATCGTCATTCAATAGCCTTTGCGCCATGACTGACAAAACCAGCCAGCCGGTTTCGGGCCTGCCAAATCTGGGTCCGAAATCCGTGCAGATGCTGGCGGAGGCCGGCATCTTCACCATTGATGACCTGAACGCCGCTGGCCCAATCCAAGCCTATGCGCGCGTCAAGTTTCTCCATCCAAGGTCCGCTTCGCGGAACCTGCTCTGGAGCCTTGCCGCAGGGCTTGAGGGGCGGAGTTGGAGCGATCTGACACGCGAGGAAAAAGCCCGGCTTGAAGCCGAACTGGCGCAAGTCAAGCGCTGAAATCAGCCCAGCCATGCGCAAAGCGTCATTGTTTTGAACTCTTTCCGGCGCGATCCTGCCGCTGTCGCGTCGAGAGAGGGAAACATGTGATGACCAATGCAGCGCCAACGATGGAAATCCAGGGATCGCCTGCCAAGCTGGTCTGGTTGCTCGTTCTTGGCATCGCCATGACAGCCGCCTGCGCGGCCATCGTTCTCGGCTACATTCCGGTCCGGGCCGGCGGCATTGGCGAGTTCTCGGCCTGGGTTGGCCTGATCTTCTTCGGCCTCATCCTCGTCCTGATCGTCTGGCGCCTGATGAACGCCAAGGATGTTGTCGTCACCATCACCCAAGAAGGCATCCGCGACACGCGCGTCGCCGAGCGCATCATTCCCTGGTCCGCCGTGCAGAAGGTCAGCGTGTGGGAATTGCAGAAGCAGAAGGTCATCGTCCTTGAAGTGCCGCCGGAGGTCGAAGGGTCAATCCAGATGACGCGCATGGCACGCTTCTCGCGCGGGCCGAACAGAAGCCTCGGCGCGGATGGTCTGTGCATCGCGGCTTCGGGGCTGAAGATTTCGCATGACAGACTGATGGAGGCGGTGCTTGCGCATGTGGATGGGGCGCAAGCTGGCGGGGTGGCTTAATTCACCGCCTTGTGCAAAATCGAATTGATCAGCGTCTGATACGGCATCCCCTCGCGCAGGGCGCGGGCTTTGAGCTTGGAGAGGTTGCGCTTGGAGACGCGCAGGCTGATCTGGATGCGCTCATCGTCGAGCGTATTGCGCGGCGGCCTGCATGCAGCTCGGCCTTCCGTTCCGGCGTCAGGATGCTCACAAAGTCGTTGTTTCCCGATTCAATCGCCTCGTAGAGCTCACGCTCTTCTTCATCGAGGAATTTGGTAATTACGGGCGGCAGGTCTTGGCGCTTCTTCATTGTTGTGTCCTCAGATACTTGGCGGTGTGCATCCTGCTTGGAAACATCGTCTTGAGGAACACGCTGTGCTCATCAAAGACATAGGGCACCACAAATGCATATCCCTCAATTTCCAAAATGAACATGCGCTGGTTCGGTCGGCTCGGGCTCTGGATATCGTCCAGAATTCTGCCCTCTTCGATTGCAACCGCACATTCCGACAGGCCAATCCCAAATCTGCCCGGGGTGAGCCTCAGCTCTCGATCTTTGTCAGGATTCCAAAGAATGCTGTCGAATCTCATCTAAAGGAATGTATGGCATATAACATACATTGTCAACGCTCGCCTCCCGCTAAACCCATCCGCTCCCGGCGCAGTGCCGTGCGCTCCGGCAGCATCACCGCCTTCGCCAGCTCCGGAAACGCATCCACCTTGTTCGGCATCGCCAAGGCGCTGACAAACAGCCATTGAGAATGCGTCTCCAGCGCGGTTTCGATCTTCTCGACCTTGGCCAGGGTCGCCTCGATCCTGCATCGGCTCTGCTGCAGCATAATTTTCTTGATATATCCTATGGGATGTCTAGTATGCTGCCATGAAGCGCGTTGTGCTGGACACGAATGTGTTGGTCGCAGCGCTGCGCAGCAGCGACGGCGCGTCGAATTCATTTGCTGCGCGCGGTTGCCCAGCGCCGGATTATCGCGCTTTCGTCCACTGCCTTGTTTCTTGAGTATGAGGCAGTTTTGAAAAGGCCTGAACAGCGATTGGCGCACGGACTTGATTTAGTGGAGATTGACAACGCCTTGTCGCATTTGGCTGCCTTGTGTGAGCCTGTTGATTTGGAGTTCGCTTGGCGGCCACAATTGCCTGATCCGGATGACGAGCTGGTCCTGACCGCTGCGGTCAATGGGAGGGCTGACGCGATCGCTACGTTCAACGTCAGGGACTTTGAGCCTGGCGCAAGCCGGTTCGGCGTAAAGGTGCTGGCTCCCGGACAGATTTTGAAAGGAATGCTGCAATGAGCAAAGGAACCTATCCGCTCAAGCTGCTTGACTCTGTCAAGCAGGAGGCTGTCCGCCTTGCGAAGGAGGACGGCGTTTCGCTCAACCAATGGATCGGATCGGCTGTGGCGCAGAAGATCGGCGCTGTTCAAACCGCAGCAGAATTTTTGAAAGGCCGCGCCGGAAAAGCGAACGGCGAAGGGCTGCTTGAAATACTTAAGCGTGTGCCTTCGCGTGGCATCGAGCCGGGCGACGAATTCTAAGTTACCGCCGTCTCCCGCCCCGCCTCCCGCTCGACCCATCCGCCGCCATCTCCACCACCCGCCGCTCCGGCAGCTTCACCGCCTTGGCCAGCTCCGGAAACGCATCGACCTTGTTCGGCATGGCCATGGCATGCACGAACAATTGCTGGAAATGCGGCTCCAGCGCCGTTTCGATCTTCTCGACCTTGGCCACCGTCGCCTCGATCTCGCGGCGGTGTTTGCGGTTGAGGAGGGCCATGCGGGCGCCGGTGCCGGCGGCGTTGCCTACGGCTTTGACATGGGCGAGGTCGCAGTCGGGGATCAGGCCCAATACCATGGCGTATTTCGGGTCAATGAACGAGCCGAACGCGCCGGCGAAGCGGATTTCGTCGACTTTTTCGACGCCCTGTTTTTCCATCAGCAGCTTGATGCCGGCGTAAAGCGCGGCTTTGGCGAGCTGGATGGCGCGCACGTCGGTTTGCGTGACGGTGAGGCGCTGCGCGCCGTCGTGCAGGAGGTAGGAGAAGGTGCGGCCGTTCTCCAAGATGCGCGGGGTGCGGGCGGCCATCGCGCCATCGATGACGCCGTCTTCAGAGATGATGCCGGAGAGGAACATTTCGGCGACGACTTCGATGATCGCCGAGCCGCATATGCCGGTGATGCCGGTTTTTTCGGCGCTTTCTGTGAAGCCTTCCTCGTCGGACCATTGCTCCGTGCCGATGACTTTGAACTTCGGCTCCAGCGTTTCCGGGTCAATGCGCACGCGCTCGATGGCGCCCGGCGCAGCCCTTTGTCCGGAGGAGATTTCCGCGCCTTCGAAGGCAGGTCCGGTGGGGGAGGAGCAGGCGACGACGCGTTTGCGGTTGCCGAGCACGATTTCGGCATTGGTGCCGACATCGACGAGCAGCATCATCTTGTCCTGCCGGTCCGGGCCTTCCGACAGCGTCGCGGCCGCGGCGTCGGCGCCGACATGGCCGGCGATGCAGGGCACGATGTAGAGCCGCGCGCCTTCGTTGAGCGGGATGCCGATGTCGGACGGTCTTGGCCTTGACCGCGCCGGAGACGGCGAGCGCGAACGGCGCGCCGCCGAGCTCGGTCGGGTCGATGCCGAGGAAGAAATGGTGCATGACCGGATTGCCGACGAAGACCGCGTCGAGAATGTCGGTGCGGTTGACCTTGCCCTCGGCGCAGACCTGATCGACCAGCGCATTGACCGCCTCGCGCACGGCTTTGGTGATCGCCTCCTCGCCGCCCGGGTTCATCATCACATAGGAGACGCGGCTCATCAGGTCTTCGCCGAAGCGGATCTGCGGGTTCTGCATGCCCGCCGACGCCGCGACGCGGCCGGACAGCAGCGAGACGAGATGCATGGCGATGGTCGTCGAGCCGATGTCGCAGGCGATGCCATAGGCCTCATTGTGCAGGCCGGGCCACAGCGCGATAATGCGCGGGACGGCGCTGTCCTCGTCCTTGTGGATGGCGGCGGTGACGCTCCAATTGCCCTGGCGCAGGATTTTCTGGACGCGCGGCAGCAGATAAAAATCCGCCTCCAAGCCCTTGTATCCCCAGTCTTTTTCGAGCGCTGAGCTTCAGCCGGTCCATGTCGCCGAGCGGCTTGTGCATGTCCGGCTCTTCGATCTCGACATAACACAGATGCACCGCCGGATGCCGCTCGATGACGCGGTCGCCGACGGCTTTGCGGATCACCTGCGCATTGACGACCGTGTCCTGCGGCACGTCGATGACGAGGTCGCCCTGAATGGTGGCAGAGCAGGAGAGGCGGCGGTTCGGCGCGATCTCGCGCACTTCGGCATAGCGCAGCTCTTTGGCGCCGCGCACGGAAATATGGTCGTTGGACGAGACAATCTTGTGCTTGGCAAAATTGCCTTCCTGCACCTCGACCTGACAGCGCCCGCACGTCGCCCGCCCGCCGCAGACGCTCTCGACATAGACGCCCAATTGGCGCGCGGCGTCGAGCACGGGCGTGCCCATGGGGAAGCGGCCGCGTTTGCCGGAGGGCATGAAGAGGACGAGGGGATCGGCGGGGGTCATAGGGGTGCGCTTTGCTTGCCGGCGAAGTGCTCTGCCTGACAGACTTCTCCCCTCCGCGGCGCAAGGCGCTCGCGGCCGCCTTCCCCTCTCCAAGTGGGAGAGGTGAAAGCGGCGCGCCCAATCTCCCCCCTTGTGGGGGAGATGTCCGCGAAGCGGACAGAGGGGGCGACTCGCGCTGCGCTTATCCGACACATCTCACTTCCCCAGCCTCTTCACATTCGCCCTGACCTCCGCCGCGCCGGTTTCAGCGCCGCCGCAGTAATTGCATCCGCCGCGCGCATGGGCTGTGGCATCTGCCCAAAGGCCATGCCGACCCAGGCGTCCATCATCTGCTGCCCAAGCTCAAGATTGGCTGCGACCATGCCGTCCGCCGCCGCCCGCGTCTTCTCTGCCACCATGCGCTTGTCCTCGGCGCGGTCACTTGCCGTGCGCATGAACTCCGGCAGCATCATGCGCGACATGCGCTGGGCGACGACCATCGGGGCGAAGAGGCCGATGCTGGCGAGTTCGGCTTGCGTCTTTTTCATCAGCCCGCTCCCACCCGCGCCGAGCGTCCGCCGCGCCGTCCGCCCGCCGTCGGCGCGGCGACCGGCGCGGCGGCCTGTCCCGGCGCGGCAGGCGCGTAGTCGCGGTAGGTTTTGATCCACTGCTCGCAGGACGGATCGGTGCCGTTGAGCACATTGGCGGCGCGCACGGCTTCCATTTCCTGCGGGCGGCAGGGGTTCATGATGGCGCTGGTCATGCCCGCGCCGATGACCATCGGGATGAAGCCGGCGTTGATGCCGTGGCGGTGCGGCAGGCCGAAGGAAATGTTGGAGAGGCCGCAGGTCGTGTTGACCTTCAGCTCGTTGCGCAGGCGGTAGAGCAGGGCGAACACCTGGCGTCCCGCATCGCCCAGCGCGCCGATCGGCATGACCAGCGGATCGACGACAATGTCATGCGGCTTGATGCCGTAATCCATGGCGCGCTCGACGATTTTCTTGGCGACAGCGAAGCGCACGTCCGGGTCCATGGAAATGCCGGTCTCGTCATTGGAGATAGCGACGACCGGCACATCGTATTTCTTCACCAGCGGCAGGATGGCTTCGAGCTTTTCCTCCTCGCCCGTGACGGAATTGACCAGCGGGCGGCCCTTGGCGACTTTCAGCGCGGCTTCAATGGCGGCGCTGACCGAGGAATCGATGGAGAGCGGCACATCGACCAGGCCCTGGACGATTTCCAGCGTCTGCACCAGAAGTCCCGGCTCGGTCTCGTTCGGGTTCACTGAAGTGACGCCGGCGTTAACGTCGAGCATGGTCGCGCCCGCAGCGACCTGTTCCAGCGCGTCGCGGATGACCGTGTCGAAGTTCCCGACAATCATCTCCGCCGCCAGCTTCTTGCGGCCGGTCGGGTTGATCCGCTCGCCGATGACGCAGAAGGGCTGGTCGAAGCCGATGATGATTTCGCGTGTGGCGGAGGCGACGATGGTGCGGGTCATGAGGATTCTCCGAAAGACATAAAGACTTCTTTATATGGTTATGTGATCAGCGGCAAATGAAAATTACTCAGCGTGCACAGCCTTGGCCGCCATGCTCTCCGGTGAAATCTCCTTGCGCGCGAGCAGCGTGTCGAGCCGCTTGACCACGCCCGCCTCATCCTGCCGCGCCTCGCGCTGCCAGGGGCGGCGGCCTTTCAGCACGCCGGATTCGTGGACGATTTCGGCGACATACTCCTCCTGCCGGTAGGCCATGACATGCACGCCATGCACGCCTTCGATCTCTTTGGTCTCGTTGATGATATCGATGCAGATGCGCTTGCCTTCCGCTTTCTGGTCGGCCGCTCCTTCGAGGCGCTTGATGATATGGTCGGGAATATGCACGCCCGGCACATGCGCCTTCATCCATTTGGCGGTCTTGGCCGAGGCGAGGGGACCGACGCCGACGAGGATGAAGCACTGCTCATGCAGCCCCATGTCGCGCGACTCTTTTCATGAACTCGCGGAACATCGGCACGTCGTAGCAATACTGGCTTTGCACAAATTGCGCCCCGGCGCGGATTTTCTTGGCGAAATGCAGCGGGCGGAAGTCATAGGGCGGCGCGAAGGGGTTGATTGCAGCGCCAAGGAAGACCGGCGGCGGTGTCGTCAATTTGCGGCCAGACAGGAATTTCGCCTCGTCGCGCATGATCTTGATCGTCTCCAGCAGCGACATGGAATCAAGGTCAAATACGGGTTTAGCCCCCGGCTGATCGCCGCCTTGCACGCCGTCGCCGGTCAGGCATAATATGTTCTGCACGCCCATGGCGGACGCGCCGAGCACGTCGCCTTGTATGGCGATGCGGTTCTTGTCGCGGCAGGAAATCTGCATGATCGGGGCGTAGCCCATGCGGGTCAGGAGACCACAGATGCCGACGGAGGACATGTGGCAGTTCGCGCCGGAAGCATCGACCGCGTTGATCCCGTCCACCCAGCCGTCGAAAATCCGGGCACGCTCGTAGACATCCTCTGGGTCGGCGCTGTCGGGCGGGTTGAGTTCGGTGGTGACGGAGAATTCGCCGCGCCGCAGGATGCGCTCCAGCCGCCCGCGCGAGGAATGTCCGGGCAGGGGATCGAGCGGCAGGCTCGGATCGTGCGGGTGGATATCGGGGCTCATGCGGCGGCTCCGGTCTTTTCGCGGACAAGCCTGAGCCAGGTCGAGGTTTCCTTGATGGAATTGTCCACCGGCTTCTGCACATCCAATATCTTGTCGCCATCCGCCATCTGCCGCGAGCCTTCCCAGGCTTTCACCCAGACGCACGGCATATCGGCGATCACCTCGCAGTTGCCGTCCGCCCGCACGCCGCCACAGGGGCCGTTGCGCAGCTGCTTGGGGCAGTTCATTGAGCAAGACATGCCGGTGGAGGAGAGGGCGCAGGCGCCGCACATGCGGCAGTCGAAAAAGACGCCCTTCACCTGCCGCTCAACCACGGCCATCGGCTTTTCGAGCCGCTGATGTCCGATCAGCGTGAACAGCGGCGCAGCCAAAAGAAGCAGTTTTTCGAAGCCTGCATAGAATCTCTCAAGCAAGCGCGAATGGCGGATCGACCAATATTTGATGGTGAGAGCCCGGCGGCGGCGTCCGTCGGCGGCAAAGCGAACCGGCCCTGTTTCGGGCTTTACCGGCGCGGCCTTTGCCTTGGCTTCAGCCATTCTCGCTGCCTCCGTTTTTGACGAGCGAGACAAGCCGCTCTTTGTCGTAGCCGGCCTCGATGGCGCTCATCGCCTTTTCCGCCTCGGCCTCAAGCTCGTCCGAAACGAGAACAGGGTCTGCCTTGCGCCATTCGGCAAGATACGCGTCCGTCTCTGCCGCGCCAGTGCGCATGGCGGCCATGTCGATCGCCTCGGTGAAGCGCAGCGACAGTTCGCGCTTGGCCGTTGTGCGGCCTTTCTTGACGATGATCTGCGCGGGGATGTCGCGCCAGTAGACGACAATGAGGTCGGCCATTTGAACTCTCCAGCTTTTTGATTGATTGCGGCTTGGCAGTGAGATTGCTGGCTATCGCACGACGCGCGGAAATTCAAAAGCGACAGACACCTGGATCGAAACAAGCTTCCGCCATATCAAGCTAAAAGTGAAAGAACATGCTCGCCGCATAGGCCGCAGATCCGAAAATCGCGGCGATAACGCCAAGCGCGGCAATTGTAGTTGCCACAGCGGCGGCGAAGACGAGTCCGTCCCGCTCGGACAGCGCAAGGCCGAACATGGCCATGGCGAAGGCCGGCAGCCAGTTGCCCAAAGGTATCGGCGCCACGAGCAGAACTGACAGGATGAAAGCAATGACACCAATCACCCGGTCAATAATGACCATCGGAAACGGCCAATAACGCGGCCGCACAAGGCGTTCGGTTTTGCGCAGCCAAGGCGTAAGCTTCTCAACAATCTGCCGAAACCTTGCGGCAGAAATCGGGCGTCTGAGGATAAAGTCGGGCAGCCAGACCTTGCTTTGCCCGACGATCATCTGTGCTGATATGATCAACGTCGGCAGTCCGAGAAAGGCCGATGACCCGGGGGGCAGCGGCAGGCAGTTGATGGCCGCAAACAGGAAGAGGAGCGTGGCAAAGCTGCGGTCGGCAAGCGCGTCGCGCACATCGGCAATGGTAAAATTGTCGTCAGGGCGCTCGGCAATGTCTTTCAACACAGCCGAAAGCGTCCGGTGCACGCGCTTTTCACGCTTCACGGCGTGTTCGAGCACTGGTGCATCCATTTCAATGATGTCCGCCTCTTCGGTCTGTTCGTAGGTGTCGCGATCCATATCAAGCCCCGGACCACAGCATCATGCCGAAGTGGTGACGATTTCATGAATTTACCAAGGTAATTTCTGCAATCTCGCAGGTTATTTCAGGCCGCGTCAAGGCTGTTGCGAAACTGCATCAGGCGCGCTTCAGCTCGGGCTCCAGATCACCATATCCAGTGTAGCGGAATTCGTAATTCAGCCCGAGATAATCCGCCGCCCACTTGGCCTTTTCCTGCAGGGATTTGTCATGAGTTTGCGCCAGATAGACGATTTTCGTGTAATTGCCGAACACCATGTCCTTGATTTCAGGATGCTGCTCAAGCTTCAGCGGCTCGATAACAAAGGCCTCGAACTG
Organism: uncultured Alphaproteobacteria bacterium; assembly: GCA_963792485.1. Lineage (GTDB taxonomy): Bacteria > Pseudomonadota > Alphaproteobacteria > Rhizobiales > Rhizobiaceae > JANOYJ01. The sequence continues at coordinate 40,309 of CAWBWL010000009.1, forward strand.
GCGGGCGAGGAAGTCGGTGAGGTAGAAGGCGGTGAACTCGGTTTCGGTTCCGGCAAGGAACTTTTGATTACCGGTGAAGAATGAATAGCAGTGCGGCCCTTCCAGCCGCTCGACGCCTTCTTCCGCGCATATTTTATCAAGCTCGCCCTGCGTGCCGCACTCGGCATAGCCAATGAAAATCCGCTGGAAGCCCTCGCTCCGCGCCTTGGTGATGGCCTCGCGCATGCCGGGGCCGATCTTTTTTGGATGAACATGCCAGATCGCGGGCAGGCAGACGAGGTCGATATGCCCGAGATTGTTGGCTTCGCAAACTGCCAAAATTTCGCGCGCAATGGCTCCGCAGGCGATAACACGCAGACGGCCGGCGTTATTCTGGGCATGTTGCGCTTGCATGGAACGAATTTTGCCTAATTCTGTTGATCGATTGACGTTGATTTTATCAGGAGGACTACTTCATGACCATCACACGCGTTTTGACTGCCAGCGTTCTTGTTTGCGCAATTTTCCTTGCCTCATGCGCCAATACAGTGCGCGGCGTGGGCCGGGATGTGCGCGATACGGCGGACGCGGTCGAGGATACTGTGAATTAGACTGGGTCCAAGGGTCTCTCAGTTGAGAAGTGAACGCAGCGGCGTGAATTGCCGCAGCGTAATTTTGCGTTGATTTCTATCCGATAGTCGCGCACACTCGCATAGGTCCGGCATTTTTTTGAATTCGACGCAGGTGCGAATGCAATGCCGATTGATACTGCTGACATCTCAGTCACCGCGAAGGTCATAAAAGACCGTCCCGATTTGCGCGACCTCGAATACAAGCCGACTCTTCAGCCTCTGCACAGCCTTCAAAAAGTTCCCGAAGCTTTGATCGCCTATCCAGGGCTTGTACGAAATCAATTACAGGCGGCTGAAGGCGAGCCAAGAGGAACTTGTACGGCGCATGCGCTGGCAGCGGTAATTGATATACTGCGCGGCGGCCCGAAACCCTCCAAAGCCAACGGGCTTAATGGAGCACACCCAGAACTCGCCTCGCCGCCGCGTGTCTCGGCTGAGATGCTCTACCATCATGGCTTGGAAATTGACAGCCAGGAGTCCGGCAGGCGCGGGGCCTCGAGTGGGCAGGCATCAGCTGATGATGGCTTGTGGAGCCTGCGGTCCGCCATCAAGGCATTCTACCATAATGGCGTATGCATGGAGCGAACATGGATCAAGCCTGGAGAGGAATCCGTCAAGGCGGAGCTGAAGCAGGTGGAACTGTTCCGCGAAGCGCGAAAGACGCCGCTTGGATCTTACTATCGTCTGCAGCCAGTTTTGAACGACTATCATGCTGCGCTCAACGAAGTGCAGGTCATTTACGCGGCAGCTGAAATTCACGGCGGCTGGTCGTTTGAGAGCGTTCGGAACAATGACGGAAAAATCATCTTTAGCGACCAGACGGCGGCGCAGATTCAGGGGAACCACGCTTTTGCGATTGTTGGCTACACTGAGGATGGGTTTCTTGTTCTCAACTCATGGGGAGGGGAGTGGGGCGGATACCGGATGAAAGGGTCCCGAAAGGGCATGCCGGGCGTTGCGCTCTGGCCCTATTACGACTGGGCGGAGCGCGTGCTGGACGGCTGGGTATTGAGGCTCGGCGTCTCGGCGCCTGAAGCTTTCAAATTTTCCTTTGGCCGCCAAGGCTTGGGCGACTTTGCTGCGGGAAAGATTTAAGAGGGCTCGACTCCGAGGCACGAACTGATTGGCCATTATGTTCATATTGATGACGGCGAGTTTGTCCGGAACGGCGCAATCCCCAGCACGCGGGCTTCAATCAGCGCCACATGCACGTTTGTCTCTGATCGCCTCAAGAACTTCAACACGGGCCACAAAGATGTTGATGAGCCATACAAAAAAGTCTTGTTGTGGATTCCGGGTGGATCAGAGGGCATCAAGGATATCCTTTCCCACATCGCCTCGACCAAGAAGCTTTGGAAGCTTCGACACATCTATCCGATCACGGCCATTTGGTGTTCGGACCTGCTGGATCAAGCGTCGTCAATTCTTGCGAAATTCACCGAGAACGCTTTTGAGAATATCGGGCGCGCCGGGCCTGATCTGGATGCAAGGATTGAGCGCGATTCAAGGGCGATAGGCCGCGCTGTCTGGCGCGATGTGGCGCGCTCGGCGGAGTTGGCTGCCCGAAAGGACTTGGTGGGAGACAAACTTGGCGCTGGCGCAATGCTGGAAACATATCAAGAGATAGCAAGCCTGCCTCAAGAGATCGAGATTCATGTGGTGGCGGAAGGCACCGGCGCCATATTGATGCACAGGCTTTTGCGCGATTTGGACCATGGCGCCGTCGCCCGTATAGCAAGCCTGTCCCTCGTGCTTCCCGGCTGCAGCGTGACGGAACTCAGGGAAATCCGCGAATGGCTTGGAAAGGAGACGAAAGTACATCTCCTGATGACGGACAAACCGACAAAGAGGCGGCTTCGGTACGGGCGCTATGGCGGGTCTCTTCTTGACCTTGTGCAGATGGCCTTTGTCGAAACGCCTCCGACCCGCATCCGCGGCGGCAAACCTGAAGCGCAGGAGGCGGAGATTGCGAAACTGGATGCGGATAACCGGGTCGTTGGCGTCATGGACACGGAGGCGATTCGCAGAGAGTTCGCCGGATTGAACGTGGTTGAACTCGCGGTTCCCGCTGCAAATGATTCCATACCGCATTTGCGCGATGTCACTGCCGGAAAGTATGCGATAAAGGCGATTCAAGACATTCTGCTCGGCAAGGACGTCGCTGTGGCGCCAAGCGAATTTGCGACCGTCCGAACACAGTCCGCCCATGCTCTGGCGCCCCTAAGCAAATTTCCAAACGACATCACCATGCCCGTGAAGTGACGGGTTCATCAGCCAAGAAGGAGAGGAATTGTGGCAAAAGGACTATCCCTTCATGTAGGTCTCAATGAGATCGATCCGGCCCATTATGGCAATAATGGCGAACTGAATGCCTGCATAAGTGACGCGGAAGCCATGCGTGATCTGGCGAAAGCGCAGGGGTTTGGTGTGATGAATGTGCTCACCAACAGCCAGGGCACGCGGGCTGCGGTCAAATCCGGAATTCAAGAAGCTGCCAAGAAACTGAAATCTGGAGACATTTTTCTCTACACCTATTCCGGACATGGTTCGCAAACCCTTGATCTCAACAAGGATGAGGAGGAACAGGGCGACACATTGGACGAGACTTGGTGCCTCTTTGACGGCATGCTGGTTGATGACGAAGCCTATGAGCTTTGGAAAAACTTCGCGCCCGGCGTGCGTGTTCTAGTGCTGCTCGATTGCTGTCATTCAGGCAGCGCGATCAAGGCGGCTGCCGCTTTGTTCGCGCCGGCTGCGGTCGCGAACAAACCGAAGCCGCGTGTGTTGCCGCTGAGCCAGGCAATGAAGACCTTCAAGAACAACCAGACATTCTACAAGGACATACAGGCTGCCGCAGCAGATCTTGCAAGCGTCAATGCCAACAAGAAAGTGGAATGCTCGGTCCGGCTCATTTCCGGGTGCCAGGATAATCAATTGTCCTTGGACGGCATGATGAACGGCGCATTTACCGGGCAGCTGCTCAATGTGTGGGGCGGCGGCGCGTTTGCCGGCACCTATGCGGATTTTCACCGCAAGATTACGCTTGGGTTGCCGCCGACACAATCGCCCAATCACTTCATGACGGGCGTGCAAGACAGCGGTTACGATGCGCAGAAGCCGTTCATGATCTGAGCTTGTGGGCTACGGACGAGCTCACCCCGCCATGCGGTTATGCTTGCGCTTCATATAGTCCTTGGCCGTCTCCACCGCGACCGCCGCGTCGCGGCAGTATGAATCCGCGCCGACCGCCTTGCCGAACTCCTCGTTGAGCGGCGCGCCGCCGACGAGGACGACGATGTCGTCGCGGATGCCTTTTTCCTTCAGCGTGTCGATGACGACTTTCATATAGGGCATGGTCGTGGTCAAAAGCGCCGACATGCCGAGAATGTCGGGCTGATGCTCTTCGATGGCGGCGAGATATTTTTCGACCGGGTTGTTGATGCCAAGGTCGATGACGTCAAAGCCCGCGCCTTCCATCATCATGCCGACGAGATTTTTGCCAATGTCATGGATGTCGCCCTTGACCGTGCCGATGACCATCTTGCCCTGTTTCGGCGCGCCGGTGGCGATCAAAAGCGGGCGCAGGATGAACATGCCGGCCTTCATGGCGTTGGCGGACAGCAGCACTTCGGGCACAAACAGAATGCCGTCGCGGAAATCCTCGCCGACAATGCGCATGCCTTCGACGAGCGCGATGGTGAGCACCTTGTAAGGCTCCCAGCCGCGGCCAAGTAGAATGTTCGTGCCTTCCTCGATCTCCTCCTTCAGCCCGTCGTAAAGATCATCGTGCATCTGCAGCACAAGCTCGTCGTCAGACAGTTCCGAAAGAATGATTTCGTCGTCAGCCATGATATTTCCCTGTGCGTGAGCCGAAGCAGTCCCGGCCTGTATAACTATCTGTGAATGCTTGTAAAAGCCTTGCCTTGAATGCGGCATGGGAAATTGCGGATGCGACGGGCTATTGCGAAGCGGATTGCAGCGACCCCGGTCATCGCTAGGATGAGCCGCTCAAGGGAGTATGTGCCATGGGTTTGACCGAACGTCTGGACGCTGCGATTGACGCGGCTCTTGTCACCCGCATTGTCGGCTGCGTTGTACTGGTCCGCCAGAACGGCAGGGAAATCTACGCCCGCGCCGCAGGTCTGGCCGACCGGGAGGCAGGGAGGGCGATGAGGCGTGACGCGATCTTCCGTCTCGCCTCGGTCACCAAGCCGATAGTCGCCACTGCTGTTTTGCGTATGGACGATCTGGGTCTCATCGGGCTTGACGACCCCGTGACCAAGACTTTGCCATGGTTCACGCCGTCTGCTCTGGACGGAAGCAGGCCGGAAATCCTCATCCGCCACCTCCTGACGCACACGTCCGGTATCACCTATGACGTGCCCGCCACTATTTCGACCGGCTTGTCGGGACCGGTGATAACCCTTGAAGAGAACCTGCGCCGCCTTGCCAAAGTTCCGCTCGCCTTCGCGCCGGGAACCGGCTGGGCCTACGGAATGGGCATAGACGTTCTCGGCGGCGTCATCGTGACAATCGACGGCTCAAGCCTTGAGGCGGCTGTGCAAAAATATGTCTGCTCCCCGCTCGGCATGAAAGACACGCATTTTTTCGTCACAGACCCGGTCCGGCTCGCAGTTCCCTATGCCGACGGACGCCCGCCGAAAAGGATGGGGGAGCCGGAGGGCGTGGCCGACGAAAGCGGCGGCGTCACGGTGTTTTCGCCGGAGCGCATATTCAACGCCGACGCGCCGCAGTCGGGCGGGGCGGGCATGGCGGGGACGGCGGACGATGTTATGAGAATGCTCGACAGCTACAACGGATCCAATCCAATACTCACACCGGCAACCCTTGCAGAGGCGCTGGCCAACCAAATCGGCGCAATTCCGCGCGGGCCGGGTGACGCGGGCAAGCGGTTTGGCTTGATTGGCGCTGTGGTTGACGATCCGAAAGCTGCGCGGACATCCAGCCCGGCGAGGCGCGGTGGAGTGGGGTGGCGCATGGGGCCATAACTGGCTGATCGATCCCGTCAACCGGCTGACCATCGTCATCTGCACAAACACCGCTTTCGAGGGCTGCAACGGCCCGTTCACGGAGGAAATCCGCGACGCGGTCTATGTATAGGTGTCGTGGCTATGGCACGGCTTGGCGCGCATTGGATTGCCAGAATCCTGCCCATCGCTAGGATGGCGCTGAGAAAATTTGAGGAAAGTTTCATGAGTGACGATGTGATGGAAGCATCCGCGAGCGCTGGCCGCCGCGCCTCTGCGCGCAATTCCGGCGGCGCCGCCGCGCGGAGAGCGACGCGCACGGCAGTCGGGCTCGGGCCGCAGCTGCCGTATATCACCCGAAAGATGGGCAATTACGAAGTGCTCGACGAGGAAGGCCTGTCGATCATCGAGGCCAACACCGACACTGTTCTCGAAGAGACCGGCATTATTTTCCGCGATGACGCGGAAGCCTTGACGATGTGGAAAGAGGCGGGGGCGGATGTCAAAGGCGAGACGGTGCATTTCCCGAAGGGGCTGTGCCGCGCGCTGTTGAAGACCGCGCCCTCCGTCTTCACCCAGCACGCCCGCAATCCGGAGCGCAATGTGCAGATCGGCGGCAACGCCACCGTGTTTGCGCCGGTCTACGGCCCGCCCTTCGTGCGCGATCTTGAGGGCGTGCGGCGCTATGCGACGATTGAGGATTTCCGCAATTTCGTCAAGCTCGCCTATATGGCCCCGTCGATCCACCATTCGGGCGGCACGGTGTGTGAGCCGGTCGATGTGCCGGTCAACAAGCGCCATCTCGATATGATTTATTCGCATATCAAATATTCCGACAAGCCCTTCATGGGCTCCGTCACCGCGCCGGAACGGGCGCAGGACACTGTGGATATGTGCAAAATCCTGTTCGGTCAGGATTATCTTGAAAACCACACAGTGCTGACCAGCCTCATCAACGCCAACTCGCCGATGGTGTTCGACGAGACCATGCTCGGCGCACTCGAAAGTTTACGCCCGGAACAATCAGGCCTGCATCGTCACGCCGTTCATTCTGGCCGGCGCCATGAGCCCGGTGACGGTGGCCGGGCACGCTGACGCAGGTTCTGGCGGAAGTGCTGGCGGGCGCGGCCTTCACCCAGCTTTGCCGCAAGGGCGCGCCGGTGCTGATGGGCACATTCGCCGCCTCGATTTCCATGCAGTCCGGCGCGCCGACCTTTGGCACGCCGGAGCCGGCGCTGGTCTCCTATGGCGCGGCGCAGCTGGCGCGGCGGCTCGGCCTGCCGTTCCGCACCGGCGGCTCGCTCTGCGGCTCCAAGGTGCTGCGATGCGCAGGCGGCGTACGAAAGCGCCAACACGCTGAACTCGACCATTTTGGCCGGGACGAACTTTGTTCTCCATGCGGCGGGCTGGCTGGAGGGCGGGCTGGTCTCTTCTTATGAAAAGTTCATCATGGACGTGGACCAGCTCGGCATGACGCAGAAATTCGCCGGCGGCGTGGACCTCTCCGAAAACGGCCAGGCGATGGACGCGATCCGCCAGGTCGGCCCCGGCAGTCATTATCTCGGCTGTGAACACACGCTGGCGAATTTCCAGACCGCCTTCTACGCCTCGCCGCTCACCGACAATAATTCCTATGAGCAATGGCTCGCCGAAGGCGAAAAGCGCATCGAACAGCGCGGCAATGAATTGGTGCGGCGGCTGCTGGATTCCTATGAGGCGCCGCATCTTGATCCGGCGATTGACGAGGCGCTGCTCGCCTTTGTGCGCACGAAAAAGGACTCAATGCCCGACGCCTTCACCTGAAGGGAGCCCGATACAGGCCGGGCTAAAGTGGCCGACATTATTCACAAGGAAGTCTGGCGCAGCGCGTTTTCGGATACGCCAGATCGCAAATGATCAAGCAGCTTTCAGCGCTTCTCGTCCCGCATGGTCTCTACCCGCGCGGCGCCTTGCGCCTTGATGCTCATGAAGCGCGGTCGCTGAACGCCAAATCGCTTATCCTTATTGGCCATGTAGGCTCCAGCATCTGGCAGCATTTTACCAAATGGCGCGGCGCCCAGCCGGAAGTGGTTCCCAATCCGCTCGACGCATGGTCCGAACAAGTCATTGGCGCAGCCGCTGACCAGTTGGGCGGCCGCGCGGTGTTTCCCTCGCAAAAACCGTTTTTGCCTTTCCAGCAATGGGCGATGCACGCCGAAGACTTGAAGCCTTCGCCGCTCGGCATTCTGATTCACCCTGTCTACGGGCTTTGGCACGCCTATCGCGGCGCGATTATTTTCGACGATGAGATTTTGATTCAGGAGGGTAATGAACAGAGTCATCCCTGCGATCTATGTATCGGAAAACCTTGCCTTTCGGCCTGTCCGGTTGGAGCGTTCTCAGGGCAGGGTTATGATCTTGCCGCTTGCAAGACCCATCTTGGCGGCGTGGCAGGCGAGGCATGCATGAACGGCGGGTGTCTGGCGCGGCTGGCGTGTCCGGTCGGCGCTGAGTTCAGATATGGCGAGGCGCAGATGCGGTTTCACATGCGGGCGTTTGCGGGTTAACCGCGCCGCCCTTTCCGCTCCCGCCGCACTTCGCTGCCCTGTTCGGCCGCAGCCTTGTTGCGCATCGGCCCGATCTTCTCGACCACTTCGGCGACCGTCGGCCGCGCGCGCTTCTTGTGGCCGTCTATAGCAACGCGCATGGCGGCGAGGTGGTTGTAGGATGTGCCGCAGCAGCCGCCGATGATGCGCGCGCCGGAATCAATGGCGAGGCGGGCGTATTCGGACATGAGTTCGGGCGTGCCGGAATAATAGATTTCCGCGCCGCGGAATTCCGGAATGCCGCAATTGCCTTTGACGATGACATTAGCCGCCGGATCGCTGTCGGTCATGTCGAGGAGGCTGGCGAGAATGTCCGACGCGCCGACGCCGCAGTTTGCGCCGATGGCGAAGGGCTTGACGGCAAGCGGTTCGGCGACTTTGTGGATGTCGCGCGGGTGCGTGCCCATCATGGTCTTGCCCGCGGTGTCGAACGAGGCGGTGAAGACGAAAGGCATGTTTTCGCGGATCGCCGCTTCGGAGGCGGTCTGCATTTCCTCCGGCGCGGACATGGTCTCGATCCAGACCACGTCGATGCCGCCGGCTTTCAATCCGCGTATCTGCTCGGCGAAACTGTCCACCGCCTCCTCATGCGTAAGCGCGCCGAGCGGTTCGAACAATTCGCCGGTCGGACCGACGGAGCCGGCGACGATCACCTTGCGGCCTGCCTTGTCGGCGACGGCGCGGGCGATCTCGGCGGCGCGCTTGTTGGTTTCAAACACGCGGTCCTGGTAATTATGCAGTTTCAGCCGCTGCTTGGTGCCGCCGAACGAGTTGGTCAGGATGATATCGGCGCCCGCCTCGACAAACCGCCGGTGGTGATTGGAAATCTTCTCCGGCTGCTCAAAGTTCCACACTTCCGGCGCCTCGCCCGCCTCGAGTCCTTCCGCAAACAGGTTCGTCCCCGTCGCGCCGTCGGCGAGGAGAATGCCCTTTTCATTGAGCAATTGTTCGAGCGGATGAGTCATCAATGCACCTGTTGGAAAATGAGATAAAGACATAAACAAATCTTTATATCACGTCAACTGACATCTCATGACGTTTTCCCGATAGAATCTGCTCATATACCGGCGTAACCTCCTAGAATCAAAGGGGTTTTGCGGCTGGGCTTTGTTATGGGCGAAAATCGGGATCATGCGCGCGCGGTCGAATGGCCGACGCTGGCCTTGACTGGATTTTGCTACTTGGCTTGGTTCGGCCTCGGATATTACCTCTATCCTTCCATGCCATCGCTCGCCCTTATCCTTATGCCCTTCGTGGTCGCCCTGCATTCCTCGCTGCAGCATGAAGTCCTGCACGGCCACCCGACTCGCCATGCGCTCATTAACGAGGCGCTGGTGTTTCTGCCGCTCGGCCTGTTCTACCCGTTCCGCCGCTTCAAGCTGCTGCACCTGACGCATCATAATGACGAGCGGCTGACCGACCCCTACGACGATCCGGAAAGCTATTACCGCGCGGCGATGGACTGGGAGAGGATACCGGGCTGGCTCAAGCGCGTGCTGGAGGTCAACAACACGATGCTGGGCCGGTTTGTTCTGGGACCGGCGCTGATGTCGGGCGGGTTTGCATGGTCCGAGATTCAGCGTATGCGCAAAGGAGAACGGCGCGTTGTCGTCGCCTGGCTGCTGCATACTCTCGGCATGATCCCGGTCTATCTCATCGTCACCCGCGTGTTCCAAATGCCGTTCTGGCTTTATGTGCTGGTCCCGGCCTATTTCGGCCTGGCGCTCATCACCATCCGCACCTATGCCGAACACCGCTGGTCCGAGACGCCGGAAGGGCGCACGATTATCGTCGAACGCTCGCCGCTCGGCCTCCTGTTTCTCAACAACAATTTGCACCTTGTGCATCACAAACACCCGACAATGCCCTGGTACGACCTGCCGCGCCTGTTCGCCGAGCGGCGGGGTGAATGGATCGTGATGAACGAGGGCTATGTGTTCAAGGGCTATCTCGACCTGTTCCGCGCCTTTGCGCTGAAGCGCAAGGAGGCCAATGTGCATCCGGCGCTCAGGCGTGCCAGGCCGCCGGCCGAATGAGCGACCCGGCAAAACTTGCCGCCGCAATAACAGCCGGTCCCTTGCCGAAAGAGCCGTATGTGGCCGCGCTGCCCATGTATGACTGGCCGGAAGTCCGGGCGGAGGTTGACGCGCAATGGGCGGCGATCCGGGATGAATTGCGGAAAAAGGGCGTTGATGCGCCGGAGCATCTGGCGCGCCGCAACGCCGACCTGCCGCCGGTTCCGGGCGGGATAAAAGACGGCTCGGGAAATGTGATCGCTCCTGACCCGGCAATGCTGCCGCCCGACGCATTCGATCTCGCCGTTCTGTGGCGGCATCCGAACCTGCTTCTGTCGCAGACCTGCTGGGGGCCGCTGGAGCTTTGGCTGCGCGGCGTGCGGGTCGTGGGGCAACAGGATTATTCAGGGATTGAGGGAGGAGAGGGGGAGGAATATTCGAGCGCAATTGTGATGGCGCGGGGAGACACTTCGAAAGTTCGGAGCGAGGCGCCCCTCTCTGCCTGTCGGCATCTCCCCCGCGAGGGGGGAGATCGCTCACCACCGCTTTCGCGTTTGCTTGCATCGGTGCAAGAAGACGGGAAGGCGGCGACACAGCCTATCTCCCCCCTCGCGGGGGAGATGTCCGACAGGACAGAGAGGGGCGCTTGGCTCCAGACTTTGCCAAGCGGCCTCCGCCTCGCCTTCAACGCCCCAGACTCCCTGTCCGGCTATCTCGCCCTCCAGCGCGACCTCGAAGCCCAGGGCTCCGGCCTCCACATTTTCAGCCAGACAATCCAAACCGGCAGCCACCGCGCCTCGATCCGCGCCGTTGCGGACGGGCGGGCGGATGTGGCGGCGGTTGACGCGAAGACTTGGGGCTTGGCGCAGCGGTTTGAGCCGGCGGCGCGGGAGCTGGCTGTGGCCGGGTGGACGGGGCGGCGCAAGGGGCTGCCGTTTGTGACGGCGGCGCGCTAACCCCGCATCCGCTCCCCGCTCGGATCAAACAGCGGCTCCACATTAATCCGCGCCGCGCGCCGCACGCCAAGAATCTCAATCTCAAACAGCCCTTCGCTCTCGTCGCCCGCCAGCTCCTTCGGCACATAACCCTGCGCCATCGATTTTTCGACATAATGCGCAAAGCCGCCTGACGTCACCCATCCCACCACACGCCAGCCGTCCCGCTCGATGCCGGTGTCGGCGCTGCGCGGGGTTGCTTTGCCATCGGCGCCGGTCCGCGGCGCGCCGTAGCCATGCGGCTTGTCCACCGTGCCATAGTCAATTGCGGTCTTCGCCCAGATCGGCTCGTCGCCCATCACGTCGGCGTCAAGCGCATCGACCACGAACGACACGCGGCGCAGTCTGCCGCCGCCTTCCTCCAGCTGCTTGGCGGCGGCGGCGCGGCCGATGAAATCGGGTTTGGACATTTTAACCCAACGGTCCATGCCGGCTTCAAACGGGCCGTAGATGGGGCGCAGCTCGCGGAACCAGGTGGGGAAGTTTTTCTCAAGGCGCATGGAGAGAAGGGCGCGCATGCCGAAATCAACGATGCCGAATTCTTCCCCCGCAGCCTTGATGCCGTCATAGATTTTGCGCTGGTAGGCGGGCTCCATCCACAATTCGTAGCCGAGGTCGCCCGCATAGGTGAGGCGGTTGACGATGGCGGGTGCGCCGTTCACGTCCACTTCCTTGATATCCATGAAGCGGAACGCTTCGTTGGAGCAGTCGGCGTCGGTGAGTTTTTGCAGCACTTTGCGGCTGTTGGGGCCGACGACGGACAAGCCGACGAGATTGATGCCGAAGCGGCGGATGGCGACGGCGCCGTCCTTCGGCATGTGCTTTTCAAACCAGCGCATGTGATATTTCTGCGCGGCAATCGAGCCCCAGATCAGAAACGAGCCTTCAGCGCGCTTGGCAATGGTGAAGTCGCCGATGATCTTGCCGTTTTCGTTCAGCATCGGCGTCAGCACGATGCGGCCGGTCTTCGGCATTATGTTGGTCATCAGGTGGTTGAGGAAGGCCTCCGCGCCGTTCCCCGTCACCTCATATTTGGCGAAGTTCGAAGTTTCCGTGACGCCGACGCTTTCCCTTGTTTGCCTGACCTCATTGCCGACATGCTCGAAGTCATTTGAGCGGTGGAAGGAGACAATGTCCTTGGCTTCCGTGCCCTTCGGCGCGAACCAGAGCGGGGTCTCCAAGCCCCAGCTGTCGCCCATCACGGCATTGTTGTCGCGCAGCATCACCTCATAGAGCGGCGTAGTCTGCTGCGGGCGGGCGGCGGGGAGCTCTTCGTTGGGGAAGCGGATGGAGAAGCGGCGGGAATAGTTTTCGCGCACCTTGGCGTTGGTGTAGCGGAGCGTTGCCCATTCGCCGTAGCGGGCGACATCCATTCCCCAGATGTCCGCGCCCGGATCGCCATTGACCATCCATTGCGACAGCGCCAACCCGACGCCTCCGCCCTGGCTGAACCCGGCCATGACGGCGCAGGCGACCCAGAAATTGGTGAGGCCCGGCACCGGCCCGACCAGCGGATTTCCGTCCGGCGAAAAGGTGAAGGGGCCGTTGATGATCTGCTTGATGCCCGCCTTTTCAATGCCGGGAAAGTGGCGGAAGCCGATTTCCAGCGAGGGCGCGATGCGGTCAATGTCGGGCTGGAGAAGCTCGTGGCCGAAAGTCCATGGCGTTTCCTTCTCCGACCATGGCTTGCAGGCCTTTTCATAGGTGCCGAGCAGCATGCCGTTGCGCTCCTGACGCGTGTAGATTTCGCCCTTGAAGTCGATGACGCCGATCAGCTCGCGGCCCGTCGATTTATTGTATTCCATCACTTCCGGCATGTCTTCGGTGAGCAGATACATGTGCTCCATGGCCAAGAGCGGCAGCTCCAGCCCGACCATGCGCCCGACCTCGCGCGCCCACAGGCCGCCGCAGTTGACGACGTGCTCGGCCTTGACCGTGCCCTGTTCGGTGACGACATTCCAGGTGCCGTCTGTTTCTTGTGTGAGTTCAATGACGCGGTTGCGCAGGACGATTTCCGCGCCAAGCTTCTGGGCGGCCTTGGCATAGGCGTGCGTCGTGCCGGAGGGATCAAGATGGCCTTCGACTGGATCCCACATGGCGCCGACGAAGTGGCTCTCGTCCATCAGCGGGAACATGGCCTTGGCTTCGGACGGGGTGATGAGTTCGGTGTCCATGCCCAGATACCGGCCCTTGGCATGGGCGAGGCGCAGGAAATCCATGCGCTCTTTGGTGTCCGCCATCATGACGCCGCCAGTCAGATGCAGGCCGATATTCTGGCCGGAAAGCTCTTCGATCTCGCGGTAGAGCTGGACGGTGTAGGCTTGGAGCTTGGCAACATTCGGATCGCCGTTCAGCGTGTGGAACCCGCCCGCCGCATGCCAGGACGAGCCGGAGGTAAGCTCCGAGCGCTCGATCAGCATCACGTCTTTCCATCCCGCCTTGGCAAGGTGGAACAGAACGGAACAGCCGACGACGCCGCCGCCGATGACTACTGCTTTTGCGTGGGATTTCATGGGGATGGACCTATGAGCTTGTAAGCTGATTCAATTGGCGGCGTCGGCGCGAGGCGCCCCTCTCTGTCCTGTCGGACATCTCCCCCGCGAGGGGGAGATCGGCTGTGTCACGGATTTCGCGTTTTCTTGGAACATTGTTGAAGGAAGAGGGAAAGCGGCTGTGAGCGATCTCCCCCCTTGCGGGGGAGATGCCGACAGGCAGAGAGGGGCGCTCAGATGCTGTCATCTCTCAAAAATCCGTCTTCACCCCGCCCTCGCGGATGCGCCGGTCGACGAAATCGTTCACCGCCTCTTCCGCCGCCAGATCCATCGCCGGCCTCTCATACGCCGCCAACCGCTCTTTCCATACCCGGTTTGCCTTCTGGTAGGCGGTCGGCGAGCCTGCCTCGGCCCAGGTCTCGTAATTGCGCCAGTCGGACAGAATTGGCGCATAGAAGGCGTTCTTGAATCTTGCCTGCGTGTGTGGCGTGCCGAAGAAATGGCCGCCGGGGCCGACATCCTGAATTGCGTTGAAACCCAGCGCGTCATCCGACAAGTCAAGCGGCGTCAGGAATTCGGCGACCATTTGTAAAAGGTCAATGTCGAGGATCATCTTTTCATAAGAGCAGGACAGGCCGCCCTCCATCCAGCCCGCGCCATGCAGCATGAAATTGCCGCCGCCCATGATTGCGCCCCAGAGCGAGAACACGCTTTCGTACGCGGCTTGCGCATCAACCGTGTTGGCGGCGCAGGTGTTGGAGGTGCGGTAGGGCAGGCCGTAGCGCCGCGCGAGCTGGCCGCCGACATGCTGGGCCTTCATATATTCCGGCGTGCCAAAGGCCGGCGCGCCGCTCTTCATGTCGACATTGGAGGTGAAGCCGCCATAGCCGACCGGCGCGCCTTTCCTCACCATTTGCGTGAAGGCAATGCCCGCCAGCGCCTCGGCGTTCTGCTGCACCAGCGCGCCGGCGATGGTCACCGGGGCCATGGCGCCGGATAGCGTGAACGGCGTGACGATGATGATCTGGCCGCGCGAGGACATCTGGATGATGCCTTCCATCATAGGCACATCAAGCTTAAGCGGCGAGTTTGTGTTGATGATCGAATAGATGGACGGCTCGTCAAGCAGCTGCTCTTCCGAAACACCGCGCGCCAGCCGGGCAATTTCAATGGCGTCGGTGTTGCGCTGCGCGCCGAGCGAATAGCAGCAGAAGCCCTTGTCGGTCATCAGCGAAATGTCGCGCAGGCATTCGAGATGGCGGATGGACGGGTGCACATCAATCGGCTCGACCGGATAGCCGCCGGTCGTGTTGATGATGTTATGCACCTGCGCCAGTTTGATGAAATTCTGGAAATCCTCCCGGTTGCCGCCGCGCCGCCCCCGGTCCATGTCGGTGCAGTTCGGGGCCGACGCCATCTGCGAGAAGATGACATTATTGCCGCCGAAAATCACATTATGCGCCGGGTTGCGGGCGTGCAGCGTGAATTCGCTGGGCGCGGTCTTGATCGTTTCCAGCACCATGTCAGCGTCAAAGCGCACTCGCTCGGAGCCTTCCCGCACATCCGCGCCCGCCGCCTTCATGATGGCGCGCGCCTCGTCATGCAGGACGTCCAGTCCAATTTCCTTCATCACCCGCAGCGAGGCGAGGTGGATGCTCTCCAGCTCATCCTCCGAAATCAGCGGCGTCGGCGGGAAAGGGCGTTTCAGCTGGCGGAACGGCGGCTGGTCGAATGCGCCGGCCATCTGCTCGCGCTTGCCGTGGCGTCCGCCGGCGCGGGAGCGGGCCGGTGCGGCGTTATCATCTGAAGCGCGTGCGTCTGTCATTCGATCTCCAAGACGTTTCGAGTGTTGTCCGCCAACCCGCCTCTCCAATCCGCCGTTGAAACGACATCAGGCAAAACCGGAACGACAATAATCTGCCGAAATCTGAGTTGCGCACGCCGAAATCATACGGCATTTTCGCGCAGGAGGACTTGTCAATGTCAAACACCCGTACCGGAAAATGCGCGTGCGGCGCGGTTTCGTTCAAGACACATGGCGAACTGCGCGATGTTGTTTATTGCCACTGCTCACAGTGCCGGCGGCAGACGGGGCATTTTCTTGCCTCGACCAATGTGCAAGATGACGCGCTTGAGGTTGATGGCACCGCTCACTTGACTTGGTTTGAGTCTTCGGACGACGCCAAGCGCGGCTTTTGCAGCAAGTGTGGTTCAGGGCTATTCTGGAAACACCGCAAGCTCGACTACACTTCCATTCTTGCGGGCGTGTTTGACCAGCCAAGTTCGCTCAGAGCCGGCAAGCATATTTTCGTTGCCGACAAGGGCGATTATTACGAGATCACGGACGGCCTGCCGAAATATATCCGCTCCAGCGCTGATGTGATGGTTGCGGGCGATTGAGGGCAGGCTGGCCGCAGGGTAGAACATCCGCCGTATCCGGGGGTGATTCATGGACCGCATTGTCAAGGCTTTTTACAACTCAGCGGCCGCCTGGCGGCATCTGATCCGCTCGGAAAAGGCGTTTCAGCAGGAAGCGGCGCTGCTGGCGCTCGCGCTGCCGCTGGGATGGTTCCTCGCGCCGGATGCGCGCTCCTACATCATGCTCATCGGTTCGGTTCTGCTCATCCTGATCGTTGAAGTGCTGAACACTGGGATTGAAGCGGCCTGTGACGCATTTTCGCGCGAGTTTCACGCCGACATCAAGATCGCCAAGGATTGCGGCTCGCTGGCGGTGCTTCTGTCAATCCTGCTCGCCGCAGCCGTCTGGGGTGTGGCGGTCTGGGATCGATTGTTTGCATGACGATGGCTTGCGCAGTCTCTGGCGCGCTTGCTAACTCATGGCCATGACCCAGGCACCTGACACACTGCGCATCGCCGTCGCCCAGCTCAATCCGACCGTTGGCGACATCAAGGGAAATCTTGCCAAGGCGCGCGAGGCGCGGGCTGAGGCGGCGCGGCATGGCGCGGATATCGTGCTGTTCACCGAACTCTTCATCGCCGGCTACCCGCCCGAAGATCTGGTGCTGCGCCCGGTTTTTGTGATGGCTTGCGAAAAGGCTGTGATGGAATTGGCGGCAGAGACGGCTGATGGCGGCCCGGGGGTGATCATCGGCGTTCCGCTGCGGCGCAAAACCGGCCTCCACAACGCCGTCATGGTTCTCGATGGCGGCAAGGTGATCGGCGAGCGTTACAAGCAAGACCTTCCGAACTACAGCGAGTTTGACGAAAAGCGCGTTTTTCAGCCCGGTCCCATGGGCGGGCCGGTGAATTTCCGCGGCGTCCGTTTGGGCATCCCGGTCTGCGAGGATATCTGGGGCGAACTTGATGTCTGCGAGACGCTGGCGGAGAGCGGAGCGGAAATGCTGCTGGTGCCGAACGGCTCGCCCTATTACCGGCAGAAAATTGACGTGCGCCATCAGGTCGCCATCCGCCAGGTGATCGCCAGCGGTCTGCCGCTGCTTTACGCCAACCAGTTCGGCGGGCAGGACGAACTGATCTTCGACGGCGCGAGCTTCGGCATCAATGCCGACAAGTCGCTGGCATTCCAGATGAGCCAGTTTGAGGAGACATGCGTCGTCACGACGTGGAAGCGCCGTCGCGCCGTGGAGAGTCCGCAGGTAGCAGAGATGCTGCGGCGGCTGCCAGCGAACATGCCTATGCTTGATCTTTCCAATTCAGAAGCGCGAGAACTACTCATTGCTTCGATGAAGCGAGGGCATGTTTCGCTTGATGAGTTGAACAGGTATCTGCCTGCTACGGAGGTCACGAGCGATGATCTCGAAAGTCTAATGGAGGCGCTCACCGTCCTCGGCATCAACGTTATTGAAAAGGAGGTCGGGGCATTAGTGCAGCATTCAGCAGTTGAAGGCTTTGACGGTTGGCACTGCGAGCGCGGGCCGATGTCGGTTATTCCGGATTTGGATGAATCGGATTACCGCGCCTGCATGCTGGGCTTGCGCGATTATGTGAACAAAAGCGGCTTCAAGGATGTGGTGCTCGGCCTGTCCGGCGGCATTGATTCTGCTATTTGCGCGGCGCTTGCCGTCGATGCGCTCGGCGAAGAGCGCGTGCGCTGCATCATGATGCCGTATGAATATACCTCGAAAGACTCCCTGACGGATGCCGAGACCTGCGCGCAGGCACTCGGCTGCCGTTATGATGTTGTGCCGATCTTCAAGCCGGTCGAAGGGTTCCTCTCTTCGCTTGAGCCGCTGTTTGAGGGAACGAAACAGGGCATCACCGAAGAAAATCTGCAGAGCCGCACGCGCGGCACGCTGTTGATGGCGGTGTCGAACAAGTTCGGGTCCATGGTGGTGACCACCGGCAACAAGTCGGAAATGTCGGTCGGCTACTGCACGCTCTATGGCGACATGAATGGCGGGTTCAACCCGATCAAGGACCTGTACAAAATGCAGGTCTACAAGCTCGCCGCTTGGCGCAATGACAATGTGCCGCCGGGCGCGCTGGGGCCGTCGGGTAAAGTCATCCCGCAGAACATCATCGACAAGGCCCCGAGCGCCGAGTTGCGCCCCAACCAGACTGACCAGGATTCGCTGCCGCCATATCCGGTTCTCGACGATATTCTGGAGGGGCTTGTCGAACAGGATCTGTCGCGCGACGAGATCATGGCGCGCGGCCATGACAAAGCGACCGTCGAGCGGATCGAGCATCTTCTGTATCTGGCCGAATACAAGCGCCGCCAAGCCGCGCCAGGCGTGAAAATCACCCGCAAATATTTCGGCCGCGACCGCCGCTATCCGATCACCAACCGTTTCCGGGACCGGTAAATACTGGCTGTTGACAAATTTGGCGAAATAGCCTAATTTTACGGCGAAATGCAGGACACATGGATCATGAACGCCAAATCATCTTCTGAAAGACCAGAAGGCGGATTTTCAGAGAGCGCTGGAGCCGCATTTGTTCTCGAGGTTCCGGCTGCCAAGACCGGCGGACCGGCGGCCCGAGATCTAACCGCGGGCCTGATCATGGCGATGGTCGTTTCGCAATCACTCGGCGACCGCATATTGATCGACCATGCGGTGCGCGATGGGCTCAAAATGGATATCGCGCTTGAACTCGACCGGAAAGGCGATGTGAACATGGAATCAATCACCCGGCACAACATCATTCCCCGCAAGACATGGGATTCGGCTTTGAAATCCGGCGCGGACACACTGACCCCAATTAACTCCGAGCGCATATTGCGCGTTGCGCGCGTCACCGCCAAGGCGCGGGAGACGTTTGGTCGTGATAAAGCCGATATATGGCTGGAGCGCGCCACGACCGCGCTCGGCGGCCAGCCGCCGCTCTCCCTGCTTGCCACCGAGGCCGGGGCAGGGGCGGTCGAGCTTCTGCTGACCCGTATTGACCACGGGTTTGCCGCTTGATCCTGTGGCGGGCCTCGCGCCGCATCTACGCGGATTTGTCAGGCAAAGGCGGGTTCTTTGGTTCAGGCCGCTGGCATTCGAAAGGACGTCCGATTGTCTATACCGCTGAGCATCCCGCCCTGGCGCTGCTTGAGGTGCGGGTTAATCTGGACGTTCCGCCGGACCTGATCCCACCGGATTACGTGATGTCAAAAATCTCCTGCCCGGATGGCCTTGATCTATTTGTTCCGGACGCCGACGCGGCTGCCGCATTGCGCGCCGGAGATCAATGGCTGACGGACGGCAAAGTCCCCTTAATGCGGGTGCGCAGCGTGCTTGCGCCGGAAAGCTTCAACATTCTCATCAATCCGCTGCACCGGGATGCCTCACAAATTACCATAGCAGGGCTCGTGCCGTTCAGTTTCGACTCGAGATTGTTTGGCTAAACACCAGCAATCGCCAAAAGCAACTCTCAGGATTATGTTCCTTCCACCTGATTCGGGAGTAGGTTGCATTCCGTTAAAATTGTCTCTGAGTAACTAACAGGATTTTTTATTCCGGGTTGTAAGTTCGCCATTCTTCAGGGGTGGACAGGTTGCAGAAGAGCTTGCGAAGCGAGGGGACTTGGTTTCCAAAGAGCGCGCCGACAGGTGCGCCGCAAGGGTTTGGTGCGCCTGACTTTGGCTTGTCTCTATTTCAGCTTATCGTCCAGAAAATTGATGGCCGCGCTGCTGCCAAAGTCGGTGATGTTGTGGCGGCGCTCGCCTTCTTGACAGGCCGGATCATTCAGCGGGCGGCCTTTCGCGAATCGCCGGAACGGTTCCGTCTCGATATTTCGGGAAATGGCATCTCGTTTTTGCGTAATGATGAAGTCAGCACCAAACTGGCCACGTTAACGCCAGGCACCCTCGCATCCACTCTGATCAAATCAGCCCTTATGGCCGGCGCGAGGCGGCTGCCGGAGTTTTCGCGCGTTCTTGTTGACTCGCAAGAGGCCATGCGCCGGCGTGGCAATGGCGATTTGCGCGGCGTGGAGCTTTCCGCCCTTCCGCACCAATTGGCCGCCGAAGTTCAGGGCGATGTTGACGGACTGCTTGGGGACGCCGCAGGCCGCGCCGCCTTGGTACGCTCCTGTATCGAAGCCTGCGGACATGCCATTGGCTATCAGCGCACGCGTCTGTGCCCGGCTGAAGCAGCAGAACTGTGTCTGTCCGTGGCGCTCCATGCCGGATGGCTTGATCAGCGGGAAATTCAACGCAGCTAGTTGCGCACGCATCGGCCTTGGCATAACTCCAGCCCATGACCGTTATTACCCGTTTTGCCCCTTCTCCGACCGGCTACATCCATATCGGCAACGCCCGCACAGCGCTTGCAAACTGGCTTTTCGCCCAAAAGCACGCAGGCAAATTCTTCCTTCGTTTGGACGATACGGATGTAGAGCGGTCGAAGCGTGAGTATGCCGATGGCATTGAACGGGATTTGGCTTGGCTTGGCATTCGCTTTGATGCGCTTTATCGCCAGTCGGAGCGCTTCCCGACATATCAAGCGGCGGCAGACAGGCTGAAAGCCGCCGGGCTCCTGTATCCCTGCTTCGAAACTGCCGATGAACTCGAGCGCCGCCGCAGACTGAGATTGGCGCGAAAGCTGCCGCCGATCTATGGGCGCGAGTCTTTGGCGCTCACCGCTGACGAGCGTGCAAAGCTCGAAGCGGAGGGCCGCCGCCCGCATTGGCGATTTTTGCTGCCGAATTTCGAGACGGAACCTCAAAGGCCGCGCCGCACAGAGATCCATTGGGACGATATGGTGCGCGGGCCGCAGACGGTTGACTTGTCGTCTCTCTCGGATCCGGTACTCATCCGGGAGGATGGAACTTGGCTGTACACCATGCCTTCCGTGGTTGATGATATCGAGATGGGCATCACCCATGTCATTCGCGGCGAAGACCATGTCACCAACACGGGCGCGCAGATAGCGCTGTTTCGGGCGCTTGGCGCCGAACCACCGGCTTTCGGTCATCACAATTTGTTGACCACCATTTCGGGCGAGGGACTGTCCAAGCGCACGGGCGCGCTATCAATCGGGACGTTGGCGCAAGAGGGGTTTGAGCCTATGGCCGTCGCCTCGCTCGCGGTGCTGACCGGCACATCCGACAATGTCGAGCCCAAATCTTCAATGGCGGAGCTTGGCGCAGTCTTTGACCTTGCGCACGTGTCAAAATCCGCCGCCAAGTTTGATCCGGCTGAACTTGGCGGTCTCAATCGCAAACTGATTCATCATCTGGACTTTGCGGCTGTGAAAGAGCGGCTGCTATCGGTTGGAATTTCAGGGGGAAAGGCTGAACCATTCTGGAATGCGGTTCGTGGCAATCTGGAGAAATTCTCTGACGCGGGTGTCTGGTGGCATATCGTTACGCATGGCCCGGACAAAGCTGAAGCTTTGCCCGCCGAGGACATTGATTTTGCGCGCAGCGCATTCGAGGCGCTGCCGGAAGGCACATTCGATTCTCAAACTTGGAAGGTTTGGACAGACAGCCTCAAGGCAGCTTCAGGCCGCAAAGGCCGCCAGCTGTTCATGCCGCTGCGGATTGCCCTTACTGGACGTTCGTCGGGGCCGGAACTCGCAGAGCTGATGCCCCTGTTCGGGAGGGAAGGTACTCTGGCCCGACGACCCTGATCCGGCCGGGCTCAAGGCTCGCTGTTGCAGCCGTGCCGTCCGGTGTTCCCAAAAGACCGCCAAGTGTTTCAGTCGTCAGCCCGCCGCGCAGATTCGCGAGGGTCTCGGGATCCATAAAGCGGTCCGGGCGTTCCTGCGGCAGCGCGATCCACTGCTTGGCCCGCTTGCCCTTCTTGTC
Organism: uncultured Alphaproteobacteria bacterium; assembly: GCA_963792485.1. GTDB lineage: Bacteria > Pseudomonadota > Alphaproteobacteria > Rhizobiales > Rhizobiaceae > JANOYJ01. The sequence continues at coordinate 62,212 of CAWBWL010000009.1, forward strand.
GACGACAGGCTCGTCACTTTCTGCGTTCACCGGCTTTGACAGAGTTTCATCCGGCGCCGCTTGACAGCTGCAGCCCTGTGTTGATCGTGCGCCGTTGACGCGATACTGGAACGCCGTTGGCGTCGACATGTATGTTGCGCCAGTCAAATCCACCATTTGCTCTGGCTCTTCGTCCGGGATGGAGTGGTAATAGAGTTTAGTCTCCGCCCCTGGACACAAGGACTGACATGTCGCTGCGTCCTTGGAGAATCGGTCCTTTGTTGTCGAAAATGAAACGGGGAAGTAAAATCCGTCGCAAGTTCTGACACACAATGTGCGTACAGTTCCGCCCGGCACATACACGCTGTTGTTGTCGCGCTCCGCGCTGCCACGGTTGTCGTCGGCCTTCACCTTCTGGATGCTTTTCTTTTCCTTGGGCTCTTCCCGGCGTGTCTTGCGAACAGGTTCTTCATTGATCACGCGGTCAAACAGGCTCGTGCGGACTTCACGGTCATTTTCGATTGGGGCAGGCAGGTTGCGGCTTGCCTTGACGTTTATGATTTTCGAGCCATTGCAGCCGTTGGCCGCAAGTGAGGCCAGGATTGCCCTGCGCGAACCGCCGCCGCCGGAGAGACTGTCGCGCTTTCGCAAGAGCGCCGCACGGTTGGCTTCCATGCGCCGGATCGTATTCATGATCCTGCCGCAGCTGCGCGGCTGCGCGTCCTCAACCCCAAAAATTGCAAACAATCCGCCGCCGCAGCCAGCGCGGCGCGCCTGCGACCGTGCGACCTGGATTTGCTCGCCTTGTGCTGCAGCAGCACGCGCATAGCGCCCGAAATTGCTGCCGCCACCACTTCCTGCATTGGCCAATTGCCGTTCAAGCGACGAGCAGACTGCCGGACGCGCCATCACGGATTCAGCGGTCAACGCCAAGGCTGCGGCGCAGGAGAGCGCCAGCGACAAGATGGACCAGATTTTCGGACGCACAACCCTAACTCCCACTCGCGAAACGAGGCGCATCATTCATGCCTCCCCACCTTTTCGCAACTCCCATGCCCTCCGAAGTTCCGGATTGTAAACATGCAGTTGGGAATATGGTAACCAAGCCGACCGGACACCCCTTAACGATTGCTTAACACGTTCCGATTGCTTGCGCGACGCGAAACTTCGAGAGGTGCGCATTTCACCTGGGAGTGCGCTCTTGCTGCAACGCCCGGCCTTCCGCCTCGACGACCGCAAGGGCTGTCATGTTGACCACACCACGCGACGTCACCGACGGCGTCAGTATGTGGGCCGTCTTTTCGGTACCCAATAATATCGGCCCGACTTGCAAGCCGTCGGTCATGGTCCGAACCAGACTCAGAGCAATGTTGGCGGCATCAAGATTCGGGAACACAAGCAGATTTGCCGCTCCCTTTAACCTCGAATGCGGGAAAATGCGCTGCCGCAGATCTGGCAGCAACGCCGTGTCGCCATGCATTTCCCCGTCAGTGGCGAGTTTTGGTGCCAAGATTGCGAGAATTTCGCTTGCGCGGCGCATTTTCTGCGCGCTTTCGGAATCGCGTGAGCCAAAATCCGAATGCGAGAGGAGTGCGGCGACGGGCTCAATGCCAAACCTTCTGATCTCATCCGCCGCCAGAATGGTCATTTCGGTGATTTCTTCCGGTGTCGGGTTGAGCGCGACGTGCGTGTCGGTAAAGAAAGTTGCGCCTTCATTGGATATCAGCAGCGTCAACGCTGACAGATCGCGAATGCCTTCCCGCTTTCCGATAATCTGGCTGACATTGCGCAAATGCCGCTCGAAGCGGCCCTCGACGCCGCAGATCATCGCGTCGGCATCGCCGCGGCGCAGCGCGAGACAGCCGATAATGGTGTTGTTGGTGCGCACCAGCGTGCGCGCCGCTTCGGGTGTGGTGCCTATTCGCCCGGTCACATGCACCAGTTCGTCCACATAGTCGCGGAAACGCGGATCGTTCTCGGGATTGATGAGCTCAAAATCGGCCTCTGGACGGATGCGAAGGCCATATCGTTGCAGACGCGCTTCGACAACCCCTGGACGTCCGACAAGGATCGGCCTTGCAATTCCTTCCTCCAAAACGACTTGCGCCGCGCGCAGCACGCGCTCGTCTTCGCCCTCGGGAAAGATGACCCGGTTATGTGTTGCAAGCTTTGCCGACGAGAACAGCGGCTTCATGATGAGGCCGGAACGGAACACAAAACGATTCAAGCGGTCATGATAGGCATCCATGTCCTTAATCGGCCTTGCGGCCACGCCTGTGTCAGCGGCGGCCTTGGCGACGGCTGGCGCAATGCGCAGGATAAGACGCTGATCAAAGGGTGAGGGGATCAGGTAATCCGGTCCGAATGTCGCCGTCTCGCCGGAATAGGCGCGCGCGGCAATATCCGAGGGCTCTTCGCGCGCAAGCGCCGCTATTGCGCGCACGGCGGCGAGCTTCATTTCCTCGTTTATCGTCGAGGCGCCTGCATCCAGCGCGCCGCGGAAAATGTAAGGAAAACACAGCACATTATTGACTTGATTGGGGAAATCGGACCTGCCGGTGCAGATCATCGCGTCCGGGCGTTCCTGGCGCGCAAGGTCCGGCATGATTTCTGGGACCGGATTGGCGAGCGCCATGATCATCGGCTTCGCAGCCATGGATTTGAGCAGTTCCGGCTTCAGAACGCCCGCCGCAGACAGGCCCAGAAACACATCCGCGCTGCCAATCACCTCCGCAAGGCTCCGGGCCGGCGTGTGCTGCGCGTAGACTGCCTTCCAGCGGTCCATCAGCACCGTGCGTCCTTCGTAAACCACGCCTTCAAGGTCGGTGACGAAGATGTTTTCGCGTTTCGCGCCAAGCCCGACAAGCAGGTTGAGACAGGCGAGGGCGGCGGCTCCCGCGCCAGAGGTCACGATTTTGGCGTTTGCGATGTGCTTGCCGGCAAGTTCCAGCCCGTTCAGAATCGCGGCGGCAACAATAATCGCGGTGCCATGCTGGTCATCATGAAACACCGGAATGTTCATCCGGGCGCGCAGCTGCTCTTCGACTTCAAAACACTCCGGCGCTTTGATGTCTTCAAGATTGATGCCGCCAAAGGTCGGTTCGAGCGCCGAGATGACGGACACCATGCGCTCGACTTCCGGCGCATCGATCTCAATGTCAAACACATCAATGCCCGCGAATTTCTTGAAGAGCACCGCCTTGCCCTCCATCACGGGTTTTGACGCGAGGGGGCCGATATTGCCGAGGCCAAGCACGGCTGTTCCATTCGAAATGACCGCGACCAGATTGGCCCGCCCTGTGTAAAGCGCCGCGTCTTCCGGGTTGTCCCGGATGGCAAGACAGGGCGCGGCAACGCCGGGCGAATAGGCCAGCGCGAGATCCCGCTGGTTGCCAAGCGGCTTGATTGCCTGGATTTCAAGTTTTCCGGGCCGTGGATGCCGGTGGTAGAAGAGCGCCTGCTCATTGAGGTCGGTCTGCGATGGACCTTGGTTTCCGTTCATGTGCATCTCCGTTCATGTCGGAGTCCGTTAAGAACTGACGCCGGGCCAAGCTTCGCCGACATTGCATGCAAGCCGCGCCATTGCACAAGCTTTAAGGACATATGCGTGATTTGTCCTGGCCCGGGAGCCGCGCCAGTTGTCACGAAGCTGTTGCACGAATTTGTTCTTACCCGCCCAAACACAAGGCAGGGCGGCAAATGCCGGAAGAAGCGCCAAAGCGGTTCAGAACACTGTTCATATCCGACGTGCATTTGGGGTCCAAGGCATCGCAGGCCGGTCTGCTGCTTGATTTTCTGAAGTTTCACGATGCCGACAAGATTTATCTTGTTGGTGATATCGTCGACGGCTGGCGCCTGCGCCGCAGCTGGCATTGGCCGCAAGAGCACAATGATGTCGTGCAGAAACTCTTGCGTAAGGCGCGCAAAGGCTCGCGCGTGATCTATCTTGCCGGCAATCATGATGAGTTCCTGCGAGAGTTCCAGGGCATGCACTTCGGCGGGATCGAGGTGATGGACCGCGACCTGCATGAAACAGCCGATGGCCGCCGGTTCCTTGTCATTCACGGCGACCAGTTCGACGTTGTGGTGCACAATTATCGCAAGATCGCCTATCTCGGCGACTGGGCCTATGATCTGGCGATGATGATCAACGCGCTGATGAACCGCGCGCGCAATTTGCTTCGCCTTCCATACTGGTCTTTCTCATCCTGGGCAAAGGTGCGCGTCAAGGAAGCTGTCAAGTTCATCTGGGCGTTTCAAAGAGTGATTGCCGACGAAGCCCGAAAGAGCGGCGCTGACGGGGTGATTTGCGGCCACATTCATCATGCGGTGATCACCGAGGACAATGGCATCACCTATATCAACACTGGCGACTGGGTGGAAAGCTGTACGGCGATCGGCGAGCGGGAGGACGGAACTTTCGAGTTGATATCCTGGCAGCACCTCATCCGGCACGCCGCCCCCTTGTTCTATCCCAAAGGTGCGCGCGCCAAGCAGGCGGAGGCCGCTTGAGCGGGCATCTGGTGATCGTGTCGGATGCGTGGCATCCGCAAGTCAACGGAGTCGTGCGCACGCTTGGTAAAGTCATCGAGGGCATGAGTGGGCGCGGCTACAAGGTTACAATCATCTCGCCGCAGGACTACCGGTCGATTCCATGTCCCACCTATCCAGAGATCAGGCTGGCGCTGGCGAGCGGCCGCCAGCTGTCAGAGCGGCTTGCCGGCCTTCAACCCGCTTTTGTTCACATTGCCACTGAAGGGCCGCTCGGATTCTGGGCGCGGCGCGCATGCGTGGCCCGAAACTGGCCGTTCACAACCAGCTTCCACACACGATTCCCGGAGTATGTGCGCGAGCGGCTGCCGATTCCGCTTCGCTTCAGCTACGGCTATCTGCGTTGGTTTCACAACCGGGCGCAGGCGTGCCTCGTCCCGACTGGATCTATTCAGGAGGCGCTCCGGCAGCGGGGCATCGTCAACACCAAGGTCTGGACCCGAGGTGTGGATAGGACACTTTTCTATCCTCGTCCCGCCGTCGATTTTGCGCTTCAGCGGCCGGTATTTGCCTCAATTGGACGCGTTGCGCCTGAGAAGAACCTTGAAGCCTTTCTATGCCTGGATCTTCCCGGGACCAAGCTTCTGGTCGGCGACGGGCCCGATCTTGCGCGCCTGAAGGCGTGTTATCCGGCGGCTGTATTCATCGGCCAGAAGACAGGAACGGCACTTGCCGAAGCTTATGCGGCCGCCGACGTCTTCGTTTTTCCAAGCCGCACCGATACGTTTGGTCTCGTGCTGCTGGAGGCAATTGCCTCCGGAGTCCCGGTCGCCGCATTTCCCGTCCCCGGACCACTGGACGTGATCGGCGCGACAGGCGCGGGCGTACTCAGCGAGGACTTGCGCGAGGCGGCGCTTGCGGCGCTCGCAATGGGACGAGTTGACCCGGACCGCTGTCTGGCCGGATTCACTTGGGACAGGTGCGTGGACCTGTTTGAAGAAGCAATCGTCGAGATTGAACACCGGGGCGATGGTGCCGTGGTTTCCGGCACCGTTGCGGCGTGATAGTGAGCGAGATCGATCTTTTGATTCCCCGCAAACATAATCGCCTCGTGTCCAAGTACGCCGGATTGCCATGTCATCCACTGTTGGAAGTTCCCTCGAACACGAGCCGGATGGATTCCGGGCGCGCCTGTCACTCCTATTCTCTACACTCTTTGTGCCAAATGCGGTTCACCTTGCGTTCTTTCCTGTCTGGCTGAAGGACGCCGGATATACGTCTGTCGAGATTTCCACGCTCCTTTCAGCGCCTGTTCTTGTGCGCATTCTCGCAACGCCGCCAGTGACCTTCTATGCGGACCGGTCGCCCGAACGGGCATATGTGATGATTGCGATTGCCGCTGCTGCGCTGGCGCTGTCCCTCTTCCTGTTCGTTCCCCTCCATTTCTACGGCATGCTGATACTCGTTTGCCTGATCTCCGCTGCTTGGTCACCGCAAGTGCCATTGGCGGATTCCATCGCGTTGTCTGGGGTGCGCCGCTTTGGTCTTGACTATGCCTCCGTCCGCATCTGGGGATCGGTCATGTTCCTGGCGGTGAATGTGTTCAGCGGTTTTGCCGTGCAGCGATTTGGATCGGCAGCTGTTCCGCCACTATTGGTCCTGGGCTTTGTGTCCATCCTGATCGCGGCCATCGGCATGCCGCGCCTCGGGCGCAGGCGGCGCTTGTCGGATGCGGGCGTATTGCCATCAGCTTCCCAATCGCTGCGCCGGCCAGCTGTTTTGATGTTTCTACTCGCAACTGGGCTCATTCAGGGCAGTCACGGCTATCTCTACAGTTTCGGCTCGATTTACTGGAAGGAATCCGGCATTTCCGCCCAGTTGGTGGGATTCCTCTGGGCAGTGCCGGTGCTTGCAGAGATCGTGCTGTTTCGGCTCTACCGAAGGGTCTTTGGCGCGGTTCGTCCGGAGTTGGTGCTGCTCATTGCCGGCGGCCTTGCCGTTGTGCGCTGGACGCTGTTTCCGGTCATCGGCGCAGCCGATTGGGGATTTTGGGGTTTTTTTGCGGCGCAGTTGCTGCATGGCTGCACTTTCGGAGCCACCTATCTTGCGCAGCAGGCTTATCTCGCCGAAGCCATCCCGGAATCGCAAGCAGGCGGCGCCCAGGGACTTACCGTTTTCGTCCACGGTTTGATCATGAGCGCGGTCATGTTCCTGTCAGGGCCATTATACGACTTGACGGGCGGCAACGGCTTTTCCGTGATGGCGTTTGTTGCGCTGGGTGGCATTGCTCTGGGCTATTGGTTCGCCCGGCTGCACGCCGCGGAGACCGCTCAACCCCAAAGTTCCGGCTCCGGCGGATAGACAAGCAAATCTTCGTATTTCAGCGCCGGAACTCGATCACGCGCCAATAAAAGCGGACCATCGAGATCAACAAAATCGGCTGTTTGACCCAAAAGCACGGCAGGGGCCATGGCAAGCGATGAACCCACCATGCAGCCAATCATGATTTGAAAACCAAGCGCGCCCGCCTCGTCGCGCATCTTCAGCGCTTCAGTCAGTCCGCCCGTCTTGTCGAGCTTGATGTTCACCGCGTCATAGCGGTCGCGCAGTGCGGCCAGACCTTCGCTTGTGTGGGCGCTTTCATCCGCGCAAATCGGCACGGGATGTGGGATCTTGGACAGAATCTGATCGTTACCTGCGGGCAGCGGCTGCTCAATGAGCGCAACGCCCAATTCCGCCGCCGCGGCCATGTTCCGAGCGAGGTTCTCGACCGTCCAGCCTTCATTGGCATCAAGGATGATTTTCGAGTTCGGCGCATTTGCGGCAACAGCGCGCAAACGCTCAATGTCGCCTTGCCCGCCGACTTTGATCTTCAGGAGCGCACGATGAGCGGAAGCTTTCGCGGCGTTGCCCATCTCCTCGGCAGTCCCAAGCGACAGCGTGTAGGCTGTGGTGAGCGGTTTGGACGGCTTTGCGCCGAGCATTTCGGCGACCGGTTTTCCTGTGCGTTTCGACTCAAAATCCCACATTGCGCAGTCAAGGGCATTGCGCGCAGCCCCGGGTTTCACCAACTGCGCGAGTGCTTGGCGGTCAAGATCGGCGGTAAGATTTTTCGCCACGCCCTTGATCTCTTCCAGAACACTTTCGACACTCTCGTCATACCGCGTATACGGCACACATTCACCCATGCCCGTCACCGCTCCATCTGAAATTCGGACAACAACCACCCTTGCCTCGGTCTTTGAGCCTCGGGAAATCGTAAAAGCTCCAGCAATCGGGAACGTTTCTGCGGCGGCGTGGATTTTGAGAGACATCAAGGGTGTTCCGAATCGTGAATAGTAGGCCAAGTACAAGTGACAGGCGCGGGAGGGAAGACTATGACAGTCGGCATGTCCATGGTTGAGCCGAAATCCGGCGCAGAAACTGCGTCCGATATGCCGCTGGTTCAGGCAGAGCGCGGGGAAGGGCGGATCAGGTTCGTGTTGTCCGGGCCTTGGATCACCCAGACAGTTGCGCATGTGGACCGTGCGATGCGCGAGCATGAGAAAAGCGCGAAAGGCAATTTAACCGTCGATCTGTCTGGACTCACTGAGATGGACACCGCTGGAGCCTGGCTGATTGAGCGCTTGGCGCGCGCCGTCGGCGGGGCGAATGGCAAGGTGGTTTTTGAGAACGTGCGCGAAAGCCACCGGGTTTTGCTCGAGGCTGCTGCCGAGATCCCTCGCGCCGCAAAGGCCAATTCGCTCGGGTCAGACCGGTCGCGCTTTGCCTCCGTCTTCGCGCTGATTGGCAAGACGTCAATTGACTTCCGCGATGACTTTCTTTTGTCCATGCACATTCTGGGCGCGACCGTGCGCGGCGGGCAGATGAAACTCGGGCGCAGTCATGGGGTTTCCTTTGCCGCGATCGTGCATCAACTGGACCGGATGGCTGTGGGCGCGCTGCCGGTCATCATTTTGATGTCATTCATTATTGGCGCCATCATTGCGCAGCAGGGCGCATTTCAGCTGCGATATTTTGGCGCGGAGATATTCGTTGTCGATCTGGTTGGTGTCCTCGTGCTGCGCGAAATTGCCGTGCTCTTGACCGCAATCATGGTGGCGGGCCGCTCTGGCAGTGCCATCACGGCTGAAATAGGCTCAATGAAGATGCGTGAAGAGATCGACGCGCTCACAGTCATAGGGCTTAATCCGATCGGGGTTCTCGTGTTTCCGCGCTTGGTGGCGCTGGTCATTGCCCTGCCACTTCTGACCATTGTTTCAAATGTCGCGGCGCTTGCCGGAGCCGCGCTTGTTGCGCAGAGCTATTCTGGCATTTCCATCAGTGCCTTTATTGCCCGGCTGCATGATGTGGTGGACTTGACCACCTATTTTGCCGGCATGATCAAGGCGCCCTTCATGGCGCTGATCATCGGGATTGTCGCATCTGCGGAGGGTATGAAAGTCAAGGGCAGTGCGGAATCGCTCGGACGGCGCGTCACTGCCTCGGTGGTCAAAGCCATCTTTGTTGTCATCGTCGTGGACGGGCTGTTTGCCATGTTTTACGCTGCGATTGATTTTTGAGGATCTGGATGGCGCGCAAGACAGTTAAACCGGCACCGCGCTCCTCCGCGCATGAGGTCATCATTGAAGTGCGCAATGTCAGTGTAGCCTTCGGCGAAACCAAGGTGCTGGACGGATTGTCACTTGATGTGCACCAGGGTGAAATCCTTGGCTTTGTCGGCGCGTCGGGTTCCGGCAAATCGGTGCTGTTGCGCACCATACTCGGCCTCAACAAGCGCCAATCAGGGACAATCAAGGTGTTTGGCAAGGATTTGGCGAAAATCAGCGAGGAGGAGAGGATAGGCATCGACATGCGTATGGGAGTTCTGTTTCAGCATGGCGCCCTGTTCTCCTCGCTAACGGTGCTTGAGAATATCATGGTGCCGATGCGTGAATACCTTGACCTGTCGCCGCGTCTGATGAGCGAGCTCGCGCGCTTTAAGATCTCGCTGGTCGGCCTTCAGCAAGAGAGCGCCGCACAGCTTCCCTCCGAACTCTCCGGCGGCATGGTCAAGCGCGCGGCCTTGGCGCGGGCGCTGGCGCTTGACCCGGATATCGTGTTCCTGGATGAGCCAACTTCCGGTCTTGACCCTATTGGTGCCGCAAATTTTGACGAACTGATCGTGAATCTGCGCGATACGCTGGGGCTGACCGTCTATATGGTGACACACGATCTCGACAGTTTGTTTTCTGTGTGTGACCGGATTGCAGTCCTCGGAAACAAGAAAGTTCTGATAGAAGGGCCAATCAGTGAGATGCTTCAGTCAGAAGAGCCTTGGGTGAAATCCTATTTTCGCGGCCAGCGCGCCCGCATGATCCCCCGTAAAGAGATGGCATAGTGGAAACCCGGGCAAATTATATCCTTGTCGGAATTGTGACGATCACGGTGCTCCTTGCCTCGTTCGGCTTCGTGTATTGGATTGCGCGCGGCGGCGATTCGCAGAACATGGTGCCGCTGGAAGTGCGCATTCCGGGCTCTGTCACGGGGCTTACTGTTGGCAGTCAGGTATTGTTCAACGGTATTCGCGTGGGCGATGTGCGCCGGATGCTGATTGACCCGGAAAATCCTTCGGTTGTCATCGTTGTCACGCAGGTAGACCGCACCACGCCGATCACGCCCAAGACAGTGGCGACACTCGGCTTTCAGGGACTGACCGGCCAAGCCTATATTGAACTCAAGGGCGGCGATCTCAAGCAGCAGAGCTTGTTGCAGACGGCGGAGGAGACTGGCGAAGTCGCGCGGATCGAGGCTGATCCGGGCGCAGTCAACAACCTCATCGACAAGGCGCAGCAAATAGCGACGCGCGCCGACAAAGTGCTGATTTCACTCGAACAATTCGTCAATGATAACCAGCAGCCACTGACCCAAAGCATTGCCAACGTGCGGGGCTTCACCGAGGCGCTGTCGAAGAATTCGCAGAACATTGACGAGTTTCTGGTCAATGTGGGGGAGCTTTCAACCACGCTGAAGGGGGTTTCGGCGCGGCTCGACACGACGCTGGCTTCCGCAGAGGATTTGCTGCGAAGCGTAGACAAAAAGAAAATCGACTCCGTTCTTGCCAATGCTGACAAGATTTCCGGCGATCTTGCCAAATCATCCGGCGAAATCGAGAAACTGGTCGCGGGCGTTCAGGATGGTGTGAAGAAGTTCGGCGAGTTCAGCACGACCGCATCAAAGACCATTGAAGGCGTCGACAAGCTGGTGAGCGCTGCTGATGCAGCGAAAATCAAGTCCACAATCGACAATATCGACGCCGCGAGCAAAACAGCGCGCACGGCAATTGACGATGTTTCCAAGTTCACCGGAAAGTTCCGTGAAAAAGATGGCGATATCGAGAAAATCGTCAGCAATGTCAAAGAGCTGACAGGCCGCCTCAATCAGACCAGCGTGCGCCTTGACGGGGTCTTGGCCAAGGTTGACGGGCTGCTCGGCGATGGCGGCGGAGCGGGCGAAGGGCTTGTCGCTGACGCGCGGTCAACTTTGGCGTCGTTCCGCAAGGTTGCTGACACGTTGAACTCCCGGCTTGGTGAAATCACCGACGGCCTTGCGAAATTCTCCAACCGCGGCCTCAGCGATATCCAGGGTGCGGTTCAAGAAAGCCGCCGTTCGATCTCGCGTATTGAATCGGCTATCTCTAATCTGGAACGAAATCCTGAGCGGCTCATTTTCGGTGGAACAGACAGTGTGCCGCGCTCGGACGGACGCAACCGGCGTTGACAAGCCGCGCCGCGCCGCCGTTAAGCTGAAGCGCCAAGAAGGTTAGACATTTGGATTCGCAGTCGTACTGGTCAAAGGGCTTTGAAGGGGTGGGGAGGGTGCTCTCCACGGCGCTTTTGGCCGGACTTGCCGGCTGCTCGTCTATCGGCGGCGCGGATAAACTCAATACCTATGACCTGACCGCGCCGGAGAAGGTTTCCGCTGGTCCGCGCAAGGCCAAGGTGCAGGTGCTCGTCACCGAGCCGCAAGCGCTTAAAGCGCTCGACAGCGAGAACATTGTCGTGCGTGAAGGCGCTGGGCAGATCCAGTATCTTGCCGGCGCGCAATGGGGCGACCGCTTGCCGAAGATCGTGCAGGCCCGGCTGATCGAAGCGTTCGAGCGCTCCGGCCGCTTCGGCGGCGTTGGCCGTCCAGGCGAGGGGCTGGCGATTGACTACCAGGTGATCACAGACATCCGCGCCTTCGGCATCCAGGACGGCGTGGCGCAGATCGAGATAGCAGCCAAGCTCCTCAATGACCGCACCGGCGTCGTGCGTGGATCGAAAGTGTTCACGGCCTCGGTCAATGCCGGAACCGGGCCGGACGCGTTGGTGTCGGCGCTGGATCGGGCGTTTGCCGAGGTCGCCGGCGAGCTTGTCACTTGGGCGGGCAAAAGCCTCTGATTTCAATTCGGTTTCGAAGGTGCTTGAGGGCCGGTGTCCAATCCGGCCCTGGTCCTATTTGATCCGGCCACTCGCATGCGCCAGCATGGTGTAGACCTTGCCAGTGTCCGAGGTCAGATAAGTCTGCGTCATGATCGAGTCCCGATCGTTCTTGGAGACATCCTGCAGCAGCTTTTCAAAGTCCGCGACATAGCGGTCAACTGCCGTGCGGAAGTCGCCGTCCGTCTGATACTTGCGTCGGATTTCGTCAAAAGTCTGCTGGCCCTTGATCGTGTAGAGGCGGCGTGTGAACACATTGCGCTCGCCGCGGCGATAGCGGTCCCACAGCTCAACCGACGCATTATGATCAATGGCGCGGGCGATATCGACCGAGAGGGAGTTGAGCGATTCAACCACGTGCAGTGCCGGACGCGGCTCTTGAGGGGCTTCCTCAGTGGACGCCCGGCGCAGAAGGTCTGAAACCCAGCCGGTCTGACGCATTGCAGGTTCGCGGGCAGGGGCTGCGGTCGGTGCAGGCGCTGCTGGACGGGCTGCAGGCATAGGCGCAGCAGCGGGCTCCAGCGTTCCGCGCAAAGCAGGCGCTTCGACCGATGGAGCCTGCACCGGCATTGGCTGTGGGCGCAGGGTCGGCGGCAGCGGCAGCGATACAGTGCTGCGAGCCTCGGATGGCGCGGGCGCTGCGTCATAGCTGCGTCCGGTCTTGGTCACGATGTCGGACAGTTCCTTCAGGGCATTGATCTGTTCGGACACGGCCCGGCGCATCTTTGACGTAGACTCACGTGTCTCTTCCGGCAGCTCCATCACACCGCGCTTCAGTTCATTGCGCGTTGCCTCAAGCTCGGCGCGGATGGAGGACGCGGTCTTGCGCATTTCCTCGGTCGCATCGGCAAAGCGGCCGGTCGCCTGATCGATGACCTCTGACACGGTCGAGCGGATCTTCTCGGACGAGTCCGCCGAGCGTGCCTCGACATGCTCGAAGGCATTCGAGACAAGAGTTTCAAACGAGCGCAGAGTCCTTTCGACTTCTTCCGACTTCTTGACGAGACCGATGGCCAGGTTCTCAAGCGAGGACTGGCGGTCTTCAAGCGTGGTCGACAGGCTTGCCTGTGCTGCGTTGAGCAGATCCGAAGCGGACGCCAGCACACGACCGTGCTCGTCAAACCGGCTGGCGATGGAGGCGACTTCCTTCAGCGTGTTGTTGGAAATGTCGGAAAGACGATGGACATTGGTCTCCAGGATTCGGTTGGTCGTCGAAAGCGCGCCGGTCGCCTTTTCCGCATTCTCGGCGAGCGTCGTGGAATTGGCGGCAAGAGCGTTTGAGGTTTCAAGCAAGCGCGCGTCAACGCCGCCAAGATTGGTGTTGGCAAGGTCAATCAGCTGGCCGAGGCTCATATTGGACGACGACAAGCGGTCGATGAGGTCCGCCACGCCGGTCTCAAGCTCGGTGCGGGCCGATTCCATCGCAGCCAGCGTTTCGGACGTGCGCGAGGCGAGTGCCTGAACGAGGGCTGCGTTTTCGCGGCGCAGGCGCTCGGTTGCGGCTTTCGTCGCTTCCTCGAGTTGCGTTGCCGCAGTCATGCCGCTTTCGGCCATGCGGTCCGCAATCGGCATTGCTGTCTCTTCCAGGATACGGGAGATTTCGCGGGTGCGGTCGTCGAGCAGAGTGGCGAGGTTCGATGCCTTTTGCTCAAAAGCCTCGGCAGCGCTGTCAACTTGTTCGGCAAGCCGCTCATTGAGCGCGTTCAGGCTGCCGGCGGAAGAGGAGACTGTTGAAGCGAGGCGGCGCTCGACTTCGCCGGCGCGGGCGTCAAGCTCTGCCGATACTTGATGAACGCGCGCAATGATGCGCTGATCGGCTTCGTCCAGCGCTGCGACAATGCCGTCTGTGTGGCCGGTGAAGGATTCCGATGCCTCCAGCGCGCGGCGGCCAAGGCGGATGTCGACATCTTCAAGACCGGAAATGATCGCATCTGCATGGTTGGAAAGGGCCTGGGTGGTCAAATTTGTGCGATCCGCAATCCGAATATCGATGTTCTCCAGACCAGACACGACAGCTTCGGCGTGGCTGGCCAGGGTCTGCGTCGTCAAGGTCGTGCGGTCGGCGATCCGGATGTCAACATTCTCAAGGCCGGCAACGATTGTGTCGGCATGGCCGGAAAGCGCTTGCGCGGTCTGGCTGGCGCGCGCGCTGATTTTGCGGTCCGACTCGTCCAATATGGCGGTGAGGTCTTCGGCGCGTGTGTCGAGGCGCGTTGACGTGTTGTTGATGCGGCTTTCGATGCGGTCAATGAATGCGGCGCTCTTGGCATCCAGGAGCTCAGACGCACGGGCCGCTTCGTTGGTGAGGTCCTCGGCGGCTTCACGCACTTTGTCGCGCAGCGTGCCGGCAACTGTCCCAGCGCTCTGCTCAAGCACCTTGCGCACGGCGTCAACGCCGAGCTCCAGCGCGCGGCGCATCGTCGTCGTGCGCTCTTCAATCGCGCCGGTCTGGCTGGAAAAGGCGAGCTCGATTTTCTCGACTTCATTGCGCAGAACATTTTCAATCTCGACGCGCGATGTCGTCATGCGGTCGAGGTCGTCGCCAATGGCAGCAGTGAATGTCTGCCGCGCATCATCAAGCGCGCTGATCAGCATCTCACGGCGGCTCTCCAGAACGTCGTCGAGGCCGGTGGTGATGGAATCCACTTGTGACTGAAGGCCGGTGAACGCCCGGGTCAAAATCTCTTCAGTGCGGGACATATCCCCGTCAAGTCTCGCTTTGGCGGTCTCGAATGTCTGCTCGAAGGATGCCTGGCGGCTCTCGAGGATCACATCGACCTTGCTGACAAAGCGATCGACATTGGCCTGAAGATTGCCGGTCGCCTCGTCAAACATGGCGTCCGTCTTTGACAGGTCGGCCAATAGCCGGCCCTGCGCGCCATCGAGCGAGCGTTCAAGCGCCGAACGCTTTTCTTCAATCACTGAACCAAGATCGTCGGCAAAGCCGCCGATGGTCTCGCGCAAATCCGTTCCGGCCCCGCGCAGCATTTCGTCGGCGCGTGCCAGATCTGACTCAAGCCCCGCCTTGGTTGCCAGAAGCGATGTCTCAAACAGCGAGCGGCGCGTTTCGTAAACTGAATCAAACGAAGAGGTGAAGCCACTGAGATTGCTATTGATTCCGGATGCAACCTTGTTGAGCATTTCCTCCGTGCGCGCTAAATCCGAAGCAATCGCATCGCGCGCTGAAACAAGAGAGCCCTCAAATGAAGCGCGGCGGGAATCGAGCAGCGTGCCAAGTTCTCCGGCAAAAGAGCCGAGACCGTTCTTCAGCGCCGATTGGGTGTCGCGCAGAAGATCTGTTGTCGACTGATGGCCGTCGGTGATGGTGCGGCTGATGTCGCGGATGCGCTCATCCAGCACGTTACGCAATTCTTCGGTCTGATCAACGAGGCTGCCTTGGATGCCGACGCGGGTTTCAGCAAGCAGCGCAAGGCTCTTCTCCTGGCCATCCGCAAATGTGCGGGAAATGTCCTTGGAGCGTTCCAGCAGCGTTTCATTGATCATCCGGGCGCGCGTATCGAGTGCAGCATTCAGCCGCTCTGTTCCGGTATCCAGCGCAGCCGCGCGCGTCTCGAACTCGCTGATGAGCGCGCGTCCGCGTGTCAGCACGGCGTTCTCAAGTGTGCCGATGCGGCTGTTGATTTCGTTGGTCAGAATTTCTGTCGACGAATTGACCAGCGACAGCACTTCATTGGCGCCGCCATGCAGCACCTCGTTCAAATTGGACGTCACGCCATTCAGCTGCAGCACGATCTGGTCGGTCCGCTCGCCGATATTGTCGGAGAACGTCTTTGACGCCGTATTGAACAAGCCGGCGATCTGCTGCTCGCGGCTTTCAAATGTGCTCATGAGAGCCCGAGACAAGAAGTCGGTCTGATCGTTCAGCTTGGCAATGCGTGCATCCATCAGCGACGCGAATGACTCGCCGGACGAAGCGATCTGCGAAGCGATCTCGTCGGAACGCGAGTCAATTGCCGAATGAATAAGCCCGCCGCTTTCATTGATGCGGTTGACCAGTGTGTCGCCGGACTGGTTGATTGACTGTGTCAGTTGGGCTGACGTGTTCATCACATTGGAATGGATGAGGTCGCTAGCGGCAGAAAGTTCTTCGCGCAACTGGTCATGCGCACTCGAGATTGAGGCGCGAACGCGGTCGGCGTGAGAGATGATCGATTCGCGTTCATGGCCGAGTTCATCCACGAGCGAGCGGATGCGCACTTCATTGTCGGTGTAGGCGCGCTCGATTTCCGTGACTTCGCCGTGCACCAAAGTTTCCAGCTCAGCGGCCCGGGCGAGCGTGCGCTCAATGCCTTCGCTCATCGCTGCGACTTCGCGGCGCACGGCCTGGCCGACAGTCATCACCCGCTCTTGACCAAGTGACTCTGGCTCAACCAGACGGAAGGCGGCCTCGGCCATGGCTTGCGCGGCGATACGCAGTTCCTGCGAACGGCGCACCATGATGGCGAATGCCCAGAACATGGCGACGGGCAAGAGCACGGCGACAATTGCTGTTGCGCCGGCAGGGGTCACAACAAAGCGCTGCAGATTGGCAAGGCTCGACAGGCCTGAACCATAATAAGAGTAGACGAGCGAAATTCCGCCTGCGATCCAGGCAATGCTCAGCAGGCCGGTCAGCCAGTAGATTGTGCGCGGAAGGCGGCGGTTGAGATTGCGCAGCGAGCGGGCATGCTCACGGGCGCTGTCATCATTGGCCGGACGAAATGGCGCAGCGGCGGGCTGCTGGGCAGGGATGGCAGGCTGGCTATCAGGTTTGCCAGACCGGGGCTTTGGCAGGGTATCGATAAGGTCAGGGGCGGGCTTTTGCACTTTCTTGGACGCGCCATTTGAACCATTGCCAGCCTTGAGCCCATTGGCCTCTGCGCTCTTGTGCTCCGCGTGGAGTTCATTTGTAGCCCTGGAAATCTGCGTTTCCAGATCGTCCAAAGACAGATCGGCTTCTTCAAGATTTACATCGAGCGCGCGTTCAAGCGCTTCATCGACCTCGGCATCGATCTTTTCGGGAGCTGTTTTACGCGCCATAACGAAGCCACTCTCACTCAAATCAAGGCAGGCTTTGCGGGCTCCATGCCCGAAAAACCGCCCTCCATCCCATCACGCATCGTATCGGCTGAGGCTTTGAATGCAAACAGCAAATTTGGGAAATGCCTAAAAGTTTAAATAGAAGGTTAATTTCTGTGGATTAGCAGGAGCGCAGTTTCGCTGTGTGACGGCTGCCTTTTTCTGCTGCCGTTAACGGAACGTAAGCCTTGTTTTCTTAACGTCCAGCGATTGTCAGGCCGCGTTGGAGTATCTCATGGCCATCCCGCACCGCGTCGCGGACCATTATTCCCATGCCGGCGAAAGCGTACAACTCGCCAAACATCGCCCGCTTGACCTTGCGTTCTTGTCCAAACAGACGATGGGCGACCGGGCGTTGGAAACCGAAGTGCTTGGCATGTTCGCCAAACAGCTTGCCGCCGCGCGCCAGACACTTTCCAACGCAAACGGGCTTGAACGCAAGCAACTGGCTCATGCCTTGAAGGGCACGGGCCGCGGTGTAGGGGCCTTTGCTCTGGCGGATGTTGCAGCCAAAATGGAACTCGATCCGTTCAACCGGGCGCTCCTCATACAAATGGAGCGCTGCATCATCGATGCCTGCGATTTCATAGCCTCGCTGACCCGGTAAACTTGTTTCTTCACTTCGTCCGGGGGCGCGCCCGCTCCTGCGGATGTGCTGTGAAATATCTGTTTTCACGTTGACTTAATCCCACAAGCCGTTATCTCCGCGCGGAATTCTTGGGAAAATCATGACCAAACTGACCTTTATCGCCCATAATGGCGAGCGTTTTGAAGTTGAGGCTGTGAATGGCTCGACGGTAATGGAAGCCGCGATCAAGAATGCGGTGCCGGGGATTGAGGCCGAGTGCGGCGGCGCGTGCGCCTGCGCGACCTGCCACGTCTATGTCGATGACGCTTGGACCGCCATCACCGGCAAGCCGCAGGTCATGGAAGAAGACATGCTCGACTTTGCCTATGATGTGCGGCCTAGCTCACGGCTTTCCTGCCAGATCAAGGTGCGCGATGAGCTGAACGGTCTCGTTGTGACCGTTCCGGAGCGGCAGGCCTGAGATTTGGGGAAAAATTCCGGCTTTTTTTACTTTGGCGCAATCGCTTTGCTTTCCGCCGCCGCCGCAATGGGCTTGAACGCACATCTTTCCTAAATCAGCATCTTTCCATCACTTGGAACCGGAATCATGAGCACTGAGATCGAAACCGACATTGTCATCATCGGCGCAGGACCCGTCGGCCTGTTCGCCGTATTCGAGCTTGGTCTCTATGATCTCAAATGCCACCTCATCGACATACTCGACCGCCCCGGCGGCCAATGCGCGGAGCTCTATCCGGAAAAGCCGATCTACGACATTCCGGCTTGGCCGGAGATTTCGGGTCAGGGGCTCACCGACAGGCTCATGGAGCAGATACGGCCTTTCCATCCCCAATTCCATTTCAACCGCATGATCAACGAGTTATCCAAGCTTCCTGACGGCACGTTCCGCACTGTGACGGACGAGGGCGAGGTGTTTCGTTCGAAGGTCGTGGTGATCGCGGCCGGCGGCGGATCGTTCCAGCCCAAGCGTCCGCCAGTGCCTGGCATTGAAGCCTATGAAGGCAAGAGCGTTTTCTACGCTGTGCGCCGCATGGAGGAGTTCAAGGGTCAGGACGTTTTGATCGTCGGCGGCGGAGATTCCGCGCTGGACTGGACGCTGAACTTGCAGCCCGTGGCCAAAAGCGTCACTCTTATGCACCGCCGCCCAGAGTTCAAGGCTGCGCCGGACAGCGTGAAGAAGATGTTCGCGCTGGTGGAAGCGGGCAAGATGAAGTTTGAGACAGGTCAGGTGACCGGGCTTGAAGGCGAAAATGGTCAGCTGTCCGCCGTGAAGATCAAGAGCGCAGATGGCGAAAAATCCATTTCTGCCAATAGGATGCTGCCATTCTTTGGTCTAACGATGAAGCTTGGGCCGATTGCCGACTGGGGCCTCAATCTGCATGAGAACCTCATCCCGGTGGACACGGAGAAATTCGAGACCTCCGAGCCCGGCATTTTCGCCATTGGCGATATCAACACTTATCCCGGCAAACTCAAGCTCATCCTCTCCGGCTTCCACGAGGCCGCCTTGATGACCCAGGCCGCCAAACGTATCTGTAATCCAGGCGAGCGCATCGTGTTTCAATACACGACCTCATCCACGAATTTGCAAAAGAAGCTGGGCGTAGGCGAAGACCGGGGTTTCGAGATTTAGCGGCAACTACCGCGCGGTCGCGGCAGCAGCTTCGAATTCGGCATCAGCTCAAAAACTCTGCAATAACTCTGGCCTGCTGCTTTTTCCCGTCCGGATCGAGGCTGGTTTTCAGTTCAACGAAACTTTCGCCCCATTTGGAGGTCCGCGTGCGGATCGGGGGATCTTTGGCGTCAAGGCATTTCATAACAACTGCAGCGACCTCATTTGAGGTTTGGTAGATGTCAGAACCCGCCTGCCGGTTTGCTGAACCGCCTATGTATTTTTGCAAAATCGGCAGATACTCATCTTCCAGGAGGCCGCCCGTCGCCGTAACCTGTTTCATGACGTTGGCCGCGAACTCGGAGCTTATCCCGCCCGGCTCCACCACGGTAAAATTAATGCCGAAGTTCGGCGTCACATAGGTGGCGAGCGACTCGGTGTAACCTTCAACGGCAAATTTTGCCGCGCAGTAGATCTCGTTGAATGGCTGACCGACCAGTCCGCCGACCGAGGAAATGGTGATGACATGGCCAGCCCGGGCCTTGCGCATGTGCGGGATCACGGCTTTGACGCAGCGGACGACGCCCATGAAATTGACATCCATCACCCACTCGATGTCTTTCTCCGCCGCCTGTTCGGTCGTGCGCACGAAACCCGCGCCGGCATTGTTGATCAATACATCAATCCGCCCCTGCGCCGCGATGACATGATCGACTGCGGCTGTGATTGACGCAGTGTCCTGTACGTCCAGCTGCAATATATTCAGTGAAACGCCAACCTCCCCAGCCGCCGCATCCAGCGCCGCGCGCTTGTCGAGGTTGCGCATGGTGGCAAAGACGGTGTGACCCGCCTTGGCAGCCTGCACGGCAATGCTGATGCCAAGACCGGTGGAGGTGCCGGTGATGAGAATTGTCTTGGACATGATTTATGCCTTTCTCGGATTGTGGGAAGGCCCTGGCAGGCGCACTCGCCTTGGAAAAACATCATTGATGCTGCAGTCCCCATTGGCAAGTCACGATGAGTATTCGTGCCGCGCAGGCGGCGTGCTGCAAGATGGGCGATCTTTTTTAGCCCTGTCGATTTGCAATCTCGCCGTTCGTTATCCCTTCGAGCGGGCATGTCGCCCTCTCAGCAACGGAGGGAAACATTATGACGCCTGCAATCACCGCGCTTTACGCAATTCCGCTCGCCCTGATGATGTTAGGGCTTTCCATCTATGTCACCATGCTGCGCGCCAAGACCGGAATATCGATCATGGATGGCGGCAACGTTGCGCTGGCCGAGCGTATTCGGCGTCATGGCAATTTCGTCGAAAACGTGCCGATGGCGCTCATCTTGATGGCCCTGGCTGAGTTGCTTGGATCGGGTGGCGCATGGCTGCATGCGGCGGGGTCATTCCTCCTCGTCGGCCGCATCACCCATGTCATGGGTATTCGCCATGACAAGGGCAATACTTTCGCCCGCATCGCCGGCGGCACGATGACCAACATCTCGGTGTTGATCGCAGCTGGCAGTTTGTTTTTCCGCACCCTGATGCAATAACCTCCGCGAAAATGTCGATCCGTCCGGTCGCGGATCGTCTATTCCATGTCAGCCAAGGGACTGACCCTTTTGCCACTTCTAAAAAACAGGAGAACATCATGAAATATATGGCTCTTATCTATTCATCCGATGCCGCTAACCCGCAATATGGCAGCCCCGGCTTTGGCGCGATGATGGGCGCATACAACGTTGCCACTGAGGCCTATAAGCGCGACAAGGTGATGCTGGCGGGCGAGGGGCTGCAGCCCTCGACAACAGCGACCACGGTTCGCGTGCGCAATGGCAAGACCGAGACCATGGACGGCCCTTTCGCCGAGACCAAGGAGCAACTGGGCGGCTTCTATTTGTTCGACTGCGCCAATCTCGACGAGGCAATCAAATATGCCGCGATGATCCCGACCGCGGCATGGGGCAGCGTCGAGGTGCGCCCGGTCATGCAATATGGGTGAGCCCTTGGCGGGCGCGCCACAAGAATTCTCCGCGCGGCAGGCTGTGGAGCTTGCCGCGCGAGAGCATTCTGGCCGGTTGCTGGCGGTTCTCATCAGGGACCTGCACGATTTTCAGCTGGCGGAGGACTGCCTGCAGGATGCGCTGGAATCGGCCTTCATTCACTGGGGCCGCAGCGGCCCGCCATCCTCGCCTTCCGCCTGGCTGTTACAAACCGCGCGGCGCAAGGCGATTGACCGGATCAGGCGGATGAAGAATTTTGACAAGAAGGCGCTGGAATATGGCTATATGATCACGCTCGATCAGGATGCTGCAGCCGAGGACACGCCCGCCATTCCCGACGAGCGTCTGCGGCTCATCTTTACCTGCTGTCACCCTGCGCTGGACCAGAAGACCCGCGTGGCGCTGACTTTGCGCACGCTGTGCGGCCTCACAACCAGCGAAATTGCCCGCGCCTTTGTCGACAAGGAAGACGCGATGGCGCAGCGGCTGGTGCGGGCACGGCACAAGATCGACAAAGCGGGCATTCCATACGAAGTGCCGGAGCCGGAGGCGTGGGACGAGCGGCTGAACTCGGTGCTGGCGGTCATCTATCTCGTCTTCAATGAGGGTTATGCGGCGACTTCAGGCCAGCAATTGCTGCGCGCCGATCTGTGCGAGGAGGCCATCCGCCTGACGCGGCTCCTGATGCTCCTGCGTCCCGGCGAGCCGGAGATCGAGGGGCTGGCCGCCTTGATGCTGCTCAATCACTCCCGCCGCGCCGCGCGGCTTGCAAAAGATGGCGCCTTTGTGCCGCTGGAGTTTCACGACCGCAGGCTCTGGGACAAGGCGAAGATCGGGGAGGGAATTGCGCTTCTGGAGACAGCACTGGAGCGCGGACGCCCCGGCATCTACCAGTTGCAGGCGGCAATCAGCGCGGTGCATGCCGAGGCCGCCAGCCATGAAGGCACGCGCTGGGCCGAGATCGTTCTTATCTACGAGCGGCTGCACGCGCTGTCGCCAAACCCGGTGTTTCTGCTCAACCGCGCTGTGGCGCTGTCTTTTCCGGGGAATCCGCAGGCCGGGCTTGATGCCTTACTGGAGCTGCAGAATAGTTTGGCGGCATACCAGCCCTTTCATGCCGCGCGAGCGGATTTCCTGCGCAGGCTGGGGAGGATTGCGGAGGCGCGCACAGCTTATCAAGCGGCCGTTTCGCTGTCCGGGAATGCAGGCGAGCGGGCGTTCTTTGCAGGGCGGCTTGCGTCCATGGCAAACTGAGGTTCCGCCGCAGGAGAATTCAAATGACTGAACCCAAACTGCAATCCATCCACCGCTACTGGTTTGGCGAGCTGAAATCGCCCGGCGATTATCTGCCCAATACCGGCGAACTCTGGTTCCGCCGCTCTGATGAAACCGACCAGCACATCCGTGAGACTTACGAGCCTTTCATTCATGAGGCCGCCGGGAGAGACTGGGATATGAGCAGCCTGACGAGGGAGGAGGGGGTTGGGCTTGTTGTTCTGTTTGACCAGTTTCCCCGCAATATTTTCCGCGATTCCGGCATGCAGTTCGCCTTCGACGCCAAGGCGCGCGGGATTGCGTCCACGCTGCTTGCCGATGGCGCGGAGCACTTCTTCCCGATTGAGCGGGACCTGCTTTCCCTGCCTTTTCAACATCATGAGGACGTGGCCTCGCAGGATCTATCCGTTTTCATGGCGGCGGATATGGCGGTGAACGGGCCGGAGAACATGCGCGGCATGCACCGGTCCTTTCTCGACTTCGCCACCAAACACCGGGATATTATCCGCAAATTCGGCAGGTTTCCGCATCGAAACTCCTTCCTCGGCAGGGAATCGACGCCGGAAGAGCTGGCTTTCATTCAAGAGTATGGGCGCGGCTATTGAGCGGCAAAAATACTTCTGCTTCATCGATATAGTATCGGTTGCGCCCGAGGACCCGAGGTGTAACTTCGCTCAGACGGGGAAAACAAGTTGGCCGCCACGGCACATTCACCTTTTGCACTTATTCTGCGCGCTTGCGCCACGGCAATTGGCCTGGCTGGCTTTGCCATTTTGTTTAGTTACGCAATCAGCGAAGTGTATTCTCTGGTTTCCGGCGCTGAACCTGTCGCGCTTCAGACTTTATCGTTTCTGACACTGCAACTCGCATTTGTGACCTTCGTTCTGTGGGTAAGGCGGCCGATAGTGCCCGTGACTGGGCTCAACCCGAGTTTGGTTCTGCTAAGCTTCGCCATCGGGGCAGGAACGGCCGTATATTTCAGCGCTGATCTGCAAATGCTTCTGGGTATCGCCGCCGCTCACGCGCCGGTGAACAAACTCGCGCCAAGTCAATTGGTGTTTGGAAGCGCACCAGCTCATGCGGCGGCATTTCTGCTTCAAACTGCGCTTCTGGCCCCTCTGGCTGAAAACCTGATCTATCGAGAGCTTATCTTCAGGGAGGCCGGACCTGCGGATATTTGGGCGATATCTGCTGGCAGTCTGCTCACCTTTACGCTGGCCTATGGTTTCAATCTCGGGTTTCAAGGCATGGCATTCGCCTTGCAGTTCGGATTGGCGCTGACGCTTCTGCGCGTTTTGTCGAGGTCCGTTATGTACCCTATTCTCGCCCACATGGCATACGGTCTGTGTGTCGAAACAGCAGCACTGGTGAGGCATTTGCCGTGATCACCAACCTGCGCACCGGGTTCAAGATAACGGCGATGATGCTGGGTCTGGTTGCCTTGGCGTTCCTTGCTACCAACTTTTTGGTGGGATCGGGCACGGGTCTGAGCCTGGCCTATTTCAACTCCGGCTCCACAATCGCCGATGTCATTTTCCTGGCGGTGATCGCTGCGGTGTTCCCGTTGGCTTGCATGGGTTTCGCAGCCATAGCTGGGCGTCCCAATCTGCGAAATCTGTTTGACCAGCCCGCAAAACACACTCTGCTTGCCTTGTTTTTCTTTTTGGGCGCTCTTCTGGCTTTTGTGATCAGCAATCCGCTGCACGACTACTTGATCCGGACATTCCTGCCGAAGCTGGACGGCGCTGCGGACGCTGCTGTGGTCATTCAGGATTCGGTTAAGACCGCTTTCTTCATCTGCGAAATCATCCTTGTTGCGTTGATTGTTCCGGTCTCGGAAGAATTTGTTGATCGTGGGGTTTTGTTCAAGGAACTGGAAGCTCTTCCCCGGTGGCAGATTGTTCTCTGGTCCATTCTCGTCTTCAGCTTCTCGCATTATCTGGTTTTTGGGATATTCAAAGTTATCGCCGTGGTACCCATGGCGGTTGTTTTCTCGCTGATCCGGCTGAGGTTCGGGACTTGGAAATATTCGGCTGCCGCGCACGCCGGGGTGAATGCATTCGCCGCGCTCGCAGGGCCGCTGGGCGTTTAGACGTCGCGGCGCAACTTGTTCCCTTCATTGACGATTGCGACCGAAACTCTTGCTGTTGCACATTTACCTGCTTGACATCTCCCGAAATTGCGCTTTATTTAACCATTGAGTTAATTAACCGAACGGTTCTACGCGGTGTCAACCGATCCACTGAGCGTGACATTCTCCGCGCTCGCCGACCCGACCAGACGGGCGATCCTCGCGCGGCTGTCGAAGGGCGAGGCGTCGGTCAATGATCTGGCGGCACCGTTCAAGATGAGCCTGCCGGCGGTCTCCAAGCACTTGAAAGTGCTTGAAAGGGCGGGGTTGATCCTGCGGGGCAGGGACGCGCAGTGGCGGCCGTGCAGGCTCAACGCCGAACCGATGAAGCAGGCGACCGGGTGGCTGGAGGAATACCGCCGCTATTGGGAAGGCAGTTTCGACCGGCTTGAGGACTATCTGAACACTTTGCAGCAAGAGGAGACGAAAAATGACTGAGAACAGCGCCGAACATGAGCTTGTTTTGACCCGGCTGCTCAATGCGCCGCGCGAGAAGGTCTACCGCTGCTGGACCGAGGAAGAGCATATCGTCAAATGGTTTGCGCCCGCGCCCTGGACCACGCCGTATGCGAAACTCGACGTGCGCGCTGGCGGCACGCAGATTGTCACCATGCGCTCGCCGGAGGGGCAGGACTATCCGACCAATGGCGTTTATCTCGAAGTCATTCCAAATCAGAAAGCTGGTCTGGACCGATGCATATGTCAGCGCCTGGGTGCCGTCGAAGAAGCCCTTTTTCACCGCGATCCTGACCTTCGAGGACGAGGGCGGGAAGACGCGCTACACGGCGACTGCGCGGCATTGGACTGTTGACGACAAGACCGCGCATGAAAAGATGGGCTTCCATGATGGTTGGGGCACATGCGCCAGCGCAATTGGAGGCGGTGGCGGCAACCATTTAGCGGCATTTGGAGTTTGAATCCGTTGTCAGGAAAAGGAGACGATCATGTTGAAACGCACATTCTTGAAGACTTCGCTTGCCATTTTCGCCGCCGCCGCGCTGCCGGTTTCAGCGCTGGCCGCCGAGGAAAAGAAAACCGGCTATGCCGAGGTCAACGGCCTGAAATATTACTACGAAATCACTGGCGCGGGAGAGCCGCTGCTGGTCCTGCATGGCGGGCTGGGCTCGATCAACATGTTCGGCCCGGTGCTGCCGCAGCTTGCCGCGAGCCGCCAGGTGATCGCTGTTGATCTGCACGGCCATGGGCGCACCGCGCTTGGCAGCCGCGATATCAGCCTGACTGACATTGGCGACGATATGGCGGCGCTGTTGAAACAGCTGAATTTCACGCAAGTGGATGTCCTCGGCTATTCGTTTGGCGGCGGCGTGGCGTTTCGGCTCGCGGTGCAGCATCCGGACATGGTGCGCAGGCTCACTCTGGTCTCGGCCGGCTATGCCAGCGACGGGTTTTACGCCGACATGCGCAAGCAGCAGGCCATGGTCGGCGCTGCAATGTTCGACACAGTGAAGCAGACGCCGATGTATACGACTTACGCCGCCGTCGCGCCCAATCCGGACGAATATCCGAAGCTCCTCGACCAGATGGGCAGCTGGATGCGCAGCGACTATGACTGGTCCGCCGATGTGCCGAAGCTGAAAATGCCGGTCATGCTGGTCTATGCCGACGCCGACATGTACCGGCCAGAGCATGAGATAAAATTCTACCAGCTGCTCGGCGGCGGGCTGCAGGATGCGGGTTGGATGCGCGAGACGATGTCGCAGAACCGGCTCGCCATCATCCCGAACCGGACGCATTACGACATTTTCTTCGCGCCAGAGCTTGAAGCCGCCGTCATGCCGTTCTTGAATGGGGTGACCAAGGTGAAGAGCTTCGAAGAACAGATGGGCGCGCAGAAGTGAGGCGGCGTTTTGAAGGGAGCGCGAAATGAGCGGCGATGCGGTTATGGTCCCCTACAAAGTGGTCAGCTCCCGGCTGTTTGACCACAGCGCGGAGCGATTGTTCGATGCTTTCGCCAATGAAGAAGCCTTGAAAATCTGGTGGGGCCCGCAAGGCTTTACCAACACCGTTGAGGCTTTCGACTTCCGCCCCGGCGGTGTTTGGCGTCACACGATGCACGCCCCGGACGGCAGCGCGTTTGAAAATGATTCCGAGTTCATCGAGATCGACCGTCCAAACCGCATCTCGTTCCTGCACAAGGGGCCGATGCATGTGTTCACGCTGACCATGGATTTCATCCCGCGCGGGGCGCAGACCGAGCTTGTCTGGACAATGGACTCGAAAAACATGGGTGAAAACAAAGACATGCCCGGCTTCATTGAAGCCGCCAACCAGCAGAATTTCGACAAACTCGCCGCGCTGCTCGGCCGCTGACACACGAAAGGAGACCAACCATGAAGATCACAGTTGAAACCCTTGTCAGAGCCCCCGTAGGCAAGGTCTGGGATGCCTATGTGACGCCGGACGATATCATTGCGTGGAATTCTCCGTCCGAGGACTGGCATACGACGAAATCCACGGTCGATCTGCACGAGGGCGGCGCGTTTTCGTCGCGCATGGAGGCCAAGGACGGCAGCTTTGGCTTCGACTTTGCCGGCACCTACACCAAGATCGTCCCGCACAAGCTGATCGAATATGCGTTCGGCGACCGCAATGGCGCGGTCGAATTCATTCCCGGCGCGGACGGAGTCACCGTGCGCTCCACATTCGACGCCGAAACGCAAAATCCCGAGGAGCAGCAGCGGCAGGGCTGGCAGGCGATCCTGAACAGTTTCGCCCGGCATGTTGAAGCGCGTCCGTAAGCGATAAAGGAGACGAAGAATGCGCAAGATCACTGGAGGCGTGTTCCAGTCGCTGGACGGCGTCATGCAGGCGCCGGGCGGCCCGCCTGAGGATCCGACGGGAGGGTTTGAGCTGGGCGGATGGTCGGCGACCTACTGGGACGACAAGATGGGCGCGGCGATGGGCGGCATTTTCAGCGAATCTTACGACCTTCTGCTCGGCCGCAAGACCTATGAGATTTTCGCGGCGCACTGGCCCTATGTGCAGGACGATGATCCGGTCGGCCAGGCGTTCGGCAAGGCGGCGAAATATGTGCTGACGCGCGGCAATGACGCGCTTGAATGGCAGAACAGTCACCGGCTGGGCAGCATTGATGATGTGAAGAAGCTCAAGGCGAGCGAGGGGCCGACACTGCTCATTCAGGGCAGTTCGACGCTCTATCCGCCGCTTCTGTCCGCCGGGCTGATTGACAGACTGTTCGTCATGACCTTCCCGGTCATTCTGGGCAAGGGCAAACGGCTGTTTGGACAAGGAACGCCGTCGAACGGTTTGAAGCTCGTCAGCAGCGATGTATCGACGACCGGCGTTCTCATGGCAACCTATGAGCCAGCGGGCGCGGTTCCCATCGGCACATTCGAACTTGCCAGCCCGAGCGCAGCCGAACTGAAACGCCGCGAGCGCATGGCGCGCGAAGGCTGAGACCAAAAAAGGGAATAGAATCATGGGCAAGCTCACCATTGCGGCCTTTATCAGCATTGACGGCGTCATGCAGGCGCCGGGCGGGCCGGACGAGGATGTGAGCGGCGGCTTCAAACATGGCGGCTGGCTGGTGCCGCATGCGGATGAGGGCATGGGCGCGGCGATCATGGAGATTTTCCCGCGCGCCAGCGCCTTTCTGCTCGGCCGCGGCACCTACGACATATTCGCCGCTTCCTGGCCAAAGGTGACGGACCCGAACGATCCTGTCGCGGTAAAGCTCAACGGTCTGCCCAAACACGTCGCCTCGCGCAGCCGGACGAGTTTTGACTGGAACAATTCAACCCATGTCGCCGATGTTGTGCGCGATGTTGCAGGGCTCAAGGCGAGGTATGACGGCGAGCTTCAGGTGCATGGCAGCCCGGGCCTGCTGCAGACGCTGATCGAACATGATTTGATTGATGAATATAATCTCTTCATTTTCCCCGTCGTGCTCGGCTCCGGCAAGCGGCTGTTCGGCTCCGGCGCGATGCCGGGGACGATGAAGCTCGTCAAATCAACAGTGACGGAAAGCGGCAACTTCATCGCCACCTATGAGCGGGCAGGGCCGCTCAAAACAGGCG
Source organism: uncultured Alphaproteobacteria bacterium (assembly GCA_963792485.1). Taxonomy (GTDB): domain Bacteria; phylum Pseudomonadota; class Alphaproteobacteria; order Rhizobiales; family Rhizobiaceae; genus JANOYJ01. The sequence goes on from CAWBWL010000009.1 coordinate 90,878, forward strand.
AGTTTGATGTGGACGAACAGACAGGTTCTATGGATGTGATTGAGCGCAACAAGACGCAGTGAGCGCTGAACGCGCTTGAGGAATATCCACTCATGGCGTAGCATCGCATTGGAATTCCCAAGTCTTGGAGGCTGTCATGGAAATCCTCAAAACAATTCTTTATCTCCTCATTCTGGCAGTTCTGGCGCTGCTGATTTACGCTGCGACGAGGCCAAACACATTCCGGCTGGAGCGCTCGACCATGATCAAGGCTCCGCCGGAAAAGGTCTTCGGCATCATCAATGACTTCAAGCAATGGACTGGCTGGTCGCCTTGGGAAAATATCGACGCGGATTTGAAGCGCACCTACAGCGGTGCGGCATCCGGCGTGGGCACAATTTACGAATGGCTCGGCAAGAAGACCGGGCAGGGGCGGATGGAGATCACCGAGGCCAAGCCGGGGCAGCGGGTGTCGCTGAAGCTTGATTTCATCAAGCCGTTCAAAGCGCACAACATTACCGATTTCGACCTAACGCCGCAGGACGGCGGCACCAATGTCCGCTGGGCCATGTACGGCCCGCTCAATCTGATGCAGCGGGTGATGCATATATTTTTCAATATGGAGAAAATGGTCGGGCCAGATTTTGAGAAAGGGCTGGCGAGCATGAAGGCGCTGGCGGAGAAGTAGGGACGACCGGCGGCTCCTGCCAGACTTTGTCAGCAGCCGGGTCTGCAACAACTTGAGCCCAAGCGGCGTTACATGCGAAGTTTGGTTTCATCCAATATCGGGTTCCGGCCCGCCGGAGCCCTGCCATGTCCGCCACCGAAGCCATCATCGCGCCAAAAGCCACCCGCAAGGAATGGATCGGCCTCGCGGTCATCGCGCTGCCCTGCATGCTGTATTCGATGGACTTGACGGTTCTCAATCTCGCCGTGCCGACGCTCATCGCCGACATCAAGCCGTCCGCCTCCGAGTTGCTCTGGATTATCGACGTCTACGGCTTCATGGTCGCAGGCTTCCTCGTCGCGATGGGCTCGCTCGGCGACCGGATTGGGCGGCGCAAGCTGTTGATGGCAGGGGCGGCGGTTTTTGGCATCACCTCGCTGATCGCCGCGTTCGCCAACACGCCGGCGACGCTGATCGCGGCGCGGGCGCTGCTCGGCATTGCGGGCGCCACCATCGCGCCCTCTACGCTGTCGCTCATCACCAACATGTTCCGCGACGAGAAAGAGCAGGCGTTCGCCATTTCCATGTGGGTTGCGAGTTATTCGGCAGGGGCAATCATAGGTCCGCTCGTCGGCGGGGTGCTGATCCAGTACTTCTCCTGGGGCTCGGTCTTCCTCGCCAATGTGCCGGTCATGGTGTTGCTCCTCGCCGTCGCGCCGTTCCTTCTGCCTGAGCACAAGGATCCCAATCCGGGCCGCATCGATTTCCCGAGCGTCTTCCTGTCGCTGATCTCCATCCTGTCAATCATTTACGGGCTGAAGCAGTTTGCCGAGAGCGGCTTTGCCCTCCTACCTGTGCTGATCGCGGCGACGGGCGTTGGGCTGCTGATCACTTTCGTGCGCCGGCAATACAGGCTTGAACAGCCGTTCATCGACCCGAAACTGTTTGAGCTGACGAAGTTCCGCGTTGCCATCGCTGTCAATTTCATCGGCATTTTCTTCATGTTCGGCACATTCATTTTCATGGCGCAATATCTGCAGATGGTGGCGGGCTTGTCGCCTTTGATGGCGGGGCTGTGGTCGGTGCCCAGCGCGCTGGCATTCACCGCGATGTCGTTCCTCACGCCCGCTCTGATGGAGCGGATGAGCGTGACCTCATTGATCGCCGCAGGTCTCGTCGTGTCGGCGGCTGGCCTTGCGCTTCTGGCCGCCACTGACAGTTTCGCCCTGATTATCCTTGCCAACATCATTATGTCGGTCGGCTTCACGCCGGTCATTACCATGACAACCGGCCTCATTGTCGGCTCTGCGCCGCCTGAAAAGGCTGGTGTCGCCTCGGCAGTCTCGGAAACCGGCGCTGAGCTTGGCGGGGCGCTGGGTGTGGCGCTGATGGGAAGTCTGGGCACAGCGATCTACCGCAGCTTCATGGCAGACAAAGTCGCGCCTGGGCTCACGCCCGAGGCATCAGAAGCCGCCCGCATGACGCTGGGCGGGGCGCTGGAGGCGGCGAAGAGTTTGCCGGGAACTGAAAGCGCCGCCATGGTCGAAGCCGCGCGCGATACGTTCATGAGCGGATTTCACACAATGGCGCTGATCTCCGCCATCGCGCTTTTGGTTGCGGCATGGATGACCACGCGGGTTCTGGGCAGGCAGGAGAGGGCGGCAGTGGCGGAAGGCTAGTTTTTCGGCCTCTGCCCAATCCGGTATTCCAGGAGCCGGGCCAGTCTCGCCTCAAAATTGATCGCTTCCACCTTGTCGAAATCGGCCTGCGCCTTTGCGTGCGCGGCGAGCAGGCCATCGGCGGCCTTTTCCGCACTCACTTGTACCAGCTTGCAGTTCTTCTGACGGGGCAGGCTTTCCAGCCGGCGTTCAAGTTCAAGGGCGTAATTGCGGGCAATGATCGCGTGGCGCTCTTCGTGACGCTTGATATCGGAGGACAGCGTGTCCCACATGATGGCCATATCAGTATCGGCGGTCTTGCGGTTTTTCCAACTGGGCAGCGTCAGCTTCAAATCCAGTGACACATAGGCGTTGGCAAGCCGGCAATATTTGCCGTCGCTCATGAATTTGGTCTTGATGTCAAACTCCATGCTCGTCGCGCCCGGATGCCGGGTGCCGGTCAGCATCAGTTTCGGTCCCCGCTTGGCGATCTCGCGGTCCAGATCTTCGGCGGTCTTGCCGTAAACGGCGAAGTAATTGTATTTCTTGGAGATTTCAGCCGCACTTGCGGGCACGCAAACGACGGCAGCAAGCGCGGCAGCGCCGGACAAACATGCCACAGAAACGTTCATCAACCGCCTCACAAATGGTAGTCCAAACCACCTCTTAGAATAGGGTGAATTCAAATTATGGCAAATTGCGGTTGACGCACCTGATACTGGCGGCGAAAAGCGGCAAATATTGAGGGAATTGCAATGGTGACGGTCTGGCGGGTCGGGCATGGGCAAAGCGTCCAGTTGGGCGCAGCCTCTGTACTGGTGGGCGTCCTCAACGTGACCCCGGACTCCTTTTCAGATGGCGGACGCTTCAATGTCGCCGACGAAGCCATCGCCCACGCCAAGGCGATGTGCGAACATGGCGCGCAGATTATCGATGTCGGCGGCGAATCCACGCGTCCCGGAGCTGAACCCGTCGACGCCTCAACCGAACAGGCGCGCGTTTTGCCGATCATCGAGGCGCTGCGCTCGGAGACGGGCGCATTGATTTCAGTTGACACCTATCGCGCTGAAACCGCGCGACTGGCGGTCCTTGAGGGTGCGCACATCATCAACGACGTCACCGGCTTGCAGGGCGAGGCGGGCATGGCAAAAGCCGTGGCGGAGACCGGCAGTGGTGTCATCATCATGCACACCGGCCGGGGTCGGGAAAAGCTGCCGGATGTGATTGAAGATCAGTACTTGTTTCTGCGTCAGTCGCTGAAGATTGCAGCGGCGCAGGGGATTGCCGACAGCAGCATTGTGCTTGATCCGGGCTTTGGTTTTGCCAAGGAAACCACGGAAGAAAACCTCGAACTGATGGCCCGCTTCCGCGAACTTGCCAATCTTGGCCTGCCACTACTCGCCGGAACATCGCGCAAGCGCTTTATCGGCGGCGTGACCGGCTATGACGCGGGGGACCGGGATGTGGCGACCGCCGCGACGTCGGCAATCCTGCGTCTTTCCGGCGCCGCCTTGTTTCGTGTCCACAATGTCGCAATCAACAGGGATGCGCTTTTAATGGCGGATGCTATGCTAGCGATGAAAAAGAGTTTGGCGGGACGTCCGTCGAGAGGCTGACACAGTGCGCTACATAATCCGGATGCAAAACTGCGCCTTTTTCGCGCGCCACGGCGTACTGCGCGAGGAGGAAGTGCTCGGCCAGCGCTTTTATGTCGATGCGGTGCTCACGGTGGACGGCGGCACGGCGCTGAAGGAAGACGAGATCGGGGACACGGTCGATTATGGCAAGGCGTTTCAGGTGATTGCCAAAATCATCACAGGCGAGCGGCGCTATCTGATTGAATCCCTCGCGATGGAAGTCGCCGCCGCCTTGCGCCAGACCTTTCCGCAGATTGCCAAAGCCGAGATCACCGTGCGCAAACCGAATGCGCCGGTGGCTGGCGTGCTTGACTATGTCGAGGTCACCGTCATTGACCCGCCGCATTGAGCGCGTCCTGATCGGCCTTGGCGGCAATCTCGGCGATCCGGTCGCCAGCATGCGGGAGGCGCTGAAGACCATCGACGCCAATCCCGCCTGCAAAGTCACTCAAGTCTCGTCCTTCTGGCGCACGCCGCCCTGGGGCAAGACAGATCAACCGGATTTCATCAACGCCTGCGCTGAGGTCGAAACTTCGTTGTCGCCGCAAGGCTTTCTCTCACTGTGTCTTGAAACAGAGAAGGTGTTGAAGCGCGTGCGCACAGAGCGTTGGGGTCCGCGCAGCATTGACATTGATATTCTGTTTTTTGGCGAGCGGACTATTCGCGAAGAGGGCCTGACCGTGCCGCATCCGCGCATTGCCGAGCGGGCCTTCGTACTGGTGCCGCTGGCGGAGATTGCGCCGGATCAGATTCTGGATGGCAAAACGATCAGGGACAGAGCCGTAGAGATTGACCGGACTGGTCTTTTCCGTCTCGAAAGATAACGCGTACGCGGCCTACTTCTTGACCGAACCCGTCGTGCCCTGGTCGACCCGGGAGAGGCTCATCCCAATCACGCGCACCATATCCTTGTTGACCCGCACCGAGATGGAGACATGCATCAGGTCAGATGATTCCATTCGCGCCAGCATCGCGCCGTTCAGCTTGTTGCGGTTGAGCGCCATGGTGACGCGGTCGCCGGCGACATTTCCTGAAACAATATCAAGCCCTTTGCCCTTGGCGCCATCGAGAAACGCGCCCGAATAGCCCTGCGGCGAAAACATGATCTTGGCATTCATTTCCTGCGTGAACACGCCGACCCGGCATTGGCCGTCCATCGATATGCCGGTTTTGCCGTCGGGCTTGGTGCCGGCCAGCGTGCAGGTGAACTTGGTCCCTTTGTATTTTCCGGCGACAATTTCGCCCGGCCCGAACCATTTGCCTTCGACCGATTTGAAAAACCGCGCATCATCCATTGCAAGGGAAGAAGAAGGCGCTCCAACGGTGAATGCGGCAAGCAACGCAAATCGGACGAAACGGGCAATCATGGAACGAACTCGCATCATTCGGGATATTGATGTGTGAGGTCCGACCATGCACCGGAATGGTTAATGCTTGGTTTTTTCGCAATGCTGCCAGACGGTAAAATGCCGTTCACTTGGCTGGACCAGAACCGCCGATTTTGGTGAGTTCGCCAATGAAGTCGCCGATGCCCGGACGTTTTCTGGCCTTGAAGGGCAGGGGTCGCACGATGTCCATCGCCGCAATTCCCACCCGCGCCGTCATCAAACCGTTGATCACGCCTTCGCCCAGCCGCGCCGAGAGCTTTGCAGCCAGCCCATGCCCGAGCAATTGCTGGATAATGCTGTCGCCGGCAGCGATCGACCCGGTCACGGCAAGATGGGCAATGACATTGCGCGCCAGACGCAGAAGACCGAGTGTTGCGGGACGGTTGCCGTAGAGCTCGGAGAGCTGGCGGATCAGTTTGAAGCTCTCAAACAATATGTACCCGATATCGATCAGCGCGCGCGGGCTGACGGCGGTGACAATTGACACCCGTTTGGCGGCATTGGCGATCAGCCCCTGCGCCCGCCAGTCAAGCGGCGCCAAGAGTTCCGTCTCGGCCAGCGCAATCAGGTCGCGGCCATCGACAATCTCGCCCTTGGTCTCCTCCAGCGTGCGCCGCCCTTCCGCCGTTTCCGGATGCGATTTCAACTGGTTGTGGAGTTTTTCGATGACGAGCCGCGCCGCCGCCGCATCATTGTCCTCAAACGCCGTCCGCGCGTGAGCGCGTATCTCAGTCACCCGGTCGAGCCGCCGCAGCGCTATCCATTCCCGCGCGCCCATCAGCGCGAGCGCCAGAGCCGCAATCCCTGTGAGCGTCAGCCCGGTCCAGCCGAGCCAGTCCGCTTGAGTGAACAGGCGGCTCACCAGCTCTGCAGTCCACAGCGCGATGGCGAGCGAGAGCAGCGCTGAGAAGGCCGCGAGGAACACGCCGCCGAGCGTCCATCTTTTTCGTGGCGCGGCTTCAATTTCTGAATCCGCAAGTGTTTCTAACTCATTGAAAACATCCGGTGTTTCTTCAATGACCACTGGCATCTGCCGTGTGCTGACGGCGACCGGCGCGCGCGCTGTCCTGGTCTTCGGCGCGCTGTCCTCATTGGGTAGCTCAAATGCCACAGGCTTGCGTTTCATCTCCTCGCTCATGCCAGATGATCTCCGATCAGAAACTGCAGCGCGCGGTCGAGCCTTATATGCGGCAGGGAAAGTGTGATCCCGCTTTCCTGCACTTCGAGAACAGGCGGGCGAAAGCGGACAAAGCGGATGTCGGCGCCTGAGACTGCGTCGCCATCTTTGAACAGTGAATCCGGATTCTTCGGCAAGTCTCCGGGAAACAAGGCGGTTTCGGTTTTCCCGTCAAAGCGCTTGCCGTCGATCTCCTCGCCGCTGAGCGGCATTCCGATGATGACCGGCAGTGTTTCCTTGCCGTGTTTCAAATTGCCTTCGCGCGTTGAACGCACCGCTGCCATCGCCAGAACTTCGATTTCCGCACCGGTGAAATTTGCCCGCTCAATTGCGCGCTCGGCAAGACGGCGGGTCAGAGCCTGCAGCCGGTCATGGCCCTCATGATGTAATTGATCCGCTTTGGTTGCCGCAATCAGGATGCGGTCAATCCGATGGCCGAGGAAGCCTGACAAATAACCGGCACGCCCCTGACGGAAGCACTCAAGAATGGCCGTCATCGCCCGCTCAAGGTCATTGAGCGCATGCGGCCCGGCATTCAGCGCCTGCATGGCGTCAATCAGCACAATCTGCCGGTCGAGCCGGGCGATGTGCTCGCGGAAGAAGGGTTTGACCACATGAGTCTTGTAAGCCTCGTAGCGTCGCTCCATCATGGCAGCCAGCGAACCCGCGCCGAAAGCCTTGCCCTCTATCAGCGACAGTGGCGCAAAGGTAAGCGCGGGCGAGCCTTCAAGATCGCCCGGCATCAGAAAACGCCCAGGCGGCAGCACCGACAACGCCCGTCCGTCCTCGCGGCAAGCCCGCAGATAACGCGTGAACAGCCCTGCCAGCTCCTTGGCTGTCATCTCGTCGGCAGAAGCGTAGGGATCGATTGCCGCGCAGGCTTCCCGCCATTCTTGCGACAAATCATGCCGCAGTGGCAGATCGGCCAGTGCGAGCGCTTCTTTTGAGAATTCCGCGTAAGATTTTCCTAGAAGTGGCAAGTCCAGCAGCCATTCTCCCGGATAATCCACAATGTCGAGGGACAGGCTGCCGCCGGAGAACAGCCGGTTCCAGCCAGATGCGCTTTCGTATTTGATGGTTAAGCGAAGTTCCGAAATGGCTCGCGTTGATTGCGGCCAGTTCCGCGAGCCGACCAGCTCGCGCACATGGCTCTCATAATCAAAGCGTGGCACGGCATCGTCCGGCTGCGGTTCCAGAAATGCCTTGGAAATGCGCCCATTGTGCCGCGCATCGAACAGCGGAAGCCTTCCGCCGTGGATGAGATTGTGGACGAGAGCTGTGATAAAGACCGTCTTTCCCGCCCGCGACAAACCGGTCACACCCAGTCGCACCGCCGGATTTGCAAATCCCGACAGCTTGTCAGTCAGCCCGTCAAGCGCAATGCGCGCCTCATCTGCAAATGTTGTGGTCCGCACCGGCCTTCCAATCTGTCCCGCGCCATATAGTGATGCGCAAGGCCCTTGTCAGCCGGTCAATCGCGCGGCGGTAGAATGAAGGCGGAAAGCGTTGTCTGGCGTGCCTTCAAATCAGAGAAGGGGCCGTCAAAGTCAAAATGTGCCAGCGCACCTGTCGGAAAGCCGCACATCAAGGCATCCATTGCGGCCCGGTCCCCGCGTGCGGCGAGCTGGATTGCGAGTTCCTCCGTGGACGGATTGTGCCCGACGACCATAAGGCTTTCCGCGCTGCCAAATGCCCGTATCAGTTCAAGATAGCCTTTTGCATCCGCAGAATAGAGCTTTTCGGAATAGGTAATCCGGGTTTCATTCGGCCCGGCTTGCATCACGAGTTCCAGCGTCTCGCGTGTCCGTTTGGATGATGAGCAGAGAATGTGCGTTGGCCGTATGCCGCGCGCATGCATTTCCCGGCCAATGAACGCGCATTCTTCCTTGCCTTTGCGATGCAAAGGCCGGTCAAAATCCCGCATTCCGGGCTCGGCGCTGATTGCCTTGGCGTGGCGAAGCAGAAATAAGGTTGTCATATGGAGGGGCTGCCGCAATTCACAAGCTTGTTTAACCCGTTTTGGTGAAGGCCGCCAAGCTATTCAGTTTTAAGCATAGGTAAAATCCATCAGGCCATTTTTTCACAAGTGGCTTGCTTGAGACTCTTCAACTGAATATAGGAGCGCGCAAGTTTGACAGACCGGGTTTGCCTTCTGATGAGTCGCACTCTTGATACGAACTACAAGCCGTCCGACGAAGAACCCTTCATGAACGAGCGGCAGAAGTCTTACTTTCGATCAAAACTCACATCCTGGAAGAATGACATTCTGCGCGAAGCGCGCGGGACACTTGAATCGCTTCAGGAAGAAAACACCAATCATCCCGATCTCGCCGACCGGGCATCTTCCGAAACCGACCGCTCCATCGAACTGCGCGCGCGCGACCGGCAACGCAAGCTGATCGGAAAAATTGATTCAGCCATACAGCGGCTGGAGGAGGGCACTTACGGGTTCTGCGAGGAAACCGGAGAGCCCATCAGCCTGAAACGCCTGGACGCCCGCCCGATCGCGACGCTGTCCATCGAAGCGCAGGAACGGCACGAGCGCCGGGAGAAGGTATACCGCGACGAATAGCGATTACTTCGGCGGATAGCGTTCGTTCATCTCTCTGAGCGATACCGCAATAAGCTCTTCCAACACCTCGCCATCAACCTTGGCCAAATCCTTGATGTAAAGGCAGGATTTACCAATGGAGTGCGGCCCGAGCTTTTGCAGCAGATCGCCTTTGTTTTCATATCCCGGCATCAGATAAACCGTCAGGGCTGCCTTGCGCGGCGAAAAGCCCACACGCATCGAGGTTCCGGAATGCCCGCTCTCATATCTGTAGTCATATGAGCCGAAACCGATGATCGAGGGCCCCCACAGCACTGGTTTTTCACTGGTGAGCCGTTTCATCATCGCGAGCAACGTTTGCGCTTCAACGCGGCGCTTTTCCGGCTCCACTGTGTCGATGAAGACCTCTGCGCTGAGTGGTCCCGGTTTGGTTTTTGCTTCGTAGGCCATGCTCGAAGCCCGGCTGTTCAGGTTTTCTGAGGTGTGTACCCGCCGAAATCGCTCAGCATTTTCTCCAACTCGTCATCAACGCTGAGTTCCGCCTTGCGCGCGGGCACGGCTTCGGCGACCTGCGCCGCTGGGGCGGAGGCTTGCGGTTCAACCCGAGGCTCTTGTATTTGCGCGGGAGTGTCGGCGCGCACGGGCGGCGCCACTGGCGCTGGCAGCGGCGGTTGCGGCTCATAGCGCTGCGCTGGCGCAGCGGGTGTCACAGGGCGCGGCGCTTGGGCGCTGACGATGGGACGAGGCGGAGGCGCCGGCTGAATGGGCCGGTGCGCCGGGTAGGCCGGGGCTTCCGGCGCGACCCGTCGCTCCTGCATCGGCTCTGCCTCACGCAGCGGGCGCGCCGGCGTGCCATGAGGTCGGATATTCTGCTCAACAACGATATCGGTGTTTCCACCGATCAAGATCAGATGTTCGACATCATCGCGGCGCACAAGGACCAGCCTCCGATGGCTGTCCACCGGCGTTGCGTCCTGCACTGCCAGCCGTGGCTGCGCATTCCTTCCGCCGCTGATGAATGTGCCATGCGAGAATTTGCGGATCAACCAAATCAGGATCAGCAGCCCCAAAAGCGCGGCGATGCCCCATATTCCATAGGCGACGTTCTGGGCATACTGATCGCCCACATAGCTTGCGATCCAGTCTGTCATGGAACCGGCCTCCATTCATGTTGAACGCGTAACAGCTTAGTCTTCAAAGCAGGCGGGAACAAGCGCCGCGACGGCTGGCGCTCCCCGGTTGTTCCACACAAATCACATGGATTATTGCGTCTTGCTGCATGTCAGCCTTTTACATGGCAAAACGAGTGTGATTCAACGTGGCCGTCCCTGATTCGGGACTGAGGGGCAAAAGCCGGATGGCTTCAGAGACAAAGCAGAGCGAGACAAATCCCGCGCCGGTCATTGACCGTGACATCCGCCCGGGTGCCGCATCGGGCCTGCTCACGCTCGGCGCTGCGCTGGTTGCGGTGGCGGCAGTGTTCTTTCTGTTCAGGGAGCGGCTGGGCGAGGGATTTTTGCTTGGCGTGCTCGGCATTTTCGCCATGGTTGGCATTTTTTACCTGTTTGCCTCCGTCATCGGCTTTATCCGGATCGCCCCGCGTTCGTCCGGGTCGGAGCTTGCCAAGGCATTTGTGGACGGCTCTGGCGAAGGCAATGTCGTCACTGATGCGAAGGGCCGGATTGTTTACGCCAATCATGCCTATGCCAGTCTGACGAACGCCAATGGCCCCACCGACATCCGCAGTATGGAAAGCATACTTGCCTCCGAGAGCGACGCTCCGGACGTCATCTACCGGCTCAGCCAGAAACTGCGAGACGGTGTGGGCGGCTTGGAGGAGTTCCGCCTTTCCAAGCCGATTGGACCTTCAACTGAGGCTGGCAGCCGCTGGTATCGTCTGCGGGCGCGGCCCCTGCGGATGGCAGGACACGGTGAAGCGCTCAGCGCCTGGCAAATTTCCGATATCTCAGCGGAGCGGGCCGAGCAGGAAAAGTTCTTCCGCGATTTGCAGGAGGCCATTGACCACCTTGATCACGCTCCGGCAGGGTTTTTCTCGGCAGACGCCAAAGGCGCAATCACCTATATCAACTCCACGCTTGCCGAATGGCTGGGCATTGATCTGGTCCAGTTCCAATCCGGCGCGATTGATGTTGCCGATATCGTCGCTGGCGACGGTATGGCGCTCATCGAATCCGTGAAGGCCGAGCCAGGATCAGTGCGCATAGCGACCATTGACCTGGACCTTGCCAAGCGCAATGGCCAAGCGCTGCCGGTCCGCTTTCATCAACGCGTTCAGACCAATAAGGATGGCTCGCCCGGCGCGATCCGCACGATTGTGCTTAACCGCAGCGAAGGCGCAGTGCCTGTCACCGAGGCGGGCGCGGCGGAACTGCGCTTCACCCGCTTCTTTAATTCCGCGCCGATGGCCATTGCCGCCACCGACAAGCAGGGCCGCGTCTTGCGCACCAATGCGCGGTTCCTGAAAACCTTCTCCGGATCCGTCGACCGGCAGGCCGTTGACCGTCACGTCAAACTTGAAACGGTGGTCCACGAGCGCGACCGGGACAGTTTCCGCAAAGCGCTTGATCTTGCCATTGCAGGTCAGGCTGACATTCTCCCCCTCGATTCCGTGCTTCCGAAAGATGAAACACGGCATTTACGGCTGTTCTTCAATTCGGTCATTGCCGGTTCCGGCGAGACTGCCGACGAAGCCGCATTCGTCTATGCGCTGGAAACGACGGAACAGAAGGCGTTGGAAGTGCAAATGGCGCAAAGCCAGAAAATGCAGGCCGTCGGCCAGCTTGCAGGCGGCATTGCGCATGACTTCAACAACGTTCTGACCGCCGTTATCATGTCCTCTGACCTCTTGCTCGCCAACCACAATTCGGCGTCTGATCCGTCCTTCCAGGACATTATGAACATCAAGCAGAACGCCAATCGCGCCGCCTCGCTGGTGCGCCAGCTTTTGGCGTTTTCTCGCAAGCAGACGCTTCGCCCGGAGGTTTTGAGCCTCACTGACGTTCTTGCGGACATGCGCATGCTTCTGACGCGTCTTGCCGGACACACGGTCAAACTCAAGATCGACCATGGCCGCGATCTGTGGCCGATCCGCGCCGATGTCGGTCAACTCGAGCAGGTCGTTGTCAATCTGATCGTCAACGCCCGCGACGCGATGCCGGATGGCGGAGAAATTTCGATCCGCAGCCGCAATGTGACCGCGTCGGAATGCGCAGGCATGGGCTATCGCGAACTTGCGCCGGCCGACTATGTCTTGATTGAGGTACAGGATAGCGGAACGGGCATACCGCCGGAAATCCGCGAGAAGATTTTCGAACCGTTTTTCACCACCAAGGAAGTGGGCAAGGGCACCGGCCTTGGCCTCTCCATGGTCTACGGAATCGTCAAGCAGACCGGCGGCTACATTTATCTTGAGTCGGAAGAAGGCAAAGGCGCCACATTCCGCATTTTCCTGCCGCGGCATGTGCCGAGCGCCGTGCCTGCTGAAGCGCCTATTGAGGCAGGCGCGGCCAAGCCTGCCGCCGCACCTGAATATAACGGAGCGCGCGACCTCTCCGGCTCTGCGACTGTTCTGCTTGTTGAGGATGAAGATTCCGTGCGCATGGGCGGCGTTCGCGCCCTTCAAGGCAAGGGCTACACCGTGCATGAGGCGGCGAGCGGCGTCGAGGCGCTGGAAGTCCTTGAAGAGTTGAATGGCAAGGTCGACATCATTGTCTCCGACGTTGTCATGCCCGAAATGGACGGGCCGACCCTCTTGCGCGAACTGCGCAAGAAATACACTGGCATCAAGTTCATATTCGTCTCCGGATATGCGGAGGACGCATTTGCGAAAAACCTGCCGGAAGACGCCAAATTCGGCTTTCTGCCGAAACCCTTCTCCCTCAAACAGCTCGCGACAGCGGTCAAGGAAATGCTTGAAAGCGATATCGTCACATAGGTAGGCCCTGCGGCGACCGCGAACCGTATTGCTGCCGCATTTTGAACTATCTTCACGCCACGATTCCGGCGCAACGCCTTTATTGGGGACTCAATCATGAAAATGAAATTCGCACTTGCTGCGCTCGCCTCCGCTTACTTGGCCGGCTGCACAACAACCAACCCTTACACCGGCGAACAGCAGGTCTCGAAGACCGCTGGCGGAGCGGCCATCGGCGCGCTTGCGGGTGCTGGCGCAGGCCTGCTAGCGGGTGGTGATGACCGGCGCAACGCGCTGATTGGCGCAGGCGTTGGCGCCCTGGTCGGCGGCGGCGTCGGCGCGTTCATGGACAAGCAGGAGGCAGAGCTGCGCGCGCAGCTGCAGGGCACTGGCGTGTCCGTCACCCGCGTCGGCGACCAGATCGTCCTCAACATGCCGTCCAACATCACCTTCGCCACGGATCAGGATCAGGTGATCCCGGCCTTCTACTCCACGCTGAACTCGGTCGCGCTGGTGCTGAACAAATACAGTCAGTCTCTGGTCGACATTTACGGCCACACGGATTCGCAAGGCACGGACGGTTATAATCTCGACCTGTCGCAGCGCCGCGCCCAGTCGGTTGCGACCTACCTGTCGCAGCAGCGCGTGGACAGCCGCCGCTTCTATGTCAAGGGTGAGGGTGAGTCTCGTCCGGTCGCGCCAAACGGCACGGAAGCGGGACGCTCGCAGAACCGCCGCGTTGAGATCCAGATTTCGCCGCTGAGCTAAGGTTCATTTCAAATAAGATGCAATGCGCGCCGCAAGGCGCGCATTGTTTTCGACCAGCGCGATATTCGCGGTCAGGCTGCGCCCTTCGGTCAGTTCCAGGACCTTTCCAAGCAGATAGGGCGTCACCGCCTTGCCGCTGATTTTCCGCGCGGCGGCGTTCCTCAGCGCCTCATCAATAAATACCGCCATTTCCCCGAACGGTATTTCCGCCGCTTGCGGAATCGGATTGGCAACCAGCACGCCGCCGCCAATACCCAGCGCCACGCGCGTGTGTTGAAATGCGGCAATGTCCTGCGCGGTGTCGAGCCGAAGCGGCGATTTCAAGGGGGAGGCTGACGACCAGAAAGCGGGCAAAGCGTCCTGGCCGTATGTGACAACCGGAACGCCTTTGGTTTCAAGCACTTCCAGCGTTTTCTCAAGATCGAGTATCGCCTTCGCCCCGGCGCAGACGACAATGACCGGCGAACGGGCAAACTCCTCCAGGTCTGCGGAAATATCAAAACTCTCCGCCGCGCCCCGGTGCACCCCGCCAATGCCGCCAGTGGCAAAGACTTTTATGCCGGCAAGCGCCGCTGCCATCATTGTCGCCGCCACAGTCGTCCCGCCGGTTGCTCCTGTGGCCATGGCAAAAGCAAGGTCGGCGCGGGACAGCTTCATCGCGACCTTCAGCTTGCGCCAGCTCCGCAGTCTCGCTTGCGGTCAACCCTATCTTCAGCCTGCCCGTTCAGAACAGCAATTGTCGCCGGAACGGCGCCTTCCGCGCGTATCACCGCCTCCACCAGCGCCGCCATGTCCGCATTGGCAGGGTAGGGCATGCCATGGGTGATGATGGTTGATTCGAGCGCCACGACCGGCTTTTTGGCGGCAAGGGCAGCTGACACTTCTTCCGACAAATGCAAAAGCGGGTTCATCTCATGTTCCTCTGATAATTCTGCTTGCGTCGCAGATCAACCACCGCCTTTGACGACGCCACCGTCAGCTTAGCAGCCCGCATGCCCTGGCGCACCGCCGTTTCCAGATCAAGCCCTTGCATCAGCGCTGCAAGTCGTGACCCCGGCCAGCGCATCGCCCGCGCCGGTGACATCAACAATGATCCGCCGCTTTCTCCGGTTCAATTTTCTGCACCCGCCCTTCGCTGAACAGCAGCACCGGTCCGCTGCCTTCCGTAATCACCGCGCGTTTCAGACCCATTTCCCTGAGCCTGATCAGGGCAATATCCATGTTGTCAGCATCAGCCAGCGCTCTTGCCTCCCGGCGCATTCATGAAAACGCAGTCGAGGGCCCCGAGCGCGCCGCGCAGCCGCACCGCCTTTGCGGGAGAAATTGCGATGGCGCAAACGGGCTTGCTTTGGGCCAGCGAAAGCAATTTGGCTATTGCTTCAGCGGGCATATTGGCGTCGGTCAGAATCGCGTCGCAAGCGGCAATCGCATCGCGCGTTTTGCGTCGCGTGATTTGCCGGGGCAGGGCGGCCTCGTATATCTCCATGTCGGCGAGCGCGGTGATCACGTCGCCGCCCTGATCGATAATGGCGGTGTAAGACGCGGTTCTTCGGTCGAGAAAGACGGAAGAAAGGTCATGAAAGCCTGCCGCCCGAATTGCCTTCTCTACAAGATCAGCCTCAAAATCGCCTCCGCGCACCGACAGAAAGTCAACCTCGATACCAAGCTGCGCCGCATTTCGCGCCGCATTGAACACCCCGCCGCCCACTTCCTCGCGCATCCGGCCAGGATTGGATGCGCCCGGCACATGCGGCACGGTCAATTGTCCGCGCCGGTCAATATGCGCGCCGCCAATGGCAAGGAGCTTCGGCTTCATGGTCATGCCACGCTTCTAGCGGCAAGCTTCCAACAAACAAAGCAAAGCCATGCAAGCCGCAAGCGAATCTGTTCAGGCTCTCGTCCGCTGGAGGCGGCGTTCTCATCCACAGCCAAGAGTTATAGATCCGCAGCCAAAAACACAGAACCTAGGGAGAACAAAATTCATAATCCCTTTTATATCAATAGGTTACGCCTCTTGCAAAAACAGAACAAAACAGATACATAATTCTCAAGCGCCGGGCTCGTCCGGCCTTCTAGTCGGGCACAGGGAAGTTTATGATGGCTCAGAACAATTTGCGGCTTGTTGAGGATAAATCAGTGGACAAAGGTAAGGCATTGGATGCTGCGCTCTCGCAGATAGAGCGGGCGTTCGGCAAGGGCTCGATCATGCGGCTCGGCAAGAACGAGCAGGTGGTCGAGATCGAGACCGTGTCCACCGGTTCGCTCGGGCTC
The DNA here is from genome assembly GCA_963792485.1 of uncultured Alphaproteobacteria bacterium. GTDB lineage: Bacteria > Pseudomonadota > Alphaproteobacteria > Rhizobiales > Rhizobiaceae > JANOYJ01. The sequence goes on from CAWBWL010000009.1 coordinate 106,908, forward strand.
GATATTGCGCTCGGCATTGGCGGCCTGCCCAAGGGCCGCGTCATTGAAATTTATGGCCCGGAAAGCTCCGGCAAGACCACGCTGGCGCTGCATACCATTGCCGAATCGCAGAAAGCCGGCGGCATTTGCGGCTTTATCGATGCCGAGCATGCGCTTGACCCGGTCTATGCGCGCAAGCTCGGTGTTGACCTTGAGAACCTTTTGATCTCGCAGCCGGACACTGGCGAGCAGGCGTTGGAGATCGTCGATACGCTGGTGCGTTCCGGCGCGATTGATGTTCTGGTGATCAATTCCGTCGCGGCGCTGACGCCGCGCGCCGAAATCGAGGGCGAAATGGGCGATTCCCTTCCCGGCCTCCAGGCGCGGCTGATGAGCCAGGCGCTGCGCAAGCTGACGGCTTCGATTTCCAAGTCCAACTGCATGGTCATCTTCATCAACCAGATCCGCATGAAGATCGGCGTCATGTTCGGCTCGCCCGAAACCACGACCGGCGGCAATGCGTTGAAGTTCTACGCCTCCGTGCGTCTCGATATCCGCCGCATCGGCGCGGTCAAGGACCGCGAGGAGGTCGTCGGCAACCAGACCCGCGTCAAAGTCGTCAAGAACAAGATGGCGCCTCCGTTCAAGCAGGTCGAGTTTGACATCATGTATGGCGAGGGCGTGTCGCGCGATGGCGAGATTGTCGATCTTGGCGTGAAGGCCGGGATTGTCGAGAAGTCCGGCTCCTGGTTCTCCTATAATTCGCAGCGTCTCGGACAGGGACGCGACAATGCGAAAATTTTCCTGAAAGAGAACCCTGCGCTCGCCAAGGAGATCGAAATGGCCCTGCGCCAGAGCTCGGGCATGATCGCCGAGAAGTTTCTTGAGGGCACGCCGGAGACAGATGCCGGCGAGGAGGCGGTGGAGGCTTGAGGCCTTCCAATCCGATCACATTGCTATTTGCGGGGGCCGGTCATTCCGGCCCTTTTTCATGTTGGCCTTTCGCCGTTATGGACAGTCTGTGACCGCATGGATAGAAGCGGTGCAGAGCGGCAAGGCAGTGAGAAAACTGCTACGCGGACAAAGGTGTTTTCATGAGCGGCGTCAACGAGATACGTTCGACATTTCTGGATTATTTCCGCAAGCACGGGCATGAAATTGTGGATTCGAGCCCGCTTGTGCCGCGCAATGATCCGACGCTGATGTTCACCAATGCCGGCATGGTGCAATTCAAGAACGTGTTCACCGGCCTTGAGCAGCGGCCTTATCAGCGGGCGACGACATCGCAAAAATGCGTGCGGGCGGGCGGCAAGCACAATGATCTCGACAATGTCGGCTATACGGCGCGCCATCTCACCTTCTTTGAAATGCTCGGCAATTTTTCGTTTGGCGACTATTTCAAGGAGCGCGCGATTGAGCTGGCCTGGAATCTCATCACCAAGGATTTCGGTCTGCCGAAGGACAAGCTGCTGGTCACGGTTTATCATACCGATGACGATGCGGCGAACCTCTGGAAAAAGATTGCCGGCTTTTCGGATGAGCGCATCATCCGCATCCCGACCTCCGATAATTTCTGGGCGATGGGCGATACCGGTCCGTGCGGTCCGTGCTCGGAGATTTTCATTGACCGCGGCGAGCATATCTGGGGCGGTCCTCCCGGAAGCGCTGACGAGGATGGCGACCGGTTCCTGGAGTTCTGGAATCTGGTTTTCATGCAGTTCGAGCAGCAGGCGCCAGGCGTGCAGACGCCGCTGCCGCGTCCTTCCATCGATACCGGCATGGGGCTGGAGCGGATGGCGTCCGTGCTTCAGGGCGTTGACAGTGTTTTCGAGACTGATCTTTCCGTTCGCTTGATTGACGCCACTGCTTCTGCATTGGGCCGCGGCCCGGACCAGGAGACTGCCGCCTCCTTCCGGGTGATAGCCGATCATCTGCGCTCCTCCTGCTTTCTGATAGCCGATGGCGTCTTGCCGTCCAATGAAGGGCGCGGCTATGTGTTGCGCCGCATCATGCGCCGCGCCATGCGTCATGTGCAATTGCTGGGCGCGCGCGATCCGCTGATGCATCAGCTCGTTCCGGCGCTGATCCATGAAATGGGCCTTGCCTATCCCGAACTCGTGCGCGCCGAAGCGCTGATGAGTGAAACGCTGAAGCTTGAGGAAACCCGGTTCAGCAAAACGCTTGAGCGCGGCATGTCGCTTCTGGGCGATGCAACGCAGTCGCTCCAGTCAGGCGAAGTGCTCGATGGCGAAACGGCCTTCAAGCTCTACGACACCTATGGCTTTCCGCTTGATCTGACGCAGGACGCACTGCGCCAGCGCGGCATTACCGTCAACACTGACACCTTCGCCGCCGCCATGGAGCGCCAGAAGGCCGAGGCGCGCGCCGCCTGGTCCGGTTCGGGCGACAAGGCGACCGAAACCGTCTGGTTCGCCGTCAAGGACAAGACCGGCTCGACCGAGTTTCTGGGTTATGAGACCGAGAAGGCTGAGGGCGTCATCACCGCGCTTGTCAAAGACGGCGCGCTGGTGGACGGTGCCGTGTCCGGCGAAGAAATTGCCATTATCGTCAACCAGACTCCGTTCTACGGCGAGTCCGGCGGCCAGCAGGGCGATACCGGCCTCATATCAGGCGAGGGCTTCAAGGCGACAGTGCGCGAAACGCAGAAGAAGGCGGATGGCGTATTTGTTCACTACGCTTTGGTGACCGAAGGCTCTCTCAAGACCGGCGCTGCCGTCGAGCTTGCTGTCGATCACAAGCGCCGGACGCGCTTGCGCGCCAATCATTCGGCGACCCATCTGTTGCATGAAGCCATGCGCGAGGTCCTGGGCAAGCATGTTGCGCAAAAAGGCTCGCTCGTCGCGCCTGACCGCCTGCGCTTCGATTTTTCGCATCCAAAGCCCGTCTCCGACGAAGAGATTGCCCGCATTGAGGCGATGGCGAACGAGATCATCGTGCAGAATGCTCCGGTCACGACACGGCTGATGGCTGTGGATGATGCGATAGCTTCCGGCGCCATGGCGCTGTTTGGCGAAAAATATGGCGAGGAAGTGCGCGTCGTTGCGATGGGCACGGCGTTGCAGGGTGACAAGGCCGGCAAGATCCTATTCCGTCGAGCTCTGCGGCGGCACGCATGCGCGCCAGACCGGCGATATCGGCCTTGTCCGCGTCGTCTCGGAAGCGGCCATCGCCTCTGGTGTCCGCCGCCTGGAAGCGCTCACCGGCGAAGACGCGCGCGCCTATCTTGATGAGCAGGACCGCCGACTGCGCTCCGTCGCCGCCGCTTTGAAGGCAACGCCGGCCGAGGTGTTGACCCGCGTCGAGCAATTGCTTGATGACCGCAAGAAGCTTGACCGCGATCTGCGCGAGGCCAACAAGAAACTGGCGCTGGGCTCTGGCGGCGGTCGGATGCGCGCCGAGACCGTCAACGGCATGGCGTTTCTCGGCAAGGTCGTCTCCGGCGTGACAGCCGAAGGATCTGAAGCCGCTGGCCGAGTGAGGCATTGCAGGGCCTCAAGTCCGGCGTTGTCTGTTTCGTCGGCGTTTCTGAAGACGGCAAGGCTGCTGCGGTCGTCGGCGTCTCTGCGGATCTGACGGGCAAACACTCTGCCGTCGATCTCGTGCGCATCGCCGCCGCTGCGCTGGGCGGATCAGGCGGCGGCGGACGGCCCGATATGGCGCAGGCCGGCGGGCCGGAAGGTCAAGGGCGAAGCCATCGACGCGGCAAGTCGCCGCTGTCAAAGCGGCGAATCGCAGAATTAGTCAGGTTTGTTGCAACAAACGTTGGTTAGAGCGCGGCTCAGCTCATCGCCGCCCGCAAATTCTCATCGATCTTGTCAAGGAAGCCGGTTGTTGACAGCCAAGGCTGGTCCGGTCCGATCAGCAGCGCCAGATCCTTGGTCATATAGCCGCTTTCAACAGTAGCGACGCACACCTTTTCAAGCGTGTCAGCGAAGCGCTTGAGCTCGCCGTTGCCGTCAAGCTTGGCCCGGTGCGCCAAGCCGCGCGTCCAGGCAAAAATCGAAGCGATGGAGTTGGTCGAGGTTTCCTCGCCCTTCTGGTGCTGGCGGTAGTGGCGCGTCACCGTGCCATGCGCGGCCTCCGCTTCCACCGTCTTGCCATCCGGCGTCATCAGAACCGAGGTCATCAGGCCAAGCGAGCCGAAGCCCTGCGCCACAATGTCGGACTGCACGTCGCCGTCATAATTCTTGCAGGCCCACACATACCCGCCCGACCATTTCAGCGCCGAGGCCACCATGTCGTCGATCAGGCGGTGCTCATATCCGATCTTCTTTTCCTTGAAGGCTGCGGCGAACTCGGCGTCGAAGACTTCCTGGAAAATATCCTTGAAGCGCCCGTCATAGGCTTTCAAAATGGTGTTTTTGGTTGACAGATAGACCGGATAGCCGCGCTGCAAGGCCGTAGTTGAACGTGGCGCGGGCAAATTCGGTGATCGATTCATCGATATTATACATCGCCATCGCCACGCCATCGCCCGGCGATTTGTAGACTTCATGTTCAATGACCTTGCCGTCTTCTCCGACAAACTTGATCGACAGCGTGCCCTTGCCCGGAAAGCGGAAGTCGGTGGCGCGGTATTGGTCGCCGAAGGCGTGGCGGCCGACGATGATCGGCTTGGTCCAGCCCGGCACAAGGCGCGGCACGTTCTTGCAGATGATCGGCTCGCGAAAAATCACGCCGCCCAGAATGTTGCGGATCGTGCCGTTCGGCGACTTCCACATTTTCTTCAGCTTGAATTCCTCGACGCGCTGCTCGTCTGGCGTGATGGTTGCGCATTTGACGCCAACACCATGTTTTTTAATGGCATTTGCCGCGTCAATGGTAACCTGGTCGGACGTCGCGTCGCGGTTTTCGACGCTGAGGTCGTAATATTCAATGTCGAGGTCAAGATAGGGATGGATCAGCTTCTGCTTGATGAAATCCCAGATGATGCGGGTCATTTCATCCCCGTCGAGGTCAACAACCGGGTTTGCCACTTTGATCTTAGCCATCAACGCCTCGCATTTTGGGAGAAAGGAAGAAGCCGCCCTATAGCACCGGTTTTTTGCAAGGCAAAGCTGCTGATCAAATGAACTTTAGCCGGGGATGAGTGCCCATCTGATGAGATAGGCTACAACAGTCAGTGCTGCGACGCTGGCGAGCCAGATCAACACAAACCAGCCGAGCCGTCGCATGGCATCCGCGCCCTGGTGCTTCAATGATAGCCGCCTTCCGCCGAAACCTTGCCGCGGAACACCCAATAGGACCAAGCGGTATAGGCCAAGATCATCGGCACCAGCACCAGCGTCCCAACCAGCAGGAATTTCAATGAGTTATCAGGCGCTGCCGCCTGCCAGATCGTCACGGCGCCAGGCACGATGAACGGGTAGAAGGAAATGCCAATGCCGATATAGCAGAGCGCGAACAGGCCAAGGGTCGCGAGGAACGGCTGCAATTCCCGCTTTTCCTCCAGCCCCTTGTAGAGAAGCCATGCGCAGCCAAGAACCAGAAGCGGCACAGGCGCGACGAAGATCATGCGGGGATAAGAAAACCATTTGGCCATGTAATCCGGATTGAGGAATGGCGTCCAAAGGCTGGCAACGCCGATGAGCGCCAGCGTGCCAACCGCCGTGAGCCTGGCAAACCGGTAAGCATGCGCCTGCACATCGCCTTCGGTTTTGTAGATCAGCCAGCACGCTCCGAGCAACGCATAACCGACCACCAGCGCGACCCCCGTCATCAGGCTGAACGGCGTCAGCCAGTCCCATCCGCCGCCGACATAGGCGCGGCCGACCACGGGAAACCCATCCACCAAAGCGCCCAGCGCGATCCCTTGCATGAACGCCGCTAGCGCCGAGCCACCCGCGAACGCCCAGTCCCAGAGAAACTGTCCCCGCCGCGTTTTCCAGCGGAATTCAAACGCGACGCCACGGAACACCAGCCCCAAAAGCATAATGATTACAGGGATATAGAGCGCAGGCATGACAATTGAGTAAGCGAGCGGGAACACCGCAAACAGCCCGCCGCCGCCGAGCACCAGCCATGTCTCATTGCCGTCCCAGACCGGGGCGACTGAGTTCATCATGACGTCCCGGTTCTTTTCGCCCTTCACGAAAGGGAACAGGATGCCGATGCCAAGGTCAAAACCGTCGAGCACAACATAGGCGAGAACCGCAAAGGCGATCAGCCCGGCCCAGATGAAAGGATAATCAATGACCAAGCTGGCCTCCCGCATGTTCGGTCGCGAGCGCCGGGGCAGGCATGATGCCTGCGGCCCGGATCGGCTCGTCAGGAGGTAGATCATGGCCGGAACGGCCCGGAATCTTTGCCATTTCGCGGAACATGTAAAATACGCCCGCGCCGAAAACGGCGAAGTACACGACGATGAACGCCATCAGCGAGGTGGTGACCGCCGCCGCGTTAATCACAGAGGCGGACTCGGCCGTCGTCAGCAGTCCGTAGACGGTGTAGGGTTGGCGCCCGACTTCCGTCACCGTCCACCCCGCCAAAATGGCCACAAAGCCCGACGGTCCCATCAGGATCGCCGCCCGATGCATCCAGGGCGCGTCGTAAAGCCTGCCCCGCAAGCGCAGCCACAGGCTCCACACCCCTAAACCCAGCATGGCAAAGCCAATACCGACCATGATGCGGAAGGCATAGAAAACCGGCCCGACCGGCGGGCGCTGATCCGCAGGCCATTCCTTCAAGCCCTTGATTTCACCATTCAAATCATGGGTTAGGATCAGGCTGCCGAGCTTTGGAATCTCGACCTTGTAGTCGAGCCGTTCCTCTTTCGAGTTCGGAACGCCGAACAACACCAGCGGCGCGCCGCGCTGGGTTTCATAATGGCCTTCCATTGCCGCCACTTTACGCGGCTGATGCTCAAGCGTGTTCAGACCATGCTGATCACCGGCGAAAATCTGCACGGGCGCGACCAGCGCCGCCATCCACAACGCCATCGAAAACATGGTGCGCGCGGCCTTGTTTTGATTGTCCTTGAGCAGATGCCAGCCGCCTACTGCGCCAACGACGAACGCCGTTGTCAAATAGGCGGCAAGGACCATATGGACGAGCCGGTAGGGGAAGGACGGGTTGAAAATGACCTGCCACCAGTCCGTGACGATGAACTGGCCGGCGTCATTGATCGCATAACCCGCCGGCGTCTGCATCCAGCTGTTCACCGCCAAAATCCAGAAGGCCGAGATGAACGTTCCGATGGCGACCATCAGCGTTGCAGCGAAGTGCAGGACCGGTCCGACCCGCCCGCGCCCGAAGAGCATGACGCCGAGAAAGCCCGCCTCCAGGAAGAAAGCCGTCAGCACTTCATAGCCCATCAACGGGCCGATCACCGGCCCGGCCTTGTCAGAAAACGTGCTCCAGTTGGTGCCAAACTGATAGCTCATGACAATGCCGGAGACGACGCCCATGCCGAAATTGACGGCGAAGATTTTTTTCCAGAAATCGAACAGGTCGAGCCAGGTCTGTGACTTGGTGATCAAATGCATCCCGTTGAGCACGGCCAGATAGCTGGCGAGGCCGATGGTGAAGGCCGGGAAAATGATGTGCATGCCAATGGTGAAGGCGAACTGCAGCCGGGCGAGGAAGACGGGATCGGTGAAGTCCATAATGGTCTCCGCTTTTGTGGCTCCCTCCCGAAGCGCCGCGTACAAGGCTAAATTAGGCCGACCTGCGCGGTATTCCATCTGCCATCTCGCCGCAGGTCGCGCAGGCTTATTTTGCGGGAAGGGTTTTGTTGTGCGCGAGCGCCGCATCCATCCAGAAATCGAAGTCCTTCTGGTCAATGCCTTCCTCGACAAACCAGTAACCTTCCATCACCCTGCCGCCCATCTCCATCGGCTGGCAGTCGCTGCGCCCGGCGGCGATGGCGCCGAACTCTTTGCCCGCGCGCACCAGCATGCCGCGCTTCGAAGTCCCGGCTGTCATATTGCCGTTCAACATGAAACAGACGCCGCCGAACATTTTCTTCGACACTGCGCCAATCGGATCAAGCCTGGCGTGAAGCTGTTCCAGCAGATCGGCCATGATGAAAGACCTTCCTTCCTTGCGTAAAAGTAAGCTAATCCCGCGCGTGAAAAGCGGCAACGAAAATGATTCAGCCGCGCCGGAAACAGTCAATGGCAAGGACCAAGGCCTCAGACAATCAAATGACGGGCGGACCAGCGGTCATTCTGGTCGAGCCGCAGCTCGGCGAGAATATCGGCATGGTGGCGCGGGCGATGGCGAATTTCGGCCTGTCGGAACTGCGCATCGTCAATCCGCGCGACGGCTGGCCGAATGAAAAGGCCCGCTCGGCGGCGGCCAATGCCCAGCACGTGATTTCCGGGGCAAAGGTCTACGACGATCTGCCCGCCGCCATCGCCGATCTCAGCTTCGTCTATGCCACCACCGCCCGCCAGCGCGAGGCGCTTAAGCCTGTGCGCGGACCGGTGGAGGCCGCGCAAACGCTCAGGAGCAAAGAAGCGGCGAAGCTGCGCACCGGCATCCTGTTTGGCCGCGAGAAGTGGGGCCTGAACAATGAGGAAATCAGCCTGTCGGACGAAATCGTCACCTTCCCGGTCAACCCCGCCTTCGCCTCGCTCAACATCGCGCAGGCGGTGCTGCTCATGTCCTATGAATGGATGAAAACCGGGCTCGCGGGCGAGCTGGAGCTGACCTTCAAGGGCCCGGAAATGGTCCCGGCGGCGAAGGAGCACACAATCGGCCTGTTCGGCCAGCTGGAGGAGGCGCTCGCCGCGCGCGGCTATTTCCGCCCCAAGGAAAAGACCGAAGTCATGACCCACAATCTGCGCGCCATCCTCACCCGCGCCGCCTTCACCCTCACCGAAATCCGCCTCCTGCGCGGCGTCGTCAATTCGCTCGACAATTATTCGCGGCAAAGCCCGAAAGGGGCGGGAGCGCCGGAGGGCAGGGCGCGGAAGAAGAAAGAAGTGAGTAGTGAATAGGGAGTAGTGAAAAGGGGAAACGTCCACTGACTACTCACTACTCACTACTCACTACTCACTTGAGAGCGTTCATGTCCAAACCCATACTCTTCTTCGACAGCGGCATCGGCGGCCTCACCGTTCTGCGCGAGGCGCGCATTCTCATGCCGGACCGCCGGTTCATCTATGTTGCCGATGATGCGGGGTTTCCGTATGGAAAATGGGACGAGCAGGAGCTGAAGGCGCATGTCGTTGAGTTGTTTTCGGGGCTGATCGCCGCGCACAACCCGATCCTCTGCGTCATCGCCTGCAACACCGCCTCCACCATCGTCATGGCCGAACTGCGCGCCGCCTTTCCCGCCATGCCCTTCGTCGGCACGGTGCCCGCCATCAAGCCCGCCGCCGAGCGCACGCGCTCCGGCCTCGTCTCGGTTCTCGCCACCCCCGGCACCGTCAAGCGCCAGTACACGCGCGACCTCATCAGCCAATACGCCGCCAAATGCCATGTGCGCCTCGTCGGAAGCGAAAATCTGGCAGGCCTTGCGGAGGAGTATATGCGCGGCGGCTTTGTCGATGAGGAGGCCGTGCAGCGCCGAAATCGCGCCCTGCTTCATCGAGAAAGACGGCAAGCGCACCGACATCGTGGTCCTCGCCTGCACGCACTACCCGTTCCTCGTCAACCGCATGCGCAAAACCGCGCCCTGGCCGGTGGACTGGATCGACCCGGCGGAGGCCATCGCAAGGCGGGCGCTGGCGCTGCTGGCCGAAGTGGCGCCTGCGGAGGCGGCGGAAGAACCGGTGCTGGAGGAGGATGTGGCAATCTTCACCTCGGGCGCGCCGCATTTTTCGACGAAGCGGCTGATGGGCGGGTTTGGGCTCTCTGTGTGAAGGCAGTGTTACCGCCGGGATTGTCCCGATCGCCCGGGCCGCCTAAGATCAAGGTCTGCCCGGAAGTGGAAGGATGCAGTGATGCCCCCGGATGATGATTTTCCGCAGGTCTTTGTAGACGAACAGCCATACTTACCGCCCAAAATCGAGCCGGCTGAAACCACCAGAACGGTCATTGCGGGCTTGGTTTCGGGTCGGGCCGCAGGCCAGATTGTTGAGTTCACCAGCCTTGGCGAGGCCGACGTCCATCCACTCTTCGGCGATTTCTCGCTGAGCATTGTCCACGCCCTGCGGCTGTTCTTTGGGAACGGCGGCAAGCGTGCCGCAGTCCTCGGACTTACCAGTCTCGTTGATCCCGGTGGCCTCGATCCGCTGAGTGAGCAAAACTTCAATTTGTTCTGCATTCCGACAGCGTCGAACGATCCGGATATTTCGTCTGACCTGCATGTGGCTGCCGGCAATCTCTGCGGGTCGCAGCGCGCTGTCTATCTTGTCGATCCACCGGCGTCCTTGACTTCATCAAGCGATCCAATCCTCGCCGCGATTGACGGAGCCCGGCGCTTGTTCCCGGAAGGCAGGAATGCGGCTATGTATTTCCCTCGCATAAATCTCGCCGATGGTACCTCAAGTTTCTCGCCAAGCGGCGCGGTTGCCGGAGTTATCGCCCGCAACGACGAGACGCGCGGTGTGTGGAAAGGACCTGCTGGCGTCGATGCATCGCTCAGAGGCGTTGTCACTCTTGCGACCCCACTCCATGATCATCAGCGTGGTGCGCTGAACTCTGCAGGAATCAACGCGCTGCAGATGTTACCCGGCTCCAGGCCCGTAATCTGGGGCGCGCGCACCTTGGCGGGCGCGGACGAAGCGGCAAGCGACTGGAAGTATCTTCCGGTGCGCCGTCTTGGGCTCTTCATCGAGTTCCTCCGTCACGCGCGGATTGGCTTGGACCGTGTTCGAGCCGAATGATGAGCGGCTCTGGGCGGGGGTGCGGGACACAATTGAGAGTTTCCTGTTTGGTCTCTGGCGGCAGGGTGCGTTCAGGGGCAGCCGTCCCGAAGAGGGTTTCTTCGTGAACTGCGGCGAACTCACTATGACACCTGACGATATTCTGAACAGGCGGCTGATCTGTGACATCGGGTTCGCCCCGCTCAAGCCCGCCGAGTTCGTCATCATCCGCATCTTTGCGAAGACGGCACCCTAACCCAGCGCCTTGCGCACCTGCGGCGCCACCTTCGTGCGCAAACAGCTCAATCGCCTTCAGCGTCTGCATGTGCGGCAAGCGACCCCATGTCGATCTGCATCAGAAACCGGTCATTCCTGAACAGCGAATGCTCGAACAGGATTTTCTCCGCCACTTCGTTCGGATCGCCGACCAAGCAGCGCGCCGCGTTTCCCGCGTCCCGCCTCATATTGCGGGCGGGTCACCGGCGGCCAGCCGCGCTCGCGGCCGATGCGGCCGAACATGTCGGCATAGGGCGGAAAATAGGTGTCGGCCGCAGCTTGCGAGGTTTCGGCGATGAAGCCGTGCGAGTTGATCGCCACTTGCAGCTTCTCCGGCGCATGTCCCGCCTGCGCGCCCGCCTGCCGGTACAGATCGACCAGCGGCGCAAAACGCTCCGGCTCGCCGCCAATGATCGCCAACGCCAGCGGCAGGCCGAGCGTTCCGGCGCGGATCACCGACTGCGGCGTGCCGCCGACGGCGATCCAGACGGGCAGGGGATTCTGCACCGGGCGCGGCCAGATGCCGACATTGTCGAGCGGCGGGCGCATTGTTCCCGACCAGGTGACCGGATTGTCCGTCCTGAGCTTCAGAAGCAATTGCAGCTTCTCGGCAAACAGGCGGTCATAATCATTGAGGTCAAAGCCGAACACCGGATAGGATTCAATAAACGACCCGCGCCCCGCCATGATCTCGGCCCGCCCATGCGAAATGAGGTCAACCGTCGAAAATTCCTGAAACACCCGCACCGGATCATCCGAGGACAGCACCGTCACCGCGCTGGTCAGCCTTATGTTTTTCGTGCGCGCCGCAATCGCCGCCAGCACTACGGCAGGCGTTGAAATGGCAAAATCCGGCCGGTGATGCTCGCCGACGCCAAACACATCCAGCCCCGCCTGATCGGCCAGCTCCGCCTCCTCGATGAGGTTGGCCAGCCGCTGTTCGGGCGAGATGACCTGGCCGGAAACGGTGTCGGCGGCGACGGAGGCGAATGTGTAGAGGCCGAGCTGCATGGGGCGATCCCTTTTTGCGGCTGCCTACAACGTTCGCTGATTTTCTGCTATAAAAAACCAGTTACGCCAACCGGGAGACCGAGCCGTGTCCATCCCCGCCGCCGCCGAACCCATGGCCTTCATTCTCGTGCGCGACCGCGCCAAGGCGAAGGCGTTCTACCAAGGCGTCCTCGGCCTCACGCTCGTTTTGGAAGACGCCTTCGCCGATGTGTATGATCTGAACGGCATCACGCTGCGCCTGACCACGGTCGAAGACTGGACCGCCCATCCGCACACGGTCGCCGGCTGGTCCGTCCCCGACATCGCCGCCACATCCTCATCGCTGGCGGCCAAGGGCGTGAAGTTCAACATCTATGACGGCTTCAGCCAGGATGCGCTCGGCATCTGGACCGCGCCGGACGGGAAGACAAAGATCAACTGGTTCAATGATCCGGAGGGCAATGTGCTGAGTTTGAAGGAGGGCTGATATTCGAGCCTGCCCGCCGCGCCATTGCATCGACTTTCTGTGTCCCTACATGTCCAGCCTGCGCGCGAGCTTCCGCTGTGCGCCCGGTGCGAAGGAATTTCCATGTTAGACGAAAAGCCGCAATCCATGAAAGCCTGGCTCTGCCGCCGCTATGGCGGGCCGGAGGTGCTTGAGCTGACCGGCATGGCAATGCCCGTGCCCGGACCGGGCGAGGTATTGGTGAAAATTCATGCGGCCACTGTGACATCCGGCGATTCGCGCATCCGGGCCTATCGCCTGCCGCGCGGCTTCGGGCTGATCGGCCGCCTTGCGCTCGGCTTCACCGGCCCGCGCAAACCTTTGCTGGGACCCGATCTTGCCGGAACGGTCGAGGCGGTCGGCGCGGATGTCACGCGCTTTGCGCCGGGCGACGCGGTGGTCGCCTATCCCGGAATTGCGCAGGGCTGCCATGCGCGAATACCGCGTGGTTCCGCCTGACCCTGCCGATTGAGCGCAAGCCGCAGAATCTGTCTTTCGAAGAGGCCGCAAGCCTCCTCTTCGGCGGCATGGCGGCGCTGCATTTTATTGAAAAGTCCGGGCTGAAGGCAGGCGAGAAAATTCTGGTCATCGGCGCGTCCGGCGCTGTCGGCAGCGCCATGGTCCAGCTGGCGCGCCACAAGGGCGCCGAAGTGACCGCCGTCTCCAGCGCCGCCAACGCTGATCTCGTCAACATCGCTGGGCGCGGGCAAAGTGATCGATTACGCGCGCGAAGACTTCACCAAAGGCATCCGAAACCTATGACGTGATCGCCGACACGGTCGGCGCGAGCGCGTTTGCCAAATGCGTCCCCGCGCTCAAGGAGCATGGCCGCTATCTGTCCATCTCCGGCGGCCTTGCCGACCTGATTCCCCGCCGCAGCGGAACAAAGCGCTCAATCGGCGGCGTGGCAGCTGAAAAGCCGGAATATCTGGCGGAGTTAGTGAAGCTCGCGGAAGCGGGCGCGTTCAAACCGGTCATCGACAGCACGTTCAGCTTCGCGCAACTGCCCGAAGCGCATGCCCGCGTGGACAGCGGGCGCAAGCGGGGGAGCGTGGTGGTGGCTGTAAGTCAACAGAACGCCGCTCTCGTTAGTTGACATCCCCCGCCCCATCCCCTAAACCCCGCCGCAATCCCGCCGGCATCATGCGGGATTATCAACGTGTCCCGTGATTTTCCCATGCAAAGCGTGCGGGGGAAATTCTGTCAGAGAGCGAAAAAGGCTTTCAGAGGAGGGCGCGTTTCCCAAACGCCGTGCGGATTGGCTGCGCGGCGCTAACTTTTGAGGAAATGCGATGAGCAAGCGCGAGTCATCCAAGCATAAACTAGACCGCCGCATGGGCGAAAATATCTGGGGCCGTCCGAAGTCCCCGGTCAACCGCCGTGAATACGGACCCGGCCAGCATGGCCAGCGCCGCAAAGGCAAGATGTCGGATTTCGGCGTGCAGCTGCGCGCCAAGCAGAAGCTCAAGGGCTATTACGGCGACATTTCGGAAAAGCAGTTCAAGAAGATTTACACCGAAGCCGGCCGGCGCAAGGGCGACACGGGCGAGAACCTGATAGGCCTTCTGGAGTCGCGTCTCGACGCCATCGTCTACCGCGCCAAGTTCGTGCCGACGATTTTCGCCGCGCGCCAGTTCGTCAACCATGGCCACGTCAAGGTCAATGGCCGCCGCACGAATATTGGCTCTTACACATGCAAGATCGGCGACGTGATCGAGGTGAAAGACGCCTCCAAGCAGCTCGCCATCGTGCTCGAATCCGTTCAGCTCGCCGAGCGCGACGTGCCTGATTATGTGCAGGCCGATCACAACAAAATGGTCGCCACCTTCGCCCGCGTGCCGGTTCTGACCGATGTGCCATACGCCGTGCAGATGGAGCCGAACCTGGTGGTCGAATTCTATTCGCGCTAAAATCTGAAGTCAGTTTTGGAGGGCCGCCGGGAGCAATTCCGGCGGCTTTTCGCTGCGTTCAATGATGTGCCGCGCCAGTCCCGAACAGTCTGCCTTTCTCGGCAATCAGCACGCAGACCAGCGCCAGCGAGCCGACGGTGAAAAAACCCAGCGACAGCGGCAATACCGTCCCGTCAAACGCCTGCCCGATGCCCGCGCCGACCAGAGCGCCGCCGACGGTTTGGAAGAAACCCTGAACGGAGGAGGCGGTGCCAGCGAGATGGCCGAGCGGTTCCATGCCGATGGCGTTGAAGTTGGAGCCGATAGCGCCGAAGAATACCATGACGATGGCAAAAAGCCCGACGAACAGGGGAAACGGCACCGGCCCGAAGGCGGCAAAGAGGGTCATCAGGCCTGAGACCGCAGTAAACCCGATCAGCGCCCCGTGCGAGAGCCGGCGCATGCCAAGGCGCATGACGAGCCTTGAGTTCATGAACGAGGCGACAGACATCAACCCCGCCACGGCGGCGAACAGCACCGGGAACCAGACGCCGAGACCGTAAATGCCGACATAGACTTGCTGCGAGGAGTTGATGAATCCAAACAGCGCGCCGAAAATAATTGAGGTTGCGAGCGTGTACCAGAGCGACAGGCGATTGGTCATGACGACGGTGAAGCCCTCTGCCACTGAAGCGAGCGTGAAAGGCCGCCGCTTCTCAACGGCGAGTGTCTCCGGCAGGCGTATCCACGCCCAGATTGCTATGGCGGCAGCGATAGCGGCCATGAAGATGAAGACGGCGTGCCATTCGGCAAACAGAAGGATGAGCTGGCCGGCATTCGGCGCGATGATCGGAACTATCATGAACACGGTGAACACCAGCGACATGATCTCCGCCATCTGCCGCCCGCCGAACACGTCGCGCACCACGGCCACCGCAATCACCCGCGTCGCCGCCGCGCCCGCGCCCTGGATGAAGCGGAGCAACAGAAGCTGACTGAAGCTTGGCACAAAGACAGCTGCGGCTGCCGCGAGAATGTAAATGAGCAAGCCCGCAAACAGCGGTCCACGCCTGCCGAAGCGGTCGGAAATCGGCCCGAAAGCGAGCTGCATAACGCCAAACCCGATCAGATAGGCCGACAAAACCAGTTGCCGCGTGTTGGGGTCAGCGACGCCGAGGCTCTCGCCGATCTGCTGGATGCCGGGCAGCATCACATCAATCGCCAGCGCGTTGATCGCCATCAGGAGCGCGATAAGCGCGATAAATTCGGTGCGGCCAATGGAAAGGGGAAAGGCGGCAGCGTCCTTGACTTGCGCGTCCATGGCAGGTGCTTTCAATACAGGAGCGCCGCACGAATGGTGCGGCGCACAATAAACCTATGCCTGTGTGCCCCGAATAACAACCCCGCGCTGCGGCAATTTCAGACCAAAGGCAAAAGGTGCCTTTCCGACTCGTCCCGGTGCTTCTTGAGATATTTCATAAAGGGCGTGCCGCCGGTTCCAACATCCGTGTCATTGCCGGCGGAGTCCTTCGCCTGCTTGTGGATATAGCTTGCGGCATATTCGAGATGTCGCGTGCGGAAACGGGCGACCTGGCGGATATTGGCATTGTAACCTTCGATCAAGCTTGAGCCGCCCAGCGCCTGCACAGTTTGCCTCAGCGCGGATTGCGCCCGCACTGCATCGATGAAAGCGCGGTTCGAGACGGGGCGATAGGCGTGAAGGTCGTCGAGAAATGCCTTCAGCGGATCATCCTCATGGCCGATGCCGAACAGCGCGTCCATTGAGGGAACAATGGAGGATTGCGAGCCTGTCTGGCCGCGAAACGCCTGCGGTCTGCCTTGTGTTTCCGCAACGCCTTCATAGATGATTCCGCTTGGCAGGGCGGGATTGTCCTTCCAGCCATGGATGTAAGGCCGCACGCGATTGAAATAGATATACGGATCGCAGCTTTCGGGCATACGGTCGAAAATGGCGTTGATGTCGTCCCAACGCCTGTTCATCAGCGAAAACAGCATTTCCAGACTGCCGCTGTCTTTTTCCGCCGCAGCTCTGAGAATATCCGGAAACAGCGCAAGCACGCCGCCGGCCTTGGCCTCGATCGCCACATGCACCAGGACGAACCAGGCCTCGTCGCGCCCGCCGAGAAACTTCTGGACCATGCGGATATTGCCGAGCGCAATCGGCCCGTTCGGATCGATCAGCGCCCAATTGTCGAGCACATAATTGGCGTAGATCAAAAGCGGCTTGGTCCCAAGCTTGTCCGCCAGCCGCCAAACCGGTCGTGCGAGCGAGGCTGGCAAAGCGGGGGCGGCGTCGGGGCGGCCCCAGACATAGGCCTGCACCATGAATGTGTAGCGCACCATGGCCGCGCGCAGCTGTGCGTCCGAGGCGGAGTTGAGGAATGCGTCCGTGACCGGATCGGGCATCCCGGACAGCGTTTTGCGCAGGACATCGGACGTCAAAAGATCTGAGAGGGCGTCGGCGTGTTCAAGCACTGGGTCGAAACCGGCGGGCAGGGCGGTTTCGGCAATGCCGGATCGGCCGAGAAAGCCGAGTTCCGCCGTCAGGCCGAATTTCGCCAATGAGAAGTCAGTCTTGCTCAACCCAGTCTCTCCTATTTTCAGGAGAGTGTCATTCGCCACGTCTCAGGTCCAACCGGCTTTCGCCGCAAACTGAAATGAAAGCGACGGTCAGGCCGCGCCTTTGACCGCGATGCCCTTCTCGGCAAGGAAATCCTGCAGCTCCTGGCTCT
The DNA here is from genome assembly GCA_963792485.1 of uncultured Alphaproteobacteria bacterium. Lineage (GTDB taxonomy): Bacteria > Pseudomonadota > Alphaproteobacteria > Rhizobiales > Rhizobiaceae > JANOYJ01. The sequence continues at coordinate 124,075 of CAWBWL010000009.1, forward strand.
GGAACATTTCCCGCACAATATCGCAGCCGCCGACAAACTCGCCTTTCACATAAAGCTGCGGAATGGTCGGCCAAGCTGGCATAGTCCTTGATGCCGTTGCGCAGCTCGTCATTGGTCAGGACATTGATGCCCTTATAGTCGACGCCGACATGGTCGAGAATCTGCACGACCTGGCCGGAAAAGCCGCACTGCGGAAAGCCGGGCGTTCCTTTCATGAAGAGCACGACATCGTTCGACTTCACTTCATTGTCGATCCAGGCATTGATGGCGGACATCTCAATTTTCCTTCGCGGCGGGGTCAAGGCCCGTGAGTTTATTTGAGCCTTAAATAGCCTTTGATCTGGGGCAAAACAAGACGGTGTCAGGGCTGGGCTTGCGTGATATTGCGTCCGTACATCGGAATCGGGTGAGCTGCATTGCCGAAGAACTTCAGATACTTTCTTCTGATCCTCCTTGCTGCGCTCGGGATCGTTCTGTTTTGGTTTTTCCTGCGGCCACCAAAGGCGCCGCCCGTTCAAGCTGTCGAGCTATCGGATGTCTGCGCCGGGAAGGTCTTTGAAGGCGTCAATTATTTCGTCTGTTCTGTTGATCCGGCGATGCTCGATCTGCGCCTATCCCGTCTCCAAGCGGATGGGACGCCTTACCGCAGTCTGGCGCGGCTTCTGGAGACGGCGAAGGGTCAGGGCAGTCCGCTTATCTTTGCCATGAATGCAGGCATGTACCACGAGGATTTGTCGCCGGTCGGGCTTTATGTTGAGGACCGCAATGAACAAGTGACGCTGCAAACCGGCGAAGGCGAAGGTAATTTCTTCCTTAAGCCAAACGGCGTCTTCGGCATCTACTCCGATGGCCGCCCGTTTGTCGTGACAACAGAAGGCTATCCGCTCTCGCAACGCGTAGTGTCCTTCGCCACGCAGTCCGGCCCCATGCTGGTGGTTGACGGCGCGCTCCATCCAAAGTTTGAGCCGGACGGCAAGTCGCGCATTGTCCGCAATGGTGTCGGCATTGACCGACAGGGCCGCGCCGTTTTTGCCATTTCACGCCAGCCCGTGAGCTTCGGCAGCTTCGCCCGTCTCTTCCGCGACGCGCTGGACTGCCCGAACGCGCTGTATTTTGACGGCGTTGTCTCAGCTTTGTTGGATGGCGATTCAACGCTTGTCGGCGGCGGCTATCCGGCAGGACCGATTGTGTGGGCAGCGTCCAAGCAAGCGCCGCTCACTCAATAGCCCCGCCGCTTGGCCTTGCTGCGCGCAGTGTTGGTCGCGCGGCGGCTCGTCTGCCGCTTGGCTGGGCGCAGCAGTTTTTCAATCGCCCGGATCGTCTGCGTGGACGTTTTCGGCTGCGTCCGCCGGCGCTTTCTGCGGGTCATTTTGCGCGAGGCCTTGCCGAGCAGGTCCTTGACCGTCTCTTCCGCCACGCCTTTGAAGAAGTCTCCGAGTGTGCTCATGTCCTACTCCGGTGCCGATGTTTGCAAGGCAAGCGCGTGCAGCACTCCGCCCATATTTCCTTTCAGGGCCTGATAGACCATCTGGTGCTGTGCCACGCGGCTCTTGCCGCGGAAGCTCTCGGCGACGACTTCGGCCGCATAGTGGTCGCCGTCTCCAGCCAAATCCCGGATTGTCACCTTCGCGTCCGGTATGCCGTCCTTGATCAATCGTTCAATGTCTTTGGCGTCCATCGCCATGGTCTGCCGCCTTTCAGGAATCCATGAAGCCGGGGAACCACGATTCGTGGGCGGACTTCAATTGTGAAACCAGTATGGGCCGTGCGGAGCCGAGTTTCAATTCATTCCCGCCGGTCGTTCCGATCCATGGCGCGAAAACACCGGCTTTATCGGCGCGCTCACGCACCGCATCGAGCGCGTCCCTCTTGACCGTCACGACATAGCGGCCCTGGTCTTCGCCAAAGAAAGTGGCTTGGGAAGAATGACCGTTCAATTCATTCAGGTTTGCGCCGATGCCGGACGCCATCGCCATTTCGGCCAGCGCAACGCCGAGGCCGCCATCGGAACAGTCATGAACCGCGGTGACCAAGCCATCGCGGACAAGGCCGCGAACGAACAGGCCGACGCGCTTCTCATGTGCCAGATCGACATGCGGGGCGGGGCCGTCCGTGCGGCCGAACAGGTCGCGCATATAGATCGACTGGCCGAGATGCGTGCCCCATTCCGCAGGCGCGCCGGCAAGGAGGATGCATTCGTTCTCACCCGCAAAGGCAATGCGTGCCATCTTCGCCCAGTCCGGCAAAAGCCCGACGCCGCCTATAGTCGGGGTTGGCAGAATGCCCGTGCCGTTGGTCTCATTGTAAAGCGAGACGTTGCCTGAGACGATGGGGAAATCCAGCGCGCGGCAGGCTTCGCCGATGCCTTTGATGGCAAAGACCAGCTGCCCCATGATTTCCGGGCGCTCGGGATTGCCGAAATTCAGATTGTCTGTGGCGGCCAAGGGTTCCGCCCCGACCGCATTCAGATTGCGCCAGCATTCGGCCACCGCCTGCTTGCCGCCTTCGAACGGGTCGGCTTGGCAATAGCGCGGCGTCACGTCGGAGGAGAAGGCGAGCGCTTTTGATGCATGGCCTTCGACGCGCACAACGCCCGCATCGCCGCCGGGCAAGCTGGAGCGAATTGCCCTGAATAAGCGTATCATACTGTTCCCAGACCCAGCGGCGGGAGGATTGATTGGGCGAGCCGACGAGTTTCAGCAGCGCATCGGCAACGTCCATCTCAGGAATATCATCTGCGGCAAGCGCCGCCTGCTTCTTCGGCTCAACCCAGGGCCGGTCATATTCCGGCGCTTCGTCGCCCAGTTCCTTGATCGGCAGATTGGCGACTTCCTCGCCTTCGTGAATGACGCGGAAGCGCAGATCGTCCGTGGTCTCGCCGACAATGGCAAAGTCGAGACCCCATTTGCGGAAGATGGCTTCGGCCTCCTCTTCCTTCTCGGGCCGCAGCACCATGAGCATGCGCTCCTGGCTTTCCGACAGCATCATCTCATAGGCCGTCATGTTCTCTTCGCGCACCGGCACCTTGTCGAGATCGAGCCGGATGCCAAGATCGCCCTTGGCGCCCATTTCGACCGCCGAGCAGGTCAGCCCCGCCGCGCCCATGTCCTGAATGGCGATGACGGCGCCGGAGGCCATCAGCTCAAGGCAGGCTTCCAGCAGGCACTTTTCAGTGAACGGGTCGCCGACCTGCACGGTCGGGCGCTTCTCTTCGATGCTGTCGTCAAACTCCGCCGAAGCCATGGTCGCGCCGCCAACGCCGTCGCGCCCGGTCTTTGCGCCGAGATAGACCACGGGCAGGCCGACGCCGGAGGCGATGGAGAGGAAGATGGCGTTGCGACTTGGCAAGTCCCGCCGCGAAGGCGTTGACGAGGCAATTGCCATTATAGCTCGGGTCAAACTCCACTTCGCCGCCGACCACCGGCACGCCGAACGCATTGCCATAACCGCCGACGCCCGCGACGACGCCGTTGACCAGATGCTTCGTCTTCGCATGCCCCGGCTCGCCGAAACGCAGCGCGTTCATCGCCGCAATCGGCCGCGCGCCCATGGTGAACACATCGCGCAAAATTCCGCCGACGCCCGTCGCCGCGCCTTGATAGGGTTCGATGTAGGACGGGTGGTTATGGCTCTCCATCTTGAACACCACGCAGTCGCCGTCGCCAATGTCCACCACGCCGGCATTCTCGCCCGGCCCCTGCAACACGCGCGGCCCGGTGACCGGCAGCGTCTTCAGCCATTTCTTTGAGGATTTGTAGGAACAGTGCTCGTTCCACATGGCCGAGAAAATGCCGAGCTCTGTGTAAGACGGCTCGCGGCCGATCAGGCCGAGAATGCGCTCATACTCGTCGGGCTTCAGGCCGTGCGCGGCGATGAGTTCGGGCGTGATCGGGAAGGAATTGCGGACAGTCATGATCGCTTTCAGGCGGTGCAGGATTTGCTGCCGGAGGCCCAGCGCGCTACATCGGCATTGATGCGTGGGGCGAGGGGGGAGGTGGCGAGGGGACCGAAGGTTTGAATCGATCTGCCGGTTGCCGTGATCACCAGCTGCGGCAGCGCCTGCGGCTTGCCCTTCGGGATCACCAGAATGCGCGGCGTGCCGGTGGTGTCCAGCTCCGGAACAATTCCGTATTTCTTGAACGCCTTGTCGCCCCGCCAGCATTCATAGGCGCTGGCATTGACACGCTGCAGTGTCGCAACCTGCCCGGCCTGTCCGGAGGGTGCCGGAACCGACGGGCGGTTGGGCTTGGTCTGACATGCGGTGAGCGCCAGAAGCGCGGCTAGTGCGATACGTTTCTTCATGCCGCCATCCCCAGCGCGCTTTCAAACAGCCCGCGCCCGTCCGCGCCGCCATGCGCGGCTTCAATCAGGTTCTCCGGATGCGGCATCAGGCCGAGCACATTGCCGCGCTCATTGGTGATCCCGGCGATGTCGTTCATCGATCCGTTCGGATTGGTGCCTTCGGCATAGCGGAACACGACCTGGCCATCGCCTTCAATTCTTGCCAGCGTTTCCGGATCGGCAAAATAATTGCCGTCATGATGCGCCACGGGGCAGCGGATGATCTGGCCGGGCGCATAGGCCCGCGTGAAGCTCGTATTAGCGTTCGCCACCGACAGCTTCACTTCCCGGCAGACAAATTTCAGCGAAGCGTTGCGCATCAGCGCGCCCGGCAGCATCCCGGCCTCCAGCATGATCTGGAACCCGTTGCACACGCCAATGACCATCACGCCCCTGTCCGCCTTCTCCTTCACCGCCCGCATCACCGGCGAGCGCGCCGCAATCGCGCCGCAGCGCAGATAATCGCCATAGGAAAACCCGCCGGGAATGACGATGAGGTCAACATCGGGAATGCTGGCATCAGTTTGCCACGCGGTCACCGGCGCCCTGCCGGAAATCTTCGTCAGCGCCGCGATCATGTCGCGGTCGCGGTTGAGGCCGGGCAGGAGGATTACGGCTGATTTCATGGGATTCGCTCTGAGGCTGACAGCGTTGCCCGTGCCCGTAATGTGAGAGCGGATGAGTATCAAGTGGAAATGGGAGTTGTGAACGGATCATCCGGCAGTTTGCGCAACAAAGCAGGATGTGTTTTCTGGCTGCTTGCGTCTTCTGCCCGAAGAAGCGGTCCCGTATGGCGCGGGACCGCCAAGGTCAAGGCTATTGCTCGGTCCTGTAGTATTCGACCAAGCCCTTCTTCGTGACTTCAGTCGACAATTCGAGGCTTTGCGCAACAATACCTGGCAAGTTGTTGTCCGCTCCGGACAGGCTTTTCGTTCCCACAAGTGTCTTCAAATGGGCGATTGCCTCTGCGTTTCCTGACAGTCCCAAGCTGAATATGGCGTATTTGCTCATGTCCATCGGGAGCGTCGCGTTTTCAGGCGCAGCCTCAGCGGTATTTGTAAGGCTTCGGCTGGTCCAGGCCGCCGGTCTCGTGCTCTCTATGAGATAGGTGAGAGCCTTGGCATCAGCAGTCTTGTTGACGATGTATCCAAGTCCCATGACCGCGCCAACGCGGCCCCTGTAGATACCGTGCGCAACATCTTCGCCGCTTGATGCTTGTGCAGCGAGCGACGGTCCGGACTTGAGATAAGCAATCAGCGGGTCCACAGCTTTCGCACTGCCGATCATGCCAAGTGTCAGTGCGATGTTTTCATGGAACGCAGCCTGCTTTTCGTCTGCAAGCATCGCCAAGAGCGTATCAACATCGGCCTCGCCATATTGGGCTGCGACGTCGAGCGGCAGGCCTTCAAAGTAGATCTGCATGACAAACTCCGCCACCGGCGGAAGTTCGGACTTGGCGGACGCCAATTCTCCGCCCGCTGGCATGCTGCCTTCCGGCATTTGCCCTTCTGACGGGGTAGCGCCTTCTATTACGTTGTCCATGCCACTTCCATCCGGCATGACGGCCTGAGTGTCGCCGCCGGAGTTCATGGGCGCCTGCGCGTTCATGGCATTTTCGCTCATATCGCCCGCAGGCATCGCCTCGGACGCGGCCTCTGTCATGGCCGCTTCCTGTATCGGAAGCGTGCGCGACGCCGTTTCAGCAACTGCCGGGCCAGTGCCAGCAAATGAGTTGCACTCGCCCTGGTTCACGTTGCGCCGGTTCGTTCCAATCGAGAAGAACATCACATTGTTGTTCGAACTCGTCGCGATGGGGCAGACCTTGATTGTGGCCGAACTCGTGCGTCCACAAAATGCCTTCCTGGTTTCCGGTAAATCGCTCGGTGATGAACGATGCGCCGGGTGTCAGTCCACATCCAATAAAGGAAGAGTTGAAGCGGTTGGCGCACCAATTCACGTCGCGAACCACTTTCACATTGCCGCCAAGGCCGAAAATCTCGGAAAGCTCCGCCTGTGTGTCGAGGCTTCCGTCGCCATTGTTGAACACACCAATGCCGCCGCTTCGAGTGATGTTGACGTCGCAGGCCACGTCGCCATTGCCGTCGTTTGTACGCAGCACGGTTGAGCCGTCCGCGAGCAATGAATCCACTTCGGCTGCGGTGATCGACACAGTGTTGTGTCGGCTGACAGTGATGGACCGGAAGAATCCGGGGGTAAACCAGCGGTGATACATGGCACGGTCTGTGCCGCGAGCGAAGCAGTCTATGCGGTTTGCGCTCCAAGTGGTGCAGGACGGCTGTTCGAGGATGATGCCGCCCAGGTTCTCCCAGCCGCCCCACGAATTGCCGTCCCACCAGCGATGGTACATGGCGCGGTCGGTGCCGCGGGCGAAGCAGTCAATGCGGTTGGACGACCAGCTTGTGCATTCCGGCTGTTCAAGAATGATGCCGCCGAGGTTTTCCCAGCCGCCCCATGAATTACCATTCCACCAGCGGTGATACATGGCGCGGTCCGTTCCGCGGGCGAAGCAGTCAATGCGGTTGGATCCCCATGAGACGCATTCGGGGCGCTCAAGGATGATGCCGCCAAGGTTTTCCCAGCCGCCCCATGAGTTACCATTCCACCACCGGTGATACATGGCGCGGTCTGTGCCACGGGCGAAGCAGTCAATGCGGTTCGGACCCCAGGAGACACATTCGGGTTTCTCCAGAATAATGCCGCCAAGATTTTCCCAACCACCCCAGGAATTACCGTTCCACCAGCGGTGATACATGGCGCGATCTGTGCCGCGGGCGAAGCAATCAATCCGGTTCGGCCCCCAGGATACGCATTCCGGCGCTTCAAGGATGATGCCACCGAGGTTCTCCCAGCCGCCCCATGAATTGCCGTCCCACCATCGGTGATACATGGCGCGATCTGTGCCGCGGGCGAAGCAATCAATACGGTTTGGTCCCCAGGAAACACATTCCGGCTCCTCAAGGATGATGCCACCGAGATTTTCCCAGCCGCCCCATGAATTGCCGTCCCACCATCGGTGATACATGGCGCGGTCAGTGCCGCGCGCGAAGCAGTCAATGCGGTTGGCGCTCCAGGACAGGCATTCCGGCTCTTCCAGAATGATGCCGCCAAGGTTTTCCCAGCCAAACCATGCCGCGCGGGCTGGCAGGGAAGCCGTTAGCGCCGTTGCCAAAATTGAAAAAAAAGCGAGAATTTTGATGATAGGTTTCATGTCAGTCTCCCGTGAAATTGAATTCAAGCAGATGCTGTCATGCGCCATTCAGTCCCGCCGCGTTTGATCTCGCGGGTGGAGCTGCCACGGAATTACTATGCGCCTGTTTGGGCGCGCGTTCCATCACTCATTTTGGTGAAGTGCAGGAACATGAGGGTTGATTTGAATATCAGGCACCGCCGCATGCCGGCGTAAACGTGCTCAATCCGTTTTGATTGTCGGCAGAATGGTGTTGAGATTTTTTCGCGCCCGCTCCGCTGTCTCAGCCGCTCCGCCGATCATCACTGCCGCGTTGTCCGATATTCGCATTTGCCCGACCACATAGACCTTTTTGCCGGGCTCATACGAACTAAAATTGTAACCCACATAATCCGCATTAGCGAAGTAGGTCGACTTGAAGCTTGAGCCTTTGATTGGCCCTTCCTTTATCAGTTGCTTTAGCACCGCCGCAAATATCCGCCGCACATCCGGGCGGCGGCGAAACTCCGCCTCAACATTCGATCCGGACGGGATGCCGAGCTCGGGGAACCGCTCCAATTCCCCCGAAGCGCTCAACCATCATGACATTGTTTGGTCCGCCGCATGACGTCTGCTTGCACTTGATATCTGACATTTGCTGCCAAAGCCGGACTTCGACCATTCCTTGCCAATTGCGCTTTGCGAGAGCGCATTGCTGGCGCTTCCAGACGCCAACAACAGAGCGAATACAATTGACCCGATTGCAAGTGTCTTCATTTCATTCCCCCTACTTGAAGTAGTTTGAGTGGCGGGAATGGAGAAAATTGTCAACGAAGAATTGAGGACGGTTAGAAGGTGAGGCGCCGGGTTGGCTACCCGTTGCCCCTAGATAAGCTCTACGCTGAAATCCTCAATCACCAAATTCGCCAAGAGCTTCTCGCACATCGCTTTGAGCTCTGCTTCCGCCTTCGCCCGGTCATCATGCCCCAGCACAAGGTCAAACACCTTTCCCTGCCGCACCGAGCTGACGCCGCCGAACCCCAGCGTGCCGAGCGCGCCTTCGATGGCTTTGCCCTGCGGGTCGAGGACGCCTTTTTTCAACGTGACAGTGACGCGCGCCTTGATTGTCATTTGGTACCTGCTGCCCATTTCTGTGCGAACTGCCTTACCTCAGCCCGCGCCCTTGAGCCGGACTCATTGATGGCAGCGAAAACTTGCAGCTTGCCTTTGTCGACGATCATGATCACGTGACCCGAACCGTCCCGCTTGCCGTTCTCGAAGAATGAAATGCTGAATTGCGCCGCGCTTTTGCCGCCAATCCTTGTTTTCGACACCGCACCGACTTTGGCGTCATCGCCCTTTTTGCTGCTGACCTTGGCAAGTTCGCGCTGAATGAGTGTGCGGCCGCCGGGAGAGTTCACAAGGTCTTCATATTCGGTGATTTCCGATTGCGGGATCGAGGCGGTGCGATGCACGACAACGCTCAACCCGCCGCAATTTGCAGTCGTGCAGACATAGAGACGGTTCGGTCCGGCGCTTCCAATATCGCTGTATCCGATGTCTTTGGCGCCGCTGACTGGCGCAGTCGTGCAACTCGCAAGAAAGAACAGCAATAACAATGCGTTGAACGTGTTCGCTAAGAGATGGCGCATAGATCCCTCCTCAGCCGGGCTTATTTCTTCACAAGCACAGGCCCGGTCGGGCGCGGGGGCTCGTTTTCGTTCATGATGCCGAGGCGGCGGGCGACTTCCTGATAGGCTTCGACCAGCCCGCCCATGTCGCGGCGGAAGCGGTCCTTGTCCATTTTTTCCTGCGTGTTCACGTCCCAGAGCCGGCACGAGTCCGGGGAGATTTCGTCGGCCACGACAATGCGCATCATCTCGCCTTCAAACAGGCGGCCGCACTCCATTTTGAAATCGATAAGCTGGATGCCCGCGCCCAGAAACAGGCCGGAGAGGAAATCATTGACGCGGATGGCAAGCGCCATGATGTCATCAATCTCCTGCGGCGCGGCCCAGCCGAAGGCCGTGATGTGCTCTTCGGACACCATCGGGTCATGCAGCGCGTCATTCTTGTAGTAGAACTCGATGATCGAACGCGGCAGGACCGTGCCTTCCTCGATGCCAAGCCGCTTGGCGATCGAGCCGGCCGCGACATTGCGCACCACGACTTCAAGCGGAATGATCTCGACTTCCTTGATCAGCTGCTCGCGCATGTTCAGGCGTTTGATGAAATGGGTGGGGATGCCCATTTTGTTCAAATTCAGGAAAATATGTTCGGATATGCGGTTGTTGATGACGCCCTTGCCGTCAATGATCTCGTGCTTCTGCTTGTCAAAGGCCGTTGTGTCGTCCTTGAAAAACTGGATCAGCGTGCCCGGCTCGGGGCCCTCGTAAAGGATTTTACCCTTGCCCTCATAGATGCGACGGCGACGGCTCATGAAATGTCCTGACATTGATTGGGGCGAACTTCTTTGTATATGCGAACCTGCGTGACAGCTTTGCTACGCCAAAGCCGCCGGGTCCTCAATTGGCCAAACGTGTTTAAGGCAGGCTTATGCACTTTGTTTGCTGCAATGCAAGCGCGCTGGGCTGCCAAATTAAAACGCCGCGCCCCTTTTGTTTTGCGGCAACCGCGCATAAATGACGGATGCACTGGTGGATTACGGGAGCAAGGCATGACCGGGATTGAGGATCGTCAAAAGGGCTTTGAGAGCAAGTTTGCGCTGGACGAAGAACTGAGGTTCAAGGCGATGGCCCGTCGCAACAAGCTGCTCGGCTTGTGGGCTGCCGAAAAGATGGGGAAGGCAGGGGACGCGGCGGATGAATATGCCAAAAGCGTCGTCATAGCCGATTTCGAAGAAGCAGGCGATGATGATGTGTTCCGCAAGGTCCGCAAGGATTTCGACGCTGCCGGAGTGGAGCAGTCCGACCATCAGATTCGCCGCACGATGGACGAATTGATGGCGGTTGCCGCCGAGCAGATCCAGAACGGCTAGATTCTCCGAATTGTCGATGCAAAGGCCGCCTGCGGGCGGTTTTTTGTTGGCTAGCGCGCTGAAAGCTGATTGTCTTGGTCAAGCAAGGAGTTCGACATGAACCTCAAGGAGAAGATTCAGGCCGGCCAGACGATTTTCACGGCTTGGTCGACGCTGCCTGATCCGCTTCTTGCCGGCTTGCTGGCATCAACTGACTTTGATGCCGTGACGCTCGACATGCAGCATGGCGGTCACTCGGACGATTCGATCCTGCGCTGCATCGGTCCAGTGATTCAGAATGGCGCGCATCCGGTGGTGCGCATTCCTGTTGGGCGCTTTGACATGGCGTCGCGAGCGCTGGATTTTGGCGCCGAGGCGGTGATTGCGCCGATGATCAACAGCATTGCCGATGCGCAGGCATTCGCCGATGCGATGAAATATCCGCCACTTGGCGCCCGGTCCTGGGGGCCGACCCTGGCCATGGGATTTAATGGATACCCGGACGCAAACGCCTATCTAAAATCTGCCAATGGGGCGACATTGGCGATTGCCATGGTGGAGACTTTGGAAGCACATGAGATTGCCGATGATATTCTCGCAATTCCCGGCATTGACGGCGTTTTCCTCGGACCGTCTGATTTCTCAATCGCATTCTCACACGGAGAGAGCATCAACGCGAAGAATCCGGGCATGAACGACATCTTGCGCCATATCGCGGCACGAGCCAAAGAGGCCGGCAAATTTGCCGCGAGCTTCGGACTTGATGGTCCCCACGCCCGGCTCCTTGCCGATTTTGGCTACCAGTTCATCGCCATAGGCACGGATATCGGCGCAATCAGGGCTGGCTCGAATGCGCTGGTGGCTGGAGCGAGCTAGCGCTGAGAGCTCACAAGAGGCAGTCCCCAAACTGCTCCCGCAGTTTGAGTTTCACGATCTTCCCGGTCGCATTGCGCGGAATGGCGTCCACGAAAATCACCTTGTCCGGGATCTGCCATTTGGCAATCTTGCCCTCATAGAAAGCCAACAGCGCAGCTTCGTCCGGGTTCTTCTCCGCTGCCTTGACCGCGATCAGCACCGGGCGCTCGTCCCATTTTGGATGTTTGGCTCCGATCACCGCGGCATCCGCCAGGTCAGGATGCCCGATTGCAATGCCTTCCAATTCAACCGAGGAAATCCACTCGCCGCCGGATTTGATCACGTCTTTCGACCGGTCGCGGATGGTCAGGTATCCGTCCGGGTCGATGGTGGCGACATCTCCGGTGAGGAACCAGCCCCCGGTTTTGGCCGAGCCCGGTTCAGCCTTGAAATAGGAATCGACAACCCAGTGGCCGCGTATGCTCAGATCTCCCTGCGCCGCGCCGTCCTCGGGCAGAAGAGTCCCGCCATCCCCTGTCAGTTGCAGCTCCACGCCGTAAGGCGGGCGGCCCTGACTTGTGCGTAGTTTGTTGACATCTTCCTCAGCCAGATCGCGGTGCTTCTGCTTCAAGGCATTGGCCGTGCCGATCGGACTAGTCTCGCTCATGCCCCAGGCATGGATTGTCTCGACGCCGTGGCGCTCGCGGAATGCGGCCATCATGGAGGGTGGGCAAGCCGAACCGCCGACAACAGTGCGCTGCAATGACGTCAGGATCGTGCCGCTTTTTGCCGCCGCGTTGAGAAGGCCCTGCCAGATCGTCGGCACGCCAAGCGCAACTGTCACTTTCTCGCCCTCGATCAGCTTGATGAGGCTGTCGCCGTCCAGCCCGGGGCCGGGCAGAACCAGCTTGGCGCCGATCATCGCGGCGGCATAGGGAATGCCCCAGGCATTGACATGGAACATGGGCACCACCGGCAGGACCGTGTCGCGGGCGGAGATGTTCAGCCCGTCCGGCGTGCACACCGCAAACGAGTGGAGCAGCGTCGAGCGGTGCGAATAGAGCACGCCTTTTGGATTACCGGTGGTGCCGGACGTGTAGCATAGACTGGATGCCGTGAGTTCATCCAGCTGCGGCCATTGTCTGATCCCTTCGCTGCTTTCAACAAGTTCGTCATAGAACAAAAGACCGGGCAGCTGCGCCGCTGCATCCTCGTCGCGTCCGCTGAGCAGTATGTAGGCCCTGATTGTCGGTAACTGGTCCCCCAGCTTGACCGCCAGCGGCAGGAACGTCTTGTCGAGGAAGAGAACCTGATCCTCGGCGTGGTTGATAATGTAGATCAGCTGCTCGGGAAACAGGCGCGGATTGATCGTGTGGCAGACCCTGCCGCTGCCGGAAACGCCAAAGTAAATCTCCAGATGCCGCCGGTTGTTCCATGCGAGCGTTGCGCAGCGGTCGCCAGGCTTGATGCCAAGCTTGTCGAGCGCGGAGGCCAAGCGGCGCGCATTCGTCTCAATCCCAGCCCAGTCCGTGCGCGTTATGCCGCCTGCAGTCTCAACCGAGACAATTTCCGTATCGCCATGATATTTGGCCGCGTGCGTGATCAGCGAGCTGATCAGCAATGGCTGCACCATCATCTGTCCGAGCATGACTTCCTCCCAAACGCCTGGCTCCCACCGCAATTTCGCCGGAGAGCCAACCCTAGACGATATCGATTGAACGCGAAACCGGCTTGAGAGGTTTCAGCCAAGGCAAGATGTGGGTCAACGATGGGCGCGGCGCTTTTCGGGGTGAAGCGTCTTGCCGAGAATGTGCTCATCGCGTCCGATCACATGCGCGCTGGTTCCCACGATCAGCGGGTCGGGATTGCCTATGAGGCTCATGTCCTTGTCAGGGTAGGGGAGAGATGAAAGGAAATGGCGCATGCAATTGAGCCGTGCGCGTTTCTTGTCGTCTGATTTGATGATGGTCCAGGGCGCGTCAGCGGTGTCGGTGAAGAAGAACATGGACTCCTTGGCTTCCGTATATTCGTCCCATTTGTGCAGCGAAGCCTTATCGACAGGCGACAGTTTCCATTGTTTCAGCGGGTCAGTCTCACGCTGCGCAAAGCGCCGCGCCTGCTCTTCCTTGGTCACCGAGAACCAATATTTGAACAGGTAAATGCCAGAGCGCACGATCATGCGTTCCAACTCCGGGCACTCACGCATGAATTCGAGATAGTCGTTGGGCGTGGAAAACCCCATGACGCGCTCTACGCCTGCCCGATTGTACCAGGAGCGGTCGAAGAATACCATTTCACCGCCCGCTGGCAGATGCTCCAGATAGCGCTGGAAGTACCAAAGCGTGCGTTCGCGCTCGGTCGGCTTTTCAAGCGCGATTATTCTTGCGCCGCGTGGGTTGAGATGTTCCATGAAGCGCTTGATGGTGCCGCCTTTCCCGGCGGCGTCGCGGCCCTCGAACAGGACCACAATCTTTTGCCCCGTCTCCTTGATCCAGCTTTGTGCCTTTAGCAGCTCCACTTGGAGCTGGCCCATGGTTTTGAGGTATTTGCCTTCCGCCAGCCTTGCCTTGTACGGATACTCCCCGGTTTCAAAGGCGTGGCGTATGGCTTCGGGATTTTGGCGCAGGTCATGCAAATTGTATTGCGGCGCCTGACCGCCATTCGCATCGCCATTAGGAAGCATTTCAGGCGCCTTGGCAGATGCAGTGCCGACAGGCACGCCTTCTTTCTCCGTCGGCATTGCGGCCTCCCAAAGCTGTTTGAGAAAGCAGATTGCGATTACCCGGCCGGCAATCTTTGATTAAGATCAAATCCATTGGCAGTTTTGTGTCTGGACGGGTGCCCTGCGCCTGCGCTGAATGACCTATTTCAGCTGCGAGACAAACTTTGCGAACACCATCGTGCCCTCCGGCCAGGGACCGTGCCCCGAAGCCTCATTCAAATGCCCGCTTTCACCGCCATCGACAAACATCGACCCCCAGGCAGCGGCAAGGTCTTCGGCGACATCGTAGTCACAATAATGGTCCGAGCGGCTGCCGACCAAAATGGAGGGGAACGGCAGCGGGTCGCGAGGGTAGGGGCCGAAGGTCATGAAATGCTTTGGCCGGATTTTCGGATTGGCGACGTCCGGCGGTGCCACAAGGAATGCGCCTGCGACACGTTTCTCGAAATGCGGAATGGCGTGAATGGCCGTTGGTATCCCAAGCGAATGAGCGATGAGCAGCACTGGCTTTTCGGCGGCGTTCACGGTTTCTGCGGCGCGTGCGACCCAGTCCTCCCGCACCGGCTTTGACCAAGCCTCCTGCTCGACACGCCGCGCCGTCGAGAGCTTCTGCTCCCAGCGGCTCTGCCAATGGTCACGGCCGGAGTTTTCATAACCGGGAATGATGATAATATCGAGATCGGCAACTTTCATGGCGCTGAGATAAGTGAGCCGCCGCATCAGCGCAAGCTGCGTAATTGTTCAGTAATTAAGCACGACGTGTTCATGTTTAAGTCAATTGAAGTGAACAATAAAATACCCCATATGCGGCGCACTTTGATAGATCAGGAGGCCAGGATGGCCGAAGTTTCGTTTGCGGCGACCACGCCGGTATCGGTAGCCAAGGTCGGCATCAAGGCTCGCGACGGGCAGAAGCTGGCGGATTACTACAAAAGCGTTGTCGGCCTGAAAGAAGTCAGCCGCCGTCCGGGCGTCATCGTGCTCGGCGCGGGCGGGGATGGCTTCTTTGAGATCGAGGAGGTCAAGAGCCTTAAACAGGACGATCCGCGCTCCGCGGGCCTGTTCCACACAGCTTTCCTCTGGCCAAAGCGCGCAGACCTTGCCCGCTGGACCCAGCATGCGATGGACAAGCAGATCCAGATCGACGGCGCGTCCGATCATCTGGTGTCTGAGGCGATTTACCTCACCGATCCGGAAGGCAACGGCATTGAAATCTACGCCGACCGCAAGCCGGTGGCGTGGAAATGGGATGGCTCCAACATCCGCATGGCGACGGAGCGGCTGGATTTCCAGAACCTGATGACTGAAAACGGCGGCGACAATTCCGGCTGGTCCGGCGCGCCGGACGGCTCAATGATCGGCCATGTGCACCTGCGCGTCGGCGACGCCAAGGACGCGGAAGCCTGGTGGCACGAGGAGATGAAGTTCGACACGGTGGCCCACTATGGCGGCCAGGCCGTGTTCCTCTCCACCGGCGGCTACCACCACCACATCGGCGCCAATGTCTGGCACTCCAGGGGCGCGGGCAAGCGCGACCTCGACCGGACGGGCTTGGGCTGGGTGGAGATGAAGAGCAAGGCGGGGCCGGCGAAGACGGTCAGCGATCCGTGGGGGACGGAGATACGGGTTGTGGGGGAATGAAGAAGGCCGCGAAGTGACGCGGCCTTCGTGATGCGATCAGAGCAGCAGCTATCTCAGTTCCAGCGGGTTTTACCCGGCTCTGACTTGTGAGCGTAAATCTTGATCTTCTGACCCACTTTGTAGCTGCCTGAATAGTTGTCGACATGGTCGCCCTTCTGGCTTGATCCGTCGACAGGCGACTTGAACTTATACGCCAGCGTGGTCCGCTGATGAATATCAAACTCGTTGTAGCCAAACTCCTTGGCTGCATATGGCGCCATGTCGCAATCCATATAGGCAAGCCTGTTTGTCTTCTTTTCAACGAGTTCCTTCTTGCCTGCCTTCACGAAGCAGTCGACTTTAGCTGACGTGACGAAGGCGTCAGTTTCAACATAGTTCATGGTCTTGTCAGCCTGCGACACGCCAAAGCCGACAGCGACAACACCTACCATGCCAAGTTTTGCATAATTTACGATACCCAATTCAACTTACCCCCGATGATTTACTGGAGTGAGTGTCGGGCAAAATCGCTAACTCACGGTAAGCTGCGCCTGTGAGTCTCGAGAAATGGCAAACTGCCGGTTTATTGAATGATTAGAAATGCTTGCAAGTTTCTCTGGCAAGCTGCTCTTCAGCTCAAATCGCCGTAAACCCGTTATCGACAAACAAATGCGTGCCATTGATAAAGCTCGCCTCATCGCTTGCCAGAAACAGCGCAGCGCGCGCGACTTCCTCCGGCTCGCAGATGCGCCCCTGCGCGGCGGCAATCGCCGCATCTGAGACATCGACGCCAAGCCTTTGCAAATCCTCAACTTCCCTTGTTCCATGCGGCGTGCGCACGAAGCCGGGGCACACCGCGTTGCAGCGGATGTTGCGGTCGCGGAACTCGACCGCGATGGCCCGGGCGAACATGTGCACCGCGCCTTTCGTCGTGTCGTACAGCACCTCCATCGGCGTCGCCGCCACCGCCGAGATCGACGAGGTGCAGACAATCGCCCCGCCGCCCGAAGCGATCATGCCGGGCAGCACCGCCTTGGTCATTAGGAACATCGACTTGACATTCACATCATGCAGCCAGTCCCATTCTTCCTCGGTGGTTTCGAGGAAGGGTTTGATGACGATGGTGCCCGCATGGTTGAACAGCACATTCACCGCCCCCCAAGCTGCCTCAACGCTGGCGACGGCGGCGCTGACTTCATCCGCCTTGGACACATCCGCCACAGCAAACATGGCGTCCCCGCCCGCGGCCTTGATCCCGGCGACCATCGCGGCGGAAGCCTCGGCGTTCCGGTCAATAATCGCCACCCGCGCTCCCTCGGCGGCGAACAGCTTGGACGCCGCGCCGCCCATTCCGGTGGCTCCGCCGGAGATGATGGCGGTTTTGCGTGCGAGGCGGTTGGGCATGATGGGGCTCCGGTGCTGAAGATCGGGGACAGTTTACTTGGCCTTGACTGCCGAGCACACTTATCAACGGCAGAGCAGGCCAAGTAAACTGTCCCCGATCTATTCCGGCTTGCCCCAGTTCAACCAGGCCGCCCCCGCCGTCGCTGATGCGCCCAGCAAAATGACGCAAGCAAAGGCGAATGCGCTCCACCAGCCCGCCCAGTCAAACAGCAGGCCGCCCATCGCTGCGCCCAATGTGATGGCGAACTGGATGATTGCGACCAAAAGGCCTCCCCCGGCCTCGGCGTCTTGCGGCAGGACGCGGCTCAGCCATGTGCCCCAGCCGACGGGCGCGGCTGTGCCGAAAAAGCCCCATGCGCCAAGCAGGACTGCGACTGGAAGCTGTGCGGCCCCCAAGGCGATCAAAAGCGCGGCCAGGGCAGCCATGATGAGGGGAATGCCGGTGACAACAAGGTAGAGGTGCGCGCCAAGCAATCTGCTGGCGCACAATGTCCCCACAACGCCCGCAACACCCATCAGCAGGAACACGGATGACAGCGCCGGAACCGAATAGCCTGAAACCGTTTCGAGAAATGGCCTCAAATAAGTGAAGAGCGCAAACTGCCCCATGAAAAGCAGGAACACCGCCGTCATTCCGAGCGCCACCTGCTTGTGACGCAGCAGCCTGAACACGTTTCCCCGTCCCGCGCGATGGCGCGGGAGGAGCGGCGGCATGCTGATCCATTGCCAGACCAGCGCCAGCAGCGCCAGCGGCACAACAAAAAAGAACGCGCCCCGCCAGCCGATCAAGCCGCCGATATAACTTCCAAGCGGGGCCGAAATGGTCGTCGCCACGGCATTGCCCGCATTGAGCAAGGCAAGTCCCTTCGGCACCGCCTGCTCCGGCAGCAGCCGCATGACCATGGCGGTGGACATGGACCAGAAGCCGCCGATCGCCACGCCAAGCAGGGCGCGGCCGATCATCAGCACCGCGTAATTGGGCGCAATTGTCACGATGATGCCGGAGACCAGGAGCGCCACCGAGAAGAACAGCAGCACGTTTTTGCGGTCATAGTCGCGCGTGAAGCCTGTCACGGTCAGACTTGTGATGACTGCGAACAGTCCCGAGATCGAGATCGCCTGCCCGGCCCGCCCTTCGGTCACTGCAAGATCCGCCGCGAGCGGCGTCAACAGGCTGACCGGCATGAATTCCGATGCGATGAGCACGGCAACGCAGAGCGTCATAGACATAACCGCGCCCCAAGCGGCGGCAACTGGCGCGGCTGCGGCGCTGGCTTCATCTGCGCTGGACAGGTCCGCCACGGTTTTGTTGATGAGGCGGTTGGGCATGGCGGGGCTCCGTGGCGCAGAAATTTCGGGTGAGGGAAGAAAGTAATTTCGGTGACAGTTTACTTAATTCAGTAAGTGCGCACTATCCAAAAGACGTGATCATGGACTGAATTAAGTAAACTGTCACCGAAATTACTTTCGTCACCGAAATTACTTTCATCTGTCCCCGAAATTATCGCTTTCCCTCACCCGAAATTTCTTCACCCAAACACCCGCGCAAATATCGTCCCCACATGCTTGGTATGATACGCCAGATCAAACTTCTCCCGTATCTCCGCCTCGTTCAAATGCTTCCTCACATCCGCGTCCCCGAGCAATTCCTCAAGGAAATCAGCGTCCTGCTCCCATACTCTCATCGCATTGCGCTGCACGAGCGAATAGCTTTCCTCGCGTGAGCAGCCGGCCTGCGTCAGCGCCAGCAGCACGCGCTGGGAGTGGACGAGGCCTTTGAACTTGTTGAGGTTTTTCAGCATGTTGTCCGGATAGACCAAGAGCTTGTCGATCACCGAGGTGAGGCGGGTCAGCGCGAAGTCGAGCGTGATTGTCGCGTCCGGGCCGATCATGCGCTCGACGGAGGAGTGCGAAATGTCGCGCTCGTGCCAGAGCGCCACGTTCTCCATAGCGGGCAGGGCCATAGAGCGGACCATGCGGGCAAGGCCGGTGAGGTTTTCCGTCAGCACCGGATTGCGCTTGTGCGGCATGGCGCTGGAGCCCTTCTGGCCGGGCGAAAAAAACTCCTCGGCCTCCAGAACTTCCGTGCGCTGCAGATGGCGGATTTCTGTGGCGAGGCGCTCGACGCAGGAGGCGATCACGCCCAGTGTGGCGAAATACATGGCGTGCCGGTCGCGCGGGATGACCTGCGTCGAGACCGGCTCGGCTTTCAGCCCCAGCGCCTTGGCGACATGCTCTTCAACGCGCGGGTCGATATTGGCGAATGTGCCCACGGCTCCTGAAATGGCGCAGGTGGCGATCTCGGCGCGCGCATTGACAAGGCGCTCGCGGCAGCGGGAGAATTCGGCGTAAGCCAGCGCCAGCTTGACGCCGAATGTCGTCGGCTCGGCATGAATGCCATGGCTGCGGCCGATGGTGATGGTGTCTTTGTGCTCAAAAGCCCGCTTCTTCAGCGCGGCGAGCAGCTTGTCGAGGTCAGTCAGCAGCAGGTCCGAGGCGCGGGCGAGCTGAATGGCGAAGCAGGTGTCGAGCACGTCGGACGAGGTCATGCCCTGATGGATGAAGCGCAAATCCTCGCCGACAAATTCAGCCAAATGCGTGAGAAAGGCGATGACGTCATGTTTGGTGACGGCTTCAATCGCATCAATCTTCGCCACATCAAACTTTGCCGCGCCGCCTTTTTCCCAGATGGTTTTCGCCGCCGATTTCGGGATGACGCCAATTTCCGCCAGCGCGTCGCAGGCGTGCGCCTCGATCTCGAACCAGATGCGGAAACGCGTTTCGGGCGACCAGATGGCGACCATTTGCGGGCGGGAATAGCGGGGGATCATCTGCGATACTCATTCAGGCCGGGATGTGGCCCTCTAACAGGCGAGCCGTGAGAGTCAAAGCCGCTTTGTGGACAGGATATAAGCCGCGCCGATCAACACGACCGGCCCCCAGGGCAGATAGAGCCGCGTGCCAAGCACGGCGAACTGGTAAAACGCCGAGGCCGTCGTGAAGAATTGCTGCCAATACCAGTCATGCGAGCCGATATGGTCGTGCCAGATGGCGTAGTAGGCGCGGTAATGGAACAGATAAACCAGCGCAGTCACGCCGATTGTTGACAGCGTAAGCCCGATCAAAAGCGCCGCCATCAGCTGGCTCCGCCGTTTCTTTCCCGCAATCAAATTCGCTGCCGTAACGCCCGGCACAAACGCAAGCACCGCGCCGGCCGCCATGATCGACAGCACAGTCAGGCGCTGGGGATCAATGCCCCATGACATGAAGCGGGAATTGAACCAGACACAAAGTGAGACGGCCGCGCACCATGCAAGGCTGCCTATCAGTCCTACCCGCAGCGATGGCAGCGCGGCGCGGAGCGCGCCCGAAAGTGAGACCAGGTGGGTGATCACGCTTCTTGCAAACGGAAGCCTGCCCGCCTCATTTCGGCTCGCCCGCCACAAGGCGCAGGCCCGCAATGCGCTGGCGGTAGGCGTCCTGCGTGCCTCCCGCGAAGACCGCAGAGCCCGCGACAAGCACATTTGCGCCCGCATTGGTGCAAAGCCCCGCCGTTTCCAGCGTCACGCCGCCGTCCACTTCAATGTCAATCGGCCGCTTGCCGACAAGATTGCGGATCTTGGCGATCTTTTCGAGCATGGCCGGGATCAGCCGCTGGCCGCCAAAGCCTGGATTGACGGTCATGACGTTGATCAGGTCGATGGAATCCAGAAGATAGGGCAGGGAGCTGATCGGCGTTGCCGGATTGATGGCGATGCCCGCCTTCTTGCCGAGCATTTTGATGGCGTGAAGGGAGCGGTGCACATGCGGGCCCGATTCCATGTGCACCGTGATGTAGTCGCAGCCCGCTTTGGCGAAGGCTTCGATGTATGGATCGCAGGGCGCAATCATCAGATGGCAGTCAAACACTGCGTTCGTGTGCGGACGCAGCGCGCGCACGACATCCGGGCCGAACGAAATATTCGGCACAAAATGCCCGTCCATGATGTCGAGATGGATCCAGTCCGCGCCCGCCGCCACGACATGGTCAACCTCCTCGCCAAGCTTTGCATAATTGGCCGCCAGAATGGAGGGGGCGATGAGGAGAGGGCGGGACATGCGGGTTGGCTCCGGAATGCGGCAGGAATCAAATGCGGTAAACTATGACTGATATACAACCGCCATTATTCATAAATCTCAAAACTTCCAGCCTTGGATACCAAGACTGCATACGGATTGTCCATCAAATCACCGTTTAGGGCGAAACGGACAGGGCCAATAACGGTCTGATGCGCCGTTTCCTGGATGGCCTGATTAAGCGGTTTGCCACTGGCTGCAACTTCGGAAGCGCTGACTATGACCTCAATGGCGGCATAAGCAGGCAGGAAATAGCCTTCTGGCACAATTTTGGAAGCGCTCGCGGTCTTTACGGCATTGTGTGCCTGCTGCCGCCCGTCCGCAGGCGGCACGCCGATCATCAGCACGCCGTCCGGCAGTGCGTGGTCAAGCGGCGCGGCATTGAGGACATCGCTCCCCGCAATCGTCAGCCTGTAGCCCTTGTCCGCAGCGTTCTGGGCGATGATCGAAATGTCCTCGCGGTCGCCGCCGGCAAAGGCATGCGTCACGCCAGCCTTTTTGAGACGGCTGATCAGCGCAAACTGATCCTCCTGGCCGGGTCTGAGCGTGTCAATGAGGGCAGGCTTCAATCCCGCTTCCTCTGCGGTAATGCGCAAGGACTCGGCGAGTTCGCGCGAGCGCAATGTGCCGTCATCCACAATGGCGAACTTCTTGCCGCGCCACAGCGGCAGCAAGAGCTTGGAAACAGCATCCAATTCCTGTGTGCTGGAGGGCGCCATGCGAAACACCGAGGCGGTTTCAGTTCCGGATGTCTTGGTCACGGCATCCGCACGCGCGCTCACCGTGACCAGCGGCACGCCGCTGCCGCCAACGGCGCTTGCAGCGGCAATAAGTGGCGCTGTGCAGAGAAATCCGGCAACCGCGTCCACCCTCGTTTCAGTGAATTGTCCGGCGCCGGCCTTCCCGCCCTCGGCGGTGCATGCATCGTCCACGACAACAAGCTCCACCGCGCGCGTCGCCGCCAAAGCCGCCACTGCCGCTTGCGCCCCGGCGCGCGCTTGTTCTCCCAGCATTTTATACGGCCCGGACAGCGGCACAGACAGGCCGATGCGCAGCGGCTCTTGCGCCCATCCGGGCGTTGAAAAAATGGCGATCACAAACAGGGCTGGCAGAAGTCTCATGGGTTCACCATATGCGGCGAATGGGCAGGCCCGCAATTGGCATTCCGCTAAGAGTCTGTTTTGAAGCTTGCACTGCCGAGTCTGCAAATGGCGGTTTTCGCGCTTCGGAGCGAAGCGTACTATCAGTACGCTCCGCACCGAAGTGCTCGAAAACCGCCATTTGCAGACCGGCAGGGCGAGTTTCAAAACAAACTCTAAGGCGGGATATACTTCGCCGCGAATTGCCCTATGTTGCCTCGAAACTCTCCTTTGGAATTGCGGACACGTGCTGAAATTGAACAAGATAGAAGCTACGGCGTACCGGCAAGTGATGAGTCATTTTGCCGGCGCGGTGCATGTGGTCACCACGGATGGCCCGGCCGGCCGGCGCGGCGTGACGGTCACCGCCGCGTGTTCCGTCTCCGACAATCCGCCGACGCTGCTGGTGTGTCTCAATCGCGGTCATCCGGCGAACGCGATGTTCGATGAAAACGGCGTTTTTGCCCTCAACACGCTGGCTGAAGAGCACCAGCCGCTCTCCGTCGCTTTTTCGGGCAAGGGGCATCTTCCGCAGGAAGACCGGTTTGGCCTGTCCGAATGGGAAACGCTCGAGACCGGAGCGCCTGTGCTCGCCAACGCGGCAGCGGTGTTTGACTGCCGCATTGTTGAGGCACAGGACATGGCGACCCATCGCGTTCTGTATGGCGAGGTTGTTGGCCTAAGGTCGCGTAGCGTTTCAAAGCCGCTGATTTATCATGGCCGGGCGTATCATGCGCTTGGCGGTGAACTCTGAATATCATGTCTGAAACCAAACCCCGGCCGCTCCCGGCCAGCATAGACGACACGCTCAGCCTGCTCGAAAGCGCGGATTATGTCGCCAGCCGCGCGCTGGCGACGGTGCTGTTTCTAGCGCTCAAAATGCGCCGCCCGCTGTTTCTCGAGGGCGAGGCAGGCGTCGGCAAAACCGAGATTGCCAAGGTTCTGGCGCAGACGCTGGGCCGCAAACTCATCCGGCTGCAATGCTATGAAGGTTTGGACATTTCATCAGCAGTTTACGAATGGAACTATGCCGCGCAGATGATTGAAATCCGCATGGCCGAAGCGTCCGGCGAGAAGGATCGCGCGGCGTTGGAACGCGGCGTTTTCTCTGAAAAATATCTCATCCGCAGGCCGGTTCTGGAGGCCCTTGAGGGGTCGGCGGGAGCTGCGCCGGTGTTCCTGATTGACGAACTTGACCGCGCTGATGAGGCGTTTGAGGCGTTCCTGCTTGAGGTGCTTTCAGACTTTCAGGTGACCGTGCCCGAGCTTGGCACGATCAAGGCAGCCGAGCCGCCCATCGTTATCATCACCACCAACCGCACGCGCGAAATTCACGACGCGCTGAAGCGCCGCTGTCTGTATCACTGGGTGGATTACCCGGGCGCGGCAAGCGAACTTGAAATCATCCGGCGCAAGGTGCCCGGCGCCAATGCCAGGCTCTCCGGCGAAGTGGTCGCCTATGTCCAAAGGCTGCGCGAGCTGGAGCTGTTCAAAGTTCCGGGCGTTGCTGAAACGATTGACTGGGCAAGCGCGCTGCTCGAACTCGACAAGGTCGCCCTTGATCCCGAAACCGTCTCCGACACGATCGGCGTCCTCCTGAAATATCAGGACGACATCGCCCGTATCGCCACAGGCGAGGGCCAGAAAATCCTCACTGAAGTGAAAGCGGAGCTTGCTGCGGCAGGGTGATATGGCAAGCGCTCCCACAATCGCAGTGCCTGACGGACGGGTAGCCGACAACATCCTGTTCTTCGGTCGGGTGCTGCGCAAAGCCGGCATGAAAGTCGGCCCTGCCTCGGTGCGCGATGCGATTGAAGCCATGCTGGCGACCGGCATCGGCTCGCGCGATGATTTTTACTGGACGCTGCATGCCGTATTTGTGAAGCGGCATGAGGATCATCCGGTCTTTGATGACGCTTTCCGCCTCTATTGGAAATCGCGTGAACTGATCGCAAAGATGATCTCCATGTTCTCGCCGGTGGTGATGGACAAGCGGGAGAAGCAGAAGCAGAAAGCGGGAGAGACCCGCGTCAGCCAGGCTCTGTTTGAGGGCCATCACAAGAACCAGCGCGAAAGCGAAATCGATCTTGTCGAAGTCGATGCGCGCTTTACGACTTCGGGCAAGGAAATCCTGCGCGAGAAGGATTTCGGTCAAATGACGGCGGCGGAAATTGCCGAAGCCAAACGTGAAATTGCCAAGCTGTCGCCGAGCTTTGAGAAGGTACGGACGCGGCGGTTCCAGCCGGTCAATGTTCGCCGCAGGATTGATCCGAAGCGCACCATGCGCGATGCGCTGCGCGGCGGCGGCGAGTTGATCCTGCCGAAATTCCGCGAACGCAGGACTGTCTATCCGCCACTCGTCGTGCTCGCCGACATTTCCGGCTCGATGAGCCAGTATTCCCGGCTTTTTCTGCATTTTCTGCATGTTCTGACCGAGGAGCGGCGCAGAGTGCACACATTCGTCTTCGGCACACGGCTCACCAATATCACCCGCCAGATGCGCTACCGCGATCCGGACGAGGCGCTGGCGCTGTCGGCGGCTGCCGTGAAGGACTGGTCCGGCGGCACGCGCATTGGCGAGGCCGTCGGCAGCTTCAACCGGCATTGGTCGCGCCGGGTCTTGGGGCAGGGCGCTGAAGTGCTTTTGATCACCGACGGCTTGGAGCGTGAGGAGACAGCGCATCTGTCGGCGGAAATGGAGCGTCTGCATAAATCCTGCCGCCGCCTCATCTGGCTCAATCCCTTGCTGCGCTTTGACGGCTTTGAAGCGCGCGCCCGCGGCGTGCGCGCCATGCTGCCCCATGTTGACGAATTCCGCGCAGTGCATAATCTCAATGCGCTGGCTGACGTGTGCGCAGCGCTCTCGGGAAAGCCGAAGAAATCCACCGACCCCAAGCAATGGCTTCAACAGATCCGTGACGCGGCCTGAGACAGGATAATCACATGGAATCAATCAGCTCTGACCGCGATCCTCTTGCCCAAGCCGAAGCCTGGATGGGCGAGGGCAAAGAAGTGGCCATCGCCACGGTCGTCGAGACATGGGGCTCCGCGCCACGCCCTGTCGGCAGTCATTTGGTCATCGACGAGGCCGGGAATTTCTTCGGCTCCGTCTCCGGCGGCTGTGTGGAGGGCGCGGTCATTTCAGAGGCCGCCGACATTATTGCCACGGGCGCTCCAAAAATGCTGGAATTCGGGGTTGCCGATGAGACCGCCTGGCAGGTGGGCCTCTCATGTGGCGGCAAGATCCGCGTTTATGTCGAGCGGCTCGGCTGATGGAGCCCATCAATCTCAAAAAGCTCAACGCCGCGCGGCGCGAACGTGTCGCGGCGGTGCTTGTCACCGAACTAGCCGAAGGGCGAGACCGCGTGGTGCGTCAGGGCGATCTGGTCGCTGGCCAAATGGGCGAGGCGATTTCGAAGGTGCTTTTGACCGGCAAGTCGGGGCTGGCGATAATCGACGGCGTCGAGTTTTTCCTCAATGTCTACGTTCCGCCGCCGCGCATTGTCGTCATCGGCGCTGTTCATATCAGCCAGGCGCTTGCGCCAATGGCGCGGACTGTCGGCTACGCCCTTGAAATCATGGACCCCCGCACGGCCTTTGCCACACCCGAGCGCTTTGCCGGTGTCACAGTCCATGCCGCCTGGCCGCTGGACATTCTGAAAAATCACCCGCTTGACGCCTACACCGCGCTTGTCGCGGTAACGCATGATCCGAAAATCGACGATTACCCAATCCAGGCGGCGCTTGCGGCAAACTGCTTCTACGTTGGCGCTCTCGGCAGCCGCAAAACCCATGCGAAACGGCTGGAGCGCCTGAGCGCGGCCGGCGTTTCTGAGGCTGACCTTGCCCGGATCAAGGCGCCCATCGGTCTCGATATCGGCGCCGCGAGCCCGGCGGAAATCGCGGTCGCCACATTGGCGCAGATCATCGCCGCTTTCCGCACACGGAGCGTCGGCGCGTGAAATTCGGAAACCTGCCGGTCAGCCAAGCGGAGAGCTGCGTTCTTGCCCATGCCACAATGGCCGGGACGCAGAAGATCAAGAAAGGGACGCGGCTGAGTGCGGAGCATATTCAAATGCTTGCTGGGTCCGGCGTCACTGAAATTGTCGCGGCGAAACTCGATCCGGGCGACGTGCCGGAAGACGAGGCGGCGCGCCGGGTCTCAGCCGCTCTGTGCGGAGATCAGATCGAAATGGGCCAGGCAGCAACGGGCCGGGTAAATCTTTACGCCAAACGCAACGGAATTTTCCTCGTCGAGAAGGCCAGCATTGACCGTCTGAACCGCATCGATCCTGCCATCACCTTCGCGACCCTGCCGCAGTTTGCACCCGTTACCGCTGGCCAGATGGTGGCGACCGCCAAGATCATTCCGCTTGCCGTTGCGGGCCGGTTTCTGGATGAGATTGAAGAGGCCGCCCGCTCAAGCCTGATCAACAAGGTCTCGGTCGCGCCTGTTCAGCCCAAAAAAGTCGCTGTCATCTCAACACTTTTGCCCGGCTTGAAGCCAAGCGTCATAGACAAGACACTGGATGTTTTAAGGGCGCGATTGATGCCTTCCGGCTCGGAACTGATTGCCGACATACGTGTTCCGCATCAGGAAGACGCCGTTGCGCAGGCGATTGCCGGCGCCAGGCCTCAAGCCGGCATAATCGTCATATTCGGCGCGTCTGCCGTCATCGACAGCGAGGATGTCATTCCCGCCGCCATCACGCGCGCGGGCGGGGTCGTCGAACAGGTCGGCATGCCGGTCGATCCCGGCAATCTCCTCGTACTCGGTCATTTCAACCAAACCCGCATCATCGGCGCGCCGGGCTGTGCCAGGAGCCCAAAGGAAAATGGATTCGATCATGTTTTGAATCGCTTGCTGGCGAATATTCCCATCGGGAGTGAAGACATTATGGGCATGGGTGTCGGTGGGCTGCTCATGGAGATTGCGTCACGGCCGCAGCCGCGCGAGTTTGCCAATCGTGCCCGCGCGCCAAAGCTCGAGGCTGTCATTCTCGCCGCTGGTCAATCCCGGCGCTCCGGCAGTGTTCACAAGCTGACGGCGGAATTTGACGGCGTTCCGCTGTTGAGAAAAACTGTTGAGACGGCGATTGCCGCCGGGTTTGCCGTTCCCAAGGTCGTTCTCGGTTTCCAGCCGGACGTCTTCCGCTCGCAGCTCGAGGACCTTGCCCACTCTACCCATGTCAATCACGCTTATGCAGAAGGTCTGTCAACTTCGCTCAAATGCGCAATCAGCGCGCTCGATCCAGACACGGACGGCGCGCTCATAATGCTCGCCGACATGCCAGCGCTTACAGCTGGCGATATCCGCAAGCTCAGCGATGCTTTCGTGAAGTCCGGCGGCGAGGCCATCATAAGAGCAACCGACCACGGCAAGCGCGGCAATCCGGTGATCCTGCCACGTTCGGTTTTCCCGCAGATCATGAAACTGCAAGGCGACGTTGGCGCCAAACCAGTTGTCGAAGGTTTTGATGGACGCATCATAGATGTCGAGATCGGCGCAGCAGCGTCACTCGATGTCGACACCGCTGAAGCAATCCAGGCGGCAGGCGGCAAACTACCCGGCTGACCGGCGCGCCGTCTTGGCTTCCCCCTGACAACGTTCCGAGCAATATTTCACCTCGTCCCAGTTCTTCGCCCATTTTTTGCGCCATACCATCGGCTTTCCGCATTGGGCACAGGCTTTGACCGGCAAGTCCGCTTTCTTCTTCATACTCTTGCCCCTGCGTCAGCAATTCCAGAGTTTTGCTTGGTATTGTTTTACCTGCAATTTACCAAAGTAACAAAGGCAGCCCATTCAGGGATAGTTAACCACTCCGGTTAGGGAGTGTGAAACAGGTCGAATGATAACTTGCCGCTATCTGAGTATTGGGCGGACCAACAATCAGAAAAACCACGACGAAATTCACGGTTCTGCCGTGAGCGGACATCTGTGTCCAAAATCAACGATTGCCGCATGGCAACAATGGAGAAGCAGGGAAATGAATAAGTTTGTAAAGCTCGCAGTCGTAGCCGGTGTTCTGGTTGCTCCTGTTCAGGCGTTTGCCGTAACTGGCGACGTACTTTTCAACGGTGACGTGTCCAACACATGCGCGATCACTGTCAACAGCGCCGGTACAATGACGCCAAACGTTGGTCAGACACAGTTGTCGTCTGAAAACGCTGGTGGCGCCGCCGGTACTGCTGAAATCGTTGCGACTTCCGCAGCCTACCAGATTTCGCTGAACGCCCCGACCGGCTTCAACGCCGGCTCGCCTGCCGCTCCTTCGGCATTCGCTGCGAAGTATTCGACAACTGGCGCTTCGGTCTACTCGAACCAGACTGGCGCGAACCCGCTGGCAACCGGCACGACGAACGTCAACGTTCACCTTGCCGCAACGAAGACAACCGGCTCCTACGCGACCGGCACCTACTCGGCGACAGTTGTTCTGCGCTGCGAGTAATCTGAACTAGCACAACGCCCGGGGGACTAACATGTTGAACAAGACTTCATCGACTATCATCTCGGGCGTTTGTGCAACTGCCTTCAGCCTTGCGTTGCTGCCATCGCTGGCAACAGCGCAAGCGCTGTCTCCCATGCGGGGCGTGGTCTCAAGCTTCACCGACACATTTGCTGTCAAGGTGTTTCCGGCCAACCCCTACACACATCGCATCCGGGTGGAGATCAGGGTCTATGACCAGGATTTCAATCCCGTGAAAGCGCGCGTTTCGCCTGCAAATTTCACACTTGGCGGGAACACGTCACGGCCGGTCACAGTGTTGATCCCGTTCGACGGGGCAAGTGCGAGAAAAGTCCGCGTTTGTGCGGAGTCGGTGCCGTTTCCGGGGAAAACGAGCAACATAAAGGCACAAATATGCGGAAAATTCCTGGGTCAAAGAGCGCAATAGCTGCGGGGCTGTTGAGTGCTTTCGGATGCCTGATTTCGCAAACCGCATCTGCGGAAGACGCATCCAACGTCAATAACGGTTTCTCGCTTCCGGGCGTATCGCTCAGCCAAGGCACTGATGAAGTGCGCGCGGCGGACGGCACGTCATGCCGTTCGGCTGTCGGCGGGGCAGGGGCCTATCTCGACATGGGCGTGATCGGCAAGCCGAACACGGAAGTCGCAAACAATTCCTATTACGGGCGCGTCGTCGTGCCTTTGGGCCGCGGCCCGAAGCGGCTGGACTGCGTCAAGCTCTATGAACTTGAGGTTGAGCGCCTGAAGCTCGAACTCGAGCTCGCCAAGGCTGGTCTTGGCCGCGCGGTTGATCCGGAGATCGACTCGACGCAGACCACCGCATTACCGGAAGGCGGCGAGCCTGAGACGGCTGACGCGATCACGCCTGAGAAGAAGGCCTCGAAGGAGGAAG
This sequence comes from uncultured Alphaproteobacteria bacterium, assembly GCA_963792485.1. Taxonomy (GTDB): domain Bacteria; phylum Pseudomonadota; class Alphaproteobacteria; order Rhizobiales; family Rhizobiaceae; genus JANOYJ01. Next base: position 153,795 of record CAWBWL010000009.1, read on the forward strand.
CGCCGCAGGTCGTCAGCGACGATCCCGGCGAAGAAGCGGCCCAGGTTGAAAACGAAGTCGCTCCAGAGGAGCCGGCGGTCGTCGAGGCCGTCGAAGTCGATGTCGAAGATGACGGCACGGAAGTCGTCGTATCCGCTGCCGCCTGGGGCAAGACCAGCAAGGTCATGCAATACGTGCTGGCCGACGAAGAACCAGTCGTCACAAAGGCGGTCGCCAAGAAGAACGTGAAGCCGAAAGTCATCAAGGCCGCCGCCAAGGGCATTGCGGCCAAGCCGGAGCCGCGCTTGAAGATCAAGAAGACTGGCAAGGCCGCCTGGGCTGACGAGGGCTGGTCGGATGAAGGGCTCAGAGATTAATCATGCTGAAGCAGGCTAAGACAGTTGCAAGCAAAAAGTGGGGCCGGGGCGCAGTCCTCGGCGCGCTGCTTTGCGTTGCCCCTGCTTATGCGCAAGATGCCACCTCCGATCCCTTCAAGACAGACTTTGCGCTTGCTGCAGCCAATGAAAACAAGCACTTCTGCCAGATTGTTATTACGCAGCCCGGCCGGCTCGCGCAAAATGTCGGCGCCACCAAGCTCACCTCCATGGGCTTTTCCGGCGAAGCGGCGCGGGCGGAAGTGACCACGACAAACGGTTCCTACTACGCCTCGATCGACCGGCCGAACGGCTTTGCCGTCGCGCCGAATGGCGGCAATGCCGATGTGGTTTTTGCAAGCTACATGTCCGGCACCGGAAAGACGAACTTCGCCGACAGCCCGGGCACGGAGCGCGTGAAGCTCAAGAACGGCAAGACGAATCTGAGCATAAACCTCGAAGTGTCAAAGCAGAGAGGAGCCTTCGCCTCGGGCCATTACAGGGCGGATCTGACACTGAGATGCGAATAACGCATCCGGAAAACAAGAAAAAGACGATCACAGGGAAATGCGCAGATGATTGGAACTAGATTTCTGGAAAAGGGCAGCGGATTGAGCTGCGAGGCGTTGCGCGGGCGGATCGGCAACGCGCAGAAGTGCTTGGCGCTTACGCCTGTGCTTTTGGCCGCTTTGTTCACTTGCGGCGTGCAAGCCGCGACCGGCAATATACAATTTAGCTCAACAATTGCCCAAACAAATATTTGCGCGATTCTCGTCAATAATGACGGGCGTCTTGGCGTGAACACCGTGCAACGTCAGTTGTCGTCGAAGCTGCCAGGCGGCGCTGCTGCCAGCGCGGACATCGTCTCGACCACCAATTTCCGCATCTCCGCCATTGCCGCAACCTCATTCGCCATTGCGCCGGCGGGTGGAAACACGAACACCACCATCACAGCCCGCTACTCTGGCCTTAGCATCACAAACGGGCGCACATTTGCTGAACGCCTTGGCACAAGCCGGGTGCGGCTGCGCACCGGTCCTTCACGCACTCGTCTGACCGTCCATATGATCGCAAACCGCACTGGCTCCAGCAGCTTTCCGGCAGGCGCATACAGGGGCGTTGTTACACTGCGCTGCGAATAAGATGAAAATGGAAAACACCCAGCAAGGGCAAAGAATAAAAATGAAACGCGCCATGATCAATCTCAATGAACCACGGGTGGCGGCCAGATGGCCTCTTCGGTCTGGCGCGCTTGCGGCAATGGCTGCAATCTTTTCTGCAGCAACTTTGTCAGCGACATTTCCGCTTGAGGCAGCGACCCGGAATATCGTGTTCAATGCAGCGATTTCCACGGCCGGCAATTGCGCAATCACGGTGCGATTTAACGGAACGCTCGGTGTTTCGGCCAATGTGCGTCAGCTTTCGTCCAAGATAGCGGGCGGGTCGCAAGCCAGCGCAGATGTCTTCATGAGCGGCCGTCATCGCGTGTCGGTCGATACCCCCGGCGTTTTCGCCATTGCGCCAAACGGCGGTGATACGGGTGTTACGCGGGTCACGTCTTGGAACGGAAATATTTTGCCTGCGGGCGCGAGCTGGCCGGAGCGGACAACGCCTTTGGGCTTTATCGGCACGGGCAGCATTCGCACGTACATAGATTATGTGGCTAATCGCCCAACCGCTTTTCCAAACGGTCAATATCAGGCCCTTTCGGTGATACGGTGCGAGGCCTACTGACAAAGACGGTCAGTCAGTCCGGATCGAACTTGAGCCCTGGCTCCTGCCTGCGCGTTGTGACGTTACGATGGGAGTAAGCTTCCCGTCTGCGTGAGCGCATTATCGCTCTGGCTGTGCCGCTATGCTCCAATCGCCAGGAAAACCGCCAGCGAACGGGTTACGTTCAGCATGAGCGGCTCGTCGGCGTGGCCAATAGTTTCACGCAGCCGTGTCGTCGAGACAGTTGTGACCTTGTCGATGGCGATCTGGGACGTTTTTCGCAGCCCGTTCGTCCCGCTGGGCTCAACCAAAATGCGCAGCGTCGGCGCATCGTCCCGCAAATCGCTTGTTAACGGGCAGAGCGCGACGGATGGAAGTCCGGAATAGAGGTTGGATTGGACAACAAGCGCGGGACGCGGCTTGCCAAAGTCGCCGGGAACTGCGGCGAGCACAAAGTCACCCCGCTGCATCAGGCGGCAGGCCAGTCGGAGACGGCGTCTACAAAATCCTGAAGCTCATTTTCACCCGCGCCGCCGCTTGCAATGGCCGCCGCTTCTTTGGCACATTGGCGCTCAAAGTCCGCGCTTCGCGTATCAGGCAGCCAGACTTGGACGGGCCTTAAGCCAGACGCGCGAAGCCGGTCCCGATAAGCGCTCATGCGCTTGGCGGCGGCTTGCGGTCTGGACTTGGCTGAGTTGTTGGGCATAGGTGTTGGATAGCATGTAACATGTTACATCACAAGCTCTTGCTGTCGCGCTTTTTTTTCACCTTCGCGCAGTTTAAAGCGAAAGGTGACGCGGGAGGCGACATGAGGAAAAGCATCAGATCAATCGTCATCGCGGCTTGTCTGTGTTTGATCTACTACCCCCGCGCCAGCGCCACAGAGCTGCCGCCATTCAAAGACACCCTCTTCGCCTATCCCGGAATCCTCGATCAGAGCGACGGCGGACGCCGGCTGGTGATCGATTACAACGAAATGCGCGACATTAACGGCCGCGATGTGGAGCCGGAGCGGCATGTGCGGCGGCAATATGTGTCTTTGAAGCCAAAAGGGGCGGAGAAGGACGTCGCGCTCGATACAGTGGCGGGGCGCGTGACGTTCATCGCGACTGGCCGGCAGCAGGGCGCGTCGATCATAGTCGCCTATCTGCACGGCAAGGGCGGCGACCGGCGGCAGGGGCAGAATGACAACCGCTTCGGCGGCAATTTCAACCGCATCCGCAACCTCATGCTCATTTCCGGCGGAGTCTATATTACTCCGGATTTCAGCGACTTCGGCGATCGCGGGGCAGGTCAGGTCAAGGCCATACTGAGCGCAGCCATGGCCGCGTCCCCCGGCGCGCCGGTCTATGTGGCCTGCGGCTCCATGGGCGGGTTCATCTGCCACCGGCTGGCGGCGGACCCGGAACTGGGCGGCAAACTGTCCGGCATGCTCCTGCTCGGCTCCTTTCCTGACGCCAATTTCCAGAAGTCCGCCTTCTTCAGGGCCAAGCGCCCGCTTTTCATCGGCCATGGCAGCCGCGACAAGTCTTCGCCGGTCGAAGCAATGGAAGCGTTTTACGCTTCCATCCGCAACAGCGCGCCTGCTTATCCGGTCTGGCTGCATCGTTTTGAAACAGGCGCACACGGGACGCCGATCAGGATGACCGACTGGCGGCTGGCGCTGAACCTGATGGCCGGCGCAAACTGAGTTTTCCAGACGCTGTTGCGCTGGCAACACTCGACTTTTGAGGCTGGCCTTTCTATGACACCCGCAGTTCCGGCAAGCGGCACGACAGGGCGCATAATGCAGAAAATACTTCTTTCTTCGACGATTCTGGCCGTTTGCGGCCTTCTGGCCGGATGCCAGATACCGGCGCGCGATGGTCCGGGTGGAGCGGGGTTCGCCCGCGCCACCTTCACGCCGCCCCCGCCGCCAGTCATTGACGAGGCGCTCGCCAATCCCTGTATTGAAGCGGCGATGGCGAAGTACTTCATCGACGACACACGCGTTCAGTTATTGAGCGCTAACGAGCAGGGCGGCTCGACCGTCATTGCCATGAAGGCCGACACCCGCGATGCAGTCTGCACAGTCAGCGCCAAGGGCAAGGTGATCTCGCTGGTCGATACCTCGCCAAAGAGCCAAAATCAGAATTCTTGCCGAAGAGGCGGCTGCCAAGGCAAAGGCGGAAGGCGCGGTTGAGACGAAGACCGTGGTTGAGCCGAAGCCAAAGGTGAAGAAAAAGAAGGCGGGCTAAGGCGTCTCGCTCAACTTCTCATTCCCGGTGCGACAATCGACGGCCATGTCTGAAGCGACACGATTACCCGGAACAAAAATTCGCCAAATGTTCCGACCAAAGCGGTTTCGCATTTGTCTGCGGACTTCTACGACCGATCAACTTCAATAGCAGGCGAGAAACTTCCCTTGGCCCTGATCGACATGCAATCCAATCAAGATCGTGCGACCTTTGGGCACGTTCTGGCGGCAGCTTTTGTGGCTGGAGTAGTCGCAGTGATCGCTATGGCTAGCTATCTGTGTCTCACAGAGTGGGCGCAAGGACGAGGCCCACTGCGGTTTCCGAGTTCATCTTTTGTTCTTCGCACCAATTTTGGGCAGCTTTGCGCTCATTGTCGTAGCGCCCGTGCATTGGTTTGCCACAAGGTTTCTCGCGAGTTGCGTTGGTGGCATTACTCGGCGAGCCTACTTGCTTCCAATCAGCTTGGTAGCGCTATTCCCATTCGCGCTAAGCAGCGGGTTGACCACCAGTTCCACTCCTTTCGATTTCCAAGCACTGGTGATCACACTCGCGACTGGTGTGCCAGCAGCTTTGGCATTTCATGTCGCTGTCTATCGGAAGTCTCAACCTGCCGGGAGCTGGATGCTGGCGGCGCTTGCCGCTCTTTGGTTGGTCGCGCTGTTGGTCGGTCAATTCGGCGTGCCTTCCACTCAGCGGGTGGACTCCAGTCCACTTGCGACACGAGATCACGTCCTAATCGCGTGGTATCAAGTCGGGCGAGTTGCAATTCTCGCCTCCGGATTGGCAGGTTTTGCGATTTGGCATGCGGGAGCAACCCGCTTGGCAGCAGTTGCGCTCCTCGCCGGTATTGCGCTTCCGCTTTACTTCGTAGGTTGGTATTTTGCTGTTCCCCTGGGCGACGGCTACGCACGCTTCGACCTCGGACAGCGCATCGTGCATATCGATTCGAAACGTGAACCCTACACCTACGATGGTGGCCTGAATTTCAGTATTGCCGACCTCGAACCATATCAAATTGCAGGGCGCGCGCAAATCAACAAGACACTGCGCATACAACCTGCAACGGGCCCGCTGCACAAGGATCAGATTTACGGCAAGCTGCTCGCGCCAGCGCGCGAACAGTGGGGACTCATGTGCTACGACATTGACTTTCGCGGTCGAGCGATAACTATGTGTGGCCAACCTGGGCGGCCCGAAAGTTGGGCGTCCGAAGTCATAATCGACAGAGGATATATCTTCATCCAGTTCGACCATAACGGGGTGCGGTACGGACTTCATTGTGATGTTAGAGACGCGCCGAACTGGCGTCTGATCCAACAAGCAGCCATCCGCGCGCTGGACGCTGCCGACTTTAACAATAAGTAGCTTCGTCTGATTAAGGAGGCTATGTCTCCTTTCAACTCCGTTGCAACACCTTAATCGCCAACCATGCGTCCGTCTTGGTGTCTTTTGATCGCCCGTGGCTGCCAATTGGATGCTCGGGTTTTTAGTCAGCTATTGTTTGGAATGTTGGAACACCAGCGCCTATGCGAATGACGCTCCTTTGAATGAGGGTAGCAATCTGGAGCCATTCGGGATCAAGTGGCTTTTTGGATTTTTGTGATGGCGCTTAAGGCGTCTCGCTCAGCTTCTCATTCTCTGCTCGGTAGTCGAGCACCATTTGCGGATTTACCTCGCCGTCATAGCTTGCGTCCACATCGTAGGTGGAAAGCACGAACTGTCCGCCTTTCAATATCCACGCCCCGATGGATGAGGCGTCGCCAACGCCGCGCCATTTACTGAGGCTGGCGATCATGGCGCGATTGGCATCGACATCGCTGTTGATCAGGATATTGGAGGTTTTCAAGCCAATGACCCTGATGCCCAGCACCTTGCCTTCCGAATCCTCGTTCTCATAATCCACATGAATATCAGGCTCGGCAAAAGCGAGCGGCTGCAATTCGTCAAAACCGTTGCGCAGGAAATAGACCTGGCCGAAATTGTAAGCGCCGCGCGTGCATTCAAAGCGGAACAGCGTGACGCTACGGTCAGGCGCGTCAGCTTCGTCAGACGTTTGGCGGTATTTCAAATCGAAAACTTCCGGCGCGCGGTTTTCCATCTTGTCGTCTTCCGATCCGGCGCAGGCTTCCTTGTAAGTCGCCAGAAACGCCTCTTTGGCCCGCGCCGTCCAGTCCACCGCCGCCGAATCGGCCGGCGCCTGTGTTGCCGGGACCTGTGCCTCCGGTTGCGCCGGCGCAGTATCCTCAGCCAGAGCGGGGATTGCGGCGCAAAGGGCAAGGGCAAGAAGATGCGGCAGGCAGTTTTTCATCGGCTCAGACTCGTCGAAGCGTGCAGCGCCAGAATCCTCTGCCAATGCGGCAGGTTAAGGGCGCTGGCTCCATTTAAACCGCAAACTCAGCGCGCTTTGACAAAGCGAGGATTCAAAAGCGCTTGCCGGTTTCTCCCCGCTATCCACACCCGTCACCCACAATATGTTGAGTTTGCCGGTTAAGGAAAAAACGCGCTTGACGGGGATAAGCGAGTCATTCCAATAAGGGTCACGTTGCGTTGGTAGCGTGGCCCGGCAGAGTGAGTAGACGGGCTGATTTCCTGGCATTATTGCGTATTTCAGTCCGGATGCGAAGGCATTCCGGGCGGGGTTTTGGTGCGTCAAAATTCTCGGGCGGGGGCGTTCGAAAATTTGAATTAGGGTTCTGTTAATACTATATTTAGTATTTGCCGGGATGATGAACACAAGATACAGCAGATGAGTCCTTGCGGACAGAATCATCAAATTGCGTGTCGGGGCGGGGCTGCCGGTTGATGGCTGGCGGATCTGCGTGAAGATGCGGTTGGGGTTTGCGGCGGCTCGTACTGGATGAGCCGGCGTGAAGATATCGGGGCGGAACTTTTGGTCAAAACGTGAATTGAAACACGGGGCCAAGGGTTACAATATGTAGAAACTTGATAGAGGGACTAGACCTATGCGCATTGAGCGTCGTTTCACCAAGACCGGCCAGTCAGCCTATGCGGGCCTCGATTTCCGCAAGACGCTGTCGGAAATCAAAAATCCTGATGGCTCGGTGGTGTTCCGCCTGGAAGACATCGATGTTCCCGCGCAGTTTTCAGCCAAGTTGCCGCCGATATTCTGGCGCAGAAATATTTCCGCAAGGCTGGTGTTCCCGCGCGCCTGAAGAAGGTTGAGGAAACCTTCCGTCCCGTCGTTCCTGTGGCGCTCGGTGGCCGACGAGGCTGCGCTTGCCGAGCTTCCGGAAGCCGAGCGCTATGGCTCTGAAACCGATGCGCGCCAGGTGTTTGACCGCCTTGCCGGAACCTGGACCTATTGGGGCTGGAAGGGCGGCTATTTCAAGTCGGAAGAAGACGCCGCCGCGTTCAAGGACGAGCTCGCCTATATGCTCGCCGCGCAAATGGTCGCGCCGAACTCGCCGCAATGGTTCAACACCGGCCTGCATTGGGCCTATGGCATTGACGGTCCGGGGCAGGGCCATTTTTACGTTGACTATGAAGACGGCAAGCTGACCAAGTCCAAGTCGTCCTATGAGCATCCGCAGCCGCATGCCTGCTTCATCCAGTCGGTCGGCGATGACCTCGTCAACGAAGGCGGCATCATGGATCTGTGGGTGCGCGAAGCGCGCCTGTTCAAATACGGCTCCGGCACCGGCTCCAACTTCTCGCATCTGCGCGGCGAGGGCGAAAAGCTCTCCGGCGGCGGGCGCTCGTCCGGCCTGATGTCGTTCCTCAAGATCGGCGACCGGGCAGCTGGCGCGATCAAATCCGGCGGCACCACGCGCCGCGCGGCGAAAATGGTGGTGGTCGATGCCGATCACCCGGATATCGAGGCCTATATCGACTGGAAGGTGAAGGAGGAGCAGAAGGTTGCCGCGCTCGTCACCGGCTCCAAGATCGTCAAGCAGCACCTCAATCGCGGTCATGAAGGCCTGCATCAATTGCGAAGGCCAGGACGATGACTGCTTTGACCCGGCCAAGAACCCGGCGCTGAAGCGCGAGATCAAGGCGGCGAAGAAGGCCATGGTGCCGGAAAACTTCGTCAAGCGCGTCATCCAGTTGGCCCGCCAGGGTCTGACCGAGGTCGATTTCGACACCTATGACACCGACTGGGATTCGGAAGCCTACCTCACCGTCTCCGGCCAGAACTCCAACAATTCCGTCTCGCTTGAAGGACGATTTCCTGCGCGCCGTCGAAAACGACGGCGACTGGAACCTGATCCGCCGCACCGACGGCAAGGTCTACAAGACGCTGAAGGCGCGGGACCTGTGGGACAAGATCGGCACGCCGCCTGGGCCTCGGCTGATCCGGGCCTGCACTTCAACACCACGATGAACGACTGGCACACCTGCCCGGCCGCCGGCCCGATCCGCGCGTCGAACCCGTGCTCGGAATACATGTTCCTCGACGACACCGCCTGCAATCTCGCCTCGCTGAACCTGCTCCAGTTCAAGGGCGACAGACGGCAAGTTCGAGATCGAGAACTACGAACATGCCGTGCGGCTGTGGACCATCGTGCTCGAAATCTCGGTGCTGATGGCGCAGTTCCCGTCCAAGGAAATCGCCCGCCTGTCCTATGAATACCGCACGCTCGGCCTCGGCTTTGCCAATATCGGCGGCCTGCTGATGACCTCCGGCATTCCCTACGATTCAGATGCAGGCCGCGCCATTTGCGGCGCGCTGTCGGCTATCATGACCGGCGTTTCCTATGCGACCTCGGCTGAAATGGCGGGCGAGCTTGGCGCGTTCCAGGAATATCCGGCGCAATGCCGACAACATGCTGCGCGTCATCCGCAACCACCGCCGCGCCGCCCATGGCGAGAGCGCCGGCTACGAGAAGCTGTCGGTCGATCCGGTGCCATTGCGCGCCAAGGATTGCCCGGATGAGCGCCTCATCGTCCATGCCCGCAAGGCCTGGGACAAGGCGATGATCCTCGGCGAGAGCCATGGTTTCCGCAATGCGCAGGTCTCCGTTGTTGCCCCGACCGGCACGATCGGCCTTGTCATGGATTGCGACACCACCGGCATCGAGCCGGACTTTGCGCTGGTCAAGTTCAAGAAGCTCGCCGGCGGCGGCTATTTCAAGATCATCAACCGCGCCGTGCCGGAAGCCTTGCGCACGCTCGGCTATTCGCGAAAGCCAGATCGCCGAGATCGAGGCCTATGCCGTCGGCCATGGCAATCTCAACCAGGCTCCCGGCATCAACCCCGGCTCGCTGAAGGCCAAGGGCTTTACCGACGAGCAGATCGAGACGCGTCAACGCCGCGCTGAAATCCGCCTTCGACATCAAGTTCGTCTTCAACAAATGGACGCTCGGCGAGGATTTCTGCCGCGATGTGCTCGGCTTCACCGATGCGCAGCTCGACGATTTCGCCTTCGAAATGCTGCCCGCCCTCGGCTTTTCCAAGAAGGACATCGAGGCCGCCAACATCCACATTTGCGGCGCGATGACGCTGGAAGGCGCGCCGTTCCTGAAGGACGAGCATCTGCCGGTCTTCGACTGCGCCAATGCCTGCGGCAAGATCGGCAAGCGCTATCTGTCGGTCGAATCGCACATCCGCATGATGGCCGCCTCGCAGCCGTTCATCTCCGGCGCGATTTCCAAGACCATCAACATGCCGAACGAGGCGACGGTCGAGGATTGCAAGAGCAGCCTATATGCTGTCCTGGAAGCTGGCGCTCAAAGCCAACGCGCTCTACCGCGACGGCTCCAAGCTGTCGCAGCCGCTGAATTCCTCGCTCATCGCAGATGATGAGGACGAGGATGATGCGGTCGAGGATTTCATCGCCGCAGCCGATCGCCGCCCGCGCCGTGACGGTCACCGAAAAGATCGTCGAGCGCATTGTCGAGCGCGTCATCCGCGAGCGCGACCGCGAAAAGCTGCCGGGACGCCGCAAGGGCTACACCCAGAAGGCCATCGTCGGCGGCCACAAAGTCTATGTGCGCACCGGCGAATATGATGACGGCCGCCTCGGCGAAATCTTCATCGACATGCACAAGGAGGGCGCCGCCTTCCGCGCCATGATGAACAATTTCGCCATCGCCATCTCGCTCGGCCTGCAATATGGCGTGCCGCTGGAGGAATATGTCGAGGCCTTCACCTTCACCCGCTTCGAGCCGGCCGGCATGGTGCAGGGCAATGACGCGATCAAGAACGCCACCTCCATTCTCGACTACGTCTTCCGCGAGCTCGCCGTCTCCTATCTCGGCGCGCCATGATCTCGCCCATGTCGACACGTCGGACTTTTCCAACACCTCGCTCGGCAAAGGCATGCAGGGCGGCGGCGCGGAAGTCGGCCGTCTCCAAGGGCCTGACGCGCGGCGCAAACCTGAAAGTCGTCTCCGCCAACGCCGAGCCGAAAGGCGCGCTCGGCGGCAGCGCCCCCAAAGCCTCGTCCCGCCCCGATCGTCAGTCGGCGCATCGGCGCTTGGCGCATCGTCTCCAGTCGTCGATTTCGAAGAAGAAACCAGCCTTCAAACGCGACTACGAGGAGCGCGCCAAGGAGTTCGTCGAGGAAGTCGAGACGCGAAGAAGCACAGCCCGGTGACCGCCCTGTTCACCGATGACGGCGGCCAGCGCGGCGGCGGAGGCCAAGAAGGTCGAGGCCGACCGGCGGGCGAAGGCGCGGATGCAGGGCTATACGGGGAATTCGTGCGGGGAGTGCCAGAATTTCACGATGGTGCGGAACGGGACTTGTGAGAAGTGCGATACGTGCGGGGCGACGAGCGGGTGTAGCTGAGCCGCTGATCCATCAAGCAAAGGCATTCGGCCCGGGATTTTTCTCGGGCCGAATAAGTGTAAGGAACAAAGAGAGAATATCTGAAATGGACCTGATTGGCTTCGAAAAAAAACGAGATTCCATGACCCTCACATAACGCCGATTGGCGGCACCCGAGGTCCATGCGTTCTTTGCAAGAGCTATTCTGATCTAACTGTAAGCCACACACCCCCAAAGAGCGTCGGCAATGATCGCGACTTGTTGGGCAACAGTTATCTGGCTTCTGCCAGTTTTGAAGGCGAAGGCCTTCTAAAAAGGAGATTCAAAAATGGGATAAGCTTTCGTACACTTTGCGGTGACTGCAATAGTCGCCTCGGCGGGTGCGAAGACAAAATCTTGGAAAAATTTTTCGACGACGCGCGGAAAATCCTGTCGAGCAATGTCATATTTCCATCACCGATCACCCGGATAACAACAAAACCAAACCTGCTAATTCGCGGAATTTTGGCCCATGTCGCGACTTCAAACGACAGTGGCATGAGAACAACGTTCAGCGACGACGTGAGCAATTTATTCTTTCGGAAGATTTCAGTGCGTGACTGTCCATGGAATGTGTTTTTCTGGCCTTACATTGGAGATTCACAAACTATAATTCGTGACTTGGGGATGGTAGATTTCGTAAGTCATGGGACAGAGGTCGTCCAGGTTCTAAAACTGGCTCCCCTTGGCTTCGTCATGACTTCCAACGTTCGGTTCCGGGGATTGGTGCGGTTAAATGCTTGGATAACAAACCATGACGAGGAGGAGCGGGAGGTGCCCTACATATTGTCTCATGGAAAATCACATCCTCATTGGCCAGCCCTCCCAGGCAATACGGGCGCGGCGATATTTAGTTCGAAATCAACGAGCGTGATTGCTTCTCCAGTTTGAGTTCGGAGATTCAGTGACAGCGCACTTAATGTGCTTCGGCCACACAGACCTTCTGTTTGCCCGTTTATTTCAAAAGTGGTAGGTGTGATACTCTGGGATTGGCAACCTTAATATGGTGGTGGCAAGATGGACTGGACAGTTTTCGTGTCAGGTTGGACAGGCATAGTTGCTGTCATACTATGTACGATTGTGGGACTATGGATGGCATCGGCATCAGCAGTCAGCCACTGGCGAACAAAATCAATTGCTTGGGCATCGGTAGCCTTCGCAGGCCTTGGAATTGTTCTTTCGACTGTTAGTAAGTGGACTGAAATCGCTATTAAGTATAACGACTACGAAATTAAGCTGACAAAAGCCGAAGAGCAAAATCAAATACTACAATCTGCTTCTGCGAAGTTGACTTTGGAAAATCAAAATTTAAATCTTAAATTAGTGCAGTTCGCAAATCTAAAGGATGTTATTGAGTCCCGGCCTCAATACGTTCAAGCCGATCAAGCAGCTTGGTCTGCGGCGTTGTCAAGTGGGGGACTTCAAGGGTCGTACGCGATGGATGCAATCAAGGCGATGGAAGCAGCGGGCTGGGTGGCGGTGAAACCAAACCAAGGAGTTCCACTAGTGTGGGATCCGGCAAAGCCTTGGACGGACCTGAATGGAGTGCTTGTTTCGCCAAACTGAAATTCAGGAATTGGGGTGACCGCGCCTTTTTCCGCGTCCATCCGCCATCAGCGAACCCGCGCCTCCGCCATGCTTGCCGGAGCGGGCGGACCCCCTCACCAGCAAGAACTAAGCCACTCAACGAAGAATTGGAGTAGAAGCATGACCCTGCTTCCAAAAGACCAAGACGAATATAATGCAGGATTTCAGCAAGGATTCGACTTTGCAAATATTCACAGTTCGCAGCGGCCAATCCGAACTCTGCCTCGCCCAGTTCGTATGTTGAACCTGTCGAGATTCGGAGAAGGATTTGTCGATGGGCTAAAGGCAGCCAACTCAAAGCTTATGGTTGGCGAAGTCGATCTATTGGAAGATTTTTGAAATAACAGTGACAGTGCATTCAATTCGCGCCGCCGCCGTCAGATTTGCCTCCACCGGCTGACCCCCTCACCATCAAAAACTAAGGCTTAACAAGGGTTAAGCCCAAGTTTTTGAGTCCTCTCCCACTTCGGGGAGAGGGACGGTGGAAAGACCGGGGACAGGTTAATTTCGGTGACAGTTTACTTAATTCTTCGCAAAGCGGTTGCTCATCTGGACGCCTGCGTTGGAAGAATTAAGTAAACTGTCACCGAAATTAATCTGTCCCCGGTCTTGCGCTCCACGCCCCGGGTGAAAAAATTGGTGACAGTGCATTTAATTCGCGCCGCCGCCGTCAGATTTGCCTGCGCCGGCTGTACCCTCGCTCCATCAAAAACCAAGCCTTAACATGCGCAGCCCCAAGTTTTTGAGTCCTCTCCCACAAGAATGGGGAGAGGCAGCGCGCTGCCGTTTTCGCCACTTCCTGCACCATCGCCCCCGTAGCCGATTTGGCGGGACACAAGGCGTGAGGTTGTGCTGACGGGCGGGCGCTGATAATTATTGCCGCGAAACAAACGGTCGTCTCACGCCCGCACGTGATGAAACAAATGACTATTTCAAAAGCAACACTCTCTGAAGCAGAAATTGAGGCCCTGTCGGAAACACCACTGACACAGGAACAGCTGGACTCTTTTCCCCGCCGTCCGCGCGTGTTCATTCTGCGGCGGGCGCTTGGGCTCACCCAGGAAGAGTTCGCCGCACGCTACGCCATCCCGCTTGGCACGCTGCGCGATTGGGAGCAGGGGCGCAGCGCGCCGGATGCGGCGACGGCGGCCTATCTGAAAGTCATCGCCGCCGACCCCGCCCGTGTGGCTGAAGTCCTCGGCAAAAGCGCCGCCTGAGCCCCTTTCCGCCGCCGCTTCAGAGCATATTGAAACAATCCGCCCATAGGAGCCGACTCCATGCGCTGCGCCATCGTGATCGAAAAGGCTGGCAACAATTACGGAGCCTATGTGCCGGACCTTCCGGGCTGCATCGCCACAGGCGACACGGTCGAACATGTCAAAGCCGAAATCCGCGATGCGATCCGGTTTCATATTGAGGGCATGTTTCGTCCGAATGTGATATGATTTCAGCTGCGGCAACAGACGGCAGACCGCCATTAAAGGGGATGAAATTTTCCGCCTCACACTTTTCTGAATTTTTTATCCCAATCTTTTCAATGCCTTGCCAGTCTTTTCGCATTTTTCTTCACATAAACTCATCCCCGCCCTCAAAACCGCACTCATACTTGTCGCGGGAAAGGAGAGCGCGATGAGCCGGGACTGCGATCACAACATACTGCCACGCATCATCGCGCTGCTCCTCAGCCTCGCCATGCTCGCGGAAGCGCGCGGCGTCCCGTCCGCTCGCCGTGCGGCTCTATATGTATCATGTCTGTCTGCCGGCCCAATATGCAGCGCTCACGCTCATGGATTTCCCGGATGAGGGCGACCTGTCGGCGATCTTGCGTGAAACACCCGATTTTTCCGAGACCGGCGATAGCACCGTAACCCTGTTCCACCTCGCCATGGTCTTTCGCGCCGTCGCCGCCGTGCTCATCCATGCCTGCCTGACCAATGGCACGCCGCGATCGCTCACGCCGCGTTACGCGGTCGCGCTCTCGGTGAAACTTCCCGTTCGCCCGGTGCGCCGCCTGTTCCAGAACAGGGTCGGCTTCGTCCACGACACGACATGACGAGATTGCGGCCCCGGCATTAGAATCCTGAAACAATCCGCCCGGCATCCCGTGCGGAAGCAATCCCGCATGTCAGCATCCATCCCGCTGGGGGGATTACGGTGCGAATAACGTTGACATTTTCCAGATCAAATTGATGCGCCGCCCCCTGCATCCACCGCATAGCTCCCCTGCGCCCACGTCACTGGCATATCCCCGCCGCAGCGCCCACCTTCCACCCAAGAGGAGTCTCCCGGGAGGAGACAGGAGCACTGCCATGAAGCTGCGTTTTCTCTCCCGCCTCTTGCCGCGCGTGATGTCCGAAGAAGAGCGCGAGCACGCTTATCTCAGCGGGGCCACGTCGCTGGTTGACCTTGAGCATCGCCAGCGCGAATTCGACCGCAGGAAGCAGCGCCCGCGCTTTCCTTATTGAAGCGGATCGCGCTCTCCTCGCGCAATCACCTGGCGTCAACCATGGCGGCAGTTTCGTGCGGGCGGGGCTGGCAAGTCAGATCGGCGCGATATGGCCGCCCCGAACTTCCGCACGCCTTGATGCGGGCACACCTCATTTCCACACGCCGAAAACTCCACTAGATTGCCAGTGACTCGCCGCATGGGATCAAACACATGGCCTTCTCGCTCCGCACATTTCTCGCCGCCGTAATGACGCTGGCGTTTGCCAGTTTCGCACTGGCGCAGGAGCGGCCCGGCGGCGTGCTTGAGCAGCTTTTGAACGACATGCTCGGCTCCGAACAAAAGCCGCCATCGCTCAAACCCGCGCCGCTGCCCTTGCCCGTGCAATCAGCCAAGCGCCTGCCATTCGGGCGGGCCGACATGCAGCTGTCCTTCGCGCCGCTGGTCAAATCCGCCGCGCCGTCCGTGGTCAATGTCTATGCCGCCCGAATCGTCACCCGCCGCTCGCCCTTTGCCGATGATCCGTTCTTCGGCCAGTTTTTCGGCGATGATGAAACCGCGCCCAAGCGCCGCATGCAGTCCTCGCTCGGCTCCGGCGTCATTGTCGATGGCACCGGGCTGGTTGTCACCAACAACCACGTCATCGCCAATGCCGACGAGGTGAAAGTCGCGCTGTCTGACGGGCGCGAGTTCGAATGCGAAATCCTTTTGAAAGACGAGCGCGCCGATCTTGCCATCCTCAAGATCAAAGGCAGTGAAACCTTTCCCGCACTCACTCTCGCTGATTCCGACGCCATCGAAGTCGGCGATCTGGTGCTGGCCATCGGCAATCCGTTCGGCGTCGGGCAGACCACGACCAGCGGAATCATCTCTGCCTTGGCGCGCAATCAGGTCGGCGTGTCGGATTTCGGCTTCTTCATCCAGACGGATGCGGCGATCAATCCCGGCAATTCCGGCGGCGCTCTGCTCAACATGGCGGGCGAGGTGATCGGTATCAACACGGCGATCTTTTCCAAATCCGGCGGCTCGGTCGGCATCGGCTTCGCCATCCCCTCCAACATGGTGCGCGCCGTCGTCGAGGCCGCCGAAAGCGGCGGCAAAGCGTTTGACCGCCCCTTTATCGGCGCGGCGTTCGAGCCGGTCTCCTCCGAAATTGCCGAAAGCCTTGGCCTTGGCACGCCGACCGGCGCGCTCGTCACCAAAATCACCCGCGGCAGCGCCGCCGACCGGGCGGGCCTGAAGGTCGGCGATGTGGTGTTGAAGATGGACGGCATTGCGGTGCAGCACCCCGATGCGCTCGGCTACCGGCTTTCGACGCGCGGCATTGGCAAGATCGCCAAGTTCGAAGTGCTCAGCCGCAATCAGCGCCGCACGCTTTCGGTCCTGCTCGAAGCCGCCCCCGCGCCATCGCCGCAGGACGAGCAGGAAATCTCCGGCAGCAACCCGTTCGCGGGCGCCGTCGTCTCGGCGCTGACGCCCGAACTCGCCGAGCGCCTGCGCCTGCAAACGGACGGGCAGGGCGTCGTCGTCACCAAGATCAAGCGCGGCTCGCCGGCCATGAATGTCGGCATCAGGCCGGGCGATCTGCTCGTTGAGCTGAACGGACAGGAGATTGAGAGCGTCGATCAGGTTATGACGATTGTCGAAAGCGATCCGAGTTTCTGGAGCTACAAGATTAATCGCGGCGGGCGCATCCTGCGCCAATATTTCCGCTGACCACAATGGCTGATCTGTTCCGGCAGGACAATGAAGAACCCGCAGCAGGCTACCGCCCGCTCGCCGACCGCCTGCGTCCGAAAACGCTCGGCGAAGTCACCGGCCAGGACCATCTGACCGGCCCGGACGGCGCGATCATCCGGATGATCGAAGCGAAATCCCTCGGCTCCATGATCTTCTGGGGCCCGCCCGGCACCGGCAAAACGACCGTGGCGCGGCTCCTAGCCGGTGAAACGGATCTGGCGTTCGAGCAGATTTCGGCGGTGTTTTCCGGCGTTGCGGATTTGAAGAAGGCTTTCGACAGCGCCCGCACGCGCCGTCTCGCCGGACGCCAGACTTTGCTCTTCGTCGATGAAATCCACCGCTTCAACCGCGCCCAGCAGGACAGTTTCCTGCCCGTCATGGAAGACGGCACCGTCATCCTTGTCGGCGCCACGACCGAGAACCCCTCCTTCGAGCTCAACGCCGCGCTCCTCTCGCGCGCCCGTGTGCTCACCTTCAAGCCGCATGATGAGGCAAGCCTTGCAACGCTGCTCACCCGCGCTGAAGAAACCGAAGGCAAACCGCTGCCGCTAGACGCTGACGCGCGCGAAACGCTGCTGCGCATGGCCGATGGCGACGGGCGCGCCGTGCTGACTTTGGCCGAGGAAGTGTGGCGCGCCGCAAGGGTAGGGGAGAACTTCGACACCGACGGCCTGCGCCGCATCGTCCAGCGCCGCGCGCCCGTCTATGACAAGGGCGCGGACGGGCATTACAATCTCATCTCGGCCTTGCACAAATCCGTGCGCGGTTCGGACCCGGATGCGGCGTTGTATTATCTCGCCCGCATGTTCGACGCCGGTGAAAACCCGCTCTATATTGGCCGCCGCCTGGTGCGCATGGCGTCAGAAGACATCGGCCTCGCCGATCCGCAGGCGCTTGTGCTCGCCATCGCCGCCAAGGACGCCTATGACTATCTCGGCTCACCCGAAGGCGAACTCGCCTTTGCACAGGTGTGCGTCTATCTTGCCACCGCGCCGAAATCCAACGCCGTCTACACCGCCTTCAAATCAGCGATGAACGCAGCCAAGGAAAACGGCTCGCTCCTGCCGCCCAAGCACATTCTGAACGCGCCGACCAAACTGATGGGGGCGGAAGGCTACGGCGTTGGTTACCAATATGACCACGACCAGCCGGAGGCCTTTTCCGGCCAGGACTATTTCCCGGAAAAAATGGGCCGCCAGACATTCTACGATCCGCCCGAGCGCGGTTTTGAGCGCGACATCCGCAAGCGGCTGGAGTATTGGGCCAAGCTGAGGGCGGAGCGGGGCAGGGGATGATGAATGTGGTCTTGGTTGCCGCAGGCGGCGCGATCGGCTCGGTACTTCGGCACTTTTGCAATCTTGCGGCGCTCCGCTTGTTCGGCCCGAATTTTCCTTGGGGCACGTTGAGCGTCAACATTCTCGGCTCATTTGCCATGGGGGTTTTCATCGAGCTTCTCGCGCGGCGCTTTGGAGGGTCGAACGAATTGCGGCTGTTTGTGGCGACCGGCATATTGGGCGGGTTCACGACATTCTCTGCCTTTTCGCTGGATTTCACCCTGCTTGCAGAACGTGGCGCTATTGGGCACGCGCTTGGCTATGCGCTTGCCAGCATTATCGTTTCGATCCTCGCGCTCTTTCTCGGGCTTTCGCTTGTGAGAATGTTCTCCGCTTGAATGTCGCCCAGAAGGCGAGATCCGTATTCATGCAACGCTAACGATATGTTGGTATTTTCCGAAGGTTATGTAAGAGGAATCTGATGGCGGCCGGGACGAAAACTGCGATTATCACGGGCGCTGCGGGCGGCGTAGGCAGCGAATTGACGCGGCGGCTGGATGCACTGGGCTACCATCTGACCCTTTTGAGCCGCAATGCGGAAAAGCTGCAGAAACTCGCTTCCGAACTGTCGCACAAGCCCGAACTGATCGTGTGTGATTTCAATGACGAGAAGGCCTTCCGCGCCGCGCGCGAAACCATTGCCGCACATGATGCCTATGATCTGGTGCTGACCAACGCCGGATATGTGATGCCGTCGCCGCTTTTGGTCATCGATCCGGTCGAACTCGACAAGCAGCTGAATGTAAACCTTCGCGGCGGCATGTTCATCATCCATGCAGCGCTTCCGAAAATGGTGGCGCGGGGCCGGGGCATGATCCTTGCCAATGTCTCCATGGGCGCCATCATCGCGCTGGAGAATTATTCGGCGTATTCGGCTGGCAAGTTCGGTATGCGTGGTTTTCTTTGGGCCTTGTCGAATGAGTTGAAGGGAACGGGTGTAAAGCTGTGCGGCGTCTATTCCTCCGCAGTAGACACGCCCATGCTTCGCTATGAGTCCACCCATGAACACGGC
The DNA here is from genome assembly GCA_963792485.1 of uncultured Alphaproteobacteria bacterium. Lineage (GTDB taxonomy): Bacteria > Pseudomonadota > Alphaproteobacteria > Rhizobiales > Rhizobiaceae > JANOYJ01. Next base: position 172,984 of record CAWBWL010000009.1, read on the forward strand.
ACGCCGCTCAACTTCATGGGCAAGATAGCGACTGCCGACGAGGTTGCAGAGTTTGCGCTGAAAAACCTGGAGAAACCGAAACTCGAATCTTACCTGCCCTACGTCAACTCGCTCACCTCTCGCATCCTGCTGTTCTTTCCCCGATATCTCGAGAAAATGACGCCTATGTTCGTCAAGAGCGGCATTAGGGGGCGCGAGAAATATCTGAAGCGCACGGGTCTCAAGCGTCAGGTTTGAGTGATGTGAATGCGACTGCCGATAGTTTTTCCAGAATCCGGCTCGTCACAGCGCTTTGCGGGTGATAGGCGAAGCCGGAAATCCGGAAAAACATCTTGGCCGCTGTAGAACAAAAAACCGTCACCCCAGATGAGGGCGGCATGCGTTTGGACCGGTGGTTCAAATCGCATTATGCCGGGCTTGGCTTCGGCCATTTGCAAAAGCTGCTACGCTCCGGCCAGGTGCGCATTGATGGCGGGCGGGCGAAATCCGACACGCGCATTGAAGCTGGGCAAACAATTCGCATCCCGCCTCTGGAGATCGACAAGGCCTCGCCCAGCGCAGCTCTGACGTCTAACACGATGAAGGGGCAAGCGGACCTGGATGTGCTCAAGCAGATGCTGCTGCATGAGGACAAGAAGGTTCTGGTCTTCAACAAGCCCTATGGCCTCGCCGTGCAGGGCGGCTCCGGCATCACACGCAATGTTGACGAGATGCTTGAGGCCATGCGCTCGGACAAGAATGAAAAGCCGCGCCTTGTGCACCGCATTGACCGCGAAACCTCCGGCGTGCTGGTTGTCGCCAAGACGCGCGGCGCTGCGCAGTTTCTGACCGCGCAGTTCCGCAAGCGCGAAACGAAGAAGACTTATTGGGCGCTGGTCAAAGACGTGCCGCGCGACCATGAGGGCAAGGTTTCGTCGTGGCTGGTCAAGGAAAAGACCGAGGACGGCGACCGGATGCGCGTCGGCGCCCATGGCGACAAGGGCGCGGACCATGCGGTGTCCTACTATCGCGTGATCGAAAAGTCCGGCCAGCAATTGGCATGGCTCGAAATGGAGCCGCATACCGGTCGCACGCATCAGCTGCGCGTGCACGCCAAGCAGATCGGCTGCCCGATCATTGGCGATTCCAAATATTTCGAAGCCGCCTGGAACTGGGAGTTTCCCGGCGGCATGCAGAACCGGCTGCATCTTCTGGCGCGCCGCATCATCATTCCGCATCCCGATGGCGGCCTTCTCGACATCACCGCGCCGCTGCCGCCGCATATGGTGCAGTCATGGAACCTGCTCGGCTATGACGAAGCGAGCGCCAACACATGAGCGCTGAGGCTCTTCCCGGGCGCAGCGCCCACATGGACAGCTTCGCTGTCCTGACGATGATTTTCCTCACCCTCGTCTGGGGCATGAACACAGTCTTCATCAAGCTCGCGACCACGGGTTTCAGCCCTCTCGCCATGACATTCCTGCGCGCTGTGCTTGCAATGGCCGTCATTTATGCCTGGTGCCTTTACCGGAAAATTCCCGTGTTCAGCCGCGACGGATCGCTGAGCGCGGGAATCATCGCCGGGGCGCTGTTCGGGATTGAATTCATTGTCATCTATGCCGGCCTCGACCTGACCAGCGCTTCGCGCGGCACGCTGATGACCAGCACCATGCCGTTCTTCCTGATGATCGGCGCGCATTATCTGCTCGGCGAACATATCACAGCGCCAAAAATCATCGGCGCGCTGATCGCCTTTGCCGGTGTTGTGGTCGTGTTTCTGGACAAGCTCAGCCTGCCGTCGCCTGAGGCCATCTATGGCGATATTCTGTGCCTGATCGGCGGCATGCTCTGGGCGGCGACCACGCTTTACATCCGCAAGTCACGGATGGATAAGCTCAGCCCGGAGAAAATCCTGCTCTATCAGCTTGCCGGCGCGGCGCTCATCGCCATTCCGCTGATGCCGTTCGCGGGACCATTGCTGCGTGAAGTGACGTTGATTCCCGTGGCCAGCATCCTTTATCAGGCGGTGTTCGTGGTCGGGTTCACCTATGTGCTGTGGTTCTGGCTGATGGCCCGCTATCCGGCGTCGGGGCTTTCAAGCTTCGCCTTCCTGTCGCCCGTGTTCGGCGTCATGTTTGGCGGGCTGCTCCTGTCGGAGCCGATCACAGTCAATCTTCTCCTCGGCCTTGCCATGATCGCGGCGGGGCTGATCCTGGTCAACGGCGTGAGGCGCAAACATGCGTGATGTTCTCTCCGGTCTCGAAACCGAAATTCATCTGTCTGATCCGAACCCGATGAAGCGGGCGCAGATCAAGATGCGCACGCCCCTGCCAAAGCGGTTCTACAAGGAGGCGAAGGCAGGGCCTTTGGACGGCGGCTATGCCGTGCTGCTCGATGGCAAGCCGGTCAAGACTCCGTCTGGCGCGAAGCTGATCCTGCCAACACTTGCGGCGGCTGAGCTTGTTGCCATTGAGTATGGCGCGCAGGAGAAAGAGGTAAACCCGGCCTCCATGCCCGTGACGCGTCTTGCCAATACGGCTGTGGATGGTGTCGAGGGTCAAGTCGAAGCCGTGCTTGCCGATATTGAAAATTTTGCCGGTTCGGACCTCGTCTGCTACCGTTCGGAAGGTCCCGAAGCTTTGGTTGAGCTGCAAGCCAAGGCGTGGGACCCCTATATCGCATGGGCAAACGAGGCCCTGAACGCGCGATTCTTCCTGGCGCAGGGCGTCATGCCGGTTGATCAGCCCGCAGAGGCCTTAGCTGCCATTGGCGAGGCGCTTGTCAACTACCACTCTGCCTTTGCCGCCGCCTGCCTGCATTCGATGACCACGCTCACCGGCTCCGCCATACTGGCGCTTGCGGCGGGGGAGGGGCATGTGTCCGCACAGACCGCCTGGAGCGATGCGCATGTCGATGAAGACTGGACGATTTCGCAATGGGGCGCAGATGAGGAAGCCACACTGCGCCGCGCCTACCGTTGGCTTGAATTGAAAGCGGCGGCGGAACTGCTCACCGCGTGCCGGACTAATTCGGGGATTGGAGCATGAATGTCCTTTCTTCCAGACTCTCGGGTGGATGTCAGTGCGGAGCGATCCGGTTCACCTGCGCCATGGCGCCCGAGAACGTTCATGTCTGCCATTGCCGCATGTGCCAGAAGGCCGTTGGCGGACCGTTCGCCGTTATCTGCCCGGTGCTCAAGACACACTTCGAAGTGACGCGGGGCGCATTTTCATGGTTTGAAAGTTCAGCGCTTGCCCGCAGGGGGTTCTGCAATGACTGCGGCACGCCGATAATATTTGAATATCCTGAAATGGCCGATATTGGCGTTTTGGCCGGCTGCTTCGACGAGCCGGGACGTGTGCCGCCTGTCATCCAATACGGCAATGAAAGCCGCGTCTCGTGGTTTCAACAGCTGACCGCGTTGCCGGGAGAGACGCCCACCTATTCCGTCGATCCGAATGGATATCTGCCAAGGATAGCCGCATCCAACCGCCAACATCCAGACCACAATACGGAAAACTGGCCATAGCCTTCATGACCGTTTGGCATGCGTAAGAGGAAACAAAAAACCCCGGTGGCAACACCGGGGTTTTTCTTTGTCATAACAGTCAATTACACTGAATAGTACATGTCATACTCAACCGGATGCGGCGTCATTTCGAAGCGCATGACTTCGACCATCTTCATCTCGATGAATAAATCGATGAAGTCGTCGGCGAAAACGCCGCCAGCGGTCAGGAATCCGCGGTCCTTGTCGAGGCTCTGCAGCGCTTCGCGCAGCGAGCCGCAGACGGTCGGGATCTTCTTCAGCTCTTTTGGCGGCAGGTCGTACAGATCCTTGTCCATCGGCTGGCCGGGATGGATCTTGTTCTTGATGCCGTCAAGGCCAGCCATCAGCAGCGCGGCGAAGCACAGATACGGGTTTGCGCCCGGATCCGGGAAGCGCACTTCAACGCGCTTCGACTTGGTGCCCTGGCCGAATGGAATGCGGCAGGAGGCCGAGCGGTTGCGTGCGGAGTAGGCGAGTAGGACCGGGGCTTCATAGCCCGGGACCAGACGCTTGTAGGAGTTGGTCAGCGGGTTGGTGAAGGCATTGACGGCCTTGGCATGCTTGATGACGCCGCCGATGAAGAACAGGCAGCTTTCGGACAGACCCGCATATTGGTCGCCCGCAAATGTCGGCTTGCCGCCCTTCCAGATCGAGAAATGGCAGTGCATGCCCGAACCATTGTCGCCGAAAATCGGCTTTGGCATGAAGGTCGCAGTCTTGCCATAGGCGTTGGCGACCTGATGCACGACATATTTGTAAATCTGCATCTTATCGGCGTTGCGCACCAGCGAGTCGAACTTCAGGCCCAGCTCATGCTGTGCGGCGGCGACTTCGTGATGGTGCTTTTCAACGGTGACGCCCATTTCGGATAGGACCGAAAGCATTTCCGAGCGCATGTCCTGCGCCGAAGTCGATCGGCGGAACCGGGAAATAGCCGCCCTTGACGCGCGGGCGATGGCCGAGATTGCCGGTCTCATAATCGGTGTCGTCATTGGACGGCAGTTCGGTCGAGTCGACCTTGAAGCCGGTGTTGTATGGGTCGGCCTTGTATTTCACGTCATCGAAAATGAAGAATTCGGCTTCCGGGCCGACATAGACCGTGTCACCGATGCCGAGCGTTTTCAGATAGGCTTCGGCGGCCTTGGCGATGCCGCGCGGGTCGCGGTTGTACTTCTCGCCGGTAACCGGATCGAGCACGTCGCAGAAGCAGACCATTGTGGACTGGGCGAAGAACGGGTCCATGTGGATGGTTTCAAGGTCAAGCTTCAACAGCATGTCCAACTCGTTGATCGCCTTCCAGCCGGTGATCGAGGAGCCGTCGAACATCACGCCTTCGTCGAGCATTTCCTCGTCCAGAATGCCGACATCCATCGTCACATGCTGAAGTTTACCTTTGGGATCGGTGAAGCGCAGGTCGAAGAACTTGACGTCCTTTTCCTTGATTGTTTTCATAAGTTCTGCAGCGGTCGTCATGAGAAATCCCCTGGTTTGACGGTGTTACCTGTTGAATTTTGTTGTTAAACGGCGTCGATGCCGGTCTCGCCGGTGCGGATGCGGATGACCTCTTCGACATTGGAGACGAAGATTTTGCCATCGCCGATGCGGCCGGTTTGCGCGGCCTTGCGGATGGCCTCGATCGCCGCATCAACGGCGTCGTCGCCCAGCACGACTTCGATTTTCACCTTGGGCAGAAAGTCCACGACATATTCTGCGCCGCGGTAGAGTTCGGTATGGCCCTTCTGGCGGCCAAAGCCCTTGGCCTCGGTGACCGTTATGCCCTGCAGACCCACTTCCTGAAGCGCTTCCTTCACCTCGTCCAGTTTGAATGGTTTGATGATCGCTTCGATCTTTTTCATGAAAATCGGTCTCCAGACAATGAGAAATGGGTCCTGAACGCCCGTTTCCCCCTCAAGAATGCAGGTTCTGTGCCAGATTTCCGCAATTCCCGCAACCTTTGAGAATCTGCCTTTTATCGTATTTTCACGGTGTGGAGGCCGTGCATGATGCGCGCGTGCTCACGGAATTACCAGACTTTCAAAGCGGGCGCGGCGAAAAAAGAGGCATAGTGCCCAAAAAATAAGCGTAAAGCTTGCTGTCAGTCTCTGTCTGCAGGTCGGACTAAGCAGGCGCCGTCGCGTCAGAGATCACGGCTGTCCTGTTTCACCTTGGCGATATGCTGGCGAACGGTCTCGAGCTCACTGACCTTATCCTCTTGCGCGCTGGCGGCGCTCGACAAAATCAGAATGCCAAGGCCGATGACCGCGACACCGGCAAGTTCGCGTGTGCTGTAGGCTTCGCCAAATATGAAGACCGAGAGTGCGAAAGTGGCGGCCACCTCGATGGCGACGATCAGCACAATAATGTGGCCAAGCCGATTGAGCTTCAACACTTCGACTTCCATGACCGCGCCGCAGGCAAGCGCCATGGCAGCGGCGGGAATAACAAGGGGCAGCGCCGCGCTTGCATATTCCTTCATGATCCAGTTGGCGATGACGAAGGAAACCGCCGCGCCGGCGGCCAAAAGGAATGTGACTGGTGATGACATCATGTGCTCGCTCTCCGCGCCCTGAATACTCCATGACATCTACCCGTTTGGCAGCCATCACCCATGCGGGGGAAGGCTGCCAAATTCATCGCATTTTGTGCGCGGACGTAACGGCGATTTAAGCGGGATATGCGAAAGGGGCGTCGGATAAAGGGGCGCGCGTCCATGAAACTGGTGCAGAACGGGAAAGCGGTATTCCGGTTTCGCAAGCTTGCTGCCATGCCATTCGGCTTCACCGCCGAGGCATTTGGCCAGGCATTGCCGATTGTCTTGGTCGGCTCGCTTTTGTTCGTCTTGCCTGGCCTGTTTGACTCGTCTGTTGGACAATTCGATACCAGTCCGTTGGCCGGTTTTTTGATCATGCTTGTTATAGGCGGGGTGTTCGCCTGTCAGGCGGCGGTATTCTCGCTGACGCTCACAATTGCGGTGCGCCGGCTGCTGCCGGATGGCGAGGGCGGCGCCTTGTCACGGCTCGCCGATATGAAGACATTGGTCGAGAAGGTCTGGCCGCAGTTTTTCGGAATGCTGACAGGCCTTGTGACTTTCAGCTTTCTGTTCGCATTTGTCACGGCCATGCCGTTCCAGTCGGCCTTTGAAAAACTTGCCTCGACGGGTGATCCGGCATCCGCGCTTCTGACCTTTATAAGTCATATCCTGTTGGAGGCAATCAATCCGTGGTTCTGGCTGTTCGGCGCTTTTGCGGCATATTATTTCCGCACCGCCGCCAAACGGGCGATAGTCACCTTTGAAAGCATTCTCGACGCCCTTGATCTTGAGGGTCGACGGCGCGCCTTCACTGACCTACACGGTCGATGCAAACCGCAAACTCTTCGCGTCCCTCGTATCTGTGCCGCATTTCCTGTTCGGATTGGCTTTTGCGGTGCTGACAAGCCTGATGCAGGGAGGCGGCATTTCGGGATTGATCAAGTCAGCGGGTGACTTTTCGGACGGCGCGCTATATCCGCTCGCGGCCTCGCTCGCGTTCAATCTCATGCTCGCGGCCTTGTTCTCGCTCGTTGCCGGATTTATCGCCGTGATCTGGCTCGCCGCCGCACAGAGCGCCGGGATAGTCAACAATTTGATCGTCGCCGAGGCGGGGTTCGGATCTGCTGCCGTAAAACTGCAGCCACTTGCAGGATCAAGGCCCGCCGCCGCGCCGAGGCCGCTCGCCGGATCCGGCCCTGTTGTGAGGCGCTCCAGATTGGGCCTCTAAAGGTCTCACTCCGACGCTTCGAACCCCAAGCCGGGCACTGTTCGGATGACTTGAATGGGGGACGGGGACCTTGGCCCGATGGTTGACTCAGGCGACGAAGTCGGAGATACTTCGCTATATGGCGAAGCATAATGCATCGAGTGTCGACCGCACCTTCTCCGCTCTCGCCGATCCCACTCGGCGTGGGGTTCTGCTGCGGTTGATGAACGAGCCCGGTCTGTCAGTCAGCGAACTTGCCCAGCGGCATTCGCTGAAGCTTCCCGGAATGACGAAGCATCTGGATGTCCTGTCGGACGCGGGATTGATCACGCGGACCAAGGCGGGCCGCACCGTATCGGTCAATCTCTCCGCGAGGCCGATGGAGGAGGCGATGGAATGGCTGAAGCGATACGAGTCCTTCTGGACGGTCAGCCTTGATCGACTTGTGGCGCTGGTGGAGAAGGACAGCGAGTGATGACCAAGACCCTCCCAAGCCTGACCATCGTGCGCAGGATCAAGTCCGCACCTGCCAAGGTCTATGCGGCGATCACCAGACCTGAACTCATCTTGCAATGGTGGGGCCCGGACGCAGGTCCGACGCTCAAGGCCGAAGCGGATGTGCGGCCCGGGGGGCGCTTCAGCATCGTCTTCCGACTGCTGAACGGAGATGAGCACAATCCGACCGGTGTCTACCGGGAAGTGGTCCCCGACAGGAAGCTTGTCTTCACCTGGGAATGGCCCGGAATGCCGGAACGGGAATCGCTGGTCACGTTTCTGCTGAAGCCGCTTGAGAGCGGCACCGAGCTGACGCTGATCCATGAACTACTTCCCGACGAAGAGACACGCGTCAGCCACGAACTGGGCTGGAGCGGCCTTCTCGACAAGCTGGCGATTTTCCTTGGAGGTGCCGAATGAACCAACTGATCCTCAATACCTACGACTGGGTTCCCGATGTTCCGCGCGGCTTTGTGCGCGACATCCGGGTGCGCTGGGCGCTGGAAGAGGCCGAGTTGCCCTATCGTGTCGAAAGCACCCCGTTTCACGATCGGCAGCTTCAGCATTTCTCACACCAGCCCTTCGGGCAGGTGCCGTGGCTGACCGACGGAGACCTGACTATCTTCGAAAGCGGTGCGATCCTGCTTCATCTGGGCGAGTTGAGCGACAAGCTGATGCCTGCCGACCCGCGCCGCCGCAGCGAAGTCAAGGAATGGCTCTTCGCAGCACTCGCATCGGTTGAGGCCGCGAGCCAGCCCTGGTCCTTCTTCAAATTCTCCGGAGAAACCGCAGAAACCTCAATGTGGCCGTTCTTTGAAAGTTTCCTGAACAAGCACCGCCTCCCGCACATGGAGCCCGTACTGGCAGGGCGCGAATGGCTGGCCGGTACCTTTTCGGTCGCCGACATTCTCATGGCAGATGTGCTGCGCCTTGTTGACCGGTTCGATGGGCTGGCGGAGTTTCCTGCCTGCCGAGCCTATGTCGCGCGCGCCACCGCCCGCCCGTCTTTTGCAAAGGCGCACGCAGACCAGATGGCGCATTTTGCTGCTGCGGATTAGGGAAATCTTGCGCTCCAACGCCAGCCAGTTGCGACATCTCAAACATTAGTCACGGCAAAGGTTTAGCAAGCGGCCGCTTTGCGCTCAGATCAGACCTTGCTCAAGTCCCGTCGGGGATCCCAAATCCAGCTCTCCCGAAGGGGTCAATCCACCTAGCTTGCTTAGCGCGCAGGCCGCATGTTTAGTGCGGTTATGAAAAAGCTGCCGCCTCCGATTTTTGCGCAAGAACTTGCTGTCCTGACACCGGAAGAAATGGCGCGGGCGGACGCATTGACGATCAGGAGCGGGACTTCCGGCGGATGGCTGATGGAAAATGCCGGGCAAGCGGTGAAATCCGTGGTGCTGCGGCATTACCCCGGCATTCAGCGCGCGCTGGTCTTGTGCGGACCCGGCAATAATGGCGGCGATGGCTATGTGGTCGCACGCCTGTTGCAGGCGCTCGGCATTGAAACAATCGCGCATCGCTCGCTGCTTCCAATAGCCGGCGCGGATGCGGCCGGCGCAGCGCAGGCATGGACCGGGCCCCTTCTCCAGCTTGATCAGCTTGAACTGAGACCGGGAGACGTCGTCATCGATGCGCTTTACGGCGCGGGGTTTCGCGGCCAGCTGCAAGGCGCCGATGCGCTCGCCGCCGAACACATCAAGGCATCCGGCGTTCCGGTCGTGGCGGTTGATCTGCCAAGCGGCGTATCAGGCACGACAGGCAGAAGCGAAGGACCGGTCATTCGTGCTGACCATACCGTGGCCTTTTTCCGCAAAAAGCCCGCCCATCTCCTCTATCCCGGACGGGCGCTCTGCGGCGCATTGCATGTGGCTGACATTGGCATAAGCCGCAGCACAGTGGATGAAATCCAGCCCGCGCTCTGGGAAAATGGTCCGGCGCTCTTTGAAGATTCCCTGCCAAAACCGCAGCCGGACACCCACAAATATTTGCGCGGCCATGCTGGTGTCTTTTCGGGAGGCCCAAACTCGACAGGCGCGGCGCGTCTTGCCGCGATGGCGGCGGCGCGTGCAGGGGCAGGGGCGGTCACAGTCTTTGCGCCGTCAGACGCACTTGGCGTCCACGCATCGCATTTGACTTCGGTGATGTTGAAGACGGCTGACAACGCGAAGGAAGTGTCCGCGCTTTTGCAAGACACACGGCTCACCTCCCTTGTCGTCGGTCCGGCCTTCGGGCGCTATGACTGGCTGCGAGACGTGGTAGGCATGGTCACAAACTGCGGCGTTTCGCGCGAACTCGTTCTGGACGCCGATGTGTTCTCTGCCTTTGCCCAGCGTCCGACCGATTTGTTTTCGGCGCTCGCCGCCTCGCAATGCGCTGCCGTGATGACGCCGCATCAAGGCGAGTTCGCGCGCATGTTTCCGGACATCGCCCAATCCGGTGTCTCCAAGGTCGAAATGGCGCGGGAGGCGGCAAAACGGGCATCCGCTGTGATCCTCTACAAGGGACCCGATACCGTCATTGCAGCTAGGGACGGACGTGCCGCCATCAACTCCAATAGCGGGCCGGAGCTTGCGACCGCCGGCTCAGGCGATGTGCTTGCCGGGGTGATTGCCGGTCTGTTGGCGCAGGGTATGCCTGCGTTCGAGGCGGCCTGTGCGGGCGTTTGGAAACACGGCAAAGCGGGACAATTCGCGGGGAAGGGCGCGGTGGCGGAGGATTTGGTCAGCGCGCTCGCTGGTCAGTCTTTCTGATCCGCCAGCACTTGAAACGCCATCGCCCCCTGCGGCGCGCGGACCTTGCCTTCGTGAATGAAGTACACAAACACATCGCGCGGCATTTCCTTGGCCCGTGTCACGGGATCGGCATAGACCAGCCCTTCAGGCTCGTGTCCCGCCGCCCATTCCCGAGCCCTGTCCGCCCAGCGGGCAAGTTCCGAAGCGTCATAGGCCGTTGCAATATCATCATTGCCCTTTTGCAGCCGCGAATAGACGAAGTCCGCCGTTACATCGGCTATTTCCGGATAGGCGGCGTGATCGGCATGACAAATGGCAACATCGTATTTGCGGCAGAGCGCCGGGAATTCCGGGACCACGAAGCTCGGATGCCGCACTTCCACCGCATGGCGCAATTTGAGCCCCGCATGTTCGCGCGGGAGCAGGTTCAAAAACGCCTCGAAATCGTCGTGTTCAAACTTCTTGGTATTGGCGAACTGCCAGACCAGCGGTCCGAGTTTTGGCCCGAGTTCCTCCAGACCCTGCGCGAAGAATTTCTTCATGGACTCGCCCGCCTCGGCCAGCACTTTTCGATTGGTGACGAAGCGGTTGCCCTTGATCGAAAACACAAAGTCGCCGGGCGTCTCGGCCGCCCATTTCGCATAGGTGGCCGGCGTGAAGCCGGAATAATAGGTGCCGTTGACTTCGATGGTTTTCAGCTTGGAGGCGGCAAATCCAAGCTGCTTGGCCTTGGCCAGCTTGTCCGGATAAAACGTGCCCTCCCAAGGCGCAAACGTCCAGCCGCCGATGCCTGCGCGGATTGTGCCCTGTTTCGTCATGTCGCAGTTCCTGATGTTTTGGCGAAAATGGAGCGGGCGGGCGCGATTGTCCACCCCAACAGGATGGCTGCTGACATGCGGGATTGCTTCCGCACGGTATGCCGTGCGGATTGCTTCAGAACTGTAATGTTGAGGCTGCGATTTGCTTACGAAGTGTCGTGGACGAAGCCGATTGAGTTCTGGAAGCGGCGTCGCACCGGGCGCGCGGGAAGTTTCAGCGAAAGCACGAGCGCATAGCGCGGCGTGTGCGATCGCGGCGTGCCGCCCGCCAGACAGGCATGCATGAGCACGGCCGCGACGGCACGAAAGACCATGGCGATGTGGAGCAGCGTCCCGGCGCCGCCGCTGCTTCCTAAAAAATCGGGCGTCTCATGCAAGGTCTGCGTCAGGACGCCGTCATCCGGAAAATCAATGAGAGTGAGCGCGGCATTTTGGGCTGGCAGAAAGACATGACACATATAGAGTTGCACGGCCGGCGGGCGCGGCGCAGCGCGCTCAGCAAGCATGGCGAGGCTCAGGAGCAGCGCGATGATGCGTGGCAGTATGTTGTTATCGCAGTCTCGGTTCATCGCGCTCTCCTTTCCCGCGAGAAGTATGCGCGCGGTTTTGGGGGGTGGGGATAGAATTGGGTGAAGAAAAACGCAGAAAACTGACAAGGCATTGAAAAGACTGAGATAAAAAATCGAGAAAAATGTCAGGTTAGAAATTCTATCCCTCTAGAGCGGCGCTTGGGGTATCCGCAAAGATTGTGCCGCTTACCATCGTGCAAGGAATTGCTTGATATTAGCTAGATTTCTAGCTATGTTTTCGGTCATGACGATCATCAACATGCACGATGCCAAGACGCAGCTTTCGGACCTTGTCGCGCGTGCCGAGGCGGGGGAAGAGATTGTTATCGCCCGCCGCAACATTCCAGCCGTTAAATTGGTTCCTGTTGCGACGGCCGAGATCGTCAGCGGCCTTCTTCCCGGAATGGATCCGTTTGAGCATGCGCCGGACGACTATATCAACAAGGATGACATCGCCGCTTATTACCGCAAATATCCGCAGGAGTGGCAAAATATGCGCCAGCGCGTGGGGTTTGCCGAGACGGAGCAGGCGCGTTTTGATCTGACAGGACTGCCAGAGGCTATTGAGCGGGGAACAGGATTTACAATCATGCGGGGCGGGAAAGCGGTGGCGAAGGTTGTGCCGGCAACTGAGGTGGGACCGCGCGTGCCGGGCCGTTTCGCGCATTTGCGTGGAAATCTGCCGCCTGATCTGTTCGACCAGGCATTGACGGATGACGAGTTGGAGGCCTGGGAGGGCAAATACTCCGCCGATGGCAGCCAGTGAGATATCTACTTGATACCCATGCGCTGTTTTGGTGGGGCTATTTTCCCGAACTCTTGTCGAAACAGGTCCGGGAAATTCTCTCCGATAGGGACGCGCTCATTTTTGCAAGCGCCGTCTCCGCCTATGAAATTTCTTACAAGCACTACAGGGGGCAATGGCCGGAGGTGGCTCCCTTGGCAAATGCGTTTGAAGAAGTGGTTGCGGCGGAAGGATTTGAGCTGCTGCCGCTGTCGGCAAGGCATGCGCTGCGGGCTGGCCAATACGGACCGGAACACCGCGATCCGTTTGACCGCATGCTCTTGGCGCAAGCGGTTGTCGAAGGACTAATCTTGGTGTCGAAGGACAAGCGGCTCATTGGAATGGGTGCCGGGACCTTGTGGTAATGCACCGGCGTCGATCCCCGGCCGCGCCGCTCACCGCTTCATCGCCGCCAGCATCTCCTTGCGCAATATCTCGTTCATCCGCGACTGATAGCCCTTGCCCTGCGATTTTAGCCAATGCAGCACATCGCTGTCGAGGCGGGCGGTGATTTGTTGTTTGACTGGGCGGTAGAAGCGGTGGCGGATGGCGGTTTTCCACTGCTCGTCGGTGAGTTCGGGGGCGTCGCTGAAGTCGATCTCGCTGTCGGGCCGGGCGGCGAGCGCCTTGAGTTCTTCGAACCGGGCGTCTGTCATCGGGGGAAGCGTGTCCAGCGTGTGGCTAACCATTTTCGGTTTCATAACGGCGTCTTTCTCTCGGTGTTGCCCTTCGCGCTGTGATGATGCGCACAGTGCCAAATGCCTTCCAGCGGTTTTCGCCGTCAGCCTAGGAATTTTCTCCAAGTTTTCGCCAACATATGAGGTAATTGTAAATCTCTGATTCTTCAACTCCTCCGGTAACATGCAAAATATTCCTGAAAATATATTTGAAACACAGGAGATGTTGTCCGGCCTAGCGAAGTCACATTCAGAGAGGCTCGCTTCAATTTTTTCCCCCTACGACGCGAGAGCAAGCATCGCCGCTGCGGGCGGGTTGCTCACCGTTCCGAAACTTCAAGCCAACACCGTCAGACTTGAGGCCATCGTTCACCTAATTGTTTCAAGTGCCTTTGGGAAAAAGAGGCCGAACAATCAAGATGCGGGCAGGTGGTTCAAGCAAGTGGGGCAGGTTTTCGCGGGCATGGAAGATGCTGCCGAGGACGTATTCGTTGCTCGCGTTCACTTGGAAGGTCGAAACTTCCGGGTGCTTGAGGGGCTGGCAGAAGCGAACGGCCATTACCTCCAGCATATGCTGATCACCGTCGAAAAAATGCCCGACCACGGTGTCTATGCCGCTCTCAAAGAGTTCCTGCCGCGCCATGCTCGCACTTTCAGACCTCGTCTGCGAGCGCTCAGGATTGAAGGCCTTTTGCCTTGGTGGGGAGTATGGTCTTGGAGCGCTGCCAGGTGACGACATTCCGACACTTAGAACTCTGGCCGCGCGGGTTTCCTTTTCCGATGATGACTTGGTGCGGGCAGGCATCAAGCGGTCGGCAATTGCAAGGTTTTGCTTACCACCTTCGCGACGGAGTGTGGGCATTGGCGGCTATGGCGATAGTTGGCTAGAGAGGCGGCCCCTCGTCGATTTTCAAGATGAGATTGTGATTGCGCTACCGTCCGCGATAGGAATTGCCATACGCAGGGCGGTGATTGAAACTTGTCTCGACGTTGGGACGGAGTCTGCCCTTCGAAGAGGCCAGCTAATCGCCCTTACCGACGAACTGTCGTTGAACCCGGCTATTGCTTGTCTCGATATTCCGCCTGCCGAAATGAGGCCAGAGTGCAACGTCGTTCCCTCCGAACCCGTCGAATTTCAGCCTGGTCTATGGTTTCAGCTCATCCTGCTCACAGATGACTTTGTAGGTTTTCGTGAAACGGGTTTCAGTCAACCCGGCCCATCCGGCGACAAGGCGAAGGCCGATTTGCAGAAAGCAATAGACGACGCTGCCAACGACATCAAAGCCCGAGCCGGATTCAAACTTGGATTCTCGTTGGTGGTAATTAGCGGTTTTGGCCGTGGGCACTTGGTTGAGTATACTCGTCCCAGTTACTGGCTGGCAGAAGGCATCAGCAGTTACGACCTCGACGTTCTCGGGTGGCGGCACGATTTCAACATTGCCGAGCTGTTAAAATTTCTGCTGGCAGAAGGAACAGCCGGTCACATGGGCTTTCCGTTGATGGCAATCAACGGGCTTTTGGCTCGAATCGGCTTCGCCTACGACAACAACGGCCATGTGGTTCCACATGAAGCCATGCCGGATGGCGCCGAGAGCGCAATGTTAATGATTCCCACAAATTCACACTTGCGGCTTAGGGCAGAGCACCATGCTCGGTTTGACGTTCACGCGGTGCGCGACTCTCTAGGAAACGTACTCATTGTACGTCGAAAGGACGGAGGAAAGCGTTCGCCCCAGAACACGCAGCGGGTCTATGTCTCGCATCGTGATGCCCTTGCGCTGCGCTATCGCGGCGTCTGGAGAGATGGCAACCGGACTTGGTGGCTCGAAACTGTGCCGGCAGAAGGGCGTTCCCGTCTCTATCCCATTTTTGAGATGCAGATGGTTTGGATGGAGCGTATTGCGCCGGCATTGATAAAGCGTGTGCCGGGACTGCCAGATGTGTTGACTTGGAGACTGGTAACGCCTGCGTCACCAGTGATGAAGTCAATGGATATTGTCGTGCCGCCAGAAGCAGAAATGAAGGCGGCGATTCACTCGTCATGCGATACGGCCGCAAACACCATCACGACTGAAATCGGACTGCCGTTCTTTCAAGGTCTTTCCCATCCGGAAAATATCTCCGAAGTCACTCTGATAGAGGCCTTTCTCGCACAGGTTGTTAAGCTCGCGGATGGTGCCAAGATTGACTTTAGAGAGCTATTGCAAGAAATCGTGCCGTCTTCGGAATCGCGGCAGCTCCACGCGTTCGCACCGCAGGAATTCCGCGACCATGTTCGTGAATCGGTTCCGCTCAAGGTCGTTGAGTTAAGCCGCTTTGACGACGCTTCTCAACGATTAGGATTGGGGTGGCACGGGCTTCCACGACCTGGCGGCACCGTAATAGGGCGAGATGAATGTACCAAGGTGCTTAATGCGATAACCGCCGCAGCCGAGAAAATGTTTTGCGAACACCTAAGTCAGTTTGAACGACGCGCGCTTGTGCGACGTTTGGTAGAAAACCACGAAGCATCAATGATCGATAAGAACTCGCTGGGAGCGGACTTCAGGCGCTTTAATCGACCTTTCTTCGGGCCCTCAGGAGGCTCGCGAAGAAGTATATGATCGTATCGCAAAGGCTAATGCCACCTCTCAGGCAAGTCGGGTCATTCTAGAGGCGGCGCTTTGCGAATGCCCGCTTGGTGTTGGCTTTGAAGTTGCGGATTTCGACCTGTCCAACCTGATGGCTCAGGCCATGATGATACATCATCTTGGCGGGTACTCCGATGCCATTCGTTACGAGGGCATGCGCTCCGAAATACGGATCTCTCCGGCAGGTGAGGTGCAGATAGACACGTCGTTCATGGACGCGATTGTAAAACCTGTAGGAGAGTCCTTCGTCAGCAGTCAAATTGACCGAAACCGCCGCGACTATTCAGAGTTGCTACGCGATCCACAAATCCTCACCCAGGAACAAGCGACTTCTCAAATGAATGCTCGCTTCGACAATGCGTGGAAAGAAGAATTGGGTGTGTCGCTCAAAGATTTTCGCACAGCGCTAGAGGCGCTGGAAAATCGATTGGCCGAGACCGGGCGGGCATGGGAGATTTTGCCTAGGCCGGCCTTGCTTCACTATCTTTCAGACCACGTTGATTGTGGAGAGCAGTTTGTTTCGTGTCTCGAACTGTTGCCTCGCGACGGCTGGAAGACACTAGCGGAGCCTTACACCGATCAGGATCGACAGCCATGGCGATTCCGGCGGCGGCTATCCGTCACCCGACGCCCTATTCTTCGGCTTGAAACGTCCCCAGAGTCGGATGTCGTGATCGCGCCCGGCATGATCCGAGACGCATTTCGCGCTCAGTTGCATAACTTTTACTACGGCCAGTATGACCTCAGCTCGATAGCGTCGAGCGAGATGCGAAGCTGGCGAGATTACATCGTTGGCAAAGAAGCGGCAGAGTTCGAAGAAAATGTTGTTACGCGCCTCCAAGGGCTCGGGTGGCGGGCGGAACGAGGCACGAAATTTTCTCATGTTCTTGGTCGCAGTCTACCCGAAGACCCCGGCGATATCGACGTACTGGCGTGGCACCCGGATGGGCGCGTCATGCTCCTCGAATGCAAAAATCTCCAATTTGCCAAGACACCCAGCGAGATTTCAAAGCAGCTATATAAATTTCGCGGTGAGACTGACGAAAAGGGCCGACCGGACTTGCTTCGCAAGCACCTCAATCGGATCGAACTTGCGAAGCGAAGTTCCGCTGAGTTTGAGTTACGCCTTAAGCTGAACGACGCCCGCATCGATGGGGCTTTGATCTTTGCGCATACTGTTCCGATGAGCTTTGCGGCTGAACGGATAGGCCACACGGTGACGATGCTCACTTACGACCAACTAAACTCGGCATTTTGAAGTCGCCATGCGTGCCAGGAGTTGTGTCCTCCAGACAATTTTAGAAGGCACAACTCATTTTTAGTCCGAGTGACGGGGCGTTCCGAACGGCAACTATCACTCACTCCGCCGCCTCGCGCGCCCCTGTCCTCCGCCCCAGCAGCCCTTTCAAAAATTTCGCCGTATAGCTTCTCGGCTCGTTCACAATGTCCTCCGGCCGCCCCACGGCCACAATCTCCCCGCCGCCGTCGCCGCCTTCGGGGCCTAGGTCGATGATCCAGTCGGCGGTTTTGATGACTTCGAGATTATGCTCGATGACCACCACCGTGTTGCCCTGATCGACCAGCTCGTGCAGCACTTCGAGGAGTTTTTTCACGTCGTGGAAATGCAGGCCGGTGGTCGGCTCGTCGAGGATGTAGAGGGTGCGGCCGGTGGCTTTTCTGGAGAGTTCTTTGGCGAGCTTGATGCGCTGGGCTTCGCCGCCGGAGAGCGTCGTCGCCTGCTGGCCGATATGGATGTAGCCGAGGCCGACATCGTTGAGCGTGATCGAGCTTGTCGCGCACGGCGGGGACGGCGGCGAAGAGCTCGACGCCTTCTTCGACGGTCATATCAAGCACATCGGCGATTGATTTGCCCTTGAAGGTGACGTCCAGCGTCTCGCGGTTATAGCGCTTGCCGTGGCAGACTTCGCAGGTGACATACATGTCGGGCAGGAAATGCATCTCGATCTTGATGACGCCGTCGCCCTGGCAGGCCTCGCAGCGCCCGCCCTTGACGTTGAACGAGAAGCGGCCCGGCTGATAGCCGCGCGCCTTGGCCTCCGGCAGGCCGGCGAACCAGTCGCGGATCGGCGTGAAGGCGCCGGTATAGGTGGCCGGGTTGGAGCGCGGCGTGCGGCCAATGGGCGACTGGTCGATGTCGATGACCTTGTCGAGCAGCTCCAGCCCCTCGATCCGGTCATGCTCGGACGGATGCTCGCGCGAGCCCATGATGCGGCGCGAGGCGGCGCGAAAGAGCGTTTCGAGCAGGAAAGTGGACTTGCCGCCGCCGGACACGCCGGTGACCGCCGTGAAGCAGCCGAGCGGGATTTCGGCGGAGACATTTTTCAAATTGTTGCCGCGCGCGCCGACGACCTTGATGCGCTTCGACTTATGGATCGGGCGGCGCTCGGCGCGGATGTCGATGCCGAGTTTTCCCGACAGATATTGGCCGGTGAGCGAATTCGGATTGGCCAGAACTTCGGCGGGCGTTCCCTGCGCGGTGATTTCGCCGCCATGAATGCCTGCCGGCGGGACCCATATCGACCACGTAGTCGGCGCTCATGATGGCGTCTTCGTCATGCTCAACGACAATCACCGTGTTGCCGAGATCGCGCAGATGGCGGAGCGTGACGAGCAGCCGCTCATTGTCGCGCTGGTGCAGGCCGATGCTCGGCTCGTCCAGAACATAGAGCACGCCGGTGAGGCCGGAACCGATCTGCGAAGCCAAGCGTATCCGCTGGCTCTCGCCGCCGGACAGCGTGCCGGAATTGCGGGACAGGGACAGGTAGTCGAGGCCGACATCGTTGAGGAAGTTCAGACGGTCGCGGATTTCCTTTAGGATTCGTGGGCGCGATTTCGGCCTGTTTGGCGTTGAACAGGTTCGGAAGATCGGTGAACCATTTCACCGCGTCGCGGATCGACAGCGCCGCCGCCTCGCCGATATGCTTGCCGCCGATCTTCACCGCCAGCGCTTCCGGCTTCAGGCGGTGGCCGTTGCAGGTGGGGCAGGGGGTGGAGGACATATAGCGCTCAATGTCCTCGCGCGACCAAGCCAAATCCGTCTCCTTCCAGCGCCGCTCCAGATTGGTGATAACGCCTTCGAATGTCTTGGTGGTTTTGTAGGAGCGCAGCCCGTCATCATAGGCGAAGGCGATCTCCTTTTTGCCGGTGCCGTAGAGGATCGCCTGTTTGGCCTCTTCGGGAATATCGCGCCAGCGGTCGCCCAGTTTGAAGCCATAGGCTTTGCCGAGCGCGTCGAGCGTCTGTGTGTAATAAGGCGAGGTGGATTTCGCCCAAGGCGCGACCGCGCCTTCGCGCAGCGAGACATGATCCTCCGGCACGACAAGTTCCGGATCGACCACGCGCTGCGAGCCGAGGCCGTCGCAGGCGGGGCAGGCGCCGAACGGGTTGTTGAAGGAGAACAGGCGTGGCTCGATTTCAGCGATGGTGAAGCCGGAGACGGGGCAGGCGAACTTTTCCGAGAACAGCAGGCGCTCATGCGTCTCGTTCTTCGATTTGTTCGCGCCCTCCTCGGAGGTTTCCGACGGCGGCAGCGGCTTGTCGGCGAATTCGGCGACGGCAAGACCCTCAGACAGGCGCAGCGAGGTTTCCAGACTGTCCGCCAGCCGCGCGCCGAGATCGGGCCGCACGACGACGCGGTCCACCACGACGTCGATGTCGTGCTTGTATTTCTTGTCGAGCGCCGGAACCTCGGCGATCTCATAGAATACGCCATCAACCTTGACGCGCTGGAAGCCCTTTTTCTGAACCTCGGCCAGCTCCTTCTTGAACTCGCCTTTGCGTCCGCGCGAGATCGGCGCGAGGATCAGGAGCCGCGTTCCCTCTTCCAATGCCAAGACCTTGTCCACCATCTGGCTGACCGTCTGGCTCTCGATGGGCAGGCCCGTCGCGGGGGAATAGGGGATGCCGACGCGGGCATAAAGCAGGCGCAGGTAGTCGTGGATCTCCGTCACCGTGCCGACAGTGGAGCGCGGGTTTTTCGACGTGGTCTTCTGCTCGATGGAAATGGCCGGCGAGAGGCCGTCAATCTGATCCACGTCGGGCTTCTGCATCATTTCGAGGAATTGCCGCGCATAGGCGGACAGACTCTCGACATAACGCCGCTGGCCCTCTGCGTAAATCGTGTCGAAGGCCAGCGAGGACTTGCCCGAGCCGGACAGGCCCGTCATCACCGTCAGCTTGTTGCGCGGCAGATCGACATCGACATTCTTCAGATTATGTTCGCGCGCGCCGCGCACGGAGAGATATTTTTGGTCGGACATAAACCCTGCTTAAGACTGGAAACCCGGCTGAAAATCAACGCCCCTATGTAGACCGATAGCGGCGATTGTCGAGCGCGCGCGCTGTGCATAACGCAAGGCATGCGAACTCATGTTGCAAGCTCCTGCCATTTGCCCGCTGGGCTTAGTGAACAAAAAAGGAACTTGCAAGAAGCTGTCAAGAATGGAACCTGAAACAGTTCGTGACTGTAAAAACGCCCAAAGCGGTTGACGCTGCGGCAAAACGGGCGCACACTTTCCATATTGAGCCACATAGGAACGCTCAAAATCCAGCGAAGGAGGGGAGCATGACGCCACCTGACCCATTGCAGCAGCGGGCAGTCCCGCAGGACCCAAATCGTTAATCTGTTGTCGCCCCACAGCTCGTGCGGGCGAGAGATTTCAGCCCTACTGAAGGGCAAGGGGAAACCCAACCGGCCTCGCGCGCGATCAAATTTGATGCGGCGGGGCCTTTTTGTGTGTTTCGGTCGGAGCATTTTGCGCGCTGCCACGTTGACTTTTACGGTTGACAACGCGCAGTAGCGCAATTAGAACAAAAAAAGAACAAATGAGTGGACTGTTTTGCTTGGGGATAAAGTGCACGGGCGCGCGCACGCGGTCGGTTTTGTCTCTAAGAGATGACGGGTTTGTGGGGCGTCGGGGACGCCCGGTTTTAAAGAGCGAGGTGCCATCATGGCTGGCAGTGTGAACAAAGTGACGTTGGTGGGCAATCTGGGCAAGGATCCGGAAGTGCGCAAAATGCAGTCGGGCGACAGTGTTGTGAACTTTACCCTGGCGACCTCCGACACCTGGCGCGACAAGAACACCGGCGAGCGCAAGGAAAAGACCGAGTGGCATAACGTCGTCGTGTTCAATGAGCAGATTGCCAAGGTTGCCGAGCAATATCTGAAGAAGGGCATGAAGGTCTATGTCGAGGGCGCGCTGCAGACGCGCAAATGGCAGGACCAGAGCGGCCAGGACCGCTACACCACCGAGATCGTCCTGCAGAAATACCGCGGCGAACTGCAGATGCTGGATTCGAGAAGCGAAGGCGGCGGCGCGCGCGATTACGGCGAGGGTGATTCAGGGCGCTCAATGCCAGCGGCGTCAAATTCCAGCTTCGGCGGCCGCGCCCCGGCGGCAGCGGCGTCCGGCGGTGGCGGGAGCTTCTCGCGTGATCTGGATGACGAGATACCGTTTTGAGGCTTGATATGCCGCACTAGAGCAGCGGGCGTTCCGACAGAATCGGAACTGCTGCTCTAAGTCTTTGTGTTGCCGCATCGTTTTTGCGAAAAACCGCACACACTTTTTCGCACGATGCTCTAAGTCGTCGCGGTGGGAGTTCCTTGGTGGAAGACGAGCTGCCAGTTCAAATTGCTGCGCCTCCAAATTGAACTGCGAAGGGTGGGAATTGGGCCTGTCTGTTTTTCACTTGAATTCAGCGCATATGTGAGAAGGACGACATCCTCGGCGAGATCGAGCAACTGAATGTTATCCATTTCAAGGCTCTGGGTTGAAACTCTGTCAGCGCCGCCTTCCTCAAGGAGCGCGGCGATGGTGGTTGTTTTATCGTAACGCCTGCCTGACTTACCGAACTCAACGAAGTCATCTGCAAGAACGCTTTCGAGAAATGTCCGGTCATGCCGCAGCATGGAGTGCAGCAGCCTTTTTTCAGAAGCAAGAATGTGAGCGTTGGTTTCGCTCAAACTGGTCATCCCGCCAATATCTTCACGCCGTCCGCCACAAACTGCACCGCCAGCGCCGCCAATATCAGGCCGAGCAGCCGCGTCAGGATCGAGCGCCCCGTCTGGCCGAGGAACTTGTCCACCCGGTCGGCGACGAGGAACACCAGATACGAGGCGGCGATGCAGATGGCGATGATGCCAACAAGCGCCAGGCGGCCTTGAAGGCTGCCGGAGGCGTCGGCGAGCAGGATCGTCGCCGAGATCGCGCCCGGACCCGCAATCAGCGGGATGGCGAGCGGGAAGGCGGCAATGTTGTGGATCATGTCGCGGGTGATGGCGGTTTCAGCGCTCTGCTCGTGCCGCTGCTGGCGGCGCTCAAAAATCATCTCGAAGGCGATGTAGAACAGAAGAAACCCGCCCGCGACGCGGAAGGCGGCGATGGTGATGCCGAACACCGAGAGGATGGCGATTCCCAACAAGGCAAACATTGAGAGCACAAAAAACGAGATGATGCTCGCCCGCGCGGCGACCTGCTTGCGCTGGCTGCGGTCCATGCCGCGCGTCAGAACCAGAAACAGTGGGGCGAGGCCCGGCGGGTCGATAGTGACCATCAACGTGACCAGCGCATTGAACAATTGATCCCAAACCGGCACGCCGCGCTCCCTTTTTTCCGCCTGTCGGGCGTATGGTTTGTCAACTCATATCAGCCTGACGGGTGATTAAACAGGCAAGGGTCGACGAGGGCCTGTGTTTATTTGGACCGGCGAGCTGCGCCCGGCGCGGGCAATTTCTAGACTAACGCTTCAAGGCTTTTCCTGAACACATTTCTTCGAGTGCCCGCCGCTCCGGCTTTTCGGAAGCCGCGCGCTTCAAACATCGGCACAAATCCTGAGAAGCGGTAGCTCGGCGAATTTGGATCAACCGGATAGGCTTCGATGACCTTGGCGCCTTTGGCGCGCGCGTGGTCTTCAGCGGCCTCGATCAACTGGGCCGAAAAGCCGCGTCCGCGCAATTCCCGTTTCACGAAGAAGCAAGTGAGTGACCAGACCAACTCTTCGGTATCGGAATCGTCATTCACGCCGCCAAGCGTTTTCTTAAATGTCACTCGGGGGGCGACAGAGCACCAGGCAACTGCGGCCCCTTCAAAATATCCAAGCAAACCCACAGGACTATTCGACATGATCCGCTGTTGCATCGCGGCCGTGCGGGCTGCCTTATCGGTCATGTCTGGGCTGGTTTCAAAGGAACGCCAAATCATGCACCAGCACGACTTTGGTCCGCCGCGCCCTTCGAATAGTGAATAAAAGTCGTCCCAGCGGCTGCTGTTGACGGGAAAAACTGTCAGGAGATTCGACATGGGTCCACACTGTAACACAGCGTGCCGCGTCTCAAACGGACAAGAACAGAATTGATCTTTTCCAACATCGCCCAAAAAAGGCTCTAACACGTTGATACATATCGCTTTATCGGCGCAGAAAGTTTTGACCTGCGTTCGCTTTTTTGGGCGCTAAACGTTATAAGACCACAGATGATTCTCTAACCGGCAGGCAAACTTTGAGTGATCTGACCAATCCGGGCGACGGCGGGGCGAATGCGCCGGGCATCGAGCCGATTTCCATTATCGATGAAATGCAGCGGAGCTATCTCGATTACGCCATGAGCGTGATCGTGTCGCGGGCGCTGCCGGATGTGCGCGACGGCTTGAAGCCGGTGCACCGGCGCATTTTGTTCGGCATGTCGGAGCTTGGCATCGACTGGAACAAGAAGCATGTGAAATGCGCGCGCGTCACCGGCGACGTGATGGGTAAATACCATCCGCATTCCGGCCCGGCGATTTATGACGCTTTGGCGCGTATGGCGCAGGACTGGTCGCTGCGGCTGCCGCTGATCGACGGTCAGGGCAATTTCGGCTCCATCGATGGCGATCCCCCGGCGGCCGAGCGCTACACCGAGTGCCGCCTGCAGCGCGCCGCGCATTCGCTGTTGGACGATCTTGACAAGGAAACGGTTGATTTCAAAGACAATTACGACGGCACGCTGCAAGAGCCGGTGGTCATGCCGGCGAAGTTTCCAAACCTTCTGGTCAATGGCGCGGGCGGCATCGCCGTCGGCATGGCGACCAATATTCCCTCGCACAATCTTGGTGAGGTCATCAATGGGTGCCTGGCGCTGATTGAGAAGCCTGAGATTGAACTGTCCGAGATGCTCGAGCATATTCCTGGCCCCGATTTCCCGACCGGCGGCATTATCCTTGGCCGCTCCGGCATCCATTCCGCCTATGCCACGGGCCGCGGCTCAGTCATCATGCGCGGCCGCGCCCATATCGAGCAGTTTAAGGGCGACCGCGAGGCGATCATCATCACCGAAGTTCCCTATCAGGTGAACAAGAAGGTGATGATCGAAAAAATGGCCGAGCTGGTGCGCGACAAGCGCATTGAGGGCGTTTCGGACATGCGTGACGAGTCCGACCGTGACGGCTACCGCGTGGTCATCGAATTGAAGCGCGACGCGGTTTCGGACGTGGTCTTGAACCAGCTCTACCGCTTCACCCCGCTGCAGTCCTCGTTCGGCTGCAATATGGTGGCGCTGAACGGCGGCAAGCCGGAGCTGATGACGCTTCTCGATATGCTGCGCGCTTTCGTTTCGTTCCGCGAAGAAGTCGTCAGCCGGCGCACCAAGTTTTTGCTCAAGAAGGCGCGGGACCGGGCGCATATTTTGGTGGGGCTTGCCATTGCCGTCGCCAATATTGACGAAATCATCGCCCTCATCCGCCGCGCGCCCGATCCTGCGACCGCCAAGGCTGAGCTGATGGAGCGCCGCTGGCCGGCCAAGGACGTTGCGCCGCTGGTTTTGCTCATCGCCGATCCGCGCCACAAGCTGAACGAAGACGGCACCTATTTTCTCTCCGACGAACAGGCGAAAGCCATTCTCGAATTGCGCCTGGCGCGTCTGACGGCGCTGGGCCGTGAGGAAATCGCCGACGAACTTGAGAAAATCGGCGTTGAAATCAAGGATTATCTCGACATTCTCGCCTCGCGCATCCGCATCCAGCAGATCGTCAAGGACGAGCTCGCTGCCGTGCGCGACCAGTTTGCGACGCCCCGCCGCACCGAGCTGGCCGATGGCGGGCCGGATATGGAAGACGAGGACCTGATCGCCCGCGAGGATATGGTCGTCACCGTCAGCCACACCGGCTATATCAAGCGTGTGCCGCTTGTGACTTACAAAGCGCAGCGGCGCGGCGGCAAGGGCCGCTCCGGCATGGCGACCAAGGACGAGGACTTCGTCAACCGGTTGTTTGTCGCCAATACACATACGCCGGTGCTGTTCTTCTCCTCGCGCGGCATTGTCTACAAGGAAAAGGTCTGGCGGCTGCCAATCGGCACGCCGCAGTCGCGCGGCAAGGCGCTGATCAACATGCTGCCGCTCGAACAGGGCGAGCGCATCACGTCGATCATGCCGCTGCCTGAAAACGAGGAAAGCTGGTCTGAGCTCGACGTGATGTTTGCCACGACGCGCGGCACAGTGCGGCGCAACAAGCTGTCGGATTTCGTGCAAGTGAACCGCAACGGCAAGATTGCCATGAAGCTGGATGAAGAGGGCGATGAAATCCTCGGCGTCGAGACCTGCGGCGAGAATGACGATGTTTTGCTGACGGTTTCGTCCGGCCAGTGCATCCGCTTTGAGGTGACGGATGTTCGGGTGTTCGCAGGACGCAATTCCATCGGCGTGCGCGGCATCAATATGGCGGACAGCGACAAGGTGATTTCCCTGGCAATCCTGCGCCACGTCAACGCCTCGCCTGCGGAGCGCGCCGCCTATCTCAAGCAGGCGGTTGCCGAGCGCCGGGCGCTGGGCGCTACCGATATTGAGGAAGTGGCTTTGGTTGGCGAGGACGCGGTGGAAGACACTGAGCTTTCCGCCGAGCGCTATGCGGAGCTGAAAGCCGCCGAGCAGTTTGTGCTCACCGTCAGCGAATATGGCTACGGCAAGCGCTCGAGCTCCTATGATTTCCGCGTCACAAACCGGGGCGGCAAGGGCATTCGCGCAACCGATACCAGCAAGGTCGATGAAATCGGCAAGATGATTGCGACTTTCCCGGTGGGTGACGCTGATCAGCTCATGCTGGTTTCGGACGGCGGCCAGCTGATCCGGGTGCCGGTCGGCGGCATCCGCATCGCCAGCCGCGCCACAAAGGGTGTCACCATTTTCAATACGGCGGAAGGCGAGAAAGTTGCCTCGGTCGAACGCATCAGCGAACCAGAGGGCGATGAAGGGGAAGAAGAGGAGACGCCGTCCGAAGCCTGATCCAGCCTAATGCCAGTACACGCGGACCTTTTCGGGCTTCGGCGTCACGGATTCAGCATGAAGCAGAATGCCGGTCGCGGCAGTCATGGCGACGATCATTGCGGCGCAAAGGAGAAACAGCATTTGAGTGTCCTTTCATGTGACCAACGTCATTCATACGCGGTCATATGGCATTTAGTTTCGTTGATGAGTGCTGAACGGCACCAAAAAGGTTCATTCATTTTGAGTTCATGCTTTACGAAAGGTGTCTGATTGATTGGCATGAGTAATTCGATTAGGGAGCGCGCATGAAAACGGCGCTCTACACTGGCTCTTTCGACCCGTTGACCAACGGGCATATCGATATTTTGTCGGCGGCTTTGCTGGTTGCCGACGCTGTCGTGGTCGCCATTGGCGTTCATCCGGGCAAGCAGCCGCTGTTTTCGTTTGACGAGCGCGCCGGTATGATCACTGCGGTGGCCAAGGAGCGGCTCGGCAAGAGGGCAGGGGATGTGCAGGTCGCCTCTTTCGACGGCCTTGCAGTGGAGGCGGCCCGCAAAGCCGGGGCGCATATGATAGTGCGCGGGCTGCGCGACGGCACGGATTTTGACTATGAAATGCAGATGGCGGGCATGAATGGGGAGATGGAGCCGCAGATTCCAACCGTGTTCTTCCCAGCCAGTCCCGGCTCGCGCCACATCACAGCCACTTTGGTCCGTCAGATCGCTGCAATGGGCGGGGATGTTTCGGCATTCGTGACGCCGCTTGTGGCGTTGGCGCTCGCCAAAAAGTTCAACTTGTAAAAAAGGTCAGCCATGAAGCTTCGTCTCTCACTTTTCGCCGCCTCCCTGGCATTTTCCACGTCTGTTCTTGCAGCCGCACCTGAGGACACACTGGTCATCAAGCTGAAGGACGGCGAGGTGAAGATTGCGCTGAGGCCGGATATTGCCCCCAAACACGTGGCGCAGATCAAGGCGCTGGCAAAAAAGGGCTTTTATGATGGCGTGGTTTTCCACCGTGTGATCAATGGGTTCATGGCGCAGACCGGCGACGGCCAATTCGGTGATTCAGACGGCACTTACGATCCGAACGCGGCCGGAACCGGTGGTTCGGACCTGCCGAACATTCCAGCCGAATTTTCCAAGGAGCCCTTCGTGCGCGGCACGGTTGGCATGGCGCGCGCGCAGGATGAAAATTCCGCCAATTCCCAGTTCTTCATCATGTTTGCCCCCGGCGATTCTCTCAACGGTCAATATACGGTAGTCGGCACAGTCGAGAGCGGGATGGAACTTGTCGACAAGATCAAAAAGGGCGACGAAAACAATAATGGCTCAGTGGCCGACCCAGACAAGATGATCAGCGTCAAGCTCGCATCAGGCAATTAAAAGGACAGACAGGAATGGCTTACAAAGACCCCGAAAACACGCTGGTGCTGGAGACCACACAAGGCAAAGTCGTAATCGAATTGCTGCCGGACCTCGCTCCCGGCCATGTCGGGCGGATCAAGGAGCTGGCGCGGGAAGGCGCTTATGACGGCGTTGTGTTTCACCGTGTGATCGATGGATTCATGGCGCAGACTGGCGATGTGAAGTTCGGAAAATCTGGCGGGGAGCATTTCAATCCGTCTCGCGCGGGCATGGGGGGCTCGGACAAGCCTGACCTGCAATCCGAATTTTCCAACATGAACCATGGCCGCGGAACATGCTCCATGGCCCGCTCGCAGAACCCACATTCGGCGAATTCACAGTTCTTCATCTGCTTTGGCGATTCAGGCTTTTTGAACCGGCAATACACGGTCTGGGGGCAGGTCTCGGAAGGCATGGACAATGTCGACAAGATCAAGCGCGGCGAGCCGGTGCAAAATCCGGACAAGATTGTGTCGATGAAGGTTGCGGCGGACATAGCGGGCTGACGTCTAACAGTGCAGCTGCCCGCCGGGAGGGCGGGCGGCTGCGGCAGGACTTGAAAGAGAACCGGTGGCAACGGCCGGAATTGAGGGGATGGGAGCATGGGAACGAAGGCGCAAGCCATACGGCGCATCATATTGGCAGGCGCCGTCTACGACATTGTTGTGGCCGGGCCGCTTGCGATTCCGCCGCTGACGAATTTTGGCATCCACACCCTGTTTCAGATCAACAATTTGCTCGGCTTCAATCAACCAGCTCCGGTGTTTGACACCGTGCATCTCATCTTCACCAGTCTGTTCGGGATATGGGCTACAGCCTGGGCCATAACTAAGTTCCGCTCTGCCAATCTGGGTTTCGTGCGTCTTGACCTCATCATGCGCATTGCAGTGCTTGCGGTTCTCCTCTGGTATGCGCTCACCGCCAATACCTACGGCATTATATATCTGTTCATTGCGGCCGACATTTTCTGGATGGCGATCAACTGGTGGGGCAGCCGGATGCTCAGCGACATAGAACGGGAGGGTAAGCCGTAAGGCGCCTTGTCCGGCAGTAGATGCGTGTTGACCAGTTTGATTTTGATCTTCCCGACAGCTCGGTAGCGTTGCGGCCAGTTGAGCCGCGCGACAGCGCCCGTCTGCTGGTCTTGCGAAATGGCGAGGCGATATTCGACAGTCATGTCAAGAGGTTGCCGGACTTATTGAATGCCGGCGACACTCTTGTTTTTAATGACACAAAAGTCATTCCGGCGCAGCTCGAAGGCGTGCGCGTCCGGGGTGAGAACCGGGCGAAAATTTCTTCAACCTTGCACATGCGGGTGGCCCCGGACCGCTGGCTCGCCTTCCTGCGGCCAGCCAAACGTGTGTCAGCTGGCGACCGGCTGATCTTTGGTGCCGGCGAAAACACCTGCTTTCTCGGCAAACTCAAGGCGGACGTCATCTCAAGAAGCGCCGATGGCGAGGCGTTGTTGGCTTTCGAGCTTTCCGGCCCGGTCCTTGACGAAGCGCTGCATGCGGTCGGGCACGTGCCGCTGCCACCATATATTGCACTCAAGCGAGACGAGGACGCGCGCGACCGTGCGGATTATCAGACTGTCTACGCCGCCCGCGAAGGCGCTGTGGCCGCGCCGACTGCGGGCTTGCACTTCACGCCGGAACTTCTTGCAAGTCTTGATGCGAAGGGCGTTTTGCGGGCTTTTGTTACCCTGCATGTCGGCGCAGGAACGTTTCTGCCGGTGAAGGCACAAGACACCAAAGACCACAAAATGCATGCTGAAATCGGCCACATAGACGAAAGCACGGCAAGCAAGATCAATGCGGCGCGCGCGGCAGGCGGACGGATCATTGCTGTGGGCACGACCTCGCTGCGCCTCCTTGAAAGCGCCGCGGGAGATGATGGCCGGGTGCAGCCATGGTCTGGTCCTACAGATATTTTCATCACCCCAGGCTACAGGTTTCGTGCAATAGACGGCCTGATGACGAACTTCCATTTGCCGAGATCCACCCTGTTTATGCTCGTTTCAGCCCTGATGGGCGCTGAGCGGATGAAGCGCGCTTACCAACATGCGATCCGCTCCGGATACCGGTTCTACTCCTATGGCGACGCGAGCCTGCTGATTCCATGAGCGCAGCGTTTGGATTCAAACTGCTGGCGACTGACGGCGCGGCGCGGCGCGGTGAAATTTCGACGCCGCGCGGCGTGATCCGCACACCTGCCTTCATGCCGGTCGGAACAGCGGGCACTGTCAAGACCATGTATATGGATCAGGTCCGTGATCTTGGCGCTGATATCATTCTTGGTAACACCTATCATCTGATGCTGCGGCCCGGCGCCGAGCGTGTTGAACGGCTTGGCGGGCTGCACAAATTTGCCAATTGGCCCTATCCGATCTTGACCGATTCCGGCGGTTTTCAGGTGATGTCGCTCTCGAACCTGCGCAAAATCACGGAGCAGGGCGTTACCTTTCGCTCGCACATTGATGGCGCGAAGTTTGAGATGAGCCCGGAGCGCTCAATTGAAATTCAAGGCCTGCTGGGCTCGGATATCCAAATGCAGCTTGACGAATGTGTTGCGCTGCCGGCTTCGGAAAAAGATATCGAGAAGGCGATGCAGCTGTCGCTGCGCTGGGCGGAACGTTGCAAAATCGCTTTTAGCGATCAGCCGGGAAAGGCCATGTTTGGCATTGTCCAAGGTGGCGACCAGCCGCATTTGCGCGTCCAGTCTGCGCAGGCGCTGACAGCGATGGATTTGAAGGGCTATGCCGTTGGCGGCCTTGCCGTCGGCGAGCCGCAGGCGGTCATGCTTGATATGCTCGAAGTGACTCTGCCGCATCTGCCGCAGTCCAAGCCGCGCTATCTGATGGGCGTGGGAACGCCAGACGATATTTTGAAGTCCGTGGCGCGCGGGATCGACATGTTCGACTGCGTCATGCCGACAAGGGCGGGACGGCACGGGCTCGCCTATACCCGTTTTGGCAAAATCAATCTGCGCAATGCCCGCCACGCGGATGATCCGCGCCCTCTGGATGCGCAAAGCGATTGTTCCGCCGCGCGCGACTATTCCCGCGCTTATCTCCATCATCTTGTCCGGTCAGGCGAGGCGCTCGCGGGCATGCTGCTCACCTGGAACAATCTGCATTACTATCAAAGCCTGATGCAGGGAGCGCGCCAGGCGATAGAGCAGGGCGCTTATCAGCGCTATTGCGAGGACACGAGCGAGGCATGGAAGCGCGGCGATATCGCGCCTGTCTAAGCCGATCCGCCGTCCGCCTTTAGAAGCTGCACGCCGCTGATTTTCCAGGAGCCGTCGCTCATCTTTATCAGCGAATAGAGGGCGACCCAGGCCGTGCCGTCCTTGGCGATGATTTCAACTTCTTGAACCACCGCTTCAGCGCTCACCTCTTTTGTCTTGCCGAACTGAATATCGCGCGGCTGCCAGACAGGCGAATAACCACCTTTGACCATGCCCATGAAGCTTTCAACGGTCGGGAAATAGCCTTGTATCGACGGCGCGGCATAGGAGTAAGCCTCCGCATCCTTGCCGGCCCGGAACGCATTGATCTGGCTTTCGATGATTTTCTGCGCATCTGTGCTGGCGATCCCATCGGCCGATGCGGAAGCCGTGAGGAACGCGAGCGTTATAACCACCAGCGATCTGAGAACTGCGTGCATTTTTTTGCCCTCCACTGAAACTATACGGTCCAGCCGCGTCATTAGTTTCATGTCAGGAATTGGCGCGGCGCAAGTCTTTGGCAAGCAGCTCCATCTCACAAAATCGTGACGGCTTTGCTGGCAGGAGACAAACTAGCGCAGGCAGGGCAATTGACCTTTGTGAGCCAAATCCGTAAGAGCACGCCACTTCCACGGCAAATTCCGCCGCTTTGGGAGCGTGTAGCTCAGCCGGTAGAGCAACTGACTTTTAATCAGTAGGTCCAGGGTTCGAATCCCTGCGCGCTCACCATTTTCCGCCCATGACATATTTCATTCACGATTGACGCCGGATTTGCGCGGGGGCAGACTGATTGATGAGGTGTATTGGGGAGCGGGTTCGAAAGTGGTGGCCAATTGCCCTTGCCGCATGTTCCCCTAAGTTTGCAAAATGCTCAATATTTCCTGTGGAGGCAGGAAGCAGCCGAACCTGATCAGGTTCTCAACCGGGAGGAAGAAGTATGAAGAAGCTGTTGAATTTTGGCGCCTCACTCGGCGTTCTCGCTTTGGCGTCCATGGGCGGCGCCAGTCAGGCGCAGGCGGCAGGTGAACTGACGCTGTGCTGGGCCGCTTGGGATCCGGCAAATGCGCTTGTTGAATTGTCCAAGGACTTTGAGGCGCAGTCGGGCACGAAGATGAACTTCGAGTTCACCCCATGGCCGAATTTCACCGACCGGATTCTGAATGAACTCAACTCCGGCGGCAAGCTTTGCGATCTATTGATCGGCGATTCGCAATGGCTCGGCGGCTCAGCCGAGAACGGCTATTACGTCAAGCTCAACGACTTCTTCGACAAGGAGGGCATCAAAATGTCCGACTTTGCCGAAGCAACCGTTTACGCGTACTCGACCTGGCCGAAAGGCACGCCAAACTATTGGGCGCTGCCGGCGATGGGCGACGCCAATGGCTGGTTCTATCGCAAGGACTGGTTCGAAGATCCGAAGAATATGGAAGAATACAAGGCCAAGACCGGTGCGGATCTTGTGCCGCCAAAGACCTGGACGGAACTGAAGCAGATCGCCGAATTCTTCCAGGGCCGCGAGATCAACGGCCAGAAAGTCTATGGCGCGGCCATCTTCACCGAGCGCGCTTCGGAAGGCATCACCATGGGTGCCACCTCCGCGCTTTATCCGTTCGGCTTCTCCTACGAAAAGACGGCCGGCAAGTATGACATGGAAGGCGCTGTGAATTCCGAGGATGCTGTCAAGGGGCTTGAATTCTACAAGTCGCTCTACAAGTGCTGCACGCCTCCAGGCTATACCGACAGCTATATGGGCGAGGGATTGGACGCGTTCAAATCAGGGCAGGTCGCCATGATGATGAACTGGTTTGCCTTCATGCCCGGCATGGCCAAGGATGAGAAGGTCGGCAAGGTGACGGGCTTCTTCGTCAATCCCGGCGAGAAAATCCCGGCATCCACGCTCGGCGGTCAGGGCATTTCGGTTGTCGCCAACACCGACAACATGGACGGCGCGCTTGCCTATATCAAATGGTTCGCCCAGCCGGATGTGCAGAAGAAGTGGTGGACGCTCGGCGGCTATGCCTGCCACAATGCGGTCCTGAACGATCCGTCATTCAAGGACTTCCCAGCCGTTTGCCGGCCAGTTCCTGGAAGCCATGGGCGGCGTCAAGGACTTCTGGCAGGAGCCTGCTTACGCTTCGCTGCTGCAGGCCATGCAGAAGCGGCTTCATGATTATGTCGTTGCCGATAAGGGCACAGCCAAAGAGGCCTTGGACGGGCTGATTGTGGACTGGACCGGTGTCTTCAAGGAAGAAGGCAAGCTCTAAGAGCTCCGGTTTCTTCTCACGCAACCAGCAGCATCCCCGGAACATCTCCGGGGATGCCGCCTAACGGTTCTGGAGCCCAATGTCTCAAGTTGAAAATGTGGCCACGCGAGTGGTGCAAGCTACGCCTATGCCAATGCGCAAGGCCGTGCAGGGGCTTTCGGACAAGGCGATTGCATGGATATTCATCGCGCCGACGATTGTGCTTTTGCTCGCCATCAATATCTTTCCGCTGATCTGGACGGTCTATCTGTCCTTTACCAATTACGCGTCCAACCGCCCCAACCGGCCGGTCGTGAATGTCGGGTTGAAATGGTATCAGGACATATTGAGTTCACCGGAAATCTGGGCCTCGATGCAGGCCACGGCGCATTTTGTCTTCTGGACCATCGTCATCCAGACAGTGCTTGGTTTTGCGCTCGCCTATCTGATCGACCGCAAATTCCGCGGTCATGCCTTCTGGACAACGCTGATCCTGATTCCGATGATGCTGTCCCCGGCGGTGGTCGGCAACTTCTGGAAATTTCTTTACCAGCCGCAAATCGGCCTGTTCAATTACATGGTCTCATTCTTCACCGGCATCCCGCCGTCTTCCTTTGAAATGCTTGGCTCGGTGAAACTAGCGCCTTGGGCGATCATCATTGTCGATACCTGGATGTGGACGCCCTATGTGATGCTGATTTGCCTTGCCGGGCTGCGGTCGATTCCGGGCTATATCTATGAGGCCGCCGAGGTGGACCGGGCGTCGAACTGGCGGCAATTCTGGTCGATCACGCTGCCGATGGCGATGCCCTTCATCATGCTGGCGGTGCTGTTCCGCGGCATCGAGAACTTCAAAATGTTCGACATGGTCATGCTGCTCACTGGCGGCGGGCCGGGTTCAACTACAGAACTTGCATCTATCGCACTCAAGCGCCAAGCGTTTGAAGCTTACCGCACCGGTTACTCATCGGCCTTCGCCATCATTCTGTTCGTCGCCGTGTTCGGCCTTGCCAACATTTATGTGCGCGCGCTCAACAAGGTCAAACAACGATGAGCAGCAACTCGACCGCCTATTCCGTCGTCGAACCAACCCCCATGGCCAAGCGCATCTCGGCCTTTTTTGTGGTCCTCTACGCAGTCATCTCGCTTTTGCCGCTGGTCTGGATTTTCGCAACCGGATGGAAGACGCCGCCGGATTCGATTTCCTACCCGCCGAAGATCGTCTTCAACCCGTCGCTTGAAGGCTATTGCAATCTCTTCACCACCCGTACGCGTCAGACGGATGAGTATATCCAGTCGCTTGGCGCACCGGTGGGAAAATGCGACGAGGTTACTCGCAGCCGGGAAATGGTGATTGCCGGACGGTCCAATTACGCGCCGCGCTTCATCAACTCAATTGTCATCGCCTTTGGCTCCACATTCCTTGCTGTCGCGCTTGGGACATTTGCGGCCTATGCCTTTTCAAGGTTCAAAATTCCGCTGGCCGACGATCTGCTGTTTTTCATTCTGTCCACACGAATGATGCCACCCATTGCCGTTGCGATCCCGATTTACCTCATGTACCGCCAGCTTGGTCTGTCCGACACAGCGCTCGGAATGATCCTGCTCTACACGGCGGTCAACGTTTCGCTCGCAGTCTGGCTGCTCAAGGGGTTCATCGACGAAATCCCGCGTGAGTATGAAGAAGCGGCGATGATCGACGGCTATACGCGATTGCAATCCTTCTTCAAGGTCGTGCTGCCGCAGGCCGCAACGGGCATCGCTGCCACGGGTATTTTCTGTCTGATCTTCGCCTGGAACGAATACGCTTTCGCAGTGCTCCTGACATCTGGAACGGCGCAGACCGCGCCGCCATTTATCCCGACAATCATTGGCGAAGGCGGCATGGACTGGCCGGCCGTCGGCGCGGGCACCACGCTGTTCCTTATTCCGATACTCGTGTTCACAATCCTGCTCCGCAAACATCTGTTGCGCGGCATCACTTTCGGGGCGGTGCGCAAATGACCAAATTTTTCGATGGACTTATGCGTTTTCGGCGGGAGCCTTGGGAGCAGCTGGCATCTGCCATCATCGGCATCGGCATATTGATGCTGCTGCAGCCGCTGTCGATGACGCTCTATACCTATTCATTCATCACCACGCTGATTGGCACTGTGATGTTCATCGTCGTCACGAAGTTCCCGGAGTAGAGTGTGGCTGAGATCAGGGTTCAGAATCTGCAAAAGAAGTTCGGTGACTTTGTCGCCGTGCGCGAACTCGTCTTTCACAATTCCGGACGGCTCATTCTTCTGCCTGCTCGGACCGTCAGGTTGCGGCAAGACCACGACATTGCGCATGATCGCCGGGCTTGAACTGCCTTCGTCCGGAAGCATTTTTCTGGGCGGTGAAGATGTTGCTTTCAAGCGGGCGGCCGAGCGCGACATCGCTTTTGTGTTCCAGCTGTTCGCGCTCTATCCGCACATGAATGTGCGCAAGAACATCGGCTTCCCGCTGCTCTGTCAGAATGTGCCGTCCGCCGAAATCCGCCGGCGCGTTGAGGAAACAGCCAAGCTCCTGCGCATTGATCACATACTCGACAAGCCCGTATCTGGACTGGCGGGCGGTGATCGCCAGCGCGTCGCGCTGGGCAGGGCAATTGTGCGCCGACCGCTCGCTTTTCTCATGGACGAGCCGCTCGGCACGCTCGACACCGAGTTCCGCGATCTGATGTGCGAGGAGCTCAGGAGTCTGCATGATCGCATAAGCGCTACGACGGTTTACGTCACCCATGACCAGCTGGAGGCGATGTCCATGGCTGATCACATTGCCATCATGAACCGCGGCGAGATCGAGCAGTTGGGCGCGCCGCAGGAAATTTACGACCGGCCTGCCACCAAGTTTGTCGCCGAGTTCATAGGCTCGCCTGCCATGAATTTCGTGCGGGTGCGGGGGAGTTCCGCCGCAGCCAGCAAGTCGATCATGATTGATGGTGCGCGCGTTGACATTCCAGAGACACGCGAGGGCGTTTCCGGAGACGAGTTCCTGCTGGGCGTGCGACCGGAGCACATTGTATTGGATGACCGCTCAAAACTGCGCGGCGAGGTCATTGCAACTGAGTATCTGGGGACCACGCAAATTGTTTCGCTTGTCCTTCCTGGCGGCGAGGCGAAGGCGCGCGTTGCGAGCGCTGAGCGGGTGAAAGCCGGCGAGAAAGTTGGTCTCAGATTCATGGGTGACAAGCTGTCGATCTTCAATCCGTCCACGGGCCGTTCCGTGCGCAGTGCGCTCCATGAGGTGCCGGGGCATGGCTGATGTTTCTCTCTCCGGCGTGACCAAACGCTTTGGCAAGACGCTGGCGGTCGACAATCTGTCGCTTGATATCGCGGACGGTGAGTTTGTCGTCCTGCTTGGTCCCACAGGAGCCGGAAAGACGACCACGCTGAGAACATTGGCGGGTCTGGAAAAGCCGGACGCGGGTGAGATTTCCATCGCCGGCGAGAACGTGGCTAACTTGGCTCCGGCCGCGCGCGATGTCGCTTTCGTCTTCCAGCAATATTCGCTCTACCCGCATCTGAGCGTCTACGACAATCTGGCTTTCCCACTGCGCTCCCCGGCGCGGCGTGTGCCGGAAGCGGAGGTCAAGTCGCGGGTTGAGGCGATTGCCGAATTGTTGCGGATTTCCGGCAAGCTTGGCAACAAGTCGACGCAATTGTCGGGCGGCGAGATGCAGCGTGTGGCCATCGGCCGCGCGCTGGTGCGCCAGCCATCAATCTACCTGATGGACGAGCCGCTCTCCTCGCTTGATGCAAAACTGCGGGCGGATATGCGCGTCGAGTTGAAACGCATACAGCGCGAGCTTGGTGCCACCATTTTTTATGTCACGCATGACCAGATTGAAGCAATGACCATGGCGAACCGCGTCGGCGTGATGACGGACGGGCGGCTTGTGCAGGTCGGCTCACCGCGCGAGATTTATGAAAACCCATCCTCTGTCTACGTGGCGCAGCGCTTGGGCCAACCGCAGATCAATCTGCTGCCAAGGGCGCTCGTTTCATCGCATCCAGCGCCGGCTCATGCTGCGACCTTGGGCGCGCGCACGGAGCACATCATCGTCAAGACTTCAAAATCCGGTGAGGCAGTTGTCGAGTGGGTTGAGCATCTGGGTGACCAGAACCGCTTGCACATAAAACTAAAGGGCCATGACATCACGACACTGGTGCCGCCGGATTCTGCTTTTCAACCCGGCAACAGCGTCTCGCTCAAGCTGCGCAATCCACTCTTTTTTGACGCCAGCGGCGCGCGTATTGTCTAAAACTCCCGGGAGGAAATGACCATGCAGTTCATGAATGACAGACCCGGCCTGGTGGCCCAATCTATTGACGGCATGCTGAGGCTGCGCGCGGATGAGGGTATTGCGCGATTATCCGGTGCGCATAACGTGGTGATCAACACCAGGCACAAGGGCAATGCGAATGTGGCGCTGGTGTCAGGAGGGGGCTCCGGTCACGAACCGTCGCATGCGGGCTTTGTCGGCAATGGCATGCTGGCTGCTGCGGTCTGCGGCGATGTCTTTGCCTCGCCGAGCGTTGATGCGGTTCTGGCCGGAATTCTGGCCGTCACCGGCAAGGCCGGGTGTCTTTTGATCGTCAAGAACTATACGGGCGACCGGCTGAATTTCGGCCTTGCGGCCGAAAAGGCACGGGCGCTCGGCAAGAAGGTTGAAATGGTCATTATTGCCGATGATATTTCCATCCCCGGCCACCGCCAGCCGCGTGGTCTTGCGGGGACGTTGTTCGTCCACAAGATCGCAGGCCACTTGGCCGCGTCCGGGGCGACATTGGATGAAGTCACAAAAACGGCGCGGCAGATCGCAGCCTCAACGGTGTCCCTCGGTATTTCGCTCAAGTCCTGCACGCTGCCGGGTATCGGCCGCGAGGACCGGGTGCCCTCGGGCAAGGCAGAGCTCGGCCTTGGCATTCACGGGGAACCTGGCGTGGACGTGATTGCGTTCAAGGATGCCAAGCATGCTGCAAAACTCATTGCGGCCAAGCTCTTTGCGGCTGTGGCCAAGGCGAAATCCTATGCACTGCTGATCAACAATCTCGGCAGCACGACGCCGCTTGAAATGGGCGTACTGGCGCGGGAGATTTTGTCGGCTCCGGGAAGCGAAGCCGTCAAGCTCTGCGTAGGACCAGCGCCGCTGATGACCGCCCTCGACATGCATGGCTTTTCCGCATCGCTCCTCCCGCTCACTCCGGTTCTGGAGAAAGCGCTTCGAGCTGGCGCAGGGCCTATAGCGTGGCCGCCCGCATCTGTGGTCAAATCTCCAGCCGAGGTGAAACCGGCTGCCACGTCCAAATCAAATACTTACAAGGCCAGCAGGAATGCGGCGTCGTTCGCGATGATTGAAGCGGGATGCAGCGCAATGATTGCGCAGGAGCGCAGTCTCAATGCGCTCGATGCCAAGGTTGGCGACGGCGACACCGGAACGACAATTGCCTCGGCGGCTCGGCAGATCAAGACCGCCCTTCCGAAACTTCCTTTGGCCGATCAAGCTGCAACGCTCAGCGCTCTCAGCGACATTTTCTCGCGCTCCATGGGTGGGTCGAGCGGTGTGTTGATGGCGATCATGTTTGCGGCGGCAGGCAGGGCGCGCGCTGACGGGATGGCATTGGCAAGCGCCTTCGCAGCCGGACTTGACCGCGTGCGCCACTATGGCGGAGCAAAGCTGGGCGACCGCACCATGATTGATGCGTTGCAGCCGGCCCTTGAGGTCTGGGGCGCGGGCAAGGGACTTTCGCAAGCGGCGGTCGCTGCGAGAAAAGGAGCCGACAGGACCGCGAAAATGGCAAAGGCCCGTGCTGGGCGCTCGGCCCATGTCGCGGGTGCAAGCCTTGCCGGGAATGTTGATCCTGGCGCGGAAGCTGTTGCGCAGCTTTTTGCCGCCCTGGACAAACAGGCGCGGGGCTAAGTTTGCCCGCGCTGAGCATTGGCGTTTGCAATATGAATTCCGCTGCGGCGGTTCGCTTTGCCTGATTCAGTTGCGCGCCATTGGCCGCCTATTGGCGCTTTATTGACGCATTGCATCGGCAACGGGTCGGGTCTATCTCCTCAATACGCACCGGCGGCCAAGGTAAAAGCGAATGAATGTCAGACTGAAAAAGCTGATCGGCACTGTGATACTGGTTGCCATGGTTGTGATCTATGCTCTGGCAGCTACGACGTTTGCCACACACCGGCTGGCAAAATCGAACGCTTGGGTGCATCTGGCGTTCTTCTCTTTGTCCGGCTTGCTCTGGGTTTTGCCTGCCATGTGGCTCATATCCTGGATGGAGCGAGAACCCAGGCAATAGCCGTATCGCTCGTTCGCCCGGCGAGCCTTTCTTCACAAAGTCCTGCTAACCTATACTGGAAGCGAAACCCAAGCGGGCCGTCAGATGAATGTTACAAGCCGCGCCAAAAGCGAGTTTTCGCCGGTTTCCGCAGCTGTTCTCAGTCTTGAAGACGCGTCTTCGCTCTGGGAGGACTCCACCGATCTTGATCTGTTTGGCGTCGCCCAGATGCTGCCTTGGGTCCGCGGCTGGAAGGATTGCGTCAATCCTGAAGTCTTTGTCGCTGTGCTCAGGGACAGCGGCGCGGCGATACTTTTGTTGCCACTCGAGATCGTTCGTCTCAGGGGCGTCACCATTGCGCGCTATGTCGGTGGCTCGCATGCAAATGCCAATTTTCCATGGCTCAGACGGTCCGCCGTTGACAAGATAACTCTCCGCGCCGTCCAGAACCTGTTCGACGCTGTCAAAGCCGCGCGGCCTCAGATTGATGCACTCGTTCTGACCCGTCAGCTGCAGGAATTTGGTGGCTTCGCCAATCCGCTTCTGTGCTTCGGATCGTCGGAAAGCCCCAATCTGTCTTTGTCGTTTGCGCTTGGTCCAGATTTTGAAGCGCTCGCGAAGGAGCGCGGCTGGTCGCGCAAACAGAAGAAGATGCGCAATCAGTCCCGGCGCCTGGAAGACCGCGGTGGGTGGACGTGTGTGTCGAGTGACAATGCCAACTCCGCGCTCAAGCTGATGGACGCTTTCTTCGCCCTGAAGGCCGCCCGATTTAAGGAGTTCGGCCAAAGGAACGCT
This sequence comes from uncultured Alphaproteobacteria bacterium, assembly GCA_963792485.1. Taxonomy (GTDB): domain Bacteria; phylum Pseudomonadota; class Alphaproteobacteria; order Rhizobiales; family Rhizobiaceae; genus JANOYJ01. The sequence continues at coordinate 213,190 of CAWBWL010000009.1, forward strand.
TTTGGTGAGGAGAACGTCAAGACCTTTTTTCGCCGGTTGTTCATCGAAGCGGCGGCATCTCCAGATCCGCAATTTCGGCTGGATGCGCTTAGCGTCAATGACGAACTGCTGGCAGTGTCCGGCAGTGTGTTCAAGCATGGAACGGTGATGGTCGAATTTGGCGCAGTTGATGGAACCGAGACATCGCTGAGTCCTGGTGATTTTCTCTATCATCAGCTGATCAAGCGCGCTTGCGCTGACGGATTTGAGGTGTTTGACTTCGGTGTTGGAGACGAGCCCTACAAACGGAGCTGGTGCGATATTGAAACCCACCACCGCGACAGTGCGTATGCATTTACTGCGCGCGGGCGCCTGTACGCCACCATTTTCTGGCTTGCGGGCGCAGCAAAGCGGGCAATAAAGCGCAACGCTTTCTTATTTGATCTTGTGAAGAAATGGCGCGGACGCAGGGCCGAAAAGCCGGCCACGCCCGCAGCGGATTGACGCTTTCCCCTAGGCTACGCGACGCGTGGGCTGCGGGGCTGGGGGCACCGAGCCGACCGGCGTAACAATCAGCAAATCCTCATAGCCGGCGTCCTGCAGCGCCGCTGCGCATTTGACTATGCTTGCGTCGGCCGGGTCGATGACGCTGATGATGATTTCCGCGCCCGGTGTCACGAGACGGCCAATGCCCTTGGCGTCGGCTGGACCGCATTCAACAATCACAACATCGTAGGCGGTGGTCAGCGCGTTCAGGATAATCGGCAGCCGTTCTACCGCCTTCATGGCGGTCTGCGCGTCTGCAGTGCCGTTCGGGATGACGTGCGCGTTGGAATAGGGATCGTTCTGGATGATGTCGGCGAACTGCGCCTGGCTCGCCAGGAGATTGGTGATGCCGGGCAAAGCCAGACCGTCAACCATCGGATGCGAGGCGGCGCCGGTCTGCGTCAGATCCAGCAGAATGGAGCGAAGACCGCGGTCGGCCATTTCGCGGGCAATCAAGACTGAAGAGGCGGCGGCCTCGTCGCCTTCCGGTGAAACGATGACGGCGCGCGATGCGCCCTTGTCGATGAGGCGGTCACACATGGCCTTGATCGTGTGCTCGGGATCCACAGAAGGCTCTGCAGGTTCTTCAGGCGCAAGTGACATGAGGCTTGTTTCCTGCCGCTCGCGGACGAGCTCTGCCGGTGCTGCCTCTGTGTGCTGGGGCATGAGCGCCGACGGCACGCGCTCCTCTTCGTTCATAAAGCGGTTCACAGGTTTGAACGCGCGGCCTGAGAACAGTTCACGCAGCATGGTCAGGAGCGACAAAAGCAGGAGCGAACCTGCCCATGCGGCCGAGACAATGGGGATTGTCTTCGGGAAGAAAGGTTCGCCAGGGGTGAGGGCCGTGAAGATGCGCCCATCTGAAGGCACGTATTTGCCTGGGCCTCGTGACGTTGTCTCGCGGTAACTGCTCTCACGGGATATGAGCAGATCGCTCAGGGCTTTGGCTTCGCGCTCTAGCGCGTTGAGTTCAACCTCTTTCTCACCAACGCGTGAAGATTCGGCTTTCAACCCGTTGAGATTGCGTATCAATTCGGCTTCGCGTAGTCCAGCGGTCTTGGTGTCTGTCTCGAGGCTCTCGAGAATGTTACGGGCCTCGGCAGCGCTCTGCTTCTGCAGATTGGACAGCTGCGAGCGCAGGGCTTTGATGCGCGGATGTCCGTCCAGCATGGTCGTGGAAAGCTCGGCGATTTCCGACTGGAGCTGGACCTGGCGCTCGCGCAGCCGCTGAATGAGGCCTGATGCGACAATATCAGGAAGCGCATCGATGGATGCGCCGTTTTCGAGCACGGCGCGCACGCTTGCGGCCTTTGCCTCGGCATTCGCCCGGTTGGCGCGTACACGGGACAATTCAGTGGAGAGTTCGGATAATTGCTGTGTGGCAAGCACAGAGTTGTTCTGGCCGATCAGTATGTCAGACTGCGAGCGATAGGCGGCTACCTTGGCATCAGCTTCCCGCACCTTGACCCGCAGGGCCTCGATCTCGGGCGCGAGCCATTGTGTCGCTTCGGAGTTTGACTCGCTCTTGGCGTCGCCTTGAATCTGCAAGAAGGCAGCGGCGATATCGTTTGGTATTTTCGCCGCGAGCTTGCGGTCGGCGGAGACAAACTCGATGACGATCATGCGCGAGCTGTCGATGCTGTATACCTTCAGCTTATTGCGCATCTCCGCCAAGACGCGCTCCTGCTGGTCGGCATTCTGCGGATCGTTTTTGAGGCTCAGCATGACAAGCACATGGTCTACTAGTGACATGCGCTTGGCCGGATCAAACTCCGGCAGCCTGTCAAGATGGTTCTTGAACTCATCGCCAAACGCCACTTTGCTCAGCACTTTTGAGGCGGTCACGATTTCGACCTGACTCTTGATGCCCAATTGGTCGAGTAGGGGATTAAGGTCAGAGCGCTCTTGATTGGTGCGCGTGTAAACCAACTCGCGCGTTTCGATGAAAACCCGTGTGGCAGCGCTAAATTTTGGTGTGACTGTGCGTGTGACAGCATAGGCGAGCCCGGCCGCAATAAGCGAGCCCGCAAAAATCTTGCCCTTGTTGCGCCACAGGCTGACGAACAGGCTGGCAATGTCGATATCGACGTCGGGTTCGGTTGGTCTGACGCCCGTCATCACGCGCACTCCACTCTATAATTGCGCGCGATGGTAAACCGGTATGGTAACTAGGGAGTTAAGCAGGCATTCAGAACTCCGTTCACGAAAATTTACAAATCCTTTCAATTGCTTGGCTGATGGCGAAACGCTCGGGGTTTGCGGTTTTGTGCAACCGCGTTTAACCCGCCATTAACCCTAATCAAACGATAACTGACAGGACAAAGCGGCAGGCAGCGCGCCTGCGGCGTCCATTTGGTGTAAGCAGATGACTATGCGTTTCAGATTTGTGACGATCGCCCTGGCAGCATCAATGTTTGCCGGATGCACGAGTTATCAACCCGCGCCGCCGGCCTTTCACGAAGCCATCAGCAAGCCTTATCTGCTTGATTCGGGTGATCGTGTGCGCATCACAGTTTTCGAACAGGCGGGGCTGACGAACACCTACAGCGTTGACCAAGGGGGCTATATAGCTTTTCCGCTTGTCGGTGCTGTTGCAGCCCGCGGGCGCACCTCAAAGCAGCTTGAGGGCGATCTTGCCACAAAGCTTCAAAACGGATTCCTGCGCAATCCGGACGTGTCTGTCGACATTGACCGTTACCGCCCCGTTTTTGTGATGGGCGAGGTGGGCGCTGCCGGGCAGTATGCCTATGTGCCCGGCATGACAATCCAGAAGGCGGTTGCGGTGGCTGGCGGCTTTTCCGTGCGTGCCTTGCAGGCGGACGTTGATGTTACACGCACGATCAATGGCAAGGTCATGACCGGTCGTGTGCGCATCACTGATCCGCTCCTGCCGGGCGACACAGTTTACGTGCGTGAGCGGCTCTTTTGACATCAGCCATGCCAGCGGAGCGGCCATTGCGTATTGTGCACTGCTTCCGCTCTCCGGTCGGAGGCATTTTCCGCCATGTGCGCGATCTCGTCGATGCGCAGGTCGCAGCCGGGCATCAGGTCGGCATTGTTTGTGATTCAACGACTGGCGGCGCTTTTGAGGAGAAGCTCTTCAAGGCTGTTGAAGAAAAGCTCTCGCTTGGACTTACGCGTGTCGCCATGCAGCGGCATATCGGGCCAGGCGATATTCTGGCTGCTTGGAGAACATTCAAGGTTATCAAAGGTTTGCGTCCGGATATTCTACATGGGCATGGCGCCAAAGGCGGCGTTTACTCCCGTGTGTTCGGATCATTGTTGCGGGTTCTCAGGTCTCGCGTGGCCCGTCTCTATTCCTCACATGGCGGAAGCCTCCATTATGACGAAGATACGCTAACCGGCAGGACATTCTTCCGAATTGAGTCCCTCCTTGAAAAAATGACCGATCATCTTCTGTTCGTGTCCCGGTATGAACTAACCACATATACAAGAAAGGTTCACGCGCCGCGCGCGCCCTATTCGGTGATCTATAATGGCCTTCGGGCCAGCGAATTTGAGCCGAGCGGACTGGAGGCCAATGCTGCTGATTTTCTATTCATCGGCATGATGCGCGACCTCAAGGGCCCCGACATTTTCATTGATGCGCTCGCCCGCGCTTGCCGACAGTCCGGGAGGAAGCTGACCGCGGTCATGGTCGGCGATGGCGAGGACAGGCAGAAGTATATATCGCAGACGAAGGCGTTGGGTTTGTCCGACCAGATTGCCTTTCATATGCCCATGCCAGCGCGCGAAGCGTTTCCAATGGCCCGGGCAATTGTTGTTCCGTCTCGCGCAGAAGCCATGCCCTACATCGTCCTGGAGGCCCTGGCGGCGGGAAAGCCGATGATCGCGAGCGCTGTCGGGGGCATTCCGGAAGTTTTTGGCGCGGGCTCTTACGCGCTGATCAAGCCTGACCCCGTCGAGCTTGCGGACAAAATGGCGGCCTTTGTCGCTGACGCATCGAAGCTAAAATCCGCGATGCCAAGTGTCAGCGAGATGAAGGCGAAATTTGGAGCCGATGTGATGGCCCGCGAGATAGAAGCGCGCTATCGCGCCATAGCGGCATGAGGTTTCAAACTTATCGTTAACAGATCATTGCTAGTCTCCCTATCAAAGACTCCGGAATGCCGAGATGAATCAGATCGAACCCAGCGCCAAGTTCAACGCCGAGGCGGTCAAAGCCTTTGTTCCTGAGGACGTTGCCGCCGGTCGCGCGGTGACGCTCAATCCGATCGCGCAGCAGGTCGCTAACCAATACCGGGGCGACTCCATGTCTCCGATCATGGTGAGCGGCGTCCTGCGGCTGGTCGAGTTTGCGCTGCTTTCTCTTTCGGGTCTTCTCGTATACGCCTACTATGTCGGCCATGGCGGGCCGCTGAACTGGATCTATCCCACTGTGATCGCTACCGGCGGGCTGCTGATGGTGCTGCTGCTGGAGATGAGCGACGCTTATCAGGTGACGGCGCTTCGTAACCCTTTTCGGCAATTCGGGCGGATCACGCTTTCGTGGATTGGTGTTTTCGCTTTTCTCGCGCTTGCCGGTTTCTTTCTGAAGATCTCCGTTGAATTTTCCAGATTGTGGTTTGGCACATGGTTCCTGAGCGGACTCGGCTTGATCTTTCTGCTCCGGATACCGCTCGCGCGGTTCATCCGCCGCTGGGGACGCAATGGCCGCATGGAGCGCCGCGCCGTCATCGTCGGTGGTGGCAAATATGCTGAGGGCCTTATCCGTTCACTTGAACAGCAGGGCGACAATGACATCCGTATCTGCGGCATATTTGATGACCGGGATGACCAGCGATCGCCGAGCGTTGTGGCAGGTTACCCGAAACTTGGCACGATCGCAGAGCTTATTGAATTTGCCCGCCTTGCGCGCATTGACATGCTGATCGTCGCCTTGCCGCTGACGGCGGAAACACGCGTCTTGACCATGCTGAAGAAACTGTGGGTTCTGCCGGTGGATATCCGCCTGTCAGCGCATTCCAACCGCCTGCAATTTCGCCCGCGCGCCTATTCTCATGTCGGCTCAGTGCCGCTTCTCGACATATTTGATAAACCGATCCGTGACTGGGATTCGGTTGCCAAGCGCATTTTCGATGTTGTCTTTAGCATCATCGCGATTGTTGTTCTTGCTCCCTTCATGCTCGCCACCGCCATCGCGATCAAACTCGACAGCAAGGGCCCGGTCCTGTTCAAGCAGAAGCGGCATGGGTTCAACAATGAGGTGATCGAGGTTCTGAAGTTCCGGTCAATGTATGCCGACAAGAGCGACCCGCTGGCGAAGCAGATGGTGACCAAGGGCGATCCGCGCGTCACGCGGGTAGGGCGCTTCATCCGCAAGACCTCGATTGACGAGTTCCCGCAATTTTTCAATGCGTTGCGCGGCGATCTTTCGCTGGTAGGCCCGCGTCCCCACGCCGTCTACGCGCAGACGAAGGAGCGCATGTTCAACGATGTCGTGGAAGGATACTTCGCGCGCCATCGCGTCAAGCCAGGTGTCACCGGCTGGGCGCAAATTAATGGATGGCGCGGCGAGATAGACAGCGACGACAAGATCAAGATGCGCACCGAGTACGATCTCTACTACATCGAAAACTGGTCACTGTGGCTTGATCTGAAAATCCTGTTCATGACGCCATTCCGGCTTTTGAACACCGAGAACGCTTATTGAGCGCCGCCACATATAGCGGCGCCTCCGCGACTATTGATCCGCGCGCGCATCAGCGGGCCTTGGTGCGCCTGCTCATCGTCATCTGCCTGTCCGTCGGCGTGTTTCTCGCCGGCTATGTCATCAACGAGCCCGCGCCCTATGAATTGTTCATGGTCGCGATGATCGCGATCTGGGGCCTGTTCGGGCTGCGCATCTCGCGCACCATCGCGCCGCTTCTGTTCATGCTCGCCGTCTTCAACGTTGGCGGCTTGATCTCGATGACGCAGATGGAAGATTTGAAGGACACGCCGCTCTACATTGCGGTGTCGCTGTTTCTGGCGTTCACTGCGGTGTTCTACGCAGCGATCATTGAGCGCGATCATACGCTCCTGCCCGTCATATTCCGCGCCTATACGGCTGCCGCTGTGTTCACGTCGGTGCTCGGGGTTCTGGGATATTTCCATGCACTTCCGGGAACTGAAATCTTCACCCTCTACGACCGGGCACGCGGCGGATTTCAGGATCCGAACGTGTTCGGACCATTCCTATTGCTCCCTGCCGCTTGGCTCACCTACGGCATTCTGAAGGACAAGCCGTCGAAGGCGCCATGGCTCATCATGGGGCTGTTGATCATCACGCTCGGCGTCCTGCTGTCATTCTCACGCGGCGCGTGGGGCATGTTCGTGTTCGTGCTTCTGTTTGTGACAGCCGTGCTCTTCATCGGTAACCAAAGCTCCAGAGTGCGGCTGCGCATATTGCTGTTGTCCGGTGCGGCACTCTTGTTGCTTGTGACCGCGGTTGTTATCGCCCTGCAAATTCCGTCCGTGGCAGACATGTTCTCAGACCGCGCAAGGCTGGTGCAGGAATATGACGGCGCGCGTCTTGGCCGCTTTGCCCGCCACTGGATCGGCTATCAGATGGCGATGGAAAAGCCGCTCGGCATCGGCCCTCTGGTGTTTGGCCAGATGCTTGGCGAGGACACGCACAATATCTGGCTCAAAGCGCTGCTGGATTATTCCTGGCTCGGCTTTGCCGCTTATATGGCGGTGACCTGGATCACGCTTGGCATCGGCTTCAAGCTCCTCTTCCGCAACAGGCCCTGGCAGCCATTTTTGATCTGCGCCTATGGCGTTTATGTCGCGCATGTCTTTGTTGGCAATATCATCGATACCGACCATTGGCGGCACTTTTACCTGCTGCTCGGCATCATCTGGGGCAGTTACGGGCTGGAAAAGCGCTGGCGCATGGCCTAGTTGGACGCCTATGTCCCACAGCCTCTCATCCGAAGACCGCTTTCCGAAGTTCACTCACGCTCGAAATAGCCGCGCCGTCTCGCGCTGGCTGGCGCTCGTTGCGCTTCTGATCTTTGCCCTTGTCATTGTGGGCGGATTGACGCGGCTCACCGATTCCGGCCTGTCGATCACGGAATGGAACCCGGTGCATGGCGTCATCCCGCCTTTGAACGAGGTGCAATGGCAGGAGGAGTTTGCGAAATACCAGCAAATTCCGGAATACCAGCAGATCAACAAGGGTATGAGCCTTGAGGCGTTCAAGCGCATTTTCTGGTGGGAATGGGCGCACCGCGCGCTCGCGCGTTTGATCGGCGTCGTGTTTGCGCTGCCGCTTGCGTTTTTCTGGCTGACCGGCAGGCTTGAAAATCATCTCAAGCCAAAGCTTCTGGCGCTGCTTGCGCTTGGAGGGCTGCAAGGCGCGGTCGGCTGGTGGATGGTCGCCTCGGGTCTGACGCAGCGCACTGACGTGAGCCAGTACCGTCTCGCCGCGCATTTGACTCTCGCATCGCTGATCTTCGCCGCCACAATCTATGTCATGCGCAGCCTCGCGCCCCATACGGAACGGGCTGCGTCTGGCGTGACGCGTTTAGCAGCCGGGCTGATCGTTATTCTGGTGATCATCCAAATCTATCTCGGCGGCCTCGTCGCCGGTCTTGACGCTGGTCTTGCCTACAACACCTGGCCGCTGATGGATGGCGCGTGGATACCGGGCGATCTTTTGGCCGCCGAACCTTGGTGGCGGAACTTTTTCGAGAACGCCAAGACCGTGCAGTTTGTTCACCGCGCCGGGGCTTACGCGCTTTTCGCCATCGTGCTTGTTCACATCCTGCAGGCATATGCATCGGATGGCGGCACAACACACGCACGGCGCTCAATCCTGCTGTTTCTGCTGGTTTGCGCGCAGGCAGCGATTGGCATTGCGACCCTGTTGTCAGGAGTCCAGCTCCACGCCGCGATCACGCATCAGGCCTTAGCGCTGATCGTGCTGGCTTTTGCGGTCGCACATTGGCGGGGCAGCAAGGAAAACTCCCAATAGTCCCATCATGTATTGGTTGGAGTGCGGCGTCTCCCCTCCGGCTGCACTTACCTGGTGATGCAACAAAGCAACAGTTAGAAGCAGTGCCACGGCAATCGCTGCAATATCCCTTGCATTGAACGAGTGTCGGGAATACTCGCCACGCCCGTTTGACCGAAAGGAGGTTCAGCCATGACGCCATCGATGAGATCGACACATTCCGTGCCGGTGCTCTCATTGCGTCCGGCTGTCCAAAATCCAATCGGGTCCTTTGAAAATGGCCACTTCACTCATCAAGCGCCGGCAGGAAGCCGAGCGATCCCGTCAGGCAGTCTTTGAGGCCACGCTTCGCCGCGTCTCGAAGGCGCCGCGCATTCCACCAAACTTTCACCGCGCGCTGCAAGATGCGGCACAAGGTTTTGAGGGCTGGACGGTTCGTGAACCCTCTGCATGGCGCCCAAACCTGAAGACCCGTGATCCCGCGCGTCTCTGTCTTGCCGCTGCGCGCCATCTCTTTGCACGTTACCCGGTTGCGTCTCCCTTGGAGAACATTTGGGTAAGCCGTGAAGGCTTCACTGATTCCGAGGTCAAGCTGCGCAAGCACTGGTACATAGTGGCTGCCCGTGGCGGTTCTCTCTACAAGGAGTGCGCCAATGGATGGATGTCGCGCAAGGAAGCGCATGCGTTTCTCAACGCGCCGGACGGACTCGGTTTCGATGAGGCGTTCTGGTTCGCAATTGCCAAGTCTTATACGTCTGACGAAGGCGTTGCATTGCGGATTGCGCGCTCCAAGTTGGGACGCACGGCACGCAGCGAGATCGGCTTCTGGCGGGAAGCAATGCGGCTCTTCTGTGTGCATCCCGTTCAAACCGAGCTTGTCGACGACCTCTGCGACTACTTGGCTGAATGCTTGCGGCGTGACGCTGAGTACAGCTTGAAGGGCCGCACTGTCGCGACCCTGCGCCGCCAGATGTATGAGTGGCACCGCGACTTGGCCGCCATACAGCGCATTGAAGCTGCGCTGCGCCGTGCCCGCGGCCTTCGTGTTGTTCCACGCGAGAACACGGATGAGGCTGGTCGCTGGCCAGGCGCTTCCATTGCGGACTGGTCCTGGCGGCCATCGGCGAAGGAGGCGCAGTTCAAGCGTGAGGAGTACGCTGTATGTCAGTTGCGTACCGCCGAAGCGCTTGTCGCGGAAACGCGAGCGATGCGGCACTGCGTATCGACTTACGCCGCCAAGTGCATTGCAGGCAAGGCGTCCATCTGGTCGCTGCGACGCTCTGTGCAGAACGGCTTCGACCGTCTTCTGACGATCGAGGTTGATCCGCAGCATCGCGCTATTCAGGTGCGGGGAGCCTGCAATCGTCTGGCAAAGCCGGACGAGAAGGCTGTGCTTGAGCGCTGGGCCAAGGCGCGCAACATTGTGATGTATTGACCTCTCCCCGCGCAAGCGGGGAGGGTTACTTACGCCCCAATCATCAGGTCCAGATTCTGCACCGCCGCTCCAGACGCGCCTTTGCCGAGATTATCATACACCGCAATCAGCAGCGCCTGCGCCCGCGCATCATTTGCGTGGACATGCAGCACCATGCGGTTGGTGTCGTTGTATTCTTGCGGATCAATCTCCGGCGCGCGCTCAACTTGCCGGTAAGGCGCAACTTCGACCGCGCTGCCGGGGATCGCAGCGAAATGATCGCTCAGCGCGGCATGAAGCTGTGCGCCGGTCGGAACTGTGCCGAGTATTCCAAGCTGCAGCGGCACCATGGTGACCATGCCCTGCGCAAAATTGCCGACGACCGGCTGCATGAGCGGGTCTCGCGACAACAGCGCATTGCTTTTCAGTTCCGCAACATGTTTGTGCTGCAGCGTCAGTCCATACGGCAGGTAGACCGGCGCGTCGTCGCCCTTCTCTTCGTAAGATTCAATCATCTGGCGTCCGCCGCCACTATAGCCGGTGATGCCGTTGGTGGTGACTGGATAATCGGCGGGCAAAAGCCCAGCAGCAATGAGGGGGCGCAAGAGCGCAATGGGTCCCTGCGGCCAGCAGCCTGGGTTTGCCACACGCTTGGCGCTGCGGATCGCCTCCGGCTGGCGCTTGTCCAGTTCCGCAAAACCGTAGGTCCAGCCGGGCGCAACGCGGTGCGCGCTTGAGGCGTCGATGACACGGGTCGCGCCATTCCCGATCAGAGAGACGCTTTCCTTCGCCGCGTCGTCTGGAAGGCACAGAATCGCGATATCTGACGCGTTCAGATATTCCGCCCGCGCGGCCAGGTCCTTGCGGCGCTCCGTGGGGACAGAGATGACTTCCAAATCCTTGCGTCCTGCCAGCCGTGCCCGGATTTGCAGGCCGGTCGTGCCGTGTTCTCCGTCGATGAAAATCTTTGCAGTCAAGTGTCTACTCCTTGCATGGGGCAGGGCGCCTTAGCCGCGCGCCTTCTTTTGCGCAAGAAGACCAATGACATACATGGCCACTGTCGCACCCGCGATGGCGGTTATATCGGCATGGTCATAGGCTGGCGCCACTTCAACGACATCGGCGCCGACAATATTGAGCGCGTCCAGTTTTTGCAGCACAGCCAGAATCTTTGCCGAAGACGGCCCGCCCGCCACCGGCGTGCCTGTTCCGGGAGCGAAGGCGGGGTCGAGGCAGTCGATATCGAAAGTCAGATAGGTCTTTGCATCGCCAACATGTGAAAGGATTTCTGTGGCAAGCGCGCCCGCGCCCATTTCCTCAACGTCGTAACCGGGGATAATCCGGATGCCAAAATCGTCCGGAGCCTTGGTCCTGATGCCAATCTGGATGGACCGTTCAGGATCAATGATTCCCTGTCGCACTGCGCGCGCGACGAAGGAGCCGTGGTCAATGCGTTTGTTGTCGTCAAACCATGTGTCCTGATGCGCGTCAAAATGCACCAGCGCCAGCGGTCCGTGCATCGCCGCATGCGCCTTCAGGAGTGGCCAGGTGACGAAATGGTCGCCGCCAAAAGAATACAGAAACGCGCCCGATTTCAGGATCGCCGCCGCCTGTTTCTCGATTGCGGCGGGCGCTCTTGAATGGTTGCCATAATCGAGGTCGCAATCGCCATAATCAATGATCGAGAGCTGCTCAAACAGGTCCATGCCAAACGGATATTGCGGGTCGTTGCAGAAAATCGTCGAGGCGCGGCGGATCGCCTGCGGGCCAAAACGCGCGCCCGGGCGGTTCGAGACGGCGGCGTCAAACGGAATGCCCCAGACCACCACGTCCGCGCCTTTGACATTCTTGGAGTATTGCCGCCGCATGAAAGAGAGCGCGCCCGCATAGGCAGGCTCGCTGGAGGCGGCGTTGCGGTTCTTCGCGGTGAAGGCGTGATCAACGGTCGAATGGGACATTTTTGGACTTCCGAAAGCGCAGGCTGGATTGATTAGGCGAATGGCACGCCTTTTGCCAATCCCTTAAAGGCTTGGCAGTATTTGGTCGCGCACTGTGCGGCATTGGCACAGTGTGCGGGAATGGGCGGGAAATGTCGCTTTTGACCTTTGATTCGACGGGGCATCTGGCTCAAAGCCGCACGGCGGCGGCGCGCTATGAAGTGCTCGACAGCTGGCGCGGCGTGTGCGCGCTGCTGGTGGCGCTGTTTCATTTGCCCCTGGCCGGCGCGCTGGGCGAGAACGCCTTTGTGCGCGGCTCCTATCTGTTCGTTGACTTCTTCTTCGTCCTTTCCGGCTTTGTGATCGCGCATTCCTACACCTCGCGCGTCGCCGGGTCCCAGGGTTTTGGCCGCTTCATGGTTACGCGCTTTGGCCGCCTGTTTCCGCTGCACGCCTTCATGCTCGCGGCATTCGTTGCGTTCGAGCTTTTTCATCTGGCGATGCCGAACCTGTTCGGCGCAACGCCAGCTTTTTCGGGCGGCTATTCGCCCAACACGCTCGCCGCAAACTTCGCGCTTCTGCACGGCCTTGGCATTCACGACCATTTAACCTGGAACGCGCCGAGCTGGAGCATTTCGACCGAACTCTTCGCCTATCTGGCCTTTGGCCTTGCCGTCTGGGCTTTAGGCCGCCGGTCACTCCTGATATTCGCCGCCTTGGTGGTCACCGGGCCGTTGCTTCTGTTCAAACTCTCACCCGATTTCATGGATGCGACCTATGATCTCGGTCTCGTCCGCTGCCTGTTCGGCTTTTCCGCAGGCGTTCTCACCCACGCGCTGCTGGGCGGTAGAACCGATGCCGGACCCGGCACGCGCGAGGCGCTGGTTATCTGGACGGTCGCGGAGCTCGCCGTCCTTGCGGCGGTAGTGTTGTTTGTTGCCGCTTCCGGAGCTGGCGCTGGCGGATTGCTTGCCCCTTATCTGTTTGCCTTCGCTGTTGCGCTCTTTGCACATGAAGGCGGGCTGGTCAGCCGGCTGTTGCGGATGAAGCCGTTCCTTTTTCTTGGTGCTTTGTCCTACTCAATCTATATGACGCATATTTTTGTGCAGGCCCGCATGCTGAATATTGCCAAACTTGCCGAGATCAAGCTTGGTATGGAACTTCTCAGTGAGACAGCGCATGGCCCCGCCTTCACAGCCTCCGTAGCGGTACCGGCGGCGATTTTGATGGCGTTCTTGACGGTTTCCGTCAGCTTTGTGACCTACCGGCTTGTAGAGGCGCCAGGACGCGACTTCTTCAAACGCACGGCAGAAAAGCTGTTTCCGCGTCAGGTCAACCATATCCGCCCATAAGGCGGCAGGGAAAGTTCGTGAAAACCCGCTGTCAGCGTCAGGTCCGCCAGCGCGTCATGGAAGCGGACAAGACCATGTCCCTCGAGCCAAGATCGCGGCAGCGTCTGCCAGCTTTCAGAGAAGTTGAAGAGCGCCAATAGCGGCCCGATGGGATGCTCGCGTTTGACTGCAAGAATTGCGGGATGGCCGATATCGAACACATAGGTCGGGCATGAGGCTGCAAGCTGGGGGCAAGCTCTGCGCCGTTCCAGAATGCGATGAACGCCGGAGAAAATCCGCTCCTCGACCGTGCCCTTCGTCTTGCGCCTGTCCGCCAGTTTCCAGTCCATTTTCGGCCGGTGCATCCAGCGGTTATCATGCGCCTTGTCCGGCTCTTCTCGAACGAATGGTCGTTGAGGAGGCCGATTTCATCGCCCATGTATAGAAGCGGCAGGCCGCCGAAGGAGGCGATCAGCGCATGGCCGAGCAGGATGCGGTCAATCGCCTTGGCGATGCCCGTTTCGCCGCCGCCCTGGATGGCGGCTTCGAGCCCCGCAAGGCTGGCGAACGAGCCGGAATTGCGCCGGTCGCCCGTGTCGGGGTTCTCCTGGAAGATGCCGCCGCGGGCGAATGTGCCCGGATGTTTACCCGCGTAGAAATCGGCCAGAAACTTGCGGTGGCCAAAGCCCGACATACCAGGCACTGCGCCGCCATCCTCATCAGTGATCGCCCAGCCGATATCGTCATGGCAGCGGATATAGGTCGCCCAGCTGGCATTCTTGAACACCGGAGGAAAATGCTTGGCCAGCACATGCGTCATCAGCCGCACGTCGCGGGTGGCGAGCGAGGACCAGTACTGGACCATGAGATTGTTGTGATAGGCAAGATTGGCTTCCTTGCCCGCATGCCCGCCCGCGCCAAGATAAGGCACAAGATCGCGCGGCGAGACGATGGCTTCGGCCTTGTGGATGAGGGCAGGGGCGGCAATACGCGTTGCGGCCCTGAGCGCCTGCAAAATGTCATGCACCTCCGGCTGGTTCTGGCAGTTGGTGCCCATGCGCTTCCACATGAAGGCGACGGCATCCAGCCGCAATATTTCCGCACCCTTGTTGGCAAGGTTGAGCATGATGTCGACGATCTCGAGAAACACATCGGGATTGGTCCAGTTCAAATCCCATTGGTGCTCGTTGAATGTCGTCCAGACCCAGCTCTTGGCGTCTTCGTAATATGTGTAGCTGCCCGGCGCCGTTTCAGGGAAAATCTCGACCAGCGTCTGGCTGTACTGCTTCGGCATCTCGTCCGTGTCGAAGAACCAGTAATAATCCCGGTAAGCCGCGTCCCCGGCGCGCGCCTTGAGCGCCCATTCATGTTCCTTGGCGGTGTGGTTGAGCACAAGGTCGATGCAGGTGCTCATGCCCTTGCCGCGAAGTTCCGAGGTGACAGCCTCTAGGTCCGCCATCGTGCCAAGCTCGGGATTGATCGCGCGGTAGTCCATCACCGAATAGCCGCCATCGCTGTCGCCCGGGCGCGGCTTCAGACAGGGCATGAAGTGGATGTAATTTGCGCCGAGGTCAGCCAGATAGTCCGTGTGTTTGAGAACGCCTTTCAGATCGCCGGCGAAGCGGTCGATGTAAAAGACATAGCCAACCATTTGCTCGGACAGGAACCAGTCCGGATTGAGGTCTCGCCGCAGATCAAGGTCTTTGAGATCGGCAGGACGCTCATTCCAGCGGCTTTGAAGCAGCGCCTTCAAGCGCTTGATAAAGCTTTCGAATTTCGGATGAGACCCATAGATGAGCCGCAGCGGCTCCATCAAATCCGCTTCGCTGCGCGACCAGCGCAGGTCAAAAATGCGCTGATCGGGGGAAGGCGCTGTCGCGGCAGATGCTTGCTTGGCCATAGTCCCTCCCAAGACCGGTGATGTGCCACGCTAGATGAATTGAAAGCGGTTTAAAATTCAAGGGGCAAAGGTGCGGAAAAGGCGAAAGCGTTGAGAGCGGCGTCTCTTTTTATGGCCTGAATGTGACTTGAGTTCATGCCGCCCTCGGCAGGATCGCATTGAGCCTGTCGCCCAGCGCGCGCTTCTGTATCCGCAAATCGTAGGACAATTGCAGGCGCATGAAGAAGCCTTCGCTCAGGCCGAAATAACGGGAGAGCCGAAGGTCCGTGTCCACTGTGACCGCCCGCTTGCCCAGCACAATTTCATTGATCCGGCGAGGCGGCACATTGAGGGCGCGGGCCAAGGCATTCTGTGACAGATCCATAGGCTTCAGAAACTCTTCCAACAGGATTTCGCCCACGCTTGCGGCATGAAGACCGCCTGCATTCTCAGTGGTAGTCGCAGATTTCAACGTCTTCGGCATTTCCATCTCTCCATGAAAAACAGATGCGCCATTGCTGATTGACGCGGATTGACCATTCGCCTTGCCGATTGCCCTTCAGTTGTTCCAGCCGGTTCCCGGGCGGAATACGCAAATCTTCGATGCGCCCGGCCGCGTCTATCAACTGCAGCTTCCGCAATGCCAGGCCCTGAATGTCGGGAGGCAATTTGCGGGATCGCTCTTCCGCCCAGACTCGTTCTGTCTCTTTGTCGGCAAAACTGCGGATCATACCGCTACCACATAACGCATCGCGTTACATAACGCAATACGTCATAAAATCATTGAACAAAAAGCCCGGACAAGCCGGGCTTTTTGAAGAGACCATTTTTGAAACTTACCGCTTCGAGAACTGGAAGCTCCGGCGCGCCTTGGCCTTGCCGTACTTCTTGCGCTCGACCACACGGGAATCGCGGGTGAGGAAGCCGCCCTTTTTCAAGACAGGGCGCAGGCCCGGCTCGTAGTAGGTGAGCGCCTTGGAAATGCCGTGGCGCACGGCACCAGCCTGGCCTGACAGACCGCCGCCAGCGACCGTGGCAACGATGTCGAACTGAGTCAGACGCGCGGCTGCCTCAAGCGGCTGGCGCAGGAGAAGCTGGAGAACGGGGCGGGCGAAATAGGCGGCATATTCCTTGCCGTTCACCTGCATCTTGCCGGAGCCGGGTTTGACCCAGACGCGGGCAATCGCGTTCTTGCGCTTGCCGGTCGCATAGGCGCGGCCCTGCTTGTCGAGCTTTTGCACATGCACAGGCGCGGCAGGCGCGGCGTCCGGCGTGGAGGATATGGATTTGAGTGAGGAGAGGTCAGCCATCATCAAGCCTTCTTGTTCTTGCGGTTAAGCGCGCCGACGTCGAGCGCGACGGGCTTTTGTGCTTCGTGTGGGTGGTCGGAACCTGCATAGACTTTCAGGTTCTTCATCTGGCGGCGGCCCAGCGGCCCACGCGGGATCATGCGCTCAACGGCCTTTTCAATGACGCGCTCAGGAAAGCGGCCTTCGAGCAGCTGGCCGGCCGTGCGTTCCTTGATGCCGCCGATCCAGCCTGTGTGCCAATAGTAAACCTTGTCGGCGAGCTTCTTGCCTGTGAAGGCGACCTTGCCGGCATTGATGATGATGACATTGTCGCCGTCATCAACATGCGGGGTGAATGTGGGCTTGTGCTTGCCGCGCAGGCGGTTGGCGACGAGGGAAGCGAGACGGCCGACGACGAGGTTCTCCGCGTCAATCACAATCCATTTCTTTTCAACTTCCGCCGGCTTTTGCGAAAAAGTGGCCATGGGTTTGTCCTTGGATAAGCCTTGTCAGGCAAGGCGATTTTTTGTTGCTTGCGTTTCAAAGCGCCACAAGAGCACCTCAAAACAAAGCCGCGCGGCGGTTTGCTGCGCGGTTGGGGGGTGTTTAGGGGGTTGTATGGCTCACGTCAAGCGTGATGAATTTGAATTTGAAGAAAATAGTTTATACAAAACAATGAGTTACAAGTAGGGTATTATTTTACCGTATCAGAGTCCGATGCCTTAATCCCTGTTGCGCACGCGCCCCTTCCGCGAGACTCATTTTTGGCACATAGAGGGCGCTGAACTTCATATCAGGCAAACTATCTGAATGGACTGTCCAAATCATGCACTTCAAATTGTTCTGCGGCGTGCTTGCCGGAATGGCGATGACGGTAACAGCCATGGCCCAGGAGTCCGCCGTCCAACCGCTTGATATCACCAGCGAGCACGTTTCAAAGTTGATTGCCAGCTACCCGACGCTGTCCACATCATTTGCCGCCATCGACCCGGAGTTCGACACCACGGACCCGGATTCCCTTATCGGCCAGATCGGCCTGATGGTCGAAGGGGACCCCGAGGGCAGCGCGCTCGACAAGGCGGCGAGTGCGGCGGGATACACCTCATTTGATGAATGGGGGCAGATCGCCGGCAACATCCTCCTAGCCCGCCTTTGGGCGCAAAACCCGCCGGACGAAGCCGAGATTGCCGCTTCCGAGGCCGAGATCATGTCGCAGAGCGATGTGAGCGAAGACGAGAAGAAGGAAATGATCGCGGGCCTGCATCAGGCGCTGGGTTCGGCGCGCGAGCAGAAACCGAGCGATGAAAATATCGAAGCGGTGCGCCCGTTTCTGGCGCAGCTCGATGAGACCATCGGGGCGGGGGAGTGAGATAGCGCATGAACCACGATCACTATTCCGATGCCTATCTCTCGAAAGTTCTCACCGAAACCAAAACCATCGCCCTCGTCGGCGCCTCGCCCAATGAGGCGCGGCCGAGCCATGGCGTCATGCGTTTTCTCTTGGGCCGGGGATACAAGGTCACGCCCGTCAATCCGGGGCAGGCGGGCAAGGAGATACTCGGCCAGCCGGTTGCTGCCCGTCTTGCCGATCTCGCGCATCCCGTGGATATGATCGACGTCTTCCGTGCGGCAGACACCATCCCGCCGCTCACCGATGAAATCCTCGCGCTGCCATGGCAACCCAAAACCGTCTGGATGCAACTGTCCATCCGCCACGACGAGTCCGCCGGGCGCTTGGAAGAAGCCGGGATTCAGGTCGTCATGGACCGCTGCCCGGCGATTGAATTGCCAAGGCTCGACCGCAGTTAGGCGACTTTCCGCTCGGTCTCGATCCGCGCCTTGATGGCGTTGACCATCGTCTCACGGATGATTGTTTCGCCATGGGTATCGCGCATGTGCTCCGTTGCGCGCCGCACAATCTCGGCCTCATTCTCATGGCGCGTATGCCAGTCGCAGCCGGGAACAAGCGTGCCGCAGTGAAATTCCTTCATGGTCATGACAGAGGTCCTTTCCTCGAAAGATTTGCGACTCAACACTACGCCCGTTCAAGCCAAACGGCCAATCACATCCAATTTCAATGCCAGCATGTTGTGACTATTTTAATTCATCATGGATTGACTTTCAATTCATCTCGCTGTAGCTCTCCGGCAATCTGTCTGGAGAATTAAGATGAACATCCCCCAGCTCACCGGCCGCCAGGTCAAATACATTCGCTCCATGCTCGACCTGTCGCAGGCAGAGCTTGCCGCAAAGGTCGGCGTCAGCCAGCCGACGATCTACCGGATGGAAATGGATGCGGCCAAGGTGCATGAGAGCATTGCGGTGGTAAAAATCCAGGCGCTGGCCGACGAAAATCACATCATGGTACCGGACCGCGGCGCGTTCGCCACCAAGTTCGCGCCCGCTGAGCTGCCGATGCAGGCCAATTCCAATGATCCGGAGGCAAATCACATGACCCAGAACTGGTCGCCAGCCTCCTGGCGCGGCAAGCCGATCAGCCAGGTCCCCGCTTTCCCGGATGCCAAAGCGCTGTCCGATGTCGAGGACCGCATCCGGACCTATCCGCCGCTGGTTTTCGCCGGCGAGGCACGCGATCTGAAGAAGGCGCTGGCGGAAGTGTCCGAGGGCAGGGGTTTCCTGTTGCAGGGCGGCGACTGCGCCGAGAGCTTTGCCGAGCACGGCGCCGACAATATCCGCGATTTCTTCCGCGCCTTCCTGCAAATGTCGGTCGTTTTGACATTTGCCGGGGCGCAGCCCGTCGTCAAGATCGGGCGCATTGCGGGGCAGTTCGCCAAACCGCGCTCGTCGGACAACGAGACCAAGGGCGATGTGACGCTGCCCTCGTATCGCGGCGACATCATCAACGGCATCGAGTTTGATCCTGTCTCGCGCATCCCCGATCCCGCCCGCCAGGAAATGGCCTACCGGCAATCCGCCGCGACGCTCAATCTGCTGCGGGCCTTCGCGCAGGGCGGCTATGCCAGCCTTGAGAATGTGCACAATTGGATGCTCGGCTTCCTTGCCGACTCGCCGCAGGCTGACCGCTATGAGGCGCTCGCCGCGCGCATTTCCGAGACCATGGATTTCATGAAGGCCATCGGCATCACGTCCAAGACCAATTATGCGCTGCGCGAGACGGATTTCTACACCAGCCATGAGGCGCTGCTGCTCGGCTATGAGGAGGCGCTGACCCGCGTCGATTCAACGTCGGGCGATTACTACGCCTGCTCCGGCCACATGATCTGGATCGGTGACCGCACCCGCCAGCCGGACCATGCGCATGTCGAGTTCTGCCGGGGCATCAAGAACCCCATCGGTCTCAAATGCGGCCCGTCCATGGAGCCGGAAGGCCTTATAAGGTTGATCGACATTCTCAATCCCGAAAACGAGGCCGGGCGGCTGACGCTGATCGCCCGCTTCGGTTCCGACAAGGTCAGTGACCATTTGCCGAAGCTCATCCGCGCTGTCGAAAAGGAAGGCCGCAAGGTCGTCTGGTCCTGCGATCCGATGCACGGCAACACGATTTCCGCCTCAAGCGGCTACAAGACCCGCCCCTTCGAGCGCATTCTGAAGGAAGTCCAGTCCTTCTTTGAAATCCACCGTGCCGAGGGCACGCATGCGGGCGGCGTGCATGTCGAGATGACCGGCAAGAATGTCACCGAATGCACCGGCGGCGCGCGCGCCATCAGCCAGGAGGATCTCGCCGACCGCTACCACACCCATTGCGATCCTCGTCTTAATGCCGACCAGGCGCTGGAATTGTCGTTCATGATCGCCGAACTTTTGAAGAAGGGTAAGACTGCACCGGACCGGCGGATCGCAGCGGAGTAGCTTCCAACTGACACCTTGACGTTTTTGCCCTATATCCGGGCAAATCGCGCGAGGAAGTCGTTTCATGCCCAGCCATACCGTCCTGCTCACTGGCATATCGGGATTCATTGCCAAGCACTGCGCCATTGAACTGCTGAACAGCGGCTATCGAGTCCGCGGTACGGTGCGCTCAATGGCCAAAGCTGACCAAGTGCGTGCCACACTTGGCAAGCATTCCGATGTTTCAGGACTGGAGTTTGTCGAAGCCGATCTCAATTCGGACGCAGGGTGGAACAGCGCAACTGCTGGCACATGGGGCGTTCTGCACGTCGCATCGCCATTTCCTCTGGCGCAGCCAAAAGACGAAGGCGAACTCATCCGCCCCGCAGTTGATGGCACGCTTCGCGTTCTGAAAGCCGCCATTGCTTCGGGCGTCAAGCGATTTGTGCAAACCTCCTCCACCGCGTCGGTGATGTATGGCCACGGCGACACGCATCCACAGCCGTTCACCGAAGATGATTGGACAAAAACGACTGGCCCGCACGTATCAGCCTATGCAAAGTCAAAAACCCTTGCCGAACAGGCGGCGCGGGACTGTGTGGCGCGCGAGGGCAAATCCCTGCACTATTCCTCGGTCAATCCCGGCTTTGTCCTCGGCCCGCTGCTCGACAATGATGCGGGCGCATCTGCCGATGCCATCGGCATGTTCCTCAAAGGCAAATATCCCGGATGTCCCCGGTTGTACTTTCCATATGTTGACGTGCGCGACATCGCCAAAATGCACCGTCTGGCGCTCGAAACATCAGAGCCTTCAGGTGGCCGCTATCTCGGCGTGGCGGGCGTTGCGTCGTTCAAGGAAATGATGGTGCCGATCAAGGCGCAGATGGGCGACAAGGCGCGCAAAGTTCCGACGCGTGAACTGCCGGATTTTCTCATCAAGCTGATCGGCATTTTCGATCCGGCGGCGAGGGGCATTGTGCCCGATCTTGGCAAGGTCATGACGGTGGACAACAGCCGCACACGCAAAGCGCTCGGAATGGAGTTTATCCCGGTCAGCGAAGCAGCGCCCGCCATGGCACGGAGTTTGGTGGAATACGGCTTGGTTTAGGCGTCCGTCCGCTTCTTGGTTTTTGTGGCCCTAATAGTAATAATGGCTCCAGATCAGCCAGGCGCAACCCCCGTGAATGGCAAAAGTGCCGATGTGCATCACGACAATCTGCGCACCCAACCGGGCATTCAGCGGAGTCAGGTCACTTGGCTGGTTCCATGTCCGCGCCACTTCCATGCCGCCCCAGATGCCGACAATACCGGCAAAGGCGCTGTAGCCGCCATATTCCAGCAGCACCGCGCATGACATCGTCAGCACGAGCATCGCGGCGGATGTCTGGGTGGGCGCTATCGAGCGGGCGAGAGCCTGAAATGAGTGTCCGCCATCAAGCGGCAGAGCGGGAAACAGGTTGAGGGCGTTCATGACCGCTGACAGCATGGCGCCCCAGGCAAACCACCAGCTAAGCCAGTGATCGCCCGCCATGAATGTCAGTATTGTCAGCCCCACTGATATTGGAATGCAGATCGCGGGTCCCATGATCGCGGTGACGGCCGCCTCGTATTCAGATCGGTATCCGCCCGATGGTATCGCAATGCCGCCCATGAACGGCACCAGCATCATTCGGTTGCCGGTGTGGCCGAACATGCGGAAGGCCAGCAAATGCCCGTATTCATGTATGAGAATAATGGGCGCCAGCATCAAGGCGCCGTCCCAGCCGAATGTGACGGTGAAGCTGAGTATCGCCAGCGCCGACAACATCAGCTCATTTCCGTAAGTGCCCACAAAATTGTCGATTTTGCCGCGGGCATGTTTCGCTGCCCGGGGCTTGGGAGCACTGCGGCTTGAGGTCGAAGTATCATCAGTATTCACAGCCGCGACGGCTTCACTTGGTGCCCTTGCGCGTGGCGGCCTGTTCGAGGCAAGAAGCAGCATCAGGGATGAGGCTATCATCCCCGCAAGCATCATGAGATAAATTGCGAAATCAAACCGCCCCTGGACTCCAAACGTGTAAAGCGACCCGAAACTGGTCCGGCGCGCTGTCTGGACCTCCCAATACTCTGCGCTGCGCCCCGCCCATTCAATTCGGTTCCACGACTTGTCGGCGTTTGGAAGGCCGCTGTCATATGCAACGTTATGCAGCGTGTATTGTGAGTCTGCGAATCTGAAAACGCTCTCGACGCTGCCGTCTTCCAGCGTCCTGTGTTCCGCGCCGCCACCACCGGCGAACCTGTTCATCCGGGCAAGGCAGTTCTCAGGCGACGCGCGGGACAGCACTTTGAAAACCATCGCCTTGCGGCCGGTCATTACCAGCCGTGAATACAGGGCAAGCAGCGCCAACGCGCCAAACACGATCACCCAGACCAAATCCCCCTCCGCCGCCTTCAATCGCCTGTCGGACTGATTATCGCGCTTTGGTTGAAAACAACATAACGCGCGTGTCAATTGCTGTGGAGATTCATCAACTCGGTAAACACATCCTCACTGCCCGCGACCAGCAAATTTCCCTTCCGAAGTCCGTCGCCCGCTAGAAAATCATTCGACTTCAGCCCTGCCGCATGGAGAACGCCGAGTGCGCCGAGACAGTCCCAGGAATTGATGTGCGGCTCGAAATAACCAATCAGCCGTCCCGCCGCGACATAGCACAGCGCCAACGCGCCTGAGCCTTCCCGGTGAAACGTGCCGCCGGCCTCCAGAAACCGCTGAAATGAGGGCAGAAATTCTTTCGGGCCGATGCGCGGGGAATAGCCGACGCTGCAAATGCCCTCTCGGATCGATTTGCCGGGGTGCTTGCCGACGGGCTTGCTATTGAGCGTTGCGGCAAAACCCGCGCCGCCCGCGAACAGCTCGTCGCGCGCGGGCGCATAGACCATGCCGAATTGGAGCTGATCGTCTTTCACGAAGCCGATTGAAACGCACCAGCTCGTCATGCCGCTGATAAAGGGCTGCGTGCCATCAATCGGATCGACCACCCATATCCCTTGTCCGTCCGAGAAGGTCGTCAGCCCGGTTTCTTCGCCGAGAAAAGCATCTTGCGGGAAATTTTCTTCCAACTGTTTCTTGATGAGAAGTTCGGTGTTGAGATCAGCCTCGCTTGCCAGATCCTGCGGTCCCTTGTTCTTGACCGTCAATGCGTCGCGGTTCCTGAAATAGCCAAGCGCGAGATCGCCGGCATCGCGAATGAGCGTGAGCGCAAAGGCATATCGCGCTGTTATGTCTGTGTTTTCGGCCATCATCCATCTTTCCATAGCCAGGCCGCGCCGCGCACCCCGCTGGCGTCACCATGTTTGGCGCGGACGATGGGTGTGTGGAACACCGTCGAGAATGTGCGCTTGGCAAGCTCCCCCGGCAGCGTGTCGTAGAGTTCATCAACATTCGACATGCCGCCGCCCATGACGAATATTTCGGGATCAAGTGTGTTGACCACCGTTGCCAGTCCGCGCGCTACGCGGTCCACATAGCGATCCCAGAGCATGATGCTCAGCCGGTCGCCCCTGCGCATTTGATCAATGATCTGGCTCGCTTTCAGCGTCTCACCGGTGTGTTCCTCATATTGCGTTTCAAATGCGCGGCCCGAGACCCAGGTCTCCATGCACCCATGCCGCCCGCAATAGCAGGCTCTGCCTGGAACTTCCGTCGTATCGGGGAAGGGCAGGGGATTATGCCCCCATTCGCCGCCGCTATTGTTCGGCCCATGATGCGCCTTGCCGCCAACCGCGATCCCCGCGCCCGCACCAGAGCCCAGTATCACCGCGAAGACAACGCTATGTCCAGCTCCCGCCCCATCGACCGCTTCGGACGCTGCAAAGCAATCCGCATCATTCTCGACCCTGATATCGCGCAGAAGCGCCGCCTGCAAATCCGCCTCCACCGGGCGGCGCAGAAGCCAGGTCGAGCTTGCCCCTTTGCCCAGACGGCTGACGGGTTCGAGCGAACCAGGAATACCGATGCCAATGGACCCAGTCTGACCGGTCTTGGCCTCGAGTCCATCAATCATCGCCTTGATGCGCGCGATGCAGCCTTCATAGTCGTGCCGGGGCGTGTCCTCGCGCAGGCGCAGCAGCTCGCGCCCGTCCGCTTCCATGGCGACGCCCTCAATCTTGGTGCCGCCCCAGTCAATGCCGATGAGCATAGTTCGCCTCCCGCCGGTCTCTTCCTCTCCTACAGATTTTCAGTTATCCTCGCTACATGCGCACAGGTTCAAAATCCCCAACGCAATCCCCCCGCACGCGGCATGCCGAACTGCTGCTCCTTTGCGCGCGCATTGGCTATTCGCCGCACTGATCTCCCTCTGCCTTCATGTTGAGTTCAACTGGCTTTGGGAGACCTGTCATGACCTATCAAAACTACACCCTCGCGCAGCTGCAGGCGATTGACGCCGCGCATCATCTGCATCCGTTTACTGATCACAAATCCTTGCGAGAGGCCGGTTCGCGCATGATTGTGCGCGGCGAGGGGCCGTTCATCTATGACTCCGAAGGCTTCGAAATCCTTGACGGGATGGCGGGTCTCTGGTGCGTCAATCTCGGCTATGGGCGCAAGGAACTCGCTGACGTTGCGGCGCGGCAGATGCTTGAAATGCCGTATTACAACTCGTTCTTCAAGAGCACCGTACCGCCTGCAACACTTCTCGCCAAGCGGCTCGCTGAAATAGCGCCCGCGCACATGAACCAGGTGTTCTTTGGCTCATCAGGTTCAGAATCCAATGACACCGCGCTTCGGCTCGTGCGCCATTACTGGGCGCTTGAGGGCAAGCCGCAGAAGAATCGGATCATTTCCCGCAAAATGGCCTATCACGGCTCGACCATAGCAGGCTCTTCGCTTGGCGGCATGCAGGGCATGCATGACCAGCTTTATGGCGCGGTGCCAAACATCGTTCATGTCATGCCGCCATATGCATTCGAATTGGCTCTGCCCGGCGAAAGCGACCATGATTTCGGCCTGCGTGCTGCACGGGCGGTTGAAGATGCCATTCTTGAAGCAGGTGCGGACAATGTCGCCGCCTTTATCGGCGAGCCCATCATGGGCGCGGGCGGGGTGAAAATTCCGCCTGCAAGCTATTGGCCAGAAATTCAGCGTATCTGCCGCAAATATGATGTGCTGATCATGTTGGACGAGGTCATCACCGGCTATGGCCGCACCGGCGAGTGGTTCGCGTCTCAATCGATGGGGATTGAGGCGGACACAATCACGACGGCAAAAGCGCTGACCTCAGGCTATCTGCCGCTTTCCGCGCTCATCGTGTCCGACCGCATCGCCGATACGGTCGTCAAAAAGGGCGGGGACTTCAATCATGGCTACACCTATTCGGGTCATCCGGTTTGCTGTGCCTTGGCTTTGGAAAATCTCGCCATCATTGAGCGCGAAGGCCTTATCGACCGGGTCAAAAGTGACACCGGACCCTATTTCGGCGAGCGGCTGAAAGCGGCTGTGTCTGGGCACGGAATTGTTGGTGAAGTGCGCACATTCGGCCTTCTGGGCGCTATCGAGATCGTTGCGGACAAACAAACCCGCGCGCGTTTCCCGGAAGCCAAGGGCGCTGCGTTCCTTGTGCGCGATGAGGCGATCAAGAACGGCCTGATGATGCGCGCTGTCGGCGACACAATGATCCTGTCACCGCCGCTGATCTGGACGCGCGAGACGATTGATCTGGCGGTTGGGCGGATATTGAAGGCGCTGGACGAGGCAGAGACGCAGCTGAGGCAATAGGCGCCACAAACGAAAACCGCGCTCCTCTGATTTTCATCACAGAAGCGCGGTTCGCCACAATTACGCGTGGCCTTCGCTAAACATACGCATGCGAAGGATACTTAAAGCTCCGGTACGCGAGACCTTTTCCGGAGCGTTGACAACGTATGACCGCTGCCTTGGGATCACTTCTATAGGCACATCCTTACCCTCCGGTTAGCGAGAGGCTAAGTATTGGTAAATTTCACGATTTTTTTGGTTAAGGGAATATTTCTGAGGTGACGCCCGGTCATGCCTGCGCGTCACACTTTATCCGTGCCGCGCAGCATGTTGATGATTGCGCTGAAATCCTTCGCCGCGTTCCCGTTGGTGTTGAATAGCGCATAGAGCTGCGCCGAAAGCGTGCCAAGCGGAGTGATGGTGGAAGTCCGCTGCGCCTCGTTCTGTGCCAGCCGCAAGTCTTTCTGCATCAAGGCAGAGGTAAAGCCCGGCTTGAAATCATGGTTCGCGGGCGAAGAGGGAACGGGTCCCGCCACGGGCAGGTATTTGAGCAGCGCGCGGCTGATCCCAGACTTGCTGGTGGCAATATCAAAGAGAACCTGCTCGGAAAGGCCCAGCCGCTCGGCCAGGAGAAATGCTTCGGCGACCCCAAGCATGGAAATGCCGAGCATGAGATTGTTGCAAATTTTGGCTGCCTGACCGGAGCCTTCCGCGCCGCAGTGCAGAATGCGCTCGCCCAATGGCTTCAGGAGCGGCTCAGCGCGGGCAAAGGCTTCCCGCGACCCACCCGCCATGAGGGTAAGCGTGCCATCCCGCGCACCTGCCACGCCGCCCGAAACCGGGCAGTCGAGCGACCTGTGATCGTGGTCCTCCGCAATCTTGTGCGCTTCGCATGCTGTGTTCACCTCGATGGTGGAGCAGTCGATGAACAAGGCGCCACGCCGCGCCATGGCGGCGAGTTCCGCATAGACGTTGAGCACGAGCCGTCCATTGAGCAGCATTGTGAATACGGCCTCCGCATCAGCCACCGCCGCCGCAGCTGCGGTCTTCACATCCACGCCATTCGCCCGCGCCGCCGCACGGCTTGCCTCGATGAGGTCAAATCCCGATACAATATGTCCGGCCTTCACCAGATTGGCCGCCATCGGTCCACCCATATTGCCAAGTCCGATGAATGCGATTTTTGCCATTGCCGTCCTCCCGTGCCGGAATTTAAACGAGTTCGATTAATTTCAAAGCAAAATTAAAAATCATGACGGCGCTGTTGAACTGGTCTCAGCTGTCCGCATGCGCTATTCGCCTCCCATGACACGCGCCATCATGCTGCAGGGAACTGGCTCGGATGTGGGCAAGACTGTGCTTGTCGCCGGGCTTTGCCGCCTTGCGCGCCAGCGCGGGCTCAAAGTGCGCCCGTTCAAGCCGCAGAACATGTCCAATAATGCCGCTGTTGCCGCCGATGGCGGGGAGATCGGCCGAGCCCAATGGTTGCAGGCGATGGCCTGCGGCGTAGCGCCATCTGTGCATATGAACCCGGTGCTTTTGAAGCCCCAAAGCGAGACGGGCTCGCAAATCATTCTGCAGGGCAAGGCCTGGGGCACTGCGAAGGGCAGAGACTATCAAGCCCTCAAGCCGCGCCTCCTCGAGACGGTCATGGGCTCTTATGCGAAACTGTGCGAGGGCGCTGACCTGATCATAGCAGAGGGCGCGGGTTCGCCCGCCGAGATCAATCTGCGCAGCGGCGACATTGCCAATATGGGCTTTGCCACCGCCGCCAATGTGCCAGTTATTTTGGTGGGCGATATTGACCGGGGCGGGGTGATCGCATCGCTCGTCGGCACGCACACGATTTTGCCGGATGAAGACCGCAAGATGATTTCCGGCTTTGTCATCAACAAGTTCCGCGGCGATGTTTCGCTCTTCGATGATGGGATCAAGGCTGTCACCGCGCACACAAATTGGCCTTGCTTTGGCGTCGTGCCGTGGCTGAAACAGGCTTCGCGCCTTCCAGCCGAAGATTCCGTAGCGCTTGAAACCGCGCAAGAAGGCGGCAAAGGCAAGTCAGTGATCGCGGTTCCGGTTCTCGACCGGATTTCCAATTTCGACGATTTCGATCCGCTGAAGTCCGAGCCCGAGATTGATCTCGTATTTGTCAAGGCAGGCGAGCGCATACCGGAAAACGCCGCGCTCATCATCCTTCCGGGCTCCAAATCAACGATTGCCGATCTCGCAGCCCTGCGCAGCAATGGCTGGGAGGAGGAGATCAAGCGCCATCATGCGGCTGGCAAGCCCGTCCTTGGCGTCTGCGGCGGCTATCAGATGCTTGGGCGCGAGTTGAATGACCCGCTCGGTCTTGAAGGTGAGCCATCAAGTGTGAGCGGCCTCGGTCTTCTCGAGATTTCGACGGACATGGAGCCTGAAAAGGCAGTGAGGAATGCAAACGGGCACTCGGTGGCCTTTGGTGCGCCAATCAACGGCTATGAAATCCATATTGGCCGAACCTCAGGACCTGACTGCAGAAACGCGTTCGCGGTTCTGGATGGTCACCCGGACGGGGCGATTTCGGCTGATGGCAGGGTCATGGGTACCTATCTGCATGGCCTGTTTGCAGCCGACTCATTCCGCAGCAAATTCCTCACCCGCCTCGGCATGAACGCCGGCTCCAGCGCGTACTGGACTGACGTGGATGCTGCCCTTGATGAGATAGCAAGGGAACTCGACCGCCGGGGCCTCGGCAGGATCATCTCGGCGGCGCGCTGAACCGGGCGTGGGGTCAGATGTAATAGTCGTTCAGCACATGCGTTGACGTATCATACTCCACAATGTGCTGGTTCCAGGCGTAGAGATTGCCCTGATCGTAATCCACAAGCCGAGCATAAAGCGGCTGGCCGGCGTCGAAATAGGCCCAGGTGAAATCCGTCACGCCAGCGGACGAGAAGAAAGTTTGGATCTGCGACCAAGTGTTGCTCGACGTCTGGTCATAGTCCACCGTCGCGGCAAAATAGGGCTGTCCCGCGTCGTAATAGGCCCAGTAGAAGTCCGTCGTCGCAGCGGTGGAGAAGAAGGTTTCGATCCGGCTCCAGGAATGGGCTAAGGTTTGGTCGTAGTCCGTGGCAGAGGAATGGAGCGGCTGGCCGGCGTCATAGTAGACGTAGGAGAAGTCGGTGACGCCTGCTGCCGAGTAAAACGATTGGATTTCTGACCAGCTTGAGGCGGTGGTTTGGTCGAAGTCTATGCTTGCCGCATAGAGCGGTTGACCAGTGTCGTAGGCCAGCCATTTAAAGTCGATGACCGAGGCGGCGGAATAATATGTGTCTATCCTCGACCAGTTTCCGCTCGCTGATTGGTCGTGGTCTGAATTGAGCGAGTGGTATAGCTGCTCGGGGTCATAAGTGGTAAGGATGTAATCAAGGATATTGGCAGAAGTGTATGCTGAGACGATTATCGTCCACACGTCATTAAAATTGGTGTCGAACGTGTTATAATTGTACTCGCCAAAAGCGCCTAGCGCGCTTGCGCCCTGGCCGAGAACCAGTCTTATTGACGACTCGTTTGTATCGTTGAGCAGCAATGTGGATTTTTGAGTAACTATGGTGACGTCCGAGGCACCGGCCCCGTCCAACCAAATATTGCCGATAAAAACGCCGGGACCTTGAACTGAAAATGATGGCAAGGCATCGCTTCCGCCCAAGTAAATGACGTCTTCTGTGCTATAATCCATCACGATGCCTGCGGAACCGGGACCGCCTCGGTCATCCATGAACACGAACCAATCCATACCTGCTCCACCAGTGGCGGTTTGCGAGAACCATCCATAAAGAAAGTCATTACCAGCGTGACCCTCCATGGCACCGTTAAAGCTAGCGTTTAAAATATCGTCATAATTGGAACCGATGATATTTTGGAAATTTGACAGTGTGTCACCCTCGGCAGTACCGCCCGAGTAGATTCCCCTGCCAAGATTGATGTGGACACCCGATACGGAAGTGAAATAGCTTACTGTGTCACCTCCGATATTGCCTCCGCCGTCAAGAACATCGGCTCCGACGCCACCGTCGATGATATCGGCACCGTCGCCGCCATTGATATTGTCATTCCCGCTTTCCCCCGAGAGCACGTTGTTCCAATAGTTCCCGAAGATGGTGTCATCAAACCTAGTACCGATGACATTCTCGATGATCGTATTGAACGCCACCCCAATATTATTCGTCATTCCATGCGTGGATGAATACTGCCCTGGCCTTATGTCGATCACCGAACTAGTACGAACCGCCTCCGTAGCCACCGGCGCTCCGTTTGCGTCATATGTGACGAGCCCTGTGCTCGTCACCACATCGCCTGACAAATCCAGCGTATCGACCCCTCCGGCGTCATATATGGTCAGAACCGGGCTTCCATTTATGGCAAAGTTCAAGACTGAATTGATCCCGGGCGTGGCGTTGTAGCCGTAGGTCGTGTCACCAGCGCGTGTGGTGGGATTGAGGTTGTAGCCCGCAAAAAGTCCGGCAAAATTGCCGTCAGTCAGCGCCAGCAGGTCATAAACCATCGGCGTTTGCGGATAGATCCAGACCCAATCGTTTCCGTTTTTTGCCCAATGCGACGTGCCGCTGCCGTCTGAAGCGGCGTGAAAATACGACATGATCGAATAGCGGTGCGTGTCCTGCTGGAACAAGGCATCGGTGAAGTAGCCGCCGGTGACGTTGTAGTAGCCTGGATGCTCGAGGCCGATGGCATGCAGCAGTTCGTGAATGATCGTCAGCAGGCCATAGCTTCCATAGAATAGGCTTGATGACTGGTTTGTGGTCCAGGATTGGTCAAAAAAGAGCTGGCCGGATTGCAGATTGTTCGCCGGGGTGTACCATGTGCCATAAGCATAAGTGCCATCGCCGCGGCTGCCATTTATGGTGATGCTCGCGGGGCCGGAATACTGGACAAAGTCAAACCCGAACATTTCCTCAATGGTCTGGATGGCAATGTTCACCCAGGACTGAAACGTAGCGTCAAGCGCATTTCCGGCAGTGCTGTTGTAATTAAAGGAATAGGAAACGTAAGGCAGGTCCCAGTGGACGCCGCTTCGCGTCATCAGATTGGCGATAGACTGGCTGTCAAAAACGGGTGGATAAGTTGGCACGTCGGCTTGCCCCCAAGCATCGCAAATGCCCGCGCCCGCCGCTGGCAACCGACCCAGTCGTTATCACGTTTCTTGGTTGAAACAAGCGGGTTGTGCAGCTTCTTGCTGCCTACAGGCCGTTAAACGTAATAGTCGTTAACTACTTGGCTCGCCGCATTGAATTCAACAATATGCTGGCTCCAGGCATAGAGATTTGCCTGATCGGTATCGACGAGCCGCGCGCTCACCGGTTGGCCGGCGTCGAAATAGGACCAGGTGAAATCGGTCACGCCTGCTGACGAGAAGAACGTGTCGATGCGGTACCAAGCCTGTGAATTGACTTGATCGTAGTCGATCGTCGCCGCGTAATAGGCTTGGCCTGCATCATAATAGGTCCAGTAATAGTCAGTCACGCCTGAGCTTGAGAAGAAGGTCTCAACGCGGCCCCATGTCTGGTTCGCCGCTTGGTCATAGTCGACGGCGGCGGAGAAGAGCGCCTGGCCGGGATCATAGTTTACATAGGAATAATCCGTCACGTTCAGCGTTGAGTAGAAGGTTTGGATATTGTTCCAGTTGTTCGCGCTTGTCTGGTCAAAATTGGTGGTCGAAGCGTATAATGCCTGACCAGCGTCGTAATACACCCAATTAAAATCTGCGACGTTGGCGGCCGAGTAATAGGTGTTGATCGTTCCCCAGTTTGCCGCCGCGCTTTGATCGTAGTCGGTCAGCAGCGAATAATATGGCTGGCCCGCATCATAGGCGGTGAAGGCGTAATCGAGGAGATTTCCTGCGGTGTAGGAGGACGTGACGGTGCGCCAGGTGTCATTTGAATTGGCGTCAAACGCCGTCAATTCATAAGCCCCGAATGCTCCGAGCCAGCCCGGGCCGCCGCCCAGGACGGCGGCGATGGAGGCGATGTTAGCCGCAGTCAGGAGCGCCGTTGAGGCTTGCGTTATGACCGTTACGTCACCTGCAGTGGCGCCCGCAAGTGTCGCGGTGTTGGCAATGACATTTGCGCCGGAGACCGAAAAATTGACCGCGCCGCTTGCGCCGCCGAAATAGACGTAGTCCCCAGCCGCGTAATCGCTGACCAAATCGCCTTCGAAAACTCCGCTGGCAAAGGCGAACCAATCCGCGCCGGCGCCGCCTGTCAGACCGTCCGTCCCGGTTCCTCCAGCCAGAAAATCCGCGCCAAGCCCGCCATTGATCGTGTCCGATCCAGCTCCCCCCATGAGCACATTGCCGAGATAATTGCCGGTGATCGTGTCGTTGAAACTGGTGCCGATGGCATTCTCCACCAATGTGCCAAATGCGATCCCGATATTGTTGAGCATGCCATGCGTCGATGAGTAGGCGCCGGGATTGAGATCAATCACGCTCGTTGTGCGAACGCCATCGGAGGTCTGTGGATTTCCGGCGGCGTCATAGGTGATGACGCGCCTTGTGGCCACGGTATCACCGGACAGGTCAAGCGTGTCGTTCCCAGCGGCATCATAAATCGTCAGCACCGGCCCGTCATTGACCGCAAAGTTGAATACGCTGTTGATCCCGGATGTCGCGTTATAGCCATATGTTGTATCGCCGGCGCGCGTTGTGGCATTTGGGGCGTAACCTCCAAAATATCCGGCGAAATTTCCGTCCGTCAGCGCCAGCAGATCATAGACCATCGGCGTCTGTGGATATTGCCATTGCCAGGTCCCATTGACCTTCAGCCAATGCGAGGTGCCGCTGCCATCGGCATCAGCGTCAAAATATGACATGACCGAGTAGCGGTGGGTATCCTGCAGAAACAGCGCATCGGGAAAATAATTTGCCGATCCGTTGTAATTGCCCGGGTGGTCGAGACCCAGCGCATGCAGAAATTCATGGATGATGGTCGTCAGTCCGTAGCTGCCGTAGCCAAGGCTTGCAGACTGGTTGGTGGTCCACAACTGGTCGAAGTAGATGCTTGCCGATGTATAGGCGTTGCTCGGAACGCTCCAGCTTGTTGAAGCATAGGTGCCGTTGCCGCGGCTTCCGTTGAATGTGATGTTGCCTGTCCCGCCGACAAGCTGAAAATCAATGCCCAGCATTTCCTCAACGGTCTGGACAGCAGCGTTCACCCATGACTGAAATGTCGCGTCAAGCGCGTTACCGGCTGTGCTCAGATTGTTGAAAGAGTAAGTAACCGTCTGCCTGTTCCAGTAAGTGCCTTCTCGAGTCAGTTGATCGGCAATTTGCTGGCTCGTATATGCGGGAGGGTAAACAGGCATCAGTCTTTTCCAATTGATCAGCCGCCAGCATACCGGCCAGGCGGGTTTTTCCCATTCATATCTGATTTCAGCCTATGTCCGTCCCGTTACCAAACCGGCAAGACACCGACCAAAATTGAACTGAAACGCCCTTTTTTCGGGTGTTTACTGAGATATCTGTGCGGTTTTTGAAAGCTGATCACTTTTTTCGCTGAAACAGGATACAGGGTGTCGCAGGCTCGATTGACTTGTCCCGCCGCTCCATCCTATCACGCTGCATGACATTTGGTTTCCGGAAGGCTTTGTTGCCCCAGGAATTCAAAGGGAATGTGAGGGGCGTACCCATCAGGGCGCTTCGATCACAGCCGACCCCGCGACTGTAGAGCGGCGAGGAACTGTTCATCATGCCACTGGGAAACCGGGAAGGCGGACAGGACTTGTGACCCGCGAGCCAGGAGACCTGCCGGATGTCCAGGGCAATACCGCCCGCATTATTCGGGGAAGTCTCCCCGCGGCCCAACACGGAGGTTGTCATGGCTGCACGTTCCAATGTTTCTGTCGGCTCAAAAGCTGTATCCGAGCGCATGCTAGCAGGATTTGCAGCGCTTTTCCTCGGCGCGTTCTTTGTCTGGGGCGCAGGCTTTGCGAGTTCCGCCACTTTGCATGATGCTGCGCACGACACGCGGCATGCCTATGGGTTTCCCTGCCACTAGGGATTTCCGTCATGACAATTCGTGTTTTGCTGGCCGCTATAGCGGCTGGGCTGCTTGCCGGGCTTTTGATGACGCCCGTGCATCTGCGGCAAGTAGCGCCGCTCATTATTGAGGCCGAGCAATTCGAGGCGCAGCATGACCATGGCTCTGCGGCGGTGCATGTGCATGACGACGGCGCGCAACATGTTCATGAACCGGCTGCCGGCCCGGATTCCCATTCTGCCGCCACAGATTCCGGTTTCGGCCGATCCTGGAAAACGTTGCTGGCTAATCTCGTAACCGGCGCCGGCTTTGGGCTGTTGCTCGCGGGAGTTTCGCTCCTCAGCAGCTTGCCATTGACATTTTCCACGGGCCTCTCTTGGGGCGCGGCGGGTTGGCTTGCAATACAATTTCTGCCGGCCATTGGCTTGCCGCCGGAGCTTCCGGGCTTTCCCTTCGTGGATGTTATGGCACGGCAGTACTGGTGGTTTTCCACGGCTGCAGCCTCAGTCATTGGCATGCTGGCGCTCGTCAGCCGCAAGGGGCTGCTCATGACGCTGATCGGGCTTACGCTGCTTGTCACCCCGCACATTTACGGCGCGCCGCAGCCTGCAGACGTTTCTTCAAAGGTTCCGGCCTTTGTTGCGGCTGAATTTGTGATGGCGTCACTGTCGACGACGCTGTTCTTCTGGCTCGCACTTGGGCTCTCGCTTGGCTATTTGATGGAGCGGGGCGCAAGAGAAGCGTGAGCAATCATGGGAAGATCATTCTCGTTCTTGGCGGCGCGCGCTCCGGCAAATCCGCCTTTGCCGAAGGCCTGATCGATGCATCGAGGCTAGCCAAGGTCTACATTGCGACGGGGCAGGCTTTTGACCGGGAAATGTCAGACCGTATCGAGACCCACCAAGTTCGGCGCGGGCCGGAATGGGAGAGTGTCGAGGAGCCGCTGGATTTGACCGGCGTCTTGCGCAACTCCACGGCGGCGGGCTCTGCGGTCCTGGTGGATTGCCTGACACTCTGGTTGACCAATTTGATGCTGGAAAACAAGGACTCGGCGACGCTTGGTGATGAACTTGCTCAAGCTTTGCCAGATCTGCCGGGTCTTATCGTATTCGTGTCGAGTGAAGTTGGCCAGGGCATTGTGCCTGACAACTATTTGGCACGCTCATTCCGTGACCAAGCGGGCCTCCTGCACCAGAAAGTCGCTGCCATCGCCGACGAGGTCTATATCGTGGCGGCGGGGCTGCCGCTCAAATTGAAGGGTTGAGTTCATGAACGCAAAGATTCCCGCCACCGTCATCACCGGCTTTCTTGGTTCAGGCAAAACCACAATGATTCGCAACATACTTGAAAATGCCAATGGCAGGCGCATCGCCTTGATCATCAACGAATTCGGCGATCTCGGCGTTGATGGCGATGTGCTGCGCGGCTGCGGAGCCGACGCATGCTCGGAGGACGATATCGTCGAACTCACCAATGGCTGCATCTGCTGCACGGTGGCGGACGATTTCATTCCGACGATGACCAAGCTCATCGAGAAAGAGCGCAGGATCGACCACATCATCATCGAGACGTCCGGACTCGCTCTGCCGCAGCCGCTGGTGGCGGCGTTTAACTGGCCGGCAGTCAAGACTCGGGTCACGGTGGACGGCGTCATCACGGTCATCGACGCCGCGGCCGTTGCCGCCGGGCGTTTCGCTGATGACGAGGATGCCCTTGCGGCGCAGCGGGCGGCAGATCCCTCGTATGAGCATGACAACCCGCTTGAGGAGGTCTTTGAAGATCAGATCATTGCGGCAGATCTGATCGTGCTCAACAAGTCCGATCTTGTGGATGCAAAGACCATGGACAGCGTGAGAGCGCAGATCGCCGATGGCTCCGGCCGCGCACTCAAAATTCTGGCAAGCGAACAGGGCAGGGTGCCGCTTGATGTGTTGCTCGGCCTGCAATCCGGCACGGAGGATCTTATCGCGCTGCGCAAGTCGCATCACGAGATTGAGCATGAGGGCGGTGCCGCGCATGATCATGATGACTTCGACAGTTTCGTCGCCGAGGCGGGCGAAATCGCGGACACGCAAACTTTCCATGCGGGTCTTAAATCACTGATAGAAAGCCATGACATTCTGCGCCTTAAAGGCTTTGCTGCCGTGACAGGAAAGCCGATGCGCCTGGTCATTCAGGCGGCGGGCAACCGGATCGAATCCTATTTCGACCGAGCTTGGACCCCTGGCGAGAGCCGCAGCTGCCGTCTGGTCGTGATCGGCCTGAAGGGACTGGATCGCGACGCAATCCAGTCCCAGATATCAGCCCTCTAATCCATGCACCTCCTCCTCGCCCAGCAAGGCACGCTAGCCGAGGGGCAGGAGGCGATTGATCTTGGCCAGTCTCCGGCTGAGGTCTTGTTCCTGTCGGCTGCAGACACCGAGATTTCCGCACTGGCGGCAGCGCGGCATGTGCTCGCGAGTTCAGCGCCCGGTCTGCGCCTTGCAAACCTTCTCCAGCTGCAGCACCCAATGTCTGTTGACACCTATATCGAGCGCACGGCCCGTCACTCCCGGCTTGTCATCGTGCGCCTCTTGGGCGGCGAGGGATACTGGCCCTATGGGCTCGAGGCACTGCATGCAATGGCGGTGACGCATGGAGTGAAACTTGCCGTGTTGCCCGGCGATGACAAGCCGGACCCAGGCCTCGCGCGATTCTGCACGCTCGCGGTGGCAAACTGTGGAGCGCTTTGGCGCTATCTGGCGGAGGGCGGAAGCGACAATGCTTTGCGGTTCCTGCAATACGCCAAGGCGCTAGTATCCGGCGGAGAGAAGCCCGCAGCCGCTGCCCCCTTGATGAAGGCGGGCTTATGGTTCCAGCCGGTGGCTGCAAGCGCGCCAACAGCCGCGATCATCTTCTACCGCGCGCTCGTCCAGTCGGGTCAGACGGGACCCATTTCAGCACTTGTTGACGCGCTCAAGGCGCGCGGCCTCAGTCCGCTGCCAATCTATGTTTCTAGTCTCAAGGACGACATCTCCGCCGCGATAACATCTGAGCTGTTCGTGGAGCACAAGCCATCGCTCGTCCTCAATGCCACCGGCTTTTCTGTCTCAATCCCCGGCGGCGATTGGACCGGAACCGTGCTCGACGCAGGTGGTGCTCCGGTTTTGCAAGTGGTCCTATCCGGCACAACTGAGCAGTTATGGCTTGAATCCCCGCAGGGCCTCACAAGCCGTGATCTTGCGATGAACGTCGTTCTGCCAGAGGTGGACGGTCGCGTATTTTCCCGTGCCATCTCGTTCAAGGCGGCGTCAGAATATGATGCGGATGTCGAGTGCAACATCGTCTCACACAAAATACGTCCAGATCGCGTTGCATTCGTCGCCGAGCTCGCGGCAAACTGGGTGCGGCTCGCGGAAACTGCGCCCGCAAACCGCAAGATCGCAATCATCCTCGCCAACTATCCAAACAAGGATGGCCGCATGGCGAATGGCGTGGGCCTGGACACCCCGGCTGGCACAATCGAAGTGCTGCGCGCCTTGGCCTCCGCAGGTTATGAGACGGGCGAAACACCTGCCGATGGCGACGCGTTGATGCGGCTCCTGTCAGTCGGCGTCACAAACGCAGCTGCCCATGTCCGCGTCATTCGTGAAGTGCTTTCACTGAATGATTACAATGCCTTCTTCCAATCTTTGCCGAAATCGATTCAAGAGAAAGTCTCGCTTCGCTGGGGTTCACCGGACGCCGATCCGTTTTTTCAGGCAGAACTTGGCTTCACCCTGCCGCTGCTGCGCTTCGGCAACGTTATCACCGGCATTCAGCCCGCTCGCGGCTACAACATCGACCCGAAGCAGAGCTACCATTCCCCGGACTTGTCGCCGCCGCACGGGTATCTGGCCTTCTACGCCTTCCTCCGGCTCAAATTCAGCGCCCAAGCCATCGTGCATATGGGCAAGCACGGCAATCTCGAATGGCTCCCTGGCAAGGCGCTTTCCTTGTCGCAGGAGTGTTTCCCCGAAGCCATTCTCGGCGCGCTGCCGCATGTCTATCCGTTCATCGTCAATGATCCGGGCGAGGGCACGCAGGCCAAGCGCCGGACGTCGGCTGTCATTATCGACCACCTCACACCGCCGCTGACGCGGGCTGAGACGTACGGGGCGCTGAAAGATCTGGAGGCGCTGGTCGATGAATATTTCGAGGCCTCAGGGCTTGATCCGAAGCGGCTGAAAGTGCTGGGACCGCGCATTTTGGAGCTGGTGCGGGATATCGGGCTGGATCTTGATGCCGGGATAAGCAGGGACGACGGCGAGGCGGCGGCGCTGCAGAAGCTGGACGGCTATTTATGCGAATTGAAGGAGATGCAGATACGGGACGGGCTGCACATATTCGGGAAAGCGCCGGAGGGGCGGTTGCTGGATGATCTGGTGGTCGCGCTGGCGAGATTGCCGAGGGGGGAGGGCGAGAGCCTGCACCGGGCGATTGCGGGGGATCTGTTCACCGCTTTCGACCCGCTGGACTGCGACATGGCGAAGCCTTGGAGAGGTGAAAAGCCAGAGGTCCTCACTTGTCTTTGCCAATCCCCCTGGCGCACCGCAGGCGACACGGTGGAGCGTATTGAGCTCCTTGCGTCAGCACTTGTGTCCGGAGCGACGGCTTGCCCCGAAAACTGGTCCCGGACCAAGGTCGTCCTCGCCGAAATCACCGCCCGCATCCGCCCCTCCGTCATCGCCTGCGGACCTGCAGAAATCACCGGCATCCTCACCGCTCTCTCCGGCAAGTTCGTCCCGCCCGGCCCCTCCGGCGCGCCGACGCGGGGGCGGCCGGATGTCTTGCCAACGGGACGGAACTTTTACTCCGTCGATCCGCGCTCGGTGCCGACGCAGACAGCCTGGGATTTGGGCAAGAAAAGCGCCGAGCTGCTCATCATCCGCTATCTTCAGGACCATGGCGAACACCCCACCTCTTTCGGCCTTACCTGCTGGGGCACGTCCAACATGCGCACTGGCGGCGATGATCTGGCGCAGGCGTTCGCGCTGATCGGGGCAAAACCCGTGTGGGAGAACAGCTCCAAACGCGTCACCGGCTATGAGATCACGCCGATGGCGACTTTAGGCAGGCCGCGCGTTGATGTGACGCTGCGCATATCCGGCTTTTTTCGCGATGCGTTTCCGGACCAGATCGCGTTATTTGACCAAGCCGTTAGGGCGATCGGAGCTTTGGAAGAAGATGCGGCGG
The DNA here is from genome assembly GCA_963792485.1 of uncultured Alphaproteobacteria bacterium. GTDB lineage: Bacteria > Pseudomonadota > Alphaproteobacteria > Rhizobiales > Rhizobiaceae > JANOYJ01. Next base: position 252,316 of record CAWBWL010000009.1, read on the forward strand.
ATAATCCGATCGCGCACAGAATGGCTATGGAAATAGATGAGCTGCTGGAGGAGGGCGCCACTTCTTCTGAAGCCCTTCTGCGCGCCGGCTACCGCGTCTTCGGCTCCAAGCCCGGCTCTTACGGCGCGGGCCTGCAGGCGCTTATCGATGAGGGCGGCTGGAATGACAGGAAAGACTTTGCAGAGGCTTATTTGGTCTGGGGCTCCTACGCCTATGGCGCAAACGCCGAAGGCAAGCTCGAGCGGCACGGGATGGAGCGCCGGCTCCAGTCGCTGGAAGCCGTAGTTCAGAACCAGGACAACCGCGAGCATGATCTTTTGGACTCTGACGACTATTACCAGTTCGAAGGCGGCATGAGCGCGGCTGTGGAGGCGCTGAAGGGCGAACGGCCAGTCATCTATCACAACGACCACTCGCGCCCGGAGCGCCCGGTTATCCGCACGCTGGAAGAAGAAATCTCCCGCGTGGTGCGGGCACGGGTAGTCAACCCGAAATGGATCGCAGGCGTCATGCGCCATGGCTACAAGGGTGCGTTCGAAATCGCCGCCACGGTCGATTACATGTTCGCCTTTTCAGCGACGACCGGCGCGGTTCGCGACCATCATTTCGACGCGGTTTACAATGCGTTCGTCGCGGATGAGAATGTGCGCCAGTTTATGGCAGACAAGAACCCGGCGGCGCTGAAAGAAATGGCCGCGCGGCTGATTGAGGCGATGGACCGGGGGCTGTGGAAAGCGCGGTCGAACTCGGCGCGGGTCGAGCTGGAGAGGCTTCGAGCACACTGACGGTTGCTTCGAAGATTCCGCTGCTATCGGCTTTTGGGCGCCCCGGGCGCGGGATTGTCCAGGACGCCCGGCACATCCACTTTCGTGAAATCATCGCCGAGGAACAGCAGCGGCAGCCCGGCGCCTTTCGCCGCAGCGTAGGTCAGGCAATCGCCAAGATTCAGCTGCGCGGCAGATTTGCGCCCCTTGCCAAACTTTTCAAATGCGTCAACCGCAATCCGTCCCATTTCGTCGGTGAAGGCGATGACCTCAATGTCCGCCGCAGCGATCAATTCATCAAATGCAAACTGCGCGGCGCTGGGCGCAACTTCCAGCTCGCGCGACAGGACCATGACGGTCTCAAGCCGGACGATGCCGCTCGTCGAAATACTGGGCGCGGCGTCCATCGCGGCGGCGATGCGCTCCTGGTCGGGCTCTCCCGCTAAAAGCGCGACGAAAGCGGAGGTGTCGACAAACATCACTGGCCCCACATCTCGTCGATTTCCGTTTTGGTCAGCCTACGCCGATTGCCCTTCGCGCTTGTCAGCAACGCGCTGGAGATTTGCTGAATGCGTGAAGCAAGCGGCAGTTTCGCCCTTTCCCGCGTCAGCTCATTTTCCAGCGCGCCGATGATTGCCTTGGTCATGCTGGTTCCGCGCCTTGCCGCCAGATCGCGGGCCAGTTCAGAGGCTCTTGGGTCACGGATGTTGAGAGGCATGACGAGCTCCTTTGCCTTTACATGCTATCACAACTGTATTTACAAATATAGATTGCCGCTCTCATCAAGCGTCTGGAAATTAGGTTGGCCACCGCTGGAATGGGCCGCTATGGTGATCGCTCTCGAAATGGGCGCAGGGAGACATCGGACAGTGAGCGAAACAACCGAAAATTCCGGAGGCGCGCAGGACAATAACGAGCGCCACGCCTCGAAAATGGCCAAGAAAAAAGCCGCCCGCGACAAGATCATGGCGACGAAGACCGATGAGAAGGGCCTCATCATCGTCCATACCGGCAAGGGCAAGGGCAAATCCACCGCTGCCTTCGGCATGATTTTCCGCCACATCGCCCATGGCATTCCCTGCGCCGTGGTGCAGTTTATCAAGGGCGGCATGTCAACGGGCGAACGCGATTTGATCCTGAAAAACCACACGGACATCTGTCAGTTCCATACCATGGGCGAAGGCTTCACCTGGGAAACGCAGGATCGCGCCCGCGACACAGAGATGGCGGGCAAGGCGTGGGAAAAAGCCAAAGAGCTGATCCGCGACGAAAAGAATAAAATGATCCTGCTGGACGAGATCAACATCGCGCTGCGCTACGATTATATTTCGATTGAGGATGTGGTTGAGTTTCTGGTGTCCGAGAAGCCGCACATGACGCATGTCGTCCTGACCGGGCGCAACGCCAAGGACGAACTGATCGAGATTGCGGATCTGGTGACGGAGATGGAACTGGTGAAGCACCCGTTCCGCTCGGGGGTGAAGGCGCAGATCGGGGTGGAGTTTTGAAGTGATGCGAGTGTTGAGCGATCACGACATTAACCGTGTGCCGTTCAGCATCATCTTGGAGGCCGTCCGGGCTCATGTTCTGGCAGATTTTTTTGGCGAGACCATCTCGCCGCCGCGACATATTGCGGAATTTGGCGACGGAGGAGTAGTTTTCACCATTGGCGGCAATGCGGAGATCGCCGGGTTTCGGGCGTATGAGACGTTTCAGCAGCCTCCTTTGGAAATTGAGGATCAGATAGTTGCGGTCTGGGACCGGGCGACGCGTCGCCTGTCCGGCATTGCAGTTGGTGAGCGGCTTGGTGCGCTGCGCACAGGTGCGCTGGGCGGCGTCGCAATTGATTGGATGGCACCCGCGAAAGTTCGCAAACTTGCTGTGATCGGAGCAGGTTTGCAAGCGGAGACCCAGCTTATCGCCGCCGTTGCGGTTCGGGCTTTCTCCGAGATTGCTGTGTTTTCGAGAAGCCAGGAAAACGCGGACACTTTTGCTTCGCGGATGAGCGCGGCGCTGGGTGTTCAAGTAAATGTCAGCGGCAGCGCGGAACGGGCGGTCGAGGATGCCGATGTCGCCATTCTTGCCACCAACTCCCTTACACCAGTCATTGACGCGCTCTGGCTGAAATCAGGTGCGCATGTCAACACGATTGGCCCGAAAAAGGCGTCAGCTCACGAACTGCCTGTCAAATTCTCAGAGCGCGCTGCTGTCATTGCTTCGGACAGCCCTCATCAGATTGCCGCAATGGGCGATGAGCACATGCTTTACGGCAGCCGGGCGTTCGAACGCATTCGCCATTTGGGCGAGCCCGGATTGGCCGATGGTCCGAGGACAAGGCCTTCGCTATTCTTGTCAGCCGGCCTTGCGGGTACCGAAGTTGCGGCGCTGGCCGCAATTTTGAAGCATCTGAACGATGCGGGGCAATCGTGAGACAGGGCTTGAAATTCGGCGTGCTTTGCGTGTCTCAAAAGGCCTTCCCCAACCCGGCCTGTTTCAGTACCTCATTTGCGGTGTGACGACTCTTTGACCGTGGCACGGTAATAATTGCCCCGGTTACGCGGTTCTGCCACTTTTCATGGCTGCCCTTGCCGCCCTCGATTTGGATCCATCCAGCTGCGGCAAGTATTTTGGTAAGTTCGCGGTAGAAGTCCTTCGGCAAGATCAGGCAACCGCAAGAAGCCGTTGCGATTTGATATCAAAATGATAGGGCCGTTTGGAAGTCGGCAGGTTCGCCTCAAGCAGCTCGGGACCGAGCGCTTCCACCAGGGATACAAACTCTTCGAACGTTTCCGCCTCGACTACGAGACCGGGAACGTCGGACTGCGACGTGAACACCTTGGCGTCGTCGTCCCAAAGTGCGGTTACGTTGAATGTGTGTGACATGGCTGCATATTAGCACGTGAGCGAGTTTCAGGCAAAGACTTGCGCTGCCCGCTAACGTCGCTTCTTGCCTCTCGCCCGGGCCGCCTTGTAGTAAAACGTATTCCCGCCCGCCGTCAGCACATAGCGCATGTTCTTGTAGGGAAACCGCAGCCCGGCCTGATGGAAGAACATCACGTTCTTCGCCAGCCGGGGATGGCGTTTGCCGCGCAGGATGGAGTCGGCGAGTTTGGCAAGGTCGCTTGTGTTGCCCTGCATGCGCCTCGACATGACGCCGGGCGCGAACTGGCGTTTAGCACCGACGACACCGCAGACCGAGCGTCCCCAGGCGCCATGGGCGACGCGGTGCATCACGACGGTGCCCACGGCCAGCTGCCCATCGCGGCTTGAACGATTGGATTCAAAATACATCGCCCGCATCAGGCAGTTGCGCGCACCCGAACCACCGGAAAACGCACTGACAGATTTTGATCCCGGTATTTTGGAGGCGACGAACGCAACAACGCCTTCCGGCGGGCTTTCAAGCTCATCCGCCGATGCGACTTCAATTTCCTCGGCCTCACCTTGCGCTGATGCTTCAGGCGCCGCCGCAACAGTCACGTCTGGCTCCGCTGCCGCTTCCGCCTCGGCGACCAAAGACTGGCCGGGATTCTCCTCGGCGGGCGCGAAAGCTGCAACTGCATCAGGCTTTTGCGCAGGTATGGGCGCAGTCTCCGGCGCAGACAACAACGGCTCTTCAAGCGCTGCGACATTGCTGGAAGTGGATGTGCATCCGGTTGCGAGCGCCGCAACCAAAGCCAGAACGGGCGAGATCCGAAGCAAGTTGATTATCGTCATGCAGATCGCAGCTGCGCCTCCTGAAGCCGGAGCACTCAAACAAATCCGGTATTGGCGCTGCCTATATCCCGCCGCATTCAACCCAAAAGCAACTTTGCTGACAGGATGATACAAACCGTTACCAGCAGCGGTTTAATGATCTTCGCGCCGTTCCTCATCGCAAGCCCAGCACCCATCCGCGCGCCGATGAATTGGCCGAGACCCATTGCGAGCCCGATCTTCCAGATCACCGCGCCGCCAAGGACAAAAATGACAAGCGCGCCGATGTTTGAGGCAAAGTTCAAAAGCTTGGTATGGGCGGTGGCCTTGAGCATGCCAAACCCCGCCAACGCCACATAGCCAAGCATGAAGAATGAGCCCGTTCCCGGCCCCAATATGCCGTCATAGAAGCCGATTATTGGAACAATCGTGGCAGTGAAAACTGCGGGTGCCAGGATTTGCCGGCCCGGCAAATCGCCTGCGTCGGGCTTGAGGGCGAAATAGATGGCGATGAGGATGAGAAGCACCGGCAGGAATGTCCGCAGGAACTCCGCAGAAATGATTGTAGCGAGGTAAGCCCCAGCCGCTGACCCAAGCGCCGACAGCGCAAACGGCAGTTTCATCTCCCGCCAGTTCACATGCCCGCCGCGCGCGAAAGAAAGACTGGCGCTGCCGGAGCCGAACACGGATTGCATCTTGTTGGTGCCCAGCGCCTGTATCGGCGAGAGGCCAGCGAGCAGCAGCGCTGGAACCGTCAGCAGCCCGCCGCCGCCAGCGATGGAATCGATGAATCCAGCCAAAAGGCCGACGAGAGATAGAAGAACAAGGGTCTGAATGAGGGTGTCTTGCATGAAGGGGCTTATCTGTCAGAAACTGGCTGCCAAGGCCAGCCTGAGTCGTTTGTGTGAGCCGTATTGTGGGGGACTATGATGAGCGACGGTTTCTTCGCACGCATCAAGGATATGATCGCCCGGGAAAAGGCCGTCAAATTGGTGGCTGAAGACCCGGTTCTTACGGCCGAACTCATTCTCCTTTTCCGTGTCATTCTGGCGGATGGCGTTGCGAGCGAGGCCGAGCTTGCGATGTTCCGCGAGATTTGTTCGACCGCCTTCGGCATTCCCTCCGAGGCCATTGAGGGCATCGGCGAGTATCTCAGCGAGATCTCCTACGAGACGACTTCTCAACAGGCGGCCAGCGTGTTTGCCGAAATGGCGCCGGAGCGGCGCAAGCTCTTGGTCGAGCACATGGTGCAGATTGCCGAAGCCGACCAGCGCACCACCCGCAATGAATTGCAGCTGATCGAAACGGTCGCGGCCAAGCTCGGCTTTGAGATTTCCCTTCCGTCCTGACGTCGTCACTAGGCGCGCGCCCGGCGCGATTGGGTTTGACCCGGCAGCGGCTTGTCACTAGGGTTGCCAGCAGTTTTCGACGGTGCCTTAGAGGCTGAGAGAAGACCTGGTGAGGCCGACCCGGATCGGGGGCTGAAAATACCGGGACTGTCTTTGAGAGATGTGTCTGCTTTTTCAAGCGGCCGCTTCTTTTGCTCTTTTCATCGCGAACACATTGAATCTGCCGTCTTTTGAGCGGTCGAAGGGCAGCGGATGCGGCCAACTGGGTGAGCGGATGGGGGATGGATTGGCGAAGAATTACGGGATCATGATCTGCGGACACGGCAGCCGCAACAAGAACGCGGTGAATGAATTTGCGCGCCTTGCCGAGCGCGTGCGCGAGCACTTCCCCAGCTGGCCGGTTGATTATGGCTATTTGGAATTTGCCAATCCGGTCATCCAGCACGGGCTGGATTCACTAAAAGCTCAGGGCGCAAACCACATCCTCGCTGTGCCCGGCATGCTCTTTGCCGCAGGCCATGCCAAGAATGACATTCCTTCCGTTCTGAACACCTATGCCGCCCAAAACCGCTCCGTCAAAATCGACTATGGCCGGGAGTTGGGTATAGACCTCAAAATGATCCGCGCCGCAGGCGACCGGATCAAGCAAGCGCTGACCGCGAACGGCTGGAAGGAAGGCGACAGCCTGCATGACACGATGCTGGTCGTGGTCGGGCGCGGTTCATCCGATCCCGATGCAAATTCCAATGTATCGAAAGTCATGCGCATGCTCTGGGAAGGCCTCGGCTTTGGCTGGGGCGAGACGGCCTACTCGGGTGTGACTTTTCCACTGGTCGAGCCTGCGTTGGAGCATGTCTCCAAGCTCGGTTTCAAGCGCATTGTGGTCTTCCCCTATTTCCTTTTCACCGGCGTCCTGGTCAAACGGATTTACAGCCAGACCGACGAAGTCGCTGCCCGCAATCTCGACATCCAATATATCAAGGCAGATTATCTGAATGACCATCCTTTGGTCATTGAGACGCTGGTCGAGCGCGTCTTCGAGATACTCGAAGGCACGAACAACATGAACTGCCAGATGTGCAAGTACCGCGAGCAAGTGCTTGGTTTTGAAGCAGATATTGGCCGCGCGCAGGAGAGCCATCACCATCATGTCGAAGGCATTGGCGGCGGACTGGAGAACTGTCCGTGCAAGGGCGACTGCGACGCGTCATGCCGGGACGAGGCGTTCTGCAAGAAGCACGGCCTGCCGTGGACCCCGCTGCACAGCCATGCGGAGCCTGGTCCCCTGAAGCAGGTTCATGACCATCACCACCACGATCACGGCCACGGTCATTCGCATGACCACCACGATCACGGTCACACTCATGCGCCATATCCCCATGCTGATCATCCGCTCGGGCCGAAAAGCCTCAAGACGAAACAGCATTCTTGATGCTCTCCTATCTCAAGGATCCGGAGGCTATCTATGCCAGGTCATTTGAGATGATCCGGCAAGAGGCTGATTTGACACGGTTTTCTATTTCCGAAGCCTATGTTGCTGAGCGGATTATCCATTCTTGCGGCATGCTGGACGCGGCGGATGATCTGGTCTTTTCACCTGGGGCGGCGGAGGCGGGACGGGCGGCGCTTGCCGCAGGCGCGCCGGTGATCTGCGATGCGGAAATGGTCAGGCATGGCGTCATTCAGCGCAATCTTCCAAAACAGAACCTGGTCTTATGCCTTTTGTCCGACCCGCGCGCAGCGCAGATTGCTTCGAAAAGTCAGACAACTCGTTCAGCGGCACAAGCAGAACTTTGGTTTGACCATCTGGCGGGCGCGGTGATTGCCATCGGCAATGCGCCGACCGCCTTGTTCAGGCTGCTGGAATTATTGGATGAAGGCGCGCCGAAGCCCGCGCTCATTCTTGGTTTTCCGGTGGGATTTGTTGGCGCGGCAGAGTCCAAGGCCGAGCTGATCGCTAATCCTGGCGGTGCGCCGTTCATCGCGCTCAAGGGCCGGCGAGGCGGCAGCGCCATGGCGGCGGCGGCAGTCAACGCTCTCGCAATCGGATGGGGCGCATGAGCGCATGGCTCACCATAATCGGCGTCGGGGATGACGGCATTGCTGCTTTGCCTGCCAAATCATTTGCTTTGGTGAATAAGTCGCGGTTTGTGCTGGGCTCGCGGCGCGTGGTGACGCGGGATCAGTTGCCAGATGCCGAGGTCAGGTTTTGGGAAGATGGCTATCCTGAAGCCATGGACTGGCTTATGTCACGGCGCGGGCAGGCGACGACCGTCCTTGCTTCCGGGGATCCCATGCATTTCGGCATTGGCTCGAGCCTGAATTCAAGGCTCGATGCAAGCGAGTACGAAATCGTGCCATCGCCCTCCGCTTTTTCTCTCGCCGCAGCCCGCCTTAAATGGGCCCTGCAAGATGTGAGCTGCATCTCGTTGCATGGCCGCCCTGTCGAGCACCTTATCCGCCATCTCGCGCCCCGCGCCCGCATTCTTGCGCTGACCTCCTCCGGCCAGACGGTTTCAGAAGTGGCTGGCGTTCTGGAAACGGCCGGCTATGGCGACTCGCACATCACGGTTTTGGAGCATCTGGGCGGACCCGAAGAGCGCATTCTGCCTTTATCTGTTCGGGAAATCGGAGCCAAAACCTTCAGCGATCTCAATGTTTTGGCCATTGAATGCGACGCTCTGCCGCGTACGGACAATTTAGGCTGTATGGCCGGGCTGACTGACGAGGCATTCAAGCATGACGGGCAGTTGACAAAGCGCGAAATCCGCGCTGCGGCTTTATCCGCGCTGCGGCCCTATCCGGGCGCGCTCTTGTGGGATATCGGCGCTGGCTGCGGGTCGGTGGCCATTGAATGGATGCGGGCTGCAGGCGGCACGCGGGCCTTCGCCATTGAGGAAAATATCACGCGGGCGGCTATGATTGGTCACAATGCGAAAGCGTTGGGCACATCTGAGCTCCAGATTGTCAAAGGCAGGGCTCCGGGCGTTTTGCATAACCTGCCGCAACCCGATGCCGTCTTCATAGGTGGCGGGATTTCAGATGACGGCGTGTTTGAGTCTGGTTTCGCAGCTCTGCGAGAGGGCGGTACTCTGGTTGCAAATGCAGTGACCGTCGAAGGCGAAGGGCAGTTGATTACGCGTGCCAAGGCACACGCGGGGACACTTGTGCGCATCGCGGTCTCCCGCGCGCAGCCGGTCGGGGAATTCCTCGCGTTCAAGCCATTGATGCCGGTGACCATGCTGGTCATTCGAAAGGCGCTCTCATGACCGGCACACTCTATGGCCTTGGCGTCGGCCCCGGCGATCCAGAGCTCTTGACCTTGAAGGCGCTGCGTGTGCTGCGCGCCTGTTTCGTCATCGCCTACCCGCAGCCGGATGACGGGCCGAGTTTCGCCCGCTCGATCGTTGCGCCCTATCTGAGCGCCGGACAGCTTGAAATCCCGATTATCGTGCCAATGGATGTGAAGCGTGATCCGGCGCAACTGGTCTACAAGAAAGCTGCCGAGACCATTGCCCATCATCTTGATGCGGGCTCTGATGTCGCGGTTCTGTGCGAAGGTGACCCGTTTTTCTATGGCTCGTTCATGTATCTCCACCGTCATTTGGCAGGACGGTACCCGTGCGAAATCGTGCCTGGCATTTCCTCCCTTATGGCTTCCGCCGCTGTGCTGGGACGGCCGCTTGCCGCGCGCAACGATGTTTTGACCGTCATTCCCGCACCGCTGCCTGACGACGAAATCCGGGAGCGGATTGCGTCCAGCGACGCGGTCGCGATCGTGAAGCTCGGTCGCCATTTTCCGCGCATCCGGGCGCTGCTCAATGAGATGGGACTTGAAACGCAGGCTGGCTATTGCGAGCGCGTAAGCCTTCAAAATCAGAATGTTACGAGACTTTCCGATATGATCTCTGATGTCGCGCCGTACTTTTCAATGATACTGATTTACAAAGGCGCTGAGGGTTGGGTGGCCAATCTGCCAAGCTGGGACACACAATGAGGGCGCCCGCGATCATTATCTTGTCGGACGCGCCAGCTCAGCTTGCCCGCAGGATTGCCACGCTGACGGGCGGGGCCGTGCATGGCCTCAAGAAGCGCGTCAGCTCCGCCGATGTTTTGTTTGACGATGTGGCCAGTCATTTGCGCACCCAGTTCGAAAAAGGCGTGCCGATCATCGGCCTTATGTCCTGCGGTGCTCTCATCCGCCTGCTCGCACCTGTCCTGAGCGATAAGCATGCCGAGCCACCGGTGCTTGCGATGGCTGAGGACGGCAGTTCTGTCGTGCCGCTGCTCGGTGGGCATCATGGGGCGAATGATCTGGCCCGCCAGATCGCCGATCACCTCGGCGGTCACCCGGCCATCACCACGGCGGGCGATCTGCGTTTCGGCATTGCTCTCGATACGCCGCCTGACGGATACAAACTCGTCAATCCGGAAAACGCCAAGGACATCATGGCGCGGATGTTGGCTGGCGAAAGCGCGCAATTGGTTGGGGAATGCGCATGGCTTTCCGGCTCGATGCTGCCGCTTTCTGAGAACGGCCCAATACGGCTTACCGTCAGCGATCAGGCGCGCCAAGCCGATTTCCGTACGTTGCATTATGCGCCCGCCGTGCTCGCGCTCGGCATTGGCTGTGAACGCGGCGCAAATGCGGATGAAGTCATCGGTCTTGCTGAGCAAGTCATGCGCGAAAACAAACTCGAGCCGAAATCTATCGCCGGGATTTTTTCAATTGATTTGAAAGCGGATGAGGCGGCCCTGGATGCCGCCGCAGCGCATTTTGATGTGCCTTTGCGGGTGTTTGACGCTGAAACGCTAGAGGGCGAGACACCGCGCCTCGTGAATCCGTCCGAAGCCGTTTTTGCGGAAGTCGGCTGTCACGGTGTCAGCGAGGCGGCGGCGCTGGCCGCCGCCGGGGCAGATGGCGAGCTGATTGTGCCGAAGGTGAAATCGCGCCGCTCAACCGTTGCGATAGCGCGCTCGCCGATAATTTTGGATCCATCGAAGATTGGCCGCACACGTGGAAAACTGCGTGTCGTGGGCATCGGCCCGGGCTCTGATGCGTGGCGCTCGCCGGAAGCCAGCTGCTTTGTCGAGGCATCGACTGATCTGGTTGGCTATTCACTTTACCTTGATCTTCTTGGCCCGCTCGCCGAGGGCAGGGTGCGCCATGATTATGATCTTGGCGCGGAGGAGGCGCGGGTGCGCCATGCGCTTGAGCTCGCGGGCCAAGGCAGGCACGTGGCGCTGATCTGCTCGGGTGACGCTGGCATTTACGCCATGGCAACGCTGGTGTTTGAGCTGATCGAGCGGGGCGGACTTTCCGATGCGGCCAAGCGCGTTGAAGTCGCTGTGACGCCCGGCATCTCTGCCCTGCAAGCTGCTGCCGCCCGCGCCGGCGCGCCGCTCGGGCATGATTTCTGCACGATTTCGCTCTCGGACCTTTTGACGCCCATCGACGACATCAGGCGGCGCGTGAGGGCGGCGGCGGAGGGAGATTTTGTCATCGCGTTCTACAATCCGGTCTCGAAGAAGCGGCGCACGCAGCTGGCGGAGGCGCGGGGTGTTCTTCTTGAGCACAGGCCCGCAGACACCCCCGTCATTCTCGCCACCAATCTTGGCCGGGAAGGCGAGCGTGTTCGGGTCGTGCCGCTGGCCAAGCTGAATGTGGATGATGTGGATATGCTAACGGTGGTGATTGTGGGGTCGTCGCAGACGCGCGTGATGAAGACCGGGGATGGGAAGACTTGGGTCTATACGCCGAGGGGTTATGCGGCGAAGGCGGGAGCGGGGATCGGGAAAGTGGCTGAAAGATGAGGCAAGGCTTGGCGCGAGGCGCCCCCCTCTGCCTGTCGGCATCTCCCCCGCGAGGGGGGAGATCGCTCACCACCGCCTGCCGCTTATCTCCGAAGTTGAAGATTAGCGAAAGCCGTGACACGTGCGATCTCCCCCCTCGCGGGGGAGATGTCCGACAGGACAGAGAGGGGCGCCTCGCGCCCAAGTTATCAGGAAAGATCACATGACCGTCCATTTCATCGGCGCCGGCCCCGGCGCGGCGGACCTCATCACCGTGCGCGGCCTGCGCCTGATCGAGCGCTGCATGGTCTGCCTTTATGCGGGATCGTTGGTGCCGGAAGAAATTGTCAAGTCCGCGCCAGCGGGGGCGAAAGTTATGGACACCGCGCCTATGGCTTTGGACGCGATCATCGCTGAGATGGAAGACGCGCATGCGCATGGCCTCGATGTGGCTCGGGTGCATTCGGGCGACCCGGCCATCTACGGCGCGGTGGCCGAGCAGATGCGGCGGCTCGACAAGCTCGGCATTCCCTATGATGTGGTGCCCGGCGTCCCGGCCTTTGCTGGCGCGGCGGCGAAGCTGAAGACGGAACTGACGCTGCCGGAAATCGCCCAGACCGTCATCATCACCCGCACCGGCATGAAAGCCTCGGCCATGCCGAAAGGCGAGGAGCTGGAGGTGCTCGGCCGTTCCGGCGCAACGCTCGCCATCCATTTGTCGATCCGCAACCTCGCCTATATAAGGGAAGCGCTGGAGCCGTTTTACGGCGCGGACTGCCCGGTGGTTATTGCTTATCGAGCGACTTGGCCGGACGAACTCTATATCCGCACGACGCTCGCTGAGATGAAGGAGAAAGTGCGCGAGGCGAAGATCACGCGGACGGCGCTGATTTTCGTAGGGAAAGTGTTTGGCGATGTGCAGTTCCGGGATTCGGATTTGTACAATGCGGAGTATAGCCACGTGCTGCGGAACAGGGGGAAGAAGAGGGTTGGTTAACTCAGATAGCACGTTTGAGTTGTTGCAACTCCTTGGACTGTATAAAATCCCGTCATGGGCGAGACTCTGATCAGGTTCGTAATGTCGGCGCGTCACGAAGACTCTGGCTTTCGGGACGGTTTTTTTCGCAGTGCATATCGACTGCGGGATTCTCTAATTATGACCTCGGCAGACATGGAATCCTTGGCAGACCTCCTCTTGTGGTTTGACTACAACATTGAAGAGCCTGACCGCTTTAACCGGACCAAATCCAAAGGATGGCAAAGGCGCAACTCACAGGGGCTGAGCTGGTTTCGCGCCAGCGCTGGAGCGCAGATTTCGAAGGCACAACAGATCGTCGCGTTGCTGCGAAAATACGGACATGAGGTGGAGGAAGTGCGCACCTTTCGGCCCGGCTTTATCGTTTATTCTGACGCACATCAGGTTGTTGCTGAACCGTTTCGCGACATTGCTGGCGTAAGATGACCTTTGAATGATGCCAAAGCGGAGAGATGAGAAAGTCAGCGCTCCGCCCACGGGTTGATAACCTGAACACCTGCAGCGGCGAACGGCTCAACGTCGCGTGCCGCGACAGCAAAACCTCGGAGTGAAGCGATTGCCGCTATTTGTCCGTCGGCCACGGCTATGGTCCTGCCACGAGTTTTCGCTCCCGCCACCAAAGCTGCATAAACAGCCGCCGCATTCATTTCGAAGGCGAGGACGCGATCCTCGAAAAGACGGTCGATCAAGGCGGACATATTGTCGGCAAGGCCCTTCTTGCGCTTGCCCTCGGGCAGATATTCAACCCCCGTCAGCAGCTCCGCCAAGCTTGTCGCGGTGAGAAAGAGAGTTTCCGGCTCGTGCCGGTCGAGCCAGCTGATTACGCGCGCATCAGGCGGGCTGTTCAGCGCCTCCGAAACAACATTCGTGTCGAGGATTATCACGAGAAGTCAGGAGCGTCTGTCGGTGTCTGGTCCCGCGTTATGTCGAGCTCAATGCCGCCGTACTTGCGGCCAAACGCCGCCAATTCGGAACCAATCAGCAGCCGCTGCTTGGGAAGCGCCGCCGCTTCGAGGATCGCCCGCATCTCCGCTTCAGTGCTGCGGGCGTGTTTTTGGGCGCTCAGCTTCAGCGCCCGGTGGGCTTCATCAGAAAGCTTGCGAATGGTGACTGCGGCCATTTTCACTTCTCGTGGAAATTCCGCAGTGATATCACTTTTCAACTTTTGATGTCAAGTGAATATCACCCCGCAAAGATCATCCCCGACCCAGCCACCACCAGCGCTGCCCCCAGCCAAGCGAGCGGCGGCGGCATGTCGCCGGTTTTCCACCAGAGCATGGGCAGCACCAGCGCAGGCGTTGTGGCGGAGAGCGTCGCAACGATACCGACTTCGCCTCCCCGCAACGCGAACAACAGCAGAGTCATGCCAACGCCCATGGCGGCGAAGCCGGAGAGGGCGACTTGACCCGCGAGTTGCCGCGTCAGCGCGGTTTTGGCGCGCGCGCTTTTGACGCCTGCCAGCATTGCAAGCGTCAGGCCGAGGGCGGCGATGCCGACGCGAATGGCGGCGATAGCCGCAGGGTCAACGCCGGTTGCCATGACCGGGCGGGCGATGATGGAGCCGATGGCCTGGCACAGACCTGAGAACAGTCCGATGGCTATGCCGATTGCCAGAGGCCCTTTCACCGCCTCCCAGTGATGCATGTCACCGCCGCGTTTGCCAAACAGGATCGCAAGCGCCACGCCCGTGAGCGCGAAGGCAATGCCGGCAAGCGTCACAGCGCCAAGACGCTCCGAAAGAAAAAGCCAGCCGAGAATGACCGAGAACACCGCATTGGATGAGAACAGAATTCCGGCGCGGCGCGGGCCGAGGCGGTTCATCGCGGCGAAGAGCGCCGCGTCGCCCGCGAGTATGCCGACAAGGCCGGAGATGATGGAGGGCGTGATGTATGAGGCCTGCACGGTGCGCCAGCCGCCTGTCACGAGCAAAACCGCCGCCAGCATGAAAAGCACCATCGTCATGCGGATGCGCACAAAGGCGATTGAGCCGAGCGCCGCTGACGGATTTGCCGAAATTATGGAAGAGATGGCCCAGGCGAGGGCGGCGCCGAGCGCTGCAAGGTAATAGATCATCGCGGCGCACTAAGCGGATTCGCTGACTCCGGCCACCCGGAATCCGTCATCGCAAGGGCGCCAGCGCCGCTTGCAGTTTCTTCGGAAGGCTGGCGCGGATGAGCTGATAGGAGGCGGTGAGGCGAGCGCGCAACTCCTCTTCCTCCATGTCCCAGGAAATATTGATCCATGAGCGGTGGAAATACGGCGCCTTCACGCCAACGCCCGCCTCAATCAGCATCTGCGCCGTCTCGATCGAGTCGGTCTTGACCGACACACCCTCCATGACCGCGCCCATGGAGGCAAACATCTTCCCGCCGACCTTCCACGCGTCATGCCCGCCGCCCCAAGGGTCGGAGACTTCCGCGCCGGGGAAGGTCTTGCAGATATCGTTGACTGTCTGGCGGGACATGGCGCTGCCCTGATGCATTGAAATTGAGCGTCACTCTAGCAGCGAACGGCGCGCCGCGCCACGCCGTCTGTCAGTGCTGTCAGTTTGACCTGTATCCCGGATACGGATAGAATGCGGCTTTCGGAGGCTGCGGAACATGGGCGCGCGCGACAGAATCAGGAAATACCGCCAAAGCGGCGGGGCGTCGGACCTGGTGCGCGTCGAAGTCTTGACGCCGAAGGACGGCCGCGCCGACATTGTCGCGCTGGCGGCGCGCCTGCGCGGCGGCCACCGGGAGAAAAAGCAGCGGCTGGAGGGTCTTCTGGCGGCGGCTATCGGGCGCTACGGCGCGCGGATTGAGGACAATATCGACCTTGGCAAGGCCGAAGACCTCGCCGCGAAAGCCAGACTTGTGGCGAGCGCCCTGATCGAACGCGGTGACGCGCGCGCGTTCGCGCTCGGGCGCAGGCTGCAGATTGAAGCGGAAATCTGACAAATGGTGCTTTCGAAATTGCAGAAAGCCGTCATGGCCCTCCTTGCCGCAAACCGCTCCGGGACAAGCTATGTCGCCGGCGGCGCGGCGCTGAACAGGGACTGGCAGCGGCTTTCCGACGACATTGACGTGTTTCACGACACCGATGAGGAAATTGGAACCCATGCGGACAAGGATATTGAATCGCTGAGAGAAGCGGGACTTCGCGTGGACATTGTTGTCAACGTCTATGGATGCGTGGAAGCCGAAGTGCGCGACGCCGCCGAGACTACGCTGATCCAGTGGATGAGCGAAACAAGGACCCGGTTTTTTCCGCTGGTGCGCGACGATGAATGGGGCGCGCGGCTTCACCCGGCGGATCTTGCGGTTAACAAGGTTCTCGCTGCCTCTTCACGGAGCAAGGCGCGCGATTTCGCCGATCTGGTTGCAGTTGCGGAGAATTATTGCCCGCTTGGACCGGTTATCCTGGCGGCGTCCGGCAAACCTCCGCACTATTCGCCTGTGAGAATGATTGATGAGATCAGGCGCCGGGGCCTCTCAGTTCCCACAGACGAGTATGATGCGATCAAGGGACTGGAGAAAAGCCTGACGGCACAGGCGATCAGGGAGAAGCTGGTGCGGGAGCTTGACCGGGCCGAGGCCTATGTACGGTCCGCACCGCCGCTTGCCGTCGGGCTGCTGGCGCTTGAGCAATGACGGGATTCCAATTGAGGCGCGAAGCTTGCCGGAGCCCGGCGTGACTTTCCGTAAGCCGACAGACGAGCATGAAATCATTCGCTTCCGTTTCCGGCGTTTGATCACGCAGGCGGGATGAAAACCTGGCTGATTTCCTGAAACACCGGCATCGCCTCCATGCGGGTGGCATGGGCGCTGAGCGCCGGATAATCCGCCATGTCAACAAAGCCGGGATGCGCTTCGGAAAAGTGGCGCAGGGCGGTGGCGACGACGATATCGGCATGGCCGAAGGTCTCGCCAAACCAGTAGGTGCTGGACCGCGCGGCCCTGTCAGCCTCAAGAGCGGCGAGCGTGTTCAGCATCTGCGCCGTGCAGCGCGCCACCCAAGCCTCCGACCGCTCCTTGTGCAGGGCTTTTTCGTAGAACAGCGCGACGGCCTTGTCGGCGAAGCCGCAGGCGAGGGCTGCAACCTTCAAGGCCTGATGGCGAGCGGGTTCGGTGCGGGGAAACAGGGCTTTCTCTGCCGGAACAAGGCCGTCGAGATAATCCAGAATGGCATGACTATCGGTCAGCGCATCGCCTTTTGCCAAGATCAGCGTCGGCACGCGGGTGAGCGGGTTGAGGGCGCGGAACTTGTCGGCATCGCCGAAGGTGGACCAGGGTTTGTGCTGGAACGGCAGGTCATAAAGCCGAAGCGCAATGCCGACGCGGCGCACGAACGGGGAATCATATTGGCCGATGAGGATCATGGCTGTGACCTCCTGTCAGATCAGTTTTGCACGAGCGGGGCGCTTGCGGCAACGCGGCAATTCATGAAATTGCCTGATACCAACTCATTCGCTTTCGTGAAGCGCGGCGGTCTCGCTTAAGATCCAGCCCTGAAAAGCAATGATGCGCGGGTCTTTGGCAGCTCCTTCTGGATAGACGAGGAAATACGCATATTCAGGCGACACTTTGATGCTCAGATCAAAGGGCCGCACCAGCCGCCCCTCGGACAGGTCGTTCGCCACCATGGCGAAATCCGCCAGCGCCACGGCGTCGCCCGCCATGGCCGCGTCCACCGCGTTTGACGAGGTGCCGAAGACGATGGTGTTGCTGCCGTCATAATCTTCAACGCCCGCCGCCGCCATCCACATGCGCCAGTTCGGCCAGGTCACGCCCTGGCGCGACCATTCGATATGGGCGAGCGTGTGTTGGAGAAGATCGCGCGGCTCCTTCAGCGGCTTGCCGGACTTCAAAAGGCGCGGGCTGCAGACGGGGACAATGACATTGTCGAACAGTCGGGCGGCGGCGAGGCCCGGATAGACGCCCGTGCCGAAGCGGATGGCGACGTCTATATCGTCCGCCTCGAAATCGCGCACTTCATACGAGATATCGAAACGCAGATCGATGTCCGGATGCAGCTTGCGGAACTCCTCAACGCGCCGCATCAGCCATTTGGTCGCGAACTGCGGATCGAGCGTCACTTTCAGCTGCGCCATGCCGCGCGCCACCTTCTGCGCCTTTGACACCGCGCGGCCCATCCCGTCCAGCGCGTCACCAGCCGCCTCGCACAAAAGCACGCCCGCCTCGGTGAGGCGGATAGTGCGGCTGGTGCGGGTGAACAGCTTGACGCCAAGCTGCTCCTCGATCTCCTTGATCTGAAAGCTCACCGCAGCAGGCGTCAGGCCAAGCTCATCCGCCGCACGGGTAAAGTTCAAATGCCTGCCCGCTGCGATCAGGGTCCGTAACGCGCGGGTACCGGGGATCTGGCGCATTTTATCTTCAAGGAAAAATTACTGATGGGGAAAGAACTACTCGTTTCCCTCTTTCCAGTCAATGGCGCATTGTGAGGGCAGCCAATTGACGTCAAGCAAAACTTGATGTGAAAACAGGAGACTCGTCATGTCCATCACCGCAACAAGCCCCGTTTCGCACGCCTTCGCAGATCGCCTGCACCTGCTGCTTTCGCCACTCTTTGCCGGGAAGGGGCCGCAGGGGCGGCTGTATAGGGGGTTGAACGATTTGCCGGATTATTTGCTGCTCGATATCGGCGTTGATCCGAGGGATGTGCCGGTGAGGGGGGACGGGACGGGCGCGCGGGCGGAAGTGCTGCGCCGGGAGTCGACGGCGACGTCCGCCCGAACATCAGCGAAAACGTGAAATCCTGTATCATCACCAGACCTTAGGCCGAACCGCCCAAAGCGGTCATCGTCCGGGGCATCACTATTGCGAGTTCGCCTGCAAAAACGCCGTCATCCGCATTAGCGCCGTCTTCCCCGCTTCTGTATCCAGATTGAACTGATATTCATGCGGCAGTTTCGGCTCGTAGTCCGGCGGGAAATAGAGTTCGTCCACAGCAACGCCCTGCGCCTTGATGGCGTCTGCCATCAGCACGGATTGCGGGGCGAGAGGGTCGCCGTTTCCGACGGTGATGAAAGCTGGCGGGAAGGATGAGGTGACGTGCTGACTGATGTTGAATTCGCCGAACTTGGCGATTTTCACCGGGTCGCGCTCGCCGAAATAGGACCAGAGCACGGTGCGGATGAAGCCGCCGAACGCGCCGTCCAGATTGATCTTGGACGGGTCATAGATGCCGCAATTGAGCAGGATGCCGCGCAGCTGGGCGGGGTGCATGGCAGGATGAATGCCCGAGGCTGCGGCATAGGCCGGATTGGTGCTGATCACCGCCGTTTGCGCCGCCAGCTGCGCGCCGGCGGAATCGCCCGCGAGGAAAGATTTTAGCGGGATCGAATTTATAGTCCGCCGCCTTGCTTTGGGCGAAGGCGATGGCTTCGCCCACTTGCACCACAGGACCCGGATATTTTGCCGCCGGTGCGGTCGTGTAGCCGATGCCGATGACGACAAAGCCTTTGGACGCCAATATTTCGAAATAGGGCGCGGCGTCTTCCTTCTGGCCCGCCAGAAACGCCCCGCCGTGAATCCAGAAGACAACGCGGAGCAATCCCGGAGCTCAGGCATGAACACGTCGAATTTAGCCTGACCCGTAGGACACATCGCGCAGCGCGGTCACGCCAGCGGGCCGGTGCTTCTCCAATGCGGCGATGCGCAGCGCTGAATCGGCGTCAAACGTGTGGCGGATCAGAAGCACTGAAGGCCAAGGGCTGAGTTTGAACGCGACAAAAACACCGCGCTCCAAGCAGCGCGAGAACAGCCGCGATCCGCACCAGCCAGCGCACAATCATCGGGCAGAGGTTAAGGCACTTCTTCCGATTGCCGCAAGCGCCGCCTCGCGCGACGTCATAATGCCGGGTTGAGATCTGGATCATGATCACCGTCAGCGCCATCCGCCTGCGCCGCCTCCACCTTCGCATAAGCCCCATCCCCGCCCGAATTCCGGCAGACAATATGCGTCACCCCGTGCCGCTTCAGCAGCGCCGTCTCCGCCGCCACATCCCCCGGCATTCCAATGACCAGCTCATGATCCGGCAGCGCCAGCGGCTGCTCTGGCTTGTCCACCATGCGCACGATGAAATGCACATCGGCGCGGCTGGCGAACGGGGCGATATGCTGCGAGCCGAGGGCCAGGAGCACGCGCGCGCCGGGGGGGAGGGCGTCGCGGGCTTGCTCGAGCGATGAGACTTCCAGCCAATTGTCTCCCGGCTGCTTTTTCCATGGCGGGCGGGTGCGGATGTCGAGCGGGATGCCGGTCTGCTCGGCGGCGCGTTTGGCGTTGGCGGAGATTTGGGCTGCGAAAGGGTGGGTGGCGTCGATGAGGCTTGTGATGTGTTCGCGGCGCAGATAGGCCGCCAGGCCTTCCGCGCCGCCGAAGCCGCCGATACGGACCTCGCCTGCGACCGGCTTCGGCTCTTTGGTGCGGCCGGCGAGCGAGGTGATGACGCGCCAGTCTGGATGCTGGCTGACAAGCTCCGCCGCCAGCGCCGCCGCCTCCTTCGTGCCGCCGAGGATGAGGATGGTTTCAGCCTTCCCGGGCAATCACGATCCCCTTGCGGTCGGTGATGAGGATTTCAATAGAGACCGGCGCATCGCGCAGGATGTCGCGGCAGGCGGATTGTGCGAGGAGCGCCACAGGCTTGGCTAGCTCCACGCCATTTTCCATACAGATTTCAAGCGCTTCCTGCGCCGTGTTGGCTTTCAGAATCTCGCTCCTTCAGATTTTGATTCAAGCCCGCTTCCAGCGCAATTCTGGCAAGGAAGCTCAGATCAATCTGGCTGCGGGCCGAGTGCAGGTCCATCGCGCCCTGCGCCAGCTTGGTGATCTTGGCGAAGCCGCCGGCGATGGTGACTTTGTCGATTGGGTGGACGCGCAGGTATTTCAAAAGCCCGCCGGCGAAGTCGCCCATATCGATGAGGGCGATGTCGGGCAGGGAATAGAGCTGCTGCACCGCCGCCTCCGATGTGGAGCCTGTCGATCCCGCTATGTGTTTTAGCGCAGCGGCGCGCGCGACATCAACGCCCCTGTGGATGGAATGGATCCATGCGGCGCAGGAGAAGGGGTGGACGATGCCGGTGGTGCCGAGGATGGAGAGGCCGCCGGTGATGCCGAGGCGCGGGTTCCAGGTCTTTTCGGCGATCGCCGCGCCGTCCGGCACCGAGATGGTGACAAGCACATCACCGGGCCTGCCATGGGCGCGGCAGAGCATTTTCAGCTCCGCGCTGATCATTTGGCGCGGCACGGGATTGATGGCGGGCTCGCCCGGCGGCAGCGGCAGGCCCGCACGCGTCACCGTGCCGACACCTTCGCCTGCGGCAAAGACAATGCCGCTGCCGGGCGCGCCAAAGGCAACCTCGGCGATGATGGTCGCCCCATGTGTGACGTCCGGATCATCGCCCGCATCCTTGACAATGCCCGCGCGCGCCACGCCGTCTTTCAAATCTTCCAAAGCCAGCGCAAACGCGGGCTTTTCACCTTTCGGGAGCACAATGGATACAGGGTCGGGAAAGTGGCCGGTCAAAAGCGCCGTCATGGCCGCCTTCGCCGCGGCCGTCGCGCATGCGCCAGTGGTCCAGCCGCGCCGCAAGGGCGTGTCGGGCTTGGCGAGGCCGGCGTCGGGTTCATCCATCATGCTGCTTCCATACGCGAAGCCCGTTAGCATTTTGTCAACCAAGAGACACAGAACTTCGTTAACCAGACTGGTCAAAGCGGCGGTGAAGTGGGAAAACCAACTCCCGGCAAAAACAAGAACACAGACGGGGAGGGTCCATGATTAACCGAGCCAGCGCCCAAGCGCGGCCAGATCCGTTTGGACGGCGCCTGTGAAAGGGTTCCTCATCGCCGCGCCGCATTCCGGGTCGGGCAAGACCATTGTCACGCTCGGGCTGCTCAGAGCGCTGAAGGACCAGGGCGCACGCGTCGCCTCGGCCAAAGCGGGGCCGGACTATATCGACCCGGCCTTTCACGCCGCCGCCACAGGGCGCGACTGCGTCAATCTCGACCCTTGGGCGATGCGCGCGGCGCAGTTGCGGGCTCTGGCGCTGGATGCCGGAACTGATGCGGATGTGCTTGTCGTCGAGGGCATGATGGGCCTGTTTGACGGGGCGGCGGACGGGAAGGGGTCTTCCGCAGATTTGGCAGCGCTTCTGGGGCTGCCGGTGGTGCTGGTGGTGGATTGCGCCCGGCAGTCGCATTCGGTCGCGGCGCTGGTGCATGGGTTCTCGAGCTTCCGCGCGGATGTGCGCATCGCCGGAATCATTTTGAACCGTGTGGCAAGCGCGCGGCAGGAGCGGATGATTCGCTCAGCCTTGGCGCCATCCGGCACCCGAATTTTCGGCGTTTTGCCGCACTTGCCCGAGCTACAGCTGCCATCGCGCCATCTCGGACTTGTGCAGGCTGGCGAGCATGATAATCTGGAGTTGTTTCTGGTTGCGGCAGGAAGCTGCGTCAGCCAGCATTGTGACCTTGCGGCATTGTTGCAGATCAGTGACTTGCGGCCAGATAATGGGAAAAGACCGCTCCCCGCCATCATTTCCCCGCCCGCCCAGATTATCAGCGTCGCACGCGATGCTGCATGCGCATTTTCTTACCCCCATGTTTTGACGGGTTGGAAGAATGCCGGGGCCGAAGTAAGCTTCTTCTCTCCCTTGGAGGATGAAGCGCCATCGGCTCGTTGCGGCATGGTGTTTTTGCCGGGTGGTTACCCGGAACTGTACGCAGAGCGTTTGTCATCTTGTTCGAGTTTTCGCGCCGGCATGGAGGCGGCGCATGAGAGGGGCGCAGTGATTTACGGTGAATGTGGGGGCTACATGCTCCTCGGCGATGGTCTGATCACAGCAGACGGCGCATCGCACCGCATGCTCGGCTTTTTGCCGCTGGAAACGAGCTTCGCCGCAAAAGGGCGTCAGCTCGGCTACCGGCGCTTGCGCGGCGTTGCGGGCTCGCCTTTTCCGGACAGCTACACCGCCCATGAGTTCCATTATTCGACCGTTTCACGCCGCGGTGAAGCTGCCCCGATGTTCCATGCCATGGATGCGCTGGGAGAAGATCTCGGCCCTGTGGGCATGAAGCGCGGCAATGTCTGTGGCTCCTACATGCACCTCATCGATCTGGCGGGCGCATCATGATGATCGATCATGGCGGCGCGCTGGACCGCGCCATGCAGACCTATGGCGGCAAGCCCGATGACTGGCTGGACCTTTCGACCGGCATCAATCCTGTGGCCTACAAACTGCCGCCGCTGCCGCCGAGCCTTTGGGCGCGTCTGCCGGACAAGAAACTGGAAAATGAAACGATCGAGGCTGCGCGCGTCTTCTACGGCGTTCCGGAAGCGGCGGCTGGCGTGATTGGCCCCGGCTCGCAAGCACTCATCCAGATTTACCCCACTTTGCTGCCCGCGGGTTTCGCGGAGGTGCTGACCCCCACATATGAGGAACACGCCGCAAATTTGTTGCGCCTCGGCTGGCAGGTGGAAGCCGTTCAGGATTTCCGGAATCTTGACGAGCGCACCAGCGTCACAGTTGCGGTCAATCCGAACAATCCTGATGGCAAGCGCATTACCATTTCCGAGATCGAGCGCGTTGCGGCATTGCTTGCCAAACGTGGTGGATTTCTCGTGGTTGACGAGGCTTTCAGCGATACGGAAGTTGGAACAAGCGCTGCCCATCTCGCAGGCATGGACGGACTGATCATTCTGAAGTCATTCGGCAAGTTCTTCGGGCTTGCCGGTATACGCCTCGGATTTGCCTTCGGTCCTGACAAGCTTACAGAGCGCCTTAAAGCCATGCTCGGTCCCTGGGCCGTTGCCGGCACTGCCTTGGAGATCGCGCGCAAAGCCTATGGCGATCCCGAGGGCGTGGCGGAACTCAAAGCGCGCATCGCCGAAAGCCGCAAATCACTGTCCGAGGTCTTGACCGAGAACGGGCTGATAGAAGTGGGCGGCACGCAGTTGTTCGCGCTTGTCGAGCATCCCGAGGCCGAGCGTCTCTATGAAGGGCTCGCTCACCAGCAAATCCTGACGCGCCGCTTTGCGCATTCGCCCAACTGGCTGCGCATCGGCCTTGCGGCGCACGAAGTCGAATATTGGCGCCTTTCCAAGGCTTTGCAGGCAATTCTTTGAGCAATTCTACTGAGATCGGCTTTGTAATCCTCTTTGTGGCGCTGCTGATTGACCGGTTTGACAGCCAGGAGTGGCTGTGGCGGCATGTGGCGCATCCTGTCGTCTGGTTCGGCAAGGCGATTGGCCTTGCCGACCATCACTTCAATCTCGATGCAGTCACAGCGCTTCAGCGCCGCCGGAACGGGTTCATTTCCATTGCGCTCCTGATGCTGGGTGCCGCTGCCGCCGGCTGGCTGTTGCAAGCTGCGCTGCGCCCGGTTTGGTATCTTGGCTGGTTCGCGGAAGCCTTCATCGTCAGCATTCTGCTCGCGCAGCGCAGTCTGGCGGACCATGTGTCTGCTGTTGCCACCGCTTTGAAGACAGGCGGCCTTGATGCCGGGCGCACTGAAGTTGCCAAGATCGTCGGGCGTGACCCCGCACAGCTGGACGATGCCGGAGTGTGCCGCGCGGCGATTGAATCGCTGGCGGAGAACAGTTCGGACGGCGTTGTGGCTCCGGCGTTCTGGTATGCGCTTGGCGGGCTGCCGGGACTGTTTGCCTACAAGATGCTGAACACGGCAGATTCAATGATCGGTCACATGAGCGAGCGTCACGGCGATTTCGGACGCTTTGCGGCCAGGCTTGATGATGTGGCCAACTGGATACCCGCCCGGTTGACGGGCCTTCTGATCGTCTGCGCCGGGGCGATCCGCTCTGGCTGGCCAACGGCCAGGAAAGCATGGTCGGTCATGTTGCGCGACGCGCGTTCGCACCGCTCGCCCAATGCCGGCTGGCCGGAGGCCGCGATGGCGGGTGTGCTGGATCTGAGCCTTGGCGGCCCGCGCCGCTATGGCGATCTGACGGTCAACGAACCCGTCCTGAACGGGGCAGGGCGGCGCGGGGCGAATGCCGCAGATGTAGGGCTTGCGCTTGACCGGTTCTGGACGGCGATGGTTTTACTTTATTTGCTAACCATTTTCCCAGTCACTCTTTGACGAATCAAAGTCTCAGGCGTAACTTATACTTGGGGCTTGGTTCTCAAAATTAGCGGAGTCTTCGATGTTCAAGAAACTCGCCGTCTTGGCGGCGGCTGCATTCGTTTGCCTTGGATTACAGCTGCCAGCGCAGGCGCAGGGCCTCGTGGCGCATATTGATGTCTCGTCGCAGACCATGACAGTCAAACGCGGCGGTCAGGTCATGCATGTCTGGCGCGTCTCGACGGCGCGCAGCGGCTATTCGACGCCGCGCGGCACCTTCCGGCCGCAGCGTCTCGCCCGGATGCACTACTCACGCAAATACGACAATTCGCCGATGCCCTATTCCGTGTTCTTTCGCGGCGGATATGCGATTCACGGCACCAGCGCGGTCAAGAGCCTTGGCCGGCCCGCTTCCCACGGCTGCGTGCGCCTGCACACGAGCAATGCGGCGACGCTCTATTCGATGATCCGGCAAGCGGGTTCGCGCAACGCCAGGATTATCATCACTCAATAGACTGCGCGGCGGCGGCGCTTGCCGCGCCGCCTACCTTTGCCAGCGCTTGTGGAACCACATCCACTGACCCGGGTATTCGCGGACCCAGCGCTCGACGATGTCGTTGAGCATCTGGCATGACGCGTTGACGTCGATCTGCCCATTCGAATTGCGCGGCAATTCTATGCGGTCTTCAAGAGATAGTCTGTAACGCCCATGCGGGAGGCGGATGCAGCGGGCAGGATAGATTTCGGCATCGAACTGGCGCGCCAGTTTTGGCAGCAGCGGATTGGTGCCGACCGGAGCCCCGAAGAATGTGGTGGTCTCGCCGCGCTGAAATTTCTGGTCTACGAGCATGCCGACTGCGCCGCCGCGTTCGAGGACGTTGACGAGCGACCATACCGCCCCCGCCTTTGACGGCACCAGATGACCCATGCGCGTGCGCCGCGCGTCTAGAACCCGTTTGGCGATGTAGGGATTGTTCGGCGGACGGAACATTGCCGTCACTTCGAGGCCGAACGTGGCAGCGCAGAGCGGCAGCAGCTCAAAATTGCCGGTATGGGCGGTGAAAAACAGGAACGGGCCGCGTCTTTTTTGGACCTGCGTAAACACGTCGCGGCCTTCCACCTCGATTTTGCCGGGCGCCGTTGCATCCGGGTCAAAATCGAAAATCTGGTCAAGAAACACATATTCGGCCATCAGGCGGGCCATATTGCCCCACATGTCGAGCGCGATCTCCTCGCGTTCCGCCTCGCTCTTTTCCGGAAATGCCAGCTTCAAATTGGAAAGCGCCACCTGATGACGCGAGGAAAGCGGCCCAATGCGGCGCGCGGCCCAGTCAACGAAATTCGCCGCCTGACGCGCCGGCAAGAGCGAAACCAAAGCCAGGAGTCCGAAGGTCAACTGCGCAACGAGCCAATACTCGACATGCCGCAGCCTGCGCCATTGGCGGTAGATGAAGAGCTTCATGCGCCGCTGTTGACCCGCAATATGATTTTGCCGAATACGTCCCGGCCTTCCATGCGCGACAACGCGGTCTGGATCGAGTCAAACCCGGCTTCGGTGTCGATAATCGGCTTGACGGCCCCGGTGGCCATTTTCTGCATGGCGTTCGCCATGTTCTCCATCCGGCAGCCAAAGGAGCCGATCAGGCGCAGCTGCTGCTGGAACAGCATCATCAAATTGATCTGGGTGGACATACCGGACGTTGAGCCGCATGTCACCAAACGGCCGCCGCGTTTCAGCACCAGCATGGAGCCAGCCCAGGTGTCCGCGCCAACATGCTCAAAGACGACATCCACGCCCTTCTTCCTCGTGATCTTGCGCACTTCGCCCTCAAACCGGTCTTCCCGGTAGTTGATGACATGGTCCGCGCCGAGCGCTTTGGCCTTTTCAATCTTGTCATTCGAGCCGACCGTCGTGATGACCGTGCAGCCAATGCGCTTGGCCAGCTGTATCGCTGCCGAACCAATGCCGGAGCCGCCCGCATGAATGAGAATGGTTTCGCCCGGCTCCAGCTTTGCATTATCGAACAGCATGTGTTCGACCGTCCCGAACGTGACGGGCGCAACGGCAGCGCCGATATCAGTGACCCCGGGCGGAGCAGGTACCAGCAGCCGGGCAGGGAGGTTGATCAGTTCCTGTGCAAACCCGTCGAGGTGGAATCCGTGCACACCCTCGACATTCTCACACAGATTGTCACGCTTTTCCCGGCAAGGACGGCAAAGGCCGCAAGTTCGCGCCCCATAGATCGACACAAGCTGGCCTGGCAGAACCGCGCTGACGCCGGGTCCAAGCGCTTCCACCGTTCCGGAAGCCTCCGCGCCAATGACCAGCGGCATCTTGCGCTTGGCAAAAGCCATGCCGCGCCAGCCCCAGACATCGATGTGATTAAGCGCCACGACATTGACGCGCACCGTCACTTCGCCCGCAGCCGGTGGCGGGGGCGGGGCGATATCGACCGTTTCCAGCCGCCGGTCTTCAATTAGCTGCAGCGCGCGCATGCGGTTCTTTCCTGCGTGAGTGTTTGCCGGGCGGCCTTAGAGCGGTGCCGCGCCCAAGACAAGACAGGTGTTTTGGCCGCCAAAGCCAAACGAGTTCGACAGAACCAGTTTCACCTCCTGTTTCCGGCTCTTGTTCGGCACGACGTCAAGCAGAATGGCGGGGTCGGGATTGTCGTTGTTGATCGTGGGCGGGATGACGCCGTTTTGGATTGTCAGAAGGGAAAACACCGCTTCGACAGCGCCCGCGGCCGTCAGCGTGTGGCCGATCATGGATTTGTTGGATGAGACCGGAATGCGCGCCATCCGCTCGCCAAAGACGGAGGAGAGGGCAAGACATTCCATCTTGTCATTCTCGGGAGTCGAAGTGCCATGGGCGTTGATGTAGCTGATCTCGTCCGGACCGACGCCCGCATCTTCGAGCGCCGCGACAACCGCGCCGATGGCGGGCGAGCCGTCGGGCTTTGAGCGGGTGCGGTGAAAATCATCGGCCCGCTCGCCGCAGCCCTTGAGGATACCCAGCACTTTTGCGCCGCGTTTCACCGCGCTTTCGAGCGATTCCAACACAAGCGCGCCTGCGCCTTCCGCCATGACAAAGCCGTCGCGGTCTTTGGAAAAAGGTTTGGCGGCTTTCTCGGGGTTGGCGTTTTGCGTCGAGAGCGCGGACAAAAGCGAGAAGCGCACCAGGGCCTCCGCGCTCACAGAACCATCGGTGCCGACAGACAGGACGCGATCCGCTTCCCCGCGCCGGATTGCTTCAACGCCAAGCTGAATGGCGGTTGCGCCGGATGCGCATGCCGTGGAAAGAGTGATCGGCAATCCGCATGTTCCAAACCGCTCCTGCAGCCTGTCGGCAATCGTGCCGAATTGGGCTGCATCGAAAAACGCGCTGTGCTCAGCCTTGCGGCAGTTTGCCAAGAGAGTCTGATAGCCGGGCGCATCAGCGCCGCCGCTCTCCTGATCGATTGCAAAACGGTGCTGCCACTCTAGCTCCATCGGCGGCGCGGCGAGGAAAAGCGGGCCGCCAACATCATCCTTCAGCCCAGCCTGTTCGAGGGCTTCCGCCGCAGCCGTTTCGGCCAGCTCATAAGACAGTGCCGAGGCGCCCTTGCCGCTTTGCGGCAAGAAGTCCACCGTTCCGGCAATCACCGTTGCGAAATGATCGGTGGGGAAGCGGTTGATTTTGTGAATGCCGGATCTGCCGTCCGTCAGCGCCGCCCAATTGGCGTCACGGCCTTTGCCGAGCGAAGTTACAACGCCCATGCCGGTGACGGCGACGATGGGGCGGCCGAGGTGATCAGTGTAGGAAAGGGTCATGCGTTAAACCTCAGACTTTCGAAACCAGCGCCGCGCCTTCAGACCGCGCAAGCCCGACGGTCATCGCCAGAGCCGATGAAATGCCGCCGTCAATATACCGCTCGGATTCTTTGTCGACAGGGGCGGGCGCCTTGCCGTTGTAGACCGAGAGTGCGGCAAGTCCGACCGCAAAGGTCATTTGGGCTTCCTTCAAATGACCTGTCAGACCGGAAAAAGCGCGAACGGCCTGCACGCCGTGAGCCTCCAGCGCCGTGCGCTCGTCGCGCGTGGCTGCATGTGCGCCTGATGCGGCGGATATCGCAACGGAGGCAGATTTGCTGGGATCAACCGCTGCCATGACACCGCCGATGGATCGCGCCAGCGCGTCATCTTTCCGGCGCACTTGATTGCCTGCCACCGCGTCAAGCTTTGCATAAACGCGCGCACCGCGCGCTTCGGCATGACTGCGGTTTTCCAGCACCAGAAACGCACCGCCTGAGCCGGTTATGACGCCGCCGCCATCCCGGTTTCCTCTTGACCAAAGCGGCGACCAGCCCCCCCGTTGCAGATATCCGCCAAGTTCGTAGGACAAGAACACATCTTCGTGCTCGCCGTTCAACGCTCCCCCAACCAAAATGTGGGTGCTTTGGCCTGACGCGATGCGCGCGAACGCCGTTTGCAGGGCGGAAATGCCCGCGCCCTCCTCGCCCATGAAAGTGCGGGACGAGCCGGTCACGTTGTGAACAATGGAAATGTTGCCAGCCAGGAGATTGGACAGCTGCGCGAGGAACAGTGTCGGACGCAGTTCCGTTGTCAGCTTTTCATTCAGCATCAAATCGCGGTCATTGCGGCTGCGCGCGGCTTCCAGAATCTGCGTGTCAACGGCAGTGTCCCGCTCACCGCCGCCTGCGGCGATGATCATGTCCATGGTCGAGAGGAGCCCCGCGTTCTCCCTGATGCCTGCATCCGCAAGGGCGAGCCCCGCAGTGTATGTGCCAATGCGCTGCCAAGGCTCCATTTGCCGCTGGTCACCGCGCCGCGGGATTTGCAAATTCCAGTCCACCTCGCACAATGGATGCACCACATATGGCGCGAACTTTTCGGTCTCGAGCCTTGGCTCCGCGCCTTGCGAAAAGGCCTGCCAATGCGCATCCACGCCTTCGCCAAGGCAGGAGAGCAGGCCTATTCCGGAAATGACAGCGTCATGGACGGGCATGGAGCTTGCCGTGCGTCAGGCTTTTTTCGCCGCAGCCAGCTCGTCGATCTTGGCGCAGAGATTTTTCAGGACGAAGTATTCTTCCGTCGGCGCCTTTCCTTCGTTCACATCCTGCGTCCACTGCTCAAGCGGAATCTTGATGCCAAACGCCTTGTCGATGGCAAAAACGATGTCGAGAAAGTCAAGGCTGTCAATGCCAAGATCATCAATCGTGTGGCTCTCGGGCGTGATCGTCTCACGGTCGATCTCGCTGGTCTGGGCAATGATATCGGCAACTTTGTCGAATGTGGACGCCACTTGGGAAACCTCGTTTTATCTGCTGTCATGTCCGGGTTTGACCCCGGCATTCTGATTTGTGCGCGCTGTCTAGCGGTTTTTGGTTGGAGAAGAAAGCCTCTAACACCCCGGTTCCCACGGCGCATATCTCGCTATGCAAGTGACTTTGCGGGACTCTTAGTGGCCCTTGGATTTGCACGCCCCCTTGTCTTTTCAGCGCCAGTGTCAGAAACCAAGCGCTTCTAATTCAGCGCACAATGCCAGAGACGCTTCAGGGAGTTCATCGATGTCCAAGAAATTCAGCGATTATTTGAAGCAAGCCAACTTGATTAATGGTCAGTGGATTGCCGCTGATTCCGGCAAGACATTTGATGTCACCAATCCCGCGTCCGGCAAGGTTCTTGGCACAGTGCCGCGTTCCGGTGCTGGCGAGACCCGGCGCGCGATCGAAGCTGCCCAGAACGCATTTGATCCCTGGCGCAAGCGCACGGCGTCTGACCGGTCCAAGCTTCTGCGCAAGCTGCATGACGCGATGATGGACAATATCGACGCGCTCGCCGAGCTTTTGACCATGGAGCAGGGCAAGTCGCTGGCCGAGGCCAAGGGCGAGCTGACTTCGGGCGCGAGCTATGTCCTTTGGTTCGCCGAAGAGTGCAGGCGCATTTATGGCGATATCGTGCCTTCGCCCTGGGCAGACCGGCGCATCATGGTGACAAAAGAGCCTGTCGGGGTGATTGCGGCGATCACGCCGTGGAATTTTCCCTCATCAATGCTGGCGCGCAAGCTCGCCCCGGCGCTCGCCGCCGGCTGCACGGCAGTGGTCAAACCAGCCTCGCAGACGCCTTATTCCGCGCTCGCCTGGGGCGTGCTGGCGGAAGAGGTCGGCATTCCCGCAGGCGTTATCAACATTGTGACCGGTCCAGCGGCGGAGATTGGTGGGGAGATCACCAAGAACCCGCTGGTGCGCAAGATCACGTTCACGGGCTCCACTGAAGTCGGCAAGGTGCTGATCCGCCAAGCGGCGGGCACGGTGAAGAAGGTTTCGATGGAACTCGGCGGCAATGCGCCGTTCATCGTATTTGATGATGCCGACCTTGAACGCGTCATCCCCGGCGCGATGCTGTCGAAATACCGCAATTCCGGCCAGACCTGCGTGTGCACAAACCGCTTTTATGTGCAGGCGAAAATCTACAACAAATTTGTCGAGCGCCTGACCGAGGCGACGGAATCGCTGAAGATTGGCTCGGGGCTTGAGGCCGGTGTGCAGCAGGGGCCGATGATCGATATGAAGGCGGTCGAGAAGGTCGAGGAGCTGATTGCCGACGCGGTGAAGAAGGGCGGCAGACTGACGACCGGCGGCAAGCGGCACAAGCTCGGCGGCACATTCTTCGAACCCACCGTCATTGCCGACGCCAAGCTGCGCATGCGCGTGACCAAGGAAGAAATATTCGGCCCTGTCTCGCCGGTTTACAAGTTCAAGAGCGAAGACGAAGTCATTGAAATTGCTAACAATACCGAATTCGGCCTGGCAGCGTATGTCTACACGTCTGACCTCGGACGCTCGTTCCGCATGATGGAAGCGCTGAAATACGGCATGATCGGCATCAATGAGGGCCTCATCACCACGCCCGAAGCGCCGTTCGGCGGTTTGAAAGAATCCGGCCTCGGCAAAGAAGGCGGCTATCAGGGCATAGAGGACTATCTTGACACCAAATATGTCTGTCTTGGCGGGTTGGGCGTATAGCGGCAGCTGCAGGACAGCGTCAGGGGCGCATAATGGACATTTTTGGGACAATGCCCGATGGCGAGCCGGTCGGCTCCGTTGAGATAGCAGGGGGAGGGCTCAAGGCGACGATTCTCAGCTATGGCTCGCTGCTCTACGACCTGCGCCTCAAGGATCATGACGCGCCTCTGGTGCTGGCTTACGGGGATTTTGCTGATTACCTTGCCCATTCCCCCTATCTCGGCGCCAATTGCGGGCGCTCTATCAACCGCATCCGCAGCGGCGTGCTGACGATTGACGGCGTAACGCATCAGCTTGAGAAGAATTTCCTCGGTCAGCACAATCTGCATGGCGGCACAAATGGCATTGGCACCCGGAACTGGACCTTTGCCGCGGTCTCCAACGACGAAGCGGTTCTGGAAATCCGCTGCCCGAACGGCAATATGGGCTTTCCCGGCAATCTGGACATCCGCGCGACCTACCGGCTCTCCGGCAAAGGCATCTTGTCGATCACGCTTGAAGCGGTGAGCGACAAACCGACGCTCTGCAATCTGTCGCACCATTCCTATTTCAATCTCGAAGATGGCGGCCGCTCCTCCATTCTTGACCACGCCCTGCAGATCAATGCCGCAGCCTATACGCCCGTGGATGAAAGCCTTATTCCGGACGGGCGCGTTTTGCCGGTGGCGGGCACAGACTTTGATTTCCGTCAGTCCCGCAAGATCAGGCGCGCGCAAGACGGGACTCAAGTCGTCTATGACTGCAATTTCTGTCTCTCGGCCGCGCGCAGCGAGGACTTGCGGCTTGCGGCACGCGTGCAGGCGCCCGGTTCCGGCATTGCCATGGAATGCTGGACGGGCGAGCCCGGCGTTCAGTTCTACGCGGGCAACACCATGGCGCGGCCAGCGCTGTCGCCCGGCGGTTTTGCCTATCAGGCCTATTCCGGCTTCTGCCTTGAAACACAGATCTGGCCCAATTCGCCGCAATATCCCTATTTTCCGCAAGCCATTCTGCGGCCGGGCGAAATCTCCCGCCAGATCACTCAATATCGCTTCTCGCGATGAATGCGCGCTAACTCATACCTTAAGTTGTTGTTTGTGTTAGGTTTCCGTTGATGGCCATGATTATGTGCCTTTCCGATAGGCAAAAAATAGCCTAGGATATGGCGGCGCTGTCCGGTCAAGGCGCGATTGCTGTTGACCTTCAGCAGGCCAATAAGAAGAAGTTCGGGAGCGGGGCGAAGATGGACCAGAAGGCGGCGAAGAGGGCGAGCGCGTCCAAACTGGAGGCCGCTGAGTCCGGCGAGGAAATCCGCAGGGAGCTGGAAGAGCTCACCGAGCTTTACCGGTTCAAATATTTCGCCCTCGCCACCGTGCCCAATGATGGCGGGCGGCTGTTCACCGACGATGTTCTGTTCTCCAGCTGGCCGGCCGAGCTCATCCATCAGTTCGATCAGCTTAATCTCGCCGGCGGCATCATCGAATATGTGATGCACTCGACCATTCCGCTGCAGCTGGATCTTGACGAATTCACCAAAGTCGTGCCGCCGGAAATCGCCGAGGACACCCGCGCGCTGCTCGGCAGTTATGGCATTAGCCGCTCAGTCATTTTCCCGGTCCACAACAAGGACGGGTCCAAGGCAAAGGTCACGTTTGAGGGCAATCGCGACTTCGTCGATGATCATGACCTTGCCACGCTGCATCTGCGCTCGATTAATCTGTTCAGCCGCTATGTCGACATGGTCAACCGCAAGCCGGAGGAAAAACACATCCGCTTCCTCACCGTGCGCGAGCGCGAGTGCCTTAAATGGATCGCCGACGGCAAGACCAGCATAGAGGTCGGCGAGATCATGACGCTGTCCGAACACACGGTCACGCATTACCTGACCAACGCCGTCATAAAGCTGAACGCCACCAACCGCGTCAACGCGGTGGCCATCGCCATGCGGCTGAATTTGCTCAGCTGAGGCCGCTTAATGCTCCTCCTAAAGACGCACTTTGCAGTCACTCGCGCTTTGCATTAGTTTGCGCGGCAAAGAGCAACGTCCGGGGGAAACGTGCAAAATAATCTTGAGGAACTCGACTCCCGCCGCGCCCAGGCCCGCCTCGGCGGTGGCCAATCCCGCATCGACGCGCAGCATGCCCGCGGCAAGCTCACGGCGCGCGAGCGCGTGGAGCTTCTGCTCGATGAGGGATCGTTCGAGGAGTACGACATGTTCGTCACGCACCGGGCGGTGGATTTCGGCATGGCGCAGACGAAGGTGCCGGGCGACGGGGTGGTCATCGGCTGGGGCACGGTGAACGGGCGGATGGTGTTTGTGTTCAGCCAGGATTTCACCGTGTTTGGCGGCTCGCTGTCGGAGACGCATGCGGGCAAAATCTGCAAGATCATGGACATGGCGATGAAGACCGGCGCGCCGGTCATTGGCATTAATGATTCCGGCGGGGCGCGGATTCAGGAGGGGGTGGCTTCGCTCGGCGGCTATGCGGATGTGTTCCAGAAAAATGTGCTGGCGTCCGGCGTCGTGCCGCAGATTTCGATGATCATGGGGCCGTGCGCGGGCGGGGCGGTCTATTCGCCGGCCATGACCGATTTCATCTTCATGGTGCGGGACACCAGCTATATGTTCGTCACCGGGCCGGACGTGGTGAAGACCGTCACCAACGAGATCGTCACCGCCGAGGAGCTGGGCGGGGCGAAGACGCACACGGCCAAAAGCTCGGTGGCGGACGGGGCGTTTGACAATGATGTCGAGGCCTTGGCGGCGCTGCGCCGCTTCATCGACTTCCTGCCGCTTGAACAACCGCGAAAAGCCGCCGGTGCGCCCGTTCTTCGATGATCCGGCGCGGCTCGACATGTCGCTCGACACGCTGATCCCGGACAATCCGAACAAGCCCTATGACATGCACGAGCTGATCGGCAAGATCGCCGACGAGGGCGACTTCTTCGAAATCCAGCGCGACTTCGCCCGCAACATCATCACCTGTTTCATCCGCATTGAAGGCTCCACCGTCGGCGTCGTCGCCAACCAGCCAATGGTGCTGGCCGGGTGTCTCGACATCAACGCCTCGCGCAAGGCCGCCCGTTTCGTGCGCTTCTGCGACGCGTTCAACATCCCGATCCTGACGCTGGTCGATGTGCCGGGCTTCCTGCCGGGCACGGCGCAGGAATTCGGCGGCATCATCAAGCATGGCGCGAAGCTCCTCTTCGCCTATGGCGAGGCGACGGTGCCGAAGGTGACGCTCATCACCCGCAAAGCCTATGGCGGCGCCTATGACGTGATGGCCTCCAAACATCTGCGCGGCGACATCAACTACGCCTGGCCGAGCGCCGAAATCGCCGTGATGGGCGCAAAGGGCGCGGCGGAAATCATCTACCGCTCGGAGCTCGCCGACAAAGACAAGATCGCCGCCCGCACCGCCGACTACGAAAAGCGCTTCGCCAACCCGTTCGTGGCGGCGGAGCGGGGGTTCATCGACGATGTGATCATGCCGCATTCAACGCGGAAGAGGGTGGCGCGGGCGTTTGCGAGTTTGCGGAACAAGGTGCTGGAGAATCCTTGGAAGAAGCATGATAATATTCCGCTGTGACGATCTCCCTCACCTGTTCCGCTGCGCGGAACTGTCGCTCTCCCCGCGGGGGAGAGGCGAAGGGGCGGCGGCCTTTCTTTCAACCCTCTCCAACCCGCTAGGAGCGAGATCGGACGGTTTGCGCAAGCGATAACCAGGTGAGGGAGAGTCTAACTGGCGCGTTCGAAGAAGGCGAGCCTCGCCGTTATGAAAAGAGAGTGTCCATGCCCGATTTCCTCTTCTTCATGCACAATGACGCCCCAGGCGAGCGCGCCGAAGGCACTGGGACACTCTACCTTTCCACCCTCGAAGCCTCCGGCCATCTGCGCGGCGGCAGCGCGATTGGGGATGGGGTATGTGTGCGCAGAGACGGAAAGCCGGTTGCCACCGCCGCGCATCTGAGCGGGTTTGTGCGCATCGAGGCCGCCAGCATGGAGGAAGCGCAGCGGCTCTTGGCGGGCAACCTCCCCGTGTTCGAAGCGGGCGGGACGGTGGAAATCCGCACACTGCCCGTCACGGGCTGACGGCATCTCCATGCCCACCTTCCTCATCCGCCAGCTCACCCCCGCCGACGCCGCCGACTACCGCGCCATCCGTCTCGCCGCGCTGCAAAACGCGCCGGAGGCATTCGGCTCAACTTATGAGATGGAGGCCGGGCGCTCAACGTCCGGCTGGGAAGAGCGGCTGCAAACGCCGGGGGCCTTCGCCGCTTTCATGGATGGGGAAATCGTCGGTATGGCGCGGTTCGTCCAGGATGCGGACAGCGCGAAGGAGCGGCACAAAGGCTCGGTTTATGCCATGTATGTCGCGCCGGAGGCGCGCGGGCAGGGGATCGGCTCGGCGCTCCTGGAGGCGCTGATCGCGTATGCGACAGGCGTCGTTGAACAACTGCGGCTGGGCGTGGTGGATACAAATGACGCGGCGATCCGGCTGTATCAGATGCACGGGTTTGAGATTTACGGCACGGAGATACGGGCACTGAAGACGGATGCGGGATATTCGAATGAACTGCTTATGGTCAGGTTTCTGGAAGGGAATGAGCCGTCCTGAATGTTGCGGTCGAAGCTTTGCCGCAGAGCCCGTTCGTGATAAGGAAAATTAGGCGTTCCTATCGGACGGCCGAAATGGCAAACCTTCCGCCTCCCGGCACGCGCATCCGCAACGCCTTCAATGGCGAGACGTTCATCTTCACGCATATGAATGACCGCGTGGACGAGGTTCAATTCGACGTGTTCCTCGAGCGCGGCGGCATGCTGACCGGCACAGGGCGGCAGCATTTTCATCCCGGCGCTGAGGAAGAGTTCATCGTCCAGACCGGCGCGCTGAAGCTGATGGTCGATGGGAAGTGGCGGATGCTGCGGACCGGGCGAGGGCTTCACAGTCCCGCGCGGCAACGCCGCATCTGTTCCGCAACGGCCATGACGGGCAAACGCTGTTCACCACCAAGTTCCGCCCCGCGCAGGATTTCCTGCGCTTTTTTCTCAACATGTCGATGAACACGGCCAGCCACCCGGAATGGTATGACGCAGAAGGGCGAGCCGCCATTGGTCTTGCAGGCCATGGCGCTGCACGCGTTCTCCGGCCATGGCTATGGGGCGGGTATTCCGGTCTGGTTTCAAAAGCTCCTGTTCGCCGCCCTGTCGCCCGTTGCTTGGCTGTCCGGTTACAGCCTCGCCATGCCGCCGCGAAAGCGAATTTCTTAAAAGCTCAGCGATCCAAACCCGATGGCCGCATAGCGCGCGCCTGTCAGAAACAGCGCCCATGACGCGAACATGGCGATGAAGACCGAGTAGTGAACAAAGCCTGCGGCGATCCATCTTTCACTTGGGTCGAATGCAGCAGGGCCTTTGCCAAAGTAGAGCTGGCTCAAATAGCCGAAAACCAGCGCCACCGGGGCGAGCGCCGCGCCGAGGGCGAAGAGCTGCAAAGCGAAGATCAAAGGCTCGGAGCGCTGTTTGAGATTGCCGATGAACGTGATGACCGAAATGGTCGCCGCTCCGTTCAGGAAGAAGATCATCTTGATCGCCTCCGTCGCGAGCTTGATGCCTTCGGCCAGATGGAATTTCGCTTCTTCTTTCATGGCGGACGCCTTTGTCCATGAACGGGCATTCAACTATGCCTGACCATATCTTCAAAAGGTGTCACCGGCCAGCAGATACCTGCGCGCCACTGTTCAGGGTGACTGGCGCGCGGCGGCGAATTTGCGCATAAGAATGCGATCACGTCTCACCCGCAAAGTCCGCTGATGCAAAAACACCGAGGCCTTCCCGAATTCATGTATGGCACCAATATCCGCATCGCCATCCGCCGCGACGCGAAAAGGTGACGCCGCTGCGCCGCCGCGAGCGCGACTGGAAGCGGCCGCCGGAGCAGGCTCAGGCCGACGAGTTCACCATCGGCTCGCTCTACAAGCTCTACAAGGACCAGCCGTTTGTGCGCGGCAATATTGACGCGGGGCGGATCAACTGGCTGCTTGGCCGAGAGATTGTCGCGGCGGACGACAACTTTAGTCCTATCGACTATGAAACCATGCTCCGGATAGATGTGCCGCTCGCCCGGAAGAATTTTCCGGGCGCTTTCGAATAGGGCGTTCATGCTGAAGAAAATCCTCATCGCCAACCGCGGCGAAATCGCCTGCCGGGTCATCAAGACCGCGAGGAAGATGGAGATTGCGACGGTCGCCGTCTATTCCGACGCCGACCGCAATGCGCTGCATGTGAAAATGGCGGACGAGGCGGTGCATATCGGCCCATCCCCCGCCGCCCAATCCTATATCGTCATCGACAAGATTTTGGCCGCCGTGCGCCAGAGCGGCGCGGATGCGGTGCATCCGGGCTATGGGTTTTTGTCAGAGCGGGCAGAGTTCGCGCTGGCTCTGGAGAAAGAAGGCGTCGCGTTTATCGGCCCGCCTGCGTCAGCGATTGAGGCGATGGGCGACAAGATTTCCTCGAAGAAGCTCGCGGCGGCGGCGGGCGTGTCCACGGTTCCGGGCTATATGGGCATTATCGCCGACGCGGATGAGGCGGTGAGGATCGCTGGTGAAATCGGCTATCCGGTGATGATCAAGGCATCCGCCGGCGGCGGCGGCAAGGGGATGCGCATCGCCTTCAACGCCGACGAGACGCGCGAAGGGTTTCAGTCGTCGAAGAACGAGGCGGCGGCCTCGTTTGGTGACGACCGGATTTTCATCGAGAAGTTCGTCACCCAGCCGCGCCATATTGAAATTCAGGTGCTCGGCGACACGCACGGCAACTGCCTCTATCTGAACGAGCGCGAATGCTCGAT
The DNA here is from genome assembly GCA_963792485.1 of uncultured Alphaproteobacteria bacterium. Taxonomy (GTDB): domain Bacteria; phylum Pseudomonadota; class Alphaproteobacteria; order Rhizobiales; family Rhizobiaceae; genus JANOYJ01. The sequence continues at coordinate 290,893 of CAWBWL010000009.1, forward strand.
CCAGCGGCGGAACCAGAAGGTCATTGAGGAAGCGCCGTCGCCATTTCTCGACTCCGCCACGCGCAAGGCGATGGGCGAGCAGGCGGTGGCGCTGGCGAAGGCGGTGAATTATTGTTCGGCGGGGACGGTCGAGTTCATCGTCGATGCAAAACGCAATTTCTATTTCCTCGAAATGAACACGCGTCTCCAGGTGGAGCATCCGGTGACCGAGCTCATCACCGGCATCGACATTGTCGAGCAGATGATCCGCGTCGCTGCTGGCGAGAAGCTGTCCTTTTCCCAAGCCGATGTGAAGCTCGAACGGCTGGGCGATGGAGAGCCGTCTCTACGCCGAAGACCCGTACCGCGGCTTCCTGCCCTCCATTGGCCGCCTGACCAAATACCGCCCGCCGGAAGAGGGCGAGACCGAAAGCGGCGCGGTCATCCGCAACGATACGGGCGTCACCGAGGGCGGCGAGATTTCGATGTTCTACGATCCGATGATCGCCAAGCTCTGCACACATGCCGCCGACAGGGCAGGGGCTGATCGCCGCCATGGAGGACGCGCTCGACCGGTTCGAGCTCGAAGGCATCGGGCATAATCTGCCCTTCCTCTCCGCTGTCATGGCGCATCCAAAGTTCCGCGCTGGCAATATCACCACGGCCTTCATCGCCGAGGAGTTTCCCGACGGCTTTTCCGGCGTCACTCTGCCCGACGCGACACTCGAAAACCTCGCCGCCATCGCCGCCGCCTGCAACATGGAAATCCAGACGCGGGCGACGCAGATTTCCGGCACGCTGAAAAACCACCGCCGCGTCATCGGGTCCGACTGGGTGATCGCGCTGAACGGACGCGATTTTCCGCTGTCGCTTCAAGGCAAGGAGAGCCGCTACGCGGTCGTCATGAACGACCGCATCAAACAGGTCGATCTCAACGGCTGGCGGCCCGGCAGGACCCTGATCGAAGCCTTGGTCGACAATGCGCCCATGGCGGTCAAATCCGAGCGCCTGATGCCGGGCCTGCGCTACCGCTACCGTGGCGCGGATGTGAAAGTCCAGTGCCGCTCGCCGCGCATGGCGGAGCTGGCGAAATTCATGCTGCCGAAGAAGAAGGCCGACACGTAGCAAGACCCTGCGCTGCCCAATGCCCGGTCTCATCACCTCCATCGTTGTCAGCGTTGGCGATGAGGTGCAGCAGGGGCAGACGCTGGCTACCGTTGAGGCGATGAAGATGGAGAATGTGCTGAAGGCGGAGCGGAAGTCGGTGGTGAAGGCGGTGCTGGCGGCGGCGGGGAATTCGCTGGCGGTGGATGATGTGATTTTGGAGTTTGTTTAGGCTCCAGCCTTCCCCCTTGCGGGGAAGGTGTCGCCGGAGGCGACGGATGGGGGTGGTGAGGAAGATGCTGGGGGTGAAGGATAAAGCGAGATGGTTGTGAACAATCTGAAACGGCAGCATTTCCCGCACCACCCCCATCCGACCGCTCACGCGGCCACCTTCCCCGCAAGGGGGAAGGCTGGGAGGCCCGCATGACCAAACTCACCGACTGGCACCTCCTCGCCACGCGCGAACTCGGCGCATCTCCCGAACCCCGCCCCACGCCCGAAGGCATCGACATCAAGCCGCTCTACACCTCCGCCGACACCGCCACCCTCGACACCGCCACGCTCCCCGGCCTCGCCCCCTTCACGCGCGGCCCGCGCGCCACAATGTATGCCGGCCGGCCATGGACCATCCGCCAATATGCCGGCTTCTCCACGGCGGAGGAGTCCAACGCCTTCTACCGCAAGGGCCTCGCCGCCGGGCAGCAGGGCGTCTCGGTCGCCTTTGATCTCGCCACTCACCGCGGCTATGATTGCGACCATCCGCGCGTCGCCGCCGATGTCGGCAAGGCGGGCGTCGCCATCGACTCGGTCGAGGACATGAAAATCCTGTTCGACGGCATCCCGCTCGACAAAGTCTCCGTGTCGATGACGATGAACGGCGCGGTCATTCCGGTGCTGGCGTCGTTCATCGTGGCGGGCGAGGAGCAGGGCGTGCCGCGCGCCGCGCTTTCGGGCACGATCCAGAACGACGTGCTGAAAGAATTCATGGTGCGCAACACCTATATCTACCCGCCCGAACCCTCGATGCGCATCGTCGCCGACATTATCGATTACACGGCGCGGGAAATGCCGAAATTCAACTCGATCTCGATCTCCGGCTATCACATGCAGGAGGCCGGGGCGACGCTTGTGCAGGAGCTGGCCTTCACGCTCGCCGACGGGCGCGAATATGTGCGCGCCGCCATTGCGCGCGGGCTGGACGTGGACGCCTTCGCCGGGCGCCTGTCCTTCTTCTTCGCCATCGGCATGAACTTTTTCATGGAGGCCGCCAAGCTGCGCGCCGCGCGGCTGCTCTGGTCGCGGATCATGGAGGAGTTCGCGCCGAAGAAAGAAGCCTCGAAAATGCTGCGCACGCATTGCCAGACGTCGGGCGTCTCACTGCAGGAGCAGGACCCCTATAACAACATCGTCCGCACCGCGTTCGAAGCCATGTCCGCCGTCCTTGGCGGCACGCAGTCGCTGCACACCAATTCCTTCGACGAAGCCATCGCGCTTCCCACCGAATTCTCCGCCCGCATCGCCCGCAACACGCAGCTGATCCTGCAGCACGAGACCGGCGTCACCGATGTCGTGGACCCATTGGCAGGCTCCTTCTATGTCGAGCGCCTGACGCAGGATCTGGCCGACAAGGCCTGGGCGCTGATCGAGGAGATGGAGGCGCTCGGCGGCATGACCAAAGCCGTCGCCTCCGGCCTGCCCAAACGCCTGATCGAGGAAGCCGCGACGCGGCGCCAGGCCATGGTGGACCGGGGCGAGACGGTGATTGTCGGCGTCAACAAATACCGCCTCGAAAACGAGGCGCATCTGGAGACGCGCGAAGTGGACAACGCCGCTGTCCGCGCCGGGCAGATCAAGCGCCTCGAACAGGTCAAGCGCAGCCGCGACAGCAATGCCGTCCGCGCCGCGCTCTCGGCTCTGGAAAATGCAGCCCGCACGGGCGAGGGCAGTCTCCTCGGCCTCGCCGTCGATGCCGCCCGCGCCCGCGCCACAGTCGGCGAAATCTCCGACGCCATGCGCGCCGTCTTCGGCGACCACATTGCGACGCCCAAAGTCGTCAAAGACATCTATGCCAAAGCCTATTCCGGCGACCCCGAATACGACACGCTCACCGCCCGCCTCGCCGATTTCATCCAGCGCACCGGCGCCGCCCCGCGCCTGATGGTCGCCAAGCTCGGCCAGGACGGCCACGACCGCGGCGCCAAAGTCATCGCCTCCGCCTTCGGCGACATCGGCTTCGAAGTCATCGCCGGCTCGCTGTTCCAGACGCCGGAGGAGGCGGCCAACGAGGCCATCGCGCGCCAAGGTCCAAGTCATCGGCGTCTCGTCCTTCGCGGCGGGCCACAAGACCTTGCTGCCGCAACTCATTGAAACATTACGTAAAAAAGGCGCTGGCGACATCCTCGTCGTCTGCGGCGGCGTCATTCCCCGGCAGGATTATCAATTCCTGTTCGACGCAGGCGTGGCGGCGGTGTTCGGGCCGGGGACGAATGTGCTGGCGGCGGCACGGGAGGTGATGGATTTGGTGGAGGGGCGGGGGCGGAATTGACTTGAAGTAAAGCAATTTCACATTGTAAAATTTTGTCTAGACTAATCTAAAAATTGATTGTATTCTTTTGCTCAATTAAGCGAAATAGTTGGCTAAAGCGCGTTGTAAGAAAAATTCGAATAGAGATGTAGGTTTTTTCTACAGCAATGATTGTCTGAGAGATTGGTAACTTGAATGATTGGTTGGTTTCGAAAGAAAATTTCAAGCTCAAAAACTGATTCAGGAGTAAATCCCTTTGAACTAGAGCATCGGGCAGCCATTTGAAATCGAAAGTGATTCCCAAATCGTCTGGAAGGTAATTCAAGGTGTGCGGAGGTATTTGCCATGCCGCACCCTTTATCGAACGATCTGCGTGAGCGTGTTGTTGCCTTTGTTGAGGCCGGCATTCCTGTCATGCGGCGGCCAGCCATTTCGGGACGTCAGTGTCCTTTTGTGTCAATCTGATGCGGCGATGGCGTGAGAGCGGGAGGGTTGATCCGCGACCGCGCGGCGGTTTCCGGCATGGCAAGCTTGGCCCTCACAGGGCTTTCATTCTTGCCGCCGTTTCAGCCAAAAGCGATATCACCATGCCGGAGCTGGCTGACAAGCTGGTGCAGGAGAAAGGCATCAAGGCCGATCCCTCAACCTTGTCGAAGTTCCTGATCGCCTGTGGGCTCAGCTTTAAAAAAAACTCTGCGGGCAAGCGAACAAGACAGGCCTGAACTGGCCAAGGCGCGCGCCGACTGGAAAGAAGGCCGCCAACCCATCATGCGCCAAGAGCGCGGGCGGCTGATCTTTATCGATGAGAGCGGAACCAACACAAAAATGACCCGCCTTCGCGGACGTTCCCTGAAAGGAGAACGGTTGGACGGCAAGGCGCCTTTCGGCCACTGGGGCACGCAGACCTTTGTGGCCGGCCTTAAAAGCGACGGCCTTGTCGCACCTTGGGTCGTCAATGCGCCGATGAACCGGGCCATATTCAACACCTATGTGGAGACACAGCTCGCCCCCGTCCTCAAACCTGGCGATGTCGTCATCCTCGACAACCTCTCCAGCCACAAAAGCGAGCAGGCCGAAAAAATCATCCGAAGCCGGGGCGCATGGATGCTCTTCCTGCCCCCCTACAGTCCAGACCTGAACCCCATCGAAATGGCTTTCTCAAAACTCAAGGCGTACCTGCGCGCAGCAGAAGCGCGCACAATTGAAGACCTCTGGAAGGCCATAGGAAACATATGCTCACTCTTTACACCGCAAGAGTGCTCAAACTACTTCAACGCAGCAGGATATGGACTCAATTGACCACCCTATGCTCTAGGTAAAGACTACGCGCAAGAGCTTATTGGAATTTTCGAAGCATATCTGTCCAAACGATTTGATCCCGTTTATGATAAATATCTCGATTTGTTGAAAAACTCGATAAAAAATGCAATCAATTCAGAAAACGCCCCCGCCGGCGCAATGGCCCGAATCCAATTCGAGCTTTTCATCGAGCAGATTGTAGAGTTGAAGTCCGAAATGACGAAGGAACTTTCGCTATTTCTCCAAGGTATGTTGGAAGAAACGTCGCAGATGATGCCCAATGCACAAGAAATGTTTGATGAACTTAAAGCGTCAATGATCGAGGACTTTTTGCGTGACTCAAGGTTGATGGCGTCAATGCCTTGGCAGATTGTGTGGTACCACTGATGGATGCTGATGCCGCCTGGCGGCAAGCAAACCCAACGCTGTCACACATTTTCCCGGAGGATGACTTCTTTGAGAATCTCGGCAGTCTGCGTGAATTCTAGTATTTACCTAATGAAACTGCGCCCCAACACTCTCTTCCTGAGGAGGCCCGCAGGGCCGTCTGAAGGACGAGGGTTTGCGCTCCATCACCGTCCTTCGAGACGCCGCTGCGTGACCGGGAGCGGCGGCGGTGCGTCCTTCGAGACGGCCCCAAGAGGGGCCTCCTCAGGATGAGGGACATGGGTGGGCTCCGCCGGCCAGAGTTCAAATATGCCAAAGCGAAGACTAGCGAAGTCATAAAGCTCTTCCCTCCCTCATCCTGAGGAGCCGCCGCAGGCGGCGTCTCGAAGGACGCACCTATTCTGTCTTCACCCGATACTTCTCATGACACCCCTGACACGCCGCGCCAACAGCGGGCAGAGTGGCCTTGAAGCTTGCCTCGTCTTTGGTGGCGCCCAGGGCGGTCAACGCGGCTTCGGCTTCGGCGCTCACTTTGGCAAAGCCTTCGCTGTCGGACCAGATTTCCGCCTTGGCGCCCGTTTGCATCACCTCGCCGGTCTTTGAATCCTCTGGCCAGATCTGCGCCCAGTCCTTGCAGGCGCGCGTCATGTTGTCAAAAGCGCTGTCAATGCCTGCGCTGTCATAGGGTTTTTCGCCGCGCAGCATCGGGAAGAACAGCCCGTTCACGGCCGCGCCTTGCGCCTTCATGCAGGCCTTGCGGGCGATAATCGAATTGTCGCCACCGGCAAAGGCGGCATTGAGCCCAAGACATGTGGCCGCGAGCTGCAGGGCAATATCGCGCATCATCAGTTCAATCCCTCTCTCCACCAGCACCCGGTGACCTGCCGCTCAACCGTTCACCGCCACCATTACCGAATAAAGCGACTGATTTGCCGTAATATAAAGCCGGTTGCGCTTGGGGCCGCCAAAGCACAGGTTCGAGACCAGTTCCGGAATATGCACCTTGCCAATCAGCGTTCCGTCCGGATCAAAACAATGCACGCCGTCCGCCGCGCTCGACCATATCCGGCCGTCGCGGTCCACGCGGAAACCGTCAAAAAGCCCGGCAGTGCAGGTGGCGAACACCTCGCCGCCGGAGAGCTTCCCATCGTCAGAAACTGCGAACTTTCGAATATGCGCTGGCCCGCCCGGCATGTGGCTCGCGCCCGTGTCGGCGATGTAGAGCAGCTTTTCATCGGGTGAAAATGCTAGGCCATTCGGTTCTACAAAATCATCTGCAACGCGATAGACGCAGCCGGTCTGCGGATCGATCCGGTAGACATGGCAGTCCATTTCCGGCTCGGCCCGCTCGCCCTCATAATCGGACAATATGCCGTAGCTCGGATCGGTGAACCAGATCGAGCCGTCGTATTTGACCACGGCATCATTGGGCGAGTTGAAGCGCTTGCCCTCGAAACGCTCAGCAATCACGGTGATCGAGCCATCATGTTCGGTGCGCGTGACGCTGCGGGTCAGATGCTGGCACGTCACAAGTCTGCCCTGCCGGTCGGCCGTGTTGCCATTGCTGTTACTGGATGGCTGGCGGAAGACCGAAACCGAATTGTCCGTCTCGTCAAAGCGCATCATCCGGTTGTTGGGAATATCGGAAAACACCAGATAGCGCCCCGCGGCGAAATAGGCCGGACCCTCCAGCCAGCGCGCCCCGGTCCACAGCCGCTCCACCCTTTGATGCCCGACAAAACAGGCGTTGAATCTCGGATCAAGCACCTCAAACCCGGTTCCTTCGAGCACTCCAAACATTCTCACTCCCCAATTCTTTTGCCCGGATTAGGCAACAGGGACGGCGAGCCGTCAAGCTACGATCAGAAAAGGTTCGGAAAAGAAAAACTCTTCCAGATTATTGCCGTCGCCAGCGCGGTCAATCACCACAAAACGCTGCATTTGCGCCACCGGCGTGACAACGCCGTGCCAAATATTCGCCGTATAGTTCACGCCATCGCCCGGCGCGGTCATGAAGGCGAGAGGCGTTCCCGGAACGCCATTCTCGTCCGGCGCCACGATGACCAGAAACGGACGGTCATCAAGCGGCACGAAGGCTTGGCTCCCGAGCGGATGCCGTTCGACCATTTTGAGGGTCAGCGGCAGCGCATAGGGCTTTGCTTCAAAGATCGACACAATCTGCCGCCCGTTTTCGCCGCGCACGTCAAGCCTGGCGAGATCATGATAGCGCTCGCATTGGCCGCCATTGATCGGAAAATGATGCGCGCCCTCCGTTCCGATCACATCGCCAAACGGCGCAAAGGCGGCCCTTGTCAGCGGCTGAATCTTGACCGTGCGCACCTAAACCGCCTTGCCGAAGACCCGAAAGCGCGAGACGCCGCCATCGGGGAAAATATTCAGCCGCAAATGCGTCACCGCGCCGATATCGGCAACGTCCGGTCCCTTGAACTCATGCGCGGCATCGGCGGAGAGCTTTTTGCGCCCCACGAGTTCAGTCCAGAACATGGAGGATGTGACGATCATGTTCTCAAGATTGTCGCCAATGTCCCCAAGGTCCGCCCCAAGCACGGAACAGCTCTCCGGGAAGTTGCCCTTGAAATGCGCCGTGTCGACGATAACGCGGCTGATCTTGCCGCGCGAGGCGAGCTTGACGATGCACCAGTCATTGCCGGGTTCGCGCAACCGCCTTGTCTCCCAGCCGCCGCCCATGTTTTCCGCCTTGCCAGGCGCGAGCATGCCGTTGAGATTGCCGTAGTGGGCGTTGGAAAACGCCACCACGCGCCCGCCCAGAAGCGAAGATGCGAGATCAAGCTCCTTGCCTCCAGCCGCCTTCCGATCAAACTCCGGCTCGCCATAAACCCGCAGCCGCGCCACACCGCCATCGGGGAAAATATGGATGCGCACATGGCTCCAGATTTCTTGCGAACCACACTCGAAATAATGATGCGCGCTCGGTCCCATCGGACTGTGCTGAAGAATGTCGGTCCATTTGGTGCTGGCGTCAGGATCGCCTTGAACTCTCGCACCTTCAATCGACACTGCCGGCGGATAGTTGCCGGTGAAGTGCGATGTGTCCACGTCAAAGCCGAGTATCCGCCCCGGCACGGCGAGTTTCACAACGGCGAAATCATGCCCCGGCCCGCGCCGGCCCCGCGATCCCCAGCCATCCATCCACTTGCCATTGTCGTCATATTTGTCCGGGATGAAGACCGCAGGCCCGTCCTGCAGCATCCGGTCCACGGCGGCGAAGAAGTCATCGGTGGCCGAGATTGCCTTCGCGCCAAGGCTAGCGGAGGCGAGATTGATTGCTTTGCGCACAAAGGAAGGAGCTGTGGGGTCGGGCGTTTGCATCGGCATTCCTATGAATTTATCGGGAAACTTGTCTTTGAGCCGGAAGAAAGCAATCCGCTCGACCTGACGGCAGGCGTCGTCAAACTCGGCCTCGCGGCTGTTATTGATGCGCGTCTCAAACGCCGTCAATATGTCAGCCTTCGACTTGCCTTTCACGGCGATGATGAAGGGAAAGCCGAACTTTTCGACGTAAGATGCATTGAGCCGGGTAAAAGCAGCGCGCTCCGCATCCGTCAGCGCATCAAGCCCCGCCGCTGCCTGTTCAGCCGTGGACTCCCCCGTCAGTTGCC